>CAWJVX010000012.1:0-41177 GCA_963846435.1 uncultured Gemmatimonadales bacterium | reverse complement strand
ATTGCTTAGCTCACCGCCGCTGCCGACGCTAGCACGTCTGATTCGAGCCAGTCCGTCGTACTCCTCCAGCCAGTTTGAGATTTCATGCTCCGGGGCGTAGTATGGAACATCGTCCAGGGGCCCGAATGTCCAATCCGCCGCTTCCCCGCTCGGGGGCGGCCCACCGCAAGCTCCGTCGGAGCGCGTCCGTCACGTGCTCTGCCTGGCGGCGTTGTTCAGAATCCAGCGGTACGTCCCCTTTCATGACCCCACAGTTCCCAGGAGTGGTCCCGCTTCGAGAGCGAAGCCTCATGCTGCCAGCCACTCGATGACGACGTCTCTCGAGCGCGTCCAGTCGGCGCTGGCGCCGCGCTATCTGGTCCTGCGTGAGCTGGGGGCGGGCGGGATGGCAGTGGTCTACCTGGCAGAGGACCCGCGGCACGGGCGGCCGGTGGCGCTGAAGGTGCTGCGGCCCGAGCTGGCGGCTGCGCTCGGGCCCGAGCGTTTCCTGCGGGAGATCCGGATCGCGGCGCGGCTGCGGCACCCGCACATCCTCCCGCTCTACGATTCGGGCGAGGCGGACGGGCTCCTCTACTACGTGATGCCGTATGTCGAGGGCGAGTCGCTCCGCGACCGCCTGCGGCGGGAGCGGCAGCTGCCCGTGGACGAGGCGCTCGGCATCGCGCGCGAGGTGGCCGATGCGCTGGCCTATGCGCACGAGCACGAGCTCATTCACCGCGATATCAAGCCGGAAAACATCCTGCTGGAGGGCGGGCACGCGCTGGTGGCCGACTTCGGCATCGCGCGCGCGGTGGGCAGCGCCGCGACCACGCAGCTGACCTGCGACCGGGCTCGCCATCGGCACGCCCGCCTACATGTCCCCGGAGCAGGCCTTGGGCGACGCGGCGTCGACGCGAGGAGCGACGTCTACGCGCTCGGCTGCGTGCTCTACGAGATGCTGGCGGGCGAGCCGCCTTTCACCGCGGCCACCGCCCAGGCGTCATGGCTCGCCGGCTCACGGAGCCGCTCCGCAGCTCCGCCACGTCCGCGACACGGTGCCGCCCCGGCTGGAGCAGGCGGTCATGCGGGCGCTGTCGCGTGTCCCGGCGACCGCTTCCCTTCGGCAACGGCGTTTCGCGACGCCCTCGTGGGCGGTCAGGGTGTCTCCGATTGCTCCGACAGCGGCAGAGGCGCAGGCCGGTCGTCGGATCACGCCGCGTCGCACCGTGCTTTTTATAGCCGCCATCGTGGCCGTGGTGCTGGTGGCGCTCGCGATCGCGTTGCCGCGCATTGGGCACCTGGGCGGTGCAGGTCCGCCGGTCGCCTCCAGCGCGGTGCCCGGCGTTGCCGTCCTGCCGTTCCGAACCGCGGGCGCCGATCCGGAGCTGTGGCACGAGGGGATCGTCGACCTGCTCTCGTACAACCTCGACGGCCTCGGGCAGCTGCGGAAGATCGATCCGGTGACCGTCCTCACCGGATGGCGGCGGATGGGAGGGAGCGCCTCCAACGCGCTGAGTGCGGACGACGCGCGGGAGGTCGGCCGCCGCCTGGGCAGCCGCTACGTCGTTACCGGGAAGGCGGTGCAGATCGGCGCCGATGTCCAGCTCATCGCCGAGGTGCAGGACGTCGAGAGCGGCGAGATGCGAGGCGCCGTGCGGGTGACACGGCCGGCCGACAGCGCGTCGTCGCTGGTGGACGAGCTGACGCTGGAGCTCCTGCGTCGCAACCTCCTGCCAACCGATGGAGAGTACCCGCCGCCCAGCCTCAGCCGGGCGACGACGTCGTCGCTCCCCGCGCTCAAGGAGTATCTGGCCGGCGAGCGAGAATACCGAACCGCGCACTGGAGTGACGCAGTTCGGCATTTTCACCGCGCCATCGAGGCCGACTCGAATTTCGCCTCGGCGTGGCTTCGCCTGAGCAACCTGTGCGGCTGGGGGGAGTGCCCAGCCAAGCTCGCGAAAGCCTATCGCAGGCGAGCCCTGGAGCTCGCGGATCAGCTCCCCGATCGCGACGCGAGGCGGCTCCGGGCGATCGGCGGACGACGTCGAGGCACTGAAGGCGTTGACTGCCACGTACCCCGACGATGTCGAGGCGTGGCTCGCTCTGGCGGAGAGCTATTACCATCACGTCGGCGTCACCCTGCGTTCGACCGAAGCGTACCGGGGCGCGTTCACTCGGGCGGTGCAGCTCCATCCCTACTACGCCGAGGCCTACGAGCACCTGATCGAGGACGGGTTTCTGCGCCTCGACAGTCTCGACGCCCAACGTTTCATCGATGGCTACGTCGCTCTCGGCGGCAACCAGGCCTGCAGTTACCAGGTGAACCATGACCTTGTTTGGGGCACCGCTGCAGCGCGCGAGCGGGCCATGGCCGTGCTCGACACCGTGGCGCTGACGGGTGCGTCCAGGCACCGCTGGCCGCGCCGCCGCATGCCCTCGATCGCATGGCGCAGATCTATGCCGCCGTGGCGGACACCGCCACCCAGCCGGACAATCGAAGGTTTGCGCTCTGGCGCCTGCTCCAAGTTCGCGTCCCGAACGGCCAGATCACGGCGGCCCGACGCGCGCTGGCTCGGCTGGCCGCCGGACCCGCGACCGACAAGAGTCTGCCCGCGATGGGAGATTCATGCTGCACCTCTCGGGGTTCCCCGACTCGGCCTCGGCTCGGCGTGCCGCGCGAGCGATCGCTGTCGAGGAGGGCCGACGGACTACTTCTGGCTCGGGGCGCTCGCCATCGACGATGGTCGCTTGACCGATGTCGAGGCGGTGCGGCGAGCTCTCGAGCGACAGGCCCAGGGCGTCGAGGCGGACGATTCTCCCGCACGGGAGCCAACGCTCGCGCATACGCGGCGGCGCTGGGGGCCTACGCAGGGCTCGTCAGAGGCGATCTCAGCCGGCTGACGGAATTCGAATCGGCGCTGGTTCGGCTTCCATGGTACGGCTTCGACCTCGAACAGCCGCAGCAGTATCTCCGCCTCCGGGTCGGCAAGCTGCTGTTCGATGACGGGCGGACGCGCGACGCGGAGCGGTACTTCCGGAGCTTCAACCCGTACAAGTACTTCTCGGCCACCCAGGCCGAGCTGTATCTCGGCCGGATCGCCGAAGCCCGTGGGCGTCGGGACGAAGCGGTGATGCACTACGGCAGGTTCGTGCGCTGGTGGCGGTACGCCGACGAGCCGCTCCGCCCGCTCTGGGAGGAGGCTCGCCAAGCGCTGAGCCGGCTCGCCGGGGAGTAGGCCGCCGTGGCGCCCGGGCGCCGTTATGCACACGAACGGCGGCCTGGAGATGCTAGATCTGCGAGGCACCGCCAGACTTAGTACCTGACGAGTCCTGAACTTTGAGGACTTGACGATCCTAAGAGGACCTGAACGGTCTTATATACGCTTTGGGCTAAGGTTGCTTCTGACCAGCCTGATTAATAGCTCTGAGTGGTTCTGGACAATCAGTCATTGACGCCCTGAAAATCCGCGTGTCGGGGGTTTAATTCCCTCCCTGGCCATTGAGCCCTTCTTTCCTGTTAACAGCCGTTTAAAGATGACCTATGCGGGTAAGCCCCGCTCAGGAGAGCGGGCCGTTTTGGTCTATTTGTGTGCCTCCAGTGTGCCATCTTCGGCTATTCCTTCCCGAGGGTTCAGTGGTGCCCCGTTGCTGGTACATCGATAAGGATCGAGGGACCCCGATCAGGCACTCGGAGCTTGCGTTCTTATCTCCAAGTTGACCTCGGATGTAATTGAGTTTCCGGTTTGCCAGACCGGCTTTTTTCTCCGGAGATTTTCTCGGCCTGCTGGGCTACCCTTGGCCAACTGGCTAGCTCAATCGGCCAGTCAGGGCTGTGGTCGGCTTAAATGACAGGTGCACCCTGGGTAGTGATGTTATCGCCTCTGGCAACCGCCATGGGCGTTCCACGGTCGGGAGCTGCCCTCGGAGTGGTGAAGTATGACGGAGCATACTATCACCCAGAAGACCTGCCACGTTCGGCGATCGACGGCTCCCAATCGGCATATGTGGGTTCGAGCCAATCTGACCAGGAAACGGTGCCGTTTTATGTCGAGGCCGTGTATCGTTCATTGGATTCGGCGGAAGGTCACCCGGAGGACGTGCTCTCGGATATAGCGGCGGTCGTTGACCGTGGTTTACTCACCGCCCGGTCAGGGTTGTCCGTCGATAGATGGTCGGGAAGCAGTCGAGGCGCTTTTAATGGCTGGCGTGCTGGCCGAGGCGCCTCCGCCTCGCCCGCCGCGGGCGTTCGGCGTGCCGTATCGCTGGGCATCCTTCGCGTAGGTCGGAGGTAGTGGAATACCGGGTGAGCAGCATCAGGAAGCACTGAAGGACAGGCTCGGAGCACTGGGGTTCCGGATCGGGCCCGGCGCGACTCGAATGCCCGACCTCTTGCTCCGGAGGGGCGTCCACCCGCTGATGAGCGGAAGAGCAGCGTGCCGCCGCGGTCGATCACGCGCTTATCGACGTAGATGCGCAGAAACTCGCGGAGCTGCGGCCAGAGGGGGACGACCCATGACTGGTTCGCGTCTTGAGCCGGCGGTGTTCGTTCGCGCGGAGGTCATGGTCTCGCGGCCGAAGGACACGTCGGCCACCTCGAGGCCCAGGATCTCGGCGGGGCCGGAGGGCCGCAAGGCACACGAGGACGACGATGGCGCCGTAGGCGAACCAGGTCGACCAACCCAGTTCAGCCCACTTGCCGAGCTCCCGTGCATTGGTGAGCAGCAAGAGGGCGGCCACGGCCAGGCCCATCGGACGCGCTGACAGGTGGCGGACGGACCACGCGGCGACCGGGGCGGCGATGACCCCGCCGGTGAGCATGGCGGCCACGATTTGCCGCTTGGGTCGCCCGTACCGGCCGACGCGAGGATCGATCCGGCGGCAACCACCGCCACAGCGACCTCGGCCGTGTTCACCGAGCCCACCGCGAAGCGGGGCGACAGGCCTCGGTGAAGCAGGAATGGGGTGACGATGGGGCCCCAAGCACCGATCAGCCCGTTGGTCACGCCACCGACGGCGGCGCGGGACGACCCCGCGTGAATCGAACGGCGGCATGCGGTCGGGGTCGGTAACTCGTGTACTCCTTGGGGTCGATGGCGACCGGGGTGCTGAACCGCACGAGGATGCGGATGCCGACGAGGATCAACATGGCCGACAGGATCGGGCGAAGCGTGTCGCCGTCGACCTGCGAGAGCACCGTGACCCCGGCCACCGCACCCACACATCCCGGGATGGCGAGCTGGAGGACCAGTCGGTGATCGATGTTGCGGAACCGCCAGTGGGAGATGGCCGCGGCGACGCCGGTGGCGACCTTGGCGATGTTGACCGTGCCCGAGACCGTCGCCGGACTGAGGCCGGCTCCGAGCAAGATGCTTGAGCTGGTGGGCCCGAAGCCCATCCCGAGCGCGCCATCGACCAGGGAGGCGCAGAACCCCGCGAGGGCAACCAGCAAGAGTTCACCCATTGACCAACTTCTCCTATCGCCAATCGAAATACTACAGCTTTCGCACCCGTGTGTAGAGCCGTGGGTGGGGAGCCGGAGGTGCCGAATCACCAAAATCCGTGTCGGCTCGATCGCCTCTCTAACTTGGCCGAGGTGCCGCACACGATATGCCACGAGGACCACCGATCAGGATGGCGGTCCGTATACCGGGGACGCGTTGTCGACAAGGTGCGACGCTTGCTGCGGAGCCCTCGGCCTGGACACACAACTAGCGGGGGGGCGCGCCATCTGCCAGCGCTGGTGGAGAAGTGGACATGTGTTGCGGGCTCATTCGCGCCCCCTCCCTGAACTAGAGCTTTACGGTTAGGACGTCCAGCGCCTTGCTAAGGTGTCGAGCCAGACATAGACAGGTAGTGGACCCGGGTTAATCGTTTGGGGGTTCCGCTCAAGGACCCGAGTCCATGCCGTCGGCATCCCCGGCCGCTCCCAGGCAAGTCCAAGCGGGACCCGTGCCCAGCGTTGATGATCGGTTGATGGCATGCTCCGCAGTGTAGCACCTGCGAGCCTTCTCCTGTCAAGGCGTGTCCTCGTGACGTGCCCCGTCAGACCGGAGCATTACCCCAGAAACCGTAAATGAGGAAAAGGAAAAGCCCCACCGGCATGGATCTGCAAGTGGGGGAAGATGTTCCGGAGTGGGCCCGCGCGACTCGAACGCGCGACCTCTTGCTCCGGAGGCAAGAACCAACTTTCCACTGCAAGAACTGAACTGTGTGCCGACACGGTGCCAACTGAGCGGAACTCTAAGAACCCGGCTTTGACGGGATATCACAATCGATCTCGCAACTGCTTACACCCAAGCCACTCAGTATTAGCTCAGCGTTTTTCACTGAACCGACCCGGCTGCAACTGAAAATCACAGTGTTCGGGGAATTCCCTCCCTGGCCGTTTGCGGTATGCGGCGCCATAACAGTGCGTATGAATTTGCGGGCCACCCGGGTGGGGTGGCCGTTCTGCGTCATGTCGCTTGCCGCGCCGGTGCTCGTAGACCCGATTACCGGCAGATAGAACACCACGTCAGCCAGGACCTTACCGGCGATGATGCCGGGACCCCATCCTAGCAACCGGGTGCAAACGGCCATCGCCAGCGGCCGGACCAGCCCGGTGTCCAGCACCTCGGCGGGACCGAATCGAGGAACAGACCGCGCCAGGTGCGGATCATTTCGGAAACTCCGTAAGGGGCACGTCGAGCCCCAGCGTGATAGGCCTCCTGGATCATCTCGCGGGTCACCAGCGAGCCATAAAATCCCAGAGCCTCGCCAATGGAGGCGCCGTACGCAGCGGCGATGACGTTACCGGTCGATTGCTGGACTAGCCATGAAGCGCCAGCGCCATCGCGATGCCGGCCACCTCACTGGGGCCATAGCGCTTGACCCAGGTCCGGACCCGGCTTTTCCACGAGTCTCGCTCGGCCAGTGCCAGCGCCAGCCTCAGCTTTCGGTAGCGCCTGCACCCAGCGGCACAGTGCGGGCGTACTGGCTGGTCTCGGGTGCGCCGCCCGGCATGGGGCCTGAATCGGACGGCGCGTCGGCGCTCTTCAGGTCGAACCGGAACGTTTCGGCGCCGATCTGAACCAGGTCCCCGTCGACGAGGATTCGCTGCGCCTGCACCCGCTCCCCGTTGACGTAGGTGCCGTGGAGGCTGCTATCCACCAGCAGGAATCCCTGCGGCGTGCGCAGTATGTACGCATGCGAACGTGAGACCTCCTCGCTATGCACCGGGACATTCGAGGATGGCTCCCGCCCGATCGTCAGGGGCACTGCACCCACGAGGTAGGACTTCCCGCCAGGGATGCCTACGAGCCGGCCGGCGTCAGGCACGCTGGATCCCCTTCTCAGTCGTAGCCGTTGTCGTCACCGGGATGGTACACCGGATTGAGCCACACCACTTCCACGTCGAGGTTCCGGATGTAGGGCAGAAATACAGCAGGCAGCGGTTCATGGGGGGCACAGCAGTGCTGCTGCAGAGGGCCGGGTGGCTCTGCTTTTAGGCGGCTCCCTTCGACGGATCGAGGTGCTGGCGGGGAGTGCCCCCTCGGAACTCGAAATGGGCGTCGGTGAGAACCCGGTCATGGAACACGTAGGTGTCCGATAGTTGAAGCAGGCGCGTTGCCGCCACCCTCTCCGCTATCTGGGCCGCAGGACGCCAGGCCCCAGCCTCGAGCATGGGTACAGATGTGCGAACTCGGGTCGCAATCGAGCTTCACGCACCATCAGACGACCTCGGGGATGACCACGAAAATCAGAGGGGAAGGCGAGTGATAATTTCGCGATTTTGCCGCGCCCGGCAAGCGCTCATTTCTCTTCGGGTCAGCTCTGGAAAATGTGGGGCCGATGTTGATAGCTATATCCATGTCTTAGCAGCGACTTACTACCGATCCCAACATGTCCACACGCTGTGGACAAAAACCAGCTACATCGTACACACTCGGAGAATCCTCCTGCTGTCAAAAAGTTGGGCGCCCTCTCGTAGAAACGAAGTGGACCAGACCCCTTCCAGCTGGCTGGGTGAGCCGAGTCACAATGCTCCTGGAAACGAACCCCCACTTTTCGCGGTGTGGGGTGAGACGGGAACCAATCCATAGGAGGAGGCCTGATGGCTAGAGACGACCGGCCCAAAGCCGATTTTTCCGATGTCGAGGGAGGGAGCTCCTCCACCGCCGCGAGCCCGAACGCTGGAGTGGGGCGGACCTACACGATCAAGAAGGGTGACAGCCTCTCCAAGATCGCCAAGCGGGAGTATGGCGATGCCCAGCAGTGGCGCCGTATCTACGAGGCAAACCGAGACACCATCAAGGATCCCGACCTGATCTATCCTGGACAGGTTGTTCGGATTCCCGAAGCCTGAGCCGGAGACAGCCAATGATGACACGCTATGCAGCGTTGCTGCTCGCCGGTCTGTCCCTCGCGACAAGCGTCGGGTGCAAGAAGGGCTCCGACACGGCGGCCACTGGTACCGCCACGACGACGAACACCGAGCTGGCGATTTCCGAGGTTCAGCTGGGGAAGAAGTTGTCGGCCGATAAGCGCGTGACCGACGCCACCACTACGTTCTCGCCTCGCGATACGATTTACGTTGTGGCGCTGACCCAGGGCAGCTCACCCAATGCCACGGTGACGGCTCGCTGGACCTATGAGGATGGTGGTCAGGTCGTGAAGGAAGATTCTCGCAGCATTGCGCCGAGCGGGAACGAGGCGACCGAGTTTCACATCTCCAAGCCGAGCGGGTGGCCGAAGGGCAAGTACCGGGTGACTCTCACGCTCGGCGGCGACACCGAGTCCAAGGATTTTGAGGTGAAGTAAACCGGAAGCCGTGTTACAGGACGGGTCTTACGGCAATTTCGTAACGCACCGGCAGACTCACCGGCTCGTCGGCCGGCCCGGAAGCTTCGAAGCGGTAGACGATGTCTCGCTCCAGCTCCCCCGCGTGTCTCTGGTCCTGAGCCACGGTAACGGGGGAGTTTTTCTGCAGCTCGTGGAAGTGGCCGTCCGCGCCTTGCACCCAGATTCGCGCAGTCGTGCCCTCTCGGGAGTGTCCCAGGTGGCCAGTTCCATGCACCAGCAACCGGTATCCGCCGTTGCTGGCCAGACGAACGGTAACCTTCCCCTCACGAACTGAACCCCGCACCCCCAGCACCCGGGGTGAACTCACCGCCTGCATCGAGGCGTGGGACGGCACGTGTGCGATGAGCGCCACCCGGCTCTCGCGCGACGCCAATCCCACCTGGGCTTCTGCCCTTTCGGCCGAAGCGAGGAGGAGGGCCATCAAGAGCGCCGCCTTCCCGATCCCTGTAGCAGGCAAACTCACAGCCCTCACACAAGCTCCCGGGGTTTGGTGCCGGGCAACTGCTAAAGCAGGGAGTACGCCGCTCTCTGGCTTCACTAAGTCGTTGTCAGTGACTAACATACATTTCTTCCCGAGGTAACGTCACCGCACGAAAGTTGGTCGCTTGGTGGGCGGGGGAGGCTTAAGTTCTTGCCCCCATGGCGGAACGGCCATCTCCCCTAGGAGCGACCAGAAAAACGACGCCGGGTCTCACTTCCTGACCCAAGGCAGCGTGTTTTTCGCGGTGAATCGGGCAACTGAACGCGCTAAAAAATTCAGCGGGGAAGCCCCATCATGCAGTGACGGCTGAGCATGCGCCACTGGCCCGAGTCGTGCGCCTGCCCGGTGTATGCCTCCCGTTCACAACGTTGAACCCAGCAAGGTGGTCCCAAACCGCCGGCGCATCATGGTGGTGGACGACGACGCGGGCATTCGTCGTTCGCTGCATGCGCTGCTGAGTCGGGCCGGACACGAGGTGCTGCAAGCAGCAGACGGGTTGGAGGCTCTCCGGCTTTGGCGGAACGGCGGGGCCGACCTGGTGATCACCGACCTGCACATGCCCAACAAGGACGGCATTCAGACGATTCTCGAACTGCTCACCCACACGCCGGGAACCCCGATCATTGCCATGTCCGGCGGCGGTCAAACCAAACGCCTCGACCTGCTGGGGAACGTCACGCTGCTAGGCTCCGTCCTCACCATCGAGAAGCCGTTCACCCTGGCTGAGATGATGAGCGTGGTGAGTCAGGCACTGGGGCAGCGGCACTAGCTCCTAACCGACAACCTCGATCAGCGCGCCGTCCGGATCCCGGAGCGCTGGCGTCATGCTGGTCAGTCTGCGCTGCCGATGCTGCGGCCCGATCAATGAGACGCCGGCGATCCTGGGCATCGGGCACCTTGAGCTCCCAGGCGATCAGTCCAGCAACATTGTCCGAATCAGGCGGTGCGCCAGGCCCGGCCCAGGTATTCAGGTTCAGGTGGTGATGATATCCACCGGCCGATACGGCGGTGAGCGAGGGTATCTGCATCATGACGTCGAAGCCGATCACATCACGATAGAAGGCTACCGCGCGCTCCATGTCCGAGACCGTAAAATGGACGTGCCCGACGATCGTATTGGGATGAAGCCCCGCCCACTGGTTATTTGCATCCCCCGCCGCCGAGACCACACCCTCTACATCCATGGGGTCTACGGTCATCTGCACGGCGCCGTTCACCACCGGCCAGAGCTCGCGGGGTCGATCGGCGTAGATCTCGAGACCATTGCCATCCGGATCATCCAGGTACAGTGACTCGCTCACGGCATGGTCGGACATTCCCCGAAGCGTATACCCGGTACGGCTGAGGCCCAGCAATGCTCGGCCGAGCTCCTGCCGGGTAGGAACCAGGAACGCGACGTGATACAGCCCCGCAGTGCGCGGACGCATCGGCCGCCGGGAGATGCCGGGTTGCTCCACCAGCGCCACTAACCCGGGCTCTTCCTGCACTGCCGCTGCTTCACCCGTCTCCCGCGGCCCGAGCATAAGAGCGCCACCCAGATCGCGCTGGATGGCGAACCCGAGAACGTCGCGATAGAAGCCGAGGGATCGCTCGAGATCCGCTACCCGCAGCCGAACCCGCCCGATGTGAGCGTCGGCTGGCAACCGCGGGCCCGCGGGCTTGCGCCGCTGGGTAGAAGCTGAGTCCATGACTTTGATAAGACGCCTCCGGAAGTCTTCGCGCAACCCTTTCGGAGCACCGAGTATCTACAGGAAGTAAGGACCGTCCGCTGGTGTACGCGAAACGCATGGCCGATCGCTGCGTAAGGTCTTGGCGGTTTGCCTCCAGGCCGGCTTCACGCGGTCCGGGTCCAGTGTTGGTGAGGCGTCAGATGTCCTTGAGCCGTCGCCACTTTATGATGGGAACTGCGGGAGCCCTCCTCGGGGCCACTCGGGCCAGGGTGGCCTGGCCGGCCCAGGCAGTGCTCTCTGCCGGCAAGTCTACCGGACCCAGCTGGGCGCCCAGCGCCACCCTTCTGCGACAATTACCCCGCTTACTCGAGCTGGCATCGGTGCCCGGCCTGAGCCTCGGCGTCGTCGAGAATGGCCGAGTCTGGACTCGCGGCTTCGGGTACGCGGTGGCAGATCCGGCTCAGCCTGCGGTGCCGGAAACCGTGTTCGAGGCGGCCTCGCTCGGTAAACCGCTCTTCGCGTACGCAGTGCTGAAGCTGGTTGATGCGAAGGCTCTGGAGCTGGACCGCGCCTTGTATCACTACCTGCCGCTACCCGAAGCGGGTCCGCGCATCAGGTCGGTCACCATCCGCCAGGCCCTCTGTCACACAACCGGCCTCCCCAACTGGCGCACCCAGCCGGGACCGCTCGAGCCCACGAGCGAGCCGGGCCGGAAGTTCAGCTATTCGGGTGAGGCCTACTTCTACCTCCAGCGGGTGGTCGAAAGCGTAACCGGAAAGCCCTTCGCCCGGGTGATGCGGGAGCAGGTACTCGACCCATTCGACATGAAGCACAGCAGCTACACCTGGCTGCCCGAGTTCGAGTCCCGCATGGCGGCAGGGTACGACGGGCAGGAGAATCGGCTCGACGTCCAGGCGGCGATCGGCCGAAGAGCGCTGATCATCGCCAGAGAATGGGGTGTGCCCCTGGAAGACTGGCGCTATGCCGAGGCTGCCCGCGCCGTCCCGCTGGTCAATTCGCAGTGGTCGACACTCCCGCTCTACATAGTGCCCAACGCGGCGAGCTCGCTTCTTACGACGGTGAGCGATTACGCCCGATTCCTGACCCGCGTGGTATCCGCCTCGGGGTCGGGTCTGGATCTCAAGACCGATACTCGCCAGGCCATGCTCTCGCCCGCCGTGCGTCTCAACAGCGCGCTTTCCTGGGGATTGGGATGGGGGATCCAGCAAGATGAGAACGGCGAGGTGCTCTGGCATTGGGGAGCCAACAACTCCTTCCGCAACTTCGTGATCGCCGACCCGCGCAACGGGCGTGCGGTGGTCGTATTCACCAACAGCGAGAACGGCCCCCGGCTGTATGAGCGGGTGATCGTGGCGGTGACCGGTCACGATCATCCAGCCTTCCTCTGGATCTGATCCTCCCGATTCTTGCCGGGGAACTTCCGGCGGCACCAGTTGCTTGCTAGTTATAGCGCTCGCCGACCGGGGGTTCCGTGCCGCAAGGAATGCGCTGGAAGATCGCGATCGCCTTTTTCGCGGTCTATGTGTGCTGGGGAATGACCTATCTCGCAATGCGGGTTGCGGTGATGGATATCCCACCGCACCTCCTATCGGGCACCCGGTTCGTGCTGGCCGGCGTTCTGCTCTATGCGTGGGCTCGACTTCGGGGCCACGCCGCCCCTACCCTGAAACACTGGCGATCCGCCACAGTCATCGGCGGCTTCCTCCTGCTTGGCGGCAACGCCAGCGTGGCGTGGGCCGAGAAGACGGTTCCTTCGGGGCTCGCCGCAGTGCTGATCGCCGTGGCACCGATCTGGATGGTGGGCCTCGAGTGGGCTCGGGGAGGTCCCCGGCCGACCAAGCGTGTAGTCGCTGGGCTGCTGCTCGGACTCGCGGGAGTGGCCCTTCTGGTTTCGGGGCGGGGATCCTCCGAATCGCGGGTGGATCCGGTGGGCGCCACGATCCTGGTTCTGGCGTCGGCTTCCTGGGCCTGGGGCTCGGTGGTCTCCAAGACCGCCGCGCTGCCGAAATCGCCCTTCGTGGCGACCAGCATCGAGATGATCGCCGGCGGGGTCCTTCTTCTGCTCACCGCCGCGCTCTCGGGTCAGTTCCGCGGCTTCGATGTAAGCCGGGTTTCCTTGGAGGCTGCGGCCTCGTGGGGCTATCTGGTAGTGTTCGGCTCGCTGGTTGGCTTTACCGCCTACATCTGGCTGCTCGGGGTCACCTCCATCGCCAAGGCCGGCACCTACGCCTACGTCAATCCGATAGTAGCCGTGCTCATGGGCTGGGCGATTTTGCACGAGCCGGTAACGGCGCGGATGCTGGTGGCGGCGGGGGTCATCCTGATGGGCGTGGCTCTGGTCAACGTGGACTGGTCGTCGACCGGGCTGCTGGCCCTCTTACCCGACCGGTTACGGCCGAGTCGAGCTCCCTGAGAACCCGGTCGGCGCCGGCTCCGCTCCGGCGGGAGACTGCGGTAGAGCCAGCGACTGCTGGTCCAGGATCAGGCGCCTGGCGTCGTCCCGGATCGCCGGTAGTCTCCACAGAAGCAGCAGGCCGCCGGCGATGCAGAAGGCACCCCCCAGCGCCACCGTGGGTGCCGCCCCCAATCGCTCCGCCAGAACACCGGCGAGCAGCGCCCCCACCGGCGCCATTCCCATGAACATCATCGAGTAAATCGCCATCACCCGGCCTCGCAGCGCGTCCGGCACCATGGATTGAATGAGGGTATTCGTAGCGGCCATTTGCATCATCATGGCAAAGCCCACCGGTACCAGCAGCGCCACCGCCAGCCACAGGCGCCCAGCCATGGAAAAAGCCACCAGGCTGGTTCCCAGCCCGATGGCCGCGTAGGCGATACTCCGTCCGTAGCCGCGAAGGGTCGTTCGCCGGGCGAGGCTCAACGCTCCGATGAAAGCACCCACGCCGGCAGCGCCCATGAGAATGCCAAGCCCGCGGGCGCCGGCATGAAAGCTCTGGTCGGCGATGATCGGCATGAGCACGGCATAGGGCGATCCCATCAGACTGACCAGCCCAAGCAGCAGCAGCAGCGCCCGGATAGGGCGCGACCCCAGAGCAAATCGAAATCCCTCGGCCACATGCGCGAGTGCGGAGGGCGGACGCTCCGGTTTGGGAGGGGAGCTGACCCGAATCATGAGCAGGCCGACTATGACAGCGACATAGCTCAGGGCGTTGCCAAAGAAGCACCACCCCTCGCCCACCGTTGCCACCAGCACCCCCGCCACCGCCGGACCGACTACCCGGGCACCATTGAACATCGAGGAGTTGAGCGCGATGGCGTTCTGAAGGTCCTCCCGGGCCACCAGCTGAACCACGAAAGACTGTCGGGCTGGTATATCGAAGGCGTTGACAATGCCGAGCGCGGCGGCGATGGCCATGAGGTGCCAGACCTGGACCAGACCGCTCAGCGTGAGAAACGCGAGCATGCCGGCCAGGCACATCGAGGCCACCTGGGTAGCGATCACGATGTGCTGCCGGTTGTACCGGTCCGCCACTGCGCCGCCCACGGTCGAGAAAAGGAGGACGGGAATGCGGTTGGCAAATCCGACGACGCCGAGGAGTACGGGCGAGCCGGTGAGCCGGTATACCAGCCAGCTCTCGGCCACCGACTGCATCCAGGTGCCGATCAGCGAAATAAGCTGGCCGGATATGAAGAGGCGGTAGTTCCGGTGTCGCAGGGCCCGGAGGAGGGCGGGCATTACCCCGTGGCCCTGGCCGCGCTCGCCTCTCCCGGGCGGGTGTCGGAATAATCCACCGGCTGAGCAGCCTTTCGATGCGCCAGCCGCTGCTGCCAGGCGTCGAGATAGGTGTACACCACGGGCGTGATGTAGAGGGTGATGATCTGCGAAAAGACCAGCCCGCCTACCACGGCAATGCCGAGTGGCCGCCGCGACTCGGCTCCGGCGCCGTGTCCCAGCGCGATCGGCAGGGTGCCCATCAGCGCGGCCATGCGTGGTCATCATGATCGGCCGGAACCGCACCCGACGCCGCCTCGAGGATGGCCGTCGTGCGCACTCGTGCCTCGCGACGCTCCGCCTCGATGGCGAAGTCGACCATCATGATGGCGTTCTTCTTCACGATGCCGACCAGCATGATGATGCCGACGAAGGCGTAGACGCTGAGGTCCAGCCCGAAGATCGCGAGCGCCAGCAGGGCGCCGAACCCGGCGAAGGGAAGCCCCGAGAGAATGGTGAGCGGGTGGATGAAGCTCTCGTACAGGATGCCGAGCACGAGATAGATCACCAGGACCGCCAGGACCAGCAGCACCAGCAGACCCTGCTGAGCCGCCTGGAAGGCCTGGGCCGTTCCGGCGAAGCTGGTGCTGATGGTGGACGGCAGCACCTCGCGCGCCGCCGCCTCCACCCGCTCCACCGCCGTGCCGATCGAGGTGCCCGGCACCAGATTGAATGACAGCGTCACCGACGGGAGCTGGCCCGGAGTGGTTCACCGTCAGCGGGCCGGTGGCCGGCGTCACCTGGGCCAGGCTGCCCAGCGGCACCGACACCCCTTCGCGTCCGCTGAGGTGCAGCAGGTTCATGGCGGAGAGGTCCCGCTGGTACTGGGGCAGCAGCTCCATCACCACCCAGTACTGGTCGTTCGGGGTGTAGATGGTGCTCACCTGCCGGGCGCCGTACGCGTTGTAGAGCGCGCTCTCGATCTGGTTCACGTCGATGCCGAGCGCCGCGGCGCGGTCGCGGTCGATCGCCACCTGCACCTGCGGGTTCTTGATCTGGAGGTCGCTGGTGACGTCGGTGAGGCCGGGCACGCTCCTGCATCCGCTGCTCCAGCGCGGCGGCGCCCTGGTACAGCGCCTCGATGTCGGAGCTTTGAGGGTGAACTGGTATTCGCTCTTGGACGCCCGGCCCGCCGATGTTGATGCACCGGCGGGTTCTGGATGAACACCCGCATGCCCGGCACCGCCGCGAGCTTCCGGGTGAGGGACCGGGCCACTTCGTCGGCGCGTCATCTCGCGCTCGTCGCGCCGGCTTGAGGTGGATGATGAGCCGGCCCTGGTTCACCGTGCTGGTCCGCCCGCCGACCCCGACGGCCGACATGAAGCCGTCGATGTTGGGGTCCTCCTGCACGATCGCCGCGGCCGCCCGCTGGTGCTGGACCATCGCGTCGTAGCTGGTGCCCTCCGCGGTCTCGGTCGTGCCGCTACAGCTGGTTCTGGTCCTCGCTGGGGATGAAGCCCTTGGGCACCACCCGGACGAGCACCACGGTGCCGATCAGGATCAGCGGCGCTGAACGCCATCGCCAGCGGGCGGCGGTCCATGGCCCAGCGGAGGCGTGCGCTCGTACCACGCGAGCGACCGCTCCCAGGCCCGCTCGATGATCTGGTAGAGCCGGCCGTGCCGCTCCTCGGCCACGTGCGGCTTGAGCCAGCGGCTGCACAGCATGGGCGTGAGGGTGAGGGAGACGAAGCCCGACACCAGAATCGCCACGCCGATGGTGACGGCGAACTCCTGGAACAGCCGGCCGATCAGCCCGCCGAGGAACAGCACCGGAATGAACACCGCGACCAGCGAGAGCGTCATCGAGATCACCGTGAAGGTGATCTCCCGGCTGCCGTTGATCGCCGCCTGCAGCACCGGCTCGCCCCGCTCGATGTGGCGCACGATGTTCTCCAGCACCACGATGGCGTCGTCCACCACGAAGCCCGACCGCGAGGGTGAGCGCCATCAGCGAGAGGTTGTCGAGGCTGAAGCCCAGCAGGTACATCACCGCGAAGGTCCCCACCAGCGACATGGGGAGCGCGAGGCTCGGGATCAGCGTGGCCCGGAGGTTCCGGAGGAAGAGGAAGATCACCATCACCACGAGGCAGAGCGCCAGGAAGAGGGTGAACTTCACGTCGTCCACCGAGGCCTTGACCGTCAGCGAGCGGTCGTTGAGCGTGGCGATCTCGATCGACGGCGGGATCTGCGGCCGCAGCTTCTCCACCTCCGCCTTGACCCGCTCGGCCACCGCCACGGTGTTGGTGCCGGGCTGCCGCTGGATCGGCGAGCACCACGGCGCGCTGGCCGTTGAACCAGCTCGCCCGCTTGGTGTCCTGCACGCTGTCGATCACCCGGCCCAGGTCGCCCAGCCGGACCGGGGCGCCGTCGCGGTAGGCCACCACCAGCGCGCCGAAGTCGGCGGCGTTGGTGAGCTGGCCCTGGCTCTCCACCGAGTAGGCCTTGTCGGTGCCCCAGAGGATCGCCGGTCGGCAGATTCACGTTGCCGTTCTCGCACCGCGGCCGCCACCTCGTCGATCCCGATGCTCCGGGCGGCCAGCTGCTGGGGGTCGAGCTGGATCCGCACGGCGTACTTCATCGAGCCGAACACCTGCACCTGCGCCACCCCGTCGACGGTCGAGAGCCGCTGGGCCAGGAAGGTCTCGGCGTACTCGTTGAGCTGCGGCAGCGGCAGGGTGGTGGTCCGGAGGGCGTAGTACAGGATCGGCGACGACGACGGGTCCACCTTCCGGAAGCTGGGCGGCAGCATGTCCTGGGGCAGCTGGCGCAGGGCCTGCGAGATCGCGGCCTGCACGTCCTGGGCGGCGGCGTCGATGTTGCGGCTCAGGGCGAACTGGAGCGAGATCGACGTGCTGCCCTGGCTGCTGGTCGAGGTCATCGTCTCGATGCCGGGGATGGTGGAGAACTCCTTCTCCAGCGGCGTCGCCACCGAGGACGCCATCGTCTCGGGGCTCGCGCCCGGCAGGCTCGCGCTCACCGAGATCGTGGGGTAGTCCACCGCCGGCAGGTCGCTCACCGGGAGCTGCCGGTAGGCCACCAGCCCGAAGATCAGCATGCCGGCCATGACCAGGGTGGTCATGACCGGCCGGCGGATGAAGAGCTCGGTGAAGTTCATAGCGCTCCCCAGCCGCGCGGTGTCGCGCCGCGGCCTTGATCTGGACCTTGGAGCCCTGCCGCAGCCGCAGCTGGCCGTCGATCACGACCCGGTCGCCCGCCTGGACCTCGCCGCTCACGATGGCGAGCTCGCCCGCGGTCCGGTCCACCGTCACCGGCCTTCGTGGCCGCCGAGCTGTCCGGCTGGATCACGAACACGAAGCTGCCCTGCTGGCCCGACACCACCGCGCGCGGCCGGGATCACTAAGCGCGTCCGTGTCCACGTAGAGCTGGAGCCGCACGTTGACGAATTCGCCGGGCCAGAGCGCGCCGTCGTCGTTGGGGAAACGTGCCCTTGAGCAGGATGGTGCCGGTGGTGGTGTCCACCGCGTTGTCCACGAAGCTCGAGCGTGCCCTCGCTGGTTGCGCCCCCGCCCACCGGCTCGGCCCGCACCACCGACACCCTTGCCCAGGTGCTCCTGGATCAGCGGCAGGTTGGCCGCCGGCACCGCAAACCGCACCAGGATCGGCCGGATCTGGTTGATGGTCACCAGCGGCTGCGTCGTATTGGCCCGCACCAGGTTGCCCTCACGCACCAGGAGACTCCCGGTCCGGCCGGCGATCGGGGCCCGGATGGTGGCGTACTGGAGGTTGAGCCGCGCCTCGTCCACCGCGGCCTGGCTCCCGGCCAGGGTTGCCTGGTGGCCGCGGCGCGTGGTGCGCACCTGCTCGTACTGCTGGGCGGTGACGTACTGCTTCTCCGCCAGCGTCTCGTAGCGGCCGCTTCCTGCGCGGCGTTGGTCGCCTGAGCCCGGTCGCGCGCCAGGGCGGCAAGCGCCTGGTCGAGCGCGGCCCGGATAGGGCCGGGCATCGAGCTCGAAGAGCACCTGCCCCTGCTTGCACCTCGTCACCCTCCCGGAAGCCGACCCGGCGCAAGCGGCCCGCCACCTGCGGCCTGCACCGCCACGGTCTGGAGCGGCTCGACCGTCCCGGTGGCCGCAAGCTCGAACGGGACCGGACGCCGTTCCGCGGTGGCCACGGTGACCGGCACCGGCGGCGTGGCGGCGGCGCGTCGTCGGAGCACGCAGCCAGGACAGAGCCAGGGCAGGCAGGGCGTGAGCAGCCCGAATCAGGACGTGAGGCATGGCGGTCATTGTGGGGTTGACTGGGTGGAGTCCGGCGGAGCCGGAGCGAGCTGCCGCCCCGGGTATCCAGCACTCCCGCATCATGGGCCAGCTGCGCGAGCGAGGTGTTCCATTCGAGCCGGGCAGTACCTGCTGGGCCCGGGCGTCGGCCAATGCGCGATCTGCGCCGAGAGCAGATCGAGCACCGAGCCGACGCCGGAGCGGTAGCGGCCAAGCGCCACCTCGTTGGACTGCTCCGCGCTGGCCATGAGATCCTCGCTGGTGGCCACCCGGCGGGCCGCCGTCTGGAGGGAGTGATAGGAGCTGAAGACCTGGAACACCACCTGCTGGCCAAGAGCACTCGCCCGGGCCGAGCGGCGTCGGCCAGGGCCACGGCCTCGCGCTGATCGTAGAGCCGGGAGAAGCCGGCAAAGATCGGTATTCCGAGGCCCAGCGAGACGGTGTAGTTGTTGCCGCCGTTAGGAAGCGTCGTGGTGTAGGTGCGGCCGCCGGTGCCGTTCAGCTGGAGCGACGGGAGCCGGCTGGCGCGCGCCACCGAGATTTCGGATCGCGACGCTTCATAGTCGGCCCGCGCCGCGGCCAGGTCAGGGCGGGCTTCGACCGCCCGGGCAATCAACGCATCCACGCTGTCGGCCAGCACCGAGACCGGTGGCTGACCGGCGGTGGAGTCGATGTCGTACGGCAGGTTTGCGGGCAATCCCAGCGCCAGCGCCAGCGCGCCTCGGGAAGTCTGGAGATCACCCTCCGTGGTCTCGGCTGCCAGCTCCGCCTGCGAGGCTGCCGTGCGGGCCTGGAGGACGTCGGCGATCGTGGCAACGCCAACCCGACGGCGGGCTTCCGCCGCTTCAGGTTGGTTCGTGCCTCCCGCGTGGTGATCTGCTGCGCCTGCAGCAGGGCGCGATTGGCCACGTACTGGAAGTAGGCCGTCTGAATCTGCAGCACGACGTCCTGGAGGGTAGCATTGTGCGTGTAGTTGGCCGCCAGGAGGCTGTTTCGCGCGGCTCCCACTGTGCCCGAGCGTCCGCCGAAGTCAAACAGCAGGTAGCTGAGGCTCAGGCTGGGGCTGAAGACCGATTGGGTAACGGCGCTTCGACCCTGGGACGCAACGGTCTGGAGCCGGGTGCCGGTCACGTCGCCATCAATCGTGGGGAAGTAAGCCCCCCGCTCCGAGCCGTATGCGGCGGCGGCGGCCCGGGCATTCGCCCAGGACACCCGGGTCTGAGGGTTGTTCCGCAGCCCCAGGTCGACCACCTCCGCCAGGCTCAACTGCTTGATCCGTTGCTCCAGGTCAGCCGGCACGGCCGTCCGCTCTACGGTGTCCGTCCGCGCCTCCCTGGCGGGTGGGGTCCAGGCGGCGTTCGGGCTGGGAGCCACCCCGGCAACTCCGCCGAGTGACGGCGTTCCCACGCAGGCCGCACCCGCCATTACGACCAGACCCATCCCGGCGATTCGTAACCGCTCCATCACCCGGACACCCCAGCCTTGGTCATCTGTTTTTCTCTCCTGGCCTGCCACCGCCCCAGCGCTTCCTTGATCACCCGCGACATGTAGGCGTAGGCCCGCTCGTATTCCTCCAGCCGCTCCCGGACCTCCGGGCTCCTGATCGGCAGGCTGGTCCGGGCGGCTCCGATGGCCTCATGGAACCGCTGCCACCGGGCCACCCGCTGCGCCATGGTGTGACTGAACAGATCCGGGGGTACCTGGTAGTAGTCCCGCCGGTCTGCGGGCCGGCTCACCTGCTCCAGCACGCCCCGGTTCTCCAGCAGGCGTGCGTTGGTACTGACGCTCGCTTTACTGACCCCAAGCTCTGCCGCCAGGTCGTCCAGTGAACGGGCCTCCTCGCTCACCAGCAGCAACCCGAAGATTCTGCCCGCGATGCGGGGGAGGCCGTCGGACTCGAGAGCCAGGCCCATGGTTTCGATGAAGTGCGCCGTTTGTCCGTCCATCAACCCTCCGTTCCTGTCAGACGGCCGGTCCGAACGAAAGTTAATTCGTTCAGTATCAACTTAATGATGCCGAATGGTAAGACCCCAAGGGTCTGGTTAAGAGTGGAGCGCGCAACCTTGTCTCTGGCCACGCGCTCCGGGGAAGAGGAAGGACGCTTTTCAGTCGCCCAGGCGAATCCGTTCGATGCGGCGGGTCTTGGCCTGCGTGTTGTAAATCCGGAGACTTACGATATCGCCCGCTTGGTAGTCCTTCAGTGCCTGGCGGAGGTCGGCCGGGCTTTTGACCGACTTGCCCTCGAGCTCCAGAATGATGTCCGGGCCGCCGGTCTCCGGCTCAGCTACCTCGCCGTATGACGGGCCACCAGGGCTCACCTCAGTCACCAGCACGCCCCGTTGATCAGAAGGCAAATCGAACCGCGCAACGGCATCCTGATCCAGCGGCTGAACGGTCAGACCCAGGAGATCGATGGATGCTTCGCCGGCGTTGTTCCTGGACTCAGCGTCATCCGAGTCGCGGCCCGCCGCCAAGTCCCGGGGCTGGGCCACGCTCTGCAGCCGGACTTCGAAGGTCTTCCGCACGCCGCCCTTCCGGGCCACCTCAACCTTGACCTTCTCACCGGCCTTGCGGAACCCGACCTGCTGCTGGAGCTGGCCGACATACTCCACCGGCTTTCCATCCACCGCGATGATGATGTCGCCCGGCTCCATGCCTGCCTTCTTGGCCGGTGACTCGTCGGTAAAGTCCTGGACCAACACGCCACGGATATCAGGCAACCCCACGTACGCCGCATCGTTGGCGGTGGCATTCTGCACGCTGACACCCAGGGCGGCCCGGTTGACCCGGCCGTTCGCGATGATCTGATCCATGACCTTGTGAGCCAGGTCAATGGGAATGGCAAAGCCGTAGCCGGAGTAGAGGCCGGTCTGGCTGGCAATGGCGGAGTTCACGCCGATGACTTCACCGGTGACACTGACCAGCGGGCCGCCGGAGTTGCCCGGGTTAATGGCCGCATCGGTCTGAATGAAATCCTGGATGCTGCGGTCTGATTGACCGGGAAGCGCCAGGGTCCGGCCTTTGGCGCTGATGATGCCGGACGTAACGGTAAACGTGAGATTGTCGCCCAGCGGGTTGCCCACCGCGAGCACCCACTCGCCCACCCGGGCTGCGGTGCTGCTCCCCAGGGGTGCCGGCACCAGATTCGGGGCGTCGATCTTGAGCACCGCCAGGTCCGTGGTGGGGTCAGTCCCAATGACCTTGGCCTTGAACTCCCGGCGGTCGAGCAGACGGACCGCGACCTGGCTGGAGCCATCGATCACGTGGTTGTTGGTCAGGATGTAACCGTCCTTCGACACGATGAAGCCGGACCCGGAGCTTTCCTGAAAGCGGGGTGCCTGCTGCATGGGTGGAAGATTCTGGAAAAAGCGCTCGAAGCCGGGCGGGATCTCCATCCGAGGCACCCCGCGCTCATTCCGGTTCTGGTTCTCATTGTTCCGCCCGGACTTGATGTACACCACGCTGGGTTTGACCTGCTCGGCAACCGAGGCAAAGGCCTCGCTCAAGTCCAGCAGCGACGCGGCCCCGCCCGGAGCTACCCTACCGTCCGGCGCCACCGTGCGAACCGCTGTTCCCTGCTGTTGAGCGAGCGATGAGTGAGGTAACTGAAGGAATCCCGCGGCCAGCAGGCCGAGGGCAAAAGCCAATCCGACACCACCGGACCGAAGCCGGCGAAGCCATCCCTGGGACATATAAACTCCCGTACGTGAGCGCATCAGGTCCGGAGCCCTGTTGCCCCGGTCGTGTACTGTGATGTCTATGCGGGAGTTTTCGTCGCGGTCAGGCGATTGTAGTGCCGGAGCGGCTCGGGACCCAGAGGGATGAAACGACCGGAAGCAGCCGGACGTAGGGATGCACTCAACAGAGCCTTCCATAACTCCGTCTCTACTCCTGGATCCCAGATGAGAGTCCCCCTGTGCCTGTTCGCAGTCCTGATGGCGGTGCCGCCGGCATCCGCTCAGTCCGCAGCCGACTCCACGGCCATCCGAGCTGCGGCGCTCGATTACGTGGAAGGCTGGTATACCGGTGACGCGGCCAGGATGGGCCGGGCGCTTCATCCGGAGCTGGTCAAGCGGATCGTGGTCAACGACACGACCACAAGGAAGAGCGTACTCCAGAACATGGGTGCATCCGCACTGGTCAACGGCACTCGTCACGGATACGGAAAGACCACACCCAAGGAACGGCAGCAGAAGGAGGTGGTCGTTCTGGACATCTTCGGCAATGCCGCCAGCGCCAAGTCGACAATGGCGGACTGGGTTGACTACATGCACCTCGCGAGGGTGGATGGACGGTGGGTCATCGTGAATGTGCTCTGGGAACAGAAACCCGCCGTATACGCCGGCCGATGATGGGTCGCGGCGCCGTGCTGCTGGCTGTGGCTCTCACCACGGCAATGGCGGCGAAGCAGGAGGACGACGGCCTGGCCCGCAGCTCGGACTGGCTGTCGCTCCTGCCCGACGGTGACGCCAAGCGCAAGTTCATTCTCGATTGTACCGGCTGTCACCAATTCGACGAGAAGATCGCGCTGACGAACGGGCGGGCCCGAACTGAATCGGAGTGGGCCGAGGCGGTCAGCCGGATGCTGGGGTATGCCGGGGCAACGACATCGTTTCCCGTTATCGCCGCCGACCGGAACCCGAAGGCCACCGCGGCGTGGCTTGCGCGACATCTGCGCGGCAAGAAGCCGGAGCGTGCGCAACTCGCTTCGTCGGGAAAGGCGGCCATCACCGAGTTCCTCTTACCCGATCCAAAGGACCTGCCTCACGACCTGGCAGTGGAACCCTCGGGTTCCGTTCTCGTCACCGGGATGTTCACCCACCGGCTCTACCGGTTGAACCCACGAACTACCCGCTGGAGCGAGATCGCGATCCCGGTGGCCGAGGCCAACCCCAGGGCGCTCGAGCTGGATTCTCTGGGCCGCTCCTGGGTGGTGCTGGGACAGCCAAACCGGCTTGCCATGATGAGTGCTGATACAGCGTGGCGGAGCTTTGCCGTCGGCATGTATGCCCACAGCCTGGCCATTTCCGCCAGCGGAAAGGTCTGGTTTAATGGTCACTTCACCCACTCACCCGAGCTGATCGGAAGCGTCGACCCGGATAATGGTGAGGTCGTCACCCACGAGGTCCCGCCGCATCCGAAACTCGGAGCCGGCCCCGGTGGCCCAATTCCATATGAGATCCGGGCCGCGCCGGACGGGAAAATCTGGGGGTCGGAGCTGCAGGGAAACCGGGTCTTTGCCTTCGACCCGTCCACCCAGCGGTTCGAGGTGTTTCCGCTTCCTCGTCCCAATAGCGGACCGCGCCGATTCGATGTCGACCGGCAGGGCATCGTCTGGATTCCGGCTTATGCAGCCAATCTCCTGATCCGCTTCGAGCCGAAAACCCGCCGGTTCCAGGAGATTGGTTTGCCCATCGATGATGCCATTCCTTATATCGTTCGGGTGGATCCTTCCAACGGAGTCCTGTGGATTGGAACCGCCGCCGCCGATGCCCTGCTTCGCTACGATCCAGCCCGCGATCAGTTCGAGGTCTACCACCTGCCGAGCCGTGGCGCACTGATCCGTCACCTATCCATTGACACCACAAGTGGCGCCGTCTGGGCCGCGTATGGGGCGGTGCCGGGGATTCCTGCCCGGATTGCTCGGGTGCTCCGACGCTGAGCATCCGCATCAGACTTGCCTCCGGTAACCCATCCCGACATCATCCGCGCCCGGGTCTAGTGACCCGGAACCCTCATGTGGAGTAGCTGATGTACCAAAGCGGAACACGTTTCTTGGCCCAACCCGCCATCCTTCTGTTAGTCGGCTTGGTCGCAGGGTGCGCCGGTCCCCGGTCCGACCCCAACACCTCACCTGCACCGGGCACTGTGGGAACGTCCGCCCGTCGCGGGGTCCTCGAGCTTCCCATCTCCGAAGCCTACGAGCAGGCGGTAGCCCAGGGCACCAGAACCCACGCCGGTGCGCCGGGTCCCAAGTACTGGCAGCAGTGGGCGGACTACAAGCTCGATGCCGAGCTGAACCCGATCTCGAAACGACTGACCGGCAAGGGAACCATTACGTACCGGAACCGGTCTCCTGACACCCTCCGGGACGTGTACGTGCACCTGCTGCACAACATCTTTGCTCCCGGATCCCGGCATAACACCGATGTTCCCTGGGCGGTCGAGGGCGTTGGCCTGAATCGCGTGGCCGCTCAGGGGCAGGAGTTGAAGCCGGTCAAGGAGGGCGAGGAAATCGGCTACCAGGTAGATGGAACGGTGATGCGCATCCGCCTTCCCAAACCGCTGCCCCCCAACGGGTCGGCAACTTTCGACCTGGCCTGGAGAATCCGGATTCCACCGGACGGCGCTCCCCGGGGAGGCCAGGACGGTGAGACGTTCTACATCAATTACTGGTACCCGCAGATGGCGGTGTACGACGATGTAAACGGCTGGCAAACCGACCAGTACCTGGGTAACGCCGAGTTCTACATGGGGTACGGGAACTACGACGTGGCCCTCACGGTGCCCGCCGGATGGCTGGTCAATGCCACGGGACGGCTGCTCAATCCGTCCGAGGTTCTGTCAGCTCAGACCCGGGCGCGGTTGGACTCGGCTGCGCACGGCAGCGGAGTGGTCCGTGTGGTTACCGACAGCGATCGCAAGGCGGGAACCTCCACCACGCCTGGCTCCAATGGCAAGCTGACGTGGCGCTTCCGGGCGGATAGTGTGCGCGATGTTTCCTGGGCGACATCTGCCAAGTACCTCTGGGACGCGACCAACGCCGCAGTCGGGGACGTGAATGGAGACGGTCGGGCGGATACCGCCGCCATTTATACCTTCTATCGGCCGGAGCAGCGGGCGAGTCACTGGGATGAGAGTGCACGATACAGCCGCCACTCCATCGAATTTTTCTCCCGATTCCTCTCTCCATATCCCTATCCCCACATGACGGCTGTCGATGGCCCCACGTCCTGTGGTGGCATGGAGTACCCGATGATGACCTGTCTGGGAGGGCAGTGGGACACGCTGGGGCTGTACGAGGTGATCACCCACGAGATCGGGCACATGTGGTTCCCCATGATCGTGGGTTCGGATGAAAAGCGGTATGCCTGGATGGATGAAGGGCTGACCCAGTTCGATCAGTCCCAGGCGATGGCTGATTTCTTCAAGGGGTTCGACGACGAGGCGAGGAATCGGAAGAATTACCTGGACTTCGCCGAGATGGGCGGGAGCGAGGTGGAGCTGATGCGCCACGGCGACCGTTACCCGAGCTATTCCTCCTACGGGGTGGCGAGCTACTACAAGCCGGCGACCGTGTTGGTAGCGCTGCGGAGCGTGCTCGGCTCGGACGTATTCGACAAGGCGTACCAGGAGTACATCCGCCGGTGGGCCTACAAGCATCCCACGCCCTACGACTTCTTCAACACCTTCGAGAACTATCTCCGGGCGCGACCTGTCCTGGTTCTGGCGCACATGGTTCTTCGAGACCTGGAAGCTGGATCAGGCGATCGATACCGTTATCACGGTGGGCGACTCGGTTCAGGTTGTACTGGACAATGAGGGGAAGGCGCCCATGCCCATGCGGCTCTCGATCACCCGGATCGATGGAACGGTGGAGCGACTCACGCTGCCGGCCGAGACCTGGCTTCGGGGAGAGCGCCGGCGCACAGTGCGCATTGCCCGGCGAGCCGGCGGTCAAGAGCGTCGAAATCGATGCCGACAAGGACTTTCCCGACCTGGACCGAAGCAATCAGGTGTGGCCGCGGTAGGAGTCGGGAGGCAGGAGTCGGGCGTCGGGCGCCAACGTAGGGCCCATAGGAGCGGCTCCCGACTCCCGACTCCCGACTAAGTTATGACATGCCCCGCGTCCTGATTGTCGCCAACCGACTTCCCGTCACCGTCCATCCCAACCAGAGCGGCGTCAAGGTCCAGAAGAGCTCCGGCGGGCTGGCCACGGGACTGCTGCGGCCGCACGAGCAGTCCGGCGGACTGTGGATCGGCTGGCCGGGCACCAACGATGATGAAATTTCCGAAGCGCAGCGATCCGCCCTGAACCAGCAGTTAGCCGATCTGCGGCTGGTGAGCGTACCCCTCACCGGCGCCGAGATCGCCCGCTACTACGAGGGTTACTCCAACGGCGTGCTCTGGCCTCTATTTCACTACCTCCTGGACCAGGTCCCGCTGCATGTGCGCGACTGGGAGCCCTACGTTGAGGTGAACCAGAAGTTCGCCGACGTGGTGGCCGTGCACTACGAGCCGGGCGACCTGATCTGGGTTCACGACTATCAGCTCTTGCTGCTTCCCGAGTTGTTGCGGGAGCGCTTGCCCCACGCGCGAATCGGATTCTTCCTCCATATCCCGTTCCCCGCCGAGGAGCTGTTCCGCACCCTGCCGGAGCGCGACCGGCTCCTGCGCGGGCTGCTGGGAGCCGACCTGGTGGGCTTTCACACACCAGCCTATCTCAGGCACTTCGCGGCTTCGTTGACCCAAGTTCTGGGACTGACCGTAGACATCGATCGGGTTCAGCTCACGGACCGGGAGGTTCGCCTGGGCGTGTTTCCCATGGGCGTCGATGCCGCCACGTTCAGCTCGCTGGCCGAGTCGCCCGAGGTCGAAGCCGAGGCGAAGGCGCTCCGAGAAGACGGGTCAGTCAAGCTGCTGGTGGGTGTGGACCGGCTGGATTACACCAAGGGAATCCCCCGGCGACTCCTCGCCTACGAATGCCTGCTGCAAAATCATCCCGAGCTTCGGGAGCGGGTCAGACTGGTGCAGGTGGCGGTGCCGTCGCGCACCAACGTGGAAGCCTACCAGGAGGTCCGCGGGCTGGTCGACGGTCTGGTGGGGCGGATCAACGGGGCCTTCGGCACGCCCCGGTGGGTGCCGGTCCACTACATCTACCGGGGCCTCGCCGAGCCTGGAGCTGGTGGCACTTTATCGAGCCGCCGACGTAATGCTGGTAACCCCGCTTCGCGACGGGATGAATCTCGTAGCCAAGGAGTTTGTGGCCTCACGGACGGATGGGGATGGCGTCCTGGTTCTCAGCGAATTTGCCGGCGCCTCGTGGGAGCTTCCTGAGGCGATTCAGGTGAACCCCTACGACGTCGAAGGCATCGCGGAGAGCTATTACCGGGCCCTCAGCATGGACGAAGAGGAGCGGCGCACCAGGCTGGCTCCGCTGAGAAGCCGGGTTGGCACCTACGACGTGCACTACTGGGCGGCGACGTTTCTGCAACAGCTGGAGGCCGCCACCCAACCGGCTCAGGCAGCCAAGGCCCCAGCCAACTGGCAAGCGGTACGCCGAGAGCTGACGGCCCGGCTGCGGCTCAGTGAGGATCTGCTGGCGCTGCTGGATTACGACGGAACCCTGGTTCCGTACACTGCAACGCCCGAGCTGGCCCGGCCCGATCCCGAGCTGCTCGAGCTGCTTGGCGCACTCGCGGCCCGACCCCGATCCGAAATACATGTGGTCAGTGGCCGGGCCCGGGAAACCCTGGAACACTGGCTCGGTGAGCTCCCCATAGCCCTTCATGCCGAGCACGGCTTCTGGTCCCGGGCAATCAACGGCTCCGAGTGGACGCCGGCGGCAGACGTCACCGGAGCCTGGCGGGAGCCGGCTCTCGGTATTCTCCGGGACATCACCGCGCGCACGCCCGGATCACTCATCGAGGTGAAGTCGGTGGCGCTGGCGTGGCACTACCGAATGGCAGACCGGGAGGCAGGTGAGCGCCGGGCTAATGAGCTGCGGCTCCACCTTTCTCAACTTCTGAGCAACCAGCCGGTGGAGATTCTGGCCGGGCACAAAGTGGTGGAGATCCGGCCGTACGGGATTCACAAGGGCAGGATCGTGCCACCCCTGCCGCCCGAGCGGCTGGCCTCGACCACGGTACTCGCCATGGGCGACGATCGCACCGACGAAGACCTGTTTGCCGCCCTGCCGCAAAAAGGAATCAGCATCAAGGTGGGCCCCGGCCCAACCCAGGCCCGCTTCCGCATTGACGGAGTACCGGCGGCACGCGCGCTCCTGCAGTCTCTCATCGAAGCCGAGGTCCCCAGATAGACCGGCAGCCACCCGGGCTGGTGGTTCTGTTCGTCACCGAGCTCTGGGAACGCTTCGCGTATTACGGGATGCGCGCCCTGCTCATCCTGTACCTGATCGACACGACCACCGGTGGGCTGGGGTGGAGCCGGGAGCAGGCCAGCCAGTTGTATGGCTGGTACAATGGCCTGGCCTTCCTGACGCCAGTCGCCGGAGGTTGGCTCGCCGACCGCTTTCTCGGGACCAACCGATCGCTGGTGGTTGGTGGCACCCTCATCGCTTCCGGTCATCTTACCCTCGCCCTGGGCTTTGAGTGGTCGTTCTACGCCGGGCTGGGGCTCATCATCGCCGGCACTGGCTTCTTCAAGCCCAACGTGTACACGATGGTGGGGCAGCTCTACCGCGAACGCGACCCGCGTCGCGATGCGGGCTTTACCCTCTATTACATGGGTATCAATCTCGGCGCGCTCTTCGGGCCTCTTGTGTGCGCCTGGGTGGCGGCCCAGCCGCGTCTGGGCTGGCGCTACGGCTTTGCCGTGGCGGGGTTCAGCATGCTGATCGGCCTGGTGTTTTACCTCTGCACCCGGGGCAACCGGCTGCATGGAGTGGGTCTGCCACCGGCTGTTCGTCCGGGCGCAGGCTCCCCGCGTAAGACCCCAGGGGCCAGGCTGAATCCGAGTGAGAGGCGCCGGATCCTGGCGCTCGGCATCATCACCATCTTCGTGGTGTTTTTCTGGCTGGGGTTCGAACAGGTCGGCTCGTCGCTCAACCTGTTCGCCGCCCAGCGGACCGAGCGCAAGGTGGACGGATGGCTCGCCGCATTCGTACCGCAGGGCGAAATACCGGCCGCGTGGTTCCAAGCCGTCAATCCGCTGTTTGTGCTTCTGCTCGCCCCGCTGATGGCGGGTCTTTGGCAAGGGATGGGTTCGAAGGCGCCGAGTACCCAGACCAAGATGGCGCTGGGCCTGATCCTGCTCGGGGCCGCCTACGTTGTCATGGTGCTGGGAGCCGCGGCAAGCGACCAGGGTGATCGAGTGAGCCCCTGGTTCCTCACCGCCTTCTATCTGATTTACAGTCTGGGGGAGCTCTGCTTTCTCCCGGCCGGCTTCTCCTTCGTGGGACAGGCCGCGCCGGCCCGCCTGGCCTCGCTGCTGATGGGCCTCTGGTTTACCGCCAACTTCATTGCCAACGTTCTGGGCGGCTACCTCGCCGGCATGACCGAGCGGATCGAACGCGGCGAGCTGTTCCGGGTATTCGGCGGCCAAGCCGACTTCTTTCTGGTGTTCGTCATCCTCTGCGGAGGCGCGGGAGTCCTGTTGTTCCTGCTGCTCCCGGTCATCGACCGGCTCATGGACGCTCGCACCCGTTACGTCTCGGGCCTCCACGAGAGTCCCAGCTGAAGTGCTCCTATCAGAGGGCGGATATATCTTCGTCAAACGACCTCGTTCAATCACCTTCAGGCTGGTGGAATCATGCCTCGTACTGCTCCCGGGCTGATCAAGCGCGAAGACATTGCGGCCGCCCGCACGGCAATCACTCCCTACATCCGCCGCACACCCGTCGTGGAGCTCCAGGGCGCCGATATTGGCAGCAAAGGTGAGATGACGCTTAAACTGGAGCTGCTTCAGCATGCGGGGTCGTTCAAGGCTCGAGGAGCCTTTGCCAATCTGCTGCTCCGCCCCGTTCCTGAGGCAGGTGTGGTGGCGGCGTCCGGCGGTAATCATGGCGCCGCAGTTGCCTATGCTGCCATGACCCTGGGCATCTCCGCCCGGATCTACATCCCGAGCATCGCGTCGCCGGCCAAGGTCGAGCGCATCAGGAGCTACCGTGCCGAGCTGGTAATCGGCGGCCGGGACTATGGGGATGCGCTCGAGGCCAGCGAGGAATGGGCGGCCAGCACTGGTGCCCTCAGGGTGCATGCCTTCGATCAGGAAGAGACTCTCTGTGGTCAGGGCACGCTCGGGGCAGAGCTGCAAGAACAAGCTCCCCGGCTCGACACCGTGCTCGTTGCCGTTGGTGGCGGCGGGCTGCTGGGCGGGGTGTCCACCTGGTATGGCAAGTCGGTGCGGCTAATTGGCGTCGAGCCGGAGGGATCACCCACCCTGACCCGCGCACTCGAAGCCGGCCGGCCGGTAGATGCAGAGGCCCGCGGAATCGCCGCCGACTCGCTGGCCCCGCGGCGGGTGGGCGAGCTGGTGTTTCCCATCGTCCAGCAGTACGTGGACCGGGTGATTCTGATCTCCGACGAGGATATCCGCGAGGCCCAGACGGCGCTCTGGTCACTGTGCAGAATCGTCGCCGAGCCCGGAGGCGCCGCTGCCTTTGCCGCACTGCTCAAGGGCAAGTACCGTCCTTCGCCCGGCGAACGCGTAGGCGTGGTGATCAGCGGAGGCAACACGGTTGCGGTGGACTTTGCCCGGCAGGAAAAAATCGGCGCCTGACCCAATCGAGACCCGTCTCAGCCGGCGACGCTCGAGGTGAGATGAAAGCCGTCAGAATTCATGGGACCGGCGGGCCCGAGGTGCTCCAGCTGGAAAACGTCCCGGAACCGAAGCCCGGCACCGGCGAAGCGCTGGTTCAGCTCGATGCGGCGGGAGTGAACTTCATCGAGATCTACCAGCGAACCGGTCTGTACCCGGTTCCGCTCCCATTCATCCCTGGAACCGAAGGCGCCGGACAGGTGATCGCCGTTGGGAAAGGGGTCACCACGGTCCGCCCCGGTGATCGCGTCGCCTCGGTGAACCTCCAGGGCTCCTACGCTGAGCAGGCAGTGGCACCGGCGGAGCGATTGGTCCAGGTGCCGGCCGCGATTTCCACCAGCGCGGCGGCGGCGGTCATGCTGCAAGGCCTCACCGCCCATTATCTGGCAACCTCGACGTATCCGCTGACCAAAGGCACGTGGTGCCTGGTGCATGCGGCTGCCGGCGGGGTGGGTCTTCTGCTGTGTCAGATCGCGCGGGCGCGGGGAGCGCGGGTCATCGGAACCGTGTCGACCGATGCGAAGGCGGCTCTCGCGTCGGCTGCCGGAGCCGAAGAAGTCGTGGTGTACACCCGGGAGGATTTCGTGTCCGAGACGCGGCGCATCACCGCTGGCCGGGGCGTGTCGGTGGTATACGATTCGGTGGGGAAAACGACGTTTGAGGGTAGCCTCGACTGCCTGGCCCCCCGGGGAATGCTAGTGCTGTTCGGACAATCGAGCGGGCCGGTGCCTGCGTTCGATCCCCAGGTGCTCAACAGCAAGGGATCTCTGTATCTGACCCGGCCGACCATAAAGCACTACCTGGCTTCACGGGAAGAACTGCCGGCTCGGTCCCAGGATCTGCTCCAGTGGCTCGAGCGGGGGTCACTGAGTGTGCGGATCGATCGGACCTACGGGCTGAGCGATGCCGCAGAGGCCCACCGCGCGTTGGGAAGCCGGCAGACGACCGGAAAGGTGCTGCTCGCGATTACTCGGGCGGGACGGCTGCCGGATCAATCCGTTTGAGCGCCCGCCGGGCCGATGCGGCGATCTCGTCGTTGATCTCCTCATCCATCATTTCACGGAGGCGGGGGACGGCGGCCTTGGCGGCGGGACCGATCTCGAGCAGGGCGACCGTGGCCGGGAAACGCACGGCGGGCACGGGGTCATCCAGGGTAATGATCAAAGCGGGAACGGCGGCCACCGCATCGGGGCCGATGCCGGCAATCTCATAGGCAGCGGCATTCCGGGTTTCCGGTGCGGGAGCCTTCAGGTCGGCTATCCAGGCGCTCAGGGGCCGGCCGCTGGACTTCGGCTCTCGTGAGCGGGCCGGCTTGGTTCTGGGCCACGGCGGCTGAGCTCAACGCCAGTGCCGCCACTCCGCATGTCATGAGAACTCGCTTCAGCATCCTGACTCCCGCTTCGAGGTCGATCCGCCCTGGGGGCGGTCCTTTCGGAATATAAGCGGCTCGATCACTCTAAAAGTTGGAGCCATGAGACAGCATCTGTGGATTGTCGCCGTGTCTCGGGTATCCTGGCCGGCTCTCCCGAGACTCTGTCCGCTCAGGCGGGCGCAACCGAGGCGGCCCGCATCTTCGGTCGCGACCTATCGTCCGCTGGCGGACAGCCTGATCGCGGCGGCGACGCGCGACAGCGCCGCATACCTCCGGCTCGGGCGGCTGGTCGATACCTTTGGTCCCCGGCTCAGTGGCTCGGCGAGCCTCGAGGCGGCGATTGACTGGATCTTGTCGGAAATGAAGCGCGATCGCCTGGAGAACATCCGGGGCGAGCGGGTCATGGTCCCCCACTGGGTGAGAGGTGCCGAGTCGGCCACGCTGATCCGGCCGCGCCGGATGCCACTGCCGCTGCTTGGGCTGGGAGGCATTGTGGCGACCCCCGCTTCGGGGAATCACGGCCCCAGTGTTGGTAGTGACCAGCTTCGACGACCTCCGGTCTCGGGCCGCGCAGGCGCGGGGAAAGATCGTGCTGTTCGATGTGCCCTTCACGACCTACCGCGAGACGGTCCGCTATCGGGTGGAAGGTGCCTCGGCCGCCGCTCGAGCTGGAGCGGTGGCCAGCCTGGTTCGGTCGATCGCCCCGTTTTCGATCCGTAGCCCCCACACCGGGGTCATGCGCTATGACTCCACCGTTTCCCGGATCCCAGCGGCGGCAGTAAGCGTGGAGGACGCGCAGCTTCTGCATCGAATGCAGACGCGGGGCGATTCCCTCGTGCTCACTCTGGTATTGCGCAGCCGGACTCTTCCCGACGCACCCTCGCGGAACGTGGTGGCCGAGATCCGCGGCCGGGAGCGGCCCGATGAGGTGGTGGTGCTGGGTGGCCATATCGACTCATGGGACGTGGGGCAGGGTGCCGTGGATGATGGCGGGGGCTCGGTAGCCGCCTGGGAAGCGGTGCGGCTGATTCGCCGGCTGGGCCTCACACCCGCGCCGCACTATTCGCGTGGTACTCTGGACCAACGAGGAGAACGGGGGCCGGGGTGCCCTGGCGTATCGGGACGCTCATGCGGCGGAGCTGGCCCGGCACGTGGCCGCGATCGAGTCAGATAACGGCACTTTCAGTCCCCGCGGGTTTCGCTACAGCGGGCCGGCCGCCGGCCTGGACCGGGTGCGCCAGATCGGTGCGCTGCTCGATGGCATCCATGCCGGAGACGTACAGCAGGAGTCCGAGTCGCCCGAAGCGGACATCGCGCCGCTAGTGGAGCGGGGGTCCCCGGTCTGGGGCTCGACGTGGAGCGGAGCAGATATTTCTGGTTTCACCACAGCGACGGCGACACGCTGGATAAGGTAGATCCGGCTGAATTGGGGCGTTGCGTCGCGGCCCTCGCAGTCATGGCGTACGTGCTCGCCGATATGCCGGAAGGGATCGGTACGGGCTCCAGTGACCAGGCGGCTGCTTCAGTGGCTGGCGCTTAACCGGAATACCGGGGCGGTGGCAGCCGCCGGGCTGCTGATGTCGCTGGGTGAGGAGCTCTGGAAGCGGTTTCTCCCGAAGTATCTCGAGAGCTTCGGCGCCCCGCTGCTTGCTATCGGCGCGTACGGGAGCACCCGGGACCTCTTCGACGGACTGGCCCAGTACCCGGGCGGCTGGATCTCGGACCGGTATGGCCGCCGGGCCGGGCTGATGCTGTTTGTGGCCATCGCGATGGTCGGCTACGTCTTGCTCGCCCTGGGGACCTCGTGGCAACTGGTGTTCGCCGGCACGGTACTCGTCATGGCCTGGTCGAGCATGGCCAGCCCCACGGTGTTCGCCGTCATCGGAGACGCGCTTCCGACCCATCGCCGGGCGATGGGGTTTTCGGTGCAGTCAATCCTGCGGCGCATTCCCATCGCGGTGGCGCCGGTGCTGGGTGGGCTCCTGATTGCCAGCCACGGGGTGCGGGATGGGGTGCAGGCCGGCCTGGTGGTTACCATCGTTCTCGCACTGGCCACCCTGGCCATCGTGTCCCGCGTACGGCTCGTCCTGCCTCAGGTGTCGCAAGCGGTGGGATCGTCGGCCTCTGGCAGACGCTCGCGGCCCCGCTGCGCAAATTGCTGCTTGCCGACATCCTGGTGCGGACGTGCGAGGCGCTGGTCGATGTGTTCCTGGTGATTTACGCGCTGGACATCGTGGGCATCGGCGCCCCCGAGTTCGGTGTGCTGGTCTCGATTCAAATGACCACCTCAATTCTGTGCTATCTGCCGGCCGCGTGGCTGGCGGATCGCATCGGCCGGAGACCGCTGGTGATCGCCACCTTCCTTGCCTTTGCGGCGTTCCCGGTCGCGGTGATCCTGGCCGGCTCGTTCATCGGCCTCATCGGCGCCTTTGTGGTCGGAGGGCTGCGGGAAATAGGCGAGCCCGCTCGCAAGGCCCTGATCGTCGATCTGGCCCCTCCCGATCTACGCGCGCGCTCGGTCGGATTGTACTACCTGATACGAAGCCTGAGCATCGCGCCGGCCGCCGTCATAGGGGGACTGCTCTGGCGTACCCGACCCGAGCTTCCATTTTTGTTGGCAGGGATATTCGGGCTCCTTGGTACTGCCGCGTTCGCACTGACGACGGGCAGGGGGGACCGTAACTCGAAACCCGCCGCCCCCCGGCGCCGTACCGGATAAGACCTATGCTGTTTTCCATCCTGGCGACCCTCTTTCCGTACTTGTTCGAGCCTCCCGGGACCTACGTGGGCCGGGCCGGCCAGCTCGATGTCCAGATTCCCCGCCACGAGCTCGACGCAGCGATCGATGGCACCCTCGATGAAGCCGCCTGGGGCAAGGCCGCGGTCCTGACCGGCTTCTCCCAGTTCTCTCCCACCGACGGCGTCCCGGCGGCTGATTCCACCGAGGTGCTGGTCTGGTACTCCCCGACGGCGATTCACTTCGGCATCCGCGCCTTTGAAGCGCACGGGGCGGTGCACGCGACCCTGGCGGACCGCGACCGGATCTTCTCCGACGATCACATCCAGATCCTGCTGAGCACCTTCAATGACGGCCGCCAGGCCACCGTGTTCATGGTCAATCCGTTCGGGGTTCAGGCCGACGGGGCGCTGGTGGAGACCGGGGCCGACCAGCGGCATCGGTTTCAGTGACGCAGTGGTGGAGCGGGATCCGACCGACCTCAACCCCGACTTTGTTTTCCAGTCCAAGGGCCGGCTGACCGAGTACGGCTACGAGGTCGAGATGCGGATCCCCTTCAAGAGCCTACGCTACCAGCCGCCGGTGAGCAGACCTGGGGCATCAACGTCGTGCGGAGAGTCCAGCACCGCGGCTACGAGGATTCCTGGACCGCCGGCCAAGCGGGCCAGTGCCTCGTTCCTGGCCCAGTCGGGCCGGCTGGTCGGGCTCACCGACCTCAAGCGGGGCACTGGTGCTCGACTTCAGCCCGCGCTGACCGCGCGGGTCGACGGGACGCCGAGGGCCGCCGGCGACTGGGACTACGACGGCGGAGGATCCCGAGCTGGGCGGCAACGTCCGCTGGGGCATCACCAACAACCTCACCCTGAACGGCACCGCCAACCCCGACTTCGCCCAGGTCGAATCCGACGCCGGGCAGGTCGCCTTCGACCCGCGTAACGCGCTGTTCTTCTCGGAGAAGCGCCCGTTCTTCCTGGACGGCAGCGAGCAGTTCACACTCCCCAACAACCTGATCTACACCCGCCGTGTGGTCCAGCCGGTGGCCGCGGTCAAGCTGACCGGCAAGGCGTTTGGGACCGACATCGGCCTGCTCACCGCGCTGGACGACCGGACGGTTCCGTCACCCAGGACGACCACCCGGTCTACAACATCCTCCGGGTCCAGCGCGACGTCGGCCCTCGGTCCCGGATCGGCCTGGTCTACACCGACAAGTATCGATGGCGACAACTACAACCGGGTGCCCGGCGTCGACGGGCGGCTGGTCTTCGGGGGGATCTACAGCGCACAGTCTCCAGCTGGCCGGGCAGCCGGACCCGCCGGATTGGTGTCACCGCGACCGGCCCGCTCTGGTCCGCCCGGCTTCGCCCGGAACGGGCGCACGCTTCGGCGCGCGATACACTTTCAGCGGCATCAGCCGACGACTTCCGGGCCCAGAGCGGCTTCATTGCCCGCCCCGGTGTCGTTCGCGCCAACCTCAACCACAGCATTACGCTCTACGGAAAGCAGGGCGGGCTGCATTGAGAGCTTCACCGGAGATGTGGCGCTGGACGGCACCTGGGAGTACCAGCGTTCGTCAACGGCGAAGGTATCCAGGACCAGAAGACTCCACTTCAACACCAACACCAGGCTCAAGGGCGGCTGGCAGTTCGGGGCATCGATCCTGACCGAGTCCTTCTGGTTATCCCGCCGACATCTATGCCGGCTACGCGCTGGAGGTACCGCGCCGCGGGCGGCGGACTCGACACCGTCCCGTTTACCGGGACGGCCTCCATCCCCAATCTGGATTACGTGCTCTCCCTGACCACGCCCGAGTTCTCGCAGTTCTCCGGCAACTCTTCTTCCTCTGGGGCCAGGACGAAAACTTCTACGAGTGGGCCAGCGCCGACATCACCTGGCTCGATCTCACTCTCGGACTGGCGGCCCACCGACAAGCTCCGGGTCAATGGCGATGTATCATCTCCAGTACGTCGGCCGGCGCACCGACGGCAGCACCGTGAATATCTGGCGGAGCCCCCGGCTCAAGCTCGAGTATCAGCTCTCGCGGCCGATTTTCCTCCGGCTGGTGGGCGAGTATACCACCGAGCGACGCGACGCGCTGCGGGACGACTCCCGCACCGGCGCGCCCATTCTGATCTTCGATTCCGACGCGAACAGCTACGTCCGCGACCGAAGCCTTTGGGCACCGGTCGTTCCGGGGTGATTTCCTCTTCTCCTACCAGCCCAACCCGGGAACCGTCCTCTTCGCCGGGTACGGCAGCACCCTCCGCGACCCGACCGAGCTGGGTCGAGCCAGCCTTCGAGCGCGCCGAAGACGGGTTTTTCCTCAAGCTGAGCTATCTGTTTCAGATGTGAGGATGCGCAAACCTTCCTTTGTAGCCCCCCCGCCACAACGCCGGATCTGAAGCCACTAATCTGAGGCCGTCGCTCCCCGCCGCTTCGCTGGTGCAAACCGGTCGACCCGCAAGAGATGGATCGAGTGCGCCAAAAGCTGCAGCAGCCTGCAACGCTAACCTGATGCTGGCGTGTCTCTTGCGCCCCCAAGCCCGATCTCTCCATCTACGAGGGTCTCATGCATCCGCTTCCGGTCCCATCAATGGTCGCCCGCTCCACGGTGAGCGCGTTGTGAGCGGAGGTCTGGGATTCTGGCTGGCGTTCGACGGCCCATCCACCTTTGGAGCACTGCGGCGCGAGGCCGCCGACGTCCAGGAGCTGGCGCGTGCGCGGTTGAGCCGGCTGCTGTTTCACGTCGCGCGCAACAACGAGTTCTACGGACGCCGGCTCCAGGCAGCCGGCATCGAATGGGCCGACCCCATTCTGCAGCGCGATCCGTATCGCGCGCTTGCAGCCCTGCCGCCCGCGTCGAAGCTGGCACTCCGCCGCGCGGGCAACCGGGTGCTCGACCGGGGTTCCCTGCGTCCGCAGTGGTTTAGCTCGTCCTCGTCCGGATCGACCGGCGAGCCGTTTCGGGTGTACTACGAGCCGAGGAGCTGGGCAAGGCTCAGCTACCTGGTGAAGTTGCGGGCACGACGCGCCTGCGGGGTTCGGCCGGGGGATCGGATTGCGCTGCTGGATGCAATTCCACCCGCGGAACTGCCGAAGTCGAGCCGACTCAGCCGCTGGACCCGGATCAGCATCCTTCAACCGGCGCCTGCCATCGCGGCCGCACTCGAGGAATTTTCTCCCGACGTCATCTACGGCTTGCCGTCCGCCCTGCTCGATGCCGGCCGAATCCTTCAGCAGCAAGGCCGGCAGCTTCCGGTGAAGGCTGTATTCACCAGCGGCGAGCTGCTCCATTCGCTGGCCCGGCTGCAGCTGGCGAACGCGTTCGAGGCACGGGTCTACGACATCTACGGAACATCGGAGACCAAGGAAATCGCCTGGCAGTGTTCCGCCGGCAGCATGCATCTCGAACACCGATGTAGTACATCTCGAGGCGGTAGACGACAACGGACGAAGCCTCCCTCCAGGCGAGGAGGGCGACCTGGTGGCCACGTGCCTGGTGAACCGCGCCATGCCGCTGATTCGATATCGAACCGAGGACCGGGGCACGCTGCTCTCCGGCCGCTGCACCTGCGGCTGCGCCATGCCGCTGCTGGGGGCGGTGACCGGAAGGACGGCGGACATCCTGGTCATGCGCGACGGACAACGGATCTCGCCGTATGCCCTGACCGGACCTCGAGCAAAGTTCCGGGGTGGTTGAGGCCCCCCGACCCGTGGAGCCTGCGTGACTCAGATCGCCCCCGGCCGCTGCCACTCATGACACCCCCGAAGTACGGCACCGACCTGCGCACCTTTCCGGGAGACGCGGCGCGGGCCTGGCGCGCAGGCGGGTGGACCGAGGTTCGGGAGGAGGTCCGTAAAAGGACCCTCGATCGGGTGGGCGGCTACGTACGTCGCTTCGTGATCGAAACCGATCTGTCGCGACTGGCCGAGGTGGCACCACCGGAAGGAGTGGAGATCAGGCCGTTCGAGGGCCCCGACTGGTCTCTGTTGGGCGACATGACTCGGAGTCGCCTGGCGCACCGGTTCGACGCAGGCAACCGCGGCAGGGCGAATCTGCCTGGTTGCCTGGAAACGCCGGCACGCGGTGGGCTATGCCTGGTTCTCCCCCCGCATTGAGAACCGGCACGAGAGCTACGATCTGCCGCTGCCCGCGGACACGATCTACATCTGGCAGGTGGAAGTTTCCCGGAGCGAGCGGCGCCAGGGCGTTGCTGCGGCGCTGCTCAGCAGCGGGCTCCAGTTGGCTCGCACTCGCAATTTCTGTCGCAGCTGGATCATCATCCACCCGGACAACGTGGCTTCGCTGCGCACCATTGCCAGCGTGGCACCCAGCCGAGTGTTGGGCACCGTGGCGCGGATCAAGGTGCTGTCCTGGATCCACAGCCGATATCGGGCCCTGAGCGCCCCGGTCCACATCGAGGGTACACTCTCCCGCTGAGCCGGTCTTACCGCCGACAGGAATTGACATCCCGACTGCGGAAGTCGTAGTTTCTCGGCATGGGTATCTCCGCCACTCAATGTTGTTGCTGTAGCATGGGACCACCCGGTCTGGGGGCGGCGGCACCCGCGATGGCTTAATCGCTATTCCAAGACTTTCGCCGGCCGCGCCTCCTGGAGGCCCGGCCGGTTCTATTTTCAGCCACATGACCCATGCAGTCCACATCAAGGAGAACGCCATGGCTCCCGTACAGTCTGCTCCAGCGGTGACCCCGATCGAGGAGCGAGGGTATGCCCATCCGGAGGTGCTGGTCTCGACCGACTGGGTTGCCCAGCATCTGAAGATCCCAAGGTCCGGCTGGTCGAATCCAACGAGGACCTGCTGCTCTACGACACCGGCCACATTCCGGGCGCGGTCAAGATCGACTGGACCAACGACCTCAATGATCCGCGTGGTGCGCGACTACATCGACCGCGAGCGGCTCCAGCGCCTGCTGCGCGCCAAGGGCATCAACCACGACACCACGATCGTCTTCTATGGCGACAAGAACAACTGGTGGGCCACGTACGCGCTGTGGGTGCTCCAGCTCTTCGGGTTGAACAACGTGAAGGTGATGGACGGCGGGCGGCTTCGCTGGATCGATGAGGGACGGCCGCTGACCACCGATCAGCCCAAGTACCGCGAGGGGAACATCAAGGTGGGCGAGCGGGACGATACACCGGATCCGGGCCTTCCGGGAGGATGTGCTGGCCCACCTGAAGAAGAAGGGGCAGCTGGTGGATGTCCGGAGCCCGGAGGAGTTCCGCGGGCGAAAAGACCGCACATGCCCGAGTATCCCCAGGAGGGATGCGCTTCGCGGCGGCCATATCCCGGGCGCCAAGAGCATTCCCTGGGCCAAGGCCATCGACCCGGAGACCCACACGTTCCGTCCGGCCGAGGAGCTCCGGAAGCTGTACCAGGAGGACAACAGGCTCCGGCCAACGCCGAGACCATCGCCTACTGCCGGATCGGCGAGCGCTCATCCCATACCTGGTTTGCGCTGACCTATCTGCTGGGCTTCGACAACGTGCGGAACTACGACGGCTCGTGGACCGAGTGGGGCAACGCGGTGCGGCTGCCGGTAGAGAAGGGGGAGGCGAGGTCCTAAATCACCGTTCACCTCCCGTGGA
>CAWJVX010000011.1:0-21014 GCA_963846435.1 uncultured Gemmatimonadales bacterium | reverse complement strand
CGACACCACCGGTGCCTTCTTCTTCGATCCCAAGGGCACCACCCAGCACGGCGAGCTGGTGGCGCCGATCTACAACTTGGCCAACCCCGAGGACCTGGCGGCGATCTCCGACTCGCAGGCCAGCGGCGAAGCCCTCGCCGCCCGGGTGCCGATCGGTGACGCCAACGAAGCCCTGTTCTATCCCTTGCTCCGGGGCCGCCCTTCCGCCTCTCAAGGCGACGTCTGGTTTCTGACCTGGGATGGGAACCCGAGCCAGAACGCCGGCCGGAGCCATCCCCTGGGGGTGCTGGTCGAGCAGCGTGGCATGGGCTGGAACTTCCCCACCGGTAACGAAGACATCATCTATTTCATATATACCTTCTACAACGTTACCGCAGCCTCGAGCTCGGGAGTGTATGCCGGTATTCGGCCAGGCATGCGGGAACTTGCTGAAGCGCGGGGCGACCTGTTCCAGTCCCGGAACGAGGCCGCGTTCAACGTGGATATCCCCGAAGGCGGCTACACGATCAACAACCTGTACGCGGCGTTTTCCGCGGACATGGACGTGGCCGAAGCCTCGGCCAACTACTCGTCGGTCAACGTGCCTTTCGCGTTGGGTTACACCTACGAGCATACGTTTAGTGGCGCGACCGGTTGGACCTTCGACCCCGGCATCTTTGGCTCGCCGTTCTTTGCCGGGTCAGGGTTTGTCGGTGTCAAGTACCTCAAGAGCCCGGTTGATCCGGTTTCGGGCCAGGAGGTCGGGCTGACCCTGTTCAGCAACACCATCAACGGGGGTGCCTTCGACGACGCGCAGAACACCGTTCAGCTGTACCGCTATCTCTCCGGCAACATCAGCGTGGCCGCCGGCGACGCCGCCTGCACTGCCGATCCACTGACCGACAAGATCTGCTTCGTCAACACTGGCGCCCCGGCCGACATGCGGTTCTTCCAGTCATCCGGTCCGCTCACCCTGGCGCCGGGCCAGTTCCAGTCCATCGTGGTGGCGTACATCTTCGCCGCCCCGGTTGCAGCTGGTGCCTGCGTAGGCGCCGGTACCTGCGACCTCACGCCGGGCGACCCCCACTCTGACCAGCAGCCTGACCGCCTTGAATGGGCCGGGGTTGAACGCGATCGACTCAGTGGCTGGCTATGCCGGCTTCCGTGGCGATGAGAACGGCAACACTATCGCCGAGCAGACCGAGTACGAGTTGCCGGTAGCCGGCTCCCTGATGGGCAAGGCGCTGACGGCCCAGTCGGTGTTCGGCTTCAACTTCCTCCTGCCCTTTGCCCCGGATGCCCCGGACTTCTTTATCATCCCGGGCGACAACCAGGTGTCGGTGCTGTGGCAGCCATCCCCCACCGAGACTACCGGCGACCCGTTCTTCGTCATCGCGTCCCAGGTGACGACCACGGATACGCTCGGCAACATCGTTCCCAACTCGTTGTACGATCCGAACTATCGTCAGTCGGACGTCGAGGGATACCGGGTGTACCGCGGCCGGGTGGATAACCCGAATGAGCTGCAGCTGCTTGCCTCATTCGACTATACCGGCACGTTCATCTCTGACTTTGCGGGTCAGGTCAATCCCACGATCAGCTGCGCCCCGGAGATTGGGGTCAACGTGTTTACCCCGATCGTCGACTCGACCGGTGCCGTCGTCGACAGCACCCCGGGTTGTCCGGTGGCGTTCGACACCGTGCTGCCGGGCGTGCCGCGCACGGTCAGCAATCCCGTTCCGCTGGTGGGTCAGCTCACGCAGGTCCAGCTGACCGGCGGGCGTGACAAACTCGCAACCGGGCCGGCCATTCACCTCAAGGTCGACACGGCAATGACCGGCAACAACTTTGGGGCACCGGACTTGTCGGACAACGGCGTCCCCTTCGTCTTTGTCGATCGCACTGCACGCAACAATCTGAGGTACTTCTACTCGGTGGTTGCCTTTGACGTCAACTCGTTCCAGTCGGGGCCCAGCTCGCTCGAATCGCCGCGGAACACCAAACCGGCTGTAGCGAGCCACACGGCTTCCAACCTCGAGAGCGTAGCTACCCTGACTCAATCGGTCGAAGGACGCGGGGTCAATGTCAGCCAAGGAGCAGTGACCCCCACTATAGATCCCGCAACCGGTCGGTTCAGCGGCAAGCAACCGCCGGCCGACAACATCCAACTGGGATTTGCCGGGGGATCATTCGCCCAGACCATTTTCACGGGCACCGGCACATTCGGCGCGACCCTGATTGGACTGGGCCTGGGTGATGCCCGTAACACTATCCCGGTCAGCTTCACCTATGAGACAGTTTCTTCGACCGGCGTGCTGGACACCGTAAGCCTCTCGGTGGCGCAGCCGCTGGACAACACCAACCCCACGGGGCAGAGCGGCCCGGCTCCGGCCGCAACCTCCGATCCGACATTGGCAGCCCGGTTTGGCGTCCCGGCGGGATTCGTTCAGAATGGCCAGGTCACGCAGGGTATCGAGTCCTACCAGTCACACGTTGCCTACGGGCGAGGGTGCCAGATTGACGCTCTATGGGGTGATGCTCACGATTGCACCTACAATGGACCCCGCTGGTTCTCCGGTCCCAACGAAACCAAGGCTGATCCGAATGCTGGTAACGTTGCCGGTACCGGTGATGCTGCGGATAACAACAACGCCGGTGAGCTGCCCGGAGTCTTAACGGTGTTCAATCCCCAATCCTACCACCAGATCGGCGCCGGTTACCGCACCGTCGAGTCGGTGCTTGCTGGTGCTGCTCGGGCAGCAGACATCAGCGTCTACTGGGGGGGCGGGCGGGCTGGTCGATTCCGTTGTTGACCTGACCCACAACGTTCCGGTGCCGTTCATGCCGGACAGTCTGGGAGGCGGCTGGGGCTTCCTCAATCAGTCCAGCACCACCGGAGGGCTCTCCGGTGATGCCACGGCCGACCTCACTATCGGGGATTACGGGTGCGTGTTCCCGCTCAATGATGCCTCCCGTCATCCCGACCAGCTGTTTGCCTGCCCGGGGATAAGCTACCTGCTGAGCAACACAGCAGTGCCCGGGGCTATCCGGATGGGATTGGATGCTGCGGCGCGGCCCAACCCCGGTTTTTCGATGTACCTGGCCGGCGATATCTTCTTCTTCGAGCTCGCCCCGGGTTCGACGGTGCCGGCGGCAGGCGAAGTCTGGACGATGCGCGGCTACATCGGCCACGTGCACGGTGGCAACGGCGCGGCCGGCAGTCTGGGGCCCTACAGCTTCACCGGATTGTCCCGAACGTTCAATGCGCTGGGCGCCAAGGTGAACCTCACCTTCGACGCCACCAATGCCCTGGTCGCCGCGGATGAGAGCGACTTGACCGGGGTCCACACGGTGCCCGATCCGTATTACGTCACCAATCAGTTCGAGCAGACTACGGACACCAAGATCATCAAGTTCGTGAACCTGCCGAACGACTGCATCATCCGGATCTACTCGTCGAGCGGTGTGCTGGTCTCGATGCTGGAGCACCATTCCACCACCTTCGGCGGCTCGGAGGACTGGAATGTCCGCAACCGTAACAATCAGGTGGTTGCGAGCGGTGTCTACTTCTACCACGTCGAAGCGGGCGATGCACGTCGGGTCGGCCGGTTCACCGTGGTCAACTTCGCTGAGTAGCACAGCAACGGTGGGGCGAGCCTCACGGCTCGCCCCCACATCCAGGAGATGGGAATGAGTCATCTATACACGGCACGAAACCTGGCGTTGGCGGCGCTGCTGAGCGGGGTCCCAGCGGGTCTTGCTGCTCAAGACGACATCAACCAGGACAACACAGCCTACGGCACCACCTCGGCCGAATTTCTGCTCTTTGGCGCAGGGGCCCGGGGCACGGCGCTGGGTGGCGCCTACGCATCGATCGCCAACGATGCCAGTGCGCTGTACTACAATCCGGCCGGCATTGCGCTGGCCAGCGGCCCGAACGCCCTCGTGGGAACCTACGACTACGTCGCAGACACCCGGTACAGCTGGGGTGGCGTGATGTTCCCGTTCTCGGGGGGGTCCCGGGCCGTCGGTATTCAGGGAGGTACCTTCGGATTCAGCGATCAGCCGGAGTACACCGTCGAGCAGCCGGACGGAACCGGCTCGACCTACTCAGTCAGTGAAACATTCCTGGGTCTCACCTTTGCGCAGAACTTCTCCGACCGCTTTGCGGCCGGCATTACCGCAAAGGCGGTCTTCGACAACCTGGGCGATGCCAGCGGGAGCGCCTTTGCCGTCGACTTTGGAACCAACTTCCATGCGGCGCTCGGCGGTCATCCCATTCGGTTCTCCTTCGTCGTGGCCAATCTGGGCACCAACCTCTCCTACTCAGGAGAGGCGCTCAACACGGAGGCTCCTCGCGAGCCGATTCCGGGCGAGCAGGATGTGCCCAGCAACGATCAGCCGACCTCGTTCAGAGTCAAAGCGTTCAGCCTCCCGGTGATCTTCCGGGTCGGCCTGGCCTATGACCTGATCGCGGGAGACAACAACCGGTTGACCGTCATCTCCGACTTCAACCAGCCCAACAACAGCGGGGCCGGGTTCGTCCTAGGCGGTGAATGGATGTCCCAGCGGCTGGGTGGTTCGGGCTTCGGGTTTGCGGCTCGCGGCAGCTACAGCTATACCGGCGCCAACAACCTGGACCCCATCGATCCGGAGAGCACCGCACTCTCAGATGAGGAGAATCTGCAGGGCCTGGCCCTTGGCGGCGGACTCAACTATGCCAGCGAGGGTGGTTTCAGTCTCGGCCTCGACTACGCCTGGAAATACATGGGGGTACTCGGCGGCACCAACTTCTTCAGCGTAAGCCTCGGCTGGTAAGCAGTTGAGGAGAGGGCGCCGGCAACCACCGGCGCCCTGCATAAAGGAAGTCATGAATTGGCTTGTTGCGTTAGCGCTCGCCGTCGCCGGCTCACCGTTGCCGGCGTCGGCTGCAGCGCAATTATCGGCTCCTACAGCGCAGCAGTCCGGGCTGGTTCTGCGAGCCGTCCGGTTTTATCGCGCTGAGATGAACCGCACCCGGGTCAAGGGCCTGGTGCAAATACCGTTGGCTCTGCTGCAGCCTTCCGGACCCGCCAGGGCTCGGAGTTACGCGATGTCGGTGCGGGTGGCCGACTCGACCGGGCTGACGCTGTATCAACAATCGTGGCAGAGTCACGCCGCTGACGTACCGGGGAGCGCCGACGCCTATACCGTCGAGATCGTCGATTTCGCGGTGGCGCCCGGAGGATACCGGCTCGATGTGTCGGTTCGAGATTCAGTTTCCGGACGGCAGCAGAGCTCGTCGCTCAAAGTGCAGGCGCTGAGTGACAGCAGTATCGCATCCGATCTGCTGCTCTCGCCGCAGATGCGTCTCGCCGTGGCGGAGGACACCGTCCCCAATCCCGGTGAGTTCCGCGCCGGCAACAGCTTGGTCATGGCGGCGGCCCAGGTCATCCTCACTCCGCTCCTGCCCAAGGTGTCATACCTGCTCGAGGTGTACGGCGACAAGGAGCTGACCGGCGCATTGAGCGTTGTGGTCAAGGATTCAGCCGGGAAGGTCATGACCAAGACCCCGGAGGTGCCGGCCAACGTCGCAGCCGGAGGCAGCGTCCTCCAGGGACAGTTGGACCTGACGGGGTTACCGCCCGGCAACTACCGAATGGTGGCATCGCTCAGTCTGGATGGTCGCACGGTCGAGCGAACCGCGCCGTTCACCATGGCAGCCTTGGGGGCTGCGCTGGCCCGCGATACGGTTCGGCGTGCCATCGAACGAGTCGGCGACGAAGGATACTTCGAGCAGATGCCCGCAGCGGAGCTCGATAGGGCGAAAGCTCCCCTGGTTTACCTGGCGGAGTCCAATGAGCTGTCGGTGTGGAGCGATGAGCTCAGCACCGATGCCAAACGGAGGTTTCTCGCCCGGTTCTGGCAAAAGCGCGATCCCACCCCGGGAACCTCACGCAATGAACGGCGCGAGCAGTTCTACGGCGCCATTCAGTATGCCAACCGCGCGTTTCGTGAAGGCGGTCGCAACCCGATCAGCGGGTGGCGCTCGGATCGGGGCCGGATATACATCAAGAATGGAGAACCCGACCAGGTGCTCAAGCGGGAGCAGGAGGGCCGCGCACCTCGCTACGAGGTGTGGAGCTACGCCAAGGGAAAGGGCTCCTACTACATCTTCGCCGACCGTTCCGGCTTCGGTGCCTACACCATACTGTCCTCCAACGATCTCCAGGAGCCGGGAGTACCCGGATGGATGGAAGTCCTGGGCCGCGCGGCACTGGAGGATGCGGGACGGTTCCTTGGAATGGACCTCACTGCCCAGAGCCGTCGTTTTTAACATCATCCCCCACAGTTTCCTTGATGAGGTGCTCAGTATGAAGCGTTCGATGTGTGGTGGGTTCCTTCTCGCCGGTCTGGTCGTCGTGGGCGGATGCAGCGGCGACCCGACGGGAGACCTCGTAGGATCCGGCATCACCTTACAGCCCACCCCGAGCTCGATGTTCATGGCCCAGGGTGAACAGAAGGCGGTCATTTTGACTGTGCTGGATGCCCAGGGAAATGAGCAGGAGATCACGGGCTTCAGCTTCCAGGGCGGAACCGGCATTACGGTGACCGAGGATACCACGTATCTCAGCACCAGCGGCGGGCAGCTCGGCACCAGCAAAAGGCTGTTTGTCGACGGTGTCAGCCCCACCGCGACTTCGGTGACGATCTCGGCAAACGGTCAGACCTCGACGGTTCCCGTGCGAGTGACTCCTACCGGTGCCACAGTGACGCTCTCCAACGCGGCCCCGGCACCGAATGAGGGCCTCGTCATCACACTTCCGGCCCCCTACAAGTTCGGGGCAGGTGCGGGCGCCAACGTAGCTGGGGCAGCAGGTGTTACCACGGCGGTCGCGCCCGACAGCACGTCGGTTACTGTGGTACTGCCTCCGGGAACGACTGGTCCGCTCACCGTGGACAGTGTGGTGGTGGATTTCGTCCCTGGCGTCCTGTTCAGCCTGCCGACCACGGAGACGGTTGCCGTCGGCGCTGCGACGCCATTGGCAGGAACCGACGATCCTGGCACAGCCCCAGCCATGCCCATTCCCGCAGCAGGGGCATCTACGGTGCTGTATGATGCGCCCGACTTTGCAGCCGGACCCTTCCGGTTCTATCGCTTCGACATTCCAGATGCAGGAGACTACACGGTCACCCTGGATTGGACTACGGGGTCCGATCTCGACCTGTTCCTCTGTTTTGACCCCGGCTGTGCGACGGGTAATTTTAGCGCCGCTACCGCCGCTCATCCTGAATCGGCCACCTACACCATTGCGGGGCCAGTTACCTATTACCTCGTGGTCAATGACTATGCCGGTGACGCTGCCGGCACCCTGATAACCCTCCGGGTTGATCACTAGGCTCTGATTCATGGACAACGAAAAGCCTCCGCTTCACCGCGGAGGCTTTTTCATTTTGCTAGCCCGCATTCATCTCTATGCCAACCGGCTCATCCCGAAACTGCCTCTGGTATAGTCGCGCATATAACCCTGCCAGCTGGAGCAGCTCGGCGTGGGTGCCCTCTTCGACAATGCGGCCATGATCCAGCACCACCAACCGGTCCGCTCGCCGCACGGTGCTGAGCCGGTGCGCAATGATCAATGTGGTACGCCCGACCAGAAGCTTGCCCAGTGCATCCTCGATCAGCCGCTCGCTTTCGGTGTCCAGGTTGCTGGTGGCCTCGTCCAGGATCAGCACCGCCGGGTCCTTGAGTATGGCGCGCGCAATGGCAACGCGCTGCCGCTGCCCGCCCGACAACTTCACCCCCCGTTCGCCCACCACCGTGTCGTAGCCCAGCGGGAGCCGCTCGATGAACTCATGGGCGTGGGCGCCGCGTGCCGCCGACTCCACCTCGTCTTGGGACGCCCCCGGCCGGGCATAGGCGATGTTTTCCCGCACCGTGCCGCTGAAGAGTGCCGGATCCTGAGGGACGATCCCGATGGCGCCCCGCAGGTCGGCCAGACGGAGATTCCGAATGTCAATGCCATCGAGCAGAACCCGCCCCCGGTCGACGTCCCAGAACCGGGGCAGCAACGACACCAGCGTCGTCTTGCCAGCGCCCGAAGGACCCACCAGCGCCACCACCTCGCCGGGTGCGCAGTGGAGATTGATGTCGTCGAGAATCCAGGGGAGCGATGGGCTCCGCTGATACCTGAAGGACACCTTCTCGAAACCGACGCTGCCCCGAACTGGCGCCGGGAGCATAACGGGCGCATCCGGATCCGCCACCGTCGGGTGCATCTCCAGAATCTCGAATACTCGTTCGGCGGCCCCAACGGCTTCCTGGTAGCTGCTGAAAAACGAAGCCAGGGCACCAATGGCGGCGGCGATGGTAATGGTATAAAGAAGGAATTGCACCAGCTCGCCAGGGGTGAGCTGCCCCTCGAGCACCAGAAGTCCTCCCTGCCAGAGGACAAACACAATTCCGATGAAGGTGCTGAAGGTCAGCACCCCAAAGAACACCCCCTGAGCTGCGCCCGCACCAGCGCGGCCTTGACGCTCGCCGCAATCCGGTCGCCATAGCGCTGCCGTTCCGCCGGCTCCTGCACGAAGCTCTGCACCGTCCGGATCTGGGAGAACGCCTCCTCCGCCACGGCCGTCGCCTCGGCAACCTTATCCTGGACACTCACTGTCATCCGTCGCAGCCGCCGCCCGAAATACAGCGCCGATCCGATTACTAGCGGAACGACGCCGAGCGCGGTCAGCGTCAAGCGAGGTTGCATCAGGGTGAGCAGGACAATGCCGCCAACCAGGGCGAGCACCTGCCGGGAGAATTCGGCGATCTGATGGCTCAGGACGCCCTGAAGCAACCCGATGTCGGTGGTGAGCCGGCTGGTCAGCTCGCCGGTGCGGCGTTCGGCGAAAAAGCCGGGCGGCATCTCCAGCAGCTTGGCAAACAACTCTTTCCTGAGCCCCGCCACCACTTGCTCTCCCACTGCGCTCAGGAGATAGGTCTGGATGTAGTTCAGCAGCGCCTGTACGCTGAAGAGCACGACCAGCCCGATGGCGATGCGGTCCAGGATCTCGCGGTTGTGGCGGACGAACGCGGCGTCCAGCAGGTAACCGACGATCAGGGGAAAGCCAGGCCGAGGAGCGCACTCGCCACCAGCGTGAGCGAGGCCAGGCCCAGCATCCCGCGGTAGGCCCGCACCCGAGGCCAGAGACGGACCAGCCGCCCCGGCGCGGGAATGCGCCGGGAGGGGGGGACCGGCTCCGCTCTAGTGCCGGTGGCTGGCGCCGGCTGGGGTTGCAAGCTCGCGCTCTGGATGGTCGAGGATCAGCACTTTGTCCGGCTCGGCCCGGTGCCCGAAGGGGAGAGCCCGGTCAACTCCCATGGCCACGAATAGGAGTGCCAGGTAGAGGAGGCTGTAGCGGTACATCTGCCAGGCAACCGGAGTCGAGACGCTCTCCCGGAGGAGGCGTACGCAGTACCACAGCAGCCTGAGGCCGAGGAGGAGTGCAGCCACCCCGTAGAAGGCACCCATCGCCCCAATGAAGGCCGGCATGATCGTGAGTGGCAGCAGGATCAGGGTATAAGCCAGCATCTCGAACTTCGTGCGCCGCTCCCCGTGCACTACCGGGAGCATGGGAACTCCCGCTTTGGCGTATTCGGCCTGTTTGATGAGGGCGAGTGCCCAGAAATGGGGCGGCGTCCAGTAGAAGATGATGGCAAACAGATACACCGCTGCCAGATCGAGCTGTCCGGTCACCGCCGTCCAGCCCACCAGAGGCGGAAAGGCTCCCGCCGCGCCGCCGATCACGATGTTCTGTGGGCTCGACCGCTTGAGCCACATCGTATAAATGAAGACATAGAACAACAGCCCACTCAGGGCCAGCCAGGCGCTCAGTTGGGTGGCTCGGAACCAGAACACGATAAACGCGAGCAGGCCGAGGCCGATACCAAAGGCCAGACCCGCAGGCGCAGAGATCCGACCGGCCGGGATGGGACGGAGCCGGGTGCGGCTCATCTTGTCGTCGATATCCCGATCGAACCACATGTTGATGGCATTGGCACCGCCTGCCATGAGATACCCGCCCACAATCACCCAGAACACCAGGGAGGCAGACGGCAGCCCCTCCGGAGTGATGAACATCGGGGCGACTGTGGTGACCAGCAGCAGGGAGATGATCCGGGGCTTGGTCAGGGTGATCAGATCGGCGGCAAGAGTAGGCTGCCGTACGGTCTTCAAATAGGGGGCGCCCGGATAAACGGCCGGAATTCGATTGGAGTGGAACACCAGCACCACAAGGGTTGCCCACAGAGCGGTGCCAACCAGCAGATGTGCCGCGCGATATTCGGCCGGAAGCAGCTCCACCACCATGACCGCTCCCACGCCGATCTGCGCCAGCGTGAGGGCGAGCACGACCGACACCCAGCGGCGCAGGGCCGTACCCGCCAGATCGGAGCTCCGGTAGGTCCGGACCACGAGTGCGAGCACGAACGCCAGGAACAGAAACGCGAGCACCCGGTGGGTCCAATGGAGCCAGGCCAAGGGAGCCTGCGGCGGCAGCAGACTGCCGTTACACAGCGGAAGTCCGAGGCACAGCAGCCCGGCGTCGAAATTGGCCACCTGCGCGCCGAAGAGGATCACCACCAAGCCGACGCCCGCAACGGTCAAGACCAACCCATGAAGCCGATGTCTGCGGAACGCCTCGGCGCCCTCGCTTGATCGAACCGCCGCCGGCGGTGTTCCGGCCCGGAGGGCGGTTACGATGAGCACCGCAAACAGGAGCATGGCATTCGCGAAATGGGTGATCACCACCCAGGGGGGCAGGACGAGCTTGACGGTCACAGCTCCGAGCAACACCTGAAGCACCAGGAGCAGGGAAGCCAGCGTGGCGGGATCCCTGACCGCGCGGTCGCTTCGGTGATACCTCCAGGCCACGGCGGTCATGCTCAGCACTACCAGGCTGACCAGCGCTGCGGCCCACCGATGGCCGATCTCGATCATGGTGGGGAGATCGAGCGGCGGGAACCACTCGCCATCGCACAGGGGCCAATGGTCGCCACATCCCATCCCCGACCCGGTTATGCGCACCACCCCCCCGAGCACAATCAGGCCGAAGGCCAGGGCGGCTCCGGTCCAGGCCAGGCGACGCAGTAGCCTCCGGTGATCTAATTGCTTTTCATTCATTCGTATCCGTGCCGGCTCGCGATCTGAGGTCCGGAGCCATTATAGCTGGCGTTCCATATATTTGGCCATGCTTCCGCAACGCGACGCCTGGGGTGAGCGGCTCCCCCGGCACCTGGGCCTGTGGAGTGCCGTGGCCGTGCTTATCGGCTCGACCATCGGCAGCGGCATCTTCCGGGTTCCCGCGACGGTCGCCGAGCGGCTGCAGTACCCCGGCCCCGTCCTCCTTGCCTGGGTGATCGGCGGCATCATCGCGCTCTTCGGCGCCCTAACCCTGGCCGAGCTGGCCGGCGCGCTCCCCCGCTCGGGCGGAGTCTTCGCCTACATACTGGAAGCATTCGGACCGATGCCGGCGTTTCTCTTTGGCTGGTCCGAGCTAACCGTAATCCGGGCGTCTGCGCTGGGCGCCATCGCCACCATCTTCGCCGAATACCTCGGCTGCTTCATCACCCTCACGGCGATGCAGGTGCGGTGGGTTGCGGCGGCCGCGGTCGTCACCGTCGGTGCGCTCAACTATGTGGGCGTAAACCGGGCCGCGGTCCTGATGAATGTGTCTACCGTCGCCAAGTACGCCGCCTTGGCAGCGCTGGTAATCCTCGCCTTCACCGCGGGTGATGGCAGCACGCGCGCACTTCAGCCCCGCGTGGGGCTCGGCAGTCAATTCTCGCTCGATCGCCACGGCACTGATTGCCATCATGTGGACCTACGATGGCTGGGCCGACCTCTCCTTCATGGGCGGTGAGGTCAAGAACCCCGGGCGAACCCTGCCGATGGCTCTCATCATCGGCACCTTTGGAATTCTCCTGATCTACCTGTTGCTGAACGTAGCCTATGTCTACCTGGTGCCGCTTCCCCAGATGGCAAAGTCTCCGCTGATTGCCGCGACCGCCGCTGAGCGCATCCCCCTGCTCGGCCGCCACGCCGGCGGGGTCATCGCAGGAGTGGTCATGCTTTCCTGCTTCAGCACCCTGATTGGCTCCATGATGACCGGCCCCGGAATCTTCTTTGCCATGGCCGACCGGGGCCTCTTTTTCCAATCTATTGCGCGGGTGTCTCCCCGCTTTCAGAGCCCTTCGGTGGCCATCTGGCTGGCCACCGCGTTGGGCGTGATTTACGTCCTCCTGAACGACTTTCAGCAGCTCGCCGACAAGTTCATCCTTGGTATCTGGCCCTTCTACGCTCTGGCCGTGGGCGCGGTGTTCGTGCTCCGGCGTAACCGGCCCGATCTGCCGCGGCCTTACCGCACCTGGGGCTACCCCGCGGTACCCATCCTCTTTCTCCTGGCCTCCCTTGCCATGGTCATCAACGCGCTGTGGACCGACCCGGTGAACACCGGGATTACGTTCGGGATCATCCTGGCGGGAGTGCCGGCCTACTTTGCATGGAGGGCATGGAAGCCGCGCCCCGTGGAAGGTCGCTAAGGCTTTGTTCCTGATACAGGAGAGCTGATCTCCAGGGCAATGTCGGCGGCCCGCACACTGTGCGTGAGGGCGCCGATGGAAATGAAGTCCGCGCCGGCCTCAGCGTAGGCTCGCACGTTTCCTAGAGTAATCCCACCAGTCGCCTCGATCTCTATGCCTGCCGATTGCCGTCTGGCCCCCCCGGCCCACGTCCGCACGGTGTCAGGCGACTGGTTGTCGACCAGAAGCCTGGTGGCGCCCGCGGCACACGCTTCTTGCAGCTGATTCAGAGACTCCACTTCCACGTACAGCGCGGTCACGCCTTGCCGGCGTGCCGTTGCCAGCGCTTTGCCGAGGTCGGTCCCTCCCCGCGCGAGGGCCTGCCAATGATTGTCCTTGACCATGACTTCATGCTCCAGGTCCAGGCGGTGCCGGTGGCCTCCCCCAGCGATGACTCGCAGCAACATCCAGCGAGCGCAGGCCGGGCGCCGTTTTCCGGGTGTGGAGAATGCGGCAGCCCGTTCCCTCGACGGCATCGACGAACGCCCGGGTCACCGTGGCTATTCCCGATGCTCGCTGCAGTAGGTTCAGGAGGGGCCGCTCGGCCTGAAGGATGGAACGAAGCTCTCCCCTAACGATCCCGATGACTCGAGCCGGCTGGGACATCGCCTCCCTCACTCACCTGCCACTCCACGGCGCAGCGGCAGGCGGAGACCACCGCCTCGGCATAGTCGGTCCCGGCCAACACTCCACCGTTCCGGTACTCCAGGCGGCCTTCAGCCCGCAGGCCGGGCGCTACTGTGACACTGCTCGTGAGATCGCTCCGCCCGTCTTCGGCCAGAGCCGCGGCGGCAATGCGCTGGACCTCGGATGTAGAGGGCAAGACTGGGTCTACCCGAGCGCCACCATGCGATCGATCGCTCGCCGGGCTCGCGCGGCGATATCGGCAGGAACCGTAACGTGATGCTGATCCAGGACCAGTGAATCGAGGACCCGGGGCAGGGTGATCGTCTTCATGAACGCACAGACGGCCTCGGGATCGGCCGGGATGAACTGCTTGTGAGGAGCCAGCTGCCGCATCCGGTGCATGATGCCCGGTCTCGGTCGCCACGATGAACTGCGTAGCCGGCCGCTCGGTCACTTTCCGGATCATGCCCTCCGTGGACGTGATGTGCAGCCCCTCCGGATCGATGTCCCCCAGGCCCATGCTGTAGATGAGCTGTCCGGCGCAGCCGCACTCGGGATGCACCAGCACCTCGGCCTCCGGATAGTCCGCTCGCGCCTGGTTCAGCACCTCCGGCCGGATTCCCTTGTGAACGTGACACTCGCCCATCCACACCTCGATCCTGCGCTCGGGGCGCATCCGCCGCACGTGGCTTCCCAGAAAGAAGTCGGGCAGGAACAGGATGCCCTTGTCCGCGGGGATGGCATCGATCACGTCCAGGACGTTGCCGCTGGTGCAGCAATAATCCAGCTCCGCCTTTACCTCGGCCGTGGTGTTCACGTAGCCCACCGCGATGTAGCCCGGGAACTGGGCCTTCCAGCTGCGCACGTCTTCCGCGGTGATGGTGGCCGCCAGCGAGCATCCGGCGCGGAGATCCGGCAGCAGCACCCGCTTTTTGGGCGACAGAATCGCTGCAGTCTCCGCCATGAAATGAACGCCGCAGAAGACGATGACGTCGGCCGGTGTGCTGGCTGCCTGGCGGGAGAGGCCGAGCGAATCACCCACGAAGTCGGCGACATCCTGGACCTCAGGACGCTGGTAGTTGTGGGCCAGCACGACCGCATTGCGCGCGCGAGCTAGCTGCCGGATCTCCGCCTGCAGCTCGGCAATGCGTTCCGGGGTCTCCTGCGGCGTTTCGATGACCGGAAGCGCGAGCCCACCATTGGAGGAGGCTGTCATACCGCCTCCCGGCTTGAGCGAATCCGGTGGGTAGTCGGTCCTGCGGTGACCGCCGCGGCTCTCCCGCCGTGCCCGCGCCGCCTGAGTGATCAGCCCGGCCACCAGTAGCTGATTGTGGGTGCGCCACGCCTCCGGGGGCGTTGTCTGGCGTCAGGCCGCTCAGCTCCCGCTCGGCGCGGAGCAGGGAGGCTCTCGCTGCGCTGAACTCCGACGTCGGCAGTCATGAGGTCGCGCATCTCCTGGCGAATCGGCTCACAGGCTGCGTCGGCATCGTCGGTCTGCCTCGTCAGCGGAAGGCAAGGCAGGAAGCGCAGCCACCTCGTTGCGACAGCTCTCGGCCCAGGCGAGCGCCCGGCGCGATCGGCGAAGACCAGCCCCTCGAGCAACGAATTCGAGGCCAGCCGGTTGGCGCCGTGAACCCCGGTGCGCGCGACCTCCCCCACCGCCCAGAGCCCGGGCTGGGTGGTGCGGCCCTCGAGGTCGGTCTGGATGCCGCCCATGGCGTAGTGCAGCGCGGGCGCAACCGGCAGGAGGTCGCGCGCCGGGTCGAGGCCGTGCCGGGCAAGCATTGCCGTGATGCCGGGAAACTGCGCCGCGAAGTCCTCGACCAGCTCGTGCGTCGAGCCAGGCGCCGCCCGCGGCATCGGCGGCCGCCACCGCGCGCGCCACGATGTCGCGCGGGCGCCAGCTCGCCGCGGGGGTCGAGATCGAGCGCGAACCGGCTCCCGGCTCGGTCCACCAGGATGGCGCCCGCGCCGCGCACCGCCTCGGAGATCAGCGGCGCCGGGTTGACGCCCGGGAGCTTGAGCGCGGTGGGATGGAACTGGAGAAACTCGATGTCGCGAAGCTGCGCCCCGGCCCGGTGCGCCAGCGCCCATCCGTCAGCGGTGGCGACTCTGGGATTGGTGGTGACCGCGTAGAGCTGGCCGACCCCGCCGGTGGCCAGCACCACCGCCGGGGCGCGGAGGGAGAGATGCCGGCGCTCGCCGTGCGGAGGATCAGCGCGCCCACCACCCGTCCCTCTTCCGCGACCAGCTGGCGGACCTCGGTGTGCTCCAGCATCTCGATCTCCGGATGCGCGCGGACCACCTGGGCCAGGCAGCGATCAGTGCGGCCCCGGTGCGGTCGCCGCCGGCGTGGATGATCCGCGGGCGGGTGTGAGCCGCCTCGAGCCCGAAGCGCAGCTCGCCGTCGGGCGCCGCGATCGAACACGGCGCCCAACGCCAGCAGCTCGTAGATCCGGTCGGGGCCTTCGCTTGGTGAGGATCCGAACCGCCTCGGGATCGGCCAGCCCGTCGCTGGCCGCCAGGGTATCGGCAGCGTGCTGCGCTCGGGCTGTCGCCCGGACCCAGCGCCACCGCGATCCCGCCCTGCGCCCAGGCGCTGGCGCTGTCGGCCAGCGTCTCCTTGGTGACGAGGACGGACGGGGTGGCCTTCGGACGCCAGCCGCCACGCGGTCCAGAGCCCGGCGATACCGGTGCCGACGATGACGGGGCGATGCGGGTGACGTCATGCGCGGAAATATACCGAGCCGACCTTCAATTACGTCCGAACGCGCAGCCAGCAGCACGGCGCCAAGCACCAGGAAGATTACGTTGGGGATCCACGCCGCCAACCACAGGGTCCACGACGCCGCCGGCACCCACCGCCTTCGCTGATCTGCATGAGCAGCAGGAACATCACCGTCGTGCCCAGGCTGATCGCGATGCCGAACGCGGCGCCGGCTCGCGGGGACGTGACCGCGAGCGGCGCCCCGAACACGGCGATGATGAGGCAGGTTGCCGGAATCGCCAGCTTGAGCGCCCGCTCCACCATCAGCTTGTTGGCGTCGTTGCCCGAGCGCTCCAGCGCCTCGATATACCGACCCAGCTCCGCGTAACGCATCTCGTCCGGCGCCTTCGGCTCGGCCAGCAGGTCGGCGGGAGCCTGGGTGAAGCGCCCGCAGCCGCAGCGATTCGGAACTCGAAGGTCGCCTGCCGGTCGGGCGCTGCAATGACCCGGCTGGCCCCGTTCCAGAGACGCCACGCACCGGCTTTCTGAGTCGTCGTAGCTGGCGCTGTCGGCGGTGATCACCAGCCCGGGGTAGTCCAGACCGGTTCCCTGCCGCTCGAACAGCACCTGCTTGAGCTTGCGGGTGGCGACTTCCAGCGACTGGATGGTGTAGACCCAGCCCTCGTCGCCCCGGTACACGAAGTTGAAGCGGGCCGGGTAGGCCGCGCCTGCTTGGCCTTCTGCAGCTCCATCTGCCGCGCGGTCGCCCCCGGGGCCAGCTCGCCCACCACCACGCCGAGCCCGGCCGCCAGCGCCGACAGCAATGAAGATCGGCACGCATGCAGCCGATGGAAGCTCTGGCCACCGGCCTTGGCGGCCGTGAGCTCGGAGTGCCGCGCCATGGCGCCGACGGTGAATACGGTCGCGAACAGCACCGCCGCCGGCATGCACCAGGAACATGTTCTCGGGCACGGAGTACACGTAGCTGATCGCGATCTGCCGCATGGTGAGTCCGCGATCGAGCAGCCTGTTGAGCGTGTCGGTCAGGTTGATCAGGATGGAGACGATGGGAAAGCCAAGCGCCGTGAGCACGAAGAGCCGGAGCCAGCTCTCGAGGACGTAGCGGTCCAGCTGAGCAGCCGGGAGCGGATCGAGCTGCAGCCGCGCCGGCTACCGGAACCGCCGGACGAAGCCGCCGGCAGACAGGTGGCGCACGCCGTCGAGCAGCTCCTGGAAGTCTCCGCCGCGGGTGGAGCCCGACTCGCGGCTCACCCGGCCAGCCCAGGAGCCCAGCGACCGTCAGCACGATGTTGGACGTCCACATCGCGACCCAGGGCGATACGCGGCCCCGGTCGGCCAGGCTCTCCCCGGCCGTGAGGCCCACGTAATGGATGGAGAATACCGCGAGCCCGCCCCCGATCACCAGCCCGATGCCGCCCCGGGGGAACCGGAGCGCCATCACGATGCCGACGATGCACGAACGAGATGCACGCCAGGCTGATCGCCCACTTCTTGTGGATCTCTACCGCATAGCGGTCGGCCCGGCGATCGGCGTCCTTGACCCGGTCGGCGGCGGTGGCCACCTCGGACCAGGTGGACAGCCTCGGACGGACCGGGCCTGGCCGGTTGCCGAGCACCGGCCGGCGCGGCACGGGTCTTGAGGAGCCGGGGCCGCCCTGTGCAGGCGCCTGAGCCTTGGCCGTCTTGGGTAGAATGACGGCCTGCAGCGACTGTGAGCCAGCCGCAGTAGCCCGCCTGGCGCCGAGTCGGTCGAGGCCGTCGGCCGCGCGGACAGCGGAGGCAGCGCCAGCAGCGTCCGGAGATCGTTGTGCACCAGCCGAGCCGTTCCCGCCGGCCTCGGCCTGCTCCCCCCGTGGCTCGCGAATCACGTCGAGCATCTCGCAGGTGCTCATCTCGCGGTCGCCCACGGATCGACTCGCTGGTGTTCCGCTGCAGCTGGTCGAACACGTTCTTGACCCGGATGTCGTTCATCGAGAAATCGGTCAGCTGAAACCGGGTGGGCTCCGCCGGCCGGTACTGGTGGATGGACCCGTCGTACAGTCGCAGGCTCAGGTCGGTCTGGCCCTCCGCGTACGCCATGGCCCCGCTGTCGGCGTAGATGATCCGGCGGCTCGCCTCGCCTCCCACGTCATAGATCGTGACCCCCCGCAAGCCGGCCGGTGGCGGCATCGATGCGGCTGGCCCGGAGGAAGTACTGGGAGGGCGGAACCTCGTTGATGACCTGCTCCCGCAGCTCGAAGGTCGGCTTCTTCCGCCCGATGTCGATCAGCAGGGCCCGGAGCCGCGCGTTGCTCCGGGGCAGGACCTGATCGACGAAGGCAAAGTTGAAGGCGGCCATGCACACCCCCCAGAGCAGCACCGGCGTGAGCACCTGGTACACGCTGATGCCGCTGGCCCGCATGGCGGTGATCTCGTTGTCGGCCGCCAGATGGCTGAAGGTGTAGAGCACGGCCAGCAGCACCGCCATCGGCAGGGTCATGGCCACGATGAACGGCAGGCTCAGCACGAAGACCTCGCCGATGACGGTCCAGGGCAGTCCCTTGCCGACCAGGCCCCGAACTTCTTGGCCACCTGGCTCAGCAGCATGAGGCTGGTCTGGGCCGCGAGCGCAAAGAAGAACGGGGCGGCCAGCTGCCTCAGGATGTAGCGATTGAGCAGTCGCACAGGAGCTAACTTATAGAGTTGTAAGGGTTTCGTACCGCCATTATATTTGCTGATCCTCTACCCTCAAGCCCTATCGTTGTGTTCCGCTAGCGTGGCGCGTCTTCTTGTCGCCCTGATCTGTCTCGTCCCGCTTCCTCGAGTCCTGGCCGGCCAAGTCGACACGGCAACGAAGGACACGACCGGTCTGGGCGCCCGGGCTGACCTTCTCAGTTCCTCCCCTGGAGCTTCGTGAGCCCCCGGCCTTGCGGGCTCCCTGGCTGGGGGCTCATCGCGCTCCCGCTAGGCTCCGTGGCATGGCGTGGGATACCACGGTTGCCGCGGTCCTGGACAGCGCTCGCCAGGACCGCGCCACCGCGTTGCGTTATCTGGTCCTGTACGGAGAGCCCATCCGCGAACCACCACCGGATGCCAGGGAGGCCCCGCCTCCGAGGAACGGGATATTGGGGCTATCCCCGAAGTATGCCGACCTGGCCCTCGATGGCCAAGTCAGGCTTGAGTTACGCACCGATCGACTCCGGAATGAACGCTGCAACGCGGCCCAGCTTCAAAACCCCAACTCAGGCTGCCGGGGCGGCTTCAAGCCGCCGCGCCTGGATAATCAGGTCAACGTTCGCTCTGGCGGGGTCATCGGCCAGCGGGTCCATCTCGCCATCGACTACGACACCGAACGGGATTTTTCCGCCAATAACAACATCCAGGTCTATTACCAAGGTCTCGAGGACGAGATCATCCGACGAATCGAAGTCGGGACCGTCACGTTCCAGCCGCCGCCCTCACGCTTTATCACCGCTGCCATTCCGGCCAACAACTTCGGCATCAATGCCCGGTTCGAGGTTGGGCCGATGCAGTTCCAGACCCTTGCGGCCACCCAGGAAGGCAGTCAGGTGGCCGAGCGAGTGTACACCGTGGGTCAGACTACCAGCCAGCCGCAGGATCGCCAGCTGCGGGATCTCGATTTCGAATCCGGCCGATTTTTCTGGGTGGTGGACCCGACCACGGCGCTGCCCGGTTACCCCTCGATCGATATCCTGAATCTCACAGCTGCTGGAACGGTTCCTCCGGACCAGCAGCCAAGGCAGGTGCGAGTCTACCGGTACCGTCCTCCCCAGAATCAGAGCGGTGCCGATCCCAACCTCGGCGGTATCACCGCGATCGCGCGCAGCACCGATCCCGCTCAGACCTTCGGGCCGGTCCGCTGGCAGCTGCTCATTCAGGGAACCGACTACTACGTGGACCCTTCCGCCTTGTGGATCGGCCTGGCCACCAAGCTGGACCAGAATGATTACCTGGCGGTCAGCTACACCACCGCCGCCGGCACCACCGTCGGCAGCTTCCCTTCCGAGGATCGGGGCCAGGGCTCCAGCGACAGCCTGCGTCTCGTCGTGGAGCCGAAAAAGGGGCCCGAGTCACTGACCTTCCGCCACGAGATGCGGCAGATCTACCGCGTTGCAGGCTCGGATCTGGATCGGGGGTCGCTGCAGGTGAACCTCTCGGTAAACCGCTCCGAGCGGCCCCAGGGCGAGGCAACGACCTATCTTGCGCTCCTGGGATTGGCTTCGGCCACAGACCAGAATGTGTTCGACCGGGAAAACCGACTCTTCCCCCGGCCGCGTGACCCCGATGCCGCCGAGGTGCTGCAGGAGTCTTACCTCGTCTTCCCCAGCCTCACGCCGTTTGCCGATTCCCGGCTGACACCGGCTGAACGATCGGATTCACTGTATCGCACGCCGCTGTACCTCCTCCTGGCGCAAGGCCCCCCCGCGCGTTTTCAGGTGCGGCTTCGCTACAACTCGACCGGCGAAGGAGACCGCTCCACCCTGAGCCTTGGAGCGCTTCAGATCCGGGAGGAGAGCGAACAGCTCTCCCTCGGAGGACGCCGGCTGGAGCGCGGTGTGGACTACACGATCTCCTACGACCTCGGTCAGGTGACCTTTCTCAATCCGGAGGGACTCTTCGGCAGCGGGATCGGCCAGGTCACCGCGCGATTCGAGGAGCAGGGTCTCTTCGCGGTTGCCCCCACCACGATCCTGGGTCTCGCCACCAGCTACAGTCTGGGTGAGGTTGGAGCGGTCAATCTCATCGGGATGTACCAGCGGGAGCAGAGCGCATTCAATCGCCCCGCCCTGGGCTTTGAAGCATCGGCTAATCTGATTGGCGGCGTCAATACCGCGCTTCGTTTCAAGCCATCCGGCATCAGCCGCTTCCTGAGCAAGCTGACAACGAAACCCGCAGTGGCTCCCTCTCAGCTCGACATCAATGCCGAGTTTGCTTTTACCAAGCCGGATCAGAATGGATCGGGGCAGGCGTACCTCGAGGAGTTCGAGGCCGACGCCGGCGTTTTCCTGAACCTTTCAGGAGACCGCCTGGGAAATCGGGAGTACGCCGCAGGAAGCGACGGGAGTGGTA
>CAWJVX010000010.1:0-139386 GCA_963846435.1 uncultured Gemmatimonadales bacterium | reverse complement strand
AGAAGCTGCTGGGCGTCAGTCTGGAAGGAAGTGTAGGCTAAGAGTCTAAGGTCTTGGGTCGAAGGTCTAAGCTGCGAGTAGACCCTAGACTCTTGACGTTAGACCTCTTCACACAACGAGGAGATGCAAGAGTGCTGGAAATCAGAGGCCTTCGGGCCAGTGCCGGGGACAAGGAAATTCTCAAGGGCATCGATCTCACCGTCAACGCCGGTGAGGTACATGCCGTCATGGGGCCCAACGGTTCCGGCAAGAGCACACTGGCCCAGGTGCTGGCCGGCCATCCGGCCTATGAGGTCACCGCCGGCCAGGTGCTCTACGAGGGGAATGATCTCCTCGAGATGGACCCCGAGGTGCGTGCCCAGGCGGGCATCTTCCTCGCGTTTCAGTATCCGGTAGAGATCCCGGGTATCAGCAACGCCTACTTCCTCCGGGCGGCCTACAATGAAATCCGGAAGGCCAAGGGTCTGGAGGAGGTCGATTCGATGGATTTCCTCGATCGGCTCGAGGAGAAGCTCCGGCTGGTAGAATGGGGACCCGAGATCATGAGCCGCGCGGTGAATTCGGGCTTCTCCGGCGGCGAGAAGAAGCGCAACGAGATACTGCAAATGGCCGTGCTCGAGCCCAAGCTCGCGATTCTGGACGAGACCGACTCCGGACTCGACATCGATGCGCTTCGAATCGTGGCGAGTGGAGTTAACGCGCTGCGCAAGCCGGACAACGCCACCATCATCGTCACCCACTACCAGCGGCTGCTCAACTACATCATTCCTGACCAGGTGCACGTCTTGTCGGCCGGCAGGATCGTCCGATCGGGAGGCAAGGATCTGGCCCTCGAGCTCGAGGCTAGGGGATACGAGTGGCTGGAGCAGGAGGTAGGGGCCGCGTCGTGACGAAAGCCTACCTGCGACAGTTCGGATCGAGGGGTGCGCTGGCCACCGCGGAGACCCCCGACTGGCTCGAGCCGGTCCGGAAGGCGGCGATTGACCGGTTCGCAGCCACCGGGTTTCCGACCGCGCGCGATGAAGAGTGGCGCTTCACTCCTGTCGCGCCCGATCGCCCAGGGCACCTGGCGCCTGGGCAGCGGCACGGCGCATGGAGTCACCCGTGAGCAGCTCGCCCCGTTCATCTTCGGGCACCCGGAGTGGACCACCCTCGTATTTGTGGACGGGAGGTACAGCGAAACGCTGAGCTCCACCGGTGCGCTGCCGGCCGGCGTTCGCGTCGGAAGCCTGGCCGAAGCGCTTCAGGCCGACGGCGCGATGCTGGAGAAGCACCTGGCGCGCCACGCCTCCGTTGAGTCCAGCCCCTTCACCGCGCTCAGCACCGCGTTCATGCGCGATGGCGGGTTTCTGCATGTGGGGCCCGATACCGACCTCACCCGGCCGGTGCATCTGGTCTTCGTAACCACCGGTGAAGCGGCCGGTAGCGTCAGCCATCCCCGCAACCTGATCGTAATCGAGCGGGGTGCCAGGGCCTCGGTCATCGAGAGCTACGTGAGCCTGGCGGAGGGTGTGACTTACTGGACCAACGCAGTCACCGAGGTCGTTGCCGGCGCCAACTCCTGGATCGAGCACACCCGGATCCAGCGCGAGAGCGAACGGGCCTACCACGTCGGACTGACCCAGGTGGAGCAGCAACGGGATAGCCACTACCGGTCGTTCACCCTGGCCATGGGCGGCGCTCTGGCCCGACACAATCTCCACGCCCACCTGGACGGCGAGAACGTGGAGACACTGATGTACGGCCTGTATCTGACCCGGGGCGACCAGGTGGTGGATAACCACACGGCCATCTACCACGATCAGCCCAACTGCCGCAGCTGGGAGGTCTACAAGGGTGTGCTCGACGGCAAATCCCGGGCGGTGTTCAACGGCAAAGTGTTCGTCAAGCCGGAGGCCCAGAAGACGGACGCCAAGCAAACCAACCGAAATCTGCTGCTCAGCGACACGGCCAAGGTGAATACCAAGCCCCAGCTCGAGATCTTCGCCGATGATGTGAAGTGCACCCACGGCGCCACTGTCGGCCGGCTGGACGACGTCGCCCTCTTCTATGCCCGAAGCCGTGGCGTCCCGGCCGACAAGGCCCAGCGTCTCCTGACCTATGCCTTTGCCGCCGAGGTAACGGCGGAGGTGGTCCTGGAGCCGGTGCGAGCCGAGCTGGACCGGCTGGTGCGCGAGCGACTGGGGGAGATGTGAGGGCGGAAGCTGGGAAGCGGGGAGGCGGGACAGTAACTGCCCCGGCCGGAAGCTCGCCGGAAAGCGCTTCCCCGCTTCCCCGCCTTCCCGCTTTCCCGCTGGATGTAGCCCGCATCCGGGAGGACTTCCCGATCCTCCGCCAGCGGATTCGGGGGAAGCCCCTCGTCTATCTCGATAACGCGGCCACCAGCCAGAAGCCCCAGGCGGTCATCGACGCGGTCACCCGGTTCTATACCGCCGAGAACGCCAATATCCACCGGGGGGTGCACTACCTTAGCGAGCGGGCCACGGTCGCCTACGATGAGGCGCGGGAAAAGGTCGCCCGTTTCCTCAATGCCCGCTCCAGCCGGGAGATCATCTTCACCCGGGGCACGACCGAAGGGATCAACCTCGTCGCCCAATCCTACGGGCGGAGTCATCTGAAGCCTGGCGACGACATCGTTATAACAGCGATGGAGCACCACTCCAACATCGTTCCCTGGCAGCTGGTGTGCGAGCAGACCGGGGCGACTCTTCGGGCGGCGCCGATCAGCGACGAAGGCGAGCTGGACCTCGAGGCATTCGAGCGGCTGCTGGGGGATCGTACCCGCCTGGTTGCCGTGGTGCACCTTTCCAATGCGCTGGGCACCATCAACCCGGTCAAGCGGCTGGTGGCGTTGGCGCATGCCCGCGGCATTCCTGTGTTGGTCGATGGAGCCCAGGCAGCGCCCCATCTGCGGGTGGACGTCCAGGACCTGGATTGCGATTTCTTCGCCTTCTCCGGCCACAAGATTCTTGGACCAACCGGCGTGGGGGTACTCTACGGCAGGGAAGCGCTCCTGGAACAGATGCCGCCGTACCAAGGCGGCGGTGACATGATAGCGACGGTAACCCTACAGCGGTCGACATGGGCACCCCTGCCAGCCAAGTTCGAAGCGGGCACCCCGATGATCGCCCAGGTCATGGGTCTGGGTGCCGCCCTCGACTATATCGGTAAGATCGGGTTGGACGCCGTCGCCGGGTGGGAGCAGGAGCTCCTGGGCTATGCGACGGAGCGAGTCGGCCAGATCCCAGGTATCCGGCTGATCGGGACGGCGCGGGACAAGGCCAGCGTGCTCGCGTTCGTGCTCGAGGGCGTCCACCCCCATGACATCGGAACGGTGCTTGACGACTTGGGAGTGGCCATCAGAGCCGGCCATCACTGTGCCCAACCGGTGATGGAGCGTTTCGGAGTCCCGGCCACGGCCCGGGCCTCCTTCGCCTTCTATAATACTCCGGCGGAAATCGACGTCCTGACCGACGGCATCATGACTGTCAAGAAGATGTTTGCTTGATGTCCACCCTCAGCGGACTCTACCAGGACCTGATCCTGGATCACAATCGCGCCCCGCAGAACTACCGTCGGATGGAGGACGCCAACCGCCGAGTGGAGGGCATGAACCCCCTCTGCGGCGACCGGTTGACGGTGTGGCTGAAAATGGAGGACGACGTAATCCGGGACGTCGCGTTCCAGGGCTCAGGCTGCGCCATCTCCAAGGCCTCGGCTTCGCTGATGACGGCCGCGGTCAGGGGCAAGACGCGTAAGGAGGCCGAGGCCCTGTTCGAGCGGTTCCATAGGCTGATCACCGGCTCGATGGATCAGTCGGAAGCGGAGTCGCTCGGGAAGCTCGCAGCGTTCTCCGGCCTCTCGGAATTCCCCATCCGGGTCAAATGTGCCAGCCTCTCGTGGCACGCATTGAAAGCGGCCCTCGATGCGCCCGACGCAGTGGTTTCCACCGAGTAGATCAGGACCGAGACTCCCAAGGTCAAGCCCATAACCGCCAATGCTATATAAGGAAAGACAGATGCCTTACAATCCCGCACTCGTCGCCCCCATGCGAACCGAAGTCACCCGCCTCGGCGCTAAGGAGCTCACCACCGCGGCCGAGGTAGATGCTGCCCTGGGCGACCAGAAGGGGTCCATGCTGGTTTTCGTGAACTCGGTCTGCGGGTGTGCCGCGGGGAATGCCCGTCCGGCGCTTGCCCTGGCTCTTAAGCACACCGTGGTGCCCCAACAGGTCGTGACCGTCTTTGCCGGCCAGGATCTGGATGCCGTGGCCCGTGCCCGCCAATACTTCGGTGAGTATCAGCCCAGCAGCCCTTCCATGGCGCTGCTGCGGGACGGAGAAGTGGTTCATTTCGTCCACCGGCATCAGATCGAAGGCCGCTCTCCCCAGGCCATCGCCAGCGACCTCACGGCAGTGTTCGACCGGCTCTTCGGCGCTACGGTCTGACGGCCATGTCGGGTCACGTCTTTCATCCGGGTCACGCGGAGCTGCACGGCGTGACGGTCGTGGTCGAGACCACCGGGCCGCTGACCTACGTGGGGCGGTACGACAGCCAGGATGAGCGTGGCGTGCTCATGTTGGATGTGGGGGTGCACGATGCCGCGGCGGGGGCCGGGTCGAAAGAGGAGTACGTCCGGAAGAGCGCCAAGTTCGGGATCCGGAGCAACCATAAGCACCTGGTGGTGCCGGCCGACCAGGTTGCCCGGATCACCAGACTGGGTGACGCGCAGCCGTAGCCCGTATCGCCATCCCCCGAAGGCCCCTTTCAGTTCCCCGCCATCAGCCCGCCCGGTTCACGCCCCCAGACACGACATATCACCCCAGCTGCAGCCTTGCTGCTGGGTCACTGGCGGTATAGTGGCGCAAGGGCAGGCTTAATACACCGTGCTAGATTGGGGCATGGACAGGTACGATGTCATCGTGATCGGCGGTGGCCACGCCGGTGCCGAAGCCGCTACCCTCGCCGCCCGGCGGGGAGCCAGAACCCTCCTGTTGACCCAGAACCTCGAGACCATTGGACAGATGTCGTGCAACCCTGCGATCGGCGGGATTGCCAAGGGCACCGTGGTCCGTGAGGTAGACGCGCTGGGTGGGGTCATGGGGCGAGCGACCGACCTGTCCCGGATCCAGTTTCGGATGCTGAATCAGTCCAAGGGCCCGGCAGTGTGGTCTCCCAGGGCACAATGCGATCGGGGACTCTACCGCCGAGCGGTTCGTACCCTGCTGGAGCGCCAGCCCAGACTGGAATTCGCCCAAGGAACTGTGGCTGAGTTCGTGATGTCCAGTAACTGTATAGATGGTGTCGTGACGCTGGACGGACGTACATACCATAGCTCGGCTGTGGTGCTCACTGCCGGGACGTTTCTGCGCGGTCGTATTCACCTGGGGTTGGATACGCAGGTACCGGCTGGCAGAGCCGGAGAATCTCCGGCTACCGAAATAGCGCAACAGATCGACGAACTGGGCCTCACCGTCAAGCGGTTCAAGACAGGCACACCGCCGCGCATCGATGGACGCTCCGCCGACCTTGCACGCCTGGCGCGCCAGGATGGAGACTCCGATCCGTTCTGGTTCTCGTTTTACGAGCGCTCGCGACATCCGGCTCAGCAACCCTGTTACCTGACCCATACGGGTCCCGAGCTGCAGGAGATCGTTCTCCGCCACCTTCGCCAATCGGCATTGTATGGCGGCGCGATCAGTGGGCGGGGACCACGGTACTGTCCATCGATCGAGGACAAGGTCCTGAAGTTTCCAGACGCGAAACACCACCAGGTGTTTCTCGAGCCCGAGGGTCTCGACACTTCGGAGATGTACGTCAACGGCCTCTCGACTTCACTCCCGCCAGCCGTGCAGCTGGAGTTCCTGAGAAGCGTCCCCGGTCTCGAGCAGGTGCTCATGACCAGGCCAGGCTATGCCATCGAGTACGACTACTTCCCCCCCACCCAACTCCATCCCACTCTCGAATCGAGACATCTTCCAGGACTCTTCCTGGCGGGTCAGGTCAATGGAACGACGGGCTACGAGGAAGCCGCGGGACAAGGCGCCGTCGCAGGGATCAACGCGGCGGCTCTAGCCCTGGGACTCGAGAGCATCGTATTCCGCCGGGGGGAGGCGTTCATCGGAGTACTGACCGACGATCTGGTCACCAAGGGGGTCGATGAACCCTACAGGTTGTTCACCTCGCGGTCCGAGTACCGCCTCCTGCTCCGGCAAGACAATGCGCTCCGCCGGCTGGCGCCGATCGCCGAAAGGCTAGGCACCCTGACCCAGGCGGAGCTGGAGCTGGTTGACACCAGACTCAGAAACGAGGAGTCGGTCCAGGCCCTGGCGGAATCCACGAGCCTCTCACCCGACATCGCCAATCCCATCCTCGCGTCGTGCGGCTCATCCTCCATCATGGATCCCACGCTCATCGCCGATCTCGCCCGCCGACCCGGCGTCTCGTTGACGACGCTGCTCGGTGGCGCTGGGATGGCCCGCTCCGTTGAAGAGTCCAGTTGGGCCGATCTCGAGTTCAAGTATTCCGGCTACCTGGCCCGGGAAAGAGCGGCGGTAGCAAAGCTGACCCAGATGGAAGAGTTCCCAATCCCCGCTGATCTGGAGTACCGCGATCTCAAGACGCTGGCTTTTGAGGCGAGGGAAAGACTCCAGGCCCTTCGTCCGGACACACTGGGGCGGGCGAGCCGCATCCCAGGAATTTCCCCTAGCGACCTTCACAGCCTCATCCTCGAAGTGACCCGTCGGAGGTCCCGCCCGAAGGCTCCCCCTGTTTCACGTGAAACTCCGATCCAATCCGAGTAGTCCGCGCGGGGCAGGCCGCAGCACCCCTGTTTCACGTGAAACCTTTGATCTCTCCCACTCCTCTTGTCGACCAGGTCAGGATTGACCGACCACAACAAATTCGGCTTGCCCCCGGGACGCGCCCATTGGCATCGGTCGCAAAACTGGCCCCGGCCCGCACGACGACGGCGTCCCGTTATGCCTACTCAACGAAACTCCTCGCCATCCGGGCCCAACTCTGACGGATGGTGCAAGCTCGATCAGGCCCGTTGCGCTTCGAGATTCTCGCCGGTCGGCAGAGCGACCAAGAGTTCCGGATCCGCTCGCTCTCAGCGAAACTTCCTGCCGATCCGCGTAGCCCTCGCGCTCGGGCATGATGGTGGCTTCTCCTACGATGATTTTTGATTGAGACCGAATTCATCTTGCGCAGGAGATTGCACACTACGGACAACCTCCTATATTCGTATGTCCCTTCCTCTGCGTTCAAAGCTCCTGCACCAGCAGTACGTTCGCTCACATCGTAAGTACCTGCGGTAAAACATGTTAGAGGCTAACTAGCTGCCATGGCCCATGTCATAGCTATAGCAAACCAAAAAGGCGGCGTGGGTAAAACCACCACGGCCGTCAACGTCGCGGCCTCTCTCGCGATGGCGGAAAGGCGCACCTTGCTCCTCGATGCCGACCCACAGGGCAACGCAACCAGCGGTGTCGGCATCGCCAAGGAGACCGTCGAGCTCTCGCTGTACGAGTCTCTGGTCGAGGGGCACCCTGCGACGGAATCGATTCTCCCCATTGGGGCCCTCCCCTTTCTCTCGGTGCTTCCGGCAACCCAGGACCTCGTGGGTGCCGAGCTTCAGCTGGTGGATCGCGAGGGCCGCGAGGCGATCCTCCGCCATGTGCTCGTGGAATTGCAGGACTCCTATGACTACATCGTGGTCGATTGTCCTCCATCCCTGGGCCTGTTGACGCTGAATGTGCTGGCGGCGGCCAATGCGGTGCTGATTCCGATCCAGTGCGAGTACTACGGCCTGGAAGGGATCTCGCAGCTTCTTAACACCGTCCGCCTAGTACAGCAGAACTTCAATCCTGGCTTGGCGATAAGTGGTGTGCTCCTGACCATGTACGACTCCCGCTTGAACCTCTGCCGGCAGGTGGCGGAGGATGCCAAGGAGTACTTTGGCGCCAAGGTGTTCATGACGCCCATCCCCCGGAACGTGCGCCTCGCAGAGGCGCCGAGCTTCGGCAAGCCCATTCTGCTCTATGATGTTCAGTCGGTGGGGGCCAAGAGCTATCTGGCAGTAACTCAGGAGCTGATGCGCCGAGTCGAGAGTCCAGGTGTCATCGAGGAGGCGCCGGCCCCGATCCCAGAGGTGACCACATGAGCGAGACGAAACGTTTGGGGCGAGGTCTCGAAGCGTTGCTTGGGGCCGTCACCCGCGAGCAGGCCGAGGCCTCTGGCTCACTTCGGGAGCTTCCCATTGGGAGCGTGTTACCCAACCCGTATCAGCCTCGCACCCACGTGGACCAGGACGCGCTGGCCGAGCTGGCGGCGTCGATCGAAGCGTCAGGCCTGCTGCAGCCGGTCGTCGTCAGGCCGCGGAACGGAAAGTTCGAGCTCATCGCCGGCGAACGGCGGTGGCGCGCGATCCAGCGTCTGGGCTGGGCCAAGATCCCGGCCGTGGTGAAGGACGTCGACGATCAAACACTGCTGACCCTCGCGCTCATTGAAAACCTGCAGCGTGACGACCTCACCTGCATCGATGCAGCCGGGGGCTATCAGCGGCTGGGCGAGGAATTCAAGCTCCCCCATGCGGAGATCGCCCGGTTAGTAGGACGGAGCCGCTCGACCGTGGCAAACCTCCTCCGCCTGTTGAAGCTGCCGGATGAGGTCAAGGCGCTGGTTCAGGAGGGCAAGCTCTCCGAGGGTCACGCGCGGGCCTTGCTTGCCGTGGAGAAGGAATCCGAGATGCTTCGTCTCGCGAGAGAAGCGGCGAGCCTGGGATGGTCGGTCCGGGATACCGAGGCGAGAGCTCGGGGAGAGTCACCGGCGGTGGCGGCGCCGGCCGCACCGACGAACGGTCCACGCCCGCGTCCGCAGCAGAAGATGGCGACAGCAGAGGTCAGGCGGATCGAGGACGCGTTGAGAAAACGATTGGGCACCGACGTGCGAGTCACGGCCCGCCGGCGCGGCCGCGGGTTCCTCAGCATCAGCTACTACTCCAACGACGACCTGGCTCGCGTGCTCGAGCTGATTCTGGGCGAGCCGTTCGCGGGATGAGGCGTCGTTCGCGCTCCGTCACCGTCCTGATTCAAAGGGATGGCAGGACGAAGACGCAGAGCTTCCGAATTCGACTCTGGACTCTTCGGCTTGCGGCCTGGTTGCTGGGCTTGGTGGCGGTGGCCTTGGTGCTGCTGGTCGTGTTCTACGGGCCCACGTTCAGGGCAGCGGCGCGCGTTCCCGGGATGGAGCGGGAGCTCACCCGGCTCCAGGCGGAGAACGCGCGAGTGCGCGAGCTTTCGGCCGCGTTGGACAGCGCAGAATCTCGGTATGCTCAGGTTCGCCAGATGATGGGTGGTGAGATCGTGCGGGACCGGCTGACGATCAATTCGTCTCTGCCCGTCGCTCCTCCGATCCGGGCTCGGCTCGCCTCCGCACCCGCAGCCTTGAGTACAGGGCTCGGCCTTCCGCAGTATTGGCCGCTGGACGAGACGGGATACATCACCCGGGGCCAGGTCAAGGCAGGTGGCCGGGAGGAGGCACATCCGGGGATCGATGTCGCGGTGTCGGTGGGGAGTCTGGTACGAGCATCGGGCGGTGCCACTGTGCGGCAAGCCGGGGAGGACCCGGAGTACGGGCTCTTCGTTCTGCTCGATCACCCGGACGAATACCAGACCATGTACGGACACCTTTCGCGCATCTTAGTGACAGCAAACGCCATCGTGGCTCCAGGCGAGGTGATCGGTCTCAGCGGCAACAGCGGGCGGTCGACGGCGCCCCACCTGCACTTCGAGATTCGCCAGCGGGGTCAGTCACTGGACCCGCAGACCATGGTAAAGGAGGGTCGTTGATGGGGATCTTCAGCAGCGCCGCCCGGGATGAGGATGGGAACGAGCTCAGAAGGCGCCGCACCGACCAGATACCCTTCTCCATTATCGCCAGCGACATGACAGTAATAGGCGACCTGGAGACCGAAGGCGTGGTTCGGGTGGAGGGGCGAGTGCGGGGAACGGTTCGGGTCGGCTCCCAAATCCTGGTGGCGCAGGGGGCCGTCATCGAGGGAGACCTCCATACCCAGGAGGCGGTCATCGCTGGGCAGGTGAACGGGGGCATTAATGCTCGCGAGCGGGTGGAGCTCCAGGCAACCGCGATGGTCGCCGGAGACATCCTCACCCCACGAATTTCCATCATAGAAGGCGCGCGGGTAACCGGAGAGATCAAGATGGACGCTGGTCGTGCGGACGCCGTCGGAAATTCCCCACAATAGTTGATAATTCAGCTAAGTGTGTGGAAATAAAAAGTTTGGCGCTACTTTTTGCACCCTTGAGGTACTAAATCACGCCGACGGTGCCGACGGTTAGCCGAGTGTTCGTCCGCTGCTGCTATGCTGTGCTGTCGATGGCAGTTCTGTCGTGCTCCTCGCCGCCCGCCTCAGGAATGCGGGTTGGTCTCATCACTCCCGGTTCCATCGCCGATGCCGCCTGGAATTCGGCGGCCTATCAAGGCCTCCAGCGGATTCGTGACTCGCTGGGTTTCCAGATCAGCCACGTCGAAGCCCGGACTCCGGCGGAGCAAGCCGAGGCTCTCCGGACCTACGCCGCCCAGGGCTACGACCTGGTGTTCGCACACGGCTTCGAGTTTCAAGACGCGGCCGAGCGGGTCTCATCCGAATACCCCAAGACCCTGATCATTGTCACCTCCGGTCGCCGGGCCCACGGCAATGTCGCTCCCCTCATTTTCCGCCTGGAGGAAGCCAGCTATCTGGCCGGGATGGTGGCCGGCCGGCTGACCAGGAGTAATGTGCTGGGCTTCGTGGGCGGGATCGAGCTGCCCCCGATCAAGGCCGCCTACCAGGGTTGGTTCAATGGGGCCAAGGCCGTGAATCCGAAGGTGGAGAGCCGGGAGATCTACCTCAACAGCTTCGACGACGCGGCTGCCGGCCGGGAGGCAGCGCTGGCGCTCATGCGAGTGGGCGGGGACATGTTTCACCACAACGCCGACGCTGCTGCCCTCGGGCTGTTCCAGGCCGTCAAGGAGCGGCCCGGCGTATACGTGTTCGGCGCCAACGCCGATCAATCGAACCTGGCACCCGATCGGGTGCTCGGCAGCGCCGTCATCGACCTGGCCCACGCCTTTCTTCTGGTGGCCACGGAGGTCCGCTCCGGCCGGTTTACTCCGCGGGTGCAGGCCTTCGGCCTGGGAAGCGGCGTGGTGAGTTACACACCCAACCCGCGTCTCGACCGGCTCGTCCCGCCTGAATTAAGGGCTCGAATGCGGGCTGCCGCGGACTCGATGGTGGCCGGAACTTTGATCGCTGCCCCCCGACCGTCCAGCATGGAAGCGGTCCGGCCCCGCCACTGGAACGGTCACCTCGCCGCACTTGGCGTGCAGCCCACGAGCCTGCCATGAGTGTCGGTGTGCGCTTGTCCGACGTCGTGGGGTATCTGGACGAGTATCTCCGAATCGGGGAGATACCGGATGAGCCCAACGCGATCAACGGTCTCCAGGTCGAAAGCAGCGGCCGGGTGGGTGGGATCGTGGCGGCGGTGGATGCTTCCCAGGCAACGATCGATGGAGTGATCGCAACGCTGGAGCCCGGACAGCCCCCGCCGCTGCTACTGGTTCACCATGGCCTGTTCTGGGATGGCAACGTGCCCGTGACCGGTCGGAGATACCGGCGGCTCGCGGCGCTCCTCGATCACGACATTCCCCTGTACGCGGCGCACAATCCGCTCGACGTTCATCCGGAAGTCGGCAACAACGCGGTCCTGGCCGAGCGTCTGGGGATCAAGGTGGAAGGCTGGTTCGGGGCCTATCGTGGCGTGCTCATCGGGGCATGGGGACACAGCCCACCGAGCCTGTCGACGCGTGAAGTGCTGGCCATGGAGCTCGATCGCGTGTTGCATACCATGAAGGGGAGCGCGCGAGTGATCGCCGGCGGGCCGGAAAAGCCGGCTCGTATCGGCATCATCACCGGCGGTGCCGGCAGCATGATCGCCGCGGCCGGCGCCGCTGGGCTGGACACGTTCATCACTGGCGAAGGCCCGCACCACACCTACTTCGACGCGATGGAGCTGGGGCTCAACGTGATCTATGCCGGCCACTACGCCACCGAGACCCTGGGCGTCCAGGCCATGGCGTCGCACCTCGCCGAGCAGTTCGACCTCGAGTGGGACTTCCACGACCATCCGACCGGTCTCTGAGTGACGCCGGTGCTCGAGCTCACCGGCATCGACAAGCGATTCGGCTCCGTGCACGCTTTGCGCGGGGTCGATTTTTTGTTGGCCCCAGGTGAAGTGCACGCGTTGCTGGGGGAGAATGGGGCCGGGAAGTCCACTCTGATGCATGTGGCGTACGGACTGGTCCGACCAGATGCGGGTCAGGTCCGGGTGGACGGTGTGCCGCGGCGGGTGGCCTCTCCCCGGGTTGCCCGGGCCCTGGGCATAGGGATGGTCCACCAGCATTTCACCTCGGTGCCCGCGCTGACCGTGGCGGAGAACGTGGCCCTCTCGGCGGGCTGGCCGGCCGTGCCGCGGGAGATGCGCGAGCGCACCCGCCTCCTGAGTGAGCGCACGGGACTCCCGCTCGATCCCGACCAGCGGGCCGGCCGCCTGTCGGTGTCCCTCAAGCAGCGACTCGAGTTCGTCAAGGCGCTTGCCGGCGACGCCAGAATACTGCTTCTGGATGAGCCCACCGGCGTGCTCGCTCCGCCGGAGGCGGAATTGCTGCTCCAGATGGCCCGGAACTTCGCCGCATCCGGTGGATCGGCGGTCCTGATCACTCACAAGCTCGATGAAGCGCTCCGGACCGCCGATCGTGTCACCGTCCTGCGACAAGGCGCGGTGACCTTGGCCGGGCCGGTTGCCGGCCAGACCGTGGAGTCCCTGGCCCATGCAATGATCGGAGGCGATGCGGGGGTTCCCCTCACCGGCAGTGAAGAGGTCAGAACGCCCCAGCCCCGCTCATCTCGAGAGGCGATTCGCCTCGATGCCCTCGAGGTGTCTCGTGAGAGCGGGTACGGAATCGCCCTCCGGCACGGCTCTCTATCGGTCCGGGCGGGGGAGATCGTCGGAGTAGCAGCCGTAGAGGGAAACGGACAGCGTGAGCTTCTGCGCGCGGTGGCCGGCCGGCTCGTGCCATTGCGCGGCAAGCTCCAGGTGGCTCAGCCGGTGGGGTTCATCCCCGAGGATCGCACCTCGGAGGGTCTGATCCCGGCGCTCAGCCTCACCGAGAACGTGGTGATGGGGCTCGGCCGGGACGGGCCTTGGATTCATGGGGGTCGGATCGCCTGGGGTGAAGCGGAGGCCTGCACCGCCGAGCTGATACGGGACTTCGCGATCACGGCACCGGGACCGCGCGCCCGGGCTGCGGCGCTCAGTGGCGGAAATCAGCAAAAGCTGGTTCTGGCGCGCGAGCTCTCCCGGGTTCCTGCGGTCATCGTGGCGGAGAACCCCACTCGCGGTCTCGACATCAGCGCCGCGGCGGCCATCCACGCCCGGCTCCGGTCCGCGGCGGCCGCGGGCGCTGCGGTTCTCTTCTACTCCGCCGACCTGGACGAGGTGCTGTACCTGGCTGACCGGATCATCGTCGTAGCCCGGGGCATGATTGTGGAAGCGCCTGCCGGCGCGTTGCGATCGGAGATCGGCGCGATGATGCTGCGGGCCGAGAGAGAGGCGTGAGGGCCCTGGGGTGGGCGGTTGCGGCGGTGGTACTGGGTCTGGCGGTTCTCTTCGCCGGGTTGGAAGCGAGCGGCTTCGATGCGGCAGCCGGGCTCAGCGCTCTCTGGCTGGGCGCCTTCGGCTCCTGGGACGCCTTTACCTCCAGCACCATGGTGCGCGCGGTGCCGCTCATCCTCATCGGGCTGGGCATCTCGTTGGCCTTTCGAGGCGGGGCGCTCAACATCGGCGCCGAGGGTCAGTTCTACGCCGGGGCGATCGCCGCGACCTGGGTCGGGCTGCACGTCGCCGGCAGGTCCGCTCCCATCGCCATCGGGGCTCTCCTTCTGGCCGCGGCACTCGCCGGTCTCTGCTGGGTTGCATTACCGGTTTGGCTGAAGCTCCGCTTCGGCGTCATCGAGGTGATCAGTACCCTCCTCCTCAACTTCGTGGCTGTATCCCTGGTCAGCTACATGGTACAGGGGCCGCTTCAGGAACGGGGGCGAATCTACCCTCAGAGTGACGCGATCGCCGAGGCGGCACGGTTACCTCTGTGGCCGGGTTCTCGGCTGCACGCGGGCCTGGTGCTCGCCTTGGCCGGCGGACTGATCCTCTGGTTTCTCTTCGCAAAAACGCTGTGGGGGTTCAGACTCCGGGTGGTCGGTATGAGCCCGCGTGCTGCCGAGGTCAGTGGCCGGATCGACAGCCAACGCATGGGGGCCATGGCCCTGCTCCTTTCCGGTGCGATCGCGGGGCTGGCCGGCGGAGTCGAAGTGAGTGGGGTGTCCTATGCCCTGTTTCAGAACCTGTCGCCCGGGTATGGCTTTACCGGAATCGCGGTGGCCTTGCTCGGTGGCCTGCATCCACTCGGCGTGATCATAGCCGGAGTTCTCTTTGGCGCCCTCGAGGCCGGCGCGGGGGCCATGCAACGGGATGCGGGAATCCCCGCCGTCGCCGTGTACGTGGTCGAGGCAGTCGTCATTATCGTGGCCCTGCTGGCTACCGTGCCGCGAGGGGGTTGGACGGGTTTGCGTGCAGTGGTGCGAAAGCGGATGGGCCCAGGCAAGGTTGCCGGATAATGGACACCGAGCTGCTCGTTGCCGGGTTCCTCGCCGCCGCGGTGCGGGTGGCCACCCCGCTGGTCCTCGCGGCCACCGGCGAAACCATCACCGAGCGCTCGGGAGTGATCAACCTGGGGCTCGAAGGGATCATGCTCACCGGTGCGCTCGCGGCCACCCTGGGTGCCACCGCCTGGGGGCCCTGGAGCGGGGTCGTGTGCGCGGTCGGGGCCGGTATGCTGCTCGCCGCCGTGTTCGCCCTGCTCGCCGTGGGGGCGCGGGCGGACCAAATCATCGCCGGAACGGCGATTACCCTCGCCGCGGTCGGGCTCACTGGCACCATATACCGCCAGGCCTACGGTACCGGCGGCGCGGGACTCACCATTCCCACTCTCAACGCGGTCGCCATTCCGGGTCTGTCACAGATACCCGTGCTGGGTCCGGCGCTCTTCGACCAACCGGCACCGACCTACCTTGCGATGCTCGCCATGCCGGTGGTGTGGTGGGTACTGTTTCGTACCCGGCTGGGCCTGGCGCTGCGGGCCACCGGAGAGGGGGCGGCGATGGCCCGCACTGCGGGAGTCCGCACCAATCTGATCCGTTCGGGCGCCACGGTCGTTGGCGGCGGCTTTGCGGGCCTGGCCGGTGCCAGCCTGGTCCTGGCTCAAGTCGGCTCGTTTGCGGAGGGGATGACGGCGGGTCGGGGCTACGTGGCGATTGCAATCGTGGTGCTGGGTCGCTGGCACCCGGGCGGCGTGGCCCTGGGCGCGCTGCTCTTCGGGGTCGCTACCGCACTGCAGTTTCTGCTGCAGACGCTGGGGCTCGACGCTCCCTACCAGCTTTTCCTCATGTTGCCCTATCTACTGACGCTGCTCGCGCTGGCCGGTGCGGTGGGACGGGTCCGCGCTCCGGCCGATCTGGGCAGGTGAGCATAGCGACGCGAGTGCCAGCACGGCAAAGCAATCACGAAAGCAGGCTTTTCCCTTTTTGCTCAGGCGGTGTCGTTTTTCCTAATCCCCAAACCCCTGGATGCGGCGAGCGCATCGCGGGCCTCGACAATGGTTTGTCGTACCCGCGCCTTGAGCTCCGGAATGTCGCTGAGACTCAGTCCGGTCGTTTCGACCGGCTCCAGCACACGCACCTCGGCGTCAGACCGGCCGAAACGCCAATCGTGCTTGCGAAGAGCGGTGCCCGTGCCGGATACCGCGAGCGGCAGAATGGGAACACCCGACTCAATCGCCAGGCGGAAGGCGCCGTCCTTGAAGGGAAGCAGCTCGGAGGTCTTGGAGCGGGTCCCTTCGGGGAAGATCATCACCGAAACGCGCTGGTCGAGCGCCTTGCGGCAACGTGCCATGGCCTCGAGGGCGCTGGGCCCGAACCCGCGCTTGACGGGAATGTCGCCAACCAGCCACATCATCCAGCCCATGATCGGAATGCGAAACAGCTCGGCTTTGGAGAGCCATTTCATTTCCCAGGGAAGATGACTGATGAGAAGAATGTCGGCGAAGGACTCGTGATTGGAGACCACGACGAAGGGCCTGCGTGGGTCCTTCGGCATCGCTCCGGAATAGCGGAAACGCCAGAGCGGATTCAGCGTCGCCATGGCGGGTCCAATCTTCCGGAAAATGCGTCCCGGGAAGTAGCGCCCCGGATCGAATGGCAGAGTGAGCAGCCGAACGACGACCAGCAGGGGAAACCACAGGATGATGCAGGCGACCAGGACGAGCCAGGCCCAGATCGAGACGATCGTTTGCCAGAGTCGCGACATGCTACTCTATTCCGGGCTCGAGGACGCCAAGTATGCCCACGGTTGCCGTGGCCGGGTAACCTTAGCGTGTCCGGGCTGTGAGGGACAAGAGGCCACCCCTTTCGTGAGCTCCATACATGACTGAAGACGGGCAGAGAATCGAACCGGACGAGGCCCTGCCTCGGGGCCCCGACGAGTCGGACGCGGCCGAGCCCCCTAGCGAGGCCCCGGCCACCGATGAGGGGGAGACGGCGGGGATGCTGGGCGCGAGTGCCGACGCCCGTCACGTATCGCTGGTGATTCTCACCTTGCTCGCGGTGCTCTACACCCTGCATCTCGCCGCGCCGTTCTTTCTTCCAATCGTGCTGGCGATACTGCTGAATCTCCTCCTGAGCCCGGCAGTACGCCTGCTCCGCAACCATCTCCGGATGCCCGATCCCCTGGCAGCCGGAATCGTGATCGTCGTGCTACTCGGTGTTGTGGTATTCGGTGCCTATCGCCTTGCCCCGGCCGCGAGTGAATGGGTTGCTCGGGCTCCGGAAAGCATGGCCACGGTCCAGCGAAGGATCCAGCCACTGCGCCGGCCGGTGGAGCAAGTCACCAAGGCCGCCGAGCAGGTCGAGCAGGCCACCGATATTGACAAGAAGACGCCTCAGGTGGAGATCAAGGGTCCCAGCCTCACCCAGCAGGTATTCGGCGGCACCACTGCACTCCTGAGCACGGGGATGGTGGTGATTTTTCTGACCTACTTCCTCCTCGCCTCCGGCGAGCTGTTCCTCCATAAACTCGTGGCCGTGCTGCCCCAGCTGAAAGACAAGAAGACCGCGGTGCGCATCGTGCGCGAGACCGAGGAGCAGATCTCGGTGTATCTGGTGGTCACTACCCTGATCAATGTCGGGGTTGGAGTGGCCACCGGTGTGGCCCTGGCGCTGCTGGACATGCCGAATCCGGTGCTCTGGGGGGTAATCGCCGGGGTGCTCAATTTCGTTCCCTATGTCGGCGGCCTGGTCAACACGGTGATACTGGCGCTCGCCGCGTTCCTCGCCTTCGAGGACCCCGGCCGGGCACTGATGGTTCCCATCGTCTTTACCGTCATCAACATTCTCGAGGGGAATTTGATCACGCCCTGGATCGTAGGGCGGCGGATGCGGCTCAACACCGTCGCGGTCTTCGTCGGACTGGTTTTCTGGTGGTACCTCTGGGGCATTCCGGGGGCCATCCTGGCGGTCCCGATCATGGCGACGATCAAGATCGCCTGCGACCACATCGCCGCGCTGGCGCCGGTCAGCGAGTTTCTGGCTGAATAGGATTCGAGGGTGGAAAAGAGGCAGGCGGACGTGACCGGGGCGGCATGCCTGTTGGAGACCGAACGACGGGTCGTGGGCGCGATCCCGTTCGAGGCCGACTGGTCACGGGTGCGGCTGTATCGTCCTGGATGCGGTGGTGCGGCCGGATGGCTTCGGCGGGTCGTCCTCGGTGTGAGCCGGAATCGAGCGGTGGCACTGGGCAATTGGGTATTTCTCCCCGACCGGTGCGACGGAGACCTGGCGGTGCTGGCTCATGAGCTCACCCATTGCGCCCAATATCAGGCCTGGGGACCGGGGGTCTACTTTGCCCGCGGCGTGATCGCCCAGTTGCGCGAGCTGGTCCACCAAACGCTCAGAGTGGGCTCCAGTCCGTATTCCTACCGAGTGAAGCCGGGCAAACCGTTCCGGTCCTACGGAATGGAGCAGCAGGCTCAAATCGTCGAAGACAATTTCAGGCAGAGCTCCAGCCCCGATTACCCCATCCCATCGGCCTGATCTACCGTGTGGTGCTCCTCGGTCACGGGCAGCTTGTCTTCCCAGAGAGCGAGCACGTTCCCGTCGGGGTCTGCCACCATGGCCATTATCCCCCAGGATTGCTGGGTCGGCTCGGTGGTGAATCGTACCCCGCGGTCGTGGAGCACGCCGCAGAAGTGCAGCAGGTCCGGCACGAACAGGGTGATTCCGGTGTGCCGGCCGACGAGCGACTTGGCCTCAGTGTGCACCGCCGGATGCACGCTGAGGTGGGTGTCACTCTCCAGGAATTCCGCTCCGAAGGACCCTTGTTTGGTCAGTGGAAGTCCCAGCTTGTCGCGATAGAACTCTACCGCGCGCGGGATGTTGTGAACAAAGATCGCGATGCTGTGCAGGGACGGTGAGGTCGGGGCAGTCATTGGAGGACGGCTTTCACTGCAAGAGGTTCAGAACCAACTTGGCGATTACCACGCCGAGCGCAACGGCGCCGACGAACAACAGGAGGAGCACTCCGCTCAAGAGCAGGAGGGCCTTTCGGCTCCCGGCTCTGGCGGCAGTGGGTTGCCGCAGATGGCTCTCGAGCAGCGCCACATTCTTCAGATTCGACTTCCAGGCCACATCGAAGAGATCGCCGAGTACCGGAACCCAGCCGACCAGGGTGTCGAGCGCCACGTTGGCGATCATCCGGGTGACCACGGATTTCGGGGCGCCCAGCCGCGACGCTTGAAGAATGACGTAGCCGGAAAAGACCGCGCTCACCGCGTCGCCGAGCCCCGGCACCAGGCCAATCAGTGCATCGAGTCCGAAGCGGTACCGGGTTCCGGGGATGACAAAAGCGCTGTCCAACAGCCGGCTCAAACTCCTGATGCGCTCGAGCTGGGGCGCGGCCATTACGCCTATTATCGGAACAGGAACGCGAGTTATCTTAGGCTCGTTCATCTCTGAATACTAAGCCACTGAGGGGCCGGACCAGAACCAGCACTTCCCAGCTGGCTCAGGGCTTGCGTTTGCTCCTGCCCAACGCCGGTCACCGCCGATATCAGCCGCGCTTGCTGCTAGGGCAACACGCGGCAAGGCAAGTACTTAGGCGTTGGCGGCCGAGGCCGCCGTAGCCGACTCTCCTGCACATCGTTCAAAACTTGTTGCGGGCCCGCTACCCGTCCGGTGTCGTCTGGATGCGACGGAGCGTGTCTGCGTTCCAGTCTGAGGTTCGTGCGCACAGATGCCCCGGCCACCGTTCAGACTCCCATACCTCCTGCCCTTATCTCTGGGTCTGCTGTTCGCTACCGGCTCCCTCCGGTGCGGCCATGGCGATCTCGAGCCGCCGCCCGACCCAGATCCGGCGGCTATCACCGTCGTGGGTGGGGTGGGTCAGACGGGGGTCGTGGGCGAGGCGCTGCCCGAGTCGTTCGTGGTGCAGGTAACGGATGTCAACGGCAACCCGGTGGTGGGGCAGGTCGTGACCATCGCACTGGTGGCCGGCGGCCCCGGCGCCTCGGTGGCTCCCGGCTCGACCCAAACTGATGGAGAGGGTCGTGCCGCCACCAGAGGTGTGCTCGCCCGCACGCTCGGCCCGTGGATAGCGGAGGCTCGGGTGATGGGTCAAGGTGGCCGGATCCTGGTAGCTGAGTTTTCTGCTACTGCGACCGGAGCACCGCCGGACAGCCTGTTCGCCGTTGCCGGGCAGGAGCAGGCCGGGAGGACAGGCAGCCCTCTCGGTGCACCGCTCGTGGTCATGGCGAGCGACCGCTTCGGAAATCCGGTGGCCGATGTCGAGGTGCACTGGACAGCGAAGGGTGGTGGCTCGGTGAGTCACGCGACCACCGCGACCGACGCGACCGGGCATACTGAAATCGTGCGAACATTGGGCTCGAACGTCGGCGTACAGTCGACGACTGCCGAGGTAGAGGGCCTCAAAGGCTCACCCATCACGTTCGGTCACATCGCCTCGGCCGGACTGGCCACGAAGGTGGAGATCACCACCCAGCCTTCCTCCAACGCCCAGAGCGGACAGCCGCTCAATCGGCAGCCGATCATCATGGTACGCGATGACACCGACCACCCGGTGGACGGGGCCATGGTAGAAGCTTCGATCGAGTCCGGCAGTGGGTTGCTCGGGGGAGGAACCAGGGTAACAACCCGCAATGGCGTGGCGACGTTCACCGATCTGGTTATCACCGGCGCCAGCGGTCCGAGCGTGCTTCGATTCCAGGCGCAATCGGCATTCGTGCTTTCCCGCTCGATCACGGTGACAGGGCCTGAAGCCGTCACCGGGAAGTGGGCGGGCGTGATATCCTGGCCGATCGTGGCCGTCCACCTCGCCGTGCTGCCGGACGGCCGGGTGCTCTCGATGGGCAGGGCCGGCGCGCCCCAGCTCTGGGATCCCGAGACCGGAAACTTCACGGCCGTTCCCAGTCCGGCCTGGCTATTCTGCTCCGGGCACGCGTTCCTGTCCGACGGTCGCTTACTGGTAATCGGCGGCCACATCGATGATTCCAAGGGGCTGCCCGATGCTACCATCTTCGATTACCGCACCGAAAGCTGGAGCCAGGGTCCGCCCATGGCGCAGGGACGATGGTACCCGACCGCAACCACCCTGCCGAGTGGCGAGGTGCTGGCCCTGGCGGGCTCCGACAGCAGCGGCATAGACGTCACCGTGCCCGAGGTCTGGAAGACAGGGGTGGGTTGGCGCCGGCTCATCGGTGCGGCGCAGCGGCTGGCCTGGTACCCCCGGATATTCGTGGCGCCCAATGGCAGGGTGTTCTCGGCTGGACCCAGCCCTCGCGCACGTTACCTGAACACCAGCGGCGACGGGGCGTGGACCGATGTGGCGAGGATGGCTGCCGTTTTCCGCAGTTACGGCTCGGCAGTGATGTACGAACCCGGCAAGATCCTGGTTGCCGGTGGCGGTGACAGCACCTGGTCCACGCCACTGAATACCGCCGAGACGATCGACCTCAACAGGACGGCGCCTACCTGGCGCCCCATCGCGCCTATGACTTTCCCCCGGCGCAACCACAACGCCACGCTACTTCCCACGGGGGAGGTGCTCATGCTCGGCGGAACCAGCCTCGGATTCAACGATCCGGCCGGGTCGGTGCACATCGCCGAAGTCTGGAACCCGACCACCGGTGCCTGGACTACGCTGGCGTCAAACACCATCACCCGGATGTATCACTCCACCGCAGTGCTACTCCCCGATGGCCGAGTGCTGCATACCGGAAGCGGCGAGGGCCAGGGCGAGGTCAACCAACGGAATGCGGAGATTTTCTCGCCTCCGTATCTATTCAAGGGCTCGCGGCCGACAATTTCGAGCGCGCCGTCGAGCGTGACCTACGGCGAGGAGTTCAAGGTGCAGTCACCGGACGCGGAAGATATCGCTCAGGTCACCTGGATCCGGTTGGGAGCTACCACCCATGCCTTCGATCAGAACCAGCGGTTCAATCGGCTGCCATTCAGCGCCAGCTCATCCCGCCTCACGGTCACGGCGCCAGCGAACCCCAATCTGGCCCCTCCGGGTCACTACATGATGTTTATCCTGAACCAGGACGGAGTGCCCTCGGTAGCCAAGATCGTCCATATCGAGTAGGCGAGCAGCGAACCATCGCGATGCCCCGCAGTTGAGAGCACCCTCGCAAATAACTCAGCCGAAGAACCTGCGGGTAATATAGAACACGAGGTTGAGGACGATCGATATCACGATCATCGAGGCGAACGGGATGTAGATCCGCGCCGTATCACGCTCGATCCGGATGTCTCCCGGAAGACGGCCGAACCATCCAAACCCTCCCAGCGATACCAGCAACCCCACGATCACGAGGCCGATTCCGAGGGTGATCAGCACGGAGCCAACGGGCGACGAGCTCACTCGATGAGGCCTTGCCGAACGGCGTGGATGTAGTCGGTATATGCGGGCACCCCGCCGCCGGCTCGCACGTCCGAGGCGATCTGCCCCCGGTGATAAGCGGAGTGGATCACGACATGGGTCAGGATCTCGTCGACCGTGTTGGTCCAGGCCTCTCCCTTTGAGTTGGTGTAGGAGACCTTCTCCGTCAGGGACTCACGGGCATCGTCCAGGTACTCCGGCCACAGTCGGGATAGCTGTTCGAGCCGCTCACCGCAGGCCTCCAGGTCGAGCTCAGGCCAGACTGGGAGCTCCGCGTCATGCCGGCGCAGACGGGCCATCCAGAGGTACTCCGCGCCGACGATGTGGCCCATCCACTTCAGGCTTCGTGGTGGAGTGTTCTGCTGCAAGGAGCGCAGCGTCTCATGGTTGGCCCACGCGTCATAATTCAGCAGCCTGCGAAGGTGGTGCATCACTCTGATCTCACAGGGGTGACGGCCGATCGGTAGGCAGCACGAAAGTTTCGGCGCATGCCGGCCAGTCCGGGGCGTTCGAGCGGTGTATCCCCGAAGCGATCGCTGAACTCCTCATCGGTCATGCCCTCGAAGAAGTCCCGGCCGGCCCCCACCAGCTCGGCACTGGGCTGGAATTCCGGCACGGTAGTTGGCTGGGCGAAGCGCTGGTTCCAGGGGCACACATCGTTGCAGATATCACAGCCGAAGACGTAGCCCTTGAGCCGTTCAGCCAGCTCGACCGGAATGGGGCCCCTCTGTTCGATGGTGAGATAGGAGATGCATCGGGTGGCGTCCAGCAGCCGGGGCTCCACAAACGCGTCGGTGGGACAGGCCTCCAGGCATCGGGTGCAGCTGCCGCAGCGGTCGAGATCGAACGGCGAATCGGCCTCGAGCGGAAGATCGGTGAACACCGAGCCGATGAAGAAGAACGAGCCGGAATCCGGCCGGATCAGCATGGTGTTCTTGCCGATCCACCCGAGGCCGGCGCGCTGGGCCAGCTCCCGCTCCGGAACCGGCCCTGCATCGGCAAAGGTGCGGGTGAGCCGGGCGCCATTGTGGCGAAGAAATTCCGCCAGCTGGGCCAGGCGCTGCTCGGTGACCCGATGATAGTCCTTCCCCCGGGCGTACTTCGCGATCCGGGGCACTTCAATGTCGGCCTCCGTGTCGGGGGTGTAGTAGTTGTCGAGCACGACGACCACCGCGCGGGCCGTGGGCTCGATCTTCTGGGGGTCCCTGCGTCGCACCGCCTGTCGGTGGAGGTAGCGCATGGTGCCGGCATAGCCCTTTGCCAGCCACTCGTCGAGGCAATCGGCGTGGTCGGTGGGGCCTGGATGGGTGATCCCACAGGCCAGGAATCCCAGCTCGCGCGCCCGGAGCTTGATCGTGTCGCTGAGCTTCACTGGCACTCCGCGGGCCCCGGCTTCGCAGTGGTGGTGATGAGACGGGCGCCGCGGCCGAACGTCAGGTACGACCAGGCCCACTGGATCATCACCAGTACCCGGTTGCGGAACCCGATCAGGAAGAAGATGTGGACGAAGGTCCAGACCAGCCACGCGATGAAGCCGGAGAAGTGCAGCTTCCAGATATCCGCCACCGCCCGCCCGCGGCCGATCACGGCCAGCTGACCTTTATCCCAATAGTGGAACGCGCGCCGCGGGCGCCCGGCGAGATCGCCGATGATGGTCCGGGCGGTGTATTCGCCCATCTGGATGGCGACCGGACAGATGCCGGGCAGTGGCCCGCCCTGCTGGTGGTTGTAAAGCGCAGCGTCCCCCAGCACGAAGACCTCGGGATGCCCCGGAATGGTGCAGTCCGGCTCGACGATGGCGCGGCCGACTTTGTCGAGCGGGGTGTTGAGACAGCTGAGCACCGGGCTCGCCATATTGCCGGCGGCCCAGATCACGGTCTGGGTGGGAATGGTCCAACCGGCCGCGACGACCGAGCCCGGTCGGACGTCGGTGACGAAGGTCTCGGTGCGCACCTCGACGCCGAGCCGGCGGAGCTCCAGCTTGGCTTTGTCACCCAGGCTGGGCGGGTAGGACGGCAGCAGCCGGAGCCCCCCTTCGAGCAGGAGGACGGTGGCCTCGCCCGGGTCGATGTGGCGGAAGTCGCGGCGGAGCGCGTAGCGGCGAAGCTCGGCCAGCGCTCCGGCCGTTTCCACCCCGGTGGGGCCGCCGCCCACCACGACAAAAGTCAGGTAGGCGTGCCGCCGCACCACGTCGGTCTCCCGCTCCGCCCGCTCGAATGCGAGGAGCACCCGCTGGCGGATCTCGAGAGCATCCTCGATACTCTTGAGACCCGGCGCCAGCATCTCCCAGTCATCGTGCCCGAAGTAGGAGTGCCGAGCCCCGGTGGCGACGACCAGGTAGTCGTAGGTCGATTCCCCGCCGTCGGCAAAGACCACTCGGCGCGCAGCCGTATCGATCGACTTCACCTCGGCCAGCACAACCTCGGCGTTCCGGTGCCTTCGGAGCACCGAGCGTATGGGCGCCGCGATGTCGCTGGGATTGAGCGCCGCCGTGGCCACCTGGTACAGCATCGGCTGAAACAGGTGATGGTTCTGGCGGTCCACCAGGGTGACCCGTACCGGGGCTCGCTTCAGCCCCAGGGCGGCATACAGCCCGGCGAAGCCGCCTCCCAGAATCAGGACGTGCGGGAGGCCATTGGCGGCGCGATCGCTACTCACTAGAATGCTCCTCCCATGTCACAGCCCCATGGTCTGGCGCCGCCATCGGGCAAAGCGTACGACATCCTCCAGCGGTGGGACGGCGTTTTCGTCGGCGTATGCGGTGTACATCCGCCAGCGCAGGTAGGTGCGGTCCGGCAGCGGCAGATATGGTGCCCGGGTCCACCAGCGCCGCGCGCGAAATGCCCACGCCGTCCGCAGCAGGTCCAGACCCAGGCGCGGGCTCAACAGCCCTCGCCATGCGAGCCGGCCCGTGAGCGACAGCCAGGACTGGGACATGCGCCAAGTATAATTGGTATATTCCGCACCCTATGACACGCTCAACGAACCATGACCAATAGCCCCTACCGGTCGATGGACGACCACAAGCGTCCAACCGAGGACGAGACCCTTCTCGAGGGGCCGCAGCCCAGGGAGCGGCACGACAAGGAACAGCTCCTCGTCTCCGATCCCTGGCGGGTGCTTCGCATCATGGGGGAGTTCGTCTGGGGATTCGACAACCTCGCGGACGTCCGGGATGGGGTCTCGATCTTCGGCTCCGCCCGCACCAAGCCCGATGATCCCCACTACGCCGCCGCAGTCGAGACCGCGCGCCTGCTGGCCAAAGCCGGCATATGCGTGATCACCGGCGGAGGACCGGGGATCATGGAGGCGGCGAATAAGGGAGCGCTGGACGGCGGCGGTCTCTCGATCGGTTGCAACATCGAGCTGCCCTTCGAGCAGGGCTCGAACCCATTTCTGACCCGCAGTCTCAACTTCAAGTTCTTCTTCGTCCGCAAGACCATGTTCGTCAAGTATGCCACCGCGTTCATCGTGTTCCCCGGTGGCTACGGGACGCTCGACGAGCTGTTCGAGGCGCTCACCCTCATTCAGACCGGCAAGGTCAAAGATTTTCCGGTGATTCTGTTCGGTGTCGACTATTGGAAGGGGATGGTCGAGTGGCTCCGCACGACCGCCGCCGCCCAGGGAAAGATCGATGCCAAGGATCTCTTCCTGTTCAAGGTCACCGACGACCCGGCGGAGGCCACCCGCCTGGTGATCGCGGCTCGGGAGGACAAACGGTGACCCGCCCGTCGGCGAAGTACCTGCGCGGCCAGCGTATCGATCCCAAGGCAACGACCGGCCAGGAGACGGTGGCCGAGCTGATCGACAACTCCTTCCTGGCCTACAATGCCGGCCGGCTGCGGGAGGGCTGCCACCTCTTTACCCAACGCATGCTCGAGGCCGACGTCACCGTCGGGATGACGCTGACGGGTGCCATGACCCCGGCGGGGCTCGGCATGAGCTGCCTGATCCCATTGATGGAGTCGGGATTCGTGGATTGGATCATCTCCACCGGGGCCAATCTGTACCACGACGCCCACTTTGCTCTCGGGCTCGCGATGCACCGGGGTACCCCGACGGCCGATGACGTCGAGCTGCGCGACAAGGGCGTGGTCCGCATCTACGACATCTTCTTCGACTACAACGTACTGCTCTCCACCGACGCGTTCATCCGGCAGGTATCGGCCCGGGAGGAGTTCCAGCACCCGATGAGCACCGCGGAGTACCATTACCTGCTGGGGGGCTACGTCGCCGAGCGCGAACGGGCACTCGGGCTGTCCCGCCGCTCGGTGCTGGCTGCCGCACACGAGCTCGAGGTGCCCATCTATACCAGCTCGCCGGGTGACAGCTCGATCGGGATGAACGTGGCGGAACAGGCCCTGGCCGGCAGCCAGCTCCGGTTCGATGTCAGTGCCGACGTGAACGAAACGGCCAGCATCGTGCTCGAGGCAAAGCGGGCCGGCGGCAAGAGCGGGGTGCTGATCGTGGGCGGCGGGAGTCCGAAAAACTTCATGCTGCAGACCGAGCCCCAGATTCAGGAGGTGCTGGGGATCGACGAGCGGGGGCACGACTTCTTCCTCCAGATGACCGATGCGCGCCCGGACTCCGGCGGCCTGTCGGGAGCGACACCCGCCGAGGCAGTGAGCTGGGGCAAGATCGATCCCGATCAGCTGCCCGGCACCGTCGTGGTCTACAGCGACAGCTCGATCGCGCTCCCGCTGCTCACCGCGTATGCCAAGGAACGGAAAGCCAATCGGCCGCTGAAGCGGCTCTACTCGCGGCGCGATGCCATGATGAAGCGCCTGGTCAAGGAATATCGGGCGGCGCGGGAGTTCCGGGATCAGCGGGCGGAGGAGTCGGTCGGACAGGCGGACGGGCGGACGGATGGACAGGCGATCGGAAGGAATAAGGGGGAGCGGCCGACGACAAAAAAGAAACAACAGCGGGCGACGAGATAGGCGGCCCTGTCCGCCCGTCCTCTGTCCACCTGTCCTTCCGTCCTCACCTCGCGTTCTTGTACATCAGCTCCATCAGCTCGTCGTACATCGCCTCCGCTTTGTCCGGATCGCCGGAACGGATCGCTTCCGTGGCGCAGTGCTTGAGGTGGTTGTGCAGCAGCGCCCGGCCGGTGCCGCGCAGCGCCTCCTGCACGGAAGACAGCTGCATCAGCACGTCGGCACAATAACGCTCCTCCTCGACCATCTTCTGCAGCCCACGCACCTGGCCTTCGATCCGCCGTAGCCGGCTGCCGATGGAGCGCTTCACGTCCGGGTCTACCGCGCTGGCGTGGCGACCATCACCCGGCCGGGCCCCGCAGCCACACGGAGCGATGGTTTCAGCCGACATATGGACTCCCTGGTTGAACCACGTTGTACCTTCTGAGCCGGAGGCTGTTCGACACCACGCTGAGGGAGCTGGCCGCCATCGCCGCCGCGGCCATGGCCGGGGAGAGCAGCAGGCCGAAGGCCGGATAGAGGGCGCCGGCCGCGATGGGGATGCCGATGACGTTGTAGACGAAGGCCCAGAAGAGATTCTGCCGAATGACCCGCATGGTCCGGCGGGACAGTCCGATGGCCTCCACCACCCCCAGCAGGTCGCTCCGCATGAGCACGATGTCCGCGGCCTCCACCGCCACATCCACGCCAGTCCCCATCGCGATTCCGATATCGGCCTGCGCGAGGGCTGGAGCGTCGTTCAGCCCGTCCCCCACCAGCGCCACCGCTTTGCCCTGACTCTGGATCCGCCGGACCTCCTCCGCCTTCTGGCCCGGCAACACCTCCGCGGCCATCCGGTCCACACCGACCGCCCTCGCCACTGCCTCGGCGGTGCGACGGTGGTCGCCGGTGAGCAGGACCACTTCTACTCCCAGCAGGCGGAGCTGGGCGACCGCCTCCCGGCTGGTCGGCCTGATCGGGTCCGCCACCGCGATCAGGGCCACGACCTGGCCGTCGACCGCTACGTAGATCGTGGTCTGGCCCTCGGCCGCCATCTGATCCGCCTGAGCACGCAGATGGACGGAATCGATGCCGAGCTCCCGCATCAGCGCGGCGTTTCCCACCGCCACCCGGCGGCCAGGGACGATGCCGAGCACACCCTTCCCGGTCAGGGTCTCGAATTCCGTGACGTCTTCGAGCTGGATGCCCAGCCGGGTGGCTTCGGCGGCAATCGCCTCCGCCAGAGGATGCTCGCTCAGTCGCTCGACCGAGGCGGCGAGCTGAAGCACCCGCCGCTCGTCGAGATCAGAGGGCGCTTCGGCTGCGAGCTGGACCGACCGGACTGCAGGACGCCCTTCGGTTATCGTCCCGGTCTTATCCAACACCACAACGTCGATGTGCCCGGTGCGCTCGAGCGCCTCACCTCGCTTGATGAGAACACCGCGCTCGGCTCCCCGGCCGGTGGAGACCATCACCGCCGTGGGCACCGCCAGCCCCATGGCGCAGGGGCAGGCGATGATCAGGACGGTCACCGCTGCGACCAGTCCCCGCAGGTAGGCGGGCGAGGGGCCGAAGTCGAACCAGATCACGAAGGTGGCGATGGCAATGGAGATCACCACCGGGACAAAGACCGCCGAGACCCGATCGGCGATCCGCTGGATCGGCGCCTTGGAGCTCTGAGCCTCCTGCACCAGGCGAATGATCTGGGAGAGCACGGTGTCCTGCCCTACCCGGGCCACCCGAAAGTGAAAGGCTCCGTTCCGATTGAGCGTGGCGCCAATGACCCGATCACCCGGACCACGGGAGACCGGAACCGGCTCGCCGGTGAGCATGGACTCGTCCACATAGCTGGTGCCTTCGAGAATCACGCCATCGGCGGGAATTTTCTCACCCGGGCGCACCACTACCTCATCACCAGCCTGGAGCTGGGTGAGTGGGATCTCGGTCTCTCCACCGTCGCGCAGGACGCGGGCGGTGGAAGGCCGAAGACCGATCAGCCGGCGGAGCGCACCCGAGGTCCGGCCCTTGGCGCGGGCCTCGAGCAGGTTCCCCAGCAGGACCAGCGCGATGATCCAGGTAATTGCATCGTAGTAGACCTGCGGCTCGATGCCATGGGCCGAGAGCCAGTCGTCCGCCAGGGTGACTCCCAGGCTGTAGAGAAACGCGGCGCCGGTGCCGACGGCTATCAGGCTATTCATGTCGGCGCTGTGGTGCCGGAACGCGGACCACGCGCGAGTATAGAAGTGACGTCCGGCCCACCCTACCACCGGCAGGGTGAGGCCCAGCAGCAAGTAGCGCCACATGTCGGCTGTGACCCGACCGGTCCATGGGGCCAGCCGCTCCATCCATCCGGCCAGCGGCGTCATCCACCTCATGAGCGGGTCGGCCATCGAGCCGGGCAAGTGCGCGGCAAGCGGGATGCTGAGGAGCATGGTGAGCACAGCGGCCACGATGCTGACGGCAAACTTGCGGCGGAGGCCGGCGATCTCCTCGTCCCGGACTACGTCCTGCGTCTCGAGCAGCTCTTCGGGGGTCTCTCCTTCCCGGGGAAACTCCGCCCCGTAGCCGGTGGCCCGGATCGCATCCACCAGTCGCCCGGTGCTGGTGGCCTGGGGATCAAAGTCGACCGTGGCCGAACCGGTGATCAGGTTTACGCTGGCCGAGCTGACGCCGGGGCTCCGCTCCAGGGTGCGCTGGACCCTCGCGCTGCAGGCGGCGCAGGTCATGCCGGTAACCGGGATCGTTGCTGAGTCTGTGCTCATGCGACCGACAACGTTTACGATCTCTTGCTGAAGAAGAACCAGTAGTTGACCCATGCGATGGCCACGGCTCCCAACGTCGTCACCACAATCTCCGGTGTGGTCACCGCTGCTCCTTCGCCGCGCCAACGTCCGATGCCGCAGCGACCGCGGTGTAGCCCGCGCCGGCAATCAGGGCTTCGATGGCCGCCGGGTCGGTTTTTTGCTCGTCATAGCTCAGGACTGCCCGACCCATGCGAAGGGATTCCAGCTGAATGGCTGGCGTTGAGCCGAGGGCCTGGTTGACGGCGTGCAGGCAGTGCCCGCAGCTCATGCCGGTGATGTGGAGAATGAGTTTTTTCATCGTGTGCCTCAAATCGTAAGCGATGACTTTCACCCTGACCGCAGCGAAGGGGCGGGACCGCCGGAGTTCGTGAAGCTTTCGAGTTCCGACTCCTTCGCTTCGCTCAGGATGACATCAGCAGGAACCGCACAGCTGGATACTTATATAGGGGGTGGGGGTATGTCAAGTGATTGGGTTTCATTGCGCTAGATGGCAGCAGCCTGCAAGAGACGCGGCAGCATGCCACCCGCGATGAGCCATCCTGCCTGAAGAAACCCGGGCCGCCCTCCCCAAGTGTTTAGCTTGAAAATACTTACCCCGCAGGAGCGGGAGGCATACCTCATGCCCTATGCGCCTCTTATGGAATACCCCGAAGGAGCGGAAACGGCGGACGAACCACTCTCGACTCAAGGGAGTGAGCTACTCGTTCCCGTCCTTCAGGCCACGGCCGGTCAAGTGGATCCCCTCGCTCTCATCACCTGGCACCAGGCCCTATCCAACACCGTGTCCGTCGAAGTACCGCATGACCTGATGGCCCTCTGGCTCTACCCATCTCAAGGCGGAGTGGTCCTGCTGGCCCCAGCGGAGCTCGCCGAGGACGACCTCGCCGTACCCCTGCCGTCACCCAATCTCAAGCCCGAGCAGCTCTCGCTGGTCGAGGAAATCGTCTGCGACGCCGGGTATGGCTCGGCCACCTGCCTCCCGATCCGGTTCGGCAAGCGGGACGTCGCGCTGCTGCTGGTGGCCGATCTGCAGCCCGGACGGTATGGACCCGCCGAGCGGGTGCTGCTCCAGTGTGTGGCTCAGCGGGTGGCCCCGATGCTGGGCAGGATCGCGCGGCAGTGGACGCCGGTGGAGGAATCGTCCTCCCGGCAGAAGGAGCGGATCGCCGGGTTGCTGGAGGCCGTCGCTCAAGCCAACCGGGATGCCGGCACCCCACAGCGGTTCCTGGCCGGAGTGACCCGCGGGCTGGCACCGCTGCTGCCGCACGATCACGTCGAGCTGCTGCTGTCGGACGCCGCCGGCGAACAGTATCTCCGCCTGGGCGAGCATGCCGGCGGGCCGCTCTGGGTCGATCCGTCGCTCTGCATCAGCCGGGAGCACCTGGACATCGCGGGCATCTTCGACTCGCAAGACACTCTGCTCGTCTCCGATACATATGAGGATGATCGCTGGCCCCGGGGCTTTCTCACCGCGGAGTCGAGCGGAGCCGATGTACGATCGATCGCCGGGGTGGGGATGGGGCTTGGAGGCGGCTCACTGGCGTATCTGCTGGTGGGAAGTGTCGGGCCGGAGCTCTACGGCGCCGACGATGTAGCGTTGCTGGGACTGCTGGCCGAGCTGATCGCTCCGCAGGTCTCGGCCTTCCTCCGGCCGGCGGAGGCGCCGAGGCCTGCCCCATCGCCGCAGCCGAGCCTTCCCCCAACCAGCGATGAGTCGGCGGAGCCACTCTTCCGCATTGCGAGCCTTCTGGCCACGACCCCGGACCCGGTAGCGGCTACCCGACTGATTGCGGAAGAAGCCTCGGGGCTGTTGCCGTTCGACAAGCTGACCTTTGCCCTCCGGCTCACCGAGGGCGATCGAGTGGTCCTTCTGGAGCCGGGGGAACGGCGCGCGCTTCCCGACCTTCCCCTGGTACCGGTCACCGGAACCGCGCTCGCGCGGGTGCTTCAGGGTCAGGTACCGCACTCCTTTGCCCAGGCTCGGGGAGAGAGCAGGCTGATCGTCCCCCTGCGGGTTGCGGGGAGAATTCACGGCGCCCTGGTCTTCAGCGCCGTGCCCCCTACCGCGCTGGCGGAATCCCACCTGAGTCCCGCCCAGCGGCTGGCCGATATCGTTGCCGCCCATCTCGAGTTGGTCCGCCGGGTCGCCATGCTCCCCCATCCGTACGTGCCGGGCTGGAAGCGGGCGGAACAGAGGTAGGCCCACGCACCGCTATCCCACGGCGGTACGGGGCGCGAGGCTGGATGCGCGCAGTCCCAGTGCCCGCCGCATCAGATAGGCTCCCAGCAGCAACGCTCCGAACATGCAGACCACGACGGGCCCGGTGGGCAGATCGTAGTGGAATGACACCCAGAGCCCCAACGCCGAAGCGAGTGTCCCGGCCAGCCAGGAGATTGCGGCCAGGGTACCTTGACGCCGGGTGAACTGAAAGGCGATGGCCGCCGGGACCACCAGGAAGGAAAAGACCAGCAGGACTCCGGCGATCGGAACCGAGAAGGTGATGACGATGCCGAACGAGAGGTAGAACCAGAAATCCCACCAACGGATGCGCCACCCCCTTGCGATGGCGGTCTCGGGCTCGAACGAGATCGTCAGGAAGCGCTTCCTCAGGACCCAGTGGAAGATCCCGACCACGGCATATATCGCCGCCAGGCGGATGATGGTCGGCCAGGTGACCCACAGGAGGCTTCCCACCAGAATGTCCTTGATGGCCTCGCCACCGCGGGGGGTGCGATCGGCCACCAGGATCGCGGCCGCCGACGCCATGACGAATACCACGCCGATGATGGCCTCCTGCGGCACCGGTCCCCTTTCCGTGCTACGGGTGAGGGCAAACAGCGCGGCCCCGAGCGTGGTGAACCCCAGCGCGTAGAGGAACGAGGCCGCCGAATCGGGCTGGCTGCCGGCCAGGATGGCGACGGTGGAGCCGAGCGCCGCCATCTGGGCTAAGGACAGGTCGACGAAGATCACCTCCCGGGCGATCACGTGCAGCCCGAGGTACGAATGGATCGCCACCAGCACCAGGCACGCCACCAGTGGCGGCAGAAAGAGGCTCAGGTCCATTACGGAGCTCCGGTCTTGAGTGCCACATCACGAAATCCGGCCGCCAGGCTGCTCACCCAGTTGTTGACCAGGTCGAAGTAGGTGTCCACTCCGGGGGCGCCCGCGGTGTTCTCAGGCACGATGACCGCTCTGGCCCCGGTTCGTTCGGCCACCCGCTCGATCTGTTTCCGGTCGAAATAGTTGGAGGCGAACAGCACCGGTATCTTGCGCTGCCGCATGAGCTCGATCACCTCCTGCACGTGCTTGGGTGTCGGAGGGATGCCCGGCTTGGCCTCGATGAAGGTGACGCAGTCGATCTTGAACCGCCGGCTGAAGTAGGCCCACTCCTTGTGATAGCAGGCCATTTCCTTTCCCCGAAAGACCTCACCCTGCTTGAGCCAGCCACCCAGCTGATCGAGGAGCGGCTTGCCCTGGTATTTCTGACGGCCCAGGAAGTCCTGCAGCTTGTCGGTGCGCAGCAGATCGAAGGCGGTTGCTGGAGTGAGCACCGTTACCAGGGCGGGGCCCATGGTGGCCTCGAGGACCCGTTTCTCGAAGTCCTGCTCCCGGCCCGCAAAGAAGGCCGCATTGGCCGGGGAGACTTTCTGGAGACCGGCGAGGACGTTGCGCGCGATGACGATCCCGTTGAGCGGATCGGTGTGAATGTGCGGGTTGCCATCCACGTGGATGTCGCCCCCGGCACGGCTCAGCGAGGTGGGAACCTCGAGCAGATCTATACCGCGATAGGCGGCGACGTAGCCGGGGCTGCCTTCGATGATCTTCCGGTTGCCGGCCCGGTCGAGCAGCGCCGGCACCCACAGCTCGAGGTCCATCCCGGTGGTGACGAACAGGTCGGCATCGCGCAGGACCCTCACAAAGCTTGGCTTCGGCTGCACGAAGTGGGGATCCTCGTCTCCCTGGGCGATCGACGTCACCGTACCCCGGTCGCCCACGATCTCACGAGCGATGGCGCCGTAGGTGGTCAGGCTGGTGACGATCTTTACCGGCGGGTCGGCGGGTAAGGGGGTAAGCGGGTAAGCTGGTTGCCCGAGTAGTCCCGCGAGCAGGAGCAGTGTAGTAAACGTCATATTGAGATTCCTTCCTTGAAGTCAAAGTCTGGTCATCGTACGCTTACGCCTTACCGCCTTACCGCCTTACCGCCTTACCGCCTTACCGCCTTACCGCCTTCAATACGTCTCATGCTTGTGCGGGCCCATCGCCCAGACCGCCTGCAGCTTGAGCTGGTTCTGGGTGCCCTCGAGATCGGCGTGGCGGTGCTCGCCCTCCAGCCGGAGATACACGAACTCGCTCTGCCACCAGGTGATGTTGGGGACGATCCGCCATTCGGTGTCTTCCAGCCCTCGGGCCGCCTCGACGTAATCATATCGGGCGCCGAAGACCCACCGTCGGCTGGTCCGCGCCTGGAGGTCCAGAAACGTTCCGTACCGGTTGGTGGTCGTGCCCAGCTCGTCGGCATGCATGCGGTAGCCCTCGGCCCGGAAGGTGATGTCCCGCCGGGTCCCGGCTTCGGGAGGCCGATAGGTCAATCGGAAGTCGAGCCCGACCACCCGGCTTCGGAGGTCGGCCGCGTCGTTGTTCCCGCCCAGTCCAGTCACCCCGATCTGGGCATACATCGCCCGGTTGAGCTGCCAGAAGTTCTGTAACCGGCCGAGGAAGAGCAGACGATTGCTGCCGGCGACCAGCGGATCGCTGTTGGCCGTGGTTCCCTGAAGCCAGACCTCGTGGGTGGCGCCGCCGAGCGAGAATGGAAGGGTGGTATAGAGGGAGAGGCCGACACCGGCGAGCCCTTCCTCGGAGAGAAAGCGCTGGTACACCAGCGGGTACTCGGTTTCCGGCAGGGCGTGGGCGTGCCAGCGATTCAGGTCGCCGACCTGCTGGCGGAACTTGCCCACGTCGAGTCTCAGCCGGCCCGGGAGGCCGGTCCAGTAGATGTATCCCTCCTCCACACTCACTCCGTCCTCCTCGGCGGCCAGGAAGATCTTGGTGTTGGAGTAGGGATCCAGGGCCGACTGAAAGGCGAACTCGAACTCCCGGGCGACGGCGTCGAACCCCGGGTTGCCTTCATGGGCCACCAGCTGGACGTCGCCGGTAGCGCTGATCTCGGGGTTGAGAAGGTTGGCGCCCCGCGGTCCACCCGCCGGCGTTGCGGCAGTCTGGTCCGGCACCCTTTGACCAGTCTGGGCCGTATCCGACGGCGAAGGTGCCTGTCCCGCAGCCTCCGCGGCGGCCGCCCGGAGTGCGGCAAGGTCGTCGGTCGAGTCCGCCGGCTGGGCCTGGGCCGGGCGGCGCGCAGCGGACCGAGCGGATGGCCTCTACTCTCTGATTGAGCCGGTCGAGCGTGGCGGCCAGACTATCGGCCCGGGCGTTTCCCGACGGCTTCGATGGGGTAGCCGCCGGCGCAGCCGGACAGAGGCCGGCTTCGAGCGAGTCGATTCGGGCGGAGACCGCGCTCAGACTGCGGCGCAGCGAGTCCAGCGCGGCGGGATTCTGCCCCCAGGCGTGGGGCGCCGCTCCCAGCCAGCAGGCGGCCACCAGAATGGCCGTGCGAGCACGGAAGTGCATGTAGTCCTCCGATTCGTGTGAGGGTCGCGCCGCGCAGGGCGCGGCCGGTCAGACGGATCGAAGGACGGGAGGGGCTCGGGGTTGGGGTACTCCGGTGCGGTCGGCGAACTCAGGCTGAACGCGGGGGGCGAACAGTTGGGTGGGGCCGGAGACCGGCTCGAGACGGACGACACCGATCAGGGTGGCAACGGCGCCGGAGCCGGAAGCGCTGCGACCGAGGCTGCAGTGGTCCGAATGGCTGAGACATCCGCCGGCGGGCTCGATGTGGGACTGGGAACGCTCCAGCTCCATGCCGCCGTTGTGGTACAGCAAGGCATCCAGGCTGGGCAGGCTGGTGCCGGCCGACAGGAAGACTGCCAGCAGGAGGATCGCCTTGGCCCGGAGGACGTGCGATCGCCGGATGCGGTCGGAGCCCGACATGTACTGGAGTATACTCACGCGCGCTCGGCCGCGAGGGGTCGCCGTACCGGGCCCTCCGCCGGAAGCAGGAACCAGAAGGCGGTGCCCTTCCCGTAGACCGAGTCCGCTCCGATGGTCCCCCCGTGCATCTCCACGAACTTCTTGCAGAGGGCCAACCCCAGCCCGGTGCCCTGTGCCCGCCGGCTGGCGGAGCTGTCCACCTGACTGAACTCCTGGAACAGCTTGGGCATGTCCTGCTGCTTGATCCCGATGCCCTCGTCCGCCACCGAGACCCAGACCGCCTCCTGGGGAATCAGCCGGGCCTGATCGCCGGCCCGCTCGGCCGGTTGTCTGAGGGGGGCGCGGGTGCGGACGGCCGCCAGAGAGATCTTGCCATCCTCGGCGGTGAACTTGGACGCGTTGGACAGGAGGTTGAAGAGGATCTGCCGGATACGGCCCCCATCGGCGACAATGGTGAGCGGCGCGGGATCCAGATCGAGGGTGCATTCCTGGCGCTTGGCGGTACGCAGGCTCGCGGTATCCGCCACCGCATCCACGATAGCCTCGCGGAGGTCCGTGGCCGCCAGGGAGAGGGTCATCCTGCCGGCCTCGATCTTGGAGAGATCGAGGGCGCTGTTGATGAGCGAGAGCAGATGCTTGCCGTTACGCAGCACGGCTTCGGTGAACTCGCGCTGTTGGGGGTTGAGGTCGCCCGGTGCCGCCGTCCAGGGTCAGATCGGAGAAACCGATGATGGCGTTGAGCGGGGTGCGCAGCTCGTGCGACATGTTGGCCAGAAACTCGCTCTTGAGCTGGGTGGCCCGCTGCAGCTCCTGGTTCTTGGTCCGGAGGGCCAGCTCGTTACGGCGGCTCTCCTGCAGCACCGAGGCGCGGTCGAGACCGACCACCACCTGGTCGCCCAGGATCTGGAGCAGCCGCAGATCGTTGTCGCTGAAGGGGCGGCCATCCCGCCGGTTGTAGACGCTCACGGTGCCGATGGGGACCCCGGCGGAGCGCAGGGGAATGATCGCGGCGGTCTTCAGCTTTATCGGCCGGTTAGGTGGATGGTAGGTCCGCGGGTCGGCGTCCATGTCATCCGAGACCAGCGGAGTGTCGTGGGTGACTACCCATCCGCCCAGCGATCCGTCCACTGGAAAGAGCAGCCCCATCAATGGCTGAAGCGGCCCACAGGCGGCGACCACCCGAAGAAAGCGCCCCTCCTCGACCATCAGCGTCACCACCCCGCTCTCCGCCTCCAGCAGCTCGGCCCCAGACTGGGCCACCTCCGTCACCAGTCCGTCCATGTCCGTCCCGGCCAGGAGGGTTCCGGCCAGGTGTCGCAGCCGCTCCAGCTCGTGGTTCCGCCGGTCGGACTGCTCCAGCGCCTTGCTGAGGGACCGCTTCTGATGCTCCGCCAGCTCGCGCATGTGGCGGAAGGTGACCAGGGTCAGCAGCGTCGCCACCGAGGTGAGCAGCAGGCCCACGCCGTCGTTCTGGCGGAACAACCAGAGGCCGAGCCAGGCGATGATGATCGCGACGCCGGCGATGGAGCCGGTATAGGACAGCCGCCGCCAGTGGCGCTCGAGCCGGGCGGCGATTCTGCGGACGGAGGAGACCGATCCGGCGGTCAATTGCCCTCCGCGGTGAGGATTTCGTGGAACTCGGTTTCCCCGGTGCGCAACATCCGGCTCAGATAGGGGCGGCAGAGTCCGCACTGCCCCCCACAGCCGGTCTCCCACACCAGGTCGGCCAGGCTCCAGCCTGCTGCCCGTGCGCGGGGGAGCAGCTCGCTGAACTCGACGTTGCGGCAGATGCAGCGGGAGATCAGCACAGTTCCGCTGTTAGCGGCCATCAGTTGTCATCGTTGACAGCTCCTTTGTTCCGCCCCAAGCTCGCCCTACCGCCCCCTCGCCTCGATGGCTCGGGGCAAGCTCTACCGCCCTACCTCATGGATTCGTGGGCCGGATATCCAGCTCGCTCACCAGCGCACGGTCCGGCAGCTCGATGGCGTGGAGGATGCTGGCGGCTACGTCCTCCGGCCGCAGGATGCGACTGGGCTCCGACTTGAGCATCGGCTGATCGCGCAGCAGACTGGTGTCCACCGAGCCGGGACAGATGGCGATGACCCGGACGTTGTCCTTCCGCACTTCCAGCATCAGGGAGCGGCTGAACCCCAGCACGGCGTGCTTGGACGCGGTGTAGGCGGTGCCGCCGGCGAATCCGTTCCGGCCCGCCAGGCTGGCCACGTTGACGATCGAGCCCTGTTTCCGGCTCCGCATGGGAGGCAGCACCGCGCGCGTCACCAGGTACAGGCTCCGGACGTTGGTGTTCATGGTGGCAGTCCCACTCCTCCAGCGTCAGCTCCTCGAACGGCCGGGCGATGAGAATGCCGGCGTTGTTCACCAGCACGCCGATGTCGCCCAGGGCCTGGGTGATGGTCTCCACCATCCGGGCGACCGGTTCGGCCTGACCCACGTCGGCCGGTGCGCCGGCGGCCTCGATGCCGCCCTCTCGAAGCTCCTCCACCAGCTGTCGCACCTTGGATTCGGTGCGGGCGCAGATCCCGACCCGGTAACCGGCCTGGCCCAGCGCGAACGCGGTGGCCCGGCCGATGCCTTCTGTTGCGCCGGTGACGAGGGCGGTGGTAGACATGAGGAAATGTAAGAAAGGCGGTAAGGCGGTAGGGCGGTAGGGCGGTAATCAGGGTGCCGCACCTTGTCGCAGGGAAGAATAGAAGCGCCAGGTCAACTTTCCAGCTTGGTTCCTCAGATCGTCAAGAGCCTTGAAGTCAGCATCACCGAGGATTCCACGGTCCCTGCTGAATCTGAGGAGGTATGAAACTTCGGACAATGAACCCAGAGCGATGTCCAGATAACGTCGAAGCTCGCGGGGGCCGCGCTTTGCTGAACCTTCAGCAATGTTTGTGGGCGCCGAGAGCGCTGCACGCCGAATCTGCGCCGTCAGCCCATATCTCTCCTGGACCGGCCACCGATCTGTAACGCCGTACACCCGAAGAGCAAGCTCGTGGGCCATCTTCCACGCCTCGAACCGCTCGTAAGGAAGCATTTTCCATCGTAGCGGGGCTTCGCTCTCTTCTTGTCATCATTTAACCTCCCGCCTTACCCACCTACCGCCTTACCGCCTTACCGCCTTACCGCCTTACTTTCCATCATGTCCCTCCCCCTGCAACACCCGGTGGTCCGCCCCAACCGGCGCGGCCCCGCGCCGCCTGACCCCAACATCTCCTGGCGCGAGCGGCTGCAGGCCCTGCGACACCTGCCCAAGCTGCTCCGAATGGTGTGGGACACCAACCCCAGCTACGTGGTCGGCATCCTTCTGCTGCGGGTGGCCCGGTCGGCGGTTCCGCTGGCGGTGTTGTGGGTGGGCAAGCTCATCGTGGACGAGGTGGTGCACGCCATCACCGTCCACCAGGCCGGTGGGCCGTTGGCCTGGACCCGGTTGGCAGTCCTGCTGGGGATCGAGCTGGCGATCGCCCTCGTGGGTGAGGGGCTGAGCCGAGTCTCGGCCCTGCTCGAGAGCCTGCTGGGCGACCTGTTCGCCAATCGCACCAGCGTGCAGCTGATGCAGCACGCGGCCTCGCTCGACCTGGAACAGTTCGAGAACGCCGAGATCTACGACAAGCTGGAGCGGGCTCGTCGGCAGACCGTGGGGCGGATCGGGCTCTTCACCATGCTGCTGGCCACGCTCCAGGATCTCATCACCCTGATCTCGCTGGCCGCGGCCCTGGCGGTGTACGTCCCCTGGCTGCTGGTGCTGCTGGTGGTTGCGGTGCTGCCGTCGCTCCTGGGTGAGACCCACTTCGCCTCGCTGGGCTATTCGCTGCTCTACTCCTGGACCCCGGAGCGGCGCCAGCTGGACTACCTCCGCTACATCGGCGCCAGCGACATCTCGGCCAAGGAGCTCAAGCTGTTCGGCCTGTCCGATTTTCTCGTGGGCAGGTACGGCCGGCTCTCGCACGAGTTCTACGAGGCCAACAAGTCGCTGGCGGTCAGGCGCAGCGTCGTCTCCACCCTCCTCTCGGTGGTTGGGACCCTGGGATACTACGCGGCCTACGCGGTGATCATCTATTTGACCGTCGTGGGTCACGAGTCGCGAGCCGGGGTGTTTACCATCGGGGTGCTGACATTCCTGGCGGGCTCGTTCCGGCAGAGCCGGGATCTGATCCAGCGGGTGCTGCTGTCGCTGTCGCAGGTGTTCGAGCAGAGCCTCTATCTGGAGGACCTGTTCAGCTTCCTCGACATCGAGCCCAGCATCCGGCGTAATCCGGGGGCCAAGCAGGTGCCGGTGCCGATCCGGGTGGGGTTTGCCTTCGAAGGCGTGGGATTCAAGTATCCCGGGTCGGAGCACTGGGCAGTACGGCGACTCGACTTCTCACTGTCACCCGGGGAGCGGGTGGCGCTGGTGGGCGAGAACGGCGCCGGCAAGACCACGCTGGTCAAGCTGCTGGCCCGGCTGTACGACCCCACCGAGGGCCGGATCCTGCTCGACGGCGTGGATCTCCGGGAGTACGACATTGACAGCCTGCGGCGCAATATCGGGGTCATCTTCCAGGACTTCGTGCGCTACGACTTTGCCCTCAAGGAGAACATCGCGGTGGGCAATATTGGACGGCTGGGCGACGAGCCGGCCATCCGCACCGCGGCGGAGCGGAGCCTGGCCGATTCGGTCGCCCAGCGGCTCCAGGGCAAATACGATCAGATGCTGGGCAAGCGGTTCGACGGCGGGGTGGATCTCTCCGGCGGCGAGTGGCAGAAGGTGGCGCTGGCCCGGGCCTACATGCGGGATGCCCAGCTACTGATTCTGGACGAGCCCACGGCGGCGCTTGGATGCCCGGGCGGAGTACGAGGTGTTTCTCCGGTTTTCCGAGCTTACTAAAGGAAGGATGGCGGTGCTGATCTCGCACCGGTTCTCGACGGTGCGGATGGCGGACCGGATCGTGGTGCTGAAGGGTGGGGAGCTGGTGGAACAGGGGACCCACGAGGCGCTGGTGGCGCTGGGTGGGTTGTACTCGGAGCTGTTCCAGCTCCAGGCGGCGGGGTATCGGTAGGCAGTCGCCAGTCGCCAGTCATAGCGAGCCGGCGAAAGGTGAGCGAGTCATTGCGAGGGGCGAAGCCCCGAAGCAATCCCGCGGCCCCGGGCACGCGCGCGACTAAAGTCGCTGCTCGGCAGCACACCGTGCTTCGCACGGGTCGTGAGCCTCATCTCTGGCGTTTCGTCGGGGCAACGGTAGGAGAGAAGGTTGCGTAGCGTAGCGGATCGCTGGAGGGCGGGCATGGCCACCTATGTGGCAACAGCCATGGATATGACGACTGCTGATCAAATCAGGCAAGTCAGGAAGGTCCGTCCTCACCTGGTCATCATTGGCGCAGGTGCCAGCAGGGCGGCGTTGCCGCTTGGCGATCGCGATGGTAGGCAACTGCCGGTTATGGCCGATTTTGCCAACGTTGTTCCCGTGGGCCCAATCCTACAGGAGACTGGAATCAAGTGGCGGGGCCGGAACTTTGAGGAGGTCTATTACGAGCTGCTCAGTAATCCGAGATGGAATGAAGCAACCGCTGACCTTGAAAGTGTGATTTACAAGTACTTCGCATCTCTCGAGCTCCCGCCTACACCCACGCTCTACGACTTCCTTGTGCTGTCGCTGCGGGGGAAAGATGTCATCGCGACTTTCAACTGGGACCCGTTTCTCATTCAGGCCTATCGTCGCAACAAAGACAGGGTACCGTCGTTGCCACGTTTGCTCTTCTTGCACGGTAACGTAGCCGCAGGATTCTGTGCGCGGGATGGCGTACTCGGGCCAAAAGGAGCAAGGTGCAGCCGCTGTGATTGGCCTTTCGCTCCATCAAAGCTGCTCTACCCAGTACGAACAAAGGACTACACCTCCGATCCAATGATTGCGAGCGCGTGGACTGACGTGCAGCACGCACTCAAAGAAGCACTCTTCGTCACCATATTTGGATACGGAGCCCCAGCCTCGGATGCAGGTGCAGTTCATCTGCTCTCCCAGGCTTGGGGGGAGTGGCAAGATCGGGAGTTCGAGGAGTTTGAGATTATCGACATTCGGCCCCCCAACGAGTCTCCGCGACAAGTGGTCACCCTTTATCCACACGCACCATTACCAGGTGACTGACAACTTCTATGATTCTTGGATCGCGCAAAACCCGCGTAGAACAGTGGAGGCCTTTATCAACCAGAATATCGAGGCATTGTTGATCGAGGGTAATCCCTTGCCACGCAAGATCGGTACGCTGGACGAGCTAAGCTCCTGGTACGCCCCGCTCCGGAATGCTGAACTCGCTGCCGAGGCTGCAGCATAACCTAACCTAGGGTGCGTTAGACTTCGCTTGCCCGATTGTCAGATTCTTATCGACTCCTAGCGCCGCCTGGAGCTAGCGCGCCACAGAGGTGCCAATGACTGCGTTCTGCTTCAGTGAGTCCGCGAGTAGTGGCATCGTCGTTTGGCTAGGTAACCCTGATTGCCAGGCTGCCCACGATGGCCTGCTTGCGGATCTTAAGAATCACACAGTTGCCTGGCTGCCGGCATCTGAGGCGCTTAATCAGAGGCTTGTTGGGAATCTTGGTGAATTCATTGCGTTCTTTGTAGGCAAGAATAGCTACTTCGAAGAATGCCGCGTCACAGCCGCGAACGCACTTGCGCCTGTATCGAACATTTCGAAGCCCGACCTAGATCTTCTGTGGTTATACCTGCCCGAGGGTAGTTCTCAAGAAGACTACGCAGTCGTTCAGGAAGTAAAAACTACTGGTGCATCGGACCTAGCATACTCTCGGTCACTGATTCAGGACTACGCATAAGTTATTTGGAGTAGAGCCAAGCTTGACGCTCACCTCGCGTCTCCGTTTTGCCTCCAACCTGCTGCGGTACCAGTCTCATCGTTCAGACCTTGCAGAGCGTGTTCTAGCTCTCGCCGGTATTTCACCAGTTATGTGCCCTTCGACTTCGCCTGACACCGACACTGGTACATGATCGTGTCTCCAGATGACCCTGTCACCACCCTGACTGCCATTCGGACTGTATTGGTCGCAAGAGGCGGATGGTCCGACACCAGTGTGCAGATGTGGGCAGTGTCTCTGAATGCCCTCCAGGACAGGCTGGAGCGCCTTGCAAAGGGCCGTGCCTAATGCGCGACCTAGACATCGACTATGGAAGGGCCGCAGCAGCGGCGATGTCAGCCAATCGATGATTACAGGGCCACACCGCGTCATGGGGGACAGCTCATAGCCATAGCTCAGTACGCGCTCACAAGCGCTACGTCAGCGCACGAGGCCTCTGTCGAAGCATTGGCTCGCGCCCTCCATCCTGAGAACACGAGGGAGTTGGTCGCCGCTGCACGGATTTTCTACGCAGCCAGTGGGCACTTTCGCGAGGCGCCCCTGGACAAGCCAAGACTTGGCATTGCTTGCAGGCCTTGCCTACGCATTGGATGGCAACTCCCCTCGCGCCGCCGCCACGGTAACGCGTGACCTATTGGACGACTACAGTTGTTAAACCCGGGGAGTAACCGCAGTCGTAGCTACGTGCGCGCCGTGGCACATCCCACAGCTTCTTGAAGGCTCGAACCCAGACAATCACCTTGCCACTTACCTTGAAAGTTTCAAGTGCGTTCCTGCAATCCGGAGACTATGACGCGCACACGAATCTAGGAGCGTTGCTCACTGAAGCTGTGCTCTCGTCGGGTGACGATTTTGCTGTGTCGCTCCTGCGTGATTGTGAAATCGTGTTGGCAGGCGTAACCCAGCATGGCGGTTGCCCGAGTACTGAGGCCGTATGCAGATCGGCTCCCTCGAGGCTACATAGAGAGACTCGTACTGGCCGGTCGCGAGTGTTCTCCCTCCACAATTCGCAAGTGTCCCATCTCCGGACTACGAAAAGATCGGCGAGACGTCTTGATTGGCCTGCCACTAGCACGGGAAAGACTTTGCTTGGAGAGCTATTTCGCCTAACGGAGCTAGGTGGTGAGCCCGGGCTTGTATGCTATGTGGCTCCTTATATAGCAATCGGACGCCAAGTGGCAGCGCAACTTCGGCGCCGCCTGCGTGCTCCGTGGCGGGTTTATCCATTGTTTGGCGAGTTCGAGGCCCCTCCAATACTTGAATCCGATTATCTCAACTGTAGTAGTGGTTGCAACCGTGGAGAGATTCCCGACGCGCTCCTACGCTCATCAGAGGAGCTCCGCACACAGATCCGTACAGTAGTGATTGATGAGGCACACCACATGGCAGCCGGGGCCAGGGGGCTACGGCTGGAAGCAATTTGCGCTCGCCTTGGCCTTCTACAGGAGCGTGGCACGCCAATAAGGACAGCACTGCTTTCCGCCCTATTCGAACAGACCAGCCAGATTGCAGATTGGCTTAGCGTGCCTTCCCAGAATCGAGTGCTTTCAAGGTGGCGTCCAACTGCTCGACACCTGGCGTTCTGGAAACAGTCCGGGTCTTTGGAGTGGAAGGTGGGAGATGATCCTGTACGCCCGGCGGGGACGAAGGACTCTGCTACGCTGGGTGTTCGCAATCTCTTCTGGCCTTTCGGGGCTATACCCGGCATCCGACTTCGCCAGAAAGAAGGTGCTGCGCCCAAAGGTCGACCAGAATGCCGCGTATCTAGCTGAATCGCTGTTCAAGGAGTTCCGAGGCCCTGTATTGTGCGTTTGCGCAACCAAGCAATCTACCCGTAGCCTGCGCATATGCCATCGGACAACGATTTCAGCCATATGAGGTGCTACCCGACCATATCGCGCGCGTCCTAGGCCTCATCAGACAGAGCTTCTCTCACCTAAACGGTTTGGCGAGTCTTCTGGAGCGAGGCATTGCTTATCACAACGCATCGCTGCCGAGCGAGGTTCGGTCCCTAATAGAGTCGGCTTCGCAAGAACGGGAACTTCGCGTGGTTACGGCTACAACGACGCCAGCTGAGCGGTGTGGACCTGCCGTTTAGAACGACCATTCTTGTTGACTGGCTGCTTTGGGACAGGTGGGAAGAAAGGCCAATCGCACCCCTTCTGTTTCTGCGATATCGCTGGTCGATGCGGCCGGGCGGGTGTCTACGTCGAGGGTGACACTATCGTGTACGACAACGTGTTAGGCGACCTGCGTTATACCGGCCCAGCCGTGCGCTCACTGGCCCAGCTAACGCTCCTAGATCAACCAGGGGAGATGACCAGCCAGCTCTCCGAGAGCATGATCCTGCCTCCCTCGCCGGCGTACGAGCGGTGCTCGGAAGTCAATTACTAGCTCAATCGGGGGAGAATCCTTCAACCGAAGACATTGCCTCACGCTTCAAGGATTTTCTCTATGGTTTCCGTACTGGATCCGCATCTCTCGAGGCGCACCATGCTATGGAGGGAGGCATTGCAGGATATTTTGAGTGGCGATCTGGGACCGATGGCACTAGCGGCTAGCCCACTGCAACTCACCGCTCTCGGACACGCCACTAATGCCAGCGGCCTTTCTCCGGCGAGCGCCCGCAAGCTGGCATCCTGGCTCCGGCAGTCCCGGGATAGTGAGTCGGTAATTGCGCTGTGCGCGCAGCTCCTAGGTCCTTTGCCGACATTCCTGAGCAAACGGATCCCATGCTCCGGAAAACCGTCTCCGAGGAATGGGGCTCGATGCTCGGTCCGACCTGATGATTTCGAGTTTGTTCTAGGAATGTGGCTTGAGGGTGAACTAATTGTGGACATGTTTGGGTCTTTCGATTATGTCAAAATGCTCCAAGCGACAAACTCGACGTACACAGAATGGCGTATGGGAATCACACCTGCATCTGAGAGTTGGGAGACGGAGCTGGACATTTTTACTGATTTCCTGGAAGGGAACTTGCCTTCGGTTTCTACCCTGGCTTCTCCGCGCGTGCGGGAGTTTGGCCCTAGTTTCAGAATCATCCTGGGCTGGCGACCTCAGCTGGTACGAACTAGCTCACGACCTTGAGACCGCCAACGTACCCGATGACCCTGCCCAGGAACTCGATAAGGACACAGACGAGTCGAAGTAGCGTTTATCCGTAGCAATGGTCGGTACGTATAGACTGAGGGCAACAACTCTAGTCTTGTTCATACTAAGGCAAGCCCAGTGAACTCGGTTTCAACCACCACGAGGTTTCAGAGTCTTCTATTCATGGCAGTCGGATCTCATCTGCGCAGGTTGGAGTTTTTGGACAGATTCAACGCGAGCTGCAAGGGCTAAAGGCGGGTCATCGCAAGTTGCTGGGATATGTCCGAGAGCACTATGTCGAGCTCGATATCGAGAGGCTAGGGAAAGATGCAGCTGCTGCATTCAAGAAGTATCGACTCGCTCTAGAGGTCGGTGGTCGACGCGCGGAGCCCGCACGCCGGGACCTCCTCTATGTTCCCTAGGGGCTAACTACCTTGGTTAGTGTTTCACACGTCGAACGGGAGGCCATTGTTCTACAAGGTGCAGTTGAGTCCATCCAGGCCATGGTCAACCACGAAATGATGACGTTTGGACCAGGCCATTCCGAGATTCTCGTAAGTTTTACATCCCTTAGTCAGCGGGCACTTTTCAACGTCCTCTTGGCGGATATGTTGGAGCCCGTAGATCCCGGCTTGCTGGGTGGGAAAGGCTCACTGCTTCGCCACCTTAGCAACGTCGCATCTGATCCCCACCTGGGAACTGCTGACCATGCTCGGGAACTCGTGGTGGCCGTAATGGCGTTATCCGACTGGCTTGAAACCGACATCGAGGTCCCAGTTTGGTTCCCGGCCATCGAGTCGAACACACGCCTTAAGCTCAAGAGGGAAGATTTCGTCAGCATCTGTGGTAACATTTCAAAGCACAATCTTTCGCGACTTACACGGAACGCGAAGCGATTAAGCTGGCTGCTACAAGAGAATGGCATTGTGGTTGATTGGGTCGATGCCCTGCGAGCGTTGGATGACTTCAATAGCAGATTTCATGACGACATACTGGTGTACCATACCACAACACTTGCAGAACTGCTCAACAATGTGCGGTGGGGTGTTCACGAGTACTTGCTGCCAGAGTTCGTTCGTTCTTACACTCCAGCGCCGTCTCAAAGTGATCCCACGTATACGTATAGCTACCCTGACGGAATCGAGAACGGTTTCGCCCGAAGTCGGTACTGGGATCTAATGAATTACTGTTCGTGCCAGACCCTGGATACCTCGTTTCACCGGCACGTCGAGTTTGAAAGGGCAGTACTAAATGCGCTCTGTTGTTGGTGTCTTCACAGCAATGGAGGAGATAGCCTGCTGGCGCTGGCGCAGTTCTCGGACAGGCCGCTGCGAGAGTGGGCAGCACGATTCTAATGGCAGTATCTCACCCGATGATAAAACCGCCGCCGTATTTTCGCTACTCCCGGCGGCGCAGTTCAGTCTTCCCGTCCGACAAAGTAACCGATTCATAGGTCACGCCGCCGGCTTGACGGCACCCTCAGACGGTGGCGTCTCGGACGGCGTTTCCGTCCGCCCGTCAGGTCTGACGAAGGCTAGAGTGTCGAGGGGGGTTGCTCGCCGACCTCGGGCGCCGGTGCCTGGACCCCTCGATGAAGGCAAGCGAGGCCGTGCCGCCAGCACGATCAGCGGTGCCGTCGCGAGCGCGGCAAGCAGAGTCAGTGTCGGGTAGCCCCACGCTGCTACGATCGACCCCGGAGACGGCGCCCGCCATGGCTCCCGCCAGTCCCATCAGCAGGTCCGACAGTCCCTGGGCCGAAGCGCGCAGCTCCACCGGGATCGACTCACTCAACAGCGTGGACCCGGCCACCATGCTGGCCGACCATCCCAGCCCCAGGGCCATGAGTCGCTGCGGCGAGCCGGGCAGTATCGTGCCCGGCCCTGCCCGACAGCGCACACGCGGCCAGCAGCAGGGCGATGCCGGCAAAGATGACCGGCCGCCGGCCGAGCCTGTCCGTCAGCCAGCCGAAGACCGGCGAAAACGCGTACATGCCCGCGATGTGAAAGCTGAGCACCAGGCCCACGATGCCGAGAGTGTGGGCCGCGTCGTGGCCTGCCCCGCGAATGTGCACCGGCGTCATGGCCATGACGCCGACCATGACGACGTTCCCGACGGCCATGGCGGTCACGCCGAGCCTGGCCGCCGGGTCCGAGAGCACAAAGCGCATCGCTTCGCGCATCCCGGGGCGAGGCGCGTCCGATACCGCTGAGCTGGGAGGTGCCTGCGCGGTGCGCGCGACCACCGCCGGGTCCGGCCGCAGGAACACCGTGAGGAGCAGTATCGCCAGGGAGAAGAGCAGCGCAGAGAAGAAGTACGGACCGGCCAGCGTGGGAATTCCGTACCGGCCCACCAACTTACCCGCCAGTGGCGCCAGGCTCGGTCCCATGACCGCGCCGATCGTGGTCGCCCAGACGATCAGGGAAAGGTGGCGACCCCGAAGTGCTGCCGGCGCCAGGTCCACCGCGGCATAGCGGGCCTGAAAATTCGCGGCAGTGGCGCCGCCGAACAGAAAGAAACCGAGAAACAGGAGCGGGATCGATCCCCGCACCGCTGCGGTCACGACGAGAATAGCCCCCACCGCAGCGACGAGGTAGCTCGCCGCAAGACTCGGCCGGCGGCCATGGCTCCGTACTATTGCCGTCGCCGGCACGGCGAACAGCGCCGTACCGACTACCGCGGCGCTCTGGGCCAGACCCGACATGCCCACGCCTGCAATATCGGCAGCCAGCAGCGCTCCCACCGACGCGCCGACCGCGACGCCGACGCCGCTGATGATCTGGGTGACGAAGAGCAGGCGCAGAGTACGGCGCTGGACGGCGGCGGGTTCCATGGACAAAACAGTAGCCCGGAGTGGCTGACAATCAACCCGAGCAGGAAACCGCCGCCGAGCACGCGACTCTCGGCGGACCTCCAACAGGGCCCGTCAGAAACGTGATGCTACCAGTTTGACGTCTGCCCCTGACCACGCCTTCGAGAACCGCTGGTCCACGGCTGCCGCTTCGGCGGATTTCCCTTGTGCCCGCAATGCGGCGGCGAGACCGAACAGCGACCACCCGTTCTCAGGAAACCGCTTCAGGTCTTCACGATAGACGGCTTCTGCTTCGGCGCTCCGGCCGGCCTTCAACAGCGCCGCGCCGAGCGACTCGCGGATCGGGTAGTACCACTTGGGTGGCTCGAAATAGAGACCGGCGTCCTCTATTTTGAGCGCTTCGCGGAAGTGACCGACCCCCTCGTCGAACTTGCCGCTCCGGGTCGCGATCTCCCCATCAGCGCGTGCACAGCAATGGAGACAGGCGTCTTCGCGGGCGCGTCGGCTGGGGTGGCGGCATCGATTGCCTTCACCGTGTCGAGCGCGGTTTGCGCCTCGGCCGCCTGCCCCTTGGCGGCATAGGCGACTCCGCGGGCGTAGTAAGCCATGGCGAGCGGCATGCGGATGTCGGAGGGAGGAAGCGGCTGGGCAAGTACCTCGTCCCAACGCCCGAAGGTCGTAAGCGTGAGCACGTGGTAGGGAAGCATCTCCTGGAGCATCGGGACCTGTCGCGCCACGTCCAGGTTCACCTTTGACTGCAACGTTCGGGCAGCCTCGAGGGCCTGGGCGCTCCGCCCAGCCAGGGTCGAGACAAATGCGAGGAAGTGGATGTTGTGGGGATAGTAGGCCAGCGAGTACACGGTCACCGGCTTCTGACCCTCGATGAACATCTCGTCGGTGTGGATCGCGTGGACGTTGCTCTGGGCGGCATCGTTGTACCTGCCGACGCGAACGTAAATGTGCGCCGGCATGTGCACGATGTGTCCCACCCCTGGCATCAGACGGGCAAGACGCTCCGCACAAGGGACCGCGAGCTGGGGAGTCACCGCCTCAACCGCATGGATATAGAAGTGGCAGGCTCCGGGATGCTCTGGATTACGCGCTATGACTCGCTCCAGCTGTCGCACGATCTCCTTGGTACCGGGATACGGTTTTCCCTCCGGGGTCCAGTAATTCCAGGGTCGAAGGTCCATCAGTGACTCAGCGTAGAGTGCCGCGGCGTCGAGATCGGTCGGATAGCTACGGGCGGCGGCTGCCATACCGCGGGAATACGCGGAGTCGAGTTTGGCGCGATCGGCGGGCGGCACCGGTGCGTACCGGGCGGCCACTGCGCGGATATATGCCCGCTTCCAGGGGCTTGCCTTGGGGCTGAGGGAGAGGGCCTTCTGGGCTGCCTCGTACGCTTTCACCCCGCTGGCAGAATCCATCCCGGCATTCACATGGGGCCCGTAGGCATACGCGATTCCCCACCAACACATCGCGCAGGTCGAGTCCAGCTCGGTTGCGCGGGTGAAGGACCTGATCGCCTCCGCGTGATTGAAGCCGTACACCAATCGGAGGCCCTGGTCGAAGTACTGCTGCGCCAGGGGGACTCGCGCCCCGACTGCCTTGTGGTGAGTGCCGAGGTCCTTATAAGGGGCGGCGGGGCCGCTGGGCCAGAACGCTCGACGCGACGAGCAGCAGAGCGGGAGCAATGCGACAAATCATCTTACCTCTCGTGCTCGGACGGCCTCGGATGACATACCAACTCCTCCCAATGGGTAAACGGCGCGCCCCCAGTGGCACGCGGATGGTCGGGTCTCATTCAGGTAGGTTGACGGCGACGACCAACCTACGGCCCGGTACCCCGGCGCACAATAAGGCACAGGTCCCATGCCCGGTGCGTCTTTCCGAGTGGAGGCCGCGGCGCTGGGACCGCGGTCCCAGTGTCCCGAGCGCCTGAGGTGAGGCTAGCCCCGACCGGGCCCGGTGCGGCCCAACCCCGCGTCGCGCGCCCGCACGATGGCCTGGGCCCGGGACGTCACCTGGAGCTTGAAGAAGATGCTGGTGATGTGGTTACGAATGGTCTTGGCGCTGACGCCGAGCCGGTCGGCGATGTGGGTGTTGTCCAGGCCGCGGGCCACGAGATCGAGCACCTCCGACTCGCGGGCGGTGAGGTCGGGCAGCCAGGGCGCCGGCACCGCGCCGCCTGGCGCCGTGCTCTCTGTTCCGAGGAACTCATCCAGCTCGGCCATGAACTGCCCGAGCGCGGGCTCGCCACCGAGCAGCAGATGATTGTGCCCCTCCAGCGGGACGAAGCGGGCGTTGGGTATCAGCCCCGCCAGCAGCCGCCCCTCCTCGAACGGCACCACCGCGTCGCCCCGCCGGTGAATGACGATCGTGGGGATCGTAACGCGAGGCGCAAGCTCGGTCACGTCGATGAGGCTGAACTCCTCCTGGAGGCGGACGGCATTCTCCGGGAAGCTCGACAGCCGTTGCAGGTCGTTGAACCAGCGGAGCTGTTCGAGGGAGCCATCGGGGATGAAGAGCGAGGTGAAACCGGCCTGATTGGCGCACCCGAGGATCACGTCGTCGATGCGCGCCGTCGGGATGCCTGAGCGTGCGATCAACGCCCGTATGGCAGCGGCCGCAAGATCGTCTGGCCGGATCTCCGCCAGAGCCCCTCCGGCGCGTCCGATCGGGGTTCGTACGGCAGCGGTGATGAACGCTTCGCTCATGAGCTTTTCTCACGTTGACCCGCCCCTGCAGAACGGCTAAGTTGCCGCCCGACAACACTTCAGGACAGGTGGCCGAGTGGTTGAAGGCACCACCCTGGAAAGGTGGCATACCCGCAAGGGTATCGAGGGTTCGAATCCCTCCCTGTCCGTCGCGGGAACCCTTTCGTGACCAGCGGCGTATCTTAAGGGTATTCCACTTCTCACGGTTGCCCAGGGTACGACCATGCTGATCCGACGCCCACCCGATCTTCTCGCCTCAGAGATTACCGATGAGTCTCTCTTCTGGAATCGGCGCGACTTCATTGCCGCCGCAGGACTGGGTGTTGCAGCCGTAGGCGGGTTGCTGCCAGTCCGCAGGCTGCTGCCGCGGCACTCTGACGAGGAGAAGCTGACACCCTGGGAAGATGTCACCGGCTACAATAACTATTACGAGTTCGGGACCGACAAGGACGATCCGGCCAGTAATGCCGGTGCGCTGCGTACGAAGCCGTGGAAGGTCGAGATCGCCGGCGAGGTGAAGCGGCCGGCCGTCTACGATCTCGACGAGCTGCTCAAACCCTTCACTCCGGTAGAGCGGGTCTACCGGATGCGCTGCGTGGAAGGCTGGTCGATGGTGATCCCATGGCTGGGCATTCCACTGGTCCAGATCATCGATCGTCTGGAGCCGACTTCAAAGGCGAAGTACGTGGAGTTTACGACGCTCCTGGATCCGCAGCAGATGCCGGGACAGCAGCGCCGTATCCTCGAGTGGCCCTATGTCGAGGGTCTCAGAATGGATGAGGCGCGCCACCCGCTCACCCTCCTGGTCACGGGAGTCTACGGTAAGGCGCTGCCGAACCAGAATGGCGCGCCGCTTCGCCTGATTGTGCCGTGGAAGTATGGATTCAAGGGCGGCAAATCGATCGTGAAGATTCGCTTCAGGGAGAGCCAGCCCCAGACGACCTGGAACATCGCCGCTCCCGACGAGTATGGGTTTTACGCCAACGTGAATCCCGATGTCGACCACCCCCGGTGGAGTCAGGCCCGAGAGCGTCGTATCGGTGAGCTGTTCAAGCGCAAGACGTTGATGTTCAACGGATACGCCGACCAGGTCGCCCCGCTGTATGCGGGGATGGACCTCCGCAAGAACTTCTGAGTTTCCTGCCGTGACCCGCGCGGCCATGATCACGCGGGTCGTAAAGCCCGTTCTCTACGTCGCGGCAGTCTTGCCGTTCGCCTGGCTTGTCTTCGCGCTCGTCACCGGCTTCGTGATGGGTGACGAGGTGAAGTTCATGCAGCATGTTACCGGCGACACCGCACTTAGCTGTCTCATGCTGACGCTCAGCGTCACTCCCCTCCGCCGGCTGACCGGATGGAACGAGCTGATCAAGGTCCGGCGACTGATTGGCCTGACCGCGTTCTGGTATGCCTGCCTGCACCTGTCGACCTACCTGGTCTTCGATCAATCGCTCTCGATCGATGAGATCGCGAAGGACATCGTGAAGCATCCATGGGTGCTGGTCGGCTTCACTGCATTCCTGTGTCTGGTCCCGCTGGCCATCACCTCTACGGCGGGCTGGATACGCCGGCTCGGAGGGAAGCGGTGGGGGCGGCTCCACCGACTGGTCTACATCGCAGCCGGGGCCGGGGTGCTGCACTACTTCTGGCTCGTGAAGAAGGACATCCGGGCGCCGCTCGTGTACGGGGTGATACTGCTGGTGCTGCTCGGGAGCCGGGTGTGGTTCGCACGCCGCGGACCAGCCAGGCACACGCGGGCGGCAACCCAGACCGCGCGGGCGACAGCTGAATAGCGTGCCATGAATCCACCCGTTCCGATGCAACAGATGCGGCTCATCGCGCGGTACGCGGTGGTGTTGCTCGCTGGTGCCCTTGCAGGTGTGAAAGTGGTCAGCGCGGTTCAGGCCTGGCAGGAGTACGTGTCATGGCGTGAGCGGGACCCATCGGGTGCGGCAGCTTACCTGACCTTTGCCGAGGTCGATGTTGCGATCGCAGTGGTTGCCCTAAGTTTGGCCAGCCTGGTCTGGTGGCTGCTGCGATCTCCCGCCCGGGCTCCCTAAGTCTTATCTTGCACCGCATGTTATCGTGGTTGCGCCGCAGCCGAGCCATGGCACTTGCTATGGTACTCCTGGCCCCGGGTATTGCCGGGACCGGTGTTCAGTGGCTGCATTCATGTCCGGCCGAGGCAGAAGCATCGGTCGATCATCAGCACCACAACTCCCCTCCGTCCCAGCCGGCCGGCCACTCCAACGGCTGCGAGTGCATCGGCTCGTGTCTGACAGCTGCGCTGGTTGCACGACCGGCCGCGGCAGTTCTCGCTGTACTGGAACCGCCGGAACCACGGCTCGTCTCTTTTTGGGACAATGGCTTCGTTCCAGCCGGCAGCCCAACCCATCTCCTCCCACCCGCCACAGCACCACCCCTGGTCTGACTCGCATCGCTCCGTGATGGCGGCACAAATCGCTCAAAGCGATTCGTGTCACTCGAGTCAAAAAATTCATTCCAGGGGTTCGTTATGTTCACTGCTCGGCTATCGTGCCTGTTGCTCGCCTTGGTGGCGGGGACGGGCGTCGCCGCTGCACAAGAGACCGGATCCATCGCCGGACAAATCATTGTGCCGGGCGCGGACTCGGCCGGCGCTGTCTCTCTGCTGTCCGTCGATCAAGGCGTCACCAATGTTCAGACTGATGCCGATGGTCGCTTCCATCTCTCGGGTCTCGCCCCCGGCAAGCACGTGGTGGTGGCGAAGCGGATCGGCTTCGAGCCGCTCCGCCGGGTGGTGCGGGTGCAGGCTGGGAAGGTCACCCAGCTTTCGATGGTGCTCGCTCCCAAGGCCATGGAGCTGGCGGAGCTCACCGTCATCGGAACGCGGGCTGACCTGGAAGAGCGGCGGGCACGCCTCTCCCAGGTGCCGGGCTCGGTTGCATTGGTCGAATCGGATCAGATTCGCAGAACACGCCAGGCCAATCTCAAGGATGTACTCGGTTTTACTCCCGGTGTGTATGTGCAGCCCCGGTTCGGCGCCGCCGATGAAAGCCAGATCTCGATCCGCGGCTCAGGCCTCCGGAACAACTTCCACCTGCGCGGCGTCAACGTCCTCGTCAACGGGATGCCGTACCGCAATGCGGACGGCTTTACCGACTTCGAGTCGCTCGAGCTGCTGAACACCGAATCGATTGAGGTCTATAAGGGCGGAAACGCGCTCCGCTACGGCGGATCGACCATGGGCGGCGCGATCAACCTCGAGACCAAGACGGGCTATACCGCCACACCACTCGGCGTCGTCGCCGAGGGTGGGAGCTTCGGGTTTCTGAAGACACAGGTGTCATCCGGCGCCACCGTCGGCCGGCTGGATTACTTCGGCAGCTATACCCGCACGACACTCGATGGGTATCGCGACTACGCAGGGCAGGGACGGGATCGCATCAACGGCCATCTCGGGTACGTGCTGTCGGAGAATACCGACCTGCGTGCGTTCTACTTCTTCGCGCAGGTGGACGAGCAGCTTCCCGGCGCGCTGACCGATAGCGAGCTGGCCGCCACGCCCCGCGCCGCCAACCCCGAGAATCGTGCCGACCGCTGGGGCCGGGACTATCACCTCCATCATCTCGGGCTTGCAGCTGCGGAGCCAGCTTGGGCCCCATCACCGTCTGGAGATCAGCCCGTACTTCCAGTACCGCGACATCGACCACCCGATCTTTCAAGTAATCAACCAGCAGAGCAGGGACTACGGAGCAGAGATCCGGTACGAGAACACGCTACCGCGTTTTCGGTCGGAGCCACCGCTTCACGCTCGGGCTTCAGCCGGCCTGGCTCAACATGGATAACCGCCAGTTCGTCAACGAGGCCGGCCAGCATGGCGAGCTGCGAAAGAATCAGAAGGACGAGGCGATCGGGCTGGCGATGTACATCGAGGACGCACTTGCGCGTCACCTCGCGCATCACAGCCGTTGTGGGATTTCGGCTGGATCACTCTATCCGCAAGTCTCACGACCGCTTCCTCACGGACGGAGATCAGTCGGACCAGCGAGAATTCACCCCCGCTGCTGCCCAAGCTCGGCATGTTGTACGCTTTACCCGGCTATCCAGGGCCAGGTATATGCGAACGCGAGCCGTTCATTCGAACCTCCCCTTCTCCTCGAGCTCAACAGCTTGACGGTACCGGGATTCATCGACCTGGCGGGTCAGGATGCCTGGCAGTTCGAGATGGGCGTACGGGGCCACACCGGCACCGCGGCCTGGGATATTGCCGGCTTCGACGTGGAGCTCGAGAACGAGATTCTCAACGTGAACGTGCAGCCATTTCCCAACGCGCCGTTCACGGTTCCGACGTACCGAAATTCACCTCGGACGCGCCACTACGGCGTGGAGGCAGGGTTGTCGGTCGACGTACTGAACGGCATTCTGTCTCGCGGGTCCGAACAGGACGCGGCCAGGCTGCGGCTCGCCTACACGTTTGCACGTTATCGGTTCGTACGGGATCCCGAGCATTCGGGTAATGACATCCCCGGCGCGCCCGAACATCACATCCAGGCGGAAATGCGATACCAGCACCCGTCCGGCTTTTCGTTCGCGCCCCGGTTGGAGTGGGTGCCGAAGTCCTACTTCATCAACAGCGAAAACTCCGCATCGAACCGCGGCTGGGCGACCCTGGCCCTCAGAGCCGAACAGGACCTCCCGCGTCTGGGTCTTACCATGTTTGGGGCGGTGGAGAACGTGACTGACACGAATTACAGTGGTTCAGTCCAGGTCGACAACGCGGCGGGCCGCTCGTTCGAGCCGGCGGACGGACGCGCCTTCTATGTTGGATTGCGGTGGAACCGATGATGCGCCTGTACCGACGGAGGCACAGCCGCGGCCGTGGTTATGTGTGGCTTGGGATTGTCTGCCTGGCCGCGTATTCGTGCGCCAGCGACGCAATAAAGGTCACCTCGCGCGAGGCTCCCGAGTGCCGGTGGACCGCAATCGGCCGATCCGGCGTCTGGCGATCGATCCGGTGTCCGGTGACCTGGTGATGAGTTGGATCGAGGGAGACGGGCGCACCTGGGCTTTGTATGCCGCGAGGTCCACAAATGGGGGCGAGTGGTCCGCGCCGGTGCGGGTTGCAGGCGGGGCAGCGCAGCCGGATGAAGTTCATCCCCACGGCGAGTCGTCGCCGCGGCTCATCGCCGGGCCCTCGGATCATCTCGCGCTGGTGTGGCCCAACAACATCAAGGTCGAAGGCAGAAAGTGGCCGGCGGCCATGTTGCGTTTCTCGCGATCGATAGACGGTGGCCGAGGCTGGTCGACACCGGTAACGCTGAACGATGACACAACAGGAGTCCTGGTCAGCCATCAGTTTCACGGCGCGACGCTGGTGGGCGACTCCGGGCTCACTGTGGCCTGGCTCGACGAGCGCGAAGTCGTCGCACCGATCGCTGGCGGCGCCGATGGTCATGCCGAGCACGCCGCGGAGCCTGATGCGCATATCTATCTCACGACGTCGTCCAACTTCGGCCGAAGCTGGGGACCGAATCGCAAGGGGTGGAGTGCCGCGTGTCCCTGCTGTCGCGTGTCTCTGGCACGAACGACCGATGGGCGGGCGATCGCCGGATGGCGCAAGCACTTTCCGGGAAATGTCCGGGACGTCGTCACGGCCACTATCTCGGACCAACCGGGAGAACCGGAGCGGGTCCATCCCGATGACTGGGCCTACGAGGGCTGCCCTCACAGCGGGCCTGCAATTGCCACCGGGCGATGACGGCTCGACTCACGTGGCGTGGTATAACGGAAAGCAGGGGGCTGCCGGTGTGTACTATGCCAAGCGAGTCGGCGGAAGAAGCACCGGTGAGGCTGTGCCGCTCGTCCAAGGGCAGACATTGGGCGTGGCGCATCCCGCGGTCGTATCACTGCCGAAGGGCGGTGCGCTGGCAGCATACGACGTCTCACCGAACGGCGAGCGGCTGATCCGCCTCGCGCATCTGCTGCCGAGCGGAAGGGTGGGTGCGCAGCAGCAGGTTCCAGGGTCGCAAGATGGGAAGTATCCACAGCTGGCTGTCCTGGATAGCACTACGGCCGTTCTCGCCTGGACGGAATCGAAAGACGAAGGAAGTCGCGTGCGTCTCGCTGTGATCAGCCTCGGACGGAGGCGGTAGAAGTGAAGCCGTAGAGGAAAGGCGGGAGAACAGAGGCGGTAGATAAGCAGGTGGAAACTGCGCAGAGTAGGTGGGATAGGCGTTTATGCGGTATTGATCAGGAGGGGGTTGGGGTGCATTCTCCTGGGTATGATGCCGTATGAAAGGTTCGAGTCGTGGAGAGTCAGCCACCAGTTGGCACTGAAGGTATACAAGACAACATCCAACGGGCCGAAATCAGAGCGTTACGAGCTTACGTCCCAAACTCGCCCTCTCAGTACCGACGAATATTGCGGAAGGTTCGGTTAAGCAGGGCACCGCGATTCCGTCGGTACCTAGATATTTCCTTAGGCTCGCTCTCAGAACTCTCCTACCTTCTCCGATTCGCCAAGGATTTCGGCTTCTTAGAGGAGGACGAGTACCGAGAACTCGATAACCTTAGGAATCGTGCAGGAACGCTGACTTGGCGGCTGTACGTATGCATGGATCAGCGCTGAACGGGGTAGCTGTGGCCTTGGTCTTCAGCCTCTTCACCTACCGCCTCAGTACCTTCCGCCTCTTCACCTTGCGCCTCCTCTTAACTACCTTCCCGCCCCGATGCCCTCCCGTACGCCTCTTCTCGACGAGCGCGCATTCGGCCGCACCCTGGCGCGCATGGCGAGCGAGATCGTTGAACGAAGTCGGCGGCACCGAAGAACTGGTCCTTGTCGGCATCCAGCGCCGTGGTGTCGAGCTCGCCGACCGGCTGAAGCGCCACATCGACGCCTCCGAAGGCTCGAACCTCCCCTCCGGCAAGCTCGACATCACCCTCTATAGAGACGATCTTCAGACCATCGGGCCGCGCCCGGTCGTGGGCGAGACCAGGCTGCCCGATCGTCGACGGGAAGACCGTCGTGATCGTGGATGACGTGCTCTACACCGGAAGGACGGTCCGCGCGGCACTCGACGAGTTCGCCGATTTCGGCCGGCCGCGGCGGATCCTGCTCTGCGTGCTGATCGACCGCGGAGGGCGCGAGCTGCCGATTCAGGCGGACATCGTCGGCACCAGCGTCAGCACCGGCCCGAAGACCGTGTCGATGTGTTCGTGTCCGAGCTGGATGGGCGAGATGCGGTCGAACTGGTGAGGGGAAGCTGAGCGTGAGTACGCCCTCAGCCTCGGGAAGGACCTGGTCGGCCTCGAGCCGCTCAGCGCCGAGCAGATCGAGCTCATCCTCGATACCGCCGAGCCGTTCAAGGAAGTCAGCGAGCGGGCCATCAAGAAGGTGCCGGCGCTGCGCGGCAAGACCATCGTCAATCTCTTCTTCGAAGCCTCCACCCGGACCCGCATTTCCTTCGAGTTCGCCGAGAAGCGGCTCTCTGCCGATACGGTAAACGTTGCCGCCGCCGGCTCCTCGGTCAGCAAGGGCGAGACGCTGGTGGACACCGCCAAGAACCTCGAAGCCATGCGGATCGACATGGTCGTGATTCGCCATGGCGCCTCGGGAGCAGCCCAGTTCCTGGGCCAGCGGATCCGGTCGAACGTGATCAACGCGGGAGACGGCAAGCACGAGCACCCCACCCAGGGCCTGCTCGACATGCTGACGCTGCGGGACCGCTTCAAGCGTATCAAGGGCCTCAAGGTCGCGATCTGCGGCGACATCCTCCACAGCCGGGTGGCGCGAAGCAACATCTGGGGGCTCACCAAGCTCGGCGCCGAAGTCGGCGTCTGCGGTCCCGCCTCGCTCCTTCCGCGCAACGTGGAGGAGCTGGGCGTCACGATCCTTCCGCGGATCGAGGACGCCATTCAGTGGGCCGACGCCCTCAACATGCTGCGGCTGCAGCTGGAGCGGATGGAGGCGGGGTTTCTTCCCCTCACTCCGGGAGTACAACCGCGTGTTCGGCGTGACCAACGAGCGCTTGGCCGAGGCGCCGAAGGATCTGCTGATCCTGCATCCCGGGCCCATGAACCGCGGCGTCGAGATCGACAGTGATGTGGCCGACGGCCCCCACAGCGTCATACTGCCGCAGGTCACCAACGGCGTGGCGGTGCGGATGGCCGTGCTGTATTTGCTCGGCGCGGTCGGATGGGCTCCGGATTGGGCTCACAAGCTCAGGGCAGGTCTCGAGGAGCGAGGGGAGCGATGAAGCCGATTCTGATTCGGGGTGGGCGAGTCATCGACCCTTCTCGGAATACGGATGGTGTCGCCGACGTCTACCTGGAGGACGGAAAAGTCGGCGTCGGTGGGCCGTGACATCGGCTCGCCGGATGAGGCGCTCGTGCTCGATGCCACCGGCAACGATCGTGACGCCCGGATCTCATCGATCTGCACGTGCATCTGCGGGAGCCGGGACAGGAAGAGCAGGAGACAGTCGCCACCGGCGCCATGGCGGCGGCGGCGGGCGGATTCTCGCGCGGTGTGCGCGATGCCGAACACCGATCCCGTTACCGACAACCAGGCCGCGATCGGGTTCATTGTCAGCCAGGCCCAACGCGCGGGCAAGGCGCGGGTGTATCCGATCGGCGCAATTTCGCTGGGCCAGAAGGGGCAGCAGCTGGCGGAATTCGGCGAGCTGGTGGGTGCCGGTGCGGTGGCGGTGAGCGATGACGGCAAGCCCGTGGTCTCCAGCCACCTCATGCGGACGGCACTGGAGTATGCGCGCACATTCGGCATCCCGGTGGCGGATCACTGTGAAGATCCGACGCTCTCCGCCGGCGGCGCCATGCACGAGGGGATCGTCTCGACCCGGCTCGGACTCAAGGGCATTCCTGCGGCTGCCGAGGAGATCATGGTAGCACGCGACATCCTCCTCGCCGAACATACCGGCGGCCACATCCACCTGTGTCACATGTCCACCCGTGGCTCGGTGGAGCTGATTCGGCGCGCCAAGGAAAAGGGCATCCGGGTTACGGCAGAAGCCTGCCCCCATCATTTCACGCTGACTCACGAGGCGTGCGAGGGCTACAACACCAACGCGAAGATGAATCCGCCGCTGCGTGAGCCGGAGGATCGCGAGGCCATTCGCCAGGGACTGCGGGAGGGTGTCGATCGACGCGATCTGCACCGACCACGCGCCGCATCACTACGACGCCAAGGAGCGGGAGTTCGACGACGCGCCCAACGGGATCATCGGGCTGGAGACCGCCCTCGGCCTGGCCATCACCGAGTTGGTGGAGCCGGGACTTCTGACGCTGTCGTGATCTGGTCGAGCCGCATGAGCACGATGCCCGGCCGAATCTTCAATCTTCCCGGGCGGCACCCTGGCTCCCGGTCGCCGGCCGATGTGCTCGTCGCCGACCCGAAAGCGCGAGTGGACCGTCGATCCGGCGGAATTCTTCTCCAAGAGCCGAAACACACCCTTTGCCGGCCGGCAGCTGATCGGCCGAGCGGAGGTCACCATCGTGAGAGGTCAGGTTGTATTCGAGCGGGTACCGCGGGCCGCGCGCGCCGGGGTGTAAGGCAGTGTGGTCTGTCGGGACGCCCCGACCGAATGAGATTGTGCATCTCAAGCTCCACATACGGATGGAAAGCCTGGAGCACTGCGGCGCATCGTCGTCGGCGCGCGGCTCCGGGCCGGGTGGACCAGCTCACCCCCGATCAGATTGACGCTCTAGAGCGGATGAGAGGAACCCTTCCCATGCCCAAACCGACCACGGACACTGAAGTGACGATTGAAGCGCTACTGGAGCAACGCTCTCAGTACGAGGAGTGGATCCTTGTCTCGATACCTCGGGCGACAAGGCCCCTCCAGCCGTGCGCCAACGCGTGCGTGGCGACTATCGAAGCCCGCCTGGAGTCAGTCATGGAGCAGTTGCGTGGCCGTAGTGCCGGCGATCAGCGAGGAGCTGGAGCGGCAGCACGCATCCCAAGCCGCGCTCGATCGCGAGCGGCGAGCGGCCGAAGAAGCTCTCGCCGAGGCCGAGGTGCGGCACACCGTAGGCGAGTACACCGAGGACGAGTGGCGGCGCCTCAGCGATCAAAGCCGCAAGAACATCGAACAGCTCCGCGGCAGATTGCGCGAGATCGGTGCGGAGATCACCCGGCTGACCGAGGTACAGGCCAGATTTCCGGACCTGCGCAGGGGCCGCGCGCTCCTCCGCCACCTCCGCCGGCACCACCAGCGAGAACCACGCGACCCGAAATCATCGAGCAGTCGCCTTTCGTCACCCAGCTGGCGGAGAGCCAAACCTCGTTCCGACCCGCTCCGGCCAGGAGTCAGCCCCAGCCGCCCGGAGACGAGCTCGCCTTCTTGAAGTCGGTCTCGGATGAGCCGCAGCCGGCCGGTTCGCCGGCCCAGCAACCCGGGCATGCCGGCACCGACAGCACCAGCCGCTCCCCGTCCAGCCGAGGCTGCGCCGCCAGCCCCGGCGAAGGTGGCCTCGGGTGTGGCGAAGACCCTCAAGTGTGGGGAATGCGGAACGCTCAACCGGCCGACGGAGTGGTACTGTGAGCGCTGCGGGGCCGAGTTGGCGGGAGTTTGAAGGTGAGAGGTAAGAGGTGAGAGGTGAGAGGGAGCAGTTGTTAGAGCAAGTGTTTAGAAGCTACAGTGTCCACTTAAAGTTGTTTATGCGAGCTCGCGTGCCAAACACGAAGGGGCGCCTGTTCACCGGGGCGCCCTCTCGTTACTTCTCACTCTGCTCCCGCTACTTCTTACTTCTTTGCCGCCACCAGCTTTGCCAGGCGGCTCTTCTGCCGCGCCGCGGCATTCTTGTGAATGATATTCTTCTGCGCAGCCCGGTCGAGGAGCTTGACCGCTTCGGCATACGCTGCCGTAGCTTCCGCTCCTGTTGCTGCGCGGACCTTTCTCAGCGCAGTACGCAGGGCGCTGCGGTGGGTGCGGTTCTGAACGGTCCGGGCACGGCCCTGACGCATACGTTTTGCGGCTGATCTGATACGGGGCACGGCTACCTCAAGTCATGGAAAGTAGGCTCCGGAACGCTCCGGAAGCTGAGCCCGAAAACATAGACCTCGATGGCTGCAAGGTCAAGCACGAAGCCATTTTGACTTGATCTCAAAGCTACGTTTAACCTTCGGCGCCCCCCAACAAGAGGCGGTACCCTCTGGATCGACAACTCGGTGATTTCGTGCTGGCCTTCCCGATGCTGGTCTTCGCCATGTGCGCTCACGAATATGCTCATGCTGCAACCGCACTCCAGCAGGGAGACGACACGGCATACCGGTTGGGACGGGTGACATTGAATCCCCTGCCACACATCGATCCCTGGATGAGCGTCCTGCATGCCGGCGATGATCTGGTTCCTCTCCAGCGGGTCATACACTTTCGGCGGAGCGAAGCCGGTCCCCGTGAATTCGAGCCGCTTCAAGAACTACGTGCGCGGAGACCTGATCGTATCGGCAGCGGGCGTAGTAACGAATCTTCTGCTGGCACTGGTCTGCTCCGTGATTTTCGTGCTGCTTGGGTTGGTCGCGGCTTCGCTGCCATCCGGCGGTTCCGCTGCTGGATACGGCTCAGCGAATGATGGTGTATGGCATCTGGCTGAATCTGGTGCTCTGCTTCTTCAATCTGATTCCGGTGCCCCCTCTCGACGGCTCGCATCTCCTGTATCACGCACTCCCGCCGAAGGCCGGAAATTGGTTCCGCGGACTTCAGCGCTTCGGGTATCTGCCGCTCTTCATCTTGCTGTTTCTGTTTCCTCCTGTCGTGTCGCTCCTGTTGACACCGGCCTACATGATCCGCAACGCGCTGCTTGGAGTGATCTTGCCGTTCCATGTAGGGGACGGATGGAACATCTTTCAATGATGACCTCCATGACTGCTATCGAACCTGTCACTCTCCCCGAGGCCCCACCGAGCGTCATCGGCGCCGGCTCGGGATTCGTCGTCGAGCTGGAGGCGTTCTCGGGTCCATTGGACCTGCTGCTGCACCTCCTGCGAGAGGAGCAGCTCGAGATCGCCGACATTCCAATAGCCCGCATCGCTGATCAGTTCCTGCAGGCGGTGCATGAGCTGGGCTTGAACCAGGCCGCAGACTATCTGGACATGGCGAGTCGTCTCGTGCGCCTGAAGGCTCAGATGCTGCTGCCGCGCAATCTGGAGGACGACGGCTTGGGAAGATCCTCGAGCCGAGCTGGTACGGCGGCTGCTCGAGTATCAGCAGATTAGGGAGGTCGCGGTCTGGCTCGGCCGCGCCGCCGAGCGCCGAGCCCAGCAGTTCGCCCGCGGGCTACCTGCCGCCGCCCCCGGCGCTACCGCCGCCGCCGCTCACGCTGAACCTGCTGGATATGCTGGCTGCAGTCGAGCGGGTGATTGCCGGAATCCCCTCACCCGTTTTGCACAAGGTCGTTGCCCGTCCGCTCGACGTCGAATCTGCCACCCGGAGAATCGAGGACCTCCTTCGAGACCAGGAGCAGATTCGCTGGCTGGATGCGCTTGGCATCCCGCGCCACCATAGTAGACGTGTTGTCCACGCTCCTCGCACTGCTGGAGCTGGCCAAGCGTGGCAGTCTTCGGCTGTTGCAACCAACTCCCTTCTCTCCGTTGGTGATCGCACGTGAGTCCGCTCGCGCAACTGCTTGAAGCGGCGCTGTTCTCCGCCTGCCGGCCTTTGACGGCCGAGGAGCTGGCCACGCTGGACCCCGACGCGGGGCCGGCGGAGGTTCGCGTAGCTCTGGAGCAGCTCAGGGAGCACTACGATTTCAATCAGCATGGCGTTGAGCTGGTGGAACTGGCGGGCGGCTACCAGATCATCACCCGTCCGGTGCACGCGGCGGCAATTGAGCGCGCCCAGTTCACGGTCCGCGCTCCCAAGCTCACTGCTGCCACACTGGAGACGCTGGCGGTGATCGCATACCGGCAGCCCGTCGGCCGACTCGAAATAGAAGAAATCCGCGGCGTCTCGGCAGGCGGCGTACTTCGCTCGCTGCAGGAGCGCGGCCTGATCGAGGTGGTAGGCCGGAGCGAGGCTCTCGGGCGCCCTCTCCTCTACGGCACTACGCCAATGTTCCTGGAGCTGCTTGGCTTGAAGGATCTCTCCGATCTACCCAAGACCGAAGAGCTGACGATCGCCTTGCGGCCCCACCTGGCAACCTCCGAGGGATCGGACGATGCCGCGGCGTATGTCGAGGCCGAGTCATGACTGAGATGCGGCTCCAGCGGGCGCTGGCCCGTGCGGGAGTCGCCTCGCGTCGCGCTGCCGAAAAGCTGATCGAAGAAGGTCAGGTAAGGTCGACGGGAAGCCCGCTACCCTGGGGATGAAGGTCGACCCTGAGCGGCAGCGCATTACGGTGGGCCGGAAACAGGTCCACGTCCAGGAGCGTCGCTGGCTCGCCTTTCACAAGCCACTCGGCGTGGTAACCACGGCGAAGGACGAGGAAGGGCGGCGCACGGTGATGGATTTCATCCCCAACTCCGCCGCGCTGACCTACGTTGGCCGCCTCGATGTCATGACCACGGGTCTGCTGCTGCTGACCACTGACGGCGAGGCGGTGCATCGTCTCACCCACCCGCGCTACCGAATTCCACGCCGGTATACCGCGCTGGTACATGGCAGGCCGACCGGCGAGATCGCCACGGCGGTCAGGGAGAAGGCCGTGATCGATGGCCGTCCTGTGGTGACCAAAGAGGTGAAGGTGCGCCCGGGGCAGGAGGGACGAAGTATTCTCGATCTCACCTTGGAAGAAGGTCGTAACCGGATCGTTCGCCGGTGGTGCGAGTCAATGGGACTCAAGGTGGATCGGCTGGCGCGTCTCTCCTACGGGCCGGTCCGGCTGGGAGATCTGCCGCCAGGCCGCTACCGGCCGCTCACCCCCGCTGAGGAGACGGCGCTCTACAAGGCTGTGCGCCTGACGCCGGATGGGGCTGAAACCGGCACCGCCAAGAGGGCGTCCGGAAAAAGTCCCGTCACCCATCGAGGAGTCATTCGACTTGAGTGCCACGAAGCTCAGCCCCAAGCCAGCTGAACTGCTGCCGGTTCAGCGGATCCTGAAGGAAGTGTCCAAGAGGATCGTGGGACAGGACGCCATGGTCGAGCGTCTGCTGGTCGGGCTGCTGACTGGCGGGCATATCCTGCTGGAAGGCGTGCCCGGGCTCGCGAAGACGCTGGCTGTTCGAACTCTGGCCGAAATCATCCACGCTTCGTTCTCGCGGATACAGTTCACGCCCGATCTGCTGCCTGCCGACGTGATCGGCACATGGTCTTCAGTCAGAAGAGCCAGGAGTTTCACGTCAGGAAGGGTCCGCTCTTCGCGCAGATCATTCTCGCTGATGAAATCAACCGTGCTCCGGCCAAGGTGCAGGCCGCCCTGCTCGAGGGGATGCAGGAGCATCAGGTCACCATCGGCGGGACGACGTATCCGCTGGAAGAGCCGTTCCTGGTTCTCGCCACGCAAAACCCGATCGAGAGCGAGGGCACCTATCCGCTGCCCGAGGCGCAACTCGACCGGTTCATGTTGAAGGTGCGGGTCGGCTATCCCACCCGTGACGAAGAGAAGGACGTCGTGCTGCGGATGAGCGGAGGTCAGGAGATCGAGGTCGAGCGGTTGCTCGATCCAGCCGACATCCTTGCCGCTCGGAATGCGATCAGTGGTCTGTACATGGATCAGAAAGTCGTGGACTACATCGTAGACCTCGTGCGGGCCACTCGCGATCCGGGACTGGTGGGTCTGAACGACATCAAGCCACTCGTCGCCTTCGGTGGATCGCCGCGCGCGTCAATTGCCCTGGCCCAGGCCGCCCGGGCTCATGCCTTTCTCCGTGAGCGCGCCTATGTCATTCCCGAGGATGTGCGAGCTCTGGCGCCAGACGTGCTTCGCCACCGGATCGTGCTCACGTTCGAGGCGGAAGCCGAAGACGTAAGTACCGACGACGTTGTAACCCAGAGTGCTGGGTGCGTTGCGGGTTCCCTGAAGCCCCATGTCTGTCTCCCCCGAAATCTGAAGCAGGTAAAGTCGATCGAGCTCCGCACCCGAGGGCTCGTGGCATCGCTCTTTGCGGGCGAGTACCGCTCGGTTTTCCGGGGTCAGGGGATGGAGTTCGCCGAGGTCCGGTCGTACGAGCATGGCGACGACTTCCGATCCATCGATTGGAACGTCTCTGCCCGACTGGCCAGTCCGTACGTGAAGACGTTTACGGAAGAGCGGGAGCTGACGGTCATGCTGGTGGTGGATCAATCCGGCTCGACGCGTTTCGGGGAGCCGGTTACGAAAGCCGGGCTGTCGGTCGAAATTGCCGCGGTGCTCGCGTTAGCCGCGGCGCACCACAACGATCGGGTGGGTGCACTGCTGTTCTCCGATGCCGTTGAGCGTGTCATCCCACCGCGGAAGGGTCGACGCCACGCCCTCAGAGTGATTCGCGACCTGGTCGCCTTCCAGCCTGAGGGTCGAAGAACCAATCTGGGAGCCAGTCTCTCCTATGCGAGCCGAGTGCTTCGGCACCGCAGCATCGTGGTGGTGTTGTCAGACTTCATTGCGGAGGGTTGGGAGCGTCCCTTGCGGCGGCTGGGAGCGCGCCATGAGGTAGTCGCTATCACGGTCGACGATCCGCGGGAGTACGATTTGCCGGACTCGGGCTGGATCGAAATCGTGGACGCAGAGACCGATCGCCGGGTGCTGGTCGATACGGGTAGCAAGGAAGTGCGGGCGCGCCTGGCCATGCTGACCCAGCGACGTCGTGATGAACGGGCCCGAACACTCGCCGCCGCTGGTGCCGATCACGTTCGCCTGGAGACCGGCCTCGATTACGCGATCCCACTACGACGGGCGTTTGCGCGCCGGGCCCGGCGGATCAATCGCGCATGAGCGACATGTTGCTGTTGCAATTCTCCTGGTCCTGCAAGGTGCGTTACCCAGCGCTGGGTGACACCGTATGGGTCGGACGCAGTGTTCACATTCCGGCCGGCTACACGGTACGTGCCGGCGACTGGGAGCCTGCAGATCCATTTCAGCTTCTGGGCCGGCCGCGTGTGGTCGTGTCCGGAGACTCGGCTAGAATCACATACCCGCTGGTAATCTGGCAACCAGGACGCCATGACGATCGAGCTCCCGGGAGCTCTCCTGCTGGGACCCGGTGGTACTGTTGATTCTGTCGCAGGCCTGCGGACGTCGGTCGAGGTGCGTAGCGTGCTGCCGCCGGGAGATAGCACACTGGCACCGCAGCCTTCGAGCGGCATTGGTGCAACGAAACGTCGTGATCACTAGCTCCGTTGGTGGGTCTGTGGGCGGTAACGCTTGTTCTGCTCTTGCCCCTTCATCTCTGGTGGCGTCGGCGAGGCAAGCCCAGCCGCGCGGCTGCACCAGCACCACGGCCTGAGGCGCTGGACGCTCCGCTCGGACGGTGGGCTGATGCGGGAGAGCATCGCGCCGTTGCGAGCCTGGCAACAGCACAGCTTCGTGCCGCACTGGCCGAGCGTCTTCCTGCCGCCCACATGGGCCTGGATACGGAACGCGTTCTGGCGGAAGTCGCCGCTGCTCGCCCTGAGTGGCCGCTGGAGGATTTTGGTTCAGTTCTCCGTTCGCTGGATGACGTTCGGTTCGGTGCGGCTCCCCCTCGTGCGCAGGCGCTGGGCCTGTCTCAATCCAGCCCTGGCCCTGCGAGAGCGCTTGCTGCGCGACGCCGCATGACCTTTGCTCGGCCCTGGTTACTTCTACTCCTGTTGGCGCTCGCCGCATGGTGGTGGATGCGTCGCCGCCGTCCACTCCCGCGGCCCGCTACAGCGATGTGACCCTTCCGGCATCAGCGATACGCCGGGCCCCTGGTGGGTCATGCTTCCTCCCAGCGCTTCGCGGCCTGGCCCTGGCGACCTTGATTCTTGCTGCTGCCGGTCCGCGAATCGGTGGCGACACGGTGGAAGTGAAGCAGGAAGGGATCGCGATCGTCATCACGATCGACATCTCGAGCAGCATGCTTGCGGAGGACTTCGCGCCATCGAATCGACTCGAGGTCGCCAAGCGGCAAGCAGTGGGTTTCATCCGGGGCCGCACTGCCGATCGGATCGGCCTCGTGGCATTTGCCGGAGAGGCGCTGACTCAGGTACCCGTCACATTGGACTACCCCGTCATCGAACAAGCGGTGATGGATCTGAAGATCGGGAGCCTCGAGGACGGCACCGCGATCGGCAGCGGGCTGGCAACCGCGGTCAATCGGCTTCGGCGCGCCCCGGACAAATCAAAAGTGATTCTGCTGCTCACCGACGGAGAAAACAACAAGGGGCTGATCGATCCGCGGACCGCTGCAGCGACGGCAACGGCGTTCGGCATCAAGGTCTACACCATCGGCGTCGGCACCATCGGCGAAGCTCCCATACCCACCGGACGGGGTCTGGGCGGTTTTCGCTACGAGCTTCTCCCGGTGAGGATCGACGAACCGCTCCTGCAGGAAATCGCTCAGAAGACTGGTGGCCGGTACTTTCGCGCCAAGGATAGCGAGGCGCTCAGTCGCATCTTTCGTCAGATCGATGTCCTCGAGAAAACTCCGATTCAGGTGACACGGTACACCCGCTACGATGAAACCACGCGGCCTCTGATCCTGCTGGGCCTCGGTGCGCTGGCACTGGAGCTGCTGCTCGCCGGAACGCTCGTGGTACGAGTTCCATGACGTTCGACTCGCCGCTCATCCTGATGCTGGCACCTCTCCTGGCGGCGGCCTTCGGTTTCGCGGCCTGGCTGGCCCGGAGGCGCCGCATACAGCTCGCCCGGCGATGGTCGCCGTCACTGGCGGGAGTAGCCCGGGCTCGTGGTCGCTGGGCGCCGCTTATTATCGGCCTGGCAGCACTGCTCGGCGCGGTTGGCCTTGCCGGGCCACGATCGGGCCGAAGCGAAGTGAAGGCTGAAACTCGCGCACTCAGCCTCGTGTTCGCGGTCGATATCAGCCGCTCGATGCTGGCGGAGGATGTGGCGCCCAGCCGTCTGCAGCGGGCCGCTCGTGAAGCGCGCCGCTTGATTCAGGATCTCGAGGGAGACCGACTCGGGCTCATCGCGTTCGCCGGTCGGAGTTATATCCTCGCGCCACTCACGGTAGACGGCGGCGCCATCCGGATGTTCCTGGATGCGCTCGATCCCGACCTCGCCAGCGAAGGCGGCACCAGCCTGGGTGCGGTGCTCACTCAGGGCGCCCAGCTGCTGGGCGCTGCCACCGACGCGGCGGACCGGGTCCTGGTTCTGTTTACCGATGGCGAGATGCACGACACCTTGCCCGAGGCGGTGCGCGCCGCCGAGACGCTGAAGCAGGAAGGAGTGCGTCTGGTCGTGGTCGCAGAGGGCAGGGCGCTGCCGACCAGGATACCGCTGCGTGATTCAGCGGGGACTCTGCGTGAGTACAAGCAGGACGAAGAAGGAAACGTGGTACGGACTCAGCGGCGGGATGACGTGCTTCGGACTCTCGTCGAAGCGGCGGAAGGCACCTTGGTGCCGAACGAGTTGGCCGATCAGGCCGGCGCCGTGCGTGATGTGGTCGCCGCAATGAAGCGGAGTCCCACATCGGAAACCCGCACTACCGATCTCGTGCCCCGCGCATGGATCCCTGCATTGGGTGCAGCTCTGCTGCTCCTCGGCTACACTCTGCTCCGGCCTGGGCCGGCCTTGGTGGGGCTCGGCGGAGTGCTGCTCCTCTCGGAGCCGGCGGGGGCTCAGAAGCCGGAAAGTGGCGCGCAAGTGATGGCTGCGGGAGATCCCGCGGGTGCGGCGGCGGAGTTCCTGAAGGCAGCGCGAGGCGAAGCACGCGACACCGCGTTCTACAATGCCGGGACTGCCGCACTCGCGGCCAAGCGTTTCGACGTCGCGCGCGGTGCCCTGACTGAAGCCGCGAAGTCCTTGGATCCCGATCTGCGGTACCGTGCGCTTTATAACCTCGGGGTGGTGGGACTCCTGGAAGCGCAGGCCGATACGACCAAGCGGGGCGGAGCTGCTGACTCAGGCGTCTGAACGGCTGCGTGAGGCTCTCCTGCTGCAGCCCAGCTCGGCACGCGCCAAATGGAACCTGGAGCTGGCCCAGCGGCAGCAACCACCCCCGCCAGCGGATGGTGGTGGCGGCGGAGGGCAGCCGCCTTCAGGAGGAGGTGGAGGTGGACAGACACCCGAGCCCAGCCGGCCCGAGCCGCGGGATCAGGGCCTGAGCCAGAACCAGGCGGAACAGATTCTCAGCTCGATGGAACGCCGTGAGCGTGAAACCCGAGCGGAGCAGCAGGAACGCCTCAAGGGGCGCTCGGGCGGGGGAGTGAAAGACTGGTGATCCCCTGCCTGCTGCTTGCGCTGCTCCAGGCGCCCGCGCCCGAGATTCATGTTGACGTCGATCAGGACCGAGTCAGCGTTGGCGAGGAAATCGTGTATACGGTGCGGGCGGTAAGCCGGTCTTCCGATCCCATGAGTGTAACGGTCGCCCCGCTGAATGGTTTCGAGATCGTGGCTCGCAGCGAGCGAACCGAGGTGTCGCTGTCGGGCAGTGCCACGCGCACAACCCTACTCGAAATCCGACTGCGTGCCGTGCGACCCGGCCGGTGGCAGATCGGGCCTGCTCGAGCCACTCAGGGCGGTCAGGTGATCGAGGCTGCGGCAATCACAGTCGATGTGCAGCCGAATGCTTCGGTGACAGCGGCCACCATCAACCCGCGGCTCCGAAGTCTGCTCGAACGAACGCCACCACCTCCGAGAGGGAAAGCAGGCGTGGCGCTGATTGTCTCCGCCGACACGTACGTGTCGGCGAGCAGGTGGACGTCGTCACTGCTGCCTGGTTCCCCCGTGACCTGCGTCTGCAGCTCCGCCGGCCTCCCACGCTGCAGCCTCCAGTCATCGACGGGGTGTGGAGCTATCCCCAGGCTGCACCCCCGGGAATAGCGGTGACCCGTGAGATCGGTGGTATCGCCTACGACCTCTTTGTCGCACATCAGGTCGTCTTCCCGCTCGTCGCCGGGAACGATCGCCATCCCGCAAGCCATGCTCAAATACACCATGCCGCTTGCTCTCCAATTTTTCAGCCAGGAGGAACGCTTCGCACTCACGAGCCTGCCAGAGACACTGAGTGTGCGGCCACTCCCGACCGAGGGCCGGCCCGCGGAGTTCAATGGGGCGGTGGGTTCAACGCTGCGGATCGAGCGGCGGGTGAATCCTCCGTCGGCGCATGCGGGTGAGGGAGTCGCAGTGGAGGTGATCGTCTCGGGAGAGGGGAACACCGCACTCTGGCCTCCGCCCGACATCCGCTGGCCACGGGGCGTCCCGCGCCTACGCCGACCGGGTGGACGAAAAGGTTTCGCACGGAGAAGGGCCGCGTCGGAGGGACAAAGACCTTCAGCTATCTCGTGGTTCCCGATTCGCTGGGTCCTCTCACGTTGCCACCCGTGACCTACGCCTACTACGATCTTGCGGCACGTGGCTATCGGTCGGCCAGTGTCGCCGCGGCTCCCTCCCGGTTGCCGCCGCCGGGAAGCCAGCCGCTCAGTGCAGCGCTGCCACCCGCGCTCATGACGGCGCGTTCTCCCTCCCTATCCAGCCGAGTAGTGGCGCACATGCCCGACTGGGTCTGGGTGCTCGTCTTCTGCTTCCTCCCGCCGTTGCTCGTGTTGGCTCGCGGCCTCCGTCCGCGGCGCCGGCGGCGGCGCGCCCCTGCCGGAAACGAGTGGACTTCGAGGCGCAGAAGAGCAGCTCGATGCCGTAGTGCGCGGCTTGGTGCCGATCCCGATCACCGGTCCCGGGCCGGCTGGCGGCAGCGGTTCGAGCGGCCGGCGCCGACGCGGATACCGCATCCCGTTTGGCGGCCGCTCGTGAGCAGTTCCTGGCCCGGCGGTACGGCCCGGGTTCAGTTCAGATGACGCTGCGCTGACAGCCGAGGTGCAGGAGCTGGTCCGGCGACTGGGCGGGTCGCTCCGCGGCTGGCGCGGCGCGGTGCGACGGTGGGATAGTGCTGTGCCTGGTGGCGGGCACGATGGCCGGGCCCAGTCTCCGCCCCCGGAGCGGCTGTATGAGACCGGCGCGCTCCGCGCCGCCGCCGAGGGCTTCGCCCGGCGGGCGGACGGAGCCTGGCAGTTGCCGCCCACTGGTATGATCTCGGCGCCGCGTATTACCGGCTGGGACTGCAAAGGCCGTGCTGCGGCCGCGTGGCTTCGGGCCCGGCGGCTGGATCCTCGTGAGTCCACCATCCGCCGCGCGCTCCGGCTGACGCCGCCGCCCGATGCCACATCCGCTCGCTGGACCTGGACGCCACCGGTGACGTCGGATGAGCTGCTCCTCGCCGGTGCGCTCGGCTGGCTGGCAGGGTGGATCGGCTGGGTGCTGCCGGCCCCGCATGCGCGACCGGTGGGCCATCCTGCTGGTTTTCGCCGGCATGCCGTGGTGGGCGGCTTTGCCCTCCGCGCCTGGTACCGCGGCCGCTCGGGATCGTGCTGGACCAAACGACCATGCGCAGTGTCGCCCCATGGCCGGGCTCCCGCGGTCGGGCCCCTGGAGGCCGGAGGCGCCGTCCGCATCCTCCGGCGACAGGCAGGTGGACCCTGGTGCGCGCGCCGGGTGCCCGGGAGGGATGGGTGCAGCCGGACGCGATCGCCGCATCGGCGGATAGATTTCCTGCATGCTCGCGCCGCATCGCCATCCTGCCGGATGCTGTCGCCGACCAGATCGCGGCCGGCGAGGTAGTCGAGCGTCCGGCCTCCGTGGTCAAGGAGCTGGTCGAGAACGCGCTCGACGCGGGCGCCCGCGCACGTCCGAGTGGAGCTGGAGAACGGCGGCAAGGTGCTGATCGAAGTCAGCGATGACGGCAGCGGCATGGGACGGGAAGACGCGGTCCTGGCGCTCGACCGTCACGCCACCAGCAAGGTCCGGAGCGCCGCCGATCTCGTTGGCGTCGCGACCTTCGGGTTCCGGGGCGAGGCGTTGCCGGCCATCGCCTCGGTGTCCCGCCTGACCCTGGCCACCACCGACGGCGAGGGGAGGGCTCCGAGCTGACGCGTCGCCGGTGGACGGCTCGAGCGGGTGGCGCCCGCCGCCCGGCAGCGAGGGACCACGGTTGCGGTACGAGGCCTCTTCTTCAACACGCCGGCCCGGCGCAAGTTTCTTCGCTCCGTAGCAAGCGAGACCCGCGCCGCCCACGAGGCTGTTGCCACCCTGGCGCTGGCCCACCCCGAGACCGGTTTCGAGCTGCACGTCGATGGCACGTGCCGGCTGGCCGTGCCGCCGGACCAGGATCCGGCCGAGCGGCTGGCCGGGGTCTGGGGACGCGATCTCGCGGGCACGCTCATCCCGGTGCAATATGCGGCCGGAGCCTTCCGGGTGAGCGGATTCATTCAGCGGCCCGGCGACGCGCAGCCCACCGGCCGGCGAACCCAGCTGTTCGTCAACGGGCGGCCCTTCAAGGACCCGTTTCTGATCCGCGCCGCCGAGGCGGGCTATCGGGCCGCCATCCATCCAGGCGACCGCCCCTCCATCTATCTCCGCATCGAAGTCGCTGCCGAGGATGTGGATGTCAATGTCCATCCGGCCAAGCTCGAAGTTCGCTTCCGCGACCGGATCGGCGTGGAGCGTGTCGTCGAGGAGGCGGTGCGCTCCGCGCTCGGGCGCTCTGGTTGCCGCGGCGCCGGTCGGAGAGTGGCGGCCGATTGCCGGGGGCAGCCGGCGCCGGCTGGTCGGCCGGCACGGACCGGCTGGATCGGAGCAGCTCTTCGGCTCGAGACTGCATCTCGGGTCAGGCCCGACGAGCACGCGTAGAGGCCGATCACGGCTTCGATGTCCCGCTGGTCCAGTTGTTCGACAGCTACATCATGTACGAAGGCCCCGATGGGGTGATCATCGTCGATCAGCACTCGGCCCACGAGCGAGTCCTCTACGAGGCGGTCATGGAGCAGCTCGAGCGGAGCGGCGCCCCGGCTCAGCGGCTGCTGCTGCCGCTCACCCTCGAGCTGACCGATGAGGAGCTGGATGCCTTCGAGTCTCACGGTGAGCAGCTCCGCGCGGGTCGGGTTCGAGGCCGAGGCGTTCGGGGGCCGCACCGTGGTGGTCCACGCCGTTCCCACGCCCCACCCGCGATTCGATGCGGCCGCCTGCTTCCGGGAGATGGTGGCCGATCTGGCGCGCGGACGGTTCGGCGGCTGGGCCAACCGGCTGGAGCGGTTTGCCGCCACCTACGCCTGCCGCGCGGCGGTCAAGGCCGGAGAGCAGCTGGATCAGCGCGAGATGCGCGAGCTGATCCTCCGGCTGTTCGCCACCGACCTGCCGCCGCACGACGTGCACGGACGCGCCACCATCGTGCAGTTGCCCCGGGAGGAGTTGGAGCGCCGGTTTGGCCGGCGGTAAGGTCCCGGTGCTGGTCGGTCCAACCGCGGTGGGCAAAACCGCGGTCGCGGTCGCCCTCGCCGCCCACTGGCCCCTCGAGATCATCTCCGCCGACTCCCGGCAGGTCTACCGCCGGCTCGATATCGGCACCGCCAAGCCGACCCGGAAAGAACGGCCCGCGGGTACCGCATCATGGCATCGACCTGGTCGAGCCCGGGGAGCGCTACAGCGCCGGACACTTCGCCCGCGATGCGGTCGCGCTGGCTGGCCGACATCCGGGCCCGCGGCAAGCTGCCCGTGGTCGTGGGCGGCACCGGTCTCTACGTGCGGGCGCTGGCGGAGGGCCTCTTTCGCGGAGCCGCCGCTCGATCCCGCCAAGCGCCGCTCGCTCGATGCGTGGACCGCGCGGCTCGAGCCCATCGAGCTGCTGCGCTGGGCCGCTCGGCTCGACCCGGGTTTCGCGGCGGCGGCCGGCAGCGCGCCGCGCGGGCCATCGAGGTCGCGCTCTTGAGCGGGCATCCGCTCTCCTACTGGCAGCAGGCGGCCCGGGCCCAGGGATCGCTCGATCCGTGGTACATTGTTCTCACCGTGCCCCGGCCCGTGCTGCACCAGCGCATTGCTCGGCGGGCAGAGGAGATGGTCCGGCGGGGCCTGATCGAGGAAGTGGCGGCGGTGCTGGCGGAGGGGCATGCCGCCACGCGCCCGGGCCTCGACGGGATCGGCATCCGGGAAGCGGTCGAGTATCTCCACGGCAGCGCGACCGCGCGAGACGGTCGCCGAGGCGATCACCATCGGACCCGCCAGTACGCCAAGCGGCAGCAGACCTGGTTCCGCCATCAGCTCGCCGGCAACGTGGTCATGCTGGATGCCACCGTCCGCCGGAGAAGCTGGCCGTCCGAGATCGCGGGCTGTGGGAGCAGAGCGCAACGGCCATGAAAATCGGCATCACCTGCTATCCCACCTACGGCGGATCGGGCGCCGTCGCCACCGAGCTGGGACTGGAGCTGGCCCGCCGGGGACACCAGGTGCACTTCATCACCTACGACTCGCCGTTCCGGCTCCGGGGCTACGCCGAGCGGGTCTTTTTCCATCAGGTCGAGACCCGGATGGGCCGCTATCCTCTCTTCGACCATTTCCCCTACACGCTCGCGCTCGCGTCCAAGCAGCACGAGGTGGTCCTCCGCGAGGAGCTCGACCTGCTGCACGTCCACTACGCCATCCCGCACGCCACCACGGCGTACCTCGCGCGGGAGATGCTCAAGGCGAGCGGCCGCTCCAGGTGATCACCACCCTGCACGGCACCGACATCACGCTGGTGGGACAGGAATCCAGCTTCTACGCCATCACCAAGTTCTCCATCGAGCAGTCGGACGGGGTGACGGCGGTTTCCAACTATCTCCGGGACGAGACCTACCGGGCATTCGGCTGCGTGACGCTGCGATGTCCGCGTGATCCCCAACTTCGTGAACCTCCAGGAGTACCGGCCCGGGCGACCCAGGCTGCCGGAGCACGGTCGCGCCGGAGGGCCACAAGGTGATCACCCACGTCTCCAACTTCCGCGAGGTGAAGCGGGTCAAGGACGTCGTCCGGGTCTTCGCCCGGATTCGGCGGGCCATGCCCGCCACGCTGATCATGATCGGCGACGGCCCGGAGCGGGTCGATGCCGAAAACGAGGCCCGCGATCTCGCGCGTCAGCGGACGACGTGCGATTCCTCGGCCGGCTCGACTCGGTGGCGTCGCTGCTCCAGGCCAGTGATCTCTTCATCCTGCCCTCGCAGACCGAGTCGTTCGGGCTCGCCGCGCTGGAGGCGATGGCGTGCGGAGCGCCGGTGGTGGCCAGCCGGGCCGGGGGGCTGCCGGAGGTGATCGATGACGGCGTCAACGGCATCCTGGAGCCGGTCGGCTCGGTGGAGGCGATGGGACGGCGGGCGGTGGAGCTGCTGCGGGACCCGGAGCGCCACGCCGCCATGCGGGCCGCCGCCATAGCCAAGGCGCAGCATTTCTCCGCCGACCGCATCGTGCCGATGTACGAGGCCTTCTATCGGGAAGTGCTCGCTTGAGGCGCAGCCGTGTCGTCTGACCTGCTGCTGAAGGCGGCGGTGTTGGGGCTGGTGGAAGGTGCGACGGAATTCATCCCGGTCTCTTCCACCGGCCACCTGATCGTGGTGAGCGACTGGCTGGGGCTGGTGGACGAACGGGCCAAGACCTTCGACATCTTCATCCAGCTGGGCGCCATTCTGGCCATCGTCTGGCTCTACCGCCGCCGGCTCGCCCGCGCGGTGGTCGGCGCCCGGACCGATCCTTCCAGCCGCCGGTTCCTGCGGCAATCTGCTCATTGCGTTCCTTCCGGCGGCCGTGGTTGGGTTCTGGCCCATGACTGGATCAAGAGCAGCTCTTCAACCCGACCGTGGTAGCCGTTGCGCTGGTTGTGGGAGGAGTGCTCATTCTGCTCATCGAGCGCTGGCGCCCCGAAGCCCGGTTCAACGACGTCTAACGCTGCCGCCGCGACCCGCGTTGGTATCGGACTGGCGCAGGTGCTGTCGCTGATCCCCGGCACGTCGCGCTCGGGCGCCACGATCATGGGCGGCTATGCCCTGGGGCTGTCGCGAACAGCCGCCACCGAGTTCTCGTTCTTCCTGGCCATCCCGACCATGCTGGCGGCGACGACTTACGATCTGATGAAGAGCTGGTCAGTGCTCGCGCCGACCGACTTTCCGATGTTTGCGGTGGGCTTCATCGTCTCGTTCGTTTCGGCGCTGTTCGTGGTCCGGGCCTTCCTCGCCTACGTGTCGCACCACAGCTTTAGCGTCTTTGCCTGGTACCGCATTGCGTTCGGAGTCGCGCTGCTGCTCATCTGTCCTGACCGCGGTGGGCCATGACCCCGGCTGCACTACTTCGAGCGGGTCAGCTCGACCATGGATGTCCTGCATGGGCTGGCCGGTCGAAGGAGCGGAGGCCGGCACGGCCGTCGTGGCGGGCGAGCAGCTCGAGGGCCGGGGCTCCCGGGGCCGGTCGTGGCATTCGCCGCCCGGCGGACTGTGGCTCAGCGTTCTGTTCCGGCCATCCACGGTAGGGCCTCGAGGTGATCAGCCTTCGGGTCGGGCCTGGCGGTCGCCGAGGCCATCGAGCCTGTTCACCGCCGGCCGATCGCGCTCAAATGGCCCAATGATCTCATGCTGGACGGGCGGAAGCTGGGAGGGATGCTCTGCGAAGCCCGCTGGCAGGGCGACACGCTCGGCTGGGTCACCGTCGGCGTCGGGGTCTAACGTCCGCAACCGCGTTCCGGATGAGCTGGCGAGGTGGCGGTCTCGCTCGCGAGGGCAGGGCGATGCTCCGGATCCGTCGATCTGGTCGACCGAGTGTCGCGGCGCTTCGAAAGCTGGACCTGAGCGCCGGCCGACTGTCCCGTCGGAGCTGAGACGGCTTTGCGCGCGCCGCGACTGGCTGCGCGGCCGCAGGGTCATCCGGAACCGGTCGCGGGAACGGTGCGCGGGTCTCACGCCGATGGCGCGCTGCTGGTGCAGCCGATCCGGGTCCCGACATCCCGCTCCGGACCGGCTCGGTGGAGTTGGCCGCCGTCTCCCACTGCCGGTAACTTCGACCATGCTGCTCGCCCTCGACATCGGAAACACCGAGATCACCGTCGGGCTGTTCCAGGGGAGCGAGCTGGAAGCACACTGGCGCCTGACCACCAACCCCGACCGCACGCCCGACGAGTGGGGCAGCGCCATCGGCGGGTTCCTGGTGCAGAGCGGGCACTCGCCCAATGAAGTGCGCGCCGTGTGTCTCGCGTCGGTGGCGCCGGCGGTCACCCAGAGCATTGTCGAGGGCGTAGCGCTGGCGACCGGCTGCACCGGCGTCGCCGTCGATGCGACGTTCTCCGCTGCCGGTGACGCTCGATGTAGACGAGCCGCTCACGCGTAGGAGCCGATCGGATCGTCAACGTGCTGGCCGCGGTGGACCTGTTCCACGCCGACAGCATCGTGGTGGACTTCGGCACCGCCACCACCTTCGACTGCGTCACGGCGGACGCACGCTTCCTCGGCGGCGCCATCATGCCGGGGCTCCGCACCTCGGCCGACCAGCTCACCCGCAGGGCCGCCAAGCTGCCGGCCACCGAGCTCCGCGCCCCCACCCGGGTCATTGGCCGCAGGACCGAAGAGTGCATCCAGGCCGGTGTGCTGTACGGCGCCGCCGATGCGGTGGATGGGATGGTCCGCCGGATCACTGCTGAATGGCCCGGCGGGGCCAAGCCCCGCGTAGTCGCCACCGGAGGACTCGCCTCTGTGGTCGCGCCGCTGACCACCACGATCGAGCTCACCGATCCTGATCTTACGCTCCGTGGACTCCGCATCGCGGCCGGACATCTCGGCCTGGAGTGGTAATAGCCGCTGCGCCGGGCAGGCTATCGCCTGCTCGGCTCCGGCTTCGATTACCTGCTGCATACCCGGCCCGCCGAGTGGCCGATCATGGCGGCCCACACGCTGGTGGGATACCTGCTGGCGGTGGGACTGAGCGGCGCTGCGTGGCGAGCACTTCGGGCGCGTGGCTCCTGGGGGTGGTGCTCTGGGTGGTCTGCCTGAACGGAGGCACGCTCGCCCTCAACAGCGCGTACGATCGGGACGAAGGGGACATCGCATACCTTCGTCAGCCGCCGCCGCCACCGCGGCATCTCGCGCCGTTCGGCTTGGCCTTATGGTCCTCGGGTCTGCTGCTGGCCTCACTGCTTCCCGGCGAGTTTCAGGCCGCCTACGCAGTCTGTCTCGTTCTGTCGGTACTCTACTCGGTCCCGCCATTTCGGCTGAAGGCCGTTCCGGGCGCCGACTGGCTCATCAACATGGTGGGCTTCGGCACCCTGACGCCTTACGCCGGCTGGGCCGCCACCGGACTGCCGCTGCAGCGCCGCGCCCGGGCGTGGTGCTCCTGGCTTCTGTCCGCTGTTTGCGGCGCTGTATCCGCTGACCCAGATCTACCAGTTCGAGGAAGACAGCCGCCGGGGAGACCGGACGCTGGCTTTGACGCTCGGGGTAAACGGAGTTTGCTCGTGTCCCTCGTTGCCGCGCCGCCGGCATATGGCCTGTTCGCCCTGGCGGGTGGCTCGCGGGCTGGGGGCGCGACGACGGCTGGCGTTGGGTGCTGCTGGCCCTCGTCTGGCGAGTCGTGGGGAGTGCTATTGCTGACCTGGATCCGGCGCCATGGGAGCATGGGCATGCGTGAGCACCAGCGGGGCATGTATCAGGCGCTTGCGGCCTGGGCGCTGACCGACGTCGTCGTGGTCATCGCCTGGGCGACCTGAGCGCGCCGCCCTTGGCCCTGAAACCGGCGCCTCGGTATACTTTGAGAACCTCACCCCTCTCCGGAGCAGGCATGAGCTCGACCGCTGAATTGAAGGACGAGTACGACCTTACTCGTGTTCCCGATGATCGTGCAGGGCGCCGTCAAGCTGGGCCTCCTCGAGAGCATCGTGGTTCTGCTGTTCTCGCTCGCCTCGCGCTTCCTCGGCGGGATCGTGGAAGTCGATCGTATGCGGGATCATCCTGCTGGCGGGCTTGCCGCGGTCACCCTGCTGCCGGGACTGTGGACCCGGGCGCGCACCATCGAAGGAATCGCCGGTGCCGCCGGAATCGGCCTCGCGCCACCGGCGTGTTCCTGCTGATCGATGTCACTCTGCTGCAAAACATCGGCACGTATACCAATCGGTGGTACGAGATCGGCGGCGGCAGCAACTGGTGGTACCACCCGGTGTGGTGGATGGTGGGCACATTTCTCCCCTGGTTGGGCGCCTGGATCCTGGCTAATCAGACTAGCAGGCGCGGAGAGCCCTCGCCGCTCGTGGCGTTCGGAATGGCTGGCGGCTGCCGCGGTTGTGCTCGCGGTTGTCGCGGTGCTGCTCGGCTTCCCGGGTGCACGCTGGAGTCTCGCCACCTTCGGCTGGCGTTCCTGCCGGGCCTGGCGCTCGCCACCGTTCTTTCGGCGATGGGGAAGCGCCGCGATTAAGCCCATGCGTTGGGTCCGCCTGCTCTTTCGTATTTTCGGATGGCTGCTCACGCCTTTCCTGGCGTGGGCAGCTTCATTTTTCGGGGCGGTAGCGGGAGCGCTGCTGGCCTTGAAGCTGGACGACCCGGTCCGGGGGCTCGCCGTCACGGCGATCTGCGGCGGCATTGCGGGGTTCGCGTGCCTCATCGCCTGGCTGCACTATCTTCGGCGCTCGCCTGAGGTGCGCGAGGTGCTTGCGGTAACGGAGGACGGCACGCCCGACACGATCGAGTTCGAGATACCACCGGAGGAGTTGGCGGAGCCGGCCGAACCGCGGCCCGAGGCGACTGGTGCCGGAACGTAGGGCGCCTCCTACGCAGCGTTTTTTCGCGGCTGCCTATTGTTCCTCGCAGTGCTCGCGTGCAGCGGTGGAGCGAGAACCGGTCCCGCCGAAGCCAGACAGCCCGCTCGTGAGACCGATTCGCTGGTGCTGACGACCGCCACACGGAGCAGAAGTCTGGTTTACCCTCGCGCGTCCCGCCACCGGCCGGAATGGGCAGCGGTGCGTGGAGCGCGGGCTCGAAATTCGCAGTCAAGGGAAGCGGACGAAGGTGCCACTCCTGTACACGGGCGCCGCTCCGAAGCTGCTCAACGATACGATGATGCGCGCGATGCTCTGGAAGGACTGCACGCCTGGCGAGCCATACCTGGTCAATCTCCGCACGGGGCAACCTGTGCCTGAGCGCACGCAAACAAAAGCCATGACTAGACCTCTCCGGCAGATGGTGCTGTTCACCCTTCTGCTCTCGGTGCACCGCCCGATTCAGTCGGCTCATGCGCAGCATGCGGAGGCTCGGGTCGGCCGCTTCTACGATTCGACGGGATGGACCGCCTACCGCTTCGGTGTGACGCGTCCGCTGGGCGGCATCTTTCGCCACCAGCTTCATGCGGATTTGCTTCGGCGCACCGGCGGAAGCGGAAGTGTCGCCGGGCTGGGAATCGACGTGACCGCATTCCGGAGGGGAGAACAAGGGGCCTACCTGGTGGCTGGCTTGAGCGGAGGGCTCGGCTCCGAGCGGTCCAGCGATTTCGATGGCTCTGGGGCTCCTGGTCCGCTGGAGCGGGATACGACCTCTTTCCGGTCTCGTTCATGTCCATCGGCGCGGAGGCAAGATGGCGCGGCTCTCGCTGGGAGGGCGGGAGGGAATGGAGGTCGCGATCGGGCTGGCGGTGCACGGCAAGAGGGCGCTCTCGCCGCCCGCGTGTACCGAGTCCGAAGGCCGCCGGCGGACGCCCCGACAACGATCGTCGGAAGGTCCCGTCCGAGCTCTGCAGGGCCTCAACGACTCGATTATCGCCACTGCCACCGAGGCCATGGGCCGCCCGTACGCGTACGGCGGCACCGGCGAGGATGGTGAGGGGTTCGATTGCTCCGGCCTGATTCAGTACTCGTACGCGAAGCATGGCATCGAGCTGCCACGCCGCAGTACTGATCAGGCACGGGAAGGGCGGAAGATCGAACGGCGGCTGAAGCTACTTGTCTCCAGCCGATATCCTGACCTTCTCGAATCATGGCGGGAAGGTGAGCCACGTGGGTCTGTACATCGGCGATGGACGCTTTATTCACAGCGCCACCCGGGGAGTGCAGGTCAGCATGCTGAGCCCGGACGACCCCTACGGCCGGTGGTGGTACAAGCGCTGGGTCGGAGTCAGGCGGATCGTCCAATAAGGTCGCCAGCCCTCACTCGTGGCTCTCGTGACTGCTGTGTGGCTGACTGACGGCTGCGTCTTCCTCTCCCGGAGCATCGTCCGCCTCCGGAGGGTGGGCACCATGAGCCGTGTGAGCTGTAGCCTCGCTTCCCTCTGCTCCCTCCTGCATCGAGCTGCTCGCACCGCGGACCTCGAGTGACGCCAGGTCGCGCCGGTAAGTCGGGTCCCTGGGGTCGATCGCGGGCCAGCGGCGCATGTCGTCAGGAACAAACAGGCCAACCATGCTCGCCATGGCGCCCTTGGGCCGCACCTCGCCCGTAGGATTGTCGTATTCACCCACCACGCGGTAGCGGCGGTTTGGCCTTGAGCCGAAGTCCCTCGCCGCTCACGCCGAAGAGCTTCCGGCTCACTTTCACCAGCTTGCCCTCAGCGTCACGCTCTGCCTTCACCTGCGTGAGCACCTTCCCTGATTGCACGTCCTCCAGCCATACCCGGGTTCCGTAGTCATGCATGTGGCCACCGACGCCTAGCAGGCGCCCACCGACCGGCAGGGTGAACTCGTACGCCTTTGTCGACTTGCCCGGCGGCACATCGAACGTGTTGGTGGCCGCCCACCGTCAGGTTCACGTCCATGTAGATAGGAAGCGCATTGACCGGCGGGGGATTCTGATTCTTCGGAGTCCACAGCATGGTGAGCTTCAGGTGGACTCCTTCCAGGTCCCGGCCGGTGTCGTTGTGCCAGGCGACGTACATGCCCGAGCTTCATGCCCGGCTTCATCGGCACTCCGATGGTTTTGGGCACACTGACTTCCCCGGTCTCGGTTCCTGTTCCCATCAGCCGCTCGGCCGCGGAATACAGCAGCTGCCGCCGGCTGAAGTTCACCATGATCATGTGGTGCATGACATGCGGTGGCACCGGCCGGCCCTCTCCATCGACCAGCTCCACCCGAAAGCCGCGGAACCAGCCGTCGACCGGCCACTCGAAGCGCTGAAGACGCGTGTCGTGCGACATGCCCAGGTCCATCATGGCGTGATCTTCCATGGGGGGCATGTTCGGCAGATCGTATGGCCCGCTCGTGACCGTCAGCTCGTGGCGCGAGGAATCGACCGAAACGTGAACCGTTGGCGGCGGGTGGGTTCCATCCCAGTTACCCGCCAGTGACAGACTCAGAAGCCAGCTCCGCAACATCATGCGCCACTCCGAGACTGGTGGGTTCAAAAGCCCATTGCGCGACCAGAAAACGGCCCGCAACTTTGCTCGTTCGAGAACCGGTTGTACGCGAACCGCTGATAATCCCGAGACCGAATCCCAATGTCAAGCATGCGAGTCGCTGCTCGTGCTCGGCTTGGCGATATCGCTGAGTCCGCCGCTGCTGCGGCCAGGACCGGCTGTTTCCCGCGGTGCGGAGCTTCGAGCTGCCCGAGGCCTCGCCCCGGGTGTATGGCGTCGTCGGACGGCTCTCTCCACCCGCCGGGGCGAGAGCAGCTTCGGCGACGAGCACGAAGCCGAGGTCGTCATCGGTGAAAATCTTCCGCTGATCGCGATCAAGCGCGGACCGCGTCCGATTGTGCTTGGGCTCGGCACCCAGGTGTATGGGCGGTTCAGCCTCAGTGACTCCAAGACCGCGCTGATCAGCGTCGACTGGGTCGCCGGCCTGAACACCACCGCGCGTGCTGGGCAGCATGGCGGTGACCATGCAGGTCTACCATGAGAGCAGCCATCTGGGAGACGAGTACGGCGACCGGTTTCAGGCTCAGCGGATCGACTGGAGCAGGGAAGTCGATTGCCGGATGGGTCACATACGGTGCCGGGCAGTGGAAGCTTACACGGCGGGCGCCAGCTATGTGCTGTACGACGGGCTTGGTCTGCCACGGGCCGGTGCGGCACTCGGTCTGGATTGGGGAGCGGGTCGTCACCGGTTCCTGACCCGGCCATTCGAGCCGTGGTCGGACTCTACACTGAAGGCAGCGCCGCAACGGATTGGCGGCTCAGCACCTCCGCCAAGCTGGGCATCGCAGTACGAGGAAAAGGTGGGGCACGAAGTGTCGGGCTTGCTCTCATCGCGCACGATGGTCTTTCCACCCAACGGCAGTTCTTCCGCCGGGAGAGCCGGTACGTGGGCCTGGAGGTGCGCTTCGACCTCTAGAGAACGGTGACGATTGATCTCCCCGGCAGTCTGGCCTGCCGAGTTCCCCTATCAGCCCTCCAAACCTGCCATCCTGACACAAAAATCAGGCACTCTCGTTGCCCAGCGCCTGCGGCAAACCAGCGCTTGACATGCAGAGGGAACCCGATATCTTTGCCGGTCTTAGCACTCTCGCTAACCGAGTGCCAACCAATTTGAATCTCAAGTACTTAGAACAGTCCAACATCCACAGTGGTGGAGGTCGTACAGATGGCAACTGCTACCAAGGCTAAGCCCAGCCTGAAGCTCCAGCCCCTCGAAGACCGTGTCGTCATCATGCCGTCGGACGAGGCAGAGACGATGCGCGGCGGCCTGTACATCCCCGACACGGCCAAGGAGAAGCCGACCCAGGGCGAAGTCATCGCGGTGGGCCCGGCCGGGTCGAGAAGGGCGAGCGGGTCCCGATGGACCTCAAGGTTGGCGACAACGTGATCTACGGCAAGTACAGCGGCACGCCGTTCCAGCTCGGCGGCGATGAAGTCATCATCATCAAGGCCTCCGACGTTCTGGCGAAGATCAGCTAAATCGAACCCGTGGGTGAGACCGGCTCGCCGGCTCAATCCACATCCATCAGGAGATCAAGACATGGCAGCTAAAGAGCTTCTCTTCAACACCGACGCCCGCTCCAAGCTCAAGAGGGGCGTGGATCAGCTCGCCGAGGCGGTGAAGGTCACCCTCGGCCCCAAGGGCAGGAATGTCGTCATCGACAAGAAGTTCGGCTCACCCACCGTCACCAAGGACGGCGTGACCGTGGCCAAGGAAATCGAGCTGAGCGATCCGATCGAGAACATGGGCGCCCAGATGGTCAAGGAAGTCGCCACCAAGACGTCCGATCTGGCGGGCGACGGCACCACCACGGCCACTGTGCTGGCCCAGGCCATCTTCCGCGAGGGCCTGAAGAACGTCACCGCCGGGGCCAACCCGATGGAGCTGAAGCGCGGCATCGATCGCGCCGTCGAGGCGGTGGTCGAGCAGCTCAAGTCCATCTCGGTTCCCACTGCCGGCAAGAAGGAGATCGCGCAGGTCGGCACCATCTCCGCCAACAACGACAAGGAGATCGGGAACCTGATCGCCGAGGCCATGGAGAAGGTCGGCAAGGACGGCGTGATCACCGTCGAAGAGGCCAAGGGCCTGGAGACCACGCTGGAGACGGTCGAGGGCATGCAGTTCGATCGGGGCTATCTGTCGCCCTACTTCGTCACCGATCCGGAGAAGATGGAGGCGGCTGCTCGAGGATCCCTACATCCTGATCCACGACAAGAAGATCTCGGCCATGAAGGAGCTGCTGCCGCTGCTGGAGAAGTCGGCGCAGAGCGGGAAGCCGCTGCTCATCATCGCTGAAGATGTCGAGGGTGAGGCGCTCGCGACGCTGGTGGTCAACAAGCTCCGTGGCACGCTGAAGGTCGTCGCCGTCAAGGCGCCTGGCTTCGGCGATCGCCGCAAGGAAATGCTCCGCGACATCGCGGTGCTCACCGGCGGCCAGGTCATCTCGGAAGAGCTCGGCTTCAAGCTGGAGAACGCCACGCTCAACGATCTGGGCCGCGCCAAGCGGATCGTGGTCGACAAGGACAACACCACGCTGGTGGACGGCCGGGGCAAGCCCGACGACATCAAGGGCCGCATCGCCGAAATCCGGGGTGCGATCGAGAAGAGCACCAGCGACTACGACCGCGAGAAGCTGCAGGAGCGGCTGGCCAAGCTCTCCGGCGGCGTGGCGGTGATCAACGTCGGTGCCGCCACCGAGACCGAGCTGAAGGAGAAGAAGGCTCGGGTCGAGGATGCGCTGCATGCCACTCGCGCAGCAGTCGAAGAGGGCATCGTCCCCGGCGGTGGCGTGGCGCTGGTGCGGGCGCAGGCGGCGCTGGAGAAGGTCAAGGGCACCGAGGACGAGAAGATCGGCGTCGAGATCGTCCGGCGCGCGCTCGAGGAGCCGATCCGCATGATCGCACAGAATGCCGGCGCCGAAGGCTCGATCGTGGTGGCACGGGTGAAGGAGTCGAAGGATAAGAACTTCGGCTACAACGCCGCCAACGACACGTACGAGGATCTGGTGAAGGCCGGCGTCATCGATCCGACCAAGGTGACGCGTACCGCGCTGCAGAACGCCGCGTCCATCGCGGGGCTTCTGCTCACCACCGAGTGCGTGGTGGTCGAGAAGAAGGAAGACAAGCCGGCTCCGGCAGCGACCTCCGGGCGGCGGCATGGGCGGCATGTACTAGAGCGGCCAAACTTAGAGCGGGGCGGTTTCCCGCTCTAAGTTAGCTGCCGCTCTTGTATCCTGAGCGTAGCGAAGGATCTAGTTCAACGCCCCGGGTTTCCGGGGCGTTTCTTCTTTCCTGTATCGCCCACGCGCTAGCTTGGAACTCTGCTATCCCATCCCTTCGCCAGCGGAGGCCTCCATGACCAGCATCCTGACGCGAGCGTTGTTAGCCGTCTGCCATGCGCTCGTGGCCCTGAGCACCTCGTCCCTCCTCGCGCAGCTTCCCACCATAGACGAAGCGGTCATCGGAGAATCTGATCCCGGTCACCCCCGAGATCAGCACGGCGCAGCTCCGCAAGATCATGCAAGAGGGGGACAGCGCCAGTCCTCGACGTACGATCCGCCGAGGAGTACGCCCTGGCTCACATCCCCGGGAGCATCAACTACTACGAAAAGGAGTTGGAGCATGTTCTCAAGGCCTATCCCGCCCGTGATCAGGCCCTGGTTCTGTACTGCAACGGCCCCTACTGCGGCAAATCAAAGCGTCTGTCGGAACAGCTGAAGAAGAATGGATACACGAATGTGCGCCGATATCAGCTCGGTCTTCCGGTCTGGCGGGCACTGGGTAACACTGTACAGACCGATCTGAGGGGCGTGCGATATGTACTTCGTGGCTGACCGCACCGCTGTGTGGGTGGATGCCAGGCCAGCCCGCGATTTCGCCGCCGGGAGCTTGCCTGGGGCGGTCAACATCAGGAAAGGGGAGGCCGAAGCGCAAACGACGATGGGCGGCTGCCGAAGAAAGACAAGGGCACTCGGGTGATCGTGTTCGCCGATATCGCCGGAAGTTGCTCGAGTCGTTGCCGAGGAGATCGCGCACAAGGCGTACTGGAACAGCAGCTATTTTGGCGGGCGCTTCGCCGATCTGAGCACCACGGCGGTGCGCTGAAAAACTCGTTACAGTCTGGCGTATTTCGTGGGCCGAGGTGGTTCGCGGGACTGCAGAAGCACCGCACCACGTGGGCTCTGCAACCACTTACGCCGTCATGCTGGCTGGTACGACAAATGCCGCTCGTTCGACATTCCCGCAGTGGTTTTCACGAACAAGCGCATGGAGCTGCATGCCTAAACCGACGCCAAGACCGGAGCCGGATCCAATGGCTCGCGTGGTGGATCGTCTGCTAGCACAGCTCCCCGGGCTCCAGGGAGCCTCCGACGCCCGCGCTTTCAGCCAGCCGCACGTCCACGGGAGAATTCCGCATGCTATCGGTCCGGCGATCCGAGCCGAGCTTCCCACACCGGCAGGACTTTGGGGACGCGTGACGCTGGCGCTGGCGCTCGGAGTCATGATGAGCCGCGTATCCGTATTTCCGTGAGTGCGGACTGCCGTTGTTCGGTTACCTTTGTGCGGTCGGCGCGGTAGTTCTGGCAGGCGGGTGGGTCGCGGTGCTGTCCTGGCAGATGCGGAACGAAGTGGCCCACGTCGCTCTCTCTGGTCCTGTTTCTTTGGGGCCTGTATTCTCACCTCAGACGTTTTGCTTCCCCGAACCGGATATGCGGCGGTTCCCGCCACCTGGGATGTGGCGAGCCTGGGTCAGGTCCCGCCTGGATGCGGTGGTTTGCCCCTCCCGGAGCGGAGTAGCCTGCCGGGCTACAACGCCAGCGTGAGCTGAACACCTCCTCTTTGGACGACCAGAATCGGCGCTAACGGCCGGTCCTGATCGGCCACGTGGAGCGCGCCACGAAAGCCGGCCCGCCGGAGCGCGCGCGCAACGGTAGTCCTGGCGTCCGCCGCGGTATTGCAGTGCTCGCTCAGATGCGCCAGCACGACCGCGCCGAGTCCCGGATGGTGCAGCTCGGCCAGCAGCTCCGCCGCAGCCCGGTTGGAGAGGTGCCCGGTCGAGCCGGCGATCCGCCGCTGCACCACCGGCGGATAATCGCTGGTGCGAAGCTGCACCTCGTCGTGATTCGCTTCCAGCACCAGCGCGTGCACGCCTCGAAGCAGATAGCGCAGTGCGCTGGTTGGGCGTCCGAGGTCGTAAGCCAGTCCTATACTCGTCCCGTCCGATCCTCGAATCACCATTGCCAGGGGCTCCGCGGCATCGTGACTGGTGGCACAGGCCTCGATGCTGAATGGCTCCCAGCTCTACCCGGCTGCAGAAACCCAGGGTACGATGCTCGGCATCCAGGTCATCGATCCCGAGGCGCGCCCATGTGCCGGGTGCTGTTAGCACCGGAACCCTGAGCAGGCGAGCGAGGCGTGCCGCCCCGCAGGCGTGATCACCGTGCTCGTGGGTGAGAGCAATCCCGGCCACCAACCGCAGGTCGAGGCCTGCGCTCGCGGCACGCCGCTCGATCTCGCGGGCGCTGAACCCGGCATCGATCAGCAGCGCCGTACCGTCGGACTCCACCGCAAAGCAGTTGCCCCTCGAGCCCGAGCCGAGCACGTAGAGCGTGATCATCGCCGCGCGCTCCGCTGCAACGTCAGCCGAAGCGACTCTCGCCGCTCTGACGAGAATGTCACATTCCGCCGGGCCAGCACCCGCTCGGCTACGCGGAGAAATCCATCTTCGCTCATGCGCTCGCCGGTGCATCCCCAAGCAAACGGCGGTATGTACTTGGGTGGGGTAGGGGTGCCGAATACATTCGCACCTGCCGAGACAACGGTTCCGGTGGCAAGCATCGTTCCGATGGCGGTCTTCGCATGGTCGCCGAAAAAACTGCCTACGTTCTGGCGGCCGGTGTCGACCCGCTCGCCCTCGATCTCGAGGCGAACGCGGCCGTAGGTGTTCTTGAGGTTGGACGTCGTAGTGCCGGCGCCGAGATTGACCCAATGGCCCACCACGCTGTGGCCGACGAACCCTTCGTGACTCTTGTTTGCATAGCCGAGAAACACGCTGGTAGATATTTCGCCCCGGACCCGGCACTCCGGACCAAACACAGAAGCTCGCACGAACCCACCGAACACCTTGGTGCCGGGTCCTACGTAGGTCGGCCCCTCCAGGCGCGAGCCGCTCCGGACCTCCGCCCCCTGATCCACCACGACTGCACCGTGTCGTACATCGAAGACCACCCCCGGCTCCACCGTCGCCCCCAGGCACACCACCTGAGCCGGATCACCGAGCACCACACTTCCCTCAGGCACGCCGTCGCTCGGAGCTGCCATGAAATCGGCGCAATCGGCAACGAGGAACGTCTCGAGAGCGGTTAACAGATCGTAGGTGCCACGGAGCCGGACACCGTCGATTTCCAGTGCCGGGCCGTGTTCGTGAGGTTCGGTCCAGCGCTCGCCATCCGGCACCACCCAGCCAACCGTTTCCTTGTGGTGAGTCAGCCGGCGGACAGAAGGATCCGGCGTGAGTGCTGCGCCCGTAGGCGCGAACCACGCGGCTCCGACGATTGCGGGACCCTTGATCACGAAAGGGGCCTTGACCGGCGGCTCATCCCCTTCGCTGAAGCCTGCGATGTGTGATCCGAGGATGGCGGCCGCATCGGTGCCTCCGGCTGCCTCCCACCTCTCCCGTACCCGCCAGATCCCGGCCCGCAGCTCGGCGATGGGTCGGACGCCTTCAAACGGAGCCCAGGCGCTGCACCGGGCGACTCAGGCTCGAGCAGATACAGTGCATTCACGAGTGGACGTCGCGAACGTCGGGAGGAAGCGCGTCGAGCAGCTGCTTCATGGAGGCAGCGCGCTCAGTTGGCATGACCAGGATACGGCCGTTGGCCTGGACCACAATGAGATCCTGTACTCCGCTCAGCACCACGGTGTCACGGTCGGCCCACACGATGCAGTCCTCAGACTCGTGCATGGACGCGCGGCCGATCACGACATTGCCGCTGGGTCCTTTGGCCTGACCCTCGTAAGGGCCTGCCATGTGCCGATGTCGTCCCACGCGAAGGCGCCACTCACGACCGCAACGGCGGCACTGCGTTCGAGCACGCCAACGTCGATCGAGATTGGAGTGACTTCGCGAAAGAACCCGGCGACATCGCCAGCTCTCGAGTGAGGCCAGGTAGGGGGCAATCTCAGGTGTATGCGCTTGGACCTCGGCCACCAGGCGCTCCGCGGTCCACGCGAACAAGCCCGCTGTTCCAGAGCGCCCCGGCTGCCATCAGGTCGAGTGCGGTAGCCGCATCCGGCTTCTCGGAAAAGCGCGCCACCGTGCGGGCGCCCTCGCCAAGCGGAGCACCGGGGACGATGTATCCGTATCCTGTTTCGGGCCGCGAAGGCACTACGCCTACGGTGACGAGCCGGTCGTAGCCGCGGGCGGTCACGAGAGCTATGTCAGCGGTGCGGCGGAAGGAAGCTGCGTCGCCCACAGCCCAGTCGGCATGGAGCGATAGCACCTCGGCATCCGGATCACGCTTCCGGGCCTCGATCGTAGCCCAAATGAGTGCGGGTGCCGTGGAAGCAGCGCGCGGCTCGACCAGGAGATTACCGGCAGGAAGGTTGAGCTGCTGCTGCAGCCGGGCAGCCAGCGCGGCATCCGGTCACAATCAGGATCCGTTCGCGCGGAATCAGTCCCGTCAACCGGTCGATCGACTCCTCAGCCGTCGAGGTCGATCCCGCGAGCGGCAGCAGCTGCTTGGGGTTTTCCGGGGTGCTGAGCGGCCAGAAGCGAGTGCCGGAGCCGCCCGCGAGCACGATGGCCCATCTCATAGAGGCGGGTAAGCGGGTAAGGGGGTAAGCGGGTAAGGCCGTTCAGACAGAAAACCTCTGGATCCGTGATAGCAAAAGCTCCGCACGCGTAAGTTCTCAATTGAGTTGTTGGGGTGCAAATCTACAGGACACGCACAATGTACATAGGCAGGAAAGCACCGTCTGTACCCGCGTCCCGCTTACCCGCTGTACCCGCTTACCCGCTTACAACAACGCCGCGAGCGCCGGCCGGTGCTGACGCAGATCGTACAGCAGCTCGCCAATGTTGGCGTCGGATTTTGCCAGAACAGCGAGACAGTCGCCTGCGCCGATCTGCGCTACCACCAGGATTCCCCGTTCATATTCCAGCACTGCGGTCCGAAGTGCGCCGCGTCCGGCCCCGAGTCCCAGACGCGTAGCATACTGCGCGAGCGTAGCAGTGAGCGCGGCCAGGGGTTCGGCTTCGAAGGGCTGATGCGAGGCATGCTCGATGGGAAGTCCATCGGCGCTCAGCACCAGCACTGCCTCTACACCCTCCCGCTGAACGAGACGGCGTACGACTTCTCCCAGACTGGCCATCCGATGATCTCCGCGGTGGGTGGAAAATCCACGCGCAACGTATGAATCGGCCTTGATGAAGTCAACAATGCGGATCGGTGGATCCTCTCGTCTCAGGTTGACCCCATTTCTCCCGGGGCTTAACCTTCCGGCTCAAATGCGACCATATTTCCTGACCTTCCTGCTGGTCTCGCTCGCTGCGGCGGCATGCAGCGACTCGAACGATCTTCCCGATGCCACCATCGAGAATGTCGAGCGCACCGACACGCTCTGGGCCCTGGTCGGAACGCCGGTCTCCACGCCCAGCGGGTTCTCGGTGGAGGGCAGTCGCAGGGTTCGCACCGATCTCACGGTCGACTTCGACTTTGCCTACAACATCCAGGCGGATGGTCAACATGTTCTGCTCCCCCGGGCAGCGCTCGGGATCGATACTGCCAATTCGGTCAACCCCGGCTTTGTCGCACGAACGGAGAGCTTTGAGGCAATCACGACGCCGCCAAGCGACGGGTTTGTGACCGATGAGGCGGTGCCAATCGCGCCCGGAGAGCGTTACGTCATCAGAAGTCGGGTAACATGCAACGTGGGCGTGCCCAAGTACGCGAAAATGGAAATTCTCGAGTTCGACGACGCACTCGGGATCATGACCTTCAGGGTTCTCGTCAACGATAACTGCGGGTTCAGGAGCCTGGAACCCGGTCTCCCCGACCGGTAAGTGATCGACCTCAAGCGTCTCCGGCAGGACCCCGCCGGCAGCCGCGCCGCCCTGATGCGCCGCGGTGATGCGTCCATCGCCGCCACCCTCGACGCCATCCTCGAGCTCGACCGTCGCCGCCGTGACCTCCTCGTCCGTGCCGAGGGGATCAAGGCAGAGCGCAATGCGGCAAGTGATGAGGTGGCGCGACGCAAGCGCGCCAAGGAGCCGGCTGCCGATCTGATGGAGCGACTGAAGGTCTCCGGCGAAGAAGTCAAAGTGCTGGATCAGCAGCTGCGGGAAATCGAGACGGAGCTCGATGCGCTGACTCTCACGTTGCCCAATTTTCCCGATGAGCAGGTCCCCGACGGTGACGCATCCGCCAATCGGCTGGTACAGAAGTTGGGGAACGCCGGCCACGATGGATTTCGTCCCCAAGCCCCACTGGGAGCTCGGCGCCTCGCTTGGCCTCTTCGACCTTCCGGCGGGAGTAAAGGTCGCGGGCTCTGGCTTTCCGCTGTTCACCGGAATGGGTGCCAGGCTGGGCCGGGCGCTGGCCAGCTTCATGATCGATCTGCATACTCGCGAGCACGGATATCTGGAGATCGCCCCGCCATATCTGGTGAATCGTGCGTCGCTCACTGGCACCGGTCAGCTGCCGAAGTTTGCCGAAGAAGTGTATGTGTGCGAGGCCGATGATCTCTTCCTGATCCCTACCGCCGAAGTGCCGGTCACCAACATCCATCGCGACGCAATTGTAGAAGCCGGAGTTCTGCCTGCCACCTACGTGGCCTATTCGCCCTGTTTCCGGCGAGAGGCGTTCTCCCATGGGAAGGACACCCGCGGACTGATTCGGGTCCATCAGTTCGACAAGGTAGAGCTGGTGCGTATCGTCCGGCCGGAAGACTCAGCCGCGGAGCACGAGCGCATCACGGGTCATGCGGAGGCCGTGCTTCAGCGACTTGGCCTCCCGTATCGCGTCGTGGAGCTGGCGGCGGGTGACACCGGCTTTGCCAGTGCGCGCACGTACGACATCGAGGTGTGGGCTCCGGGGGTTGGTGGTTGGCTCGAGGTGTCCAGCTCGAGCACCTTCACTGATTTTCAGGCCCGTCGCGCAAATATGCGGTACCGGCCTTCGGCCAAGGCCAAGCCAGAGTTCGTGCACACGCTGAATGCCTCAGGTGTCGCTTTCCCGCGCACCATCATCGCTCTTCTGGAGAACAACCAAGCGGCTGACGGGTCGGTCAGGGTGCCGGAGGCGCTGGTGCCGTATCTCGGCACCGACCGCTTGACCCCACGTGCGTAGCGAGCGGCTCCAGCGCCTCGCGCCCAAGATGGTGGTGGCCCTGGTGGCCCTTCTCGCTGGTCTGAGCTTCGGCACGGGGGTCCTGATCTTCCGCCACTTCAAGGCGGACGCTTCCGCCACCAGCCGGCTGTACTCGGGAGTGTTCGGCGGCCTCAACAATCCGCGGCCCGGAGCGGAGGCGGAGGCCTTACTGCGGCTAGGGGAGCAAGTGCGGGCCCTGGGGCTGCCGCTGGTCGTCACCGACACTGCCGGTCGCGTCACCGCCGCGGCCAACCTGCCGTTCGAGGCTCCGCTCGACGACCCCAGGGTCAAGTCTTACGCAACCGGCTCGACCGGCAGAATCCTCCCATCACCGACGCTGCCATCGGTACGGTGCACTACGGGCCGCTGCCGGCCCAACGCAACCTGATTGCGCTGGCCGTGCTGCAAGGCCTGACGATCGCTGTAATGGTCGGGGTTGCCGTATTTGCCTACCGCAGTGCCATGTCGGCGCAGCGCGACCGGCTGTGGGTTGCGATGGCTCGAGAAGCAGCACATCAGATGGGTACTCCGCTGACGAGCCTGCAGGGATGGATCGAGCGGGTCCGAAGCCGGGCAACGCCGCCGCCAGGCCTGGCAGACCATCTGAGTGCCGACGCGGAACGGCTCGACCGGGTGGCTCAACGCTTCGAGCGTATCGGAAATCCGGCCAAGCGCGAGCCCATCGGCCTGGGTGCCCTCGCCGACCGGGTGGCCGGATATTTCCGCCCCCGCCTTCCACGGCATGCCAACATGATCGAGCTGCGGGTGGAAGCTCCCGGCGCCGGACCCACGGTCCTGGGAGATCCGGTACTGCTCGAGTGGGCGCTGGAAGCACTGGTGAAGAACGCCATCGACGCGCTGCAGGGCCGGCCCGGCGCGATTATTCTGCGCATTAGTGCAGAGGACGACATGGGGGCGGTCCGGGTGATCGACGATGGCCCCGGTGTGCCGAAGGAGCTTCGCCGCACCCTGTTCGAGCCGGGTACCACGACCAAACGGGGTGGCTGGGGCATTGGGCTCGCCTTTCGCGTCGGGTCGTCGAGGACGCGCATGGTGGGGCATTGATGTTGGAGCCAACGGAAAGAGGAACCTGCTTCGTGATGCGCATACCGCTGGCAGCTCGCGCCACATGATCGACGCGGAGCCCGGGCTGGAGCACGCCTTGAATCCTGCACAACGGGAAGCGGTCGAGCACGTCCACGGCCCGCTCCTCGTGCTGGCGGGCGCCGGGTCGGGTAAGACCCGCGTGCTCACCACCCGGATCGCGGCCCTGATCGATCGGCATGGCGTTCCCCCCGACCGGATCTTCGCGGTGACGTTCACTAACAAGGCCGCCGGCGAAATGAAGCACCGCATCGGTCAGCTGCTGAACCGGGATCCGTCCGGTCTGTGGATCGGCACGTTCCATTCCCTGTCCGCCCGCCTTCTGCGCCGCGAGGCACCGCTCCTGGGGTTCACCCGCCAGTTCACCATTTATGACGAGGATGACCGGCTTGGCATCATCCGGCGGCTGATGGATCAGCAGGGTCATTCGGTGAAGCAGTTTCCTCCCAAGGCGGTGCAGGCCCTCATCTCCAGCGCCAAGAATCGGATGCTGCCAGCATCTCACCTCGCTTCCGCCGCACCGTTCGACCGGCTGTCGCAGGTGGCGTCCGAGGTTTTCGCAGCTCTGGGGCCCGCGCTGAAGGGTGCCAATGCGATGGACTTCGACGATCTGCTGCTGCACCCGCTGACGCTCTTTCGGGAGCACTCAGATCGACTGCGGGCCTATCAGCAACGATTCAAGTTCATCCTGGTCGACGAGTTTCAGGACACGAACAAGGCGCAATACGAGTTGATCAAGCTGCTGGGAGCTCACGGCAACGTGGCCGCAGTCGGCGATGATGATCAGTCGATCTACGGCTGGCGTGGAGCCGACGTCCGGAACATGCAGGAGTTCCTCAAGGATTTCCCGGGGCAAAGCTGGTGCGATTGGAAGAGAACTATCGTTCGACCCAAATCGTGCTCGATGCCGCCAATGGCGTCATCGCCGAGAACAGCGGACGAATCGGCAAGACGCTCAGCACCCGCCGCCGAGGAGGAGAATCGGTAACGCTGGTGGCCGCAGCCGACGAACGGGACGAGGCAGAGTGGGTGGTACGAGAGCTCCAGAAGCGCAGCGCCGCGGGCGACTGGCAGTTTCGCGAGATGGCGGTCTTGTACCGGACCAACTCACAATCGCGCGCCCTCGAGGAGGCGTTCCGAAGAGCCGGGGTCCCCTATCGCCTGGTGGGGGCCATCAGCTTCTATGAGCGGCGCGAGGTGAAGGATCTGCTGGCGTATCTTCGGCTGGTCAGCAATCCGGCCGACGACGAGGCCTTCCTTCGGGCGGTGAGCGTTCCGCGCCGTGGCCTGGGCGAAACCAGCCTGGCCGTCCTGGGCCAGGCGGCGGCACAATGGAAGAAGCCTCTGCTCGAGACGGCTCGCATCGCCGATCGGGTCCCCGACCTTCGACCGAATGTTCGTCAGGCCTTTCAGAATTTCGCTGCTCTGATTGATGGCGCGGTGCAGAAGCGCGATGTGCCACCGGCGGATCTGCTGGAGTTCATTATCCGGAGTATTGACTACGAGACCCTGCTGCATGCGGAGGGCATCGAAGGCGCAGACCGCTGGGAGAACGTGCGCGAGCTGGTCGCCAGTGCGGCCAACTGGTCCGAGGTCGTGACTGTCGATGCCGAGAGCGGAGAGACCGCGCTGGAGCGGTTCCTGGCCGAGGCCGCGTTGCTGTCTGCCGTGGACAAGGAGGAGGGGCAGGAGCAGGGTGTGACCCTCATGACTCTTCACACCGCCAAGGGGCTGGAGTGGCCGGTTGTCGTTATGACTGGCCTGGAACACGGACTCTTTCCTCTGGCGCGTGCGGAGGAGCAAGTCTCAGGTCTGGAGGAAGAGCGGCGCCTCTGCTATGTGGGGCTTACTCGGGCCAAGGACAAGCTGTATCTCACCTGGGCTCGTGCTCGCCGCAGGGGCGGAGAGCTTCGACCCGGCATCGTGTCTCGCTTTCTGAAGGCCATTCCGCCGGGCATTATCGAGGAACGGCGGACGACGTCACTGTGGGCACCGAGCTGGGGCGATCAGCGGGGCGGCGGGGCGGCGGGTCAGGGACATACGGCCGAGGATTTCGGAGCTCCGGAACGTTTGGCACAGCCGCCCCGCTCCCCGGCAGCCCGGCTGAAGAAGAGCCCTCGCAGGACACGCCCCGATTCGTCAAAGGCGAACGCGTCAGGCATCGTCGCTTTGGTGGAGGAACCATTCAGGGGCTGATTGGTACCGGGCGAGATCTGAAGGTGTCGGTCGCATTCGACGACGAAGAAGTTGGCGTGAAGCAGCTGCTGGTCGCGTACGCCGGGCTGGAACGAGAGTGGGAGAGCGCATGAGCATTGGACTGGATGAAGTTCTCCACGTTGCCAAGCTGGCCGAGCTGGCTGTCCGGGAAGACGAGCTGCGCCGGCTCGTGGAGCAGATGAGCCGCATCGTGGATTATGTCGCGACACTCGACGAGGTGCCCGCCGATCTCGAGGTGGAACCATTCCGGGCCGGGCCCCGACTCCGTCCCCACTCCGCGAAGATGTGGAGGTAACCATCCCCCTGGCGCATCCTCCCGCCTCTATGGCGCCGGAGTTCAAGGATGGATTCTTCCTGGTGCCGCGGCACGGGGCTATGGAGGACCAGTGACCACAACCGCCGGGCACCGGGGCAGCGGGGCAGCGAGGGTAGCAGGCGAAGTTGGGAAACGTCTCGCTGCGGCGGAGCACCTCAACGCGGTGCTGAGCTGGTCGCAGGACCTGCTCGACGCCGAGGGCGCCCGAGTCGATGCGATGGCGGAGCCTGGTCCGCTCGCGACGATGCCGGTCGCCTTGAAAGACAACATCGTCACCGTCGAACAGCCCACCACCTGCGGGTCACGCATCCTCGAGGGCTACGTCTCTCCGTATAACGCGACCGTCGTCGATCGGCTTCGGTCCGCCGGCGCCATGATCGCTGCCAAGACGAATCTGGATGAGTTTGCGATGGGCTCCTCCACCGAACACTCGGCCTTCGGTCGAGTCCTGCATCCGCTGGATCCCGCCCGGGTACCAGGCGGTTCCTCGGGCGGCTCCGCCGCTCTGGTGGCCGCTGGTGTGGTTCCGGCAGCACTCGGCTCAGAGACCGGCGGATCGGTGCGGCAACCAGCCAGCTTCTGTGGGGTCGTAGGAGTGAAGCCCAGTTACGGACGGGTGAGCCGGTACGGCCTGGTGGCGTTCGGATCATCTCTCGATTGCATCTCGGTATTCGGGCGCAGCGTGGATGATGCCGCACAGGTTCTCGGCACGATCAGCGGCCCCGATCCGCTGGATGCAACCACGGTGAAGCATCCACCAATGCGTCGTCCCGAGTCACTCACGGATCTGCGGGGACTGACCTTCGGTCTGCCCAAGGAGTATTTCCCGGCGGATCTGCACCCCGGCGTGGCCGCGGCGCTGCGGCGTACCACTGAACACGTGCGGCGCTTGGGCGCAGAGGTTCGAGAGGTGTCGCTTCCGTACTCCACCTACGCAGTCCCCACGTACTACATCATCGCGCCGGCTGAAGCCGCCGCCAACCTCGCGCGCTATGACGGCGTTCGATATGGCCCGCGGAAGGTGGGACCGGACGGAGATATCCGCGCCTTGTACCGTGCCACACGGGGAGAAGGATTCGGCGACGAGGTTCGGCGGCGGATCCTGGTCGGCACCTACGTTCTCAGCGCGGGCTACTACGACGCGTACTATCGTAAGGCGCAACGGGTCCGCGCGCTGATCGCGCGAGACTTCCGGCAGGTGTTTGAATCGGGAGTCGACCTGCTGCTCACTCCCACCACTCCCACACCGGCGTTCAAGGCAGGCGAAAAGACCGAGGATCCGGTCGCGATGTACCTTGCCGATGTCTTCGTTTGTTCGATGAGCTTGGCCGGATTGCCGGCGCTCAGCCTGCCGGTGGGCCGGAGTGAAGGCCTGCCCGTCGGGGCTCAGATCGTTGCTCCGTATCTTCAGGAGGAACGCATGCTCGCGGCCGCGGCGGTGCTGGAGCAGCACCTTGACCCCGCGGCGGAGGTGCGCTGATGGCGTGGGAGACCGTGATTGGGCTCGAGGTACACGTGCAGCTTCGCACTCGCACCAAGATGTTCTGCGGCAACCGAACGACATTTGGCGATCCCCCCAACACCAACGTGTGTCCCGTATGTCTCGGCTTACCCGGCGCCTTGCCCGTGCCCAATGCAGAAGCCATCAGACTGGCCGTTCGAGGAGCCCTCGCGCTGGGCTGCACCGTGCACCAAACCAGCGTCTTCGCGCGCAAGAATTATTTCTACCCCGATCTCCCGAAGGGCTACCAGATTTCCCAGTTCGATCGGCCGCTCGCCACTCGAGGGCAGCGTCACCTTCGAATCTCCAGAACGCGGGCGAATGCAGGTTGGAATCACCCGGCTGCACATCGAGGAAGATGCCGGAAAGTTGCTGCATGACCGTTTCCCTGGGAAAACGGCGGTCGATCTGAACCGGGCCGGTACCCCATTGGCCGAAATCGTCAGCGAGCCCGACCTGCGCTCACCCGCCGAAGCTCGAGCGTATCTCAGCACCCTGCGGCAGATCCTGGTCTATGCCGGGGTGAGCGAGTGCAGCATGGAGCAGGGAAGTCTCCGGGTGGACGCGAATCTCTCGATTCGACCCGAGGGCGTGACAAAGCTGGGGACCAAGACTGAAGTCAAGAACATGAATTCGTTCGCCAACGTCGAGCGTGCTCTCGAAGCCGAGAGGGAGCGTCAGATAGCCCTGGTCGAATCAGGGCGCCGAGTCGAGCAGGTTACGCTGCTGTTCAACGCCGGAACCGGGCAGGTGAAGCCGACCCGCTCCAAAGAGGAGAGTCACGATTATCGCTACTTCCCGGATCCTGACCTGCCGCCACTGGTTCTGAAGCCAGCCTGGATCGAAGAGCAGCGCATGTCGCTGCCCGAGCTACCGGAAGCCAAGCGCGAGCGGCTGCAGCTCAGCTACGGCTTGTCCCCTAAGGATGCGCGGGTTCTGACGGCGGAAGTCGAGCTTGCGGTCTATTTCGAATCAGTGGTGAAAGCCGGCGTGATCCCAAGACTGCGGCGAATTGGGTCATGGGCGACGTGATGACGTCGTACAATGAATTGGGATCTTTCCCGGTCAGTGCGCCCAGACTTGCGGCGCTCATCGCTCTTGTGAGTGAAGGCGTTGTGAGCCATCAAGCTGCCAAGCGGGTCTACGCGGAGCTTGCACGATCGAAAGACGAGGCTCCCCAGGCCGGCGGCGGAACGGCTCGGCCTGGTTCAGGTGAGTGAGCAGGGTGCTCTGACGGGCTGGGTGGACGAGGTGCTCGCGGCTTATCCCGCGCGAGGTGCAGCGCTTCCGTCAGGGTGAGACGAAGCTGATGTCTTTCTTCGTGGGTCAGGTCATGAAGAAGAGCAAAGGGAAAGCGGATCCAAAGGGAGTGCAGCCGGTTCTGACGGAGAAGTTGCGTGAAAAGTGAAAAGTGAACGGTAAGGGTGCACCGGTAATCACTGGATCACGTTCACGTCTGAGTGTCACTTTTTCCGTTTCACTCACTTCTTACGAGTTGTAGAAGACTCATCGGATCGACCGAAATCACTCCGTACCTCGCCACCCAGTGCAGATGCGGCCCGGTCACACGGCCGCTCTGCCCTACTGCACCGATGCGCTGACCGGCTAGTGACGGTGTCTCCCTGCGACACTTCCGACCGGCTCAAGTGGAAGTACGCGGTCACGAGCCCTCCACCGTGATCTATGTAGACCGCACGACCTGCAAGGTAAAAGTCGGCTACTAAGGCCACGATCCCGCGCCCAGCAGCAGCCACAGGAGCGCCAACTGCGCCGGCAAAGTCGGTCCCGGTGTGCCGGCTCCTCACCTCACCGTTGTACACCCGTGCGGCTCCGAAAACACTAGTTGTCCGCGCCTCTCTGGGTACTTGGAAAGGCCCGCTCCAAAGCCGAGGCCGGTTCCGCGACGCAAGGGAGACCTGTCGGCTCCGAGCGTTCTCCTTTTGAATGCGCGCGGTCGCCGCTGCATTGGGCTTGGCAAGCGCGGGTGCCACCGTGATCGTCTCGCGCGGATAGCCGCCCGCCGCTACCGGCACGGTAGCCTGCACCGTATCCACCCGGCCCTCACGGTCCAGGAAAAGCACCACGGCGATCGAGTCGGAAGCATCGAGAGGGACGCCCACCAGCCCGCGGTACTGTGTATCGGCGATACTGTCGAAATGGATCGGCTCTCCCGCAGCCCACCCGCCGGTGAGTTTCGCTTCAGATGTCTGCACCAGGAGCCAGCCCGCCGCGCCCTGGAGGAGAGGCTCGGGTTGCGATCGAACCACGGCAGTCTGGCGGAGCGAGTCCTGGGCGGCGAGAGGATGGACGATGGAGAGGGCGCAGGCCAGCGTCCAAATGCCCGAGAGAACGCGAATCAGCGGTCGCCGCTCACGAGCCGGGTAGGAGACGGCGCCGTCCCGATGGCGGCGCGCCATGGAAGCTTGCGAGAGATCTTCGCCCAGTAGTTGAGCGGTCTGGGAGGAAGCCCGAACTGCTCGTCTGCGGCGCTCTGGAGCTGCGCTGTGTCTCGCCGGCCCGCATCCTGAAGCACCCGGCGGCGCATCTCCTTTGCGGTTTTCAGCGGCCGCTCCCCCGATGGATCGAGATGGCGTGCGGCGGGAACGCTATCGGCCAGCAGCTCCATCATGAAATCGAAGGAAAGCCCCAGATGACGTTCTACGTCTCCGTCACTCAGAGGCCAGCGGCTGTATTCCCGGGCGACCTGGCTGGCGCGTTGCCAGCTCGTGGTCTCGGTCAGACGGACCATGCCGCGGAAGAGGCGCCGGTTGGTGCGTACACTGAAAATCGTCGGTGCGATGATGCGGTCCAGGTGCGCATCGGCCGCACCGTGATCCCGGAGAATCACGTCCTTGGCGACCTTCGAATACGCGTCGCCCAAGTGAGCCTCGATCCTGGTCTCCCAATAGGAGTGCCCTACGGCCGCCGTGCTGCTGGTGAGCATGAGCTGGCGTGGCACGAAGTAATTATGGGCGATGGTATCGGCAGCGAGATGACTGAGGTAACCGTAACCGAACGCGCGCAACGCGTCACTGGAAGCGAGGTCGTGAATTTCCTGCCCTACGTGCCAGTAGTGGCAATGCCTGCCCAGCGGAGCGTAGTGCTTCGCGATGGAAGAATCCGCAGCGATGTTGCCGTAGAGAAAATCAAAGGGGTGCGCGCGCAGCAGCTCGGCAACGGCAGCGGGAAGGTAGGACAGATTGGCGAGCACCGACTCGCCGAGGTAAATGTGGGTACCGGGGGTCCAGGCGTGGGCTTGTTCCGGAAGCGCCAGATAAGCCAACCCCACGCCGAGAACCGCCAGCGCGAGGCGGAACAGGGGCATCAACGACTCGGCACCAGAATGCGCCGGACCCGGCCCAGCATTCCATTCCCTTTTCGAACCGAGCGGAGCGCCGCTGCCACGTCGAGCGCAGTGCTTTCGACCTCGGTGTTCACCACGTCGTAGAGGGTTTCCAGGTCCTCGAGCTTCGCCTCGATTCGATCAGCCCCGCGCACCATCTTGCGACGGAGCCGCCGAGCGGTTTGCGAGAAGGCGCCCGCCTCATGGCGAACCAGTACCATGACGTCCTGGGCCTGTTCCGAAAGGTTTCGCACGCCCTTCAAGGTGCGGGAGATATCGTCCTGAAAGCCGTCGACGAGAGTACCGAGCTTCTTCGCTTGCTCCGCCACCCTGAATGCCGCGATCGCCACGGCGATCGCCATGCCGAGAAAGGAGAGCGCGAGGACCGCCAGCGAAATGGCAACCGCCGGCCCCACCCACTCGGGAGTCGTACCGACTTGTACCAATGCCATTGTCAGCATACCAGCCACCTCCCGCTAGCGAAGTCAAGGATGGGTACTACGCCACTCGCTAATACAAAGCGGTCGCAGCACTACCGCAACCCCCTCGGCTCGTCTTGACGCGATTCACTGGCTGAGTCAGCTTTGGCCATGCCTCCTCGATTTCTGGTCAAGGGCGGTCGTCCATTGCGTGGAACGGTCCGCCCCGCCGGCAACAAAAACGCCGCGCTCCCTATCCTTGCGTCCACCATCCTGGCCGATGGTCCAGTCGACCTGGATAACATCCCACGCATTCGGGATGTCGAAACGATGCTTGCCCTGCTGGTGGATCTGGGGGGAAGCGCCGAATGGACCGGTCCCAATTTAGTGCGGGTGGACTGTCGCGCTCTCAAGCCTAAGCCGCTCGATCCGGCGCTGTGCGCGAAAATTCGCGCATCGATTCTGCTTGCCGGACCGATGCTGGCCCGCTTCGGCAAGGTGACGCTGCCACCACCAGGCGGAGACGTCATTGGACGCCGGCGGGTTGATACCCACTTCCTCGCGCTCGAACATCTTGGTGCACAGGTGTTGGTGGGAGATCGGTACGAGCTGGAAGCCAAAGAGCTCAAGGGCGATGACATCTTCCTGGATGAGCCCAGCGTAACCGGCACTGAGAACGCGCTTATGGCCGCAGTCATGGCCAAGGGGCGCACCGTTCTGCGTAACGCCGCATGCGAACCGCATGTTCAGGATCTGGCCCGCTGCCTGGTGGCCATGGGCGCGGAGATCGCCGGCATCGGATCCAACATCTACACTATCGAGGGAGGCCGGCCGCTCGGCGGTGCATCGTACACCATTGGGCCCGATCATATCGAGATCGGGAGTTTCATCGGACTGGCTGCCGTCACCAATAGCGAGATCGTCATCGAGCCCGTGCGGCAGGAAGACCTCCGCAGCACCATCCTGGGTTTCGAGCGCCTCGGCATTCGTCCCAAGATCGAAGGCAGCCGCCTGACCGTCAGCGCGGGTCAGGAACGCCGTATTCGCCCCGATCTGGGCGGACATGTCCCCAAACTTGAGGATGGACCCTGGCCGGCGTTTCCGGCGGACGTCATGTCTACCACTATCGTCACGGCCACGCAGTGCTCCGGCATGCTGCTCGTCTTCGAGAAGATGTTCGAGTCTCGCCTCTTCTTCGTCGACAAGCTGATCGGTATGGGAGCGCGCATCGTTTTATGCGACCCTCACCGAGCTGTGATTTCAGGGCCCTCGCCGCTGAAGGGAGGGACGGTCGAGTCTCCCGACATTCGGGCTGGAATGGCTATGGTACTGGCGGCGCTCGCCGCTGATGGGCCGAGCACCATCCACAACGTCGGGCAGATCGAGCGGGGATACGAGCGGATCGACGAGCGTCTTCGTGCGCTGGGAGCGGATATCGAGCGGGTGGATGGGTAACCGCAAGAGCGGGGCAGCGGGGCAGCGGGGCAGTGGGGGAGATCCGGAAGTCAGACCGGCACCGGTCCAGATCAACGAAACCCAGATCCCGGGACCGATTCCGCGTTTCGAAATTCCGTTCTGGCAAGAACAGTATGGAGTAGTCGCCGGCAGTTACGGGTCGGGGCTCGGATTCCGGACGTGGCTTCGATCTCGGCCTCTGGAGCCGCGAGCCGGTGGGAGACGTCATGACGCGCTGGCTCACGTTTCGGCGCCAGCTTCCTGAGTTCCAGGCTGTCGCTCTCGGCAATCAGGTGCACGGCGTTGAAGTCATGATCCTGAATTCCGGCCGCGGCTGGATTCAGGTCGAGGGAATCGACGGCTGGATCACGACCACTCCCGGCATCCTTCTCACCGTAACTATCGCCGACTGCATCCCGGTGTATTTGATTGCTCCTGGACGGGGCGTCGCCTTGCTGCACGCCGGCTGGCGCGGGACCGCCGGAGGAATTCTGGGACGGGGCGTGGAGCTGCTCGAATCGGCGACGGGCCGTTCACCGTCAGACTTTGTAATGCATTGCGGAGTAGGGATATGCGGCGCATGCTATGAAGTTGGTTCTGAGGTAATAGAGGGCTGCGGTGTGGAGGTGGTCGGACCCGGTCCCTGGCATGTGGACCTGCGTCATCGGCTTCAGAGTCAGGCGCGGGAGCTGGGTCTGTCTCAGGTGACCACTTCCGCATGGTGCTCGGCTCATGACAGTACTCTCTTCTATAGTCACCGAGCATCTCGGGGCGCCGACGGCAGAATGGTCGCCTACTTAGGAATGCTGTCTTAGCTTCGCTTACCCGCTTACCCGCTTACCCGCTTACCCGCTTAGCTTACCCGCTTACCCGCTTACCCGCTTACCCGCTTCTCGCTTGCCTCCAACCTGATCTGCGAGTAATATTTACCCGCTGTCCCGGGAGGCGCTTGGTGCGGGCCGACTGTCGATGTGGGGGAGTTCCCCCACATTTTTTTTCCTCTGCCGATGTCAGCCGACGCGCTCTTCGCTCCGATTCGCGACCACATTACCGGGCTCGGCTTTGAGCTCGTCGATCTGCGCCGCGCCGGAACGTTGCAGCGCCCCATCCTGCAGGTGCGGGTGGATCGCCCGGACAGCCGACCCGGCCAGGGAGTAACGGCCGACGATTGTGCGGTGATCAGCCGGTCCCTCGAACGTTTCCTGGAAGCCAGGGCGATGGTTGGTCCGCGCTACGTGTTAGAGGTCTCTTCTCCGGGCCTCGAGCGGCCACTTCGGTCGCCGGAACACTGGCGCCGGTTCATCGGGCGGCAGGCACGGGTTCGTGCCGTGCCACTGCAGGGCCGGGCCCGGGTTGAAATCGTCGGCTGTTCCGGACGAGGAGCATGTGGTCGTGCGACAAGAAGACGGGTCCGAGCTGACGCTGGCCTTCGATGACATACGTGATGCGGTTCTGGCGGTGGACTGGGACGTGATCGGCAAACGGCGGTAAATAGGGTGCCGTGCAGGCGCCCGTAAACGAGGTGAATGGATGGCTGGTTCGACTGAGATGTTGGCTGCGTTCCGCGAGCTGACGACTGCGAAACAACTCGAGCGTTCCGATCTGCTGGAGCTCCTGCGCGACGGCATCCACGCCGCACTGGTCCGTAAGTTCGGCCCCAATGTTCGATTCGAGCTGAGCGTGGACGAGCTGCAGGGCACGATCCGCGTGGTGCGGCTGCGCCAGGTGGTGGAAGCGGTCGAAGATTCCAGTTGGCAGATCACGCTGGAGGAAGCTCAGTACGAAGACCCCGACTTCCAGATCGGCGACATGCTGGAAGAAGAGGTGCCGTTCGTCGAGTTCGGACGCCTGGCTGTGCAGGCCGCCAAGCAGCGGATCATTCAGCGCGTTCGCGAGGGCGAGCGGGCCCGGATCCGGGAGGAATTCACCTCCAAGGTCGGGGAGCTGCTGTCGGGCGAGGTTCAGCAGATCGAGCGGGGCAAGCTGGTCATCATGCTCAACAAGTTCCGTGAGGCCGAGGCCATCGTACCCTACCGCGAGCAGAACCATCGGGAGCACTTCCACCAGGGAGACACCATCCGCGCGGTACTGAAGCGGCTGGAGGAAACCCCCAAGGGACCGAGGCTCATACTTTCTCGTGGCGATCCTCTCTTTGTGAAGGCGCTCTTCAAGCTGGAGGTCCCCGAGATCCAGCAGCAGGTCGTGGAGATCCGCGCCATTGCTCGTGAGGTAGGGAGTCGGACCAAGGTGGCGGTCATCTCCCGGGACGACGCCATCGACCCGGTCGGCGCCTGTGTCGGGCTCAAGGGATCTCGGGTGCAGGCGGTGGTGAACGAGCTCGGCGGCGAGCGAATCGACATCGTGCCGTGGTCTCCTGACCCGGAGCGCTTCGCCCGGCTCGCGCTGGCTCCGGCCCGCGTCGCGAAGGTTTTCTCCGACCCCGAAGCCAAGACGATTCAGGCGGTGGTGGACGAGGACCAGCTGTCGCTGGCGATCGGCCGGAACGGCCAGAACGTGCGCCTTGCCTCGGAGCTCACCGGCTGGAAGATCGATCTCTACTCGAGCCGTGAGTGGCTGGAGCGCGGTGGAGAAGGGCCGCTCTTCGCGCCACTTCCTCCCGAGGAAGAGATGGCGGGTCAGGTGCCGCTCAGCGAGCTCAAGGGCCTCTCGCCCGATCTCACCGGTATTCTCGAGAGCGCGGGCTACAAGATGCTCAACGACATCCTCGACCTCGAGCGCGAGGACATCGCCAAGGTGCCCGGCATGACCCCGGAAACCTCGGACCAGCTCATGGCGTTTCTCTCTGAGCTGACCGATGAAGAGGGCGGCGAGGATACCCGGCCCAAGGCATGAGTGGTCTGCTGGGCCTGATCGGCCTGGGATACCGCGGTGGCCGGGTCGATCGTTGGTGTGGATGCAGTGCGCAAGGAACTACAGGCAGGAAAATGCTGGTGCGTGGTCGTGGCCGAAGATGCCAGCCCCCGCGCCATAGAAAAGGTGGTCAGGCTGGCTGCGGCGAAGGGTGTGCCGCAATTGCCTGGACCCGACGCGTCGTCGCTCGGCGCGCAGTTGGGAAGACCGCCTGTGATGGTGGTAGGCGTACGGGATAAGGCGTTGGCCGGCGGCATGGTGCAGCTGGCGCCCGTACGCTCCTGATGGAGGCATGAGTGGTTAAAACTCGAGTACATGATCTGGCAGCGGAGTTCGGTGTAGCCCCTGAGCAGCTTCTCAACATGCTCAAGGACATGAACATCTTTGTGCGCAGCCACCTGTCGGCCCTGGAGAGTGACCAGGTCTCCGCCGTTCGGGTTCGCTGGGAGCGCGAGAAGCGCAAGAGCTCAGAAGAGCCCTCCGCCAAGAAGGGCCGCCGCAAGGCAGCTAAGGCGGAGCCCGCGCCTGTCGCCGCTGAGGTGAAGCCGTCCAAGCGGCGCCGCACCGCGGCCGAAGTGGCCCAGGTCGAGGCCCAGGTGCAGGCGGAGAAGGCCGCCGAGATGGCGGCGCTGGAGCTGGAGCGGCCGGTCATCCATGAGCCCGAGGAGAGCGTTCCTACCCAGACCCTGGAGGAGCGCGCCCGCGCCCTGTTCAAGGACCTGCCGCCTGCGCCGCCGGAAGCGGACGAGACCGAAGTCGCGATTCAGGAGGAGCCGGTCAATGGCGCCGCTCCCGAAACGCCATTGTTCCGGCCCTCGCCGCCGCCTTCCGAGCGCGCCGCCGCACCCCCTTCATTCCTCCCCGGGTTCAGCGCCCTGCGGCTGCACCGAACCGCGGGCCCAAGCCAGTGTTCAGCAGCAGCGCACCGGCTGCACCATCCCGGCCCAGTCACCCCAGCGGCCGGGAGCACCTGCACGCCCGGGTCAGGGAGGCGGACAGCGCCCCGGTAACGATCGGAATGCGCCCCCGGTTCGGACCTTCGGACCGGACGCCGAGAAGGGTGGAGGGCGGAAGCGTGGCAAGAAAGGAAAGCGCTCGTCGGTAGATCAGGACGCGGTGCAAGCGAACATCATGCGCACGCTGCAGGGCATGAAAGGCCCTGCCGGGCGTAAGGGCCGCCGAGCCGATGAGCCGTCGTTCCAGGCGGTGCAGGCAGGCAGGTTGGCCGAGGAGAAGGAGCGCGAGAAGACTCTGGTCCGGGTCAACGAGTTCGTCTCGGTGTCGGAGCTCGCCGCGGCCATGAAGGTTCCCGCCACCCAGATCGTCCAGTTCGCCTTCAAGGAGCTGGGTCTGATGGTGACGGTGAACCAGCGCCTCGACTTCGACCAGATCGAGCTCATCGCCTCGGCCTTTGGGTTCCAGGCTGTTCGGGAAGATGAGTACGCCGCTGAAGCCGAGGCCGATCAGACCGATGAGAGTCCGGAGCAGCAGGTCTCCCGGCCTCCGGTCGTGACCATCATGGGTCACGTCGACCACGGCAAGACATCGCTGCTGGACTACATCCGGAAGGCCAACATCGTCGCCGGCGAAGCCGGCGGCATCACCCAGCACATCGGCGCGTACCACGTCGAGCTGCCGGGTGGCAAGCGCATCACCTTCCTCGACACACCGGGTCACCAGGCGTTCACCGCCATGCGCGCCCGTGGCGCACAGGTCACCGACACCGTGGTGCTCGTCGTCGCGGCGGACGACCAGGTCATGCCGCAGACGGTCGAGGCCATCAGTCACGCCCGCAACGCGGGCGTGCCGATCATCGTCGCCATCAACAAGATCGATCTTCCCACCGCCAACGTGCAGAAGGTCAAGCAGGACCTGCTGCAGCATAACGTCGTGCTGGAAGAATTCGGTGGCACCGTCCTCTCCGCCGAAATCTCGGCCAAGAAAGGCACCGGCATCGACCATCTGCTGGAGCAGATCCTCCTGCAGGCAGAAATCCTGGATCTCAAGGCGAATCCGGAAGGCAAGGGACACGGCACCGTGCTCGAGGCCACCCTCGATCCGGGCAAGGGTCCGCTCGCCACGATCCTGGTCCAGCGAGGCACGCTGTCAGGCGGCGACAACTTCATCTGCGGCCGTTTCTCCGGCCGGGTCCGCGCTTTGTACGACGAGCGCGGCAAGGCTGTGAAGTCGGCTGGACCATCGATTCCGGTGCAGATCCTGGGCTTCGAGGGAGTACCGGCAGCCGGTGACACCTTTGCCGTGGTCACCGATGCTGTCGAGGCTCGCGAGATCGCCCAGAAGCGGCAGCGCCTGGAGCGCGAAGCCCAGAACCGCCGCAGCGCCAAGGGCACGTCGCTCGAGGACTTCAGCCGCGCCCTCAAGGAGGGCGAGGTCTCGATGCTCCGCATCATCATCAAGGCCGATCAGGGCGGCCCCGCGGAAGCACTGGCGGATGCCCTGGCTCAGCTCACCACGAGCGAGGTGCGGGTCGACGTCGTGCATCGGGGTGTCGGCGCAATCACTGAGAGCGACATTCTCCTGGCCAAGGCTTCGGGCGCCATCGTGCTCGGCTTCCACGTTCGTCCCGATTCGAATGCCCGATCGGCGGCCGAGCGAGAGCAGGTGGACGTGCGCACATACCGCATCATCTACGAGGCGGTCGAAGACGTGCGGAACGCCCTCGAAGGCTTGCTCAAGCCGGAAGAGCGCGAGACGGTGCTCGGCGAGGCCGAGGTGCTCCAGCTGTTCAAGGTCAGCAAGGTGGGGACGATTGCCGGCTGCATGGTGCGGAGCGGCACCATTCAGCGGACCGCCAAGGCGCGGATCGTTCGCGACGGCACCACGGTCTATACCGGCACCCTGTCGAGCCTCAAGCGATTCAAGGACGACGTGCGCGAAGTCCGCGAAGGACTCGAGTGCGGTATCGGGATCGAGAACTTCAACGATCTCAAGGCGGGCGACCGGATCGAGTCGTACCGGATGGAGGAGATCAAGCGGACGCTTGCTCCGGCCGCAGGTGAGGCAGCGAGGAGCTAGGAGCCAGCTCCCGCCCACCATGATCGTCGCGATCGCGACCTGGGACATCCACCTCCCCGACTGCCACTCCCTCAAGGAGAAGCGGAGCGTCCTCAAGCCTCTGACCACGGCTCTCCGGCGGTCGCTCAATGTGTCGGTGGCGGAGACCGGCCAGCAGGATATGTGGCAGCGCGCCGAGATCACCTGCGCAGTGGTGGGAACGGCCCGGTCGGTGGTGGACGAGACGCTGCGGTCCGCCGATCGCATGGTCGAAGAGACCGATGGAGTACGTATCCTCGACACCGCTACGGTGTTCCGATGAAGGGTTCCTCCCGCCGTCCTGAGCAGGTTGCCGAAACGCTCAGGCAGGTGATTGCCGATGCGCTCACCCGCGAAGTCCGTGATCCTCGGGTGGGCTTCGTCACGCTGACGGGTGTACTCGTCACCAACGATTTGTCACACGCCCGAATCATGGTGACGGTCCCCGGAGAAGAGGCGGACAAGACCCGCGCGCTGGAAGGTTTGCAGAGCGCAGCCGGGTTCCTGCGCTCTCGCGCCGCCCGAACTCTGACGACGCGATCCGTTCCGGAGCTGCACTTCGAGCTGGACCGGGGTCTGGAGCACGCGGCCCGAATCAACGAGCTCCTGAACGACATACGTCGCGAGGGGCAGGACTGACCGGGGCCGTACTCGTTGACAAGCCGGCCGGTGTGACCTCCCATGATGTGGTCCAGACAGTCCGGCGCAAGCTGGGCACCCGGGCGGCAGGCCATACAGGAACGTTGGACCCCTTTGCCACGGGATTGCTGGTCGTGCTGGTCGGGGCGTGCCACGCGGCTCGCACGGTTCGTCGAGGGGCAGCTCAAGACGTATCTGGCGACGGCTCGGCTCGGGGTTCAGACCGATACGGACGATCTCACGGGCCGCATCGATCGCGAGCTCCGACATCCGGCGGCCTGGATCCAGCTCGGGTCTCGGATGCACTGGCCCAGTTTGTGGGTACGCAGTCTGCAGCGCCCGCCCGATTTCTCCGCCAAGCACGTCGGCGGCGAGCGCAGTTATCACAAGGCGCGTCGGGGTGAAACAGTCCAGCTCGAGCCGGTAAGCGTCACCGTCGCGGCGCCTGGAGATGCTGGAGTGGACGCCACCGCTGGTCACCTTCCGGGCGGCGGTCGAGCGCGGGCACCTATATCAGGGCAATTGCCCGGGATCTGGGCGAGCGGCTGGGAGTCGGGGCGCACTTGACCAGCCTGCGGCGCGAGGCGATCGGCTCTGTTGAGAGTTGAAAATTCGACGCCGCTGGCAGATCTGAGTGCCGGCGCCTTGATGCCGGCTCTGCTCGTGCTGGGGAACATGCGCCGGGTCGAGTTGGATGCCGCCATGCGGGTCGCGGTGTCGCATGGCCGGCCGGTGGACGACAGCGGGGCAGCGAGAGCGGGGTAGCGGGACAGACGTGGCCCTGATGGCGGACGGAGAGCTGATCGCGATTGCGCGTGCCGAAGGCGGTATGCTTCGGCCGACTGTAGTGCTGATCAGCGCAATGAACGCTCGACCCCGCCGGCCCGCCGCCTCGCTGCCCCATCTGCCGAATGGCAGCACGGTGACGGTGGGATCGTTCGACGGCGTTCATCTTGGCCACCAGGCGGTGTTGCGAGAGATCGATCGCCGGGCCCGCGCCGCGGGCCGCGCCAGCGTCCTGGTTACTTTCGATCCGCACCCGCTGGAGGTTGTGAACCCGGGAGCTGCACCGCCGCTCCTGACGACCGGGCCGGAGCGGCTGGAGATCCTGGCGCTCTCGCCGCTCGACTACGTGCTCCTGGTTCGGTTCGACCGGCACCTGGCCGGACTGACACCAGAGGAGTTCGTCCGCGACGTGCTGCTGGAACGGTGCGCGTTGCGGGAGCTGGTCATCGGGCACGATCACGGGTTCGGCCGTGGTCGCAGCGGCGATGTTGAGACGCTCAGGCGGCTCGGCGCATCGCATGGATTCGACGGTCGATGTTGTGCCGCCGGTCGATTTCGGTGGCCAGCACGTGTCCAGCAGCCGTATCCGACGGGCCGTGGCCGGCGGAGATCTGACGACCGCCGGTGCCATGCTGGGACGCCGGTATGGGGTGGTGGGACGGGTAGGTGAGGGCGAGCGGCGCGGTCGACTGCTGGGCGTGCCGACGATCAACCTTTCCGAGTTGCCGCCCCGAAAGCTCCTGCCGCCCGATGGCGTCTATGCGGTGCGGGTGGAGTGGCGGGGTGGCAGTGCCGGGGGGATGATGAACCAGGGCCCTCGCCCTACGTTTCAGGACGGCCGGCGGATTCTCGAGGCCCATCTGTTCGACTTCGATGGCGACCTGTACGGCGAATGGGTCCGCATCGAATGGGTCGAGCGCCTTCGCGACGTCCAGCGGTTCGGCTCGGTCGACCAGTTGAAGCAACAGTTGGAGCGGGATCGTGCCGGGGCCGTGGCTGCGCTTGCGGCGGCTCACATCGGGAGCTAGTTGGATCACCCACGCTTGAGTCATCTCTGATCTATGTCTACTCGAACACGCCTTCTCATCATCCTCGGGCTGATCGCCCTGAGCATCTTCTCTCTCATCCCACGCGACGTGACACTCCGCGAGCGGGACGTTGAGAGTGGCGTCATGCGCGATCGGGTCGTCAAGCGGATGCCCGCTCAAGCGCGGGCTCGATCTTCAGGGCGGCATGCACCTCGCGCTGGAGCTCGACCAGTCCAAGCAGGTCTCGGCCGATCCCAAGCAGGATCTCCAGCTGGCGCTGACGGTGCTCCGCAAGCGCATCGACGAGTTCGGCGTGGCCGAGCCGCTCATCCAGCAGGTCGGAGACGAGCGCATCGTGGTCGAGCTGGCCGGCATCAACGACCCGGCCCGGGCCAAGGCGATCGTTCAGCGGAGCGCGTTTCTGGAGTTCAAGATCACCAACGAAACCCGGGCGCTGGAAAAGGCGCTTGCCGGCGATGGACCGGGTGCTTCGCAGCCATGGGCATCAAGGCCGAGGGCGCGCCGACTCAGCCATCGGCAGTGCAGCAGCTGCTTGGCGGCGATACGGCCAAGGCGAAGGGACCCGCGATACTGCCAGTCGGAAGACACCGCTGCCGCCGCCCGCAGAAAGACACGACGAGCGCCGACACTTCCGCGGTGGTCGGCGGCGTACTCAGCGGTCTGATCCAGCCGTCCGGCACCGCCGGCAGCGAGATCCCCGGCGAGTACGCCGTGCCCGAGACGGCGTTTCCGCGAGTGGACAGCCTGTTGAACATCCCCGCGGTCGCCCGCCAGCTGCCCCGCGGGGTGAGTCTGCGCTGGAGCGCGGCGCCCACCAGCGTCGGGGTGCAGCCGGTACCGCTACCTCTATGCGCTCGACGAGCGAAGCATCGTCACCGGCAGCAACCTCGTCGACGCCCAGGCGCAGCTCGACCCGCTGACCAACGGGCCTATCGTCACCTTCCAGCTGGACCACGCCGGCGGCCGCAAGTTCGGCGAGGAGACCGGCAAGCATGTCGGCGACTACATGGCCATCCTGCTGGACGGCCGGGTGCAGGGCCGCCCGCCGGTGATCCAGAGCCGGATCGGACGCAACGGGCAGATCACCCTCGGCGGCGGTCCCTGCAGGAGGCGCAGGACCTGGCGCTGACGCTCAAGGCGGGCGCGCTGCCGATCCCGCTCAAGATCGTCGAGGAGCGGCAGGTCGGGCCGACACTGGGCAAGGACGCGATTCGATCCGGCATCCTCGCCGGGCATCATCGGTACGCTGTTCGTGGTGCTGGTCATCATGCTGTACTACCGCATGGCCGGCGTGCTCGCGGTCGTGGCGCTCGCTGCTGTATGTCCTGTTCACGCTGGGCGGGCTGGCCATGCTCGACGCGACGCTCACCCTGCCGGGCCTCGCCGGGCTGGTGCTGTCGATCGGCATCGCGGTCGATGCCAACGTGCTGATCTTCGAGCGCATCCGGGAAGAGCTGGCGGCGGGAAGACGGTCCGGCTTGGCGATCGACGAAGGCTTCCGGCACGCGATGAGCGCCATCATCGACTCCAACGTCACGACCGCGCTCACCGGTCTCTTTCTGTTCCAGTTCGGCACCGGGCCGGTCAAGGGCTTTGCCGTCACCCTGATCCTCGGCATCTCGCCTCGATGATCACCGCGATCTTCGTCACCCGCACCTTGTTCATGCTCTGGCTCGAACGCAAGCCGGCCATGGCCACCCTGAGCATCTGACCCATGAGACTCTTCGCCAACGCCAACTACGACTTCCTCGGCCGCCGCAAGCTCGCCTATCTGATCACGCGTGGCCATCATCGTGCCCGGGCTCCTCGTGATGCTGCTATCCGCGGCGTGAACTACAGCGTCGAGTTCACCGGCGGCACGCTGCGTCCAGGTCGAGAGCCAGAAGCCGGTCGACGTCGGCGCCGGTGCGAACGCGCTCTGGCCGGCACGCGGCATTCCCGGACGCCGAGATCCAGACCTTCGGCTCCGACCGCGAGCTCGTGATCCGGGCCCGGGTGGCCAAGGAGGGCACCGACGCGAACGACACCCAGGCCACGGCGGCCGCGGTGCAGCGAGGCGCTCGACGCGACCCTCGGCGCGGGCAGCTATACGGTCGTGCGGACCGAGGCGGTCGGTCCCAAGGTCGGCGGCGAGCTCCGGCAGAAGGCGCTCATGGCCATCCTGCTGTCGTTCGTCGTGGTGCTGGTCTACCTGGCCTTCCGCTTCGAGTGGCGCTTCGGCGTGGCCGCCGTGATCGCCACCGCGCACGACATCCTGGCGAGCCTCGCGTTCATCGGCCTCACCCGGCTCGAGGTCAGCCTCTTCGTGGTGGCCGGCGCTGCTCACGATCGTCGGCTACTCGCTGAACGACACCATCGTCATCTTCGACCGGATCCGGGAGAACCTGCACCGCTCCAAGCGGGACCAGTTCGTCGCAGTCCTCAACCGCTCGATCAACGAGACGCTGCCGCGGACCGTGTTCACCGGCACCACCGCGCTCGGCAGCCTCGTGGCGCTCGCGGTGCTGGGCGGCGAGGTGGTGCGCCCGTTCGCGCTGCTGATGCTGTTCGGCGTGGTGGTCGGCACCTTCTCGTCGATCTTCATCGCCGTCGCCGGCGCTGCTCGAGATCGAGCAGCGGTGGCCCGGGCCCGCTGTGCGGGGGCCATGGCACCCAAGCCGGCCGCGCGCCGGGCGGAAGCCGCAGCCGGCAGGTCGGGCAGCCCGCGAGGCGGCAGGCACGAGGCGGCAACGAGGGTCGCGTCGTTCCCGGCAGTGCCACCCTGTCGTGCTGATCGACACCCACTGCCACCTCGCCGACCCGGCTACGACGCCGACCGCGCACGCGGTGCTCGAGCGGGCCTGGGCCGCCGGCGTCGGCCACGTGGTCGTGATCGGCGAATCCCGGCCAGCCGCCGAGCGGGCGCTCGCCCTCGCCGGCACCGACCCGCGGCTCGCCGCCACCGCGGGCCTCCATCCGCATGACGCCCGCGACTGGGACGCGGCGAGCCGAGCCTGGCTCCGCGGCTGGCTCCGCGACCCGCGGGTCGTCGCGGCCGGCGAGATGGGACTCGACTACCACTACGACCACTCGCCCCGCGCCGCCCAGCGCGCGCCTTCGAGGCGCAGCTCGCGCTCGCCGCGGAGGGCGGCAAGCCGGCCGTGATCCACGCTCGCGAGGCCGACGACGACGTCGCCGCGTTCTCCGCGCCCAGCCGGATGTCACCGCCATCCTCCATTCGTTCAGCAGCGGCATGGGCCTCTTGCGGGCGGGGCTGGTTCTCGGCCACTATGTGTCGTTCAGCGGCATGGTCACGTTCAAGAACTGGCGCCTGGACGACGCGATCCGCGAGACGCCGCTCGACCGGCTGCTGATCGAGACCGACGGGCCCTACCTCGCCCCGGTTCCCCATCGGGGCAAGCGGAACGAGCCGGCGTTCGTGCGGCTGGTGGCCGAGCGGATCGCGGCGGTGCGCGGCGCTGCCGGTGGAGGAGTGATCGCCGCCACGGCCGAGAACGCCGGCGCGTGTTCCGACTGACGTCGATTCCGGAGCTCCGACTCCTGACTCGGAGTCCTGCTACCGTGACCGCCACCGCTACCGCACCCCGGTTCCCGTCCGACATCGCCATCGCGCAGGCCGCCAAGCTGCGCCCCATCGCCGACGTCGCCGCCGAGGTCGGGCTCGGGCCCGACGAGATCCTGCCCTATGGCCGGTACAAGGCCAAGATCAGCGCCGAGGCGATCGCCCGGCGCACGCCGAAGGGCCGGCTGGTGCTGGTCACCGGCATCAACCCGACGCCGGCCGGCGAAGGGAAGTCGACCGTGACGGTCGGCGTGAGCCAGGCGCTCCGCCGGCTGGGCAAGAAGGTGGTGGTCTGCATCCGGGAGCCGTCGCCTCGGCCCGGTGTTCGGCGTGAAGGGCGGCGCGGCGGGCGGCGGCTACGCGCAGGTCGTCCCGATGGACGAGATCAACCTGCACTTCACCGGCGACTTCCACGCGATCACCTCGGCGCACAACCTGCTCTCCGCGATGCTGGACAACCACCTGCATCACGGCAACGCGCTGGGCATCGATCCGCGCCGGATCACCTGGCCGCGCACGCATGGACATGAACGATCGCGCGCTGCGCTCGATCGTGGTCAGCCTCGGCGGCATCAACGCCGGCCCGGTGCGGGAGGAGCGGTTCGTCATCGTGCCGGGCAGCGAGATCATGGCGATCCTCTGCCTCGCCACCGACCTCGCGGACCTGGAGGCGCGGCTCGCGCCGCATCATCGTCGGCTCACCCGCGACCGAAAGCCGGTCACCGCCGGCGATCTCAAGGCCTCGGGCGCCATGACGCTGCTGCTCAAGGACGCCATCCTGCCGAACCTGGTGCAGACGCTCGAGGGCGGGCCGGCGCTGGTGCACGGCGGCCCGTTCGGCAACATCGCCCACGGCTGCAACTCGCTCGTCGCCACCCGGCTCGGGCTCGTCGCTGGGCGACATCGTCCTGACCGAGGCCGGCTTCGGCGCCGACCTGGGCGCGGAAAAGTTCTTCGACATCAAGTGCCGGTTCGGCAGGCTCAAGCCGGAGGCGGCGGTCGTCGTCGCCACGGTGCGGGCGCTCAAGATGAACGGCGGGGTCAAGAAGGACGCCCTCGGCACGCAAGACGTGGCGGCGCTCAAGCGCGGGATCGTCAACCTCGAGGCCCACGTCAAGAACGTGCAGAAGTTCGGCGTGCCGGTCGTCGTCGCGCTCAACCGCTTCACCTCCGACACCGACGAGGAGCTCGAGACGGTGCTCGACGCCGCCAGGAGCTGGGGAGCGCGGGCGGCGCTGAGCGAGGTGTGGGCCAAGGGCGGGGAGGGCGGCGAGGCGGTCGCGCGGGAGATCCTGGCCGTGCTCGACGAGAAGAAGGCCGCGTTCAAGCCGCTCTACGACGCCGCGCTCGCCGATCAAGGAGAAGATCGAGACCATCGCGCGCGAGATCTACGGCGCCGACGGCGTCGACTACGCCGCGGCGGCCGAAAAGAACATCGCGCAGTGCGAAGCCATGGGGCTCGGCAACACGCCGGTCTGCATGGCCAAGACCCAGTACTCCTTCTCCGATGATCCGGCCAAGCTCGGCCGGCCGACCGGCTTCCGGCATCACCATTCGCGACGTCTACCCTTCCGCCGGTGCCGGTTTCGTCGTCGCGCTGGCGGGCGACATCATGACCATGCCGGGGCTGCCCAAGATCCCGGCCGCGGAAGCGATCCGGGTCCATCCCGACGGCACGATCGAGGGACTGTTCTAATGGCGCTGAGTTCGTCGCCACCGCCGGGGCCCCGAAGGCGATCGGGCCGTACAGCCAGGGCATCGTGGCCAACGGGCTTGCTCTTCACCGCCGGCCAGGTGGCGCTCGATCCGGCCACCGGCGAGCTCGTGCCGGGAGGGATCACCGAGCAGACCACGCGGGCGCTCGAGAATCTCGGCGCGGTGCTCGCCGCGGCAGGCACCGACTTCTCGCAGGTGGTCAAGACCACGGTCTTCCTGGTAGATATGGCGGATTTCGCCGACATGAACGAGGTCTATGCCCGCGTGTTCGGCGACCACCGGCCGGCGCGATCCACCGTCGCCGTGGCCGGGCTGCCGCGCGGAGCGCGGGTGGAGATCGAAGTCATCGCGGCGGTGAGCGGTGAGCGGTAAGCGGTGAGCGGGAGCTCGCCAGTGTACCTGCTCACTGCTCACCGCTCACCGCTTACCTTGAGACGGGGGCGGATCGGGCCTGGTGGTCCGGCCGGTCTTCAAAACCGCGATGGAGGCGCCTTCGGCGGCTCCGGTGGGTTCGATTCCCACACGCTCCCGCCACCTCCTCTCGTCATCGGGGTGCTCCCCTCATCCTGATCCTGTCGCTCGTCGCTTGCGGCCGCAGGACACCGCGCCAGGCCGCCCCGCCAGCCCGCCGCCCCGCCGCGACCCCCGACACGCTCCGCCGCAGCTCATCAGCCCGCTCAACGCGTTCTGGCGCTCGTTTCTCATCCCGGGCTGGGGCCAGGCGCGCCTGAACCGGAAGCTGACCGGCGGCATGTTCGTGGCCTGGGAAGGCGTGACGCTCGGCATGACCCTCAAGACGCGGCAGGAGCTCGCGCTATCTCCGCCGGACCAACTCGGCACGGGGCGACGCAAAGCGGCAGGAGCACGAGGACTGGCTCGTGCTCCTGGCCTTCAACCATCTCTTCGCCGGGCTGGAGGCCTACGTGTCGGCGCACCTGGCCGATTTTCCGGGCGATCTCCGAGTCCAGGCTGTTCCCGGCGGGTTCGGCGCCGCCGTCAGTATCTCCCGTTCCGCGTTCGATGAACCGGGCCCCGATCGGAATCTTCGACTCCGGCATCGGCGGCCTGACCGTCGCCCGCGCCATCTACGAGCGGTTGCCCCACGAATCCACCATCTACTTCGGCGACACGGCCCGGGTGCCGTACGGTCCCAAGTCTCCCGACACGGTGAGGCGGTACAGCCTCGAGATTCTGCACTGGCTGCTGGATCAGGACGTGAAGGCCGTCGTGGTGGCATGCAACACCAGCACGGCGCACGCGCTTGACGTGCCTTCAGGAGGCTACCAGTGCCGGTGCTCGGTGTGATCAAGCCCGGCGCGCGGGCCGCCATCGAGTCCGGCGGCGAGGTCCCATCGGAGTCATCGGCACCGCCGGCACCATCGCGAGCGACGCCTACGACCGCGCCATCCAGGCGCTCGCGCCGGGCCTGCCGGTCATCCAGCGAGCCTGCCCGCTTGTTCGTGCCTCTCGTAGAGGAGGGATGGTTCGAGCATCCCGCCACCGAGCTGGTCGCGGCGGAGTATCTCCGGAGCCGCTGAACGAGCGGGTCCGGTCGCTGGTGCTGGGGTGCACCCACTACCCGCTGCTGAAGCCGCTGCTCCAACGGGTGATGGGGCCGGAGGTCAGGCTCATCGACAGCGGACAGGCGACGGCGGCGGCTCGAGACCATTCTCGCTAAGGGGCTGGAGGCTCCGCGGACGGAAGCCCGATCATCGGTTCGTGGTCAGTGACGATGAAGCGAGATTTCGGCGGGTGGGAGCGCGGTTTATTGGAGAGCGGTTGGGCGAGGCGGAGGTGGTGCCGCTTGAGCTGGGCGCTAGGAGCTAGGCGCTAGGCTCCCGGCTGCTGAAGCGCTACGAAAGTGCACAGCTCCGCGTGACTCCGTGGCAACCGCATAGCGGAATCCATCGAACCACGCGCCCGGATTGAGGTAGAGCTTCCCGCCATCGGCCTCGGACACCAGGGCCCGGTGGGTGTGGCCCATGATGACGAGCCCCACGGCCGGGTCTTCGGCGAGGTAGCGCTCGGCCCAGGCACGCTGGCGGGCGGCGGCCCGCTCCAGGGTGGCCGGGTTCATGGTGTGGTCGCCGAGCGCGGGACTTAGCAGGTCCACCAGGCGGAAGCCGATCTCAGGGTGCAGGACGCGGTAGATTCCTGCCGTGACCGGATGCTGGATGACGCCATGCACCAGCCGGGCCTGCCACGGTCTCCGTCAGGCCGTCGCCGTGGGTCGCCATGACCTTGCGCCGGCCGACCTCGAACGTGGCCCGTTCGGATGAAAGTCGAGGCCCAGGTCTCGCTCCCAGAAGTCATTGTCCCATCGATCGTGGTTTCCTCCAACCATTACGATCGGCAGCCGGCGGCGTAGCCGGGCGAGCGCGGCGGCGACGTGAAAGCCGCGCCGGGGAATCACACGGGCATAGGTAAACCAGAAATCGAAGAGATCGCCGTTGACCAGCAGGCAGTCGCCCAGGGTGGGAACGGCGTCGAGGAACTCGAGGAGCGCCTCCTCGGTGGCAGGCGGCGCCACGCCGAGGTGGGCATCGGAAACGACGACGAGGGTGTGGCCCAGCACGGCGCCAAAGATACATCGCATGAGCACGTCTTCATGGCTGCGGTACCGGCAATCTCGGAAACGCAGGTTCGGGTCAACTATTCCGAGACCGACCAGATGGGCGTGGTCTACCATGCCCGCTATCTGGTCTGGCTCGACATCGCCCGAACCGAGCATCTTCGCCGGAGCGGCATGAGTTATCGGGATCTCGAGCTGGCCGGACTGCGCCTGGCGGTCAGCGACGTATCGGTCAAATACCGGCAGCCCGCCCGGTACGATGATCCCATCCGGATCCGTTGCTGGGTGCGCGACATTGCGTCGCGCCGGGTGGAGTTCGGCTACGCGGTGGAGCACGCCGGCGATGGCCGGCTGCTGGCCACGGCGTCTACCAGCCTCCTCACGCTCGACAGCAGCATGCGGCTGGCCCGCCTTCCCGAGCAGGTGCGACAAGCGCTTCAGGCATTCCCGATCCCATCAAGCTCTGAGCATGAGTCTCTTCCGGATCTGCCTCTGTCTCGGCGCCCTCTTGGCGCTGCCTGCCTCGGCTCCCGGCCCAGGATCAGGCCGGCGTCGAGCAGCTGGCCCAGATCCTGGCGGCTGAAGACGCCCGGGAGTGGCAGCCGCAGCTGTTCGAGCAAAGTTTGCTCGCGCCGGATTCGATCGTGCGGCGGACCGCGGCTATGGCGGCGGGCAGGATCGGGGATTTTCGCGCTACGGCGCTGCTGCTTCGAGCCCTGGAGGAGCCGGATACCACGGTCCGGGTGGTGGCTGCCTTTGCGCTGGGCCTGCTGCGGGACACCGCGGCCGCGCAGCCGCTGATCGCGCGGCTCACCGGTATGCCTGCTCTGGACGCTCCCACCGCGGTCGAGGCCGTGACGGCGCTTTCCAAGATCGGCGGGCGGAGCGTCTGCCGATTTTTTCGCGAGCGTCCTGCAGCGGAAGGTGGTCCTCACCCAGGGCGACCCTGCACCCGCCACGAATCAAATTCTGTTCGAGGCCTGGCGGCTCGGTCCCGACGCTCCGTCCACCGCGCTCCTGCCTTTCGCCGACGACACGGCTCAGGATCTCCGCTGGCGCGCGATTTATTCGCTGGCCCGTCTGCGGGCGCCCCGCCGCCTCCAGCCACCTGATTGCTGCGCTCCGGGCCGAGGATCCGCTCACTCGTGCGGCGGCGGCGAGGGCCCTCACCCGGAGCTACGCCGAAGCCTCCAAGGTGACGCCGGGCTCGATGGCGGCTGAGGTGGCCCGGTCGGTAGACAGCAAAGATCCCGGCATCCGGATCAATGCGCTTCGTTCGCTCGGCACCTACCGCGATTCCGTCCTGGTGGCGCGGGTAGTTGGCAGACTGGATGATCCCCATCCGAATGTGCGGGTACAGGCAGCGACAACAATCGGTGAGCTGGGTGGATCAGCGGCCTCCGCGGCATTGCAGCGTGCGTTCAAGGGCAGGGGGGGATTCGCGCTTCAGCGTGAAGCCCTGCTCGGCCTTGCTCGCAGCGATAGCTCGGCGTTTACCGGTACGGGCGCCGGGTGGCGGACCAGCGCCGACTGGCGGGAGCGGGCCACCGTCGCCGAAGGGTGGGCGGCTGCGGGTGCCGTTGGCGCACCCTGGTTCGTCTCCGACAAGGACGGCCGGGTGGTCGCCGCTGGACTGCAATCCTGGCTGACTGCCGTCGAGGGCCCCGATTCGGCCATGATGGATGCGGCTCGCCGGCTGCTGCCCCATCCGGACGCCGCGGTACGCAGCGTCGCGGCCGATGCCCTGACTCGGGGGGCCAATCCTGGCGACCTTGGTGCCCTGGTGACAGTGTATGGCCGCGCGGCTCGCGATTCCTTTCCCGAGGCGGCTCTGTCGGCGCTGAACGCACTCGTCGCCATCGCCAAGCGGGACGCCCCGGCCCGAGGCCGGGTGGAGCGGGAGTTTCTGGCGGCCATGCCGCGGCCCTCGAACTATCTGGTCCGGCGCTGGGCCGAGGACAATTGGCCTGATGCGGCGGCCCGATGGGGTCCGCCGCACCCGATCGCCACCGGCCGCACGTTGCAGGACTACCGCGACCTCGCGCGCCAGTTCATTGTCGCTCCCGATTCGGTTGCGCGACCTCACGTGCGAATCGAGACCGAGCAGCGGGGCACCCTCGAGGTCGAGCTCTCGGGCCTGAGGCGCCGCTCACTGTGGCCAACTTTCTACGGCTGGTGGACCGTCGTTTCTTCGACAACCACCGCTGGCATCGGGTGGTGCCCAACTTCGTGGTGCAGGATGGAGACCCTCGGGGCGATGGATTCGGCGGGCCCGGGGGCGCCATCCGGGACGAGATCAACCGCCTGCGGTACGATCTCAAGCCCATGGTGGGGATGGCGCTGTCGGGACCCGACACCGGGTCCAGCCAATGGTTCATCACGCTGGGGCCTCAGCCTCATCTCGACGGCACGTACACCGTCTTCGGACGGGTGGTCGGCAACGTGGCGGCCCTGACCAGTATCACGCAGGGTGATGTGATCAGGACGATGGGAAGATGATGGACGAGATGGACGGAGATGACGGAGAAGGCGGAGAGGTTGGACTAGGGGGTTTTCGGCTGAGAGCGCTCCTGGCAGCCAATCAGCCACGCATGGTGCTCTGTCCAAACCTCTCTTCGGTCTTGCTCCGCTCCTCTCCGTCCTTCCCGCCCTTCCGCCCGCTCCCGCCAGGCGCAGTTCTTCGCTTTTGGGCAGAACAAGATCCAGTACCGGAAGCTCGACTGGCGGATCATTCGGGGTCCGCATGTGGATCTCTACTACTACCCGGCCGAAGCCGAGCTGGCGCCGGCCGCACTCGCCTATGCGGAGGCGAGCTATGACACCCTGTCGCTACAGTTCGGCCATGAGGTCGCCGCCCGCATCCCGCTGATCGTCTACGCCTCTCACACCGACTTCGAGCAGACCAACGTTCTGCCCTTCACCCCGCCAGAGGGACTGCTCGGCGTCACCGACTTCCTGAAACGCAGAGTGGCTCTGCCGTTCCGGGGAAATTTCGCCGAGTTCCGTCATACCCTGCGGCACGAGATGGTGCACGTCTTTCAGCTGGACCTCCAGTCGGAGAGCTACAACCAGGCGCCTCGGTCCGCCCGGTTCACTTACCCCCTGTGGTGGAGTGAAGGGCTGGCCGAGCTCTGGTCGGGCGGAGAAGACGCCCGCGACAAGATGGTGCTCCGCGATCTGACGCTGGGCGGGCTCCTCCCGACTTGAGGCAGCTGACCTACGTGGTCGGCGGCATCGTGTACCCCCTGGGTGGACGCATCCATCGCTGGCTGGCCAATACCTATGGCGATTGGCGTGTGGCGCTGATGTACAAGGAGGCAAACCGCTACGACACCTTCGAGGACGCCATCCACGCCACCTACGGCCGCTCGCTGAACCAGCTCAGCGAGGAGTTCCAGTTGGCGATGCGGCGGGACTTCTACCCTTCGGCCAATAGCCTTGCGCCGCTTCCCGTCCTGGCCCGTGAGATCACGCGGCTGGCCATCAAGCCGGCGTTCCTTCCTGATACCGGCGACAAGCCGGAGGGCGAGGAGGATGCGCGAGGTGGTCTACGTGTCACCGGCCACCGGGTACGTCACCATCTACCGGCAAAGCCTGCGCGGCGGAAAGCCGCAGAAGGTCGTCACCGGCGGGCGCACCGCCGATCTCGAGGCATTCCATCCCTTCGATTCGCGGATGGATGCGTCGCGGCCCGGCTTCCTGCTCTTCGCTGCCCGCTATGGGGATCGGGATGCCCTGGTCGTCTGGGACCTCAAGCGCTCCCGAGATGGCTGGGCGGTATCAGTTCGACCGGCTGGTCTCGATTCTGTCGCCGATGTGGATGCCGGACCGGCGGAGCATTGTCTTCAGCGGTCTATCCGAGAGTGGGGTCTCCGATCTCTACCGGGTGCGCCTGCCCGAGGGAACGCTGGAGCCTCTCACCCGCGACCGTTTTCAGGATCTGGATCCGAGCTCCCACCCGGACGGGCGCCACATTGTCTTTGCCTCGGACCGCACTGCCGGCGGTCTGGAAGGCGCCGTCAACCTGTTCCTGCTGAATCTGCTAGCCGGCACGTCTCCCAGCTCACCCGGGGCCCTGGGTAGATGAGGCTCCGTCCTGGGGACCCGATGGACGGGTCTACTTCACCTCCGATCGGGATGGTGTGCTGAACGTGTTTTCCGTCGACACGCTGGGACAGGGACGCCGCGAGACATCGGCGTGGAGCGGGGCCTTCGACCCGGTTCCCCTGCCGGACGGCAGGGGACTCCTGCTGGGGGGCTTTCACGATCTGAGCTGGAACCTTTATCGCTACCCGGTAGACTCCTCGGCGCGGGCCGATCGGTTCACCACCGACTCCGGGCCGGCGGCCGGCCAATGGGCGTGGGCCACCCGGACCGATACAGCCGGGGGGTCCACCGCCAAGGAACCGTATCGTCGGCGGCTCACCCTCGACTTTGCCGTGGGTGACGCTGTCTTCGTACCCGGCTACGGCGGCGCGCAGGGAATCGCCTTCCTGATGAGTGATCTGCTGGGCGACAACCTGGTCTTCGGATCGCTCAGCTCCTTCCAGGGCCGCGGATCTCGGGAGCGTCTGTCGGGAACGTGAACGCGAGCGCGGTGTACCTCAACCGCGTCCAGGCGACTCAATTGGGGGTTCGGGGGCTTTCGCACCAGGGCCGGAACTACGAGGGGGACAACGTCGTCGCCTACAACGAAACCGCGTTGGGAGGGCTCGGGCTGGTTCGTTACCCGCTGACCCGCTTCAACCGGGTCGAAGGAACCCTGGTTGTTGAACACTCGGACCGGTTCGATTTCACCTTGAATGTGGACGAGCCGCGGCGGGTAGGCTGGATCGCCTCGCATTACCTGAGCTATGTCCACGACAATTCGCTCTGGATCCCATCCGGCCCGATCGACGGGACCCGATTCAGCATCACGGCCGGTATCTCCAATGATTTCCCAACGCCCGGTTCGACAGCTATCTCCTGAGTGGCGACTGGCGCCGCTACTTCCGCACCGGTCGCGGAGCACCTACGCGGTGCGGGCCCTGGGGTTCTACAGCGGCGGAGACCGTCCCCGGCGGATCAACATCGGAGGCACGCTTGGACTGCGCGGCTATCCGCAGTTCGGCTACATTCTCGGGTCCCATGCCTTCATGCTCAATCAGGAGATCCGCTTTCCCGTGCTCACCCGCCTCGACCTTGGAACGCCGTTTGGAGACATCAACCTTCCCGAGATTCAGGCGGGAGCTCTGTTTGCCGATGTCGGCAAGGCCACCTATCCTGCACCGGCTGAGCGCGCGCTGCTGGGCAGCTATGGGCTGGGCTTCCGTCTCGCCATTGCCCCATCTCGCTGTGCTGCGGCTCGATATCGGCCGCCGCTTTCCGACGAGGGCTACCGGCGGTACAGCCTCAGTCGGGAGCAAAAACGACCCAGCTTCGTCAGCTTCTTCTTCGGCTATAACTACTGATGCTGACGATGTTTTGGGCTTGACCGCCCGGTCCTGCTGGCCTATCTTGGCCTGGTAGGAGCGGCCTGCCGGCGCGCGCCCGGATCTGTAGTTCCCGCTTGGCGCGACTCCGGTCGAGCGAGCAGCGTGTCGCGAATGGGTTGCGCGCACCGAGCCCCGCGAGAGCCAGCTGCATCGGTTCAAGTGGCTCTTTCAGGACGAGCGGGGCAGTGCCGGAGGACGCGGTAGTGCCCGTGTTGCGCCACCCGACTCGCTGCGGTTCGATGTCGCGGGCCCGTTCGGCAGCGGCGCTGCTTCGGCCGTGGTCTTCGGCGACCGGCCCGCCTGGACCGAGCCGCCCGATGTCATTGCCCGGCTGGTTCCGAACTACCCTCTCATGTGGGCCATGTTCGGCATGGCCATGTGGCCGGCTGATGGCGTGGTCATTCGCGGGCTGACTCAGGACTCGGTCACGGCCTGGGAGTATGCCGGTCGGCGGGATACCATCCAGTATGCGCGCATCGGCGGAGATCCGGTTCGGTTTACGGCCGAAGTCCGCCATGCAGGCGAGCTGATCGGCCGGGCCGAAACAACCCTCGAGCCCGACGGATCCCTGATTAAGGCGCGGCTCACCGTCCCGAGCGCGCCCGCTCGGCTCGACCTCACGTTTCTCTCCACTGCCCGAGCCACCTTTGCGCCTGATATCTGGCTTCATCGTATCCCTTAGCGCGCTGACCCTCAGCGGGTGCCTTACGGTTTCGCCGGAGGGGGACTTCCACCCGCGATCAGAACGGTGGCGGTGCTGCCGTTCGACAATCAGACGCCCGAGCCCACTTTGACGCAGGAGATCTCCCGCGCGGTGCGCGAGGCAGTAGAGCAGCGGCTGGGACTCCGCCAATCGGCGGAGCCACGGGCGGATGCGGTGGTTCGCGGATCCATCACCCGCTACGAGCCGGATCTTCCCGGTCGCCTACCAGGGCGGTGAGGATCGGGAGGTCACACGTGACCCGCAGGCAGGTGCAGATCACGCTAATCGTCGAGATTCTGGACCAGAAGCAGGGCAAGCCTCTCTGGCAGCGCAGCGGACTCGTCGTGAAGGGTGACTACGAAGCCGGGCCGCGAAGTCTGAGGGCCGCGAGAAGGCGCTGGACGACCTGGTGGTGAATATCGTGGAAGGCGCCCAGTCCCAGTGGTAAACCTGTCCCGCCTTTCCCGGCGGGGGCGGGGAGTCTCGGTTGTCTATTCTCTCTGGCACTGTTCGTGGCGGCGCTGTACTACGGTGTGAACATCGGGCAAGTCTACCTGCGATACTATCAGGTTCTCGACGGTATGCGGACGCAGGCCCGGATGGCTACCCACCTCCAGGACGATGACATATACCAGCGTCTCAACGGGCAGGCGGATTCACTGTTTCCCGGCGCCGTCGCCGAAGCCTCACTTCAGGGTGTACTCGGAACAATGAGCACCGGCGGATCGTCATCGAGAGTGAGTACACCGACCACGTCGATCTCCCCCTCTTCAAGCACACCTTCGTCCTGCGGCCCCGGGCCGAGGAAGCGCTCTAGCTTCTCTCCATGCACGATCTTTCCATTCCCAGTCTGTTTCTGCTGCTGGCGGTCATGCTCATTGCCGCCAAGCTCCTGGGCGAGCTCGCCGAACGGTTTGGACAGCCTGCGGTTCTGGGGGAGCTCATAGCCGGTGTCTGCCTCGGGGGAAGTGTTCTCGGGATCATCCCCGTTGATGGAACCGGTGCCGAGATCATCCATGTGCTCGCCGAGCTTGGCGTCGTGCTCCTGCTCTTCGAGATCGGGCTGGAGACCGATCTCCGCGAGATGTTCAGGGTGGGCGCCGCCTCACTTTCGGTGGCGGCAGTGGGAGTCGTGCTGCCGTTCGCTCTTGGCTTCGCGTATTGGGCATATCTACCCCATGCTGCGAGCTCCGGCGCGCCGATCTCACGATGGCAGCCATTTTCGTGGGCGCCACGCTCACCGCCACCTCGGTCGGGATCACGGCACGGGTGCTGTCGGATCTCGGGCAGATGAACAGTGAGGAAGCCAAGATCATCATCGGTGCCGCCATCATCGATGATGTGCTCGGCCTGGTCATTCTCACGGTGGTATCCGGCATGGCCGCGGGAGCGTCCGTCGAGCGCTTCGGCGTTCTGCGGGTGCTCGCCGTCGCCGTGGGCTTTCTGGTGGTCGCCGTGCTCGTCGGGACGTTTCGCTGCGCCCCGATTGTTCGATCTCGTGGTCCGGATGCGAGTGCGCTATGTATTGCTGGTGTTTGCCTTCGCCTTCGCGCTCGCGTTTCGGCCACTGCGGCAGCTGGTAGGGTCCGCGCTCATCATCGGCGCATTCGCGGCAGGCCTCATTCTCTCGGGCACCAACCAGTTCGACACCATCGAGCACGAGATCCGTCCGGTGGCGTCGATCTTCACGCCGATCTTCTTCGTGAGCGTCGGCGCATCGGTGAACCTGAAACTTCTCGACCCGAGCAGGGAAGGGGCCTTCGGGCTCCTGGGGGTCGCGGCTGCCCTCACCGTGCTGGCGATCGTCGGCAAACTGGCCGCCGGGTGGGCCGCGCCATGGGTAAAATTCCGCCGCCTCGTGGTCGGAGTGGGGATGGTCCCGCGGGGAGAAGTCGGACTGATCTTCGCCGACATCGGCCGCCGCGCCGGAATTCTGAACGAGGCCGTGTTCGGGGCCATCCTGCTCACGGTCATGGCGACGACATTTGTTGCGCCGCCTGGGCTGAAGCTGCTCTTCAACGCGTCGCCTGGCCGGACCAAGAAGACGTGATCCAGACCGCCGGCAAGGTACGGCGTCTGGGCGAGGCAATCACCTGGCGTACTCGCCAGATCGGGCCGGTGGTGTTCACCAACGGGGTCTTCGACATTGTCCATCCCGGTCACGTCGAGCTGCTGGAAGCGGCTCGCCGGGAAGGTGCGGTGCTGATCGTCGGGCCTGAACAGCGATGCGTCGGTGCGGCTCTTGGCGAAAGGCTCAGACCGGCCCGCTGGTACCCGAAGCGGCACGTGCCCGGGTTCTGGCCGGTTTTGCGGCGGTGGATTGTGTGACACTGTTCGACGAGGAAACGCCGCTGGAGTTGATCAAGGCGTTAGCGCCGGAGGTGCTGGTGAAGGGCGCGGACTATTCCCGCGAGGCAATCGTGGGCGGCCGACTGGATCGAGTCCCGGGGCGGCCGAGTCGTCCGGATTCCGCTGGTGCATGGCTTCTCAACTTCTGCTCTCGTGGAGCGTCTTCGTGCCACGTCCTGATGATCGAGCAAACGACCAGCTCAGGCCCCTGGTGCTGGAGCGGCAGGCGAATCCTTATGCTGAAGGATCCTGCCTGATCCGCATGGGAGGGACGCTGGTTCACTGCACTGCCAGCGTAGAGCCTGGCGTGCCCGGCTTCAAGAAAGGCTCGGGTGAAGGCTGGGTCACCGCCGAATACGCCATGCTCCCACGTGCCACGCTCGAGCGCACCTCGCGCGAGCGCAACGGCCCAGGGGGCCGAACTCAGGAGATCCAGCGCCTCATCGGCCGCTCACTTCGAGCCGCCATGGGAACGATGGCGTTCGGCGAGTTCACCATCCGTATCGACTGTGACGTGCTTCAGGCGGACGGCGGAACCCGGACGGCCAGCATCACCGGTGGATGCGTCGCTCTGGCGGATGCCTGCGCCTGGCTGGCGCAGAAGACCGGCCAGCCCTCTGCCTTTGGTCGGCTCGTTTCCGCGATCTCGGTCGGTGTCATCGACGGAGAGGTTCGGCTCGACTTGTCGTATGTCGAAGACAAGGATGCCGCGGTCGACTCGAACATCGTGATGCTGGAGCCGGCCGAGTTCGTCGAGGTGCAGGGAACCGGAGAACATGGCACCTTCAGCCGCGGGCAGCTCGACACCATCCTCGGCCTGGCCGAAGCGGGTATCGCTCGGCTGTTTCTTGCCCAACGGAAGGCGCTCGGCTGGTGAAGCTGCTGGCGGCGACCCGAAGTACCGGCAAGCAACGCGAGATTCAGCGCATCCTGGGCGCGTCCGGATTCGAGGTCGTCTTTCCCGACGATCTTGGGCTCTGGGAGACGTCAGCGGAAGACGCACTCGAGTTCGGAGAAAGCTTCGAAGCGAATGCTCGGCGCAAGGCCGAGCACTTCGCGAGACTCAGCCGGCTGCCCACGATGGCGGACGATTCCGGTCTGGAGGTCCTGACGCTCGGTGGGGCGCCCGGGGTGCGCTCCAAGCGTTGGGCCGGCGCGTCGGGCAGTCCGCTTCAGGTAGACGCTGCCAACAACGCCGAGCTGGTCCGCCGACTCGCCGGGGCCCCGGAACAGCGACGCCTCGCCCGTTATCGCTGTGTCGTTGTCTTCCTGCCTTCAGTGGGTGCAGCGCCGACGATCTGCCAGGGTGACTGTAGCGGCCGGATACTCGAGGAGCCGCGAGGCAGCGGTGGTTTCGGGTACGATCCTTACTTCTTCAGCGATGAGATCGGAAAGACCTTCGGCGAGGCCACAGACGAGGAGAAGGACGCCGTAAGCCATCGAGGCAGGGCACTGCGAGCGCTGGCTCAGACGCTCAAGGGCAGAGGGTGAGAAATAGGAAAGTAAGCCGTCAGGAGCCACCACCTCTCACCTCTCGGCTCCTACGATTAACTTCAGTCCCGTTGCATCAACGGGGTGTGGCGCAGTCCGGTAGCGCGCCTGCTTTGGGAGCAGGAGGTCCCGGGTTCGAATCCCGGCGCCCCGATTCTACACAGATTCCCACTGACCAGTTCGGCCAACCTCGGCTTGCGAGCGCATGTGGACGAGCACCCTCTCTATCGCATGTGGAAGGCCAGGCTCGATCTGGATATCGAGCGTGAGCAGTCGCCGTGCGGCCCGCATAGCTGAGCGGGAGGCAGAGCGCGCGGCCTGGTATGCTGCGTGGCACAGCTATAAGGAGCGATCGAGCCAGGCGGGCCCTCCAGGAAAACCGCGGTGGTGGAATCTCGCCGGATGGTTCATGTGGCTGATGCGCCTCCACGCAGCGGGCCGGCCGAACTAGTCATGACGGGGCCCAGATCAAATAGGCTCTGAACTGCGGGAACTTCATGGCCACCGGCAGCTGATCCCGGTACCAGCTCCGGCGGAATGTCAAAGCTACGTCGCCCCCCAAACCCATCATTCGCGCTACCGGAATAGCCGCACTCAAACGCGCAGTAGTCGTGAGATGATCGGCATCGGCTGCGTAGAGGCTGTGCACCCAAACCGTCCTGCCATCCACGCGAACCAACTCACGGCCATCGTGCCTGAACGTGCCGGTAAATCTTCCGCCGACTCCTGGACCGAAATCGTAATCTCGCCGCCGAATTCCTCCGTGCTCGGACGATACCGCTCCCAACGGCACCAGTTCCGCGTGGAGCCCGAGATCGACCTGGATCCGCCGGCTGGACGCCCCTCGGTATAGCAATGCTCCGCTGAAGCTCTGGCTGCTCGACTTGGTGAGCGGGAGATCGTCATAGTCGTAGTGCTGAAACAATCCCAGGAGGAGCTGGCTACTGGCCGACTGGGAAAGAGTGCTGCGGGCCAGCAGCCCCGAGACCGACGCATGAGTCAGCACGACGTGCTCATTGGGGCTGAGATGCAGGCTGAACTCGAAGGCATCGTATGGCCGGCTGATCTGTTCGTCGAACACGCTGCCATAGTAGAAGGTCAGTCCGACGAATGGATGACTTGTTGTCACCCCATCAGGAGAAGCACCGACGCCTCGTCGCTGGCCCACAGCCAGCAGGGTCGACCGGGTTTGAGGCGTAGCCGGAGCAACGCTCCCGACTCCTGCCATGAACGAGCGACTGGGCCCGGGAGAGTGGGTTCACCACCAACGCGCCCAGCTGTCGGGTCGCTGCCCGGCTATCTAGCCCGCTCAGGAGCGAGCTCATCCGATATGCCACTTCCCCCAGCGCAATGCCGCCGAGCGTGGTGTTGATCAGATCATTGATGGAGGGACGAACATTCTCGGTGAAGAGCTCCCAGCTGCAGACTACCAGCGGCAACGAACGGAGTCGCAGCCCCAGAAGTCGTAACCACTCGCGCGCGCAGAATTGAAGTAGAGGCCTCCATGATACGGGTGCGCTAGTTGGTTGGCGCCGAAGGCGTCATCATCCCAGGCAAACCCACCGTTGAGGTTCTCCCACCAGCTTCGGGTACCCACATTGGCCCAGGCCCATCGCTGAACGTGCCAATTGTAGAACCAGGTGAGACCATTGACCGCCAATATCCCGCCGGCCGCCTGCCAGAAGCTTCGCGTCTTCCTTCCGCTGATCGGCTCCGGATCCTGTGCGTGGACCTCGCCGCACCATAGCAGTGTGGCAAGAAACACTGAACCGGCCCGGAGCCCCCGCGACGTTGGTCGCATATGCGTACTAAGAAGCTGCTGAAAAACTCGGTCCCGGGCTGTGACCGAGCCCACCCGGCTCGTCTGCGCTATTGGTCAGGCCCGAGCCGTCCCGCTAAACCACTCCAAGGCTTCTCGAGCTACCTCGAGAGGCACGGTGTGGGGACCGGCGAACTCGCGATAACGGACCTTGTAGCCCCGCCGCTCCAGCTTGGCACGAAGCTCCGGCTGGTCGAGTCTATCTCCAGGACCCGGTCCTGAGTGCCGTGGGAGATGAAGATCCGCGGTTTGCCCACGAGGGTGGGCGGCACCATGAATCCGGGTGAGAAGGCAAGGATGTGGGTAAACAGGTCACCATTGGCCAGGCCGACCGACAGGCCGTACGAGGCCCCGTCGGAGAACCCCCCAATGGCCAATCGGGTAGGATCCACCGCGCAGCGGGCAAAGGCCCAATCGAGGGCTCGATCGATGAAGGCGATGTCGGGTCCGTATCGTCCCCGGAGAATATCCCAGGATGACCCCCGCGAATCGACCCCAAGGATGATCGTGTTGGTGGCATCGGAGAGTGGACTGCTGTTTGCGACCACGTCCTGCGCACTACCGCCGGCGCCGTGCAGCATCAAGGCAAAGGCTGCCGGCCGGTCGCTCCGGTATCCTGCCGGCAGATAGATCATAGCATCTCTTGGCCCCCCGGTGAGCTTGAGTTCCGTGAGGCCGAGGCCTGATCTCCAGAGAAGGCCGTCGAGGCCGAGATGCGAGCCGTGCCTTGGAACGATCGGGTGGCGCGGGCGTTCGCGCAGTCTGGTCGGCGTCGGTTGCTCGGCCGCAGGCTGCCACCAAGGTAGCCAGAACGAAATCCCGCCGGCTAAGGCTGCCTACCGCACCCAACCCGGTGCCTTCCATACGCTCGGATCGAAGATCGCGGGATCGAGCTTCACATTGGCTTTCGGATTGCTGTACTCCTCCTTCACCTGCTGCTTGCCGTTGGCCAGAAACAGCACCTCGAGCTCGACCCAGCCGCCAGTCAAGCGGAATGTACTTGTCGAACACCGTCTCATTGATGACTGAAGGGTCCTTCTTCGAGGGTTCCAGGCTCCGAACGAAATACAAGTGCTCCGCGTCAATCCAGAATTGTGGGCTCGTGGTGTCCTGAGGTGATGCGCCCACCACGTATGTCGGTCGGCCTTTCCAGTTGGTCTGATAAACCTTGGAGAGATCGAACTTCAAATCTTTGAGTTTGCGCACCGTCTCAGCCACGGGTGCCTGGTACACATCGAATCCGAGAACCATCAGTGGGTGCACCAGCGGCTGCGATGCCTTGAGCTTTTTCTGTTCGAACACATACAGAGAATCATTTCGGAAGAGCAGGGTCTTGCCGCTGTCGAGTGGAGCGACATCGATTCTCAGCTTTCCAGGAAGCTCGAGCGCCTCATACCAGGTCTCCACCTTTCCGTCCGGGAGAGTGGTCTTCTGAGTAAAGGTCAGCGTGCGATACCATTTGCCGACGTACCGCTCGCGCATTCGAGTGACGAGTTCCTCGCCGTTCTTGGGTGGCGGATTGGCGTGGCCGAGCGGAGCGGCGAAGCTGAGGGTAAGGCTGCACAGTAACAGCGCGAGTTGGGGCATGACCCCTCCTGAGGGGAGCGATTGTGTGGGACTTCGTGATGATCGTACGAGGTGTCGAACAGGTAGGTTTCCGTGCGCCCGCCTCGTCAGCTGAGGTGGGCGCGGGTGTTAGCGGAGGTGAGACGCGAATCAGATCACTGGCCCCGCTGGTAATAAAACGCGAATACCGCCGCTCCCAGTTGCGCAGTGAGTCGAACGAGACTTTTTCGAGCTCGAGCGACACGGCCCGTGCGGCGGCCAGGGACACAGCCTCTCTCTCGTCCCGCCCGGCTTCGCTGGCCATACGAGATTGGACATCTGTCAGACTCAGCCATAGCGTCAGCCGATTGTTCACCCGATCCTGCACCATCATGCGGAGTCGGTCCACCATGGCCCTGTTACGGAGCCTGCAGTGGCGATGAACGGCCCAGAGGATGAGTCCCTGGAGCCATACCAGGAAGATGAGTGCGGACCCCTGCTCTCCCTGAGACAGCTCGCTCAGTATGATCATGATGGCGATCACCACGCCGATGATCGTCATGAAGAGCTCGAAGTGCTCAGCCAAAACGGCCCGAGCAACACGGGACACCGAGGCGGCTCGATTCATCGAAACCTTGATCCTTTCACAGATTGGGACACGAGTTTCGTGCCAATCGTCAGGGGGAGATGCCTCTAGTATCTTGGATAAAGCTTCTAGAGTCCAGCCCCCCCTTGTACTTAGCTAAGTAGTAGCTTAACCACACCCTCAACATCCTCCGGTTCCATTCCGCCATGGTCTCGCGGGCACCCAAGGGTGAACCCGATAAATTCTCGTTGCTGTCCTCGCTGAATCCTCTAAGTTATTGCACAGCAGCACGCGCCCGTAGCTCAGATGGATAGAGCAACAGCCTTCTAAGCTGTGGGTCGCAGGTTCGAGTCCTGCCGGGCGCACTAGATGTTCCTGCCTCCTTGGTGCAGATCCCCGCTGTGGACACCTGTCGAGCGCGGCAGGATATTGAAGCATGACCGAGGCTGCTTCGGAGTTCCCGTCCGATAAATCCCGCGGTGTCGCAACCGCGCTCGCAGCACTCCTGGGTGTTTTCGGCGCCCACCGATTCTATGTCGGAAAGACAGGTACCGGCGTGCTCATGCTCTGCAGCGTGGGCGGCCTCGGGATCTGGTATCTCTACGATCTGATTCTGGTCGCCAGCGGCTCATTTCGCGACGTCGACGGGCAACTGGTCTCCCGTTGGGACCCGGAATACGCGCACCGGGATAGTATTGCAGCCGAGGTCCTGGACGAGCTGACAGCCCTTCGATCGGAAGTCAGTGAGTTGGCCGAGCGCCTGGAATTTGCCGAGCGACTCCTGGCCGATCCCGGCCGATCCGAACAGCCGCGCTTCACCCTCCCCACCTGAGTGGTCCTTCCACGGGCGTATACCGGCCGGGTGCTTCCCCGGCGCGCCGAGCTTCGGCCTATGCTCCGGCTCGCTGTTCCTGTCGTCATCATTCAAGTCGGCATGATGGCGATGGGAGTGGTGGACACCGTCATGGTCGGCCACATCTCCGCCCAGGCGTTGGCCGCCGTCGCGCTCGGCAACCTCTATTTTTTCACCCTCGCCGTCTTCGCAATGGGTACGTTGATGGTCCTCGACCCGGTCGTGGCCCAGGCGGTCGGCGCCGAAGACGCACCGGCCATCGCTCGGGCAATACAGCGGGGCATCATCATCGCGTCGCTCCTCACTGTCCCAACGGTTATCCTGCTCATCTTGGCCGAACCCGTCTTCGGCTTATTGGCTCAGCCCGCCGAGGTCATTCCTCTCGCGGCGGCGTACGCAATCCGAACCGCTCCCGGCGCATTCCCCTTCCTGCTCTTTATCGTGTTCCGGCAAAGCCTTCAGGCCATGGGCAGCACCGCTCCAATCGTCGGCGCCATAGTCGCTGCCAACGTCGTGAACGCTGCGCTCAACTGGGTTCTGATCTTCGGGCATCTTGGCTTCGAGGCCATGGGAGTCGTGGGTTCGGCCTGGGCCACCACCATCAGCCGCGTGCTCCTGTTTCTCGGGCTGTGGGTCGCTGCCCGCCGGAAGCTTGCTCCTCTCCTCCTGCCCGTCAGGGCGGAGATTTGGGAGCTCCAGCCGCTGTATCGAATGGTTCGGCTGGGTCTACCTATCGGCGCTCAGCATACGCTGGAATTCAGCGCCTTCGCGTTGGTGGCGCTCATGATGGGCTGGATGGGTACCCGAGAGATGGCAGGCCACCAGGTCGCTATCAACCTGGCTGCACTCACCTTCATGGTCCCACTCGGTGTCGGAGATGCTGCGTCGGTTCTGGTGGGGCAGGGGGTCGGCAGAGAGGATCCGGAGGGCACCCGTGGTGCGGCCCGTGCGGCGTTTGCTTGCGGCATCGCCTTCATGACCGTGGCCGCGGTCGCGTTCCTGTCTCTCCCCGAGCAGCTTGCCCGGCTATACAGCCGGGATGCCGGAGTCGTAGCTGTGGCGTCTGCCCTTATTCCAATTGCGGGAGTGTTTCAGGTTTTCGACGGCACCCAGGTCGTCGCAGGGGGTGTCCTGCGGGGGCTGGGCGATACCCGGGCCCCGATGGTCGCCAACTTCCTGGGGTATTGGGTAGTCGCGATCCCCTTAAGCGCGTACCTGGGGTTTCATCTCCAGCTGGGGCCTGCGGGACTCTGGTGGGGACTGGTAGTGGGGTTGGGCTTGGTCGGTAGTTCGTTGCTGCTCAGAGTCACGCGCCGACTGGCTCGCCGGCAACCCCGCGTGGTGATAGACACGCTGGGGCTGCCGGGGGCCGAAGGCCGAAGGGTCGAAAGGTCGTGAGCTACCTCGATGTCTCTTCCTCTTCGAGGTCATCCGCATCTTCGGCTTCGACGTTGATGACGCTCTCCGCCAGCACGGTGAGACGCTCGTCGGTGGTCTCCTCCTCCTCCAGATTCTGTCCCAGGAGGTCGTGGACCTGCTCATACCCCAGCATCTCGGCATAGGTGCATACGCAGCCGTAGCTCGCAATCTCGTAGTGCTCGACCTTCTGAGCTGCTGCGATGAGGGCTGCGTCCATGACCGCGGGATCCGCGTCCTCTTCCATCATCTTCTTTCCTTCTTCGATCAGGCCTGCCATTCCCGCGCACTTCTGCTTCTTGGCAGGGACGCCCAACAGCTTGAATGCCTGCTCGAGCCGCTCGATCTGACCCTCGGTCTGCTCGAGATGCTCCTCGAAGGCGGCCTGAAGCTCCGGGTGGCTGGCGGCCTTGATCATCCGTGGCAGCGCTTTGACGATCTGACCCTCTGCGTCATAGATGTCCTGGAGCTCGTGAACGAGCAGATCATCCAGGGATTTGAGCTTGGTGGCCATGAGGTTGGTCTCCTTGTTCGGTACTGAAGAGAAGGCGGGGTATAGCAGCGGAGGACAACGTACGAATCGCGGACGAGGGGTCACAGTGTCGTGCATCACCATCTAGTCAGCACTTCAGTACCGAACTAGCATGGAGCATCATGCAGACAACACTCGCAGCGCTGGCGGTCATCACCGTTGGGTACATCCTTGCTTATCTCGTCTTCGATCGCCTGCGGGATCAGTTCGGCTATGTGGGCGGTGCCGAGTATGTGATCATAGGATTTCTGCTCGGTCCCCGAATGACGGGCCTCCTGGGAGCCCAGGAGGTCCAGGATCTCACACCTATTGTGAGTCTGGCGCTGGGGTGGCTGGGAATGCTGCTCGGCACCTATTTCCGGCTTCCCGCTCTAGCCCTGATGAACAGGTCTCATCTTCGCATCGCCTTTACCGAGGCTCTTGCGACATTCGGTTGCGCTCTCGCAGCTCTGCTGGCGCTTTTCCACTATGTCTCAGGACATGCCTGGCCGGAGGCAATCATCCAGGCTGTGACCCTCGCGGCCGTGGCCACATTGAGCTCTGCTGCCGCGGTGGATGCGCTGTCGCGGAAACACCAACCGGTGTCTCCGCTCGTGCCTATCCTTCAGCTCACCGCTCGAATTGACGCGCTCATTGCGGTGGCGGCCTTTGGCCTTCTGCTCGCCATCTTCCATCAGGGGCAGGTATCACTCACAGTCCGGCCGCCGACAGCGACGGAGTGGGCCGTGATCAACCTCGCCGTGGGAGTCTCGAGTGGCGTGCTGTTTCATCTTTTCCTAGGACCCCGTAGTCAATCACAGGAAGCACAAAGCGGCAGCCGGCTGTTCGTGGCGCTTGCCGGAGCAATCGTGGTGGCAAGCGGAGCCAGCTATTACCTCAACCTCTCACCGATCTACACCAACCTTGTTCTCGGGTTCGTCTTGGCCAACAGCGGAAGCGCTCATCGAGACGTCACTCGTCTCCTGCTGAACACCGAGCGACCCGTGTATTTGGCATTGCTCATCTTCGCCGGCGCCGCCTGGAGCCCGAGTTCTCCGGAGCTTCTGTTCGTAGCGCCACTCTTCGTGATCATACGACTCGGAGCACGCTTCATCGGAGGATCGGTTGCAGGAGGTCTAGCGGCTACTCCCGGCCTTCGGGCTCCCTGGCTCGGGCGGGCATTGTTGGCGCAGGGCGGAATCGCCGTCGCACTGGCGGTCAACTACACCCAGGTGCGCCCCGACCTCAATGGCGACCTGATCCTGACGGCAACTCTGGTGTCTGTTCTCCTCTTCGACATTGTAGCCAGCCGGGAGGTGAGCGAAGCAGTATCCCGGCCAGAGCTGCTTTCTCCGTGATCCGCCGGTTGGTGGTACTGATGCTTCTGGTGGGCGGGGCCGTTTTGCTCGAGCCGCTGCGGGCTCCCACGGAAGGGGTCATCGCGCCCCGGTCTCTCTTCCTGTTCGGAATACTGCTCCTGACCGCCGACACGTTCGGCGCAATCGCACATGACCTTCGCCTCCCGCGGCTCGTTGGGTATCTCGTCGCGGGTCTGGCGCTGGGTCCCTCGGCATCTGGAATCGTACCCGCCGGAGTCCTGGAGGACCTTGGCATGATGAAGCGGCTTGCGGTGGGCTTAATCGGTCTGCTGGCAGGCGCCGAGCTGCGGATTGCCGACCTGCGACAGAGATATCGCCTGATTCTTTTGGTCCTCGTCTTCCAGACGGCCACCGTGCTGCTGGTTGTCCTGGCGGTCAGTCTTCTGTTTCGCGAATGGCTTCCTTTTCTGAAGACCTTGTCTGACGGTCAGATGTTCTTCGTGGCTTTGCTTTTCGCCGTGATCTTGACCGTGAACTCGCCTATGGTCACCCTGGCGCTCCTGACCGAAACTCGTGCGGCCGGCCCGCTGGCGCTCACCACCTTAGGCGTCGTGCTCGTAGCCGATGTGATCATCATTCTTCTCTTCACCGGCGCCTTCAGCCTGGCGCAGGCGAGTCTCGGCGGTGCCACAGCAGGGGCGCCGGAGATTTTGGTGCGGCTGCTCCGTGAGGTGCTGGGTTCGATACTCGCCGGCGGCATTATCGGAGGAGTCCTCACG
>CAWJVX010000009.1:0-419006 GCA_963846435.1 uncultured Gemmatimonadales bacterium | reverse complement strand
GTCTGAGGGCATGACTGTGGAGCTGAAGACGACAGAAGCCGTGATTACGCCCGGTCTCGCTTACGACGTTCGCGGCAGAGAGTTGATACTTTGAAGCCGCATCGCATAGGGTTTCCGAACGCCGGTTCGGCGCAACCATGACATGGTCTTTGTTAGCGCGTTACAAGGAGACGTCTGCATACCCGAGCCGGGCTGAAACCGAGTGCCAATGCTCTGGAGCTGCCTCGCCATTTCTGGAAACTCCGGAGTTCCTCTGGAAACTCAAATCAGATTGGCATCCACAAGATGGCGTACCGATCGCCAGCGTGATCGTCGATGCCGCCAGTGTGATCGGCAACTCTGCATTTGTTCGGCCGCGCGAGCACGGCCTTAAGCGACGCCGCATTATGACCGGCGCGACGCTCGCCGGCAGCACGGAATGGACAGCCTGGGAGTTATCCCTTGCCGGCGCCAGAGCGATAATCGGCGCCCAGGTCAAGGTCGATACAGCCAATCAGGCTTTACCCGTCCGCCGTGTTACTTCGCCTGGTTACAGCGAGCGATCGACCCGCTTCTGCCTGTGCAGGTCGTCGCACCTTTTTGTCACATTGGCGAGACTTCGTTTGACAGTTTCACCTTTTACGCCTGGCTGCCTCTCATCAGGACCTTACCGGCCACGGGCCAGGGGTAGTTTCCCAAAGTTAACACTAACTTTTCTTTCCAGAATGCGAGGAGACAGTTCTACGTTTCATGGATGGCCATTGAAGGTGAGCTGCTGCATCCGCTTTCACCATCGGTCGTCAAGGGAGTGAACATAATATGGACCATTCTTGATGAGACGCGCTTTGTAGAACGATTTCAGTTTTTCAATGGACAGAGGCTTTTTGCTTCCGATTTGCAGGGTGCCGACGACTTCAATCGAGAAATGCGTTGGACGCACAACCGCAGCCTTGGCCAACCCGGCATTGGAAGTGGTTTCGCCGTCTATGGCAAGGAAAGGATTGCGAGGTTGTGATTGGCGCTGGTTACGCCGTTGATGCGCTGGGACGCGAGGCAGTGTTGACGAGTTCGGTGACGCTGCAAGTTCCGCCAGTGGCGGCTGATGAGGCGGGCAAGCCGGTCTTTTACGACCTGGCCGTTTCATACCCCGACGACGATGCTCTGGAGGAGACGGAAACCCGAGAGGGCATTTGTTTGGCGCGCGGTGTTGTTCGGCGTAGAGAAGTTCCGGTCTTTTGTTGGATTAGGTTGAACGATCAACGACAACAATCGATGATCGACTAAGCAAGACATCCTCACCGGCATGCGCCTGATCCTCGCGCGGGCGGAAGTTTTCAATTGCCAATTGAATGCCGACCTGACGGTTTCGTGCGTCGCGACGTGCGGCCGCCTCGCCTTCCATATGTGGTCTGCGGTCAGGAGTCGCCCACTAGATTCGGGCCATCCGCGAAATGCCGCCGATTGAGACAGGCGCAGTTTCTTTCAACTACGCCGGGCCTTGTTAGTCCTTTCATCGTGCCGACCGGACTTACCGCAACTATCGACACATCTTCCGCGGAGTTTCAGATCACTCCCGGTCTACTCGGCCCGTATTGCTGGTCCAAGATTGCTACAATTCCCGACGGAGACGGATCAACCCCTGCGATTGTCGAAAGCCTGATCGACATTCCGATTGCGCAAGCGGGCCCGAAGAGTTTCACGATCGATGTGCTGTTACTGGCGCAGCCATTCGCGCAGACGTTTACGGCAACCAGTGTTGGCGGAATGAGAACCCCGAAGCTGAAGAGATTACGGAGTTCCTGGAGTTGTTTAGTGAGTGGACCGTTGTCTGGATGGGAGTTGAAAGTTAGCAATGACTGCTGACACCAAACCGCAAATGCTTTATCTCAACCGCGAAAATCGTTGGCTCGACTTTGAGCAGCGCGGACTTGAGTTGCGCGATGGTGAGTTGCGTCTATCGTCATTGCCTCTATTCGAAACTACTCGAATTGAAGAACTGGGAAGCCTGCCTGCACCTGACGGCCCCGCCGGTCTGGCCGTCGGCGATGACGGGACAATTTACTCTTCCGACCCAAGTCAACATCGAGTCTTCCGTATCAACCCGTGCGACGGAAAAACGTGCGCAATCCCGTGTTTAGGTGGGATGGGCTCACAACCTGGTTCCTTCCAAACCCCGCGAGGCCTGCTATTCGATTCGAACGGCAAGCTCTCTACGTGGCTGATAGCGGCAATACGGGTTCAGATTTTTAGTGTGGACGCATTTCAACTGGTCGATATCTGGCCGCACGAGATCGTTAAGTGGTTCACCCTCTGATGAACCGGGAAACTTCGATACGCCCTGGTCGCTGGCGAGTGATGGCGGGGGCAACATCTATGTTGCTGATGTCGGTGGTCAGCGGGTGCAGAAGTTTGACGCGTTGGGCCGCGTGGTCCCGAGTTTTGGAACAATGCCGCCGGCACTCTTAATGGCGCGTCACCAAGAGAAGTTGCGGTCGCGCAATCGCCTGAAGGCGAACGGGTCGTCGTGCTTGCCCTCGCGGCCTCTGCCGTAAAGATTTTTATCTTCGATACAACTGGCCAGCTATGGCAAACCATTGATACGGACGAATCGACAGACGTAATTGGCCTGGCGGTCAGCGCCGAGTCATTTACATCGGCGACAACGAACATAGACGTATTCTTAAATTCTGGTTTGACGGAACGTTTGTTGGGTAGCGCGGCTACAACGGTCCAGTTGCCGCCCTCGCATTTGATCAGCTGGGCCGGTTGTTGGTCCATACCGGCAGCAATGAGGTTGAAATCTTGCACGTCGCCGTGGAAGGCGCGTTCGGAAAACGGGGATTCATGTGGGGCGGTCCATTTGTGGCGGACAACCCGCTGCTCAAGTCATGGTTTAGCTTGAAGGCCATCCCGGACCAACTGCCCGCGGATGCGCACCTCCAATTGTTTTATCATCTGGCCGACGACAATCAGGTACCCACGGTACTGGAAAACACGGAGCAGCCTTTTGTCTCACCTGACTGGTTGCCCATGCCGCTTAACGTAACCGAAGGACTGATTTCGACCGAGCCCCACAGTTACATCTGGGTCGCGGTGGAGTTTAGTGGCGAAGGTTTCGACTGTCCGACCCTCAATCAACTAACTCTGGAATACGATCACGAAAGTTACCTGCGATATTTTCCGGCCATCTATCGCGAGGATCCCATCAAGCGAGCGTTCCTGGAAAACTTCGTGGCTCTCTACGAAAGTTTCTTTGGCGATACGGAACGAGACATTAGAAGACTGAGCCGGCTATCGATACGCAGGTGCTCCGTCTGAATTTCTGGCGTGGCTCGCGGGGTGGTTGGCGCTGATATTTGACGAGCACTGGTCCGGTGATCTCCGTCGAGGGCGTCAGCAAGCGCTTCCAGCGGGTGCAGGCGCTGGACGGGGTGAGCTTCCGCGTGGGGCGGGGCGAGGTGGTGGGTTTCGTCGGGCCAACGGCGCGGGGAAGACCACCACGCTGCGGATCATCGCCGGGTTCCTCGCGCCCGACGCCGGACGGGTGCTGGTCGACGACATCGACGTCGCCGAGGACCCGCGCGGGGCGCAGCGGCGGCTGGGCTACCTGCCGGAGGGCGCGCCGGCCTACGACGACATGCGGGTCGCCGACTACCTCGCGCACCGCGCGCGGCTCAAGGGCGCGCCGCACGCGCGCGTCGCGGCGGCGCTGGCGGCGGCGCACGCCAGCGAGGCCGCGGGGCGCCGTATCGGGCAGCTGTCGCGCGGCTGGCGGCAGCGGGTGGGCTGGCCGACGCGCTGCTGGCGGATTCCGCCGGTGCTGGTGCTCGACGAGCCGACCGCGGGGCTGATCCCAACCAGCTGCGCGAGGTGCGCGCGCTGCTCGCCGATTGGCGCGCGAACGCACGGTGCTGCTGTCGTCGCACCTGCTCGGCGAGGTCGAGGCGCTGGCCGCGCGGGTGGTGGTGCTCGCGGCGGGGAAGGTCGTGGCCGACGCGCCGGTGGCCGAGCTGCGCGCGGGCGGCGTCGAGACCCGGGTGGTGGTGCGTCCGGAGGACCTCGCGGCGGCGTGCGCGGCGCTCGCTGACCCGCGGGTCATCGACGCCGCGGCCGGCGTGCTGCGCGTCGCGGCGCCGCCCGCCGAGTGCGCGCGGCGTCTGGTGGCGGCGGGCATCGAGGTGCTCGAGGTGGCCCCGGCGCGTACGTTCGAGGAGACGTTCCAGAAACTGACCGGCGGGTCATTTCGCCGCGCGCCAGACGCTGGCGATGTTGCGCCGCGAGGCCGCGGCGTTCCTCGGCGCGCCCATCGCCGCGGTGGTGGCGGTGCTGTTCCTGGTGGTGCAGGGGTTCTCGTTCTTCGCGGTGGTGCGGGTGCTCGCCGACCCGCGCCGCCCGGCGCCCTATGGGGCGGTGCTGCGCACCCACTTCGGCGGGACCTTCCTCTACTGGGCGTTCCTGTTCTTCGTCGTCGCCGCGCTGACCATGCGGCCGTCGCCGAGGAGCGGCGCAGCGGCACGTGGGAGGTGCTGCGCACCGCGCCGGTCCCGGCCGCGGCGATCGTCTGCGGCAAGTGGCTGGGGGCGTTCGTCGCCTACCTGGCGCTGTGGATCCCGACGCTGGCCTACGTGGCGATCCTGTGGTGGCTCGCGCCCTCCGAAGCCGCGCCCGACCCGGGGCCGATCGCGACCGCGTACCTCGGGGTGGCGCTGACCGGCGGGTCAGCGCTGGCCGTCGGGGTGCTGGCCAGCGCGCTCACCCGCAGCCAGATCGTCGCCGCGACCCTGACCTTCGTGGTGTTGATCGCGCTGCTGCTGGTCGCGGTGCTGCCCGACATCACCCCGGAGAGCTTCGCGCGCCGTCCCGACCTGGCGCGGGTCATCGCGGCGCTCGACGTGCGCCGCCACATGGACGACTTCGCGCGCGGGATGATCGATCTCGGCCACGTCGCGGTGCACGCCGGTCTGGCGTTCACCGCGCTCGTCGCCGCCGCCGCGGCGGTGAACGTCGAGCGCCGGCCGCGCGACCTCGGGGGCGCCGCCGCCGGGATCGCGCTCGCCGGCGCCGCCGCGGTGCTCCTCGGGATCACCGCCGCCCGCCATCCGCTGCGCCTCGACGCCACCCGCGCGCGGGTCTACACCCTCGAGGCGCGCACGCGGCAGATCCTCGACGAGATGCGGGCGCCGGTGACGTTGCTCATCCTGACCGCCGGCCGCCCCGAGTTCGCCGAGCTCTACGACGAGGTGCGCGAGCTGGCGCGCCGCTTCGCCGCCGTGGCGCCGGCGGTGCGCGTCGAGGCCCTCGATCCCTCGCTGGATCCGGCGCGCTTCGCCGCGCTCGCCGCCGAGTCCGCCATCGCCCCCGAGGAGCTCTCGGGCGGCGGCGCGGTGATTGTCGTCTCGGGCGAGCGGCGCCGCGCCGTCGGGCTGCTCGACATGGCCGGCTTCAGCGCCGCCGATCCCGACGGCCGCGAGGGCCCCGGCGCGCGCGGCCGGCTGGCGTGGTTCCGCGGCGAGGAGACCCTGGCGGCGGGATCCTGGAGGTCACCGACCCCGAGCGCCCCGCGGTGTGTTTCTCGTCGGGCCACGGTGAGCCCGAGGTCGAGGGCGAGGCGCTGGAGCGGGTGGTCGCGGTCCTGACCCGCGACGGGGTGACCGCGCGGTCAGTTTCGCTGCGCGAGCCCGTGCCGCCGTCGTGCCGCGTGCTGGCGGTTTTCGGCCGCGCCGTCCGCTCGACGCGTCCGAGGTCGCCGCGGTGGCCGCGCTGCTCGACGGCGGCGGCCGGCTGCTCGTCGCCGTCGACGAGGCGCCCACCGGCCTGGAGCCGTTGCTCCTGCGCCACGGCGTCGCCGTGCGCGACGCGGTGGTCGTCGATCCCGCCGCCGAGCTCGGCGCCCCGCTGACGTGGGGCGTGCTCAACGGCTACGGCGAGCACCCCATCTCCGCCGGCTTCCGCGGCCGCCGCCTGACCGTGTGGCGCGCGCCGCGCTGGATCGAGCCTTTGCGGATGCCCGACGTCGAAACTTACCCGCTGGTCAGTTCCTCGGCGGGCGGCTGGGCCGAGAGCGACCCGGCGTCGCTGCGCGTGCGCGCGGACGCCGCGCCCGACGCCGCCGACGTGCGCGGACCGGTCGCGGTGGCGGTCGCCGCCGAGCGCCGCACGTCACGGGTGGTGGTCTTCGGCAGCGCGCGCTCCTTCGACGCCGCCGAGCTCGAGCGCAGCGGCGCGGCGAACGACGCCCTGCTGGCGTCGTCGATTGCCTGGCTCACCGGACGCACCAAGCTCCTCGGCATCGGGCCCGAGACTTCCGAGCAGCTGCGCCTCGCGCTCACCGCCTCCCAGGAGCAGCTGCTGTTCTGGATGTGCGTGATCCTGCTGCCGCTGACCGTCGGGTCAGCCGGCGCCGTCGCCGCCTGGCGCCGGAGGCGCACGTGAGCCGCCGCGCGCTGGCGGCGCTGCTCGCGCTGGTCGCCGCGCTGGGGCTGGTGGTGCTGTTCGATTGTCCCGCGGCCCGTTTCGCCCCGCGGGACGAGCGGCTGTTCCCGGAACTGACCGGCGGGTCAGTTTCGCGCCTCACGTTGCAGCGCGGCGGCGGTCCCGCGGTGATTGTCGAGCGCCGCGCCGCAGGCTGGACGGTCGACGGCGCCCCCGCCGACGAGGCGGCGGTGCGCGAGCTCGTTGACACCCTCGCCTCGCTGGCGGTGCGCCTCCAGGTGCCGCCGGCGGCCGCGCGCGGTCTGGATCCGCCGCGGCTGATGGTCGAACTGACCGGCGGGTCAGGAACGCACCGCCTGGCCATCGGCGATCCCGATCCCGCCCTGGGCCGCGCCTGGGCGCGCCGCCTGGAGGATCCGGCGGTTGACCTGCAGATCGACGGCTACGCCGCCCGCGCCCTCGACCGCGACGCGTCGTCGCTGCGGCGGCGCGCGCCGTTCGGCGAGGCCCTCGAGCCGCGCCGCATTGAGCTGTCCGCCGCCGGCCGACCGCTCGTCCAGCTGCGCGGCGCGCCGCCGTGTGTGGTCGCGCCGGCGCCGATATCGGCCTGCGCGCTCGCCGACCCGCGCCGCGTCGCGGCGCTCCTCGAGTCCCTCGCTGACCTGCGGGTCAGTCGCTTCCTCCCCGCCGCGCCAGCGCCGGTGGGCGAGGCCGCGCTGCGCGTTGACGTCGACGACGCCTGGCTGGATGTCACGGCGCGTGTCCCGGCGCCGAAACTGACCGCGCGGTCAGTTCGGTCCTCGGTCCGGCCTGCGTGCCGGCCGCGCAGCTCGCCGCGCTGCTCGCCGCGCCGCGCGAGCCGCTGGCGTGGGTCGAGCGCCGGGTCAGCACCCTCCGCGCCGCCGACGTCGACGCCATCACCGCCGGTGGCGTGGAGCTGGTGCGGCGCGGTGCCGGCTGGCGGCAAGGCGCGACCGAGCTGTCCTCCGACGCGGTGCGCGAGTGGCTCGACGCCCTGCTGTCGGTCGAGGGCACGCCGCGCTGGTCCGAACTACCGGCGGGTCAGTTCCGGCCGGTCGCTGTCGGCGCCGGCGCTGATCCTCGGCGCGGGCGACCGCCGCGAGCGCGCCGTTCTCCTCGACGGTCCCGCCGGGCCGGAGGTGCGCGCGAGGGCGAGCCCCTGCTGCTGGCCATGGCGCCGTCGATCCGCGGCCGCTGGCAGCTGGATCGCGCGCTCCTCGCTGACCGGCGGGTCATCGACGTCGATCCCACCACCATCTCGGCCATCGAGCTCGCCGACGCCGCGGGTCCCGTGGAGCGCGTCGCGCGCGGCGCGACCCTCGACGACTGGCGGCTGACCGCGCCGCTCGAGCTCGCCGCGGATCGCGACGCCGCGGTCGCGCTGCGCGACGAGCTCGCGCGACTTGACCCGCCGGTCAGTTCTGTCCGCCGCGCCGCTGCCGGCGCACGCGCTGACCCCGCCGCGCCGGCGCATCACCCTGGATGTCGAGGCCGCGCCGGGCGAGGACGCCGGCCGGCGGGTCGGCGTCGATCTCGGCGCCAATCTCGGCGTCGGCGACGACCGCGGCTGCGCCGCGCGCCGCGCCGGGGACGGCCCGGTGTTCCGCCTTGCGCCCGAGATTCTGCGCGCGCCTCGCCGCGCACCTCGCGACCCGCGAGCTGCTGGTCGTTGACGAGGTCAGCGCGGTGACCACGCCGCGCGGCCCGTGGTGCGCCACGGCGAGGTGTGGACCGCCGCCGACGGTCGGCCGCTCGCCGAGCGCGAGGCCGCGCGGCTCGCGGCGCTGCTGCGGGCGCTCGCCGTCGCGCCGGCGGTCGATTCCTACGGCGCCGCGGCGGGCGTGCCGCTGCTCACCGTCGAGACCGCGCGCGGCCGCATCGAGCTCGTGCGCGACGGCGAGCGCTACGCGCGCCGCGATCGCGCGGTGCGCTACCGCCTGTTCAACCGAGGCGCTGCGCCTGTTGCGATGATTTGCGAGGCGCGCCCTGCGCCCGAGCGGCTATCATGCCGCGCATGCGCCGCGCCTCCGTGCTCGCCCTCGCCCTCGCCCTCGTCCCGCTGGCCCGGACCGGGTACGCCCAGACTGACCCGCCGGTCAGTGCCACCGTCACCGTGCTGAAGGCGGCGCGCCTGTTCGACGGGCGCGCCGACACCGTGGTCCGCGACGCGGTGGTCGTCGTCGAGGGCGGGAAGATCCAGGCGCGTGGGCGCGCGCGCTCGCCATTCCCGCCGGCGCGCGAGGTCATCGATCTCGGCGACGCCACCCTGCTGCCCGGGCTTCATCGACGCGCACACGCACCTCAGCGGCGAATCCACCGACAACTGGCTCAGGGACGCGATGCGACGGCCTGCGGCGCACGGTCGCCGAGCACGCGCGTCCGCGCCACCGAGTACGCGCGCCGGACGGTGATGGCGGGTTCACCACCGTGCGCGACGTCGGCTCGGGCGACTACATCGACGTCGGCCTGCGCAACGCCATCGACGCCGGCGTCGTCCCCGGCCCGCGCATGCTGGTCGCGGTGCACGCCCTCGGCGCGCGCGGCGGCCACTGCGACAACACCGGCTTCCCCTACGAGCGCTTCGGCACGGAGCCCGGCATCGCCGACGGGCATCGCCGCCGGCGCGGCCAGTTTCCGCGACGCCGTGCGCTTCCAGGTCAAGTACGGCGCCGACGTCATCAAGGTGTGCGCGACCGGCGGCGTGCTGTCGCTCGTCCGACGAGGTCGACACGCCGCAGCTGACCCAGGCGGAGATGGACGCCCTGGTCGACGAGGCGCACCGCCTGCGGAAGCAAGCGGCGGCGCACGCCCACGGCGCGGAGGGCGCGAAGGTCGCCATCCGCGCCGGCATCGACTCCATCGAGCACGGCTCGTTCCTCGACGACGAGGCGCTGCCGCATGATGAAGGAGCGCGGGACCTACCTCGTGCCGACGCTGATGGCGGTCGAGCACGTGACCGCCCCGAGCGCGGTCCTACCCGCCGGAGATCGCGGCCAAGGCGCGCGCCGCGGCCGACGCGCACGGGCGGCGTTCCGCACGCGCGATCGAGGCCGGGGTGAAGATCGCCTTCGGCACCGACGCCGGCGTCAGCCCCCACGGGCGGAACGCGCGAGGAGTTCGGCGCTGATGGTGGACCACGGCATGTCCCCGGCGGCGGCGCTGCGCGCGGGAACGTCCGTCGCCGCGGCCCTGCTCGGCGTCGAGCGCGGGTGGGCACGCTCGAGGCGGGCAAGGAAGCCGACATCGTCGCCGTCCCCGGCGATCCCCTGGCCGACATCAAGCGCATGGGCACGGTCTTCCTGGTCATGAAGGGCGGCAAGCTCTACGTCTATCCCGCCGCCGCGCACTGATCGCAGCGCACCTACATAAACGCCTATTGACACACTTCATGCGTTCATGTAGTCCATTCTCCTCCCAAGGAGTTTGGAAGTGCGCAAGACCCTGTTCTCGTTGTTGTTCCTTTCCGCCTGCAGCGACGCGGCCTCGCTGGCGCCGGCGATCACCCCTCCGAGGATCGCGCCGCGCCGGTGATCGACGTCCGCGCCCCGCTGCGCGGCGCGGTGCAGATCGGCGACGCCGAGACCATCGAGGTGCGGGGTTTCGTGTACGACGACAGCCACGCCACCCTGCGGGTGAACGGCGTTCCCGCGCGCATCGCCACCGACGGCAGCTTCGCCGCCACCGTGCCCGCCACGCCGGGCATCACGCTCATTCACGTCGTGGCAACCGACGCCGGCCACAACGAGGGCCGCGACACCCGCGCGGTGCTCGGCGGCACGCTGGTTGACGCCAGGACCCCGGCCGTTGACGGCATCGTCGCGCGGCTCGACGCGCGCGCGGTCCGCGCCGGGGCCTGGCGCTCGCGCGTCGTCTCGGCGCGATCGATCTCGGCGCCGCGCTCGCGCGCCAGAACCCACTCCACCAGAGCACCCTGCCGTGCGTGGGCTCGCGCGCCGACCTCGAGCGCCTCGTGCACCGCGTGACGCGCCTCGACGTCAGCCCGGTGCACGGCGGGCTGCTGGTCGACGTCGAGCTCGCCGAGCTGCAGCTCGGGCTGCGCGTCGCGTTTGCGACCAGCTGCCAGGCGTCGCGCAGCGAGAGCGTGTCCGCGGCCGCCGCCGCCTTCCGCCTGCGCGGCGTGGTGGGCATCGGGCTCGCCGAGGGCCGGGTGATTGTGGACACCGCCGATGCCTCCGCGGAGGTCGACGGCCTGCGCGTGGACCCCACGCTGCTCCCCGCGCGCGTCGTGGACACCCTCGACGCGCTCCTCGCCGACCGCCTCACGACCCTGCTCGCCGACGCCGTCGCCGCCGAGCTGCCCTCGCTGCTGCTGCGCGGCCTGGGCGCGCCGGAGCGGGGCGGCTCGAGCTCGCCCTGCGCCCCACGCGCCTCGATCTCGACGACGGCGGCGCGACCCTCGCCGCGACCAGCGTCGCGCGCGCCGCCTCCGGCGCGGGCGCGCTGTACCTGCCGCGCGCCGCGGCGCGCCCGGTGGTCGACGGACGCAGCGGCGTGGCCGTGGGCATCGCCGACGACGCCATGAACCAGCTCCTGGCGACCGCCTGGGCCGCCGGGCTGCTCGATTGTGCCGTGGCCACCGCCGGCGACGGCCATGACACCCTGGAGCTCTCGGCGCGCCTCCCGCCGCAGCTCACCGCGCTGGCCGACGGCCGGCTGCGCCTCGTCGTCGCCGACGTTGACTGCCACCTCGTCGCGCGCCCCGCCGGCGTTCCGCCGCGCACCGTCGCGCGCCTCGCGCTCACCCTCGACACCATCGTCGAGGCCCGGGTCGTCCATGCCGCCTGACCCTCGCCAGCACGCTCGCGTGGGTCTACAGCGATCGCCTCGACGGCGGCGACCCCGCCGCGCCGGTCGCCGGCGCCCGCGAGTCGATTTCCGCCGAGCTGGTCCGCGCGGTCGGCGACGTCGTCGGCGCGCTGCCGCTGCCGCTGGCCTCCACCGCGATGGCCGTCGAGGCCCCGCGCGACACGCTGGCCGCGACCGGCGGCTGGCTGGTGGTGAGCGGCGACGTCGTCCCGTAAACTATGGTGTGTCCGTCATCGACCGCGCCGCGCTCCCCGCGGAGACCCTGGCCCAGCTGGAGCGCGACGTCGCGCGGCTCGCGAACCTCGCCGCGGTGATCCGCTGGGGCCTCGCGCTGTCGCCGCCGCGATCATCGCCGACGTGGTCGTGCAGGACGAGTATTGCCACGACGCGCTATTGCCGTGGGGCGACCGGTGGCTGGTCTTCGACACCACCTGACTCGGCGCGGTCAACGGGGTCTCCGTGTGGGACCATCGCCCGACGCCGGACGAGCTCCTCGACGCGCGGCTCGCCGCCGGCTGGACGCCGACCCCCACCGCGACCGTCGACGGTGACGTGGTGCTCGGCCACGCGGCGTGCCGCGTGCCGCGCTGATTACGAGCCGGCGCCGAACCCTCGTAGACCAGCAGCCCGTCGGAGTTGCCGAAGCCGCCGGGCGACTTGATGGCCCACGTCCCCGAGACGGTGAGCTTGTCGCCGACCTTGAGCTGCGGCGGCTGCGGGCCCTTCTTGAACTGCTCGACCAGCGCGGGATCACGCTTCTCGTCGTCGCGCAGCGGGCGCGGCACCTCGACGACCCACAGCGACTTCTCGAAGCTGGCGTTCGCCGCGTCGGCAAGGTAGAAATAGGGCCGTTCGCACTGGTCGGGCGTCTCGGCCACGGCCTTCTGGCCGACCTTGTTCGTGCACTCGACGATGTCCTTCTTGCCCTCGCAGAGCTTGGGGTCCTGCTTCACCAGCTTCTCGCCGAGGTCGCGCGCACAGGTCGTCAGGTCGTACTGGAACACCACGAAGCCGGTCACCTTCACCTGCTGGTCGAGCATCTTCTGCCCCTTCAGGCGCATCTCGGTGACCGAGTGGCTCCCGTCGGGATAGGGTTTTGGTTCGACGAACTCCGGCGGCGCGGGAAGGTCGAGCTTAATCTGCGTCTCCTCGACCTCTGGTTTGGGTCCGGTGTTGCTCGACTGCTGGCAGGCCGCGCCGAGCACCCAGGGCGCCGCGCATGCGAGGACGATGCGCTTCATGCGGCCGGTTTTATCACGGCGACAAAAAAGGCACAACTTCTGCGCGGTTGCATCGTGGCGCTGATGGCCGTCGCGACCGCTTGTGAAGGTCCGCCGGCGCGCATCAAGCCCTGGCGCCACACCCCTGACGTCCCCGCGACTCCCGACGCCCCGCCGCGCGAGACCAGCGCCGAGGCGCGCGCCGCCGAGGAGCGGCCCGCACCCTGCGCATCCGCCTCGCCGCCGATCCCGAGACCCTCAACCTCCTCGGCGACGCCGAGCGCGAGGCGCTGCAGATCGCCGAGGACACCATCTACGAGTCGCTGCTCGTGCGCCGCGACGACGGCTACCTCCTGCGGCTGGCCGAGTCCTTCCGGGTGGTGGGCGGCACCGAGATCCGCTTCACGCTGCGCAAGGGCGTGACCTTCTCCGACGGCAAGCCGTTCACCGCGGTGGACGCGCAGGCGGCCATCGACGCCGCGCGCGCCGAGCTCGCGCTCGCCGAGGCTGCGCGCCGAGCTCGCCGACATCGCCGCCGCGGAGATCTGGGGGCCGCGCGACCTGCGCATCGTGCTGCGCCGCCCCAACGGCTACGTGCTGCGCGCGCTGGCCGAGGTGCCGATGGTCCCGGCGCGCGAGGTCGGCGCGGCGGTGCCCGCCGGCACCGGTCCCTACACGGTCGCGCGCTGGGACCGGGGCGCGCTGCTGCGCCTCGAGCGGCGCGACGACTACTGGGGCCCGCCGCCGGCCATCGCCGCCGTCGAGTTCGCCATCGTCCCCGACGCCGCGCAGGCCCTGACCCTCGCGCGGCGCGGCGAGATCGACGTGGTGCCGGCGCTCATCCCCGAACACTGGCCCGAGCAGGCCACCGCCCCCGGGGTGGTCGTCGCCTTCGCGCCCATGACCCTCGCGCCGCCGCGCTTCGTCGCGGTGATCCTCGACGCGCGCCGGCCGCCGTTCGATGACCGGCGGGTCAGGCGCGCCGCGGCCATGCTGTTCGAACGCGGGCGGCTGGCGCGCGAGGGCTGGCGCGGCCCCGCGCCCCGTCGCCGGTCCGGTCTGGCCGGGCGGCCTCGGCGACGGCGCGGCGCTGCCTCCACCACCTTACGATCCGGTGCGCGCCATGGCCCTCCTCGACGAGGCCGGCTGGAAGGCCGACAAGGACGGCGTGCGCGCGCGCGGCACCGACAAGCTGCGCATCACCTTCCTCGGCGTCGGCGCGCACGTTGACCCGAGCGCGACGTCATCGTCACCGGGCTGCGCCGCGGCGGCTTCGGCGTCGAGGTGCGCGTCGTCGAGCCGGCGGCGTACCTCGCGCGCCTGCGCGGCGGCGATCTCGACGCCGCGATTGTTGACCACCGCGGCCGCGTTGACGAGGATTGTCGCCGCTCGTGGCCACCGGCGGCGCGCGCAACCACGGCGGCCTGTCGTCGAAGCCGATCGACGCCACCTGCGCGGCGCTGCAGCGGGTGTGGGAGCCGGATGGCCGTCGCGCGCTGGTCGATCAGCTCGCCGCGCTGCTCGCCGCCGAGGCGCCATTCATCCCGCTGGTCGCGCCCACCCCGCGCGGGCTGGTGGCCCGCCGCGTCGGCGGCGTCGCGGTGAGCGACGGCTGGCTGTCGATCCGCGATCTCACCCTGTTTCCCATCACCGCCGAGCGGTGAAGAGCCGCCCATGCGCAGCCTCCGCGATCTGATCCGCGAAGCTTACCGGCGAGTGACCGCAGGCCCTCGACGCCGAGAGCTGGTGGGCGCGGCTCGCCGGGTGGCCGCCCGACGTCTTCGCCGTGACCTCGGTCTTGCTCGAGGAGTCCCGGCGCCTACCGGCTGTGCGTGTCGCCGCCGCCCTGCGCGTGGCCGCCCTGCGCCTACCGCGCCACCTGGAACGCCGAGGTCATCCGCGAGGGCGCCGAGTGGCGCGCGTGCCTCGACGCCGGGGAGCCGCTGCTGCCGCTCGGGTCGCGCTGGCGTGCGCCGAGCTGCGCGGCGCGCTGGCCATCGCGGTGCGCGCGCTGGGCCGCAACGCCGAGCTCACCGCCGACGGCGCGACTCGCCACGCGGCGCTGGCGGTGTTCCGCCTGCACGCCCTCGCCGACGAGGCGTGTGTCGGCTTCGGAGTCACGGCGCGCGGCGCCGACGACGACGCGGGCAGCCCGTGCGCCGAGTACCGCGCCAAGCTGCGCCTGCTGACCCACGGGTCACTCAGCTCCTTCGACACCGATCGCGTGCGCGTCCTGCCCAAGCTGCGCACGCCGGCCTGGGGATCACCCTGCGCTCGCTGGCGCACAACCTCTCGGCGCACCGCTGGAGATCGCGGTGTCGTGGAACGTTCGGCAGCCTCCATCCGAGACCCGCGGGAGGCCAGGAGCCCGGGCGTGATGGCCATGCTCAGGCCGACGACGAGCATGGCCACTTGCGCGGTATCGGACGAGATGACGTCGGCCTGCCGCGCCAGCGAGAAGAGGACGAAGCCGAACTCGCCTCCCTGGGCCAGCATGATCCCGACCGCCGCCCCCACCGCCATCGGAAGGCCCAAGGCCCGGCTCAGCGCGGCCAGCAAGCTCGACTTCACGAGCAACAGCACCAGGAGTAGGCCGAGCAAGAGCGGGAACTTGTCGCGCAGCAGATCGAGGTCCAGCCCCATGCCGACGGTCATGAAGAAGAGAGTTAGCAGGATTCCCCGGAACGGCTGGATGTCGCCCTCGACCTGCGGGCGATACTCGGTCTCGGCCAGGAGCAGCCCGGCGAGGAAGGCGCCGAGTGCCATCGAGAGGCCTGCCTGCTCGGTCACCCATCCGACCCCCAGGACTACCAGCAATACGATGCCGGTGAAGAGCTCGGGCGTACCGTCCGGGGCCACCAGCCGAAGCGCGGGGCGGAATGCAAGACGGCCCAGGGCCAGGATAACGAGCAGCGCCAGGACCGCCTTCGCGAAAGCGGCACCGAGCGCGGGCAGAATCCCGGTGCCCGGGCGGCCCAGCAGCGGCACCAGGGTCAGAAGCAGAACGACGGCGAGGTCCTGAAGAGGAGCACCGCGAAGGCGACCCGCCCGTGCGGGCTGCCGAGCTCGCGGCGCTGGACCAGCATCTGGAGGACCACCGCGGTGGACGAGAGCGCGAGTCCCGCCCCCAGCAGCAGCGCCGCGCCGCTCTCCAGCCCCAGCGCGCGCAGGATTCCCCACAGCGCGAGGGCAGTCAGCCCCACCTGGGCCCCGCCAAGGCCGAACACCAGCCGCCGGAGCGCCAGTAGCCGCTCGATGGACAGCTCCAACCCGATCGAGAACAACAGGAACACCACGCCCAGCTGGGCCAGGACGGCAGTTGCTCCCACATCGTGCAGCAGATCCAGACCGTGCGGGCCGATGAGCGCGCCGGCAACGAGATACCCCAGCACGGTGCTGGCCCGAAGGCGGCGGAACAAGGTGACCACCGCGACCGCGGCTGCCAGGATGATGAGGACGTCTTGGAGCTGAGCCGACCCGTTCATGGCAACCTCGTGCCCGAGTGGCGAAGGTGGGGAAGATCCGATACTTTCCGCCGCGGAAAGCACACGGTGCGGTGACGGTCACAGCAGCTCCACGGCTTGGTCGGGGCGCCAGCCACCATTCTCGGGTCGCGCGTGGGTATGATGGCCGATCTGGCTGACGAAACTTCCTCCTCCGCTCCCCACGCTGGCCCTCCCGGTAGCTGGTGGCCCGCCCGCCAGCTGGCTCAGCGCGCCCTGGCTCCAGTCGAGAGATTCCTCGCCATCGAAGCGGCGAGCGGAATTCTCCTCCTCGCCGCCGCCGCCATCGCGCTGATCTGGGCAAACTCGCCCTGGCCGAAAGCTACGTCGCGCTCTGGCACCTTCCGCTTCGGCGTGGGGCTGGGTCCCCTCTCCTTCGAGCGCGATCTGCATTTCTGGATCAACGACGGGGTGATGACGATCTTCTTCTTCGTCGTCGGGCTCGAGATCCGTCGCGAGATCCACCGGGGCGAGTTGAGCGAGCTGCGCCGAGCGGCGCTTTACCGCTCGCGGCAGCCGTCGGCGGGATGCTGGTTCCGGCGTGCTCTTCCTGGAGCTCAACTGGGGCCGGGATCCGTCGAGCGGCTGGGGCATCCCGATGGCAACGGACATTGCCTTCGCCGTGGGGTGCTGACCCTGTTGGGCAGCCGTGTGCCCCCGCCGCTCCGGATCCTGCTGCTCGCCCTGGCGGTCATCGACGACGTCGGCGCCATCCTCGTCATCGCGATCTTCTATTCGTCCGGCCTCGAGCCCGTGGGCTTTCTCGTCCTCGGTGTAGGTCTCATGGCGATCCTCGCGATGCAGCTGCTCGGCGTTCGAAGCCCGTGGGCATACGTGCCTCCGGCCGCCGTCGTCTGGGCGGGGGCCTACGCCGCGGGAATCCATCCCACGCTCGCCGGTGTGGCCGTCGGCATTGATGACTCCGGTTCGGGCCTGGTTCGGCCGAGAGGCGTTCATCGACCATGCCGACGCGAGCGTCGCTGCGGTTCGAGAGCACAAGGAGAGCGAGGATGAGCGGGCCCTGCCTCCTCATCTCGAGCACCTGAACAAGGCGCGACGCGAGGCAGTGTCTCCGGTCGAGCGCATCCAGCACGCGCTGCATGGCTGGGTGGCGTACGGCGCGATGCCGCTGTTCGCGCTGGCGAACGCCGGCGTGTCGCTCGGCGACGCTTCGTTCACCGGGGAGGCGCTGCGCGTGTTCCTTGGCGTGGCGGTTGGGCTCGTGCTCGGGAAGCCGATCGGCATCTTGGCATTCTCGTGGCTCGCGACCCGCCTGGGCATGGCGGCGTTGCCGCGCGGCATCACTTGGCCGCAGGTTGGCGTCGTCGGGGTGGTCGCCGGGATCGGTTTCACGATGTCGATCTTTATCGCGGCGCTCGCCTTCCCGGGCGGAACGAACCTCGAGACCGCCAAGGTCGGCATCCTGATCGGGTCTGGTGTGGCGGCGGTGCTGGCGTATGGACTCGGCCGGATGATCCTGCCGACCCGCTCGTCCACCGGTAGCGGGGCATGAGCGCACCGGCGCCCTTCAGGCATATCTTCGTCGCGACAGATTTCTCCCCGGTGCGGCTCGAGCCATCGCACGGGCAGGACGTCTGCCTCTGGTCGATGGCGGCAAAATATCCGTCGTGCACGTGCTGCCCGACCAAGACTCGGGCGGTCGGTTTCCTCGGCGGTGCTGCGGGGGACGCCGACGGCTCGGACCCTCACGACCTACATCCGCGAGCTCGGGGCCGATCTCCTAGTCATGACCACCCACGTCCGCCGCGCATGGCTCGGGAGCATTCCCGATCAGCTTATCCGAATGTCGGAGGTCCCGATCCTGGTGGTCCGGTCGTGCGAGGCCACACCAGCCGAATCCTCTGTGCGTCTGAGCGAAATATTGCTACCCCTGGACGGGTCGCCGCTGGCCGAAGCAGTACTCGAGCCTGCGGCTGAACTCGCCCGCCTGTGGGATGCTGAGATTTCGCTGGTACAGGTTGCCCATCCTGTCGCTTCAACGAGTGATCCACCGCTGCCTTTCCCACCGGCTACTCTGACCGGATGACCAGGATCCGGCGCGAGTCGGCACAGGACTACATCAAGGACGTCGCGGAGTGTCTGCGGGAGTCGGGGTAAAGGCTTCCGGGGTGGCAGTGATTGGTGGCGGGGTGGCCGAAACACTGCTGGATCTCGCGCGCCCCGAGCGCACCAGCTTGGTGGCGCTGGCGACTCACGGTCGAGGAGGCCTGCGCGGCTGATGGTCGGGAGCGTTGCCGATAAGCTGGTGCGTGCCGCAGAGGTGCCGGTCCTCGTGGTGAGACCGACTGGCCGGCGGGCGAGACGGACTTCGCAAACGCCTATGGCTGAGGAGGCATCTCAGGCCGGGTAATGCTCATCCCGCTCCGTCCTCATGCCGGTGGTCGGATCCAAGACTGGCCGAGCAGGCGGTACCGACTGGGAGCCCGCCCACGTCTACACCCGGACGAACAGCCCTTCAGCAGGCCGAGCGCAACTACCTCAGGGACTCCGCCAGCTGGGTGGGGGAATGTTGAGCGAGCCGATCACTTCAAGTATTCGCCGTAGTGTCGGCGCCCACACTCGGGACAGACGGTGTGGCTGAACTGGGCCTCTGACTTTCTGGTGATGAACTGCTCGAGCTGTTGCCAGGTTTGCTCCTCGGTCCTGATCCGCTTGCAAAACCCGCAGATCGGAAGCAAGCCCTCGAGCACCCGAATCTCCCGCTCCTGGAGGACGAAACGATGAGCCGCGAGGGCGAGGCCTATCAAAATCATGACATCGACGAGCTGATCGAGGATCGCCAACAGCAGAGAGGACGGCGCGCCCCAATGGGCCGTGAACGCAAGCCGCGCCATCGGGAGGACGACCCCTGATGCAATCCCCCAGGTTCGGCCATCACGCCAGGTGGCCAAGATCACCGGGAACACGAACAGGATGGGAAATTGAACGAAGGGACCGCTCAGGTAATCAAGGCCCAAAATAGCGATGGCGAGAGCCATCCACTGCCACCGCTTAGGTGGAGAGCGAGTGATCCTGACTATCATGTGGCCCGAACTCGATGGTGATCGACTCATAAGATTAGCAAGATTAGCAGGGCGGACCGATGGGCTGACCAGCTGGCGGCTCGCGCATCGGCCCGGCCCTGGAGGCCTGGCGAGCGGGTGACGCGCACTCGCGTAGGGCTGCGAGTTGCTGGAGTTCAGGGGTCTGCTGTGGGATCAGGACAGTCCTGGCCCAGAAGGGCAATATGGCCGCAAGAAGCCGCGGCCGTTTTTATGGGCTTGCCTTCGGTGCCCTGCCGGCGGCTCCAGTCGCGCTCAGGAGGGAAGCCATATCGCTATTGGCCACTGATCACCCTGCGTTGGGCCTCGAGGATCTTGATCCGGCGCTCGACCACCTGTTTCTCCCGGTCCACCACGTCACCTTCCGTGTCGGCGCGCTTCCGCTGGGCTTCCAGGGTAGCCCTCTCGAGATCGAGCACCACCTGGTTGCCACGCGCCGCCCTGGGGCCGCCGCCGCTGACGCCGGCCTGCTCCGCCCGCTTCAACACGAGCTGAAGCGTCGCCAGCTCGCCCCGCTTCTTGGCCAGGTCGATCTCGACCTCGCGAAGAGACTTCCGCCTCTCGAGCAGGTTCTTCTCCCGTTCCAGTGCTCTCTTCTCTGCCTCCAGCGTTGCGATCTCCCCCTCGCGTTTCTCCTTCTTGGCCAGGTTTTTCCGACCCTCGACCGCTGAGATCTCCCGCTTCTTGGCCTGAATCCGCGCCTCGGCGCCACTCCGGAGTGCCACTGCCCTCTCGCGGGCCTTGGAGGCTGCCGCAAGGTCCTGCTCTGCCACGGCAAGCTCGCTCTCGATGTCCTCCAACTCCCGAGGAGGGACAACGGCCAGGAAGCTGTCCGAAGCCACCGGGCCGATCGCAGGCGCCTGGGCGAGAAGCGTATTCACCCCGGGGTGAGCAGCAAAGCTCCGGTGACCCAAGTCCAACCAAACCAGTTCCTCATGGATCCTCCTCGAAAGGTGAGTTTGCGCTGGGGGTGAACCCCGCCAACCTTGACATGAGGCTCAGCTTGGCCGGGACCGCCAGGATGGAGCCTCTGACAACCGGACGATCGGGCTTGGATCACTCAACGACCGCTCGACCGGTTCTGGAGCTGACCTTGAGGCCGGCGATTTTTGGACGTATGTCTGAAGGGTGCCCGTAGTGCTATTTTACCCGTTCTTAAAGCAATCCGACAGAGCAGCTTACCATGATCTTCGCAGCTTTGCAGGCTTGGCCGCTCACCTTTCATCCCCGCTACCCCCCGCGGTGAGACGGCGGTGCTCGGACCTTGCATCACGATGACTTGCGCCTGTGCCTTACACGATGTGGGCTCGGAGGAGCCTAGAGCGACGTTCGCACCCGGTGGCTCATACAATCTGAGGAGGTCTCGTTATGAGGCGACTAGTATTGGGCGCAGTCGTGGCGACGGTGCTTGCCGGATCACCAGGCCCCCTGAGCGGGCAAGTCCTGGGTGCGGGTATCGGGCCTACGTTCTCACTCGAAGGTGGCGGCGGGGTGGATTTCCACGTGATGGGCACGCTTCGGTTCAGCCGCGAGGAGGGTAACCCGGTCGGTTTCCGCGTTGATGGCATGCTGCAGTTTGCCGGTGGGGAAGACATCTTCATCGGTACCGCGAACGCCCTGTACAACTTCAGCACCTCTTCCGATGCCCGGATCCGGCCGTACGTGATCGGCGGCGCGGGCATTTACGCCGATGGCGGCAGCGACTTCGGCATCAACGCCGGCGCCGGTGCAACCTTTCCGTTGGGACTGGGGGACTCGCCGGCCCGCGCGTTCGTGGAGGCCCGCTTTCATGCCATTTTCGCCGAGGGCAACACGATCCAACAGCTGCCCATCACGGCCGGCATCATGTTCCGCGTCGGGGACTAAACCAAGCAGCATCCGCGCCTACCGGATCACGAGAAGGACCAAACGCCCGCCGCGTCATGATAGGGGCCTCACGCCTTCTTGCGCGGCGCCCGTTGCCCGGGCGCCACGCGACGGGTCCGGGCCACGAGGGCGGTCGCCGCTGGGCGGAGGAGATGCCAGAGGAACCGCAGGTAGGGTTCCGTGTTCTGATTCACCTGAGCGCGCTCGATGGCGCGGAAGAACGGCGAGCGCTCGTCGGACCGGATCGTCACCCACGGCAACCCGGCCTCCAAGACAACCAGATTGAGCAGCAGGCGCCCCTAGCCGTTGGGCAGTGGAATTGTGTAGCCGTCTGCCAGTAGAACCAATGGCCTTCTACCAGCTATGCAGCCAGCCATCTGGCAGTACGCCGAGCGGCCGATTTGCGATAAGATCGATTCCAAGGCAAGAACTGCCCCCAAACTGACCCATTTCCCAATGACGCAGAGATGCGGCCGAAGCCTAGGCTCCGATCGCGTTTCACATTGCCCCTGATGGGCTCGGAGCGGCAGGGCGAGTCCACAAAACAGAGATGGCCGGCGCTGTTGCGCCGGCCATTGCCCCTCCTGGGCTCGAACCAGGACTCTCCTGATCCCGTACCACTTCGGCTTTCGCCGCCGCTTCCGTACCAAAGCGTTCGTGGTCTGGACTGTGCCTTCACCTTCGCCCGCGGTTCACCGCTGCGGGTCAGGCGGTTCCCGTCCAGTCTCTACACCTTCCGGCGATCAACTGATCGTCCGGCTTGGCTCGGCGTTGGCAGTGAAGCGTCCGCCGACTTTGAGAACATTCACACACACCGTTTCCGGTGTGGTGTCCAGCGCAACCATCGCTAGAGTCCGACTCGATTCCGGATCGGCGGTTGGCAACACGACGGCGTGCTTCCTCGTGAGCGGCAACACGACGGGTGGGAGCACTAATACTGGGACCGGCACCACATCGCCGGGAATCAACCTTCGCAAGCAGGCCACTGACCCGAACCTGAACAAGTTCGGCATCGTCGGTCTCTCGCCGTCACCTGGCAGCAGTCCAGGTGTGGAGAACTACGTGAACGGTCAGAATCCGGGGAGTACTTCGGGCACCTTCGGCGTCGGCGGCACGGCGCTGTTGTCCGCGCAATCAGGATTCACGAGCTGCGCTCTTCCGTAACTTTGCGGACCTCACCCCGCAGGAAGGCCGCGGAGCAGGAGAGCCCCATGTCCCAAAAAAAAGCCCACGGTTGTTCACCGTGGGCATTGCCCCTCCTGGGCTCGAACCAGGACTCTCCTGATCCAGAGTCAGGCGTGTTGCCAGTTACACCAAGGGGCAGTTTTTTGTCATGGAGCTGAGGGGGATCGAACCCCTGACCTCTGCAGTGCGATTGCAGCGCTCTCCCAGCTGAGCTACAGCCCCCAATGCGGCCATTGTACCGGGCCATGGAGGACGGGAAAAGTACCGGTTGTGGGCACTTGGGTCAACCGAAACTTCTTCGTTTTACAAACTGCATGGCGCACATAGCCTAACACCGGCTCGGGCCCTACCTTTGAGCTTCACCAACCACAGAGACCCGTACGTCCACCACGCTCGATTCTTTCCCCGCCGGCCGCCTCCAGGCCGGCCGCGACGCCCTGGCCCGCGGCGGCTGGGAGGAGGCGCGCGTCTGCTTCGAGGGCTCGCTCCGGGACGCCGAGTCGCCCGAAGCCCTCGAGGGGCTCGGCATGGCCTGCTGGTGGCTGGAGGACTACGCCACCGGGATCGATGCCCGGGAGCGCGCCTACCGGCTGTTCCGCCGGCCGCACCGATGAGGCGGTAGCGCAGCTCAGGAAAGCGATCGCCGGCGAGGACGAGCTGACCTACGCGGAGCCGCCCGAGTGGTACATGCCGATACGCCAGCGGCTCGGTGCGGTGTTGCTGAACGCGGGACAGCCGGCTCGGGCGGAAAAAGTGTTTCGTGAGGATCTGATGCACCGGCCGGAGAACGGCTGGTCGCTGCACGGCTTGGCCCAGAGCCTCAGGGCACAGAAGAAAACCAGGGACGCCTCGGCGGTGGAGGCCCGATTCAAGAAGGCGTGGGCCAGGGCCGACGTAGAGGTGGCGGCGGCATCGCGCTGATAGCAGCCATAGTCATTTCGAGCGGAGCGCGGGATTGCTTCGCTCGAAATGACAGCCCTCTCCTCTCAGTTTAGTGACACGTCCCGCTCCCGCTGTCCTTGGAGCTCCCCGACAATGCAACAAAGCTGTAGCTGTAACTGGTCGCGTTCAGCGTCAGCTTGAGCACGCCGTGCCCCTGGTAGCGACGCTTGCTGTTGGGCTCGATGTCGGGAAAGCCGGTGATCGTCGCCCCTCCGGTACCCACCACGAACTGAACGATGCCTTTGCTCGAGTTGAGGTTGCCGTAGGGCGTCTGGGGCGCGAAGCGCTCGTAACTGTGGTTGTGGCCGCTGAGCACGATGTCGGCGCCTCGGTCATACAGGATCTTGAATAGCGACCGCATCGCCGTATAGGGCGAGTGACGACCGGAGGTGAAGAGCGGCTTGTGCCAGAAGGCCAGAGTGCATTTTCTCGGATTCGCCGCCAGATCGGACTTGAGCCAACTCTCCTGGGCTGAAGTGAGCTTTTCGCTGTTGAGCGAGACGATATGCCAGTCCCCCAGATTGAAGCTGTAATAGCCCCGACCCGACGGGCCTGCCCGGCTTCCGAAGTAGGTGTAGTAGGGTCCCGCCCCGGACGTGTGGTACTCGTGGTTGCCCGGGGTCGGCCGGGTGCGCGACTTGAACGCTCCCCAGCTCGCGTCGTAGCAGCGGAAATTGGCGGTGGTCCCGTCGGGATAGGCAACGTCCCCCAGAGGCAGGACGGTTCCGCTGATCCCCGATACCAGTTTGGCAGTGGCTTCATCCCGGTAGCCGCTGGTGCAGCCCGCTATGTCGCCTGCAGTAATGACTCTGACGCTAGTAGCGGCGAGAGCCTCGTCGCCGCCCTCGGCTGGGACGGCCGCCGGTGCCTCCGGAACATCGGCTGGCTCACGGTTGGGCTCGGTTGATTGGTCGTAACATGCTAGGAATAGAGCGAGCGCAGCCGCGGCCGCTCCGGCTGAATACGCCTTCTGGAGGTTCATCCGTTCCTCACTCGCTGGCCTTGCCAGCTGTCATCAATGGCTTGGATGCCCTCCCGCGCAGGTTGTGCTTCGTGGCGGCGGGGCGGAGTCGTCCCGAGTAGCCACGCGTCAATCGGTTTTGGGAGGACGGGGATCTACGGTGTCAGCGCGCGAATTGCGTTGCGGGGCGCGGAGGAATGCCCGCCTGAGTGACCGGGCATCTCGTCTTCGATAGGCTTCGCGCTGTAGTCGGAGTCTGGCGAGAATCGCCTGGGCTGTCAAGCCGGGGGAAAGCTTCTCACTCCTGGCTCCCCGCCAGCTACTGATACTGGATATACATGGGCTGGGGGTACAGCTCGAGCACCTGCGCCGGTGTCATCAGCGGTTTGTCGTTCTTGTAGAACAGCTTCCACCCGGTGTACTGCACCGGATGCCGTACCACGAACCACTTGTAGGCCCCCATCTTGGCCCCCGGTGGGCCGTATCCGTCCATATCAATGACCACCTGCACCCTGGGATCGAGCCGGATCTTCGACGCGTTGGTCAGCATGTTACGGGTGAACCGGTGCACCACCAGCACCTTGGGCGGCAGATGGTTCTCCTCCACCACCTTTGCCAGTACGTCGATGGCGTGATTCACCTCGCTGGCATCCATTCTTCCCATCCAGTCCGTCCCCGGCCTCTTGCCGTCCTTCATCGCGAACTCGGGATCCAGCGCCAGGTGGACGTAGGGCCGGCTCAGATACTTGATGAGATGGGGAATCTCGGCCTCAACCGAGCTCAGACCCGGCTGAATGTCAAGAAACAGCAGCCACCCTCTCTGTTCGGCCCAGCCGGCCACCCGTTCAACGATGCTATCGGGCATCTGGAGCCGGTATTTCCGGGCTGGTCCGGGATACCCCTGCGCCACTACCGATATCAGGTGAAGCGCCGGCAGCACTTTCCGATCGGGATCGGCTTTGGCCCATTCCGTCGCGGTTGCTTCCAACCGCTGTAGCATCTGATCAGGATCGATCTCGCCCAGGATCCCCATTCGCTTGGAGAGCGGGTTTCCGTAGAAGGCCACGATTCGGTGTTCGGGAATGATCGCGCCCGGAAGCGGCTCAGGGGCTCCCGGCACCGGCCAGCGGGCCGAGTCCGCGGCGATGAGCGAGAAGGAGCTCCTCCTGGGTTTGGCGGTCTTTACCGGTTTGGCGCTGGCTCCGCGAGCTGAATCGGCCGGCAACGAGTCGAGCTTGACCGAGTCGCTGACAACGGAATCGGCAACGGTGTCGGCGGAGACGGCTGGCCGGGGTGCCTGGATCGGCCGCGGGGTCCAGCGCGGCGGCTCTGCTTCGGTGCCCTGTTCCACCTGCTTGGCCCCAGCCGGCGCGTTCCCACAGCCCATCAGCGTGAGGGAGAGGAAGGCCGGGAGAGCCGTGGAGCGAAACCTGGCAAGCGAAGCGGGGAAGCGGTGCATTATGCCAGCGTCTAAGCGGGAAATGGGCGGTCTAGAGCGATAGATCGTAACGGCCTGCAAGCTCAGGGCCAAGTGGTTACGCCACCCTGGCCTACGCGGGGGGTGACGCTCCTCAGCTGCCGATCGTGCCACCGGGAAAGAAGCAGCAGCGCCAACACCGCACCAATGAGGGCGAGCATCATGTCCCATTGCGTGTCCCATGGATCCCCCTGCGTTCCCAGGAACGCTTCGGCCTGATCGCCAGTGGCGAGCGCGGTCCAGAACTCGATCAGCTCGTAGAAGGCGCTGAAGGCCAGGCAGAAACAGATCACGAAGAACGACAGCCATCTGGTGCCCCTCACTGGCGACCGGCGTATCAGGATCTCCCTTGCCACCATTGCGGGCACGAACCCCTGGGCAAAGTGGCCGATCCGGTCGTAGTGGTTCCTCGCGAAGCCGAACCATTCCTGCAACTGAAATCCGAATGGAACTTCAGCATAGGTGTAGTGCCCACCTACCATGAGAATGACGGCATGCAGGGCCATGAGGGTGTAGACGAGGGGCGTGAAGCGAAATCGCGGATATACATAGATGAGAATCGGCAGGGCGATGATGACCGGAAACACTTCCAGCACCCAGGTGAACCGGTCGTGCGGATGGATACCGGACCAGACGAAAACCGCGGCCACGATCGCCAACAACGTGAGCTCGTAGACGGCCGGCCCGGGTCGGGTGCTGGTCACGGATTCCTCCTTGATTCGGTCAGTCCCCGTCCACGTAGGGCACCTCCACCGTCATCCCGTCCCGCGCGATCACCGTCTCCGGGAACACCGCTCGCGCTTCGGCCAGCAGCTCGGTGGCCTCCCGGTCGTATCGGGAGCTGATGTGGGTGAGCACCAGACGCCGGACGCCGGCCTCGAGTGCCACCCGGGCTGCCTCGGCCGCAGTCGAGTGCCCGGTCTCGCGGGCGCGCTCCATCTCGTCGCCGCCGAAGGTGGCCTCGTGCACCAGCAGATCGGCTCCGCGCGACGCAGCCACCACCGATGGATGGGGCCGGGTATCCCCGGAGTACACCAGGGTGCGGCCCGGCCGGGGCGGCCCAACCAGATCCGCCGGTCCAACCGTCCGCCCGTCGGCCAGCGTCACCGTCTGTCCCTTGTGCAGCCGTCCCCAGAACGGGCCCTCGGGAATGCCCAGCTCGCGGGCTCGATCGGGGTTGAATCGGCCCAGCCGGATGTGCTCCGCCAAGGCGTATCCCACGGTGTCGGCCCGATGCTCCGTCTCGAATACCACGATCTCATAGTCGTCGCGCGCCAGCCGATCGCCGGGCTTGACCTCGACGATCTCCACCGGAAACTTGTTGCGCTCGATGCCCAGGGTGATGGCCGCGCCGAGGATTCGTTGCGCCCCCTTGGGCCCATAGAGCGTGACCGGGAGGGTCCGGTCCTGGAGCCCCATGGTACGGAGCAGCCCGGTGACGCCCAGCAGATGGTCGGCGTGATAGTGACTGAAGAAGATCTCGCGGAAGGAGAAGCCGACGCCGTACCGCATCATCTGGCGCTGATTCCCTTCCCCGCAGTCGAAGAGGATGGTCTCGCCTTTGCGCTGCACCGCCAGGCCGGCAACGTTCCGGTCAATCGTCGGGGTCGCCGCCCCGGTGCCGAGAAAGGTGATGCTTAGCATGGGGGGAAGATACAGAAAGCGGGTAGGCGGGTAAGCGGGTAGGCCCCGCCTAGAACAGCTTCACCGTCACCGGAACCTTGCCGGGATGCTTGGCCAGTTCATCGAGCAGCTTCTTCATCCCCTGGGTCAGCTCGCGGATGTCGTAGTAGAGGCCGCTGTCGGTCACGAATTTGCCCAGGGTGCCCTGGCCCCGGTTCATCCCGGCCAGCAGCGAGTCGAGCCGTTCGCCCGTGGCGGCGAACTGGGAGGTCATGGCGGCCAGGTTGGCCGTGATCGAGTCAGTGCGCCGGGAGAAGGCCGGACTGGCCAGGGTGCTGTCGAGGCGGGTACTGAGCTGCCGGAAGGCGGACATGGTCTTGGTGATCTCGGCAGTCGGGCCCTGGTCCGGATTACTGTAGATCTGCATGGTACGCTGCGCCGCCTTCAGGGTGCCCTCGAGCGCAGTCAGCGTCGAGCGCAGCTGATCGGCCGTGCGCTCGTTGACGATGCCCTGGGCGCCGAGCAGAATGCTGTCGGCCCGCTCCGCCAGCAGAGTGGCTTTGCCGGTGAGGCCCAGGTCCTGGGTGCCCAGGATGACCCTCCCCAGTGCCAGGAACTCACTGGACCGGCCGGGATCGAAGTCTACCGCATAGTCGCCGACCAGTGTGACCGAGACGATCTTGGCGCTGGCATCCACCCGGGGCCGGATCTTGGGCGGGAGGCTCGCGATCACCAGGACCTTGCCCACGTCCACGAACTCGATTTTCTCCACCTTGCCGACGTTGACCCCGGAGACCCTCACCGGCGACGCCCGCTTGAGCCCGCTCACGTTATCAAACTGGATCCGCACCACGTTGGCCGAGCTGACCGACCGGCCGCTCAGCCACATCGTGCCGAAGACAAACACCACGATGGCGACGATGACGATGGCGCCAACGGTCGCTTCCCGCGCGTAACGCAGATCCATGAGTGGCTCAGGCCGCCAATGTGGGGTTGTCGAAGTCGCGCTCGAGGAACTCCCGGACCTTCGGGTTCGTCGAGTCCAGGAATTCCTGCGGCGTACCCTGCATCACGATCATGCCTTCGCTCAGCAGGGCCAGCCGGTCGGCCACCCTGAATGCACCGCGCACGTCGTGAGTTACCATGACGCTGGTGACGCCCAGCTCGTGATCCAGGCGTTGCACCAGGCTGTCGATGATGTCCGCGTTGACCGGGTCGAGGCCCGAGGTGGGCTCATCGTACAGCAGGTACTTCGGCGCCCCCGCAATCGCCCGCGCGATGCCCACCCGTTTCCGCATTCCGCCCGAGAGCTGCGCCGGGTACTTCTCGATCGTGTCCGGGGGCAGGTTGACGAGGCGGATGCACTCGGCGATCCGTTGGCGGCAGTAGTCGAGATCGGAGTACTTGTTCTCGTCGGTGATTCCCAGACGGACGTTCTCGAACACGTTCATGGAGTCGAACAGCGCCCCGTTCTGGAAAACGTAGCCGATGTGGGACCGGAACTCCGAGAGCTCCTTACGCTTCAGCTTGCTCACGTCCTTGCCATCCACGATCACGGTGCCGCTATCGGGCTTGATCAAGCCGATGATATGCTTGAGCAGGACGCTCTTGCCGGTGCCCGACGGCCCCAGCAACGCGACGGTCTCGCCTTCGCGCACTTCGAAGTCGACCCGGTCCAGGACCACCTGCTTCCCGAATGCCTTATGCAGGGCGTGGAGCTCGATCATTGGTTGAGCAGCAGCCGGGTGAGGACGGTATCGAGCACCAGGATGAGCACCGAACTGGTGACCACCGCCGTCGTGGTGGACCGGCCCACCCCTTCGGCGCCCTGCTGGGTGTTGAAACCCATGTAGCAGGCGATGACGGTGATAGAACCGGCGAAGAAGAACGCCTTGATGATCGAGTAGTAGGCGTCCCAGGGCCGCCAGTAGTATTGCGCGCCATAGATGAAGTCGGCGTCGGTCACCGGGAGCACCGCCTTCACCGAGATCCACCCGGACAGGACGCCGGACAGGTTGGCCAGCACGGTGAGCGCGGGGATCATGATGAGTCCGGCCAGCACCCGCGGGATGACCAGATGGGACGCCGGCGAGCGTCCCAGACTTTCGAGGGCGTCGATCTGCTCGGTCACCCGCATGGTGCCCAGCTCGGCGGCATAGCGGGCGCCGATGCGGCCGGCCAGGATCAACGCGGTCAGCACCGGCCCCAGCTCCAGGATGATGGAGGAGACGACCAGGGTGCCGACGACATAGTATGGGATGCTGCCGGTGAACTGATAGCCGGTCTGAAGCGCGGTCACCGCCCCGGCGAACGCCGAGATCAGCATGACGATGAAGAGACTGCCGGCCCCGATGTTCCAGGCTTCCACCATCATCCGGGGCCACCAGATTCGGACCTCGGTCAGGCCGCGCGCGGCGTCCACGACGAAGTAACTCAGGCGACCGACATGCGACAGGCCCTCGAGGACCCAGCGGCCCAGAGCCGCCAGTATCTTCATGGCCGCCGATGGGGAATCGGGGATCGGAAGTCGGGTCGCATGGGCAGGCAGTCTTGAATCGGGAATCCGGATGCAAGTCAGCAACAGGAGCCTGGCGTCGTGAGAAAAGGTAACCAGGTACAGCAGTTCCCGTCACCGCCGGCAAAGGCCCTCGCCAGCGCGCCCGAGTTCCGCCGCCGCCTGCTCCGATGGTTTCGGCGGAACGCGCGCGACCTCCCGTGGCGGCGTACCCGGAATCCCTACCACGTGATCGTGTCCGAATTCATGCTCCAGCAGACCCAGGTGTCCCGGGTCCAGGGATACTACCATCGGTTCCTCGAGCAGTATCCCACCATCGAATCGCTGGCGGCGGCGTCCCCCGGGATGGTGCGGGAGAGCTGGGATGGATTGGGCTACTACCGGCGGGCCGCCAATCTGCACCGGTTGGCCCAGGAGGTGGTGCGGGACCTCGCGCGGAGTCATTCCCTCCGATCTGGCCAAGCTCAGGCGGCTACCGGGCGTCGGCCGCTACACCGCCGGCGCGGTGGCCAGCTTCGCCTTCGAGCGCTCGGCCGCCGCGGTGGACACCAACGTGGCCCGGGTGATCCGGCGGGCGTTCCACCCCAGAGCTCCAGCCAAGGCGCTCGCCAGCCGGGTATGGAACACGGCAGGGCAGATCATTCCTCGCCGGGGCAAAAGCGCCTGGGCATTCAACCAGGGGATCATGGAGCTCGGTGCGCTGATCTGCACGGCACGGGTGGCCAGGTGTGGAGAGTGCCCGGTCCGGCTCGCCTGTGCGACCGGTCGCGGGAGGAGCGTCACCATGGGCGCCTAAAAGGGCACTTCTTACTTCTGGAATAGGCATATGCTTCGACCCCTGGCCCAATCGACCCTCGCTGCCCTTGTCGTCCTGCTCGCCGCATGCAGCGACAGCACCGCCCCGACACCCCCCGCAGCTACCTCGTCGTTGACCGTCGGCGGGAAGCACGCGTGTGCGGTCACGGACGGTGCAATCCGCTGCTGGGGCAAAGGCACCGACGGACAACTCGGCATCGGAGTGACTCCGGTCGACACCGCCCCGGTGCTTGTCGCCGGCGCTCCATCGTTGGTCTCGCTGGTTGCCGGGACGGCGCACACCTGCGGACTCGATTCGGAGGGAACCGCCTACTGCTGGGGCACTAACCGGGATGGGCAGCTAGGTACTTCGGACCAGCTCGACGCATGCCCTCTTCCCTGTGCCACCACCCCCCGGCCGGTGGCAGGTGGTCTGCGCTTCCAGGTTCTCGCCACCGGTCCTGACCACACCTGCGGGATCACCTCGGAGGGCAGCGCCTACTGCTGGGGGTTGAATGACATAGGGCAACTGGGAACAACGGCTGCAACCGAGAGCTGCGTGGACGGTCCCTGTTCCCGGGTACCCCTTCCGGTTCAAACCGAGCGCACGTTCAGAGCCGTGACGGCCGGAATCATTCACACCTGCGCGTTGGATCCTGCCGGCGCCGCTTTCTGCTGGGGCTTCCAGATGGGGACCAGGGAGCAGGTTCACCCTCACCCACAGTTCCGCCCTGAGGTGACGCCGATGCCCGGCGGCCTCGCATTCCACCAGATCAGCGCCGGCGGCTGGCACACCTGTGGGGTGACGAGCGCCGGCACGGCCTACTGCTGGGGGATTGACGCCATTGGTGCGGGACCCAGTCCCCTGGAGAGCGACCTGCCGGTCGCTGTCGGCGGCGGGCACCGGTTCAAGGCGGTTTACTCGGCAGGCAACACGAGCTGCGGACTGGATCAGGACGGCGTCGCCTTCTGCTGGGGACCGAATTCCGACGGAGCCGTCGGGACCGAGCCCACCGGCTCGACCGTCCGCTTTAACCTGCCAACGCCGGTCTCGGGCGGCCTCCGCTTCAGCGCACTGGCACCGGGCCAAGGCACGTACTGCGGAACGACAACCTCTGAGACCATTGCCTGTTGGGGACGGGGCACCTCGGGCGAGCTGGGAGTGGGACACGAGAACAGCTCGCAGCCAGTGACGGTTCCGGGTTTGTAATCACTTACCGCGTTGTCAGCCCAGCATGGCCCCCGCAAACAGCGCCACCAGACCCAGCATCCCGGAAATCGATCCCACGATCCGCTGCCGCTGGCGCAGCTCATCGAAGTAGCGGGCGGTATCGCCGGCGGGATCCAGCCGGCTGAGCTTGGTGGCGGTGGGCAGCGCGATAAGCAGGGTCAGCAGCCCGGCTACCAGGCCGGTCCCCTGCATCAGCATCAGCCAGATGCTGAAGCCGGGCAGATCGGCCCCGCTTATCTGGAAGGTGAGCATGAGGCCCGAGAGCACGGCCAGCAGCGCACCCGGCGCGATGGCCACTTTCATCAGCGTCCCCTGGGCCCGCACCACCGCTCCCAGGCCATGACGATCCTCCCGCTTGGCCGCGATGCCCATGATCATGGCCGCGATGGCACCACCGAGCCACATGGTGAAACCCAACAGGTGGAGAAAGAGCCAGGCGTGGCTCACGAGGAGATGGCCGAGAGGATCGACCCATCTATCGGCTGCCGGCCGGAGAAGCCGGTGTCGATCTCATGCCAGTGCTCGATCCGGTCCTCGCCCATCCGCCAGCAGAGAAAGATGGGACGGTCGTCCCGCAGCGAGTAGAAATCCACCAGACCCGCCTCGAATCCCTTGAAGACGCAGCCGATCGCCTCCAGCTCCTGGAGATACTGGTTGATGCGATCGGCGTGCCGAGTGACCTCCTCGCGCGAGGCGACCAGTTCCTGGGTCTCGCCCCAGTCCGCGCGGGCGCCACCGGTAAGCAGCTCGAACCGGGCTACCGCGGCCCGCCAGGCTGGGTACTCAACGGTGAGGTCGGCCACCACCCGCCGGACCAGCGGCAGGGTGCGCTCGGCTTCCTCGAGAGTAAAGAGCTTGAAATCAGGCATCAGAATCTCCTCGGCTCTCCGAACCCAGCGTTGGTGCCGGCGTCATCCGCCCCACACGATCTTCACCTCCGGAAGCTCCTCCGGATGGCTGATGAATCCCACCACCTTCCCCTGCTCGTCTACCACCGTAATCGTCGGGCGGAGGTGTGATTCGTTGGGGTCATTATCCATCCGGACTTCGAAGCCGTTCAGCTCCCGGTCCGGCCGCACCACCGGCGAGTTGGGCCGCATGAGCGAGTCCACCCGGGTGTGCCACGGGTGCTTTCCCTCGGCCAGGCAGCGGGTCACCAGATCGCGGTCGCTCAGGGTGCCGAGAAAGCGCCGGGTACGGTGATCGTCCACCACGGGCACCACTGAGATGTTCCGGGTTTTCAGCATGATCGCGACCTCGCTGGCCATCGCCCCTGCCACGGCGACGTGCGGGTCGGGCACCATCACTTCGGAGGCTTTCATTGGCTCAATTTGCCCCGAATGGAGGAGGGGTCAAGTGTCCTGGCCCCAGCGATCCAACGCCTCGCGGGTGGCACGACGCCCCTCGGCGGCATACTCGCGCACCCGATCCACTCGGAAGGTGGCGTTGCGCTCGATCCGGGGCCGCACATAGACCAGGGGAGGTCGGGCCGGATCCGCCCGCCAGACCGCGAGCTGGCTCTCGGTATTGGCAGCCATGAGGATTCCGACCGCGTCATCGTGAGCCCGAACGATCGACGGGACGCTCGGCGACTCTGCCGGCGGCGGCAGGTCGAATCCAGGGCCCACGTCCACCGCCACCACCAGCTCTACCTCGAGCTCGGCTGCGGGCTCGAGCGGCACAACCCCGCGCAGGCCACCATCGCCATAGCGGCGTCCGCCCAGGACCACCGGCGGGTAATACATCGGCAACGCGCAACTGGCACAGAGCACGTCCACCAGGGGTGCCACCTGCGCGCCTGCCCCGAAGAGTACCAGCTCACCGGTATCCAGATCCACAGCCGTGACCGTGAGCGGAACGCTGAGGTCGGAGAAGCGTCGCGCGGGGACCAGCTCTTCGATCGCCTGACGCAAGGGACCCGGCCTCAGCAGCGATCGGAGGTGGAGCCCGGCCACCGGCGCGAACGGGTGCCGCACGATGCTCCGGCCACCCAGCTGGGCGATGCGCTCCAGCAGCTCGTCGTTGCCCACCCCACTCGCCAGCCCCGCGGCGATCACCGCCCCCATGGAGGTCGCGACATACCAGGCCGGCTCGAACCCCGCCTCCTTCACCGCCCGGCAGGCACCCAGGTGCGCTGCGGTCTTGGCGCCGCCTCCACTCAGGACCACCGCGATCGGGCGAGCTGTCACTGAGGACGCTTCTGTTTACGGTGGGCCTCTGCCCTGGTGTAGCGCTCGCGCTCCTCGTCGGTCTCCGGCACCAGCCGGGGGACACGCTTCGGCTTCCCCTGCTCGTCCACGGCCACGAATACCACATGAGCGGTGTGGGTGTGCCGCTTCTCACCGGTGCTCACCCACTCGGAGTAGACCTCGACCGAGATGTACATGGAGGAGTTGCCGACGAAATCCACCGTTGCCGCACAGGTGACCAGCGCGCCCACCGGAATGCGCTCGCGGAAGTCCACCCGCTCGATGCTTGCCGTGACCGCCGGGCCACCCGCGTGCCGGATCGCCGCCACGGCCGCGGCCTGGTCCACCAGCGCCATCAGCTCGCCGCCGAAGAGGTCGCCCCGCACGTTCTGCATGTGGGGCATCACGAATGTCGTGATGGAGCCGACGGAGTAGGACATCAGTCGGGAGTCAGGGGCCATGATGCTCCAGGGAACGCGTGAACGGTCGACGGTAAACAGTAAACAGGAGGATATAGCCGGTGAACGAGTTGGGCGGGTTGGGCCCGTTCACCGTTTACTGTTCCCTGTTCACGCTGTTAGTAGTCAACCGGTCTTAGGTAGTACTCGCCGATGGCCGTGCCACTCAGCATCGCCACGGTCGGGAGCCGGCGCTTCCAGTGGGTGGTGTCGAGCCGATTGCGCACCAGGGCTATCTCGGCTTCATCGAAGCCCAGGGCGGAAATTTCCGGGGCCCGGTAGCCCAGCAGGATCCAGTGGAGGATGGCATCGGCGCGAGGATAGGAGATACCGAAGTCGCCTTCGTCGGTCTGGCCCTTGATCAGGTCAGCGCTGGCAGGCTTGGAGACGATGACGTCCGGAACCCCGAGGTGGCGGGCAAGCGCCCAGACTTGGGTCTTGAAGAGATCGCCGATGGGATTGACCGGCGGCGAGTCGTCGGCGTGCCAGGTAAAGTATCCCAGCAGGCGCTCGGTCTTGTTGCCGGTGCCCAGGGGCAGGGCCCGATGCGCGGCAGAGAGGTCGAACAGGGTGATCATCCGGGTCCGTGCCATGATGTTCCCCAGGCGAGCCGGATCCACCTCTCCACCGATCGCACCCGCGAGCGCATCCACCGCGGGGCTGATATCCACCGTGGTGCTGGGAATGCCAAGGGCGTCGACCACCTGCTGGGCGTGGGCCAGGCTCTCCGGACTGGACGAGCGGTAGGGCATCCGAATCCCGAGCACGTTCGCCGCTCCGAGTGCCTCGACCGCAAGGAAGGCCACCAGCGAGCTGTCGACCCCGCCCGACAGTCCGATCACTACCTTGTCGAACTTTCGCCGCCGCTGCACCTCGTCGCGAATGAACTCGCGCAGCCAGTGCTGGGTGAGCTCGGCGTCGATCGCGAGCGGGTCTTGCCCCGGATTGAATCGTGCCGAGAGCGGGGCCAAAGGGCCCCGCGGCGGGGAAGCGGGTAGGCGGGTAGGTGGGACAGCCTCGGGATTGAGTGACTCCTTCTTGCTGCGCGGCTTCGTCGCTGGCCCTCCATCCGGTTGATCGCTTCCCAGCGTACTCGCTTCCCTGCTTACCCGCTGCCCCTGCCTACTGCCCGCATCCCCCCGTTCCCGCCGCGCGGCATGTAACGAGCCCAGCAGATGTGGCAGCCGCATCTCGAGATCGGCCAGTAAGGGGAGATCGGCGCGGGCCCGGGTAATTTCCTCGAAGTCGAGCACTGCAGGGATGATCGCCTCCTGGAAGACCGGCCCCTGAGCCAGGAGATCCCCGCGCGGACCGGCCAGAATAGATCCGCCGGGAAACGCCTTGCCCCCCTCGAATCCCACCAGCTGGGACAGGGCCACGTAAACCCCGTGCTCACCGGCGATGTCCTGAGCCAGCCGGCTCCAGCGGGCAAGGCTCACGGGCCGCCCCGCGGTATCATCGCTGGTAACCACACCGCGAGCGGGGCTGGCGCTCGGAATAATGATCAGCTGCGCACCATCCAGCGCCGCCAGCATCGGGGTGAAGGAGTGCCAGGCGTCCTCGCAGATGAGGATGGCGGCCCGGCCCCAGCGGGTATCGAAGGCCTGGACGCTCCGTCCCGCTTCGACGAAGCGCTCCTCATCGAAGACCCCGTAGGTCGGAAGAAAGATCTTCCGGTGTATGTGGCGGATCCCGCCGTCCGGCCCGCCCAGGGTGGCATACATCCCCGAGTTATAGAGCCGGTTCCCGTGGACCTCATAAAAGCCCAGGGCGACGTCGAGCGGTGGGGTGCCGGCTTCCTGGTGCTGCCGGCTGAGATCGGCGAAGAGCTGGTCGCCGGTGATGGCGAGGTCCCGCACCCCGCCTTCCAGGAAATACCCGGTCAGGGCGGTCTCGGGCGCGACCAGCAATTCGGGCGGCTCCGGCCAACTCCCGACCTCCCGAAAGAGGGCACCGAGCCGGCAGAGATTTTCCTCGTACGCCCCTTTCCGGGGCCGCATCTGGGCAATGGCGAGGCGAAGCACGTCTTAAAGGTAAGAGGTGAGAAGTGAGAAGTGAGAGGGGTACCGGCGAGCCACCTCTACCGGTTACCCTCTAAGCCTTACGTCTTACTTCATCCTTCACACCCCTCACTCTTACTTTGTTCTTGCAAACGTTCAGGAGGGCAATGCCCACTGCATTCGAAGCCATCAGCGGCGTCGCGAACGCCTGTCAAATCTTGCCTAACGTGGTCACCGGCGGTCAACCGACTGCCGCACAGCTCAAGGCTCTAAAGGAGGCTGGGGGAAACATCGTTCTGGACCTTCGGGACCCGATGGAACCCCGGCCGGTAGACGAAGCCGCTCTGGTGCGTGAGCTGGGCATGGAATACATCAATATCCCGGTGCGAGCCGGTTCCCTCGACGATACGACTCTAGAGCACATCCTCGCCGCGCTTCGCCGCGCCGGAGACCAGACCGTTTTTTTTCACTGCGGCAGCGGCAGCCGTGTAGGGGGTGCCCTCATCCCCTACTTCATTCTGGACCAGGGCATGGACGAGCAGGATGCGGTGGACCAGGCAATGAGGGTGGGACTCCGGAGTGCGGAGTATATGGAGTGGGGTCTGGAATACGCCCGGCGAAACAAGAGTCCTGAGCATGCGTAGTGTCACCATGATGCATTCCTCGATTCGTCCGCTTGCCGCGGGCCTGTTCTCCGTCGCTATCACCACCTCTCTTGCTGCACAGGGTCAGTCCAAGCCGATTGACCCGGCAAACGTCGACACGACCTGCGCGCCCTGCAAGGACTTCTTCCAGTTTGCCAATGGGGGCTGGCTGCAGCGAAGCGAGATCCCGGGAGATCTGCCGAGGTGGGGAAGTTTCAATGAGCTGCAGGAGCAGAACTATGCCGCCCTCCAGGAGGTGCTGACCGAGGCGGCCCGGAACGCTCCCACCGCGCGGGACTCGAACACCCGGAAACTGGGCACCTTCTACGGCACCTGCATGGATTCGGTGGCCATCGAATCCACCGGCATTCGCCCCCTCAAGGGCGAGCTGGATCAGATTGCCGCCATCAGGGATCGCCGCGGAATCGAGGCCGCCATAGCCCGGTTGCACCGGCTGGGGATTCCGGCCGCCTTCGCCTTCCGATCCAATCCCGACGCCAAGAAGAGCACCCGTACCATTGCGGAGGTGTACCAGGCCGGCCTGGGCATGCCGGACCGGGACTACTACACCAGATCGGACTCGGCGGCGGAGAAGACTCGCGGGGAGTACGCACCGCATGTGGCCCGAATGCTCCAGCTCGCGGGCGAGGACAGCACGTCGGCGGCCAATTCCGCCCAGGCGATCATGCGGCTGGAGACAGCGCTGGCCAATTCGTCCATGACCCGGGAGGCTCAGCGTGACCCGGAAAGTCTCTACCATCTCACCACGGCGGCCGGGCTTCAGAAGGTGACACCCGGGTTCGCCTGGTCGGGATATCTGAATATCCTGGGCCTCAGGGGAATCAACGAGGTCAACGTCGCCCAGCCGCAGTTTCTGAGCACGGTGGATTCCCTGCTTGCGGCGGCGTCCGTGTCGGACTGGAAGGCCTACCTCCGCTGGAACCTTATCGCCACCACCGCGCCCGCCCTGAGCTCCCCGTTCGTGAAGGAGAGCTTTCGATTCAACTCGACCGTGCTGCGCGGGGTCAGCGAGATGCGTCCCCGCTGGAAGCGATGCCTGGTATTCACCGACCAGGCGCTGGGCGAGGTGCTCGGCCAGGCGTACGTCCGCAAGAACTTCACCCCCGAGGCCAAGGCGCGGGCGCTGGAAATGGTGCGCAACATCCGGGCGGAGCTCAGAAGCCGCCTTGCCGGCCTGGCCTGGATGAGCCAGGAGACCAAGACCAAGGCCTATGCCAAGCTCGACGCCATCATCAACAAGATCGGCTACCCCGATACCTGGCGGGATTACTCCAGGCTGGAAGCCCGGCCCGGTCCCTTCGTAAGCAACCTGCTCCTGGCAAGTGAGTTCGAGAGTGCGCGGGTGCTGAAGAAGATCGGGAGGCCGACCAACCGGTCAGAGTGGGGAATGACACCCCCGACCGTGAATGCCTATTACAACGCTCCCACCAACGAGATCACCTTTCCCGCCGGTATCATGCAACCGCCATTTTTCAATCCCAAGGCCGATGATGCGGTCAACTACGGTGGGATGGGCGGAGCCATTGGCCACGAGATCACTCATGGCTTCGATGACGAGGGGAGACAGTTCGATTCGAAGGGGAACCTGAGCGGCTGGTGGACCGACTCGGATGCCGAGGAATTCAACCGCCGGGCCGGCGTCGTCAAGGAGCAGTTCGACGGCTATGTCGCGATCGACTCACTTCATGTGAACGGCAAGCTGACGTTGGGGGAGAATATCGCGGACCTGGGTGGGTTGTTGATATCCCACGGAGCGTATCGGCGGTCGCTGGCCGGGAAGCCGGAGCCGGCGCGGATCGATGGCTTTACCGGCGACCAGCGGTTCTTCCTCGCCTGGGCTCAGATCTGGCGAGCAAAGGCGCGTCCGGAGTTCACCCGTCTCATGGTGAACGTAGATCCGCACGCGCCTCCCAAGTTCCGGACCAACGGCCCGCTCTCGAATATTCCAGCATTTGCCCGGGCCTTCGGCTGCAAGCCCGGCGATCCGATGGTTCGCCCCGAGAGCGAGCGGGCGCAAATCTGGTAGCTTAGCGCCGGCGCGACCCGCCCCCATTGGAGGGACGGGAACCGCCCTCGGAACGAGCTCCACCACCCGACCCACGGCTCTCCGCCCGCCCCGAGCTTCGAACCTGTGGCGGCGGAGAGCTACTCCTCTCCACCTCGCGGCGCTGTGGCCGAGCCTCAGGAGCCGGGGCGCGCTCCGGGGCGCGCTCTACCCGGCGGGGCTCCTCTCGAGAGCGCTCGACCCGGGGTTGCTCCCTGGCCCGCTCGCCCCGCGGCTCGGCCTCTCGCCGGGCCGGAGTCGCCTCGCGCTGCGGTACTCGCCGCTCATCGCTGGGCTCCGCTCGGCGACCAGCATCGGACTCGCGAGCCCGCCGGGCCTCGATGGGTGCCCCGGGCACGCGGGTTTCATGGCCCACCGACCGCCTCGGCGCCACACCACTCGGCAGATCGACCACTGGAGTCTCGACCAGCCGGCGCACTGGCGACGCGGTAACAGGCTCGCGGACCCGTGAGAAAGGTGGATTGTAAACCGTGTTCACTGACCGGCGGATGTCGTAACCCCGGTCGCGATGGTCCGCTGAAAACCCGTTGGATCCCCGGAAACGGTAAGGCGTATACGGGCGGTTGTAGGCGCGATACCGGTCGTAGTAATACGCGTCATGGTACCCATAGTACCGATGAGGATAGACATACCGCGGATAGTAGGCCGGCGCGTAGTAGTACGGGTCGTAGAAGAAGGGATTGTAGAATGGATCGTAGGCGTAGTAGTACGGGTCGTAGTAATAGCGCCGGTAGGGGCGCCCATAGAACAGGCCGATGGAAAGACTGAAGGACGAACGACCATAGTAGGGCCGCCCGCAGGAGAAGCTGCACCAATCGTCGTCGTACACTGATCCGTAGTAGCGAGATGGATAATGCGACGATGCGTATGCCGACCGCGTCATCACATCGTAGGTGAGCAGATCATAGTCGAAGCTGCTCTGGGCCATACGGTGGACCAGGTCGTTGAGCTCCGGCTCCGGGTCTTCCCGAAGGCGAGCCGGCGCAAGGGCCCGGTAGTCCCAGTGATCGGCAATGGTGAACTCCTCGAAGCGGAATGGATCGCGGGAGACGGCGGCGTACACCGTGCCGCGGCCGGTCTCATCCACCTCGAAAGCCTCGCGCCCGCCGCGGCCGCGAACCTCATACTTCTTGTCGCCGCGCACGAAGTTGTCTTTATCAGGGTCGAGCGGGAACACCACCCGCAGGCGGCCTTCGGGATCAACGTGGAAAACGATGAGATAGCCATCGTATTCGGTCCGCACCTGAACCTTGGCGCGGTCGCCGGGAAGGAAGCGACGATCGTTGCTGATCCAGAGACGGATCGGCGGGTCGTCCCGGGTTACAGCCACCGCTTCGGCGGGGGCTCCGGTGAACAGCAGCGGAAGGAGCAGCGCGGAGATCATGGCACCTCCCAACAACCTCGGTTGCAACGTGGAAAGTACTACGGGGCACGGAGCTGGGCCGTCATCGGCCGTTACTGGACACTCTGCGAACCACGTGCCACCGTCTATTGATATGAAATGTAATCACTTAGAAATGGCGGCCGGGGTGCGAATGTCCCCTTTTCATTCATTTGACGAGCCCAGTCGGACAGTGTTAACCTCGCCGCTGTTCACGGTTTGCTGGTCTCCCGCCCTCCGTTCCAGCGGTGCCAGTACATCCTCATTTCGATTATCCGGTCCCCGGCGGTCTCACAGAAGATGGCCCCGCGCGCGTCCACCCATTCGCCCGTGCGGCGCCGGCGGAACACGCACCTGAACTCGGTAGAGAACCAGGGACCAGCAGCGTAGATCTCCCCGGAGCTGAAGGTGACCTCCGACTGATGGTAGGGAACATCGGCCCAGTAGCCCCGAACTGCGTCGATGCCCCGGAGCGGCTCCGAGAACGGCGTCTCTACGAACACGACCTCTGCCGCAAAGACCGACATCAGCAGGTCGAGATCCCCCTTCGACCACCCCTTTCCCAGGATGTCGATGAGGGATCGGCCCAGAGCTCGAGTGGCACCTTGCTCAGGCAATGGGCTGGTAGGACATTCCTCGGACTCCATGCCATTGAACATACCAGCGGTTCAGTTGGCCCGCGCAGCCTGCGCGGCTGCCGCTTTCCTTTCAGGACCGAGTTTCCTCCAGGCCCAGACCCCATGTCCTCCCTCGGCGGTGTCCGCCCTCGAAAGCGGCTGGCGCGCCTACCGCGCCGACTCATTGCCTACGGCAATAACCCAGTTCGAGCAGGCTCAGCGGCTTTGCCCCGACCACCTCGAGGCAGGAGTCGGGCTGGGCTTTGCCCTGCTTCGCTCCGGAAAGGTCAGGCGAGCCGACTCGTTGTTTGGGTCGGTTCTGACGCGGAGCCCGGGCAACTCGGATGCGTGGGACGGCCGCGCCCGAGCGGCCCTACGCCTGGGCGATTCGCTGGGTGCGATCGAGGCCGGCCGCCGGGCAATGGCACTGGCACCGGACAATCACGAGCTACGGGCTTTCCTCGACCGAATCGCACCGGATTGGAGCCGGCCGGTTGCCCGCCCCAGCCGTCCGGCAACCTTGCAGCTCGTGGCCCGAACCCGCGGACGAGGCTTCGAGGTCGCAGCCCGAGGAGGATGGCGTCCGTTTTACCTCCAGGGGGTCAATCTGGGGGTCGCATTACCGGGACGATATCCGTCCCAGTTTCCGACCGACTCCGCCCGGTATGCCGGCTGGCTGGACACTCTGGCCGCCATGCACGCAAACACCCTCCGGGTCTACACCATCCTCCCACCCGAGTTCTACCGGGCGCTCCGCGGCTGGAACCTGACCCATCCCGACCGCACCCTCTGGCTGATCCACGGCGTCTGGACCGAGCTCCCGCCGAAGCACGACTTCGACGCCCCGGGATGGAAGGGTGAATTCCAGGACAGAGATGCGGCGAGTGGTCGACCTGATTCACGGTGCGGCGACGATTCCGGCTCGGCGGGGGCATGCTGCCGGTCGCTACGACGCGGACGTGTCCGCCTGGACGCTGGCCTACATCATTGGACGGGAATGGGAACCGTTCGCGGTAAAGGCGTTCGACAAGGCGAAGCCCTCAGGGGCCTACGCCGGGCGATACCTCCACGTCCGCCAGGCCCCCGCCATGGACCTCTGGATGGCGCGGGAATGCGATTACATGCTGGCATATGAGGCCGACACCTACAACGCACTCCGTCCGATCGCTTACACCAACTGGCCGACCCTGGATCCGCTCCGTCACCCCACTGAGGCCACCACAGCGGAGGAGGCGCGCTGGCGCCAGCGTTCCGGGCGAAAGTCGCTCGGGAAACGGCTGGAATACGAGAACGACGGAATCGCCCTCGACGCCAACCTGGTGGAGCCAACTCCGGCCAACCCGGCCGGCTGGTTCGCCAGCTATCACGCCTATCCCTACTATCCCGACTTCATGATGCTGGACCCGGGATATCGTGCGGCACGCTCGTCCGAAGGGAGGTCGAGTTATTTCGGGTACTTGCGCGAGCTGGTCCAGCATCATCAGGCCATCCCCACCGTGATCTCGGAGTACGGCGTCCCCTCCAGCCGAGGGATGGCGCACCTGCATCCCCAGGGCTGGAGTCACGGAGGGCACGACGAGCGAGCCATGGCCGCCATCGACGCCCGGCTCACCCGTGAGATCCGGGAGGCCGGCGCGGCGGGTGGGATTCTTTTCGCCTGGCTCGACGAGTGGTTCAAGAAGAACTGGGTGGTGATAGAGTACGAGATCCCGCTGGACCACACCCGGCTCTGGCACAATGTGATGGACGCCGAGCAGAACTATGGCATCCTGGGACAGTACGCCGGGGAGGCAGACAGTACACCGCGTCTGGGCGGCGACCCAGCGGTGTGGCAGGCACTGACCGCTGTGCAGACCTCTACAATCGGCGCCCCGGGTGGGCTCCGGCAGATTCGCGCCGGTTCGGATGAGTCGTTCCTCTATCTGGCCGTGGACCTCGAGCCGGGCCGGTTTCCCTGGACCTCGATGGGACTTCAGCTCGCCATCGACACTTACCTACCCCGGGTGGGACAACACCTCCTGCCCCGCAGTCGCCTGCAGAGTGAGCTGGGTTTCGAGTTTCTGATCGACCTGGCGGCGCCCGACAGCGGATTGATGCTGGTGACGCCGGATTACAACCGCCACGCTCTCGCAACTGGACCCGCTTACTGGAGATGACTTGGGGCAGTTCGCCCGGCGGCCGGTCATCACCCGCGACCGGACGGACGGGCGGTTTGACTCCCTCCTCGTGATCACCAATCGAGCTCGCTTCGGACGGGACGGTACCTTCTTCCCTGCCGGCCGCCACGATCGCGGCAGGCTGGCTCACGGTACCGAAGCGGCCTCGACCCTGGCGGATTGGTATCTCGACGAATCGGTGGGCCTGCTCGAGCTCCGCCTCCCATGGGATCTGCTCAACGTCACCGATCCATCCACCCGCACCCTGCTCTTCGACCGGCGCACCAATGGGGCGTACGGGACGGTTACGGCGGGGGACTTTCACATCGGGGTGGCCATCTATCGGAAGGGAGCTGAGGCGCAGGCTTCCAGCGCGTTACCAATAGTTGAGGGGGGAGTGTGGCGGGCCAAAGCGTTCACGCCCTGGCGCTGGGCCGGCTGGACGGAGCCACGCTCTCATGCCCGCCTCAAGCCGGTCTACGACAGCCTCAAGGCGTTGTGGGGGGTCGCTCCTTCCCCAGCGCCAACTCGACCCGTGCGGCCAGCTCCTTCAAACTGAACGGCTTCACCACGTAGTCCACGGCTCCGCCGCGCAATCCACTCAGCACATCGCGCTCGTGTCCCTTGGCCGTGACCATGATGACCGGCACGGAGCGGAGCGCCGCGTCCCCCTTGAGCCGCCGCAAGACCTCGAAGCCACCGATGCCGGGCATCATGGCGTCGAGCATGATCAGATCGGGCGACTCGAGCTTGGCCAGCTGCATGGCCTGCTCGCCGTCCTGGGCGCGAATCACCTGATGCCCGCTGTTGCTGAGCTTGAACGCGATCATGTCGGCGATCTGCTTTTCGTCCTCGGCCACCAGAATTTTTGCCATTAGGCGGGCCTGGAGTCGGCCGGCGCCCCGGCGTCCGGAACGCAGGCGGGCAGCGCCACCCGGAAGCGGGTGCCCTCCCCCGGCCGGCTATCCACGTCGATTTTCCCCTCATGCCGCTCGACGATGGCCTTGGCTATCACCAGCCCAAGTCCGGTGCCGCCCGCTTCCGTCACCACGGAGCTTCGGCCGCGGAAGAACCGGGTAAAGAGCTGGGCATGTTCCTCCTGGCTGAGACCAATTCCGGTGTCGTGCACGGTGACTTCCACGCCGGCGGTGGTTGAAACCGCCCGAATTCCCACCTCGCCCCTGGGAGTGTACTTGATGGCGTTGGAGACCAGGTTGCTGAAAACCTGAACCAGGCGCCCGCTATCTCCCCGCACCTGGGGCAGCGGGGGGATATCCTGGCGGAAGGCCAGGCCCTTTGACTGGGCCATCACCCGGAAGGTGGACGCCACGTCGGCCAGTACCGAGGCCAGGTCCAACGGCTCCAGCCGGACCTCGAGCCGATGCGATTCGATCAGGTTCATGTCGATCAGATCGTTGATCAGAACGCCAAGCTTATCGACATTCCGGGCGGCAACCCCCAGAAACTCGCGCTGAGTATCGACGACGGGTCCGGCCTCGCCATCGGCCACCAGCTCGATGAATCCCTTTATGGCGGTGAGCGGCGTACGCAGCTCGTGGGAGACCGTCCCCACAAAATCATCCTTCATCCGATCCAGCTGCTTATGATCGGTAATATCACGCGCGATGGTGGAGGCACTGACGATCCGGCCGCTCTGGTCGTGGATGGGGGAGACGGTGAGCGAGACATCGATCCGGCGTCCATCCTTGGTGAGGTTCACAGTTTCAAGGCGGCTCACTCGCTCGCCGTCTACAATTTGGCGGAAGAGCTCGGCATCGTTGTGACTCCGGCCATGCAGCATGGAGACGTGTTTCCCGACTGCCTCCGCCCGGCTGTAGCCGTAGAGCCGCTCGGCTCCCGGGTTCCAGGTCATGATCCTGCCGTCGAGCGTCGTAGCCAGAATGGCGTCGTCGGAAGACTCGACCAGGGCGGCGAGGTGCTGGAGGGCCTGTTCCATCGCGGTGCGGACCTGGATCTCCGCGTTCAACGCCCGGTTGGTGTCCTCGAGTGAGCGGGCGCGGCGGCGGGAGACCTGCCCCTCCCGCACCGACCATCCCAGCAACATTGCCATCAGGAGTCCGGTCGCGAGGGTGACGCTGGGCAGCCGCGACTCGGTCGCCGACGCCGGAACCCCGGGCGCCAGGACGGCTGCACCGCCGCGGCTGAGCGCATACCACAGGCACAGGGCTACCGTCGCCACGACCACCGCGGCCATCAACGCGAGCCAGGCTGGGGCGTCGCGGGATTCAGACTCCGCGGCGTTCCAGGCGAGCCCAACGATGCCGCCCCCCACCAGGGTGAGCCCGATGGCCGAGTGGAGCGCCATTGGCCTGAAGTGGCCCCACCCGTAGGCGCCCGGAACCCCTCCGACATAGCCGACCAGCGCCGCGATGCCCAGTGCTATGACAACCGATCCCAGGAACGCCGGGCATGCATGCCAATACCTGTAGGGCGGCCGCCATGCCAGGCTGAGCAGACCCAACCCGGTCAGGGTCAGGGCCAAGGCGCTGTTCGGTCCCATTCGTCCGGGGTCGGAGACGTTGGTCAGGATATAGGTCTCGAGCAGGAGCTGGTCGATCCCCAGGTCGCTCTGGAAGAGATACTGAAAGAGGGTGGCGGAACCGAGGAGCCCCGCAAGGCCGCCGAGCAATGCGGTCGGGCGGCGAAGGTCGAGGGCCGCGGTGAGCAGGGCGGCCCCACAGACCATGAATCCGAGGGCCGTGTTGTACTGCATCGGTGGAAAGCCGGGGAAGCACCTGGATCAGCGCAGCCGCCACAGTCAGCCAGCCGGCGATGACCAGTCCTCCCAATGCCGCCACGCTTGCACCCGAAGCCGCGGCCACCAGCGCCGCCAGGCTCCGCGGATCAGTCGGAGTAACCCCGAGCCGGCTCACGTGGCGCCTACTCCCTTTCGCTCCATAGCGCCCCAGGTGAGGTCACCTCGCAGATACTCCCAGAACGCCCGCACGCGCCACCACACCGTCAGCTGGCGGAAGCCGAAGTTTTCGAGCACCGCGCCGATCAGGAGGCGCCCGAGATCGAGCACACTGGGATAGCGGCGGAAGGCGATGTCTTCCAGCAGTACCGCGAGTGCCGAGACCAGGACCATGTACATGATCGCCAGCACGAAGAACATCCAGGCTCCGGCCGGATTCAGGAGCCCCAGGGCCCACATGACCGGCAGCAGGATGTAGCCCGACAGCTCGACCAGCGGGCTCAGCATCTCGAAGAGGACGAAGCCCGGCAGGGAGACCAGGCCGACCGAGCCATATCGCGGCCGTCCGATCATGGATCGGTGGCGCATCAGCGTATCGATCAGGCCTCGCTGCCACCGGGTTCGCTGGCGTCGCAGCACGCGGAAGCTCACCGGCACCTCAGTCCAGCAGACCGGGTCGGGAACGAAGCCGATGCGGTAAGGCTGCCGCCGATCCAGCCGGTACCGATGCATCCGCACCACGAGCTCCATGTCCTCGCCGACAGAATCCGTGGCATACCCTCCGGCCAGCACCGCCGCCCGCTTCTCGAACAATCCGAACGCACCGGAGATGACCAGCAGGCTGTTGCCGCTGCTCCATCCCATCCGTCCGAACAAGAACGCCCGGAGATACTCCACGATCTGAATCAACGGCAGCGGGCGGCGGGGGAGCCGGACCTGGTGGACCCTGCCTCCGTGGATGTCGCATCCGTTGGCCACCCGCACGACCCCACCAGCGGCAATGGTTACGCCCGGGGCATCGACAAACGGGCGAACCAGGCGCAGCAAGGCGTCGGGCTCCAGTATGGAGTCGGCGTCAATGGCACAGAACAGCGGGTACAGGCTGAGATTGAGACCCGCGTTCAAGGCGTCGGCCTTGCCACCGTTCTCCTTGTCCACCACGACCAGATTCGGGTAGATGGGCGAGTCGTAGATTGCACGGATAGTCTGGCACGAAAGCGTACGCTCGAAGCTGCGCGCGCTCCGGCGGAGATCGAAGGCGTCCACCAGCTGGCCCAAAGTGCGGTCGCTGGAGCCATCGTTGACCAGAATCACCTCAAAAAGCGGGTAGTCGAGCATAAGCAGGGAGCGCACGTTGTCGACAACGTTCGCCTCCTCATTGTACGCAGGGGCGAGCAACGAGATCGGCGGGGTAAGCGGAGAACGGAGCAGCCGGCGCTGGTCCGGCCGGCGAACTTCCTTGAAGACCCGCAGAGTCCGCCAGAACCCCGCAACCGTGAGTACCAGGTAGTAGGAGTTGATGGCAAAAAAGAACAGCAGGATGAATGCGCCGTACCATTCCAATGCTGTTGTCAGGTAAGCCCCTATCATGAGAGCGCCGGGATGGCGTCACCCCGCTCCAGGAGATAGCGCGCCATCTCCTGAACCGACGGCTCCGGATCGTGCAGGGCGAGATCCAGCGCCTCCTCGCCGGCCGGCCCGATCTCGGCGAGCGCCGTGGCGGCATAGAAGCGCACCCACCAGTGGCGATCTCTGAGTGCGGTTGCCAGCCGGGGTACCGAGGCTGCGCTCCCAAAGAGGCTGAGCCCCTTGGCGGCCTGACAACGAACCTCCCAGCGCGCGTCATCCAGCCGGGCATGAAAGGTCTCCAGAAATCTGGGGTCCCCGATGGCAGCGCACGCCTTGACGCTCTTGACCCGGACTTCCGGATCCAGATCGTTCATGCAGCGAAGCAGGAAGTCCGCTCCGGTGGTGATTCGCAGCCAACCGATCAGCTGGACGGCGGCCAGGCGGCCCGATCTGCTCGACGAGGTCTCGGCGTATCGCAGAATCGAATCGGCGATCTCACCGCCGCGCTCGGCCAGGACCTCCTGCGTCCGCTGCGCTACCACGAGGCTCCGGTCTCCCAGCAGGCGCACCAGCCCGGACAGCGACGCCGGAGTTCCCACCTGCCCGATGGCCCACACTGCGGCCTGGCGGACTCGTACGTCGGAGTCCTTCAGCGCGCGCATCAGAGCCGGCATGGCCTCGGCAGAGTGGATGAGGCCAAGATCGGCCGCGGCGTTTGCCCGCCGGGTCGGGAGCCAGGACCGGAGCCGGGCAAGGTCGTGCTTGAGGAAACCAAGATCACGGTAAAGCGTGGCGATGGCTTCGCCGGTGTCGCCCCGGAGATCGAGGGCCAGGCCGAGGAGGATGGATCGGAGCAGACGGCGGTCAAAGCGGCCGAGCCGCTGAAGGCCGCTCGACTCGACCGGGGAGCTCTGCACCGCCTGGAATAACAATTGGCTGAGGACTGGCTCTCGCCGGCTGGTGCGCAGGCTGCGGACAGCAGCTGCACTTCGCTCGATCAGAAGAAGCAGGGCCAAGAGGATGACGGCTCCCGCCAGGGCGAGCACGCCGTTCCTCAGTGGCTCCAACGAAATCGCGGGTGCCATCCAGTGCTGCCTCGAATTCGAGCGGGATCGCCGGGTCAGCCTAGGGGGGAGGCGAGTGGGCTCCAAACTTGCAAGGCAACTTCCGTTCCCCACATCATCTGCATCAGACGGGCGGGCAAATCGTTGATCTATAAGGCATTGCTTCACACATCCGGGGCCAACGCCTTGCCCGCCTCCAAACTCCCGTGCAAAACGCGCACGGACTCACGAAGACGCGGGCTGGTAACTGCCCTGGTGCTCTTTGGAGTCACGCCGTTGTGCGCCCAGCAAGGACAAGTGGACGAAGCGTGGAATCAGGGCCGCTACGAGGCGGCGCGTGCCGGGTACGAGCAGGTGCTGCGGCAGGACCCGTCCGCCGCACGGGCGAATCTTCGGATCGGAATCTTGCTTTCCTGGGAGGGCAAGCTGGATTCGGCTCTCACTTTCCTCGCCCGCGCCCGCTCTGCCGATCCGGCTGACATAGACATGCGACTGGCTCAGGCTCGAGTCCGCTCCTGGAACAAGCAGTACGCTACTGCCCTCGCACTGTATGACAGCGTGCTGACGCAGCGGCCCGACGCCCGGGAGGCGGAGCTGGGCAAGGCCCAAACGCTCTCCTGGGCGGGGCGGCTGAAAGAGGCCGAGGCGGTCTATCGATCGATGCTGGCGAGGAACCCATCTGACCATGAGGCCCGGCTGGGTCAGGCCCAGGTGAGCGCATGGGAGGGCGATCTCTCCGGAGCCGAAGAACTGTATGATGCCATCCTCGCGCAAGCACCCGGCGATGCGGACGCGCTAGCAGGACTGGGATACATCTACTACTGGGAAGGACGGGTGGCTGACGCGCGGAAGGGGGCGCAAGCCGCTCTGGCTGTCGATTCGACCCACAGGGCCGGGCGGGCGCTGCTTCGAACGATCCGGGAGGCCACCCGTCCGACCTCGGAGGGAAGCGCTAACTGGAGCAACGACTCCGACCACAATACCAGCTTCTGGCAAACCCTCAGTGCCTCGGGCTCACTGGGCTCGGGTGTCGGCGTATTTGGCTCGATCAACGCGCTCCAGACCAGCGATCCAAACCTCGACGCGACCCGGGTGGGAGGGGAGGCTGGGCTGTCGCTCGCCCTGGGACGACTGCAGCTCTCGGGTGCGGCGGGGGCGCGCAGGTTGGTTCCCGAGTTGGCCGAATCAAGAACCACGGCTACCTATCGGGGGCGTATCGGCTATCGCCCCATACCCACGTTTGGACTCAGTGTAGGTTACTCCCGCTCTCCCTTCGACGAGATTGCGTCGCTCATAGAGCGAGACCTTGACCTCGAGGTGCTGGAAGGCGGATTCGATGCGCGGCCCTTCGCCGGCCTCAGACTCTATGCCGGTGGCAGCGAGCTTTGGCTCAACGACGGAAACAGTCGCACCGGCGTGCTTGGAGGACTTACCCAGAAGCTCCTCCGGCGGTTCTCCGTGGGGGTATTCGGCCGGACATTGAGCTACGAACGGAGGGGGGTCGGGTACTTCTCGCCGGATCGGTTTTCGGTCCTCGAGGCAACCGCCGGATATGACCTCGAGTCGGGGTTGTGGTCCGGCAGTCTGGGCGGTGGACTCGGTGCCCAACAGGTCGGTGAGCGAGGTGCCGCACAGAGCGAGTGGCACGTCGAGGGACGCTTGGGCCGGCGTTGGGGCATCGGTAATCGGGTCGAGCTGTTCGGCCTGCTCACCAACAGTGCGGTCAGCTCGACCAGCGGCGCGTTCCGTTATCGGTCGGCGGGGCTGACCGTGAGGCTGGGGCTATAAGGCAGAGGGACCGAGCATGCGAGTGCTCGTCATCGGCGGAACCAACTTCATAGGCCCGCACGTGGTCGCGGCACTCGACCGCCTCGGTGCCGAGATCACGGTCTACCACCGCGGCATCCACGAGCCCGCGCTTCCACCTGCGGTACGCCACGTCCACAGCCCGCGCGCTTCGGCCCCCTTCTTACATTTTCCATCCGAGCTGACTGACCCGGCACCGGACGTGGTGCTCCACATGTTTCCGGTCGGCCAGGATGACGCCCAAGCCGCCATGGCGCGTTTCGCCGGCATCGCCCAACGCATGGTCGCGATCAGCAGCGGCGACGTCTACCGCGCGTATGGACGGCTGCTTGGCTCCGAGCCTGGTCCGCCCGAGCCGGTGCCACTGAAGGAGAACGCCGCTCTTCGGGAAAGCCTGTACCCCTATCGCAGCACCGCCGCCGGTCCGTCGGATTGGACCTACCACTACGAGAAAATTCTGGTGGAGCGTGCGGTGCTGGCGAAGTCCGCCCTGCCTGGAACCGTGCTGCGCCTGCCGGCGGTGTACGGTCCCGGCGACCCCCACCGGCGCCTCCGATCACACATCAGGCGCATGGACGATGGCCGGCCCGCGATTCTGCTGGAGCGGGCCCAGGCATCCTGGCGGTGGACCCATGGATATGTCGAGAACGTAGCCCAGGCGATTGCCCTCGCGGTCCTGGACGAGCGAGCTGCGGGCCGAGTCTACAACATCGGTGAATCGAGCGTGCCGACGATGGCGGATCGGGTTCGGCTGATCGGCCGGGTCGCCGGGTGGGATGGAGCGATCGTTCCGCTTCCCGCCGACCGCATGCCCCCGCATCTTCGGGCTCCGTATGAACCCCGCCAGGATCTGGTGGTAGACGTCACCCGGTTTCGTACCGAGCTCGACTTTACTGAGCCGGTGACGGTCGAGGAAGGACTCCGCCGGACGATTGCCTGGGAGCGAGCAAACCCGCCAGGCGCGGGAGATCCCGGGCCTGATGAGTATGCCGCGGAAGACGCATCGCTCGCTACCTGATCAGCGTTCCAGGGGTAACTCCGCGTCTCTCCACTCCTCTTTCCCGCCAGCGAATTCTTTCACATTGGTATAGCCCATCGCCACCAGTTCACGGGCGGCGTTCTCAGCAGCGTGTCAAGTGGGACTCGCGCAGTAAACCACGATCTCGGCGGTGCGATCGGGGAGCCGCCTCGGAGCGAGCTCCGCCACCTGAATCGGAGGCAGGTTGATGGCCTTTGGCAGATGTCCCTCACGATAGCGCGGAGGGGGGAGTGCCTCGACCAGTATGAAGTCGTCTCCGCGATCGAGCTTGGCCTTGAGCTCCTCGCGGGAAATCAGCGGAATCTTCGTGTCGGACATCTTGTCACCCTGGTTAACGTGACCACCTACGACGAGCAATGATGAGCCTACGGGAGACGCCCGCTAAGGCGCCCTGACGTAGGTCTCGAAAAAGCCCGCACCGGAATCTGCGACGGTCTCTCCCGCCACCCGGCCAGTGAGGGAAAACCGGCCCCGCATCTGGAGGAAGATCCGGCGGAACTCGGTCGCCTTCATCTCCGTGGCCAGCACGTCCCCGACTTTGACGTCGAGCCGTACCGTGTCGGCCTCGCGCCCCGCGACCAGCGTGAATCGCGCAGGACCGGTGGTCAGCCCGGCGCCGGAAACGGGGCGTGCTCCCTCATATCGAATCCGGTCGAAGCGCAGGGCCTGCAGGACTCCCAGCGAGTCGACCAGGGTGAGGAAGAAGGGTGAGCTCGTCTCCGGACGACCGGCGACCTGTGTATCCCCCGGACGGTAAACTCCGCCGTATAACAGGTTCAGCCGGGTGCCGCGGGCGGAGCCCCATTCCCAGGTCACATCACGCCACACCCCCCAGTTGTGGTCGTGGTAGGCCGGGGCCCCGGTGAAACTGTCACAGCGCCCCCGGACGCAGATTTTTCCGGAGGCCGTGGCCTGGAGCGCGGGCACGACGTAGCCGGACAGAAACTCCTCGTCCCGCAGCTCGACTGGAGGGAAATAGCGGTTCGGAGTCGGAGCCAGAGTGATATCGACCCCAACCTCTCCCGCTCCGCCCGACACCCGTGCCTTCAGCTGGTAGATGCCGTTGCGCTGCCGAACGGAGTTTCCGCCGATGATCAGGTCGGCGCCCGCGGTGTCGAGCTCGATCTCGCTCGAGGGTATTTGCGAGCTGAACCGTTCGTAGCCCCCGCCAGGGCGACGGTGGGTGATGAGCATCTGCCCACCCCATTTACCAGCAGGGACCTGGCCGCCGACCAGGTAGGTGATGTACCACCACTCGTTCTCAGCGGTTACCAGATTGAAGTAGTGCCACTCACCCCAGCTGGAGTCGGGAAGCGGTGGCAGATGAAACCGGTCCAGCTCGTCGTAGAGCTGCTGAGCGGTCGGAGCGATGTACGCCGAGTCGGCAGGCGAATCATTCCACCTTCCGGAAAGAACCTGGAGACCGGATCCCACGGCCCGCGCGCGGCTGGGAATCTCCGCGCCCGCCCGAACCGCAACCGTGCGGTTCCCGTGGCGAAGGTAGAGGAGCTTTCCCTCGATCACCGGAGAGACCGCTTGCACCAGGCGAGCCTGACGCGGTCCGCCGAGGACCTGGCGGGTAAGGAAGCGTGCCCGGTCAATGCCGAAGAACATCCCGCCTGCCCCACCGGTGCGCATCGCCTCGACGTCGATTCCCTGGGGCAGCACCGTCACTTCACCACCGCCGACCAGTGAGACGTCGCGCGACTGATCCAGCATCGCCTCGCCGACGGAGAGCAGCACGATCATCACCCCCACGCCGAGCGAGAATCCGAGCAGCAGAAACGCGGATCGCAGCTTGCGCACGAGCAGATGGCGAAAGGCGAGGGTGGCTAACACAGCAGGGAGGCGGGTAAGCGGGGAGGCGGGTAAGGAACTGACCGAGCGGAGCAGCGCTGGCTGCGGGTTAATCGCATATGCGCCCGTCCAGCATGTGTATGACCCGCCCTGCCTGACCGGCGAGCCGTTCGTCATGGGTAACCACGACCAGCGTGGTACCATCGGCGTTGAGGCGCCTGAAGAGGGTGAGAATCTCATCGCCGGTGGCCGCGTCGAGCTCACCGGTCGGCTCGTCCGCCAGCAGGAGCGCGGGCCGGTTAGCGAGCGCCCGCGCGATGGCCACCCGCTGCATCTCCCCACCGGAGAGCTGGGTGGCACGGTGACCCGCGCGGTGCTCGAGCCCGACATAGGCGAGCAGCTCGAGGGCCCGTGGTCGCCGCTCCCGGGCCGCCAACCCCGCCTCGGCCATGGGCAGCTCCACGTTTTCTCGTGCCGTGAGTACGGGCAGAAGATGAAACCGCTGGAAAACAAAGCCCAGACGAGTCAGGCGCAGCCGGGTGAGATCCCGGTCCGAGAGGCTGTCGAGTCGGGTCCCCAGGATCTCGACCACACCAGCGGTAGGCACGTCAATGCCCCCGATCAGCTGAAGCAAGGTGGACTTCCCGCTTCCCGACGGGCCCGCAATGGCGACGTATTCTCCGGGGCGGACCTCGAGCGACACTCCCCGAAGGGCATGTACTACCGCTCCCTGCATCGGGTAGTCTTTCCGCAGGTCCCGGCCGATCAGAACCGGCCCACCGGACCCACTCATGTTGCCTCCGAGCGCAGCGTTGCCGCTATCGGCGCGCGCGCGGCAACCCAGGCAGGGTAGAGCCCGGCAAGCGATCCCGTCACCAGCAGCACCACCGCGGCTGTCGCGAGATTCTCCCGCCGAGGGACGAAGAAGGAGAAGGCGGCGGGGAGTCCGGGAAAGCTGGTCAGAATGCTGTCCAGATATCGCGCCGTCCCCAGCCCCAGCACGATCCCCAGCACTGCTCCAACGACGGTGAGCACCGTCCCCTCGATGAAGACCTGGCGGACCACCGTCGAGCGAGCGATGCCGATGGCCCGGAGCGTGGCAATCTCTCCGAGCCGCTCATTCACGGTGATGGTGAGCAGGGTAGTGATCAGGAGAACGGTGACGATCAGGCTCATCGTGGCCAGGATGTAGGAGAGCTGGCGGAAATACACCAGCCGCTGCTTGAAGAATTTGACCAGGTCTGCCACGCTGTAGACTTCGAGGCGGGGAAACTCCTCCCGCAGCCGCGCCGCTACCAGAGGAACCGCGGCATCGTCCCGCACCTTGACCAGGAGCAGGGAGGCCCTGTCGTCCGGGCTTCCCGCAGCCAGCCCCTGCATCACCGGCAGGATGGTCCCGACGGAGGGCTGGCCTCGATAGTCGTAAACCCAACGTACGATTCCGCGGACCACGAGCTTTCGGCTCACCGCCGCGGCAGCTACCTGAGGATCGAGGCGGCCCACCATGCGCACCGTGTCCCCGACACCTGCCCTCAGGAGGCCTGCGGCAGGCGCGCTGAGGAGCACACCCGTGGTGTCCCGCGGGGTGAGGTCAATTCCCCGTTGTACCTGGTACATCCCCTGAGCTTCGGGCTGGATGCCGTAGCCGGTCAGGGTAATCAGTGAGTCCCCTCTACGACCATACAGAGACGTGCCCAATACGGCGCCGGCCGCTACGACCGCGGTATCGCGACGCAGCCGCTCAATTAGGCCGCTGACCCGGACGAGGGTGGCCTCGGTATCGAATGGGAGAGTCCCTTTGGGCGTGAGCCGGATCTGGTAGCCCCGGGACAGGAGCAGTTCGGCAAACGACTTCTCGATACCGCCACTCAGCATGACCATATCCAGGAGCATCGCGGCGGATATCGCTATTCCGGTTACCGCCAGCACCGCCCGCAGTCGTTGGCGAATCAGACTCCTGACGCTCCAGCCCAATCCGGTCATCCCCGTCCCCAGAGGACCAGCGGCGGGGTGTGAACCAGGCGCCAGGCAGCCAGCGCGCCGGCCACCATGCCGAGGCCCAGTGACAGAACCACGCTGAAGAGGACGATCTCGGGTGTGATCAGGGAAAAGGTGAGCCCGGTATCGAAGAATCGGCGGTAGTAGGCGTTGGTGGCGGCACCGGCGAGATAGGCCAGGCCCGATCCGGCCACCGATCCGAACGCGGCGACGACGGCCGCTTCGAGGAGCAGGGCGCCAAAGATGGTCCGCCGGCGCACCCCGACGAAGCGCATTACCGCGGCATCGAGCCGCCGCTCCTCCACCTTCAGCAGCATGATGCACAGGAGAAAAACGGCGCTGGCGACGATGGTGATCACCGCAATCGCCCGGTGAAAACGGCTCACCACCAGGAAAGTCTGGGAGGACTCCGAGGCGATCGCCTGGGAGCTGTAAACCCGGTATCCAAACGCGGTACGATTGAGGATGGCCGCGGCGGTATCGGGCGGCACCCCCGGCCGGAGTCCGACGCCATACCGGTCCACCCGGTCCGGGGCACCCAGCAGCCCAGCCAGCTCCGCCAGGTGCAGCCGGACATGGCGCTCCGGTTTGGCGATCTCCGCCGGATCGGGTCTGGGCTCGTAGATTGCCCCGACCACGCCTAGTTTGGTGAGCGAATCCGCTGTCGCACCGAGCTGCAGCGTGTCTCCCAGTGAGAGACCGAGCTCCTCGGCCAGGCGGCGCTCCACGGCCACCTCGGCCACCTGTGCCGTGGCCGGGGTTCCGCCGATACTCAGCAGGATCGCGACCAGGATCCCGGGGTACCGGCCATCGGTTCCCATCGATTCCTTCCGGATGTAGGTACGAACCACAGGTCGTCCCTGTTAAAGTAGTTGTGCCGGCCGGTGAGCTGGGCGGGCAACCTCAAGTGAGGAGCGGGCATGGAGTCTCAGACCTACCCGAAGGTTGCGGTTCTGGGAATGAGCGAAGCCGGCCGTGGATGGGCTACGCTCGTCTCGGCCGCCGGCTGGCCGCTGACGATCTACGATTCGGATGCGGCCGTACTGCAGAGTGGGAGCGAGGAGATAGCCAGCCGAAGGGGACACTTGCTGGGCTCAGGTATCCAGCCGGTACCGGAGGACGGCGAGCCATCGCAAGGCACACCCCGGCTGGGGCGCAGTCTGCTCAACGCGGTGACCGACGCCGAGTGGATCATCGATGCCGGCACCAGTGACCTGCTTCATCGCCAGCGGCTGCTGGAACAGGTCGAGGGAGTAGCCCGGATGGCCGCGGTGGTGACCTGCTGCGCGCCTGGGCTCTCGCCGACCGAACTGTGCGCCAGGCTCCGCCGGCCCGGACGGCTGCTGGTAGCCAGGGGCTTCGATCCGGTAGAGCACATTCCCGCTGTCGAGGTGGTCCCCGGCCCGCTCACCGATCGGGCCAGCCTCGACTTCGTCCGCGGGTGGCTTCGCCAACTCGGCCGGATCCCCGTCGTTCTCAGAAAAGAGATTCCGGGAAACGCCACGGGCCGGCTTACGGCAGCGCTTTGGCGGGAGTGTATCCGGCTGGTCCTCGATGGCGTCCTCGAAGTGCGCGACGTCGACGCTCTCATCTCATCGGGACTGGCGGCCCGGCTGGCGGCGGCCGGCCCGTTCCAGACGGCCTATCTCGAGGCCGGAGAACGACAGACGGCGCAGCTGAGCTCGTTACTCCGGGAACTCGAGTCCCGCTGGGAGGGGGATACCGGATTCCAGCTGCCGTCGGCCGAGCACCAGCAGCTCATTCGCCTGATCGAGCGGGCCTACGATGGCGAGGGCGACGTGCTGCGGGGCGCCCGCGATGAGCGGTTGGCCGAACTGCGGAGAATCGTGGGATACTAGCGCTTGAAGGGATGCTCGAAGCTGAGGTACACGAAGAGCGCGTCCTCCTCCGAGCCTGATAGACCAAAGGTGTAGGCCGCGCCGGGCACGATCTGCAGATCATTCGCCAGATTGAATGCACCCCGAAAACCGGGATTCAGTAGCCAGGAATCCTCCCGCACTGTTTGGCCGGCACCCGCCACCGAGGCGGTGCTCAGCCAGAGCGCCTCCACCATCAGATTGAAGGACGGGTGCAATAGCCAGATGGCGCTTGCGCCGAGGTTGAAGCTCGTGGTAGTGGCTTCTTCCCCGAGCAGGCCCTTGGCCGAGGGGGTGAGGGTCGCGCCCGCGTTCCAGTGGGTCACCAGCTGAGGCGCGAGAACAAGACTCAGGGGCAGATTGGTTTGGAGGCCGAGCGCACCAGCACCCCGTCCTTCCTCGTGATCGCCGGTGGGTAGAACGAGCGAAAGCCGCGGAGCAAACACGGTAGCGGCTTCCGGATTGCCCAACAGCTGATGACGATAGTTCAGGGCGACGTCGCCGATGCCGGTGCCAAACCCCTCAATGTTCTCAACCGGAATCGTATAGCTGAGCTGATGGCGGATGCCGCCGAGCGGCCACTCCTGGGTGAAGCCGTAGGCCCAGGACTCGCCGCCTGAGGGTCGCGCGAAGGTGCTGATGTGCTGAACGACCCCACTCTCCTGATTGTACGCCTCTTCGATGAGAAAACTGTTGTCCTGGATCTGGGCGAGGACGGATGAGGCAGTGCAACCAAGAAAAGCGTAAACAGTGAACAGCAAACGGTAAACGGGCTGCAATCCCACGCCCCCGTTCACCGTTAACCGTTCACCGTTCACGCTGTCCCGCGGGCTCACGCCGTCACCAGAAGTCCCGTGGCGTACATGATCACCATCCCGAGGAGGAAGCCGGCGACGTTGAGCGGCGCGGTGAGTCCGCCGCTCGCGCGCCGGCCGAAGAGCCGCCACAGCTCGTACACCACCGTGGCGATGGCTCCCGAGCCAATCGCGAAGAAGAGCGTGGTCCACAGCGGCGAGTAGGTGAATCCACCCACCCAGGCCCCGATGACCGTTGGAACCCCAGCGAGCGCGCCGAGCAGGATGAGCGAGCGGAGTCGCGGCTGCTGGTCCGACAGCGGGGTAATGATGCCGAGGCCTTCGGTCGTGTTGTGCAGCAGAAACCCAATCACGAGGAACGTTCCCAGGGCTATCTCACCGGTGGCGTACGAGGTGCCGATGGCCAGGCCCTCACCCAGATTGTGGAGCCCGATGCCCAAGGCGATGAGGGCGGCCACCTGGAGGGGCGTGCGCTCGCCGTGCTGGCCCCTGCGCCAGTGGCCCAGTGCGGCCAGGATGAGTGGGGTGCCCAGTAACCCGAGAAGGACCAGCGCCGAGCCCTGGAACGCTCCGGGAACGAGCGCGGAAGTCTCGGCCGCTTCCACCAGAGCATCCACTCCCAGGAACACCAGCAGTCCCATCGTGAGGCTCAGAAAGAAATCGATCCAGTGCCGTTTCACCGCCCGAACGAAGGGGAGCCACAGGAGTCCGATGAACACCGGGATCACACCGGCATACACCCCGAGAAGCGCGAAGGTGGTGAGGTAACGGGCATCTACCGCCGGCGACAGCGTGGCCACCGGAACCTCGCCGGTGAAGGTGAGGCCGGTGCTGCTTACCAGCGAGACGGTGTGAGGCTCGCCTTCGACCCAGGGATAGGGAATGGTGATGGTCCGGGTCTCCAGACGCTGCAGCGTGCGGCTTCCATTCACCCGATGCACCCAGTTGGCATCGTCCACCATCACCTGGGCCACGGTGACCGGTTCCGGCCCGCCGTTCACCACCCGAACCTCCATCACCCCGTGCTCCGGCAGTCGAATCCGCTCTACCGTCAGCTGTTCCACCGGTGGAAAGCTCTGCCGGAAGACGCCGATCGGTCCGACCCTGAGGAACACGGCGACCAGGGCCGCGAGCAGCACCAGCGGCGCGAGCCCCTTGAACCAGAGCGGCATGCCCGGACGTCCACCGGGCGCGGGCGCAGCTGCCGGCAGCGGTCTGCTGGAAGCGGTCTCCCGGGGGAGCGGCAGCTCGACCTTAGACAAGGGGCGCCTGCACCAGGAAGACCCCGCTCCAGCCGAGCTCGGCAAACTCGCTCTGGTGGGCGTGGAACATGAATGGACCGGCGTGCTTGTAGGTGAACTCGAGCACTGCGCGCTCGCCCTGACAGAGGGCCACGATGTCGGTCCACTCGAAGCGCTGCAGATCGGTCCCGGTGCGATACAGCCGGAAGAGATTGCCGTGCAGGTGGAACGAGTTCAGCAGGTCGAACTCGGTCACGTTGACCACGTACACCCGAATCAGCTCGTTCTTGGGCACCTGAATGGGATACTTCTGATAGTGGAAGGCGACGGTATTGACCGCGTAGACCTCGTTCTCACCGTCGAGATTGGTGTCGAAGCCGTTCATCACCATGACCATCTCGCGGGCGGGCGGGCGGCCCTGTTTCGGGTCGATAATGAACGCCCCGTACAAGCCCTTGTGAATGTGCCGCTTGATTGGAACGGTGTGGCAGTGATACAGGTGCAGTCCGAACGGCTCCGCGTCGAACTCATACACGAAGCTCTGGCCCCGGCGTACCGGCTCGAAGGCGCCATCCATGCCCGAGGGGTGAATCCCGTGGAAATGGATGCTGTGGGAGTGGCTGCCCTTATTGACGAACCGCACCCGAATCCGGTCGCCCTCGGTGCAGCGGATGGTGGGGCCGGGAACCTGCCCGTTGTAGGTCCATGCCGGATAGAAGACCCCGGGGGCAACCTCGATCTCACGGTCTTCCGCCACCAGCTCATACTCCCGCAACACCTGCCCCGAGGGGAGCCGGGACACATTGCCGGTCTCGAAGTGGGTGAGGAAGGCGCTGGGGTCGAAGGAGCCGGGAGCCAGCTTGCCCACAGTCATCATGTCGTGATGGGTGGCATGGTCCTGCGACTGGCCGGCACCCGACTGTCCGAGTCCCGGCAGCGCGAGGAAGCTGCTCCCAGCGGCAAGACCGGCCGTTCCCAGCGCGCCAACCCTCAGCAGGTCTCGCCTGGTCAACGAGCGGTCTATTAACTCATCCTTCTTCCGAGCCATCATGTCCCCCGATCTTAGGCCAGCCACATTCTGAAGGTCCCCAGCAGCAGCCATCCGTTCAGTCCGACAATCGTCGCAGCGACCATCCAGGCCATCGCGGCCAACGGACGGCTGTTCACGAACGACCCCATCTTGCGCCTGTGACTGGTGAAGTAGACCAGTGGGATTACCGCGAACGAGAGCTGCAGGCTCAGGATGACCTGACTGAGAATGAGCAGCCCCCCGGCCCCACGCTCGCCGTACATCGCGGTCACGATGACCGCCGGCACGATGGCGATCAACCGGGTGATGAGCCGGCGGAGCCAGGCCGGCAATCTGATGTTGAGAAACCCTTCCATGACGATCTGCCCGGCAAGGGTGCCGGTAATCGTGGAGTTCTGTCCCGACGCGAGCAGCGCGACCGCGAACAACGTGCTCGCCAGAGTGGTGCCGAGCAGCGGGGTCAGCAGGTGGTAGGCATCGCCGATGTCGGCCACTTCCCTGTGGCCGGTGTTGTGGAAGGTGGCGGCTGCCAGAATCAGAATGGCCGCGTTGATGAAGAACGCGAACAGCAGGGCCACGGTCGAGTCCAGGGTCGCAAAGCGAATGGCCTCTCGCTTGGACTGATCGTCCGGCAGCACCTTCCGGGTCTGCACGATGGAGGAGTGCAGATACAGATTGTGCGGCATGACGGTGGCGCCCAGGATGCCGATAGCGATGTAGAGCATGAGGGGATTGCTCACGATCTGCGTCGTGGGCACCAGGCCGCGAATGACCTCCGCAATGGGTGGCTGAGCCATGAACAGCTCAATCGCAAAGCAGACACCGACCGTGATCACCAGGGAGATGACGAGCGCCTCGAGCCAGCGGAATCCCTTGTTCTGCAGCAGCAGAATCAACAGCACGTCAAACGCGGTCAGGCACACGCCCCAGATCAAGGGGATGCCGAACAGCAGGTTCAGTGCGATGGCGGACCCGATCACTTCGGCCAGGTCGCAGGCGGCGATGGCAATTTCGCAGAGCACCCACAGGGCGAAGCTGACCGGACGGGAGTAGTGGTCACGGCAGGCCTGGGCCAGATCCCGGCCGGTGGCGATCCCGAGCTTGAGCGCGAGCGCCTGCAGCAGAATCGCCATCAGGTTGGACAGCAGGACGACGCTCAGGAGGGTGTACCCGAATCGCGATCCACCGGCCAGATCGGTGGCCCAGTTTCCCGGATCCATATAGCCCACGGCCACCATGTACCCGGGCCCCGCAAACGCCAGCGCCTTACGCCAGAAGGAGACGCCCTTCGGCACATGGACCGAGTGGTACGACTCCGGCAGGCTCGGCATGGTGCGGGGATACCGCCATGCCGCCAGCTCCTCGATCGGGGGGGTAGCTGCTGCGCTCACCGTCATTGCTCCCGGGCACACAGGAGCGCATGACCCAGCTCTCGCCCGATCACCTGCCGCTCGCCACCGACCTCGATGGTGACCAGATCATCGAACGGCTGCCGATCCACCACGGTGGCGCGGACCCCGGGCCGGAGCCCCAATGATGCGATGTACCGCAACCGTTCTGGCTGGCTCGCGTGCACCCGGTGGATCTCCACGGTTTCACCCACCGGGATATCGGAAAGCGGGGTGCAGGCCAGCTCGTGAATCAGTCCATCGGCGGAGGGGATGGGATCTCCATGAGGGTCCACACTCGGATTTCCCAGCGCAGCGGCCATCCGTTCGATCATCGTCTCCGAAACCGCGTGCTCCAACCGCTCGGCTTCCTCGTGCACGGTGTCCCAGGAGTAGCTGAGGAATTCGACGAGGTAGGCCTCGATCAGCCGGTGCCGCCGGACCATGCGCAGGGCAGCGCGCCGCCCCTCCTCCGTGAGCTGGACCCCGCGATAGGGCACATGCTCGAGGAGGCCATGCTCGGACAGCCGTTTCACCATGCCGGTCACCGAGGGAGGCGATAATGCGAGCAGGTTGGCTATCTCACTGGTCGACGCAGGACGCCCTTCCGGCGACAGCTGGTAAATGGCCTTCAGGTAATCCTCTACCGATCGAGTCAGGGGCTCGTGGGCAACGGCGGCATTCATGGAGTGGCCGATATTTAGGTTAGGCTAATACTGTATTGAGACCCTCCTAATGTCAAGTTTCCTGGTTGCAAAAGTCGAGTGCTAGGGACATCGGCGGCCATGGATCTGGGCCTGGAAGCGGAATGGCGTGGTGTGGAGGGGGTCGAAATGGGGCAGTAACCGGTGGTCTTGGCGAAAACCTCCTAGTCGCGAAGGCGCCGGAGCAGGTCGGTGAGGATCCGCTCGGTCATCCCCCAGACGATTGCGTCTTCCAGCTGATACGCCTGGACCTCCCGGCTCTGGCCGGCGACATCGAGGCGGACCGGGTGGTGAGCGTCAGGCTCCATCAGCTCGGTGAGTGGTACCCACCGGGCAGAGGCCACCTCCGGATTGAGTACCAGGTCGGGGCGTGCCGGCGGCAGAAACACGAAGGGGCGAACCGCGATGGGCGGCAGCACTGGGGTCCGGGGCACGACATCCTCCAGGGGACCACCCATGTCCTTACGGGAGAGCTCCACCCCGACTTCCTCCCCTATCTCGCGGACAGCGGTTGCGACCAGGTCGGGATCACCCGGCTCCCGACGCCCACCCGGGAGCGCCATGTGACCCGACCAAGGGTCTCCGGCGCGGTCCGCTCGACGAATTAGGAGAATGGAATCAGGGTCGGGCGCGATGACGACCGCCACCGCCGCCCAGATCAGCGCGGGATCGTCAATGATAGCGGGCTGGCGCTGGGCCAACCGCTCCTTGAGCCGGGTGAGCCGGCCGCTCAGTGCGAGTGAGATCCGCAGCCGCCTCCACAGCACCCCCCGCCAGGAGGAGGACCGAGCCGGCTATAGTCGGCCGGCTTGCCGCCGGTGGCGGGGCGAGCCGTCAACGACATCAATCGCTGGAGGTCCTGGCCCGAGCATTGGGGGCAGGACACCGTCTGGCCGCCACGGACCAGCTGCTCGAACTGAGCACCGCAGGCTCCGCAGCGATAGTCGTAAATGGGCATGCAGGGAGCTTCGCCGGTAGGCACATTCCGGTCAAGAGGAGGGATCGAACCGTCGCGCGGTCGCCTCATCGTGGGACAGCCGCGACGAAAGCCGCGCTCTCGTTCTCTGCCCGAGTGATCCCGTCCGCCCTCTCAAATCCGAGCGCCGAGCCGAAAGATGATCCCGGCCAGGACCGGCACGGCTGTCTGGCATCGAAGCTGCGGACAGAGGCCTCATTTCAGGTGGGCCGCGAGCCAGGAAAGGGTACTGTCGAACACAGAATCGAGCTCTGGTGTGCTGGCTTGCCAAGGGTGGGTGGCTCCGAACGTATGGCCGCCACCTTCGACCGGCATGAGCCGGGTGCTCTTCCCGGAGTTGGCTCCCTTCAGCAGCTCGGCCTCACTGAATCCGACCGACTCGTCGTTGGTCCCGTGGATGAGCAGCCAGGGTATGGCGATGCGCCCGGCGGCGGCCTCGATGTCCAGCGAGGCGGCGTTGTGCTCGATGTCGTCGAGCACATCGGTGTAGAGCGGGAGGACCTGGCCGGTCCGGGCGTTCCGCACCTCGGTTCGGCCGGCGGCGCGCCATGCCGCGCGCTGATCCATGGGCCACCGCTCGACGCTGGCGATGGCGGACCAGGTGACCAGGGCTCGAATCCGAGAGTCTCGCGCGGCCTGGAGAACCCCAACCCCGCCGCCCCGGGAATGGCCTACCAGGCCGAGCCCGGAGGGAGGGGGCACGCCAAGCCGACCATTCATGAGGGCGTCCAGCACGGTTTCGACGTCCTGGAGCTCGGCGGAGAAGGTGTTGTGGCCGAACTGTTCGGGGAGAGTGAACTCCCCCGCGTCGTCCACTCCGCTGCCACTGAGGTTGGGGCTCACGACGGCAAAGCCGGCCAGAGCAAGGCGTTCGGCCAGTAGGGGAAACATGCCCCAGTCCTTGAATCCCTTGAAGCCGTGCAGCACCAGCACCGCGGGTCGAGGCGAGGTGCGGCCGGCGGCGCGAACGTCTACCAGGATTGGACCCAGCGCGCCGGGAAGTGAGTGCTTGGTGAGGGTGGGGGTCGCCATGGGAATCTCGGATGAGCCTAGGTGACGGCAGGCTCCAGCAGCTCGACTTCTCCCGCGTCGGCGTCGAGGCGGACCCGCACACCCAGCGGCAGAGTCCATTGGTCGTCGATGTGCCCGATGGGAAAGCCGTAGGCCACTGGAATGCCCAGAGGAATAAGATAGGTCTCGAGTACCTCATCAAAGCCGAGCGCGCCGTCGCCGCCGGACCGCTCCAGACCGGTGAACCGGCCGACCATCACCCCGGCCAGGCGGCGAAGTGCTCCGATCAGGCGAAGATGGGCCAGCATCCGGTCAACCCGGTAGAGCTCCTCGCCCACGTCCTCGAGGAACAGGATGGCGCCGGCGAGCTCTGGAAAGTAGGGCGTGCCGATGAGGCATTGGAGGAGGGTGAGATTGCCACCCGCCACCGGTCCTTCCGCGACGCCACCACGCAGGGTGACGATCCGGTTTTCCCGCGGCACGAGGACGGTGGGCGGCTCCGGGATGCGACCGAGGCGGCCGGGGGCCTCGGCCCGGGTCAGCACCCGCTCGAAGTGCCAGCGGCTGAATGCCGGCATGCTCGCCCGGGCCACTGGCCCATGAAAAGTCACCACGCCGGTCAGCCGGGTCACTGCGTTCAGCAGAGAGGTGATGTCGGAGTAGCCGATCAGGGCCTTGGGGCGGCGCGCCATCGCGGCGTAGTCCACCCGTTCCAGGAGACGGATCGAGCCATAGCCTCCGCGAATGCACCAGACTGCATCGATCGCGGGGTCTCCGAGGGCGTGGTTGAGGTCAGACAGCCGCTCGTCGTCGGTGCCGGCAAGGTAGCCATGGCGAGCATAGGCGCTCTTGCCCAGGACGGGTTCGTAACCCAGCGCACGGCAAAGTGTCTCCGCTCGAGTTAAATCGTCCTTCTCCAACAGCGGCCCGGCCGGCGCCACCAGACCGACGCGATTGCCAGGAACCAGCTTTGGAGGCCGTACCAGTGGTTTTGACCCCATGATATCCCGGCTGTAGATTGACGGACCTTTACGAGGGAGAGCGCGTAGTGCGTGCTTCCGAGCCCGTTTTGCTCGACGCCGGTCGCGTCATCGCCGAGATGCGCGACCCGATGGTCTCTCAGTGGGCCGACTGGTTGGGAGACCGGGCGAGCGCCGCTTCCACGATACCGCGTACCACCGTCGAGCGGGAGTTCCGACTTCTGTTCGACGTGCTGACCGAGATGGTCGGGCCGATGCGGCGGGAGGCCAACACCGTCTGGTTCCACGTCTGCGAACACTACGGCCGGATCGCATCGGCGCGCGGGCTGGCGGCTGGCGAGGTGGTGGAAGAGCTCGCCTATCTCCGGGAGCTGCTCATCAGGAACCTCGCCCCGGTGCTGGTGGCCATGCGGGCGCGCCAGGGCATGGCGATCATGCTCCGGCTCAACCGGGCGATCGACAAGGGGATTTCCGTGGCCGTCGTGGGGTACACCGATGCGCTGGTGGCCACACTTTTCTCACAGAACGGAGTTCCGGCGTTCGGCTCCAGCCACGACTTCGGTGACGTCGAGCGCCAGATCAAACTACTGGAACAGGAGCTCCGAGCCGTCGCCAAATCAGGGAAGTAGCAGGGGCGCACGCCGGTGCGCATTCAAGCGGTGATGGACCTGCTGCCGGCGCTGCCCTGGGTCCTTCCTTTTTTTACCCTACCCCGCCTGGCCCGCCGCACTCCCAGCCTGATCGATACCCGGCCCGAGTCCGGACCGCTGGTGTCGGTCGTCATTCCGGCCCGCAATGAATCGTCCACCATCGCCACTGTCGTCGGCTCGATCCTGGCCACAACGTACGACCCCATCGAGCTGCTGGTGGTGGACGACCGCTCTACCGACGACACCGCGGCGATCGTGGAGCAGATGAGCGACCCTCGCCTCCGCCTGGTACGAGGTGAAAGGCTACCCCCCGGCTGGTACGGAAAGCCGTGGGCCTGCCTCCAGGGCTATCGAGCCGCGAAGGGCGCAATCCTCCTGTTCACCGATGCCGACACCCGACACGCCCCGGAGCTACTGGGACGGGCAGTGGGGGCGCTACGGCAGGAGGCGGCCGGGCTGGTAACGGTCGCCCCGCTGCAACGCTGCGTGACGTTCTGGGAGCGGGTGGTCATGCCCCAGATCTGGTTGCTTCTCGCCTTGCGATACCATCCCGCGGGAGTGAATCGAGCCCGGCGCGAGCGGGACGTCATTGCCAACGGGCAGTTCATCCTCACCACTCGCGAGGCGTATGAAGCGGCCGGCACCCATGCGAGGGTCCGCCATGAGGTGGCGGAAGACCTCGCCCTGGCCCAGACCTACCTCCGGCACCGGCTCAAGCTGCATTTCGTGTTTGCCGAAGGGTTGATGGAGACCCGCATGTATCAGGGTCTCCCCCACTTGATCGAAGGCTGGTCGAAGAACATCTACCTCGGCGGGCGCCGCTCCTTTCCCCACGAGCCGCTGCTCCGGGCGTTGGTGCCGATGATGCTGATGCTGGCCATGCTCTTCTGGCTGCTGCCTCCAGCCGTGCTGCTGGCGTCCACCTTCGATCCCAGTCATGCCTGGCTCACACCGGCCGCTCTGGTCGCAACCGTCCTCTCGGCAGGATTCTGGATGCTGATCTGCCGCGGCATGCAGATACCGGCGGCGTATGGGCTGGGCTATCCGCTCGGCGCCTTGATGGCGCTCTACATCGTCCTGCGATCGGTGAAGCGGGGCGCTCGCAGGGTGGAGTGGAAAGGACGGGTCTACAGAGATAGGGCGTGAGCGGTCGAGCTACCGCCTTTCAGCCACCACTTCCTGGGCTGGGATCCGTCCGCCCAGCAATCGGCCGGCGGGATCGACCCGGAGATGGTACTGCACGCTGCCGATGTCGAGGGTCAAGGAGTCGGTGCCCAGCGGTGACAGCCTGGCAGTGAGGGTCTGTCCGCCGCCGAGATTGAAAAATGCGACCTGGGTAGGTTGGGGCGTGACGCGAGCCCGGCGCACCGCCTGCTCCAACAGCGCGAATGAGAGGTTGAGATAGGGCACCGCCCCACGCTCGGTGGCAAAGAGCCGAGTCTGGAGTCCCTCTCCGCCGATCGCGTCAACGGCGGCGCTGTCCTCCTTGAAAATTACCCGGGCACGCTGGACCACCCTCGCGCCCTGCCCTCCGCTGTCCTTCCCTTCGCGAACGGTCACCTCGATGAGTGGCAGCGTAGCATCGGGGGCCACCACCGCGGACCAGCGGTGGGACGTGGCCTTCGCGTTCCGGATGCTGAGGGTGCCCTCGAGCCTGGTGTCGGTGCGGCGGAACTGCTCGATGGCCACGGTGTCCCGCGCGTGACGGATCACGAATGTGCCGCTGTCGGACGCCGCCTGGGAGCAGAGCAGGCCCGGAGCCGCGAAGCTGATGCCGAGTGCGAAAGCGATGGATCGAAAGGGCATGGGAGAGATTAGTCTAAGGTCTAGGGTCTCGGGTCTGGGTCTCGGGTCTCGGGTCTGGGGTCTCGGGTCTCGGGTCTCGGGTCTCGGGTCTCGGGTCTCGGGTCTCGAAGCTAACGCAGGCCTCAATTCACGATCTAGACCCTTGACTCTTGACCCTAGACCCTTGAACGCAATTCCGCCACGCCACGCGGCATTCTGATGCAATAGCGTCACCTTCCCCGCCATACCGTGGGACTCCGCAACACCCGGAGCGCCCCGCGGATGGATCTCGAGACACTCCTCCCCGCAATTCGATCGCTGCACGATCTCACCGGGCTGGTGGCCGCTCTCGGTCACCAGCCGCTCTGGGAAGCGGTGCCAGGGGAGTCCCGCGGCAGCAGCGCTCGCTGCCCCGAGCTGACTGTGGTCGGGCGAACAGGAGGGCTTCCCTGGTTTGCTGTCGAAAGCGATCGCCCGGAGCGCGATGCCAAACAGTTGGCTCGACGGATCAGCGGAAGCGGGCGGATATGTCTGGTGCTCGCACTGGATCCTCGCCGCTGCCGGTTGGCAATCGCGATAGGGTTCGACGGCTGTCCGAAACTGGAGGTTGACCTGGCGAGACCGAGTCCGGAAGCGCTCGCTTCTCTGGGCCGGCTCACCGCAACCGCGGAGGGTGGGTCGCTCGCCTTTGCCGCCAGGGCAGCCGACGCGCTGGCCGCCGAAACGGTGGGGCGTCGGTTCTTCCGCGTCTTCCGCGCAACGCTCGACCAGGTGGCAGCCGGCCTCCCCGGCCCCATGGGGGTGGAAGACCGCCACGGACTGGCGCTGCTCCAGCTCACCCGAATCCTCTTCCTTTACTTCATCCAGACGAAAGGATGGCTGGGCGGCAGGGAACGTTTTCTGGCCGAGGAGGTGGAGAGGTGCCTCGCCCGCAGGCGGAGGATACATCGCGATCTGCTGCGGCCGCTCTTCTTCGGCACTTTGAACCGGCCGAGGGATCTCCGGAGCCGCGCCGCAACCTCGCTTGGTTCCATTCCCTTTCTCAACGGCGGCCTTTTTGAGCCGCACCCACTCGAGCGCCGCTTTCGGGCCGACATCCCCAATCCGCTCTGGCGGGATGCATTCGATCAACTCTTCGAGCGGTTTCACTTCACGGTCACTGAAGGTGAGAAACATGGCGGAGTAGCCCCTGACATGCTGGGCCGGGTATTCGAAGGAGTGATGACTCCGGAGGCCCGCCATGCCTCCGGCACCTTCTACACCCCGGCTTCATTGGTCGGGAGCGTCCTCGATGCCTCACTGATCGCCCTGATCGGTGAACGGCTCCAATGCGGCCCCACGGAGGCGGAGCAACGCTACAGCGCCAGGGACCCGAACGCCGTCGGTATCATGACCTCCATCACCCTGCTCGACCCCGCGGTGGGATCGGGTGCGTTCTTGCTCGGCGCGCTCGAACGCCTGTCCGCCCTGGGAACCAAGGGCAATCTCCCTGCTCGAAAGCGACGGGTGCTGCAACAGAATTTGTTCGGGGTAGACCTGAACACCGCCGCGGTACGGCTGACCGAGCTACGGCTATGGCTGGCCGTCATCGCCGATGATCCCGCGGAGCGAGCCTCTGATGTCGCGCCGCTCCCGAATCTTGACTGCCTCATCCGTCAGGGCGACAGCCTGTTCGACCCCATTGGCCAGAGCCTCGAGGTTGGCTCGCACAAGCCGGAGATCGTAGCCGATCTGTCCAGGCTACGCCGGGCTGTCATCACGGCGACCGGTGCCGAAAAGCAGGCGCTGGTTCGGCGGCTGCGCTCGGCAGAAGCTCGAGCGTTGGGAGCATCACTCGCTGCGGCTGAGAGGAGGGCGCGTAAAGACGTAGCCTACTGTCTCCAGGAGGCCCGAGGCCGCGACCTCTTTGGCCAGACACGGGGGTTGGATCGAGCGCTGCTGGCCCGACTCCACGAACTCCGCAGTCGCCTCCGTTTGCTACGACAGGCCGGCCGGAGACTGGCCAGCGAAGGAGAGCTGCCCTGGTTCCACTACGGCAGTCACTTTGCCGATGTCTTTGCCCGAGGCGGTTTCGACATCGTTGCCGGCAATCCTCCCTGGCTCCGATCTGAGGAGATCCCCGTTGACATGCGGGCTCGGTTGGCAGGGCGATATCGGTGGTGGCGCACATCGGCCGGTGGATACGGCAGCCGGCCGGATCTGGCCATCGCCTTTCTTGAGCGTTCAGTGGAGTTGGCCGGTAGCCGCGGAATAGTGGCAATGTTGGTGCCCTCGAAGATTGCGGGCACAGGCTATGGTGCCGCGGCGCGGCATGCACTCGCAAGCTCCACGACGCTGCACGTGATTGCCAATCTCACCGGCCAGGCCGGGGCGGAGTTCGATGCAACGGTGTATCCCATGGCACTCGTCGCCAGCAAGGCTGCGCCGCCACCACACCACCGGGTGCGCATGACGCTCGCCGTCACCAGAGAAAGGGGAATCCGGCAATCCAGACTTGTCGGCGGAGCACCCTGGATACTGGTTCGCGACCGCCTGCGCAATGTGCTGGAAGCGCTTCAAACCGATCACCCCTCGCTGGGAGAGAGGTTTGTCTGCCACCTGGGACTCAAGACCGGGATCAATCGCGTTTTTCTGAATCCGCCTGAAGACCTGGAGCCGGAGGTACTTCGCTGGGCTGTGCGTGGCCGGGACGTCGCGGCATTTCAGTGTCGGACCGAGACCAGACTGCTTTGGACCCATGATGGCGAAGGGCAGCCGCGAGCAGGGCTTCCGCCACGGTGCCGTGCATATCTGGCGCCGCACTACTCTGAACTCCGGGCCCGACGAGACTACCATGGCGGTCCGCCATGGACGGTGTTTCGAGCACGCGCCGCTATCGCCAGGCACCGGGTCGTATGGTCGGACCTGGCGAGACAGCTGGTGGCGGCCGCGCTCACGACCCGGAACGACCTGCACCAAATCCCGCTCAACAGCTGTTACGTCACCACGACGACGAGTGTGGTCGAAGCCGAACGTCTCACCGCTTGTCTCAACTCGACCTGGTTGAGGGCGGTCGCTCGCCTCGGCGCGGTGCCGGCTGCTAGCGGATTCGCCCGATTCAATGCCCAAACCATCGCCCGGCTCCCTCTTCCCATCTCGGCGTTCACCGACCCCGCTCTTAGCCGGCTTGCTCAGGAGGGGAGAGCCGGTGTCCCGGTCCAGGAGGAGCTCGACGAGGCTGTTGCGGGGCACTTTGGCCTTTCCGGTGACGCGCAGAATGCACTTCGTGCCGTGGTGGACGACGCCACCCGCTATCGTCGCTGAGTCGCTAGTGGCAGTTCCCGACCCGTTATTGACGGCGCTTCGTCCTGGCCCGGATTCGTGCGGCCACGAGGTCGCCGCCTCGCTGGCTCGGAGTCTGTTACCCGCCGAGGATGGCTCTCCTGCACCAGCATGGTTGTTGCCTCGACAGCACCGGAGTTTCCGCCGAGCGCTGGCTGCCCTGAGGCGATATCGGGGGGCGATCCTGGCGGACCCGGTCGGAAGCGGGAAGACCTATGTCGCGCTCGCGGTGGCCGCAGCGTTCAACGGCCGGAGCCCCACTGCTTGTCTGGTACCGGCAACGCTCCAACCACAATGGGAAGCGGTGGCGAGAGACCTGGACATTCCCTTGGTAGTCTGTTCGCACGAACTGGTAAGTCGAGGAACGCTGCCGTCTCGCACTCGGGGACTGGTCCTTGTCGATGAAAGCCATCACTTCCGGAATCGACAGACCAGACGTTATGCCCACGCGGCGCGTTGGCTGGTCGGCAGGCCGGCATTGCTGGTAACCGCTACCCCCGTTGTGAATCGTCTTTCCGATCTGGGTCACCAGCTACTTCTCGCAGTCCGAGATGACGCCCTGGTAATGGATGGAGTCGTCTCGCTGAGACGGGCTCTGTCGACTGGCTCTCCAGATCCCGCGCTCGGCCAGCTCGTGGTCGAGAACCATGGCCTGGACGACCACCGGCCTCGCCGGATATCGACGATCAGCAAACCCGTGCCTGCCGAGTGTGGCGCCATCGCTAGCTCAATCGGGTTGCTGAGCCGGCTGCGGCTGTCGAGCAACGAATCCATAGCCAGCCTGGTTCGCGGAGTCTTGCTCCGGGCTGCCGGGTCGAGTCCGGCAGCGCTGGGCGGCGCACTTCGGCGATACCACAGGTTACTGCTCCACGCGCGTGATGCCCTCCAGGCAGGCCGGCCAATGGAACGGTCGGCACTCCGCCGCTTTACCGCTGAGCTAGGGGATCAACTGGTCTGGTGGGAGCTGCTCCCTTGCAATGAGGCCTCGAGCGACCTCGAGCTCGCGGATATCCCTACGTTGGAGAGCATTATTCCGGCGGCCACGGCGGCCTGGGGACGGAACGACGCAAAGCTGGCCCGCTTGCGTGAGCTTCTAATGGAGAAGAGGGGTGCTCTGGTCTTCACCGCCAGCCGGGACACTGTCCGCTACATCCGCGAGCAACTCAGCGAATTGCGGCTGGCCTGGTGTACTGGAAATCGCGCCGGTCTGGCTATGACCCTGCTGCCGCGGCCGGTGGTGCTGGGATGGTTTCGGGAAGGCATCGGTACCGGGCCTGTTCCCCGGCATCTGGTGGTGACCGATGTTGCCGCGGAGGGGCTCGACCTCCAGCGCGCTGCGCGTGTAATCCACTACGATTTGCCCTGGACGCCGATGCGGCTCGAGCAACGGGAGGGGCGCGCGGTTCGTCTCGGCTCGCGCCACTCCGAGGTAGAGGTGGTGCGTTTCGTGCCGGTCCCCGTGCTGGAGCGATCGCTGCGCCTGGAAGCTACGCTGGCTCGCAAGGCGAGACTCCCAGCCGCCGCGGGACTGGGCGCAGGCGGCCGGCACATCTGGCGCTGGCGGACCGACCTGGCTGAGCGATACGGCGACTGCAGTGCGGTGGCCGGCTTGGCCCAGGCCTCATCTCAACAGCGCGGTCTTCTCGCCGGGTTTTCGCTCTACAGCGCGAGTAATCCCAAGGAGTCACTTTCCTCCACCATCGGTTGGCTCGACCCCAAAGGATGCTGGACCGAAGCGCCCGAGATGGTAGCCCAGCGGCTCGACACCGCCGCGCGGCAAGGGCAGAGACCGATCGTGGACCGGCAACAGGTACACGCCTATCTGGCGCTTCTCGCACCACAGATTCGAGCCCGCCTGTCGCTGACCAGCGCTCGCCGCTGGCTCTCACCCGAGACTACGCCGGCAGCGCGGCAGGCAGCCATCCGCCTGAGTCAGCTGATCGGTGAGGCGGCCAGACTACGTCAGCGGGATTCACTGCTGCAACTCGAGCGACTACTGGGGTTCGTGACCGGCGGGCATACCGCTGGGGAGGACATGCTGATCGAACGATTGGCGGAGGCTCCCGCTCGGGAGCTGACCAGCGGGCTCAGCCGGGTGAGGCCGGCTCAGGTCTGCTGGAATGGAATAGAGGCGCGGCTCACCGGGTTGATCGTGTTCGGACCGTAACTACCGCCCAGAGGCCGAGCGAGTGACGCCGGCTTCCCCACCCCGAAACTCGAAGTGGGTCGGGTCGAGCACCCGCTGGGGCAACTCCTCATCGGACACCCCCTCGCGGAGCAGCCGGGTGATGAGCTTTTCGGCCAGGCCGGCCGCGCTGAACCACACGTCGGCCTGGATGCCGGCATACTTCTCGGCAAACTCGGGCCGCAGCCTTGCCTCCCGGACGGGTGGTCTCGAAGACGGCACTTGGGTTACGGCTCCAGTGTCGGGCCGAAGGGTCGCGGGCCGGGTTCGACCCACCCCTCCATTGTCAGGTGCCATATTTTCCACGCCTCCTCGACCGCCGCCTGCCTGGTTTCCTGGCCGGCGGTGGGGTCCCGCCGGCCACTGTAGATGATCGCCGCCATGATAGCTACCAGCTCCGATGGATCCACGGGGTCACCCTGGTTGGAAACGTCGGAGATTACGGGTCGCCCGGCGGCTACGCAAGCGGTCACTTACCCGGTAACTTTCACCCGATGCCGCCACTCCGCACCGTTCTCTTCGATCTCGACGGAACCCTGATCGACTCGCTTCGCCTCATTCTCGACAGCTACCATCACACGCTGGCGCAGCATGGACTTCCGGCCCGCACCGACGAGGACTGGCTCAAGGGCGTGGGTACGCCGCTGACCGTCCAGCTGGCCGAATGGCGAGACGAGCTGGGGACGATCGAGGCCCTGATCGCCACCTACCGAGAGTATAACCTCAAACATCACGACCGGATGGTGACGGTCTATCCCGGCGTCATGGGCGCCGTCCGGGAGGTCAAGGCAGCCGGACTTCAAACCGGTCTCGTCACCAGCAAGAACCGACAGGGGGCGCTCCGGGGGCTCACGCTGGTCGGACTCGAGGCGCTGATGGACGTCCTGGTCTGCGCCGACGAAGTGGTCAACCCCAAACCGCATCCGGAGCCGGTGGAGAAGGCCGTTGTCCTGCTGGGCGCCGATCCCGCCACCACCGTCTACGTGGGCGACAGCGTGCATGACATGAATTCCGGCCGCGCGGCGGGGGTGCGCACGGCGGCGGCCCTCTGGGGTCCCTTTGGCCGGGCTCACCTGGAGCAATCGAGGCCGGACTACTGGCTTGAGACCCCCCAGGACCTGGTGCAGCTAGTGAGAAGTGAGAAGTGAGAAGGTGTCACCCTGACCCCGAGCGTAGCCCTTCTTACCTCTTACTTCTTACTTCTCACTTCTCACTTCTTACCCTCCCAGCACCTCCCTCAGCCGCTCCATCAGCAGCTCGGCTGTAAACGGCTTCTCCACGTAGGCCGTGCCCTTGCCTACTGTTCGGTTACTCGTCATGGGCTTGTCGGCGTATCCCGACATGATCAGCACCCGGAGCCCTGGCTGGCGGGCTCGCAGTCGCTCGACCAGCTCCCGCCCGCCCATTTCCGGCATGATGAGATCGGTGAGGACCAGGTCGATCGCCTGCTCGTTGCCCTGGTAGATCTCGAGCGCATCGACCCCGTTCCGGGCCTCGAGCACGGTGTAGCCGTGCCACTCCAGCAATCGGCGCACCGACTCGCGAACCGGGGCTTCATCCTCGACCAGGAGCAGGGTTTCCTTTCGGCCCGGAGCCGGCTGCTTCCGGGGCTCGGAGGTGTCCGCCGTTCCCCCGTGACGGGGAAAGTGAACCCCGAAGGTCGATCCCTCCCCCGGGGCACTATTCACTGAAATATTTCCGCCGCTCTGTTCCACGATTCCATAGGCGGTTGAGAGCCCCAGCCCGATCCCGCTTCCGGCCGGCTTGGTCGTGAAGAAGGGCTCGAAGATGCGGCTCTGGATATCGGCATCCATCCCGATGCCCGTGTCGCTGACCCACAGGGAGACAAACTCCTGCGGCTGGCCTCCGCCTCCTCGCTGCCCCGGGGTTTCTTCCTCCCGCCAGTTGGCGCTGCTGATCCGGATGCGGCCACCTTCCGGCATGGCTTCTCTGGCGTTGACCACGAGGTTGACCAGGACCTGCTCCAGCCGGGCCGGGTCCACCAGCACGTTACCAAGCATAGGATCGAGCTCGGTCTCGATCGTCACCAGCGGCCCCGCCAGGCGTCCTAGCATGGGCTCCAACTCCGCGACCAGCGCGTTCAGCGACAACACCCGCGGCTGGAGTAGCTGGCGCCGGCTGAAGGCCAACAGCTGCCGGGTCAGGTTGGCGGCTCGCTGGCCGGCATCCCTGATCTGCTCGACGTCGGCCCGAATCGGGTCTGCCGGCCGGAGCTCCTGGAGGATGAGGTCGCTGTAGCTCAGAATGCCGGTGAGCAGGTTGTTGAAGTCGTGCGCCACCCCGCCGGCCAGCCGGCCAACCGCCTCCATTTTCTGGGCCCGGTGGACATGCTCCTCCAGGCGGGCCCGGGTGGTCTCCGCGGTCTTGGCCTCGGTCACGTCCTTGCTGATGTTGACCGCACCCACGATCTCGCCGCTTTCGTCCAGCAGAGGCGTGGCGGAATTCAGGATCGTCCTCTGCTCGCCATCGACGGTCTCGATCATCACCTCTTCGTCGGCCGAGAACTCTCCCCCAATGGCGCGGAGGGCTCCCCACTCCTCCGGGCGAACCGGCTCGCCGGTGTCGGCCCACCAGCCCCGGTGCTCCGCCACCTTCTGAACGCCCCGCTCCCGGCCGCCGCCCCACAGCTGGCGGTCCGAGCTGTTGGCCACCACGATGCGACCCTGCTTGTCGACCACGGATACCCCGACTTGAAGGGCATCCAGGACCTGCTGGAGCTGGCGATCGGCCTTATGAGCGTTGGACAGGCCGGATAGGGCGCTGATCACTCTGACCGGGGCTCCGGTCTCGTTCCGGACCAGGTGGGCCCGGCCTTGGACGACCGCATACGAGCCCTCCGCCCGGCGGAATCGGTATTCCTCGGTCCAGGCGTCGGTACCCTCGGCGATTGCGGTGTCGAGGCTCGCTCTGACGCGGTCCCGGTCGCTCGGGTGGATCCGCTCATACCACCAGGACGCGGTTTCGCCCTGCTGAGACCGCTGATAATCGAGCAGGGGGCCGGTCCCTTCGTCCCAGACAAGGTGGTCGGTCACCAGGTCCCAGTCCCAGACCGTTTCGTGCGAGGCCCGGGCGAGGAGACGGTGGCGCTCCTCGCTACCCCGGAGCGCGGTCTCGAACTGCTTCCGCTCGGTGATATCCTGTATCGCTGCAATGAGATGACCCGGCTGGCCTTCAGTGCCGGGCACCAGCGAGACGTTGACCAGGGTCCAGACGACCTTACCCGAAGGCCGGACGTACCGCTTCTCCATGGTGTAGGTCCTGCACTCGCCCGCCAGCAGTAGGCGCATAGCCTCGCGGTCGGCGGGCGCGTCTCCGGCGTGGGTTCTGGCTTCGACCGGAAAGCCGATCAGATCCTCCCGCGGCGCATCCAGGATCTCACAGACTGCCCGGTTCACCCGCAGCCAGCGGCCATCGGTCGAGATGAGAGCCATCCCGGCGCCAGAGTCCTCAAAGCTGTTGTGGAACTGCTCGTCACTCTCCCGCCGCCCCTGCTCGGCCTTTCTGCGCTCGGCGATCTCGGTGCGCAGCTCGATTTCGGTTGCCACCGAAGCCGCCAGGTCCTGCAGGAGCGCGATATCCCGTTCCGACCAGAGCCGCGGAGTCTTATCGATGACGCAGAGGGCTCCGATCGTGTGACCCTGGTGGGTGGCCACCGGGACCCCGGCATAGGACACCCAGCCGAGCTCCCGGATGACGGGGGTATGCCGGAGGAGGGGGTGTCGCCGGGCATCCTCCAAGACCAGGGGCTCCCCGGTGGCTACCACCTGGCCGCAGAAGGAGAACGAGATCGGATTGACCCGCCTGGAGGCCCAAGGCTCGGGTAAACCCGTGGTACTCTTGAAGAACTGGTGGTCGTCTGCCACCAATGATACCAGCGAAACCGGGGTACCCAGCAGGCGTGCCGCCATGCGGGTCAGACGGTCAAACGCTTCTTCGGGAGGCGTATCCAGAAGGGCGGTTCGGCGCAGGGCGGCCAACCGATCGGGGCGGGTAAGCAGACTGTGGGTAGTCATGAGCCCCGGACCTCGGCACTGTATCCCGCTCTCCGCCAGGGAGGCGGAGGAACCTATAGAGAATTTGCCCCCAAAACGGGCTTCGTCAAGAACGGGTCTACCTTGCCAACCCCGTGGGCCGGACTATCTTCCCCGCCGCCAGCCACTACCAAGGTTTCTCGATGCGCCTCCTGCCCCGCGACGAAAAGTTCTTCGATCTCTTCACCTCAGTTGCCGAGCTCAGCGTCGAAGCCGCCAAGCTCCAGCTCGACCTGCTCCGCGCCGATGGTTACCATCGCGGAGCGATCGTCGACGCGATCAAGCGGCTGGAGCATGAGGCCGACCAGATCACCCATGAGGTGGTCACCAGATTGGATCGCGTGTTCATCACACCGCTCGACCGGGAAGACATCCACCTACTCGCATCCCGGCTTGACGACGTGGTTGACCTGATCGACGGAGCGGCGCACCGGGTTCAGATGTACCACGCGGGAGAGGCGCCCCAGGGTGCCATCCTGTTGGCCGATGTCGTATTCCGGGCCACCAAGGAGTTGCTGGTGGCGGTCCAGGCACTGGAGAAGAACAAGGACAAGAGTGTTCTGGACGCCTGCGCCCAGGTGAAGCGGCTGGAGGAGGAGGGGGATTCGTTGTATCACGAGTGGGTTGCCCGGTTGTTCGACGGCTCGCCCGACCCACTGATGGTCATTAAGTGGAAGGAGATCTACGATACGCTGGAGAAGACCCTGGACCACATGGAAGATGCGGGGAACGTCCTGGAGTCGATCTCCATCAAGCACGCCTGAGCATGGATCACGGCATCCTGTATGTAGTCGTGATCGTTGCGGTAGCCCTGATTTTCGATTTCATCAACGGCTTCCACGACAGCGCCAACTCCATTGCCACTGTGGTCTCGACCCGGGTTCTCAGCCCCGGGGTCGCGGTCCTCTGGGCGGCATTCTTCAACTTCGTAGCGGCATTTGTCGTCGGCACCGCGGTTGCCAAGACGATTGGCAAGGGGCTGATAGACATCAGCGTCGTCGATCCCAACGTCATTCTGGGAGGCCTGCTCGGCGCAATCGTCTGGGACCTGATCACCTGGTATCTGGGCCTCCCCAGCTCCTCCTCGCACGCACTGTTGGGAGGCTACGCCGGTGCCGCCATCGCCAAGGCTGGTTTCGGGGCACTGATACTGAGTGGTTGGATTCTGCCGGTGACCTTTATCGTAGTCTCGCCGCTGCTGGGGATGACCATCGCGCTCATCCTCACCGTCGGCCTGTCCTGGCTGCTGCGCGGAGCACGCCCAGGCCCACTCGACCGGATCTTTCGCCGCCTCCAGTTGATCTCCGCCGCACTCTATTCACTGAGCCACGGCGCCAACGATGCCCAGAAGACCATGGGAATCATCGTGAGTCTTCTGGTCGCCAGCCAGGCAGACTTCGCCAACCAGACAGGGTGGCTCAGGCACCTGCACCTCATCTCGGCTGACCACATCCCCCTCTGGATCGTGCTCGCAGCACACACCGCCATTGCGCTCGGCACTGCCGCCGGCGGATGGCGGATCGTCAAGACCATGGGCACGCGGATAACCCGACTCCGGCCCTTCGGCGGGTTCTGCGCGGAGACCGCGGGTGGGATCACAGTTCTCCTCGCGTCCAGTCTGGGGGTGCCGGTGAGCACCACGCACACCATCACTGGAGCCATCGTAGGTGTGGGCGCGGCGCAGCGGCTGTCCGCCGTACGCTGGGGGGTGGCCAAACGGATCGTGTGGGCCTGGATCCTCACCATGCCAATGAGCGCCGTAATCGCGGCGTTGGCATATCTGGTCTTGAGCAGGCGAATCGGCTTCTAGGGAGGAGAAGACTCTAGCGCAGGTCCTTCATGCAGCCTGGATGAGCCGCCGGTTATCGATGGCGTCCTGATAGTCCGCCAGCAGCTGGTCGTACACTTGGTCCCACCCTCGCTCCTGCGCGGTGCGCAGCGCGCCCTCCGAGAGACGGCGGCGCAGGGCCGCATCCTCCATGAGCCGGCGCAATCCCTCCGCAATTGCCGGCACACTGTTGGGCGCCACCAGCCAGGCGTTGCCCCCGTGCTGAGAGAACTCGAGAACGCCACCGGCCGCCGCCACCAGCGGGGGCAGCCCCGACCCCATCGCCTCGAGCAGCGAATTGCCGAAGGTCTCGGTGGCCGATGGAAAGGCGAAGATGTCGGCCGAGGCGTAGGCCACCGACAGCGCCCGCCCGTCCATCAATCCTGCGACATGCACCCCTGGAATCTCCCGCCGCCGGATATCCGGCTCGAGCGGACCCCGCCCCACCAGCGAGAGCTTGGCCGAGCCTCGGTCCGGAGCAAGCAGGTCCCAGGCCTCGAGCAGGAGGCCGAGATTCTTCTCCCGCGCAATGCGCCCGATGTAGGTGACCAGCAGGTCACCGGGCTCGACCCCAAGCGCCCGGCGATACGCCTCGCTCCGAAATCCGGGATGGAAGCAGTTGGGATCCACCCCGCGGCTCCAGAGCCCGGTGTTGGTCACCCCCCTGCTGTGCAGGTGCTCCTCATAGATGCGCGACGGGCAGAGCACCCGGTGGCCTTGCCCATAAAACCACCGGAGGTAACGCCAGCCGGCGCGTACCGCCCAATCCACCCCGTAACGCGCGGCGTATTGCTCGTAATCGGTGTGGGCCGAAGCGATGAGGGGCACCCGAAGCTGGCGGGCGACTTTGAGACCGGTGAGACCGAGAGCGAACTCGGTGGCCACGTGGATGACGTCGGGCCGGAACCGCGCGGCATCGTCCAGGACGTCGCGAAGCCGGGGAAACGCCCACTGCACATCAGGATAGAGGAACAGCGGAACGCTGGGGGAGCGATGTACCTCGGGCCGGTCCGCCTGCCCCTTGGCCAGAGCGTAGTTGGCGGTATAGACCCGGACCTGATGGCCGCGCTCCTCCAGGGCCCGGGTGAGTCGAAGCAGCGTGACTCCCACGCCGCTGACCATGGGCCAGTAAACCTCGGAAAACAGGGCGATACGCACGCAGTAACGCTAGGGCAACATCCAACGGGCGACAAGGTAGGAGGGCTATGGGCTATGAGCTCATGAGCTATGAGCTACTCCGTGTAATCTCGGAACTCCTGTGCTCTTGACCAATAGCCCATACCCCATAGCCCCTAGCCCATAGCCTTAGATTGAACTCATGCGTATTCGGGAGCCGTTCAACGGGGCCTCGCATCTAGTAGGGCTCCTCCTCGCCGGCGCCGGCACCGTTCTGCTGTTACGAATGGCAAAGGGGCCCGGGGAGCTGCTTGCCTTCGGGATCTACGGCGCCACGCTGATTCTTCTCTACGGCGCCAGCACGATGTACCACGCGCTTCCGTTGCCGGAGCGACCGCTGCGGGCGCTCCGGACTCTGGACCATATATCGATCTATTTCCTCATCGCCGGCACCTACACTCCGGTGGCGCTGATTACCCTGAACGGGCGCCTCGGGTGGACGCTGCTGGTGGCAGTCTGGCTGATTGCGCTGGCAGGAATTCCCTTCAAGCTCTTCTTCCTGGACGCTCCCGTCTGGCTGTCCACCGGCACCTACCTCGCCATGGGGTACCTGGCCCTGGTGGCGCTGGTGCCTCTGGCTCGTGCCGTTTCCTCCGGTGGCCTGGCCTGGCTCATCGCCGGTGGCCTCGCCTATACCGTCGGGGCCGTGATCTACGCCCGGCAACGTCCCGACCCATTCCCCGGCCGTTTTGGACACCACGAAATCTGGCATCTGCTGGTGCTCGCCGGCAGCGGCTGTCACTTTGCCTTCATGCTCTACCACGTTGCGTGATATGGACGGCGTAGCACTCCGCGCACCGCCGGTCGCCGAGGCGGACCGCATCGTCACCCCAGAGGCGCTCCGCTTTCTCCGGCTGCTCGCCCAGGAGTTCGGGCCCCGCCGAAAGGCGTTGCTCCAACGCCGAAGGCAGGTCAAGCAGGATCTCAAGAACGGCGCTCAGCCTGATTTCCTGGCGGAAACGCAGCCTCTCCGAGACCGCACCTGGACCGTTGCACCGGCCCCCGCCGATTTGGATGACCGCCGGGTCGAGATCACCGGACCGGTAGAGCGCAAGATGATGATCAACGCTCTCAACTCCGGGGCCAAGGTGTTCATGGCCGACTTCGAGGATGCCCTGTCGCCTCCGTGGGCCAACGTGATCGCGGGGCAGGCAAACTGCATCGACGCGGTACGGCGGACACTGGAGTACGCCAGTCCCGAGGGCAAGCGCTACCACCTGGCGGAGCAGCTCGCCACCCTGGTCGTGCGCCCACGGGGGTGGCACCTCGAGGAGAAGCACCTGCTGGTGGACGGGAGAGCCGATATCGGCCAGCCTCTTCGATTTCGGACTCTATTTCTTCCATAATGCCCACGAGCTGCTGGCCCGCGGCAGCGGACCCTACTTCTACCTGCCCAAACTGGAAAACCACCTCGAGGCACGGCTATGGAACGACGTGTTCCTGCGGGCCCAGGAGGAACTGGGCATCCCCCCCGGAACCATCCGGGCCACGGTCCTGATCGAGACGATCCTGGCCGCCTTCGAGATGGATGAGATCCTCTACGAGCTGCGCGACCACGCGGCCGGCCTCAATGCGGGACGCTGGGACTATCTCTTCAGCATCATCAAGAATTTCTCCGACCGGCCCGATTTCCTGCTGCCGGATCGGGCGCAACTGACGATGACGGTTCCCTTCATGCGAGCGTACACCGAGCTGCTGGTGAAGACCTGCCACCGCAGAGGAGCACACGCAATCGGGGGTATGGCCGCCTTCATTCCGAGCCGCCGGGACCCGGAGGTCAACGCCACCGCGCTGGCCCGGGTGAAGGAAGACAAAGCCCGCGAGGCGGGCGCGGGATACGACGGAGCCTGGGTGGCCCACCCGGACCTGGTTCCGGTGGTGGACGAGGTGTTCCGTGCCGCGCTCGGAGGCCGGCCCAACCAGAAGATCCGGCAGCGCGACGATGTCGAAGTGAAGCAAGGGCAGCTGGTGGACGTGCGGGTGCCGGGAGGGCGCGTCACCGAGGCCGGGGTGCGGGGCAACATCAGTGTCGCCATTCAGTACCTCGCCGCCTGGCTGGGAGGATCGGGGGCGGTGGCCATCAACAACCTCATGGAGGACGCCGCGACCGCCGAGATCGCCCGGTCACAGCTCTGGCAGTGGATCCGGCATCGGGCCACGACGGAGGATGGAACGCCGATCACGCTGGCGCTCTGTCGCACGATGTTGCAGGAGGAGACCGAGAAACTCGGGGCAGTGGGGGGCGAGCGTGAACGACTGGGCAGCGCCGGCGAGCTGCTCGACGGCTTGATCTCGGCGACGGATTTTCCCGAGTTCCTGACGCTGTCGGCCTACGAGAAGCTGTAGGGGACTGGGGCGGCTGGGGTCGAACCAGCAACCTCCCGGTTAACAGCCGGGCGCTCTGCCAATTGAGCTACACCCCAAGGTGAGTCAAAAATGCACCTTGACCCACTTGAAAGCCAACAGTAGCCTAAGCTTACTGGTCAACCGCATCACCCCGGCCTGCGTTGCTGGTGCGTCATCGGGCGCACTCTCATCGGAGCGAAGGAGTCCCGGTCCATGAAACGCCCAATCACCCTCACGGTCAACGGCACTGAGCGCACGGCAGTCGTCGAGCCCCGCGCCCTTCTGGTCCACGTACTGCGCGACGACTTCAATCTCACCGGGACGCACATCGGCTGCGACACCAGCCAGTGTGGCGCCTGCACCGTGCTGATTGACGGTCGAGCAGTGAAGAGCTGCACCGTACTCGCGGTCCAGTGCGAAGGCGAGACGATCACGACCATCGAGGGCATCGGCACGGTCGAGGCCCTTCATCCCCTCCAGGCCGCATTCTGGGAAAAACACGGACTGCAGTGCGGGTTCTGCACCCCGGGCATGATTCTGACCGCGGTGGATTTTCTGGCCAGCAACCCGGACCCGACCGAGGCCGAGATCCGCCACGCGCTCGAGGGCAACTACTGCCGATGCACCGGGTATCAGAACATCGTCGCGGCGGTACAGCTCGCGGCCCGCACCATGCGGGCAGATCAATCCGCCTCCGGTAAGCCTCGGGCAAGCCAACCGATTTCGCCTTCCGCGCGGGCGGGGCAGCCCGCGGGCGCGGCGGTATGATGAGGCCCGGATGACGACCATCTTCGGATCAGGGATCAAGCGCCGCGAGGACCCCCGGCTGATCACCGGCGCCGCCACGTATACCGATGACGTCAAGCTCACCGGTCTGGTCTACGCCGCCTTCCTTCGCAGTCCCTACGCTCATGCCCGGATCACCCGCATCGACGTCAGCACCGCCAAGCGTGCCCCGGGTGTTCTGGCGGTTTACACCGGAGCGGATATCAAGGATCGGGTTGCCCCGGTACCGTGCGCCTGGAACGTGCCCAACTGCAATCTCAAGGTGCCGCCTCATCCGCTGCTGGCCCACGACAAGGTGCGTTACTCCGGCGACGGAGTCGCGATGGTGATCGCCGAGACCCGATCCGCCGCCCGCGACGCCATCGACCTCATCGACGTGGACTACGACCCGCTGGGTGGCGGCGTCGATCCCGAGCAGATGGCCCAGCCAGGTGCCCCCCAGCTGCACGCGGAGGTACCGGACAACGTCGCGTTCACCTGGGTGGTTGCCGGTGGAGATGCCGACCGGGCATTTCAGGAGGCCGAGGTCAAGGTCAAGCAGCGGATCGTCCAGCAACGCCTTCTCCCGACCGCCATGGAGTGTCGCGCGGCGGTCGCCAGCTACAACAAGGGCTCGGGACAGCTCACCCTGTGGGTCACCAGTCAGAATCCGCATATCCATCGCTTCCTGTGTTCGGTCATGCTGAACATTCCGGAGCACAAGCTACGGGTGATTTCGCCGGAGGTCGGCGGTGGATTCGGGAGCAAGATTCCCGCGTATCCCGACGAGGCACTCGTGAGCCTGGCAGCCATGGATCTGGGGCGGCCGGTCAAGTGGACCGAGGACCGGTCGGAGAATTACAAGGCCACCATCCACGGCCGCGATCACGTGGAGCACGTGGAGCTCTGCGGCAAGCGAGACGGGACCATTACCGGGCTCCGCACCAACGTCTATGCCGGCCTGGGCGGCTACGCCTCGACTGCTGGACCGGGGATTCCAACCATCCTTCACGGATTGGTGTACTCCGGCGCCTACACCATCCCCAACATCCACGGCACCATCAAGGGCGTGTATACCGCGGGTACGCCGGTGGATGCCTACCGCGGGGCCGGGCGACCGGAGGCGGCCTTTCTTATCGAGCGCCTGGTGGACATGTTCGCTCGGGAGATCGGGATGGACCCGGTCGAGATCCGGCGCAAGAACTTTATTCCCGCGGACAAGTTCCCCTACACAACCGCCACCGGCCTCACCTACGATTCCGGCAACTATCCCGGCGCGCTCGATAAGGCGCTGAGCATGCTGGACTACCAGGCGTTCCGAAAGCAGCAGGCCAGCGCCCGCGAAGCGGGACGCTATCTGGGTATCGGGGTGGTTTCGTACATCGAAATTTGCGGTCTGGGGCCGTCGCAGGTGGCCGGCGCCGTTGGATTCGGCGGTGGGCTCTACGACTCGGCGATCGTCCGAGTGTACCCGACCGGTGTCGTTCGGGTCTACATCGGCGGCAAGCCGCACGGGCAGGGCGAGGAGACCACGTTTGCCCAGATCGTGGCGGAGGAGTTCGGCTATCCGGTGGAGAACATCGAGATCGTCGCCGGCGACACCGAGATCACTCCCCAGGGCTGGGGCACCTACGGCAGCCGAACCACCGCGGTCTGTGGCTCGGCGGTCAAGGTGGCGGCACAGCGGGTGAAGGAGAAAGCCAGGAAGGTGGCCGCGCACCTGATGGAGGCCAATGAGCAGGATGTCGAGTGGAGAGACGGCAAGTTCAGTGTGCGGGGCTCGCCGGACCAATCCAAGACTTTCGCCGAGGCGGCGCTCATGGCCAACCTCGGTTGGAACATGCCCGCCGGGTTGGAGCCGGGACTGGAAGCCACCGCGTTCTTTGACCCCACCAACTTCGTCTATCCGTTCGGCACCCACCTCTGTACCGTCGAGGTCGACACTCAGACCGGCGAGGTCAAGATCCTGCGCTACATCGCGGTGGACGACTGCGGCCCGCCGATCAATCCCATGATCGTGGACGGCCAGGTCCACGGCGGCGTGATTCAGGGCATCGGCGAGGCGCTTCAGGAGATGGCCATTTACGATGAATCGGGCCAGCTTCTGACCGGCACCATGATGGACTATGCCGTCCCCAAGGCGAGTCAGATGCCGAACATCGAAACCGCGCACACGGTGACCCCCTCCCCGGTCAATCCGCTGGGGGTGAAGGGGGTGGGCGAGGCGGGCACGATCGCATCCGCCGCCTGCGTGGTCAATGCGGTGTGTGATGCGCTTCAGCCTTTCGGGATCCGGCACATCGACAAGCCGCTGACCCCCGCCCGGGTGTGGGCGGCGATACAGGCGAGCGGGAAGAGCCTGCCCCGAGCGGAGCGAGGGGACGGGAAAGTGGGGAGCGAGGTGGCCACGTGATTCCGACCAGCTTCGATTACGTTCGCGCCGGCTCCCTGAAGGACGCGCTGAGCGCCCTCGCGGCGGGCGGAGGAACCAAGGTGATTTCCGGAGGGCACAGCCTCCTGCCGATCATGAAGTTTCGCCTGGCGCAGCCGACTCGCCTGGTGGACATCAGCCGGCTCGAGGAGCTGAAGGGAATTGCCGAGAAGGGCCGCGGCGCCCGTATCGGCGCTGGAACGACCTATCGCGAGCTGCTGGAGTCCGACCTGCTCCGGGAGCGGTTTCCCCTCGTGGCCGAGGCCACCGAGACCATCGGAGACTTGCAGGTGAGGAACCGGGGCACCATCGGGGGCAGTCTGGCGCACGCGGATCCGGCTTCCGATATGCCGGCAGTGATGCTCGCGGTGGATGCCACCTTCAACCTTCGCTCCAAACGCGGTAAACGCTCGGTAAAGGCCCGGGAGTTCTTCCAGGGAGCGTTTACCACCGCCTTGGCCGATGACGAGCTGCTGACCGAGATCGTTTTGCCTCCGCTCCCCTCCGGTGCCGGCTCCGTCTACTTGAGTCACGATCATCCGGCATCAGGGTATGCCATCGTGGCGGTCGCGGCGGTTGTGGCCCGCAAGGGCAAGACGGTAAGCCATGCGGTGGCGGCCCTCACGGGAGTAGGTGAGATCGCCTTTCTGTGCCGGAGCGTCGACGCCCTGGTGGGAAGCCGGGGAGAACCGGAGTCTGTCGAGCGAGTGACCACGGATGTCACCGCCGGAATTGAAGTCAACGGTGACACATTCGCGCCGGCCGACTACCGGCGCCATCTGGCGGGGGTGATCGCCCGCCGAGCCCTGACCACCGCACTCGAACGGGCCGGGTAGGCAAAGCTCCACCTGCAAGTCAGGAGCGCGGCGGTTGCGAGCCCACGCTCTAATCCTGGCGGCCGGGCAGGGCCGGCGGTTCGGTGGCGGCAAGCTCCACGCTCTCTACCGGGGCCACCCCTTGCTGTCCTACGTGCTCGATGTCGTGGAGGTCGCACGGAAGCGCGGCCTGCTCGACGGCGGGCACGTTGTCGTTGCGGCCGACGATGAGCGGGCACTCACCCTCGCCGGCAAGGGTAGTCTGGGTACCATCATCAACGATTCGCCAGAGCTGGGCCTCTCCCATTCGGTCCGCCTCGGGCTGGCAGTGCTCGAGAGACAGACCGCCGAAGAAGCGGGGGCCGCGCTGGTGTTTCTGGGGGATCAGCCGCTGGTTCGCCCCGATGTGGTCGAGGCGTTGGTAGTCGCGTGGCGTCAGGGCAGCGGCCCCGTGGTCCGGCCCCGCTACCAGGGTAGCCCGGAGGCGCCGGGGCACCCGGTGCTGCTGGCCCGGTCGATCTGGGCACGGGCACGCCTATTGGAGGGCGACCGGGGCTTTAGTGCCCTGCTCCGCTCCAGTGGCTCGGAGACTGTTACGCTCGACGTGAAGGGGGACAACCCCGACGTGGACACCCGGGCAGACCTGAATGCCCTCGAAGGATTTTTCCGATGAAACTCGAGTTCTCCGGCTCGCCGGAAATCGCCGCTCCGCGGGAGCGGGTCTGGCAGCGACTCATGGACCCCCACTTCGTGGCTGAATCGGCACCCGGCGTCGAGTCGGTGGAAGTCATCGATCCGACTCACTTCAAGGTGATCTCCGGCTTCGGTGTGGGGTCGATCAAGGTACGGTTCACGATGGACGTCGAGCTGTTCGACATCGTGCCCGGCCGAAGCGCCAGGATGCGGGTCCGCGGAAAGGCACCCGGCTCGGCGATCGACGTGCTATCGAGCCTCGAGGTTCAGGACGCCGGCAAGGATAAGGTCCGGCTCAACTGGTCGGCCACCAGCGAGATAAGCGGCACCGTCGCCGGCGTCGGCGCCCGCCTGATGGAGGGGACGGCGCGCAGGCTGACCGAGCAGTTCTGGACCGATTTTGCCCGGCGCGTCAGCCAGGAGGGGGTCTAGTGTGCTCGCCAAACGACTTTCTCCAAAGGACCTGGCCTTGCTCGATCCCGCTGCGCTCTCGGGGGCCGTTCTCCTCGCACCCGTCCGGCTGGTCTCGGGAACGCTCCGGAAGGGTATGCAGCTCGATGCCCAAGCCGGTGGGTCGCTCGTCGCGGCCGCGCGGTCCGGAGGCCTGAGTCAGCCTATTCGGCTGGCGTGGCCGGGGCCGGACGATCTGCACGAGGATTACGCCGCCGAGGCACTTGCCATCGCCGCTGCCGGCTCCGGGCTGAGTCGGCTCCCGCCACGCCAGAGCCGGTTGGATCTGGTTGCCGCCTACGATGGTGTGTTTTATGTCCGCATGGATGCTCTCCTTCGCCTCAATACCATTGATTCGCTCCAGCTGTTCACGCTCTTCCATGGGCAGGTAGTGCACGCGGGTCAGGTAGTTGCCTCGGTCAAAGTGACCCCGCACCTGATCCCGCTCGCCACGCTAGCCCAAGGCATCGCAATCGCGTGTGAGGATGGGGAAGCACTGATAGAGGTGCGGACCTATGCGCCCTTTGACGTTCCTGCAATAGTCACGGAGGGCGTCTCCAGCATCGACCTGGGCCGATTCGAGGCGGGGGCGCGCATGAAGCTGGAGACGTTCGGCTCGCGGTTCAGCGGAACCACCGTTATTGCCGCAGCCGACGCCGAGCAGGCCGAACCGGAGATTCGAGCGGCGCTTCAGAACCTGGTTCTCAATCTTGGTCTCCCAATCATCCTGGTCGGTGGAGTTTCGGCGGGTGATCCCCTTTCCCCATTCTTCGCCGCGCTACGCAGCCTGGGCGGCCGGGTAATTCGCCATGGCGTGCCGGCCCATCCCGGCTCGATGATTTGGCTGGCGGAACTGGCCGAAAGCCAGTTGCTAGGTCTTCCCCAGTGCGGCATGTTCGCCATGGCCACCGCGGCGGACCTCATACTGCCTCGGCTGCTCACCGGTGAGCGTCTGACAGCCCAAAGCCTGGCCGAGCTCGCTCATGGTGGAGTGCTGGGCCCCGACATGCGGTTCCGGTTTCCGTCCTATGCCGGGGCTCTCGAGTCTCCCGAATGAACCCTCTGCAAGCTCATTCCGGGCGTCGCGAGCGATGAGCACGATGGCCCAACTACCCGACATCGATTCGGTTCAGGCGGCATTCACCGCCCGGTGCTACGTCGCCGATCGCGACCTGGCAACCGCCGTCTTTCTCTCGCTGGCCCTGGAGCGTCCGCTGCTGCTGGAAGGCGAGGCCGGCGTGGGCAAGACCGAGGTGGCTCGCACCCTGGCGCAGGTCCTCGATACCGAGCTGATCCGGCTCCAGTGCTACGAGGGCCTGGACATCAACACCGCGGTGTACGAATGGGACTACCCTCGTCAGATGCTGGAGATCCGGCTGCTCGAAGCGAGGGGTGAGGCCAAGTCCGCCGCCACCCGGGACATCTTCAGCGCAGAGTTTCTGATCCGGCGCCCGCTGCTTCAGGCGTTGGAGACCCGGGGCCCCCGCGCGCCGGTGCTGCTGATTGACGAGGTGGACCGGGCCGACGAGGAGTTCGAGGCGTTCCTGCTGGAGCTGCTCAGTGATTTCGCGGTCACGATACCTGAGATCGGTACGGTGCGGGCTCAGCGGCGGCCGCGGGTCATCCTGACCAGCAATCGAACCCGCGAAGTACACGACGCGCTGAAACGGCGATGCCTCTACCACTGGATCGATTATCCCACCGCAGAGCGGGAAATGGCGATTCTCCAGGCGCGGCTGCCGGAGGTGCCCGCGGCGCTGTCCCGGGAGATCGTCGGCTTCGTCCAGCGGCTCAGGTCGGCGGACCTCACCAAGGCACCCGGAATCGCCGAAACGCTGGACTGGGCAGCCGCCCTGACCGCATTGGGCACCGCCCGTCTCGATGCCGCACAGATCGAGCAGACTCTGGGCGTGCTGCTCAAGTATCAGGAGGATGTTGCGGCAATGCGGACGGGAGGCGCGAGGACGATCCTGGAGGAGAGCCGGGTTCCCGGCCGAGCTCTCTAGAGGTCCAACACCAGCAATTCGAGGGAACGGGTGCCCTGACTGGCCTCCGTCACCCGCCCCAGATGGACGCTGGCAAGCGATTCGGTGCAGGCATCGGCGCCGAGATCCTCGGCCCGATGAGTGGTCGTGAGGGCAACGACTCCCATCCCGGCGGCCCGGGCGGCCTCGATGCCGGCGGGAGCGTCTTCAACCACCAGACACTCAGCGGGAACCACACCGAGGCCGGCGGCCGCGAGCAGGTAGACATCCGGGCTCGGCTTGCCGCGCAGCACGTCCTCGGCACAGATGAGCACAGCGGGAATGGGGAGCCCCGCACGCCGAAGGCGATCGGTTGCAACCGACCTGGGGCCAGAGGTGGCCACCGCCCAGCTTCCCATGGGCAGCATCTCCAGAAGACGCGGGGCGCCGTCCACCGGAGCGAGTGTGTGGTCCTCCAACTCTTCCTCCGGAACAAAGGCGGCCACTTCGGCTTCGGCATCGAGGTGCGGGGCGGCGAGTCGAATGGTCTCCAAAGCGCGCCGACCGTGGCATACTCGAAGGAAGGGCTCGACCGGCAGTCCCTTCGAAGCCGCCCACCGGCGCCACTGCTGCTCCACGTAGCCGGTCGAATCGACCAGTACTCCATCGAGATCGAAAACGACCGCGCTACATTCAAAGCGTTTCATGTAAGGAAGTTTGCCTGCAATTTTCGATCCGGTAGGCCCATGCCATTGGATTCCGACCCTCCACCACTTGATCAGTTGGCTCGGCCCGATTCCGCCGACGACGGGGCTATGACAGCCAACGTCATGCAGTTCGGACGGCTGCTCCGCCGGGTCGGCCTCGAGGTGGATCCGGGGCAGACCGCAACCTTCCTGCGAGCACTCACCCTTCTAGGCTTGGATCATCGGCGGGACGTGCGGGTTGCCGGTCGAACCATTTTCGTACGCCGGGCCGAGGATCAGCTGCTTTACGATGCGGCGTTCGATCTGTTTTGGCGCCGGCCCCTGGGCACGAGCCGCCTGGAACGGCAGCTCCCCCGAATCCGACAAAGCGAAGATCGAGGCAACCTGTCCGCCGGATCGATGAGCCCGGATCCCGGCGACCAGGAAGAGCTCGCTGCGGTCCGGGCCCAGGCGGCGAGCGCCCGAGAGCTGCTCCGAAGGGTCGATTTCGCGGTAATGACGGCCGAGGAATCGCGGGATGCACAGGCGATGCTTCAGGCGCTCCGGCCTCGGCTTCCCCTGCGGCGGGCTCGCCGCAACCGGGTGGAGCGCATCGGTACCCGCCCCGCCACCCGGTCCATGCTTCGGGGAGCTCTCGCCAGCGGGGGCGAGGCGATCCGATGGCGCTGGCTGAGACGCACCGAACGGCCCCGGCCGATAGTCCTGGTCTGTGACATCAGCGGGTCGATGGAACGCTACAGCCGCTTCATGCTCCGCTTTGCCCATGCCCTCCGGCGTAGCGGGGCGCCGGTCGAAGTCTTCGTCTTCGCTACCCGGCTGACCCGAATCACCCGCCAGCTCGGCGCCCGAAGCCCCGATACGGCACTCCGCCGAGTCGCCGAGAAGGTGGTGGACTGGAGCGGTGGAACCCGGATCGGCGAAAGCCTCCGCCAGTTGAACCAGCGGTGGGTCCGTCGCACCGTCCGGAGCAGCGCAGTAGTGCTGTTGGTCTCCGACGGCTGGGAGCGGGGTGAGCCGGCCCTGCTCGCACGCGAGATGGCGGTACTCCGACGTTCCTGCCACCGCCTGATCTGGCTCGATCCCCTCGCCAGCCGCCCTGACTTCATGCCGGATACCGTGGGGCTCAGAGCGGCCCTGCCCCATGTCGATGACTTCATTCCCTGTGCCACGGTCGCGTCGCTGGAGGAAATGGCGCGACGCCTGGGACGGCTGTAAGCTCACCGCATGCGCGATCTCCTCACCGACTACGAGCGTTTCGCCGGCAGCGGGAAGCCATTCGGCCGCGCGGTGGTGACCAGCGTGTGGGGCTCGGCACCGCGGCCGGAAGGGTCGTGCATGCTTGCAGCTGCCGACGGCAGGATAGCGGGCTCGGTGTCGGGTGGGTGCGTCGAGAGCGCCACCGCGCTGGAGATCGAGGCCGCGATCGCGCGGGGAAGCCCCAAGCTGGTGACCTTCGGCGTCACCGACGAACGGGCCTGGGAGGTGGGCCTCGCCTGCGGAGGGACGATCAAGGTGTTCGTCGAGCCCGCGGTCAGGCCCGAGGTTCTCGCGGCGGCGCGGGGCCGGGGAGGTGAGGTGGTCGTGTCGGTCGTAGAAGGCCCCGGAATGGGGGAGTCAGTCCAGGTGCTTGAAAACGGCCGGGTAGCGGGTAAGCTCCCCCTGAAGATTTCGATGGATGAGGTGCGCGACGCCGCGCTCGCCGCGCTGAGGCGGGAGGCCAGCACCAGCCGGACCGTCGAAACCGAGAAGGGTCCCGTGACCCTCTTCCTCGAGGTTTTTCCCCGGCAACCTCGGCTGGTCATCTTCGGCGGAGTGCAGATCGCGGTGGCGCTGGTCCCGCTTGCCAAGGCGCTGGGTTACCACACCATCGTCGCGGATGGCCGGGAAGCGTTCATCGGCCGGGAGCGCTTCCCGCTGGCCGACGAGCTCATCCTGGGCTGGCCGGAAGAGGCGTTCGAGCAGATCGGACTCGACTCGGCGTGTTACGTCTGCGTGCTGTCCCACGATCCCAAGTTCGACGAGCCAGCCCTGCAGGTCGCGCTCCGATCGCCCGCGGCCTACGTCGGAGCGATCGGCTCCCGAAAGACCCAGGCTGCGCGGCGCGAGAGGCTGAGCGAGGCCGGCCTCACCGGTTCACAGATCGAGCGGCTTCACGGACCCATCGGACTCGATCTCGGCGGCCGGCAACCGGCGGAGACTGCGCTCGCGATTCTGGCGGAGATGACCGCGGTGAGGTATGGGAAGGCTACTCGTCGCACACCGGAACACCCGCCTGCTGACCTTGGCGGCGCTGAGCGTCGGTAGCGGGTCGCTGAGCATCCGAACCGAACCAGATGACGCAGCTCTTGCCGGGAAGCCTGGCGTGGGTTGCCTTGGCCGCCCAGGACTGTCGGTCGGCCGACACGATCCTGACCCGGACGCCAGGCCGCCAGAGGAACTGCAGTGCCAACGGCTCGGTGCGCCGGGCGTAGACTCCCTGGTTGGCAAAATAGGTTTCCTGCGAGCGCACCAGGTTGCGAAGATCTGCCATCATGAGTGTCCTGGGATTCAGCGCCTCCAGGGCACTGCCGGTGTCGCTGGCCGGTGCCGCCGGCTTGGGCTCGGGCGGAGGACTGGCGGCAACCGGCTTCGAGGGACGAGACGAGTCGTCGCATATTGGAATCCCCTCACGCCCCTCTCGCACGTACTTGAGGGTGGTGGGCGGCGCGTGAACCTGCCCCACGAAAATGACGCAGTCCCTATCCGCCAGATCCGAGTGCGTCCCGCTGGCGGCCCACCCGTCCCGGGTTACCCAGAGGAAACGGATCGCAGTGTTCTTCTCCGGGGTAAAGCCAATGACGGAGAGGTCACCGCTGTAGGCGCCGTTCTCGGCGAAAAAGGTCTCCTGGGCCGCTACCAGGCGGCGAAGGGCTCGACGCACCCGGGCGAAGCCCTCCGCCTCCTTCCCTGCACTCACAGGGTGGCCTCGGCCATTGCCGGACGGCTTGGGCCGGCTAGCCGGCTCGGGAGCGGTATCACCGGCGACGGCGGCGGTCCGCGGCAACGACAAATCACACCCTGAGGCCATGAGCAGTCCGGCCAGCCCGGCCAGCGGCAACCACGACCAGAGCGGCACTCTAGACACCTGAACCTCCGGCGGGGGCGCTTGCGGTCGGCTCAACCATCGCCGGCGGTAGGGCCACACCTGTGGGGCAGTTAGACGGCATCGAAGTGGAAGTATGCGGTGAGTCAACAGCGTGATGGAGCGCTACATCACAAGGTACCACCAATATCTGGAGACCGCACCCGCCTCGAGCACCGAGAAATCGGGGGCTAGCTCCTCACCGGTAAATCGAAATCCTCCCGCTCGAGCTCGCGGGTGATCGGCCCTCCCAGCTTGGTCAACGGGGGCACCTCGCTCCACCCTGCCGCCTCGAGCACGTCGGCCGTCAGCTGGTTCACGGCGTCGGCTTCCGCTGGGCTGCGCGCGTTGGACGCGGCCAGATCGAGCCAGGAGAGCGCCTCGGCGAAAGCATACCGCTCGACCGCGCCCTCGCTAGCCATCAGGGCGAAACGGTAGGCCAGGGCAGGTTCTCCCCCGCGGTCGGCATGGCGAGCGATCTCACGGGCCGTCTCCCTGCCGTCATCCGGCAGGACCAACCGTTCGAGCGCCAGGGCCAGGGTGCGATGGACCTCCCGCCTCCGCGACACGGTGAGTCCATCGCGGACGACGTGCGCAATGACGGGGTGGGCGCAGCGGTAGAGGCCGCCTTCCTCCACCACGAGCCTCCGGTCCACCAGGGCGTCTCCTACAGCGGCCGCATAGAGCCGCGAGATTCCGTGGACGTGAGAGAGCACCTCGGGGCGGCAGCCGGCCCCCGCCACGGCGACCGTGATCAGCACCTCGTTCAGCTGCTCAGGTAGCCGCTCGACCCGCTCGGCGATCACGTCGTGAACCGTCTGGGAGACCGGGAACTCCCGACCGCTGATCACCGCCCCCGATAACGCCGTCCACTCGCCACTCTCCTCGTCGACGGCGAGCAGTCCCTGCGCGAACATCGTCTTCAATAGCTCGATGGCGTAAAACGGATTTCCAGCGGTGACGCCGAAGATCCGGTTGGCCAACCGCTGGGCGCCGGTGGGGGTGCTGACGTGCCCCATCTCCCGGATCATGCGCCAGAGCTCGTCCTCGGTGAGCGGCCCCAGCGACACCACGCTCGCGTGAGCTTTGGCGCGCAGCACCCGGCAGAGACGAGCGGCCGGGGCATCCCTCTCCAGATCGCCCAGACTCAGCGTGACGAGCCAGAAGACTGGAGCATGCTCCGTTCGCCGGGCCAGAAACCGGAGCAGGTTGCAGCTGTCGCTGTCGCACCATTGAAGATCGTCCAGCGAGACCACCAGTGGTCGCTCGGCGGCCAGCGCCAGCATCAGCTGAGCGACCCCCTCAAAGAGGCGCCATCCCTCGGTGGAATCCGATGGCATCCCGGGCTCGGGCAACGCCGGAAAACGCTGCTTCAACTCCGGGACCAGGCGGGTGACCTCGGTCAGCCATTCGGGGTCCGTGCCGGCCAACCCCGGGGCGCCGAGCGCGTCCCGCAGCATCTCCACTACCGGTTCGTATGGGATCCCTGCCCTGACATCGTAGCCATGGCCCCGCACGACGCTTCCGCCCTGGGCCACGACCCACCGGAGGAACTCCTCGGCCAGCCGCGACTTCCCGACTCCGGCCTCGCCCTGGATGAGCACCACTCGACCGGCTCCTCGATCCACCGCCTTCCACGCTTTCACCAGGGTGGCCCATTCGTCTTTTCGAGCGATGAGGCTGGACTCGAACGACGGGGCCCGGGCATACCACTCGTCAGTGACCGGGCGGGGGGCGCTTGCAGGTGTGGCGTCCGACTCCACCCGCCGCGCCAGGCTCAGCAGGGCCCGGCTGGGCTCGCAGCCGGCCTCCCGGGCCAGCACCGCCCGATACTCGGAGAAGCGGGCGATCGCCGCGCCCCGGTCACCGGCCAGATAGCGGGCCTCCACAGCCAGGCGGGCTGCCTCGTCCGAAAGCGGATCGCACTTGAGCCAGCGCTCCGCCAGCTCGATGGTCTCCCGCCAGCGCCACTGGCCCATCGCCTCCCTAGCCAAAGTGCCGAGCGCGGTCTCATACTGTTGGACGAGCTCCCTCCGGGTTGCGGAAACCCACTCATCGAACTGGGGAGCGTGACGAACCGAGAAGCCCACGAGAAACCGGGGGATGTCGGTCGTAAGCGCTCGCTGAGGTTCCTGGAGACAGAGCTTCCGGAAGTCGCGGACGTCGCACTGAATCGGGTGGGCCAGCTCGACGAGGGTTCGATCGCTGCGGACGACATCGCCCAGCGCGTCGCGGAGGTGCTTGAGGGCCTGCCTGAGGGAGGCGCGGGCCTCCGGTTCCGGGGATTCGCCCCAGAGAAGTCCCGCCAGCTCCTCCCGGCTATGGGAACCCTCCTCCAGCACGAGGTAGGTGAGGAGGGCAAGCACCTTGGCACCCGGCTGGGGCACGGTCGTCCCCTTATCCGTAACCGTCACGGACGGCGGACCGAGCAATGTCAGCACGATACCCGCCAGAGCGACCACCTTGAACCGGGATGTCACAACCTACGGCGTATTCACGGACCGGCAAGGGGGATTTTCACGCTGGGTTCACGCCAGCCTACCAGATTGCCCCCAGTTCTCCAACACCCCAACAGGAGCAGGATCATGGGCACCTCAAGCGATTTTCGGATCACGCTGACTCCGGAGCAGAAGGAGCAGGTTCGCAAGGCCACCGGGAAAGAAGCCGAAGCCATCGAGTTGTCGGTGGAAGAGTTGGAGGAGCGGATTGCTCCGATGAAAGCGGTTCTGAAATCGTAATTCACGGTTTTTTCACGCTGGACTGCGCAGCTTCGACACGCGCCAGCCACCCAGATGTCACCCACGTCACCGCTAAGGAGAATCGGCATGTCGAGCCCCAAGGAGCAGTTCCGGATCAAGCTGACCGAAGAGCAGAAGTCTCAGGTTCGTAGCGCCACGGGAAAGGACGCCGAGGCGGTCGAGTTGTCGGTCGAAGAGCTCGAGGAGCGGATCGCACCGGGGCAGATCGTTCCGAAGGCGTAAGGCCGACTGTAGTCCGCCCCAGCTCGCCGGTTCAACCCCTCCGATTCCGGGACCCTATCGGGACCCGGAATTGGAGTGTATACCTGCAGTACCCATCCGACCGAATGGGGAAAGCCTCCTCTACTAGCCATGCCCGAGATTTTCAGTGCCCCGTCCGCGTCCGCGGATGAGCTGCGCGGTGAGATAGAACGCCTCAGGCTGCTGCATTCGATCAGCCTGGAGTTCAGCGCGTCCCTCGATTTCGACGAGCTCCTGCCGCGTGTCTTTCAGCGGGTGCTTGCCACTTTGGGGGCGGAAGGCGGCTCGCTGTGGATCGCCGAGGGGGACATGCTGCGGTGCCGGCTCGCCGAAGGGGGCGCGGGCCACAAGTTGGTCGGTGCGCAGGTGCCGGTGGGAACCGGCTTTATCGGAGACGTGGCCCAGCGGCCGAGAACGACGATCGTCACTCGCGCGGTAAGCGATCCTCGCTACCAGCCAGGGGTCGACTCGGCGGAGATGTTGGCCACCACCGTAATGGCAACGGCAATGGTGGCCGGCGGGGTCACTGTGGGCGCCATCCAGGTCTCCAACAAGCTCACCGGGGACGGTGTCTTCGACGAGCGCGATCGGGAGCTCCTGGAAGGGTTGGCGTCCAGCGCAGCCGCTGCCCTCCGCAATGCCCAGCTCCATACGGTCGAAAAGCGCGCTCGCGATCTGGCGCTCCTCCTTGAAATCAGCCGCGAGATCACCGCCACGCTCGACCTGGACCGGGTTCTCCGGTCGGTGGTCAATCTGGCCTCCAAGGCACTCAGCTTCGATCGGGGTGCGGTCGGCCTGTACGAGAAGGGCCAGTGCGAGATTCGAGCGGTGGCGGGTCAGGAGACGGTAGACCCCAAGGATCCCAAGCTGCAGGACCTGATCGCCCGCGCGTCCTGGGCGGCGGGGCGGGGCGATCAGCTCTACCTGTGTGATCGTACCGACCCCGCAACCGATGCCGAGCGGCTGTTCGTCACCATCTTCGGTGCGGACCTGGAGGCCGACGGGGTCGAGAGTGGGCTCTATCTCCCCCTCAAGGACGAAGAAGGTGTGCTCGGCGTCCTGGTGTTCGAAGCCGGCCGATCGGAGTTTGCCACCCCGGTCCAGCTGGAGGTGGCTGCGATTCTGGCCAACCAGACCGCCGTGGCGCTGCGCAACGCCCAGCTGTACCACCAGGTCCCCATGGTGGATGCGCTGGGCGCCCTGGCCGCCAGGAAGCGGGCGCTTCTGGCCGTTCCCCGCCGGAGGCTGCAGCTCTATGGTGGTATCGCACTCGCCATTCTCGCGGCGGCATTCCTTATCCGGTGGCCGTTCCGAGTGGTCGGCAACGAGGCGGCCTTCCGCCCGATGGCGCTGACCCCGGTGCGGGCGCTGGTTCCCGGAGTGGTGGAGCGGATCCTGGTGAAGGAGGGAGTTCCGGTCGAGCGGGGTACTCCTCTGGCGTCGCTGCGCTCCACTCGGCTGGCGACCGATCGGTCCGCCACGGCGGCGGCGATCGCCGCGGCGGAACGGCAGGCGGAGGTCGCGGCGAGCCGCGGCGATCCGGCCGAAGAGCGGCTCCAGCGGATTCGCGGCGATGCACTGCGCCAGGAGCTGGCGTTGCTGGATGAGGAGGTGGGCCTCACGACAATGCGGGCGCCGGCCTCCGGAATCGTCCTGACGCCCCACCTCCAAGAGAGGATCGGCGCTTCCCTGGAAGAGGGCGATCTCCTGCTGACCCTGGGTCGCACCGACTCCCTCGAGCTCGAGTTCGGGGTTGATCAGCGCGACGTGGACAGGGTTCGCCCCGGCCAGCAGGTGCGCCTCCGAGTGGAGGCCCTGCCGCAGCATACGTTCGCGGGCAAGGTGATCTCAGTCGGACAGCTTCCCAGTGACAGCGGCCCGCTGGTCCGCTACCCGGTCCGCGCCTCGGTCGGCAACGGTGATGGCTTCCTCAAACCTCAGATGGCGGCACACGCGAGGGTACTTACCCAGCCGGCGAGCGCTATGGATCGCCTGCTGCGGCCGCCCGCGCGCTGGCTGCGACTGTTGTGGTGGAAAATATGGGGCTGAAAAGCGGCTTTCTTGTTCTGGCCTTGGTTCAGGCCTGCAGCGGCCGGTCGGGACCTCGGGCCGAGAGACCGGCTACCGAAACCGGCTCCGTGGCAGGGGCAGCGGACGCCTCGATTGCCTCGGCCGACACGGCAACGGTGCGGGTTCCGCTCGTGCTCCCCTCACAGCTCTACGTGGAGCACGATGCCACGATCTATGCTCGATCTCCCGGGGTGGTCGAGTCGATCACGGCAGACCTCGGGAGCCGGGTCTCCGCCGGCCAGTCTCTGGCCCGGCTGGAGAGCGCCGACCAGCGCATCGCCCTGGCCCAGGCCGAAGAGAAGTTTGCCAATACCAAGCAGTCGGTGGAGCGACAGCGGGCACTGAAGATCGCCGGCGTGGTCACCGCAGCCGATTCGGAGCGGGTGGAGTTCGAGCACCGCGAAGCCATGCTCCGGCTCCGTCAGGCCGAGCGAGACCTGGAGCTGACCCGGATCGTCGCCCCCTTTGCGGGAGTGGTCACCGGACGCACAGCCCGCCTCCATCGGCTGGTGAGCGCGGGTGATACGCTGTTTCGCCTCACCGCCGTGGGTCCGGTCCTGGCGGCCGTGCACGTGCCCGAGGCCACGGCGGACGGCCTCCGCATTGGGGCGGCCGCGGAGGTGGTCGGCCATGGTGGGGCGACCGCCCAGGCTCGGATCATTCGGGCCTCACCCATGATCGATGCCGCCAGCGGAACCCGGGAGATAGTCCTCCAGCTGACCGGGGGCCAACGGCTCACCCCGGGCAGCAGCGTCACAGTGCGTCTTGGCTCGGAGCCAAGGCATGTGCTGACAATCCCCAGGACCGCAGTAGATGACGATGGCTACGCCCTGGTGTGGTCGGATGAGCGTACCACGCTCCGGGCCCTGACCCTCGGAACCAACCTGGACGGCGACAGGGTCGAAGTGGTAAGCGGCCTCGCACCGGGCGAAAAGGTCATCCGGAAGCGGCCGTGAGTCGCGCCGCCAGGCTCCGCCCGGACCTCGTCCTGGTAGAGCAGACCTACCGAGGCGAGCAGAGCTACATCGTCAAGGACCCCCAGTCCCGCAAATATTACCGCTTCCGTCCGGTCGAGGTCATGGTCATGCAGACCCTCGACGGAGAGCACACCCCGGCGGAAGCGGCCGCAGCCCTTGCCGGAGAGGGACTCAAGGTCTCGGCCGCCGGAGTGGAGGCGTTTGCCGCCAAACTCGCCGGGATGGGACTCTGCGAGCGCACGCTCACGGAGCGCTCGGTGCTTCAGATGGAACGGCTCCGGGCCGAGCGAAGGCGCCGGCTCCGCCCGGCCATGTTCAAGGGCGATCTGCTCCGCCTCCGGTGGAGCGTGGGAGACCCCGACAAGCTGTTCGACCGGTGGCTGCCCCGGCTGCGCTTCTTCTTCACCCGCACCTTCCTGGTGATTTCGGTCGCGCTCTTCGCGGTATATCTGCTGGTACTCGGCCTCAAATGGGGGGAGTTCTCGCAGGCGCTGGCCGATCTCTACACCCTCAACGTGGGCCTGGGCGCGTTTGTCGTGCTGTGGCTGACCAGCACGGTGATCATCGCCATCCACGAGCTGGGCCACGGCCTGACCTGCAAGTACTTCGGAGGGCAGGTCCACGAAATAGGTGCCATGCTCATCTATTTCGAACCGGCCTTTTTCTGCAACGTGAACGATGCCTGGACCTTTCCTGAGCTTAAGGCCCGGCTATGGGTGACCGCCGCGGGGTCCTGGATTCAGCTGGTGATAGCCAGCCTCGCAGCCGTGGTGTGGTGGGCAGCAACTCCGGGGACAATGGTGTCCGATGTGGCATTCGCTGCCGTACTCATCGGTGGGATCACCACGGTGTTATTGAACGCCAATCCGCTGATCCCGCTCGACGGCTATTACGCGCTCAGCGACTACCTGGAGGTCCCCAACCTGCGGCAGCGGGCCTTTGCCCATCTGAGCTGGCTGGTCAAGACCCGGCTGTTCCGTCTCGACCTCCCCAAGCCGCCGGCGGATGAGCGGGAGCAGCGCGTCTTCCTGGTCTATGGGCTACTCGCGGCGGTCTACATCGGGCTCATCCTCTCCTTCTTCGCGGCCACCACATTCGGCTGGCTCACCCGATGGCTCGGATCGCTGGGAGCAGTGGTCTTCCTGGTGGCTCTCTTCGCAATGTTGCGCGCGCCGCTTCGCGCGGGCTTCCGGACCGTGAAGATGGCTCTCAGGCAGCACGGCGCGGCCTGGCGGCAGGGACCCTGGCGGACCCGCGTGGGTACCGCCGCGATCGCCATCGCTGTCCTCGGCGCACTCCTGCCGTGGCCCATCCGGATCAGCGGACCGTTTGTGGCGGTCCCGGTACTCTCGATGCCGCTGGTGGCACCCGACAGCGGCATCGTACAGCGGGTGCAGGTGTTGGAGGGCACCCGGGTTGCGGCAGGGGCTCCTCTGGTGCTGATCCGGAACCTGTCGCTCGAGCGGGAGCTGATAGCCAGCCGGCGGGTCAACGATTCGCTGGCCGCGCGCCTGGCTCAGGCTCGCGGTCACGGCCGTTTTGCCGAAGCGGCCGAGCTCGAGGCGGAGCGCTCCAGCGAGGAGGCGCGACTCGCGGGTCTCGGCCGGCGGGTCGAAGCGCTGCGGCTCCGGGCGCTGGGAGGCGGTACCGTCATCACACCTCGACCCGAAGAGCTGGTCGGCCACTGGGTGGCAAGCGGGGAGACCGTACTGGAGGTGGGAGAGTTCGACTCGGTGGAGATCCGCATCGCGTTGGGGGGAGCAGGAGGCACCCTGATCCGGCCGGGATCGCCCGCCCGCCTGCTGGCGGATGCCACCCTGGGCACCCCGGTAAGTGCCGTTGTGACATCCGTATCGGCGACAGCAACGCCGCAGGCCGTCGAGGCACGGCTGCGCCTCCCCGCCCTTCGCACCTGGCGTCCCGGCATGACCGGCAGAGCCAGCGTGACCGTCAGAAATTCCAACCTTTGGGGCGCCCTCTGGTGGAGCATACGCCGGGGCATCCGCAGCGACATTTTCCTGTAGAGATGCCTTTCCGGCTTGCGAACTGGAACGGAGTTGGCAACCATTGATTCTTCCCCTTCACCGGAGGGCTCATTCGGCGCGACATGCTGGCGTTGGTGCGCCAAGCCTTCACCGGGCGGTACGAGGTCGATCGCGAGATCGGCAAGGGTGGGAATGCCCGCATCTTCCTGGCCCGGGACCCGAGCGGCCTGCCGGTGGCCCTGAAGATCCTCCACCCGGAGCTCCTGGTCAGCGTCGCAGCCGACCGCTTCCTCCGGGAAATTCAGATCGCCTCTCGGCTGGACAATCCACACATCGCGAAGATTCTCGACTCAGGGGAGCGGGAGTGGCTGGTCTACTACGTCATGAGCTTCGTGGAGGGCGCGACTCTCCGGGAACGGATGGATACCCAGCGATGCCTGCCGATCGCGGAGACGCTGAGACTCGCCGGTGACGTGCTGGAGGCGCTGGAGCACGCGCACGGGCACGGGATCATCCACCGCGATGTAAAGCCTGCCAATATCGTGCTTTCGGGTGAGGGGGCGGTGCTGCTCGACTTCGGCATCGCCCGGGCGGTGATTGCCTCCGGCACCGACCAGCTCACCCGGTCCGGCATAGCCGTCGGCACCTCCACCTACATGAGTCCGGAACAGATCACGGCCCTGGCCGACATCGACCACCGCAGCGACCTCTATTCCGTCGGTTGCGTCCTCTTCGAGTGCCTTACGGGCCAGCCGCCGTTCATGCATCGCAATGAGGCAGTGGTACTTCAGCTTCATCTCACCCAGCCGGCGCCCGATGTGCGAAGCCTGCGAAGCGATACCCCGGCGGAGCTCGCGGCCGGGATCGCGAAGGCCTTGGCCAAGGCCCCCGGAGACCGCTGGCGCTCTGCCGCGGCTATGCGGGAGGCGTTGGCGGCGGTGCCAGTGCCGTAGGGTGGCCCCCCACCCCGCCCCGCGTATCTTTGGAAGCGTCTTCCCCTCCGTTGAGGCACCCCGGTGAGCGATCTGCTCGAGTCATTACGTGCCGCACTCGATGGACGCTATGCCGTCGACCGGTTGATCGGCCAAGGGGGCATGGCCACGGTGTACCTGGCGCGCGATACCAGACACGACCGGCCCGTCGCCATCAAGGTCCTCCGCCCCGAGCTCGCCGCTTCCATAGGGTCTGACCGGTTCCTCCGCGAGATCAAGGTCGCCGCCCACCTCCAGCATCCCAACATCCTCGCGCTCTACGATTCCGGTGAGGCCAGCGGCTTTCTCTATTACGTCATGCCGTTCGTCGAGGGCGAGTCACTGCGGGCGCGCCTCAACCGGGAGTCGCAGCTCTCCCTGCCCGACGCCATCCAGCTTACCTGCGAGGTGGCCGAAGCGCTGGAGTGTGCCCACGGCCGGGGGATCATTCACCGGGACATCAAGCCCGAAAACATCCTGATCCAGTCGGGTCACGCCCTGGTGGCGGACTTCGGCATCGCCCGGGCGGTGAGCGAGGCGGGGGGCGACAAGCTGACCGAGACGGGGATGGCGGTGGGCACTCCCCATTACATGAGCCCGGAGCAGGCGCTGGGTGGGAATCACATAGATGGCCGGAGCGACGAGTACGCCCTGGCGTGTGTCACCTACGAAATGCTGGTGGGGCAGCCCCCCTTCCAGGGTCCCAACGCCATGGCCATCCTGGCCCGCCATTCGATGGAGGCCGTACCCAGCCTGAAGGTGGTCCGGCATTCGATCCCGGACGAGGTGGAAGACGCGGTCATGCGGGCCTTGGAGAAGACCCCGGCCGACCGCTTTCCCAGTGTCCGTGAGTTCGCCGACACGCTGCTTCAAGCCGACCTGGGGCCAACCGCGCGACGAACCTCGCCCCGAGTGATCCAAGGGTCGCGCCGGACCACGCCTCGCGGGGTTCCCGCGCGGGCTGGGCTAGCCGGCCGAGGACCTCGCTTCTGGGCGATAGCAATCGCAGCAGTCCTGTTGGCCGGCGCCGCGGGCTGGGGTGCCTGGCGAGCGTTCCATCGGCCCGGTGCCGCGGTGGCCGGCGGGGAAGGCGGGCTCGACCCCCACCGCATCGCAGTGCTCTACTTCCAGGGCGACGGCACCGGAGATTCGCTCGGCTACCTGGCGGACGGCCTCACCGAAGGGCTGATTCGAGAGCTGGACCAGGTGCAGGGCTTGGAGGTCGTCTCCAAAGGCGGCGTCGCCTCCTTCAGGGGAGACAGCATCTCCCGGGACAGTGTCGCGCGCGCCCTCAAGGCCGGGACGCTGGTGACGGGGAAGATCGAGCGAAGGGGCGGGCGGCTCCGGACCACGGTCAGGTTGGTGGATGGCGGGAGCGGCGCCGACTTCGAGCGGACGAGCTTCGAGCAGCCAGCGGGGAATCTGCTCGCCGTCCAGGACACCCTGACACAGAAAGTGGCAGGCCTGATCCGGAAGCGCCTGGGCGAGGAGGTTCGGCTGCGGGAACAGCGAACCAGTACCAAGAGTGTAGCAGCGTGGGCGCTGGTCCAGCGTGCGGAGCAGGCGCGGAAACAGGCGGAAGCCCTGGTGGAGAAGCAGGATACGACCGCGGCAGCGGAACGCAGCTTCGACCAGGCGGACTCGCTGTATGCGCGGGCCCACAATTTGGATTCTACCTGGACCGAGCCACTGGTCGGCCGGGCGAGCGTGGCCTATCGCCGCTCACGGCTGGTCGGGTTCGACGGCGTGGCGGCCAAGCCCTGGATCGACAAGGGTAAGAAATTCGCCGAGCAGGCGCTCTCCCTCGACCGACAGAACCCGGACGCACTCGAGGTGCGAGGTACGCTGCGGTACTGGGGCTGGCTGCTCAATGTCGAGCCTGACCCAGCCGCGGCTAAGCAGCTCCTCAAGGATGCCCAGGGAGATCTCGAGACCGCAGTAAGGGTGCGACCGGCGCAGGCTGGCGCGTGGTCCATCTTGAGCCACCTGTACAGCAACACCAAGGGGGAGACTGATGCGAAGCTCGCAGGCCTGCGTGCCTACGAGGCAGACGCCTACCTCAGAGATGCACCCCAGCTCATCAACCGGCTCTTCAATACCTCGTACGATCTGGCCCAGTTTCCCGAGGCGGACTATTGGTGCAACGAGGGCGGCCGCCGGTTCCCCCTGGATTTCAACTTCACCCGATGTCAGCTCTGGTTGATGAGCACCAAGGCCAAGGAGCCGGATGTGTCCCGGGCGTGGAAGCTCGCGGATAGTCTGGGGGCACTTTCACCGGTCGGGCGTCGCGAATACGACACCCGTGAAGCCCGGATGTTCGTGGCCATGGTCCTCGCCCGGGCAGGGCTGCCTGACAGTGCGCGGGCGGTAGCGCTTCGGGCGCGAGGAGGAACCGACGTGGACCCCACCCAGGATCTCGCCTATGACGAGGTCTATGTCCACCTCCTCCGCGGCGACAAAGACCAGGCATTTGAAGCGCTTAAGCGCTATCTGGCGGCCAACCCCGAGCGCCGGGCGGGCCTGGCCGATACCACAGCCCAAGCCACCTCACCCTGGTGGTTCCGGAGCATCGAGGACGACCCCCGGTTCAAGGCGCTGGTTTTCGGCCGATAGCTGCCGGGAAATCGGGATCTGGACAACTGTCGCCTTTGTTGCAGATTGGAAGCAGTTTACCCCACGTAAACCACTGATCACATCCAACTGAGTCTGCCTCCGCCTGTCCCGTCTCATTTTGCGGGAAGTGCCCGTTCGGGCGCTGGCCCAACCGGGGAGATCAAAAGATGCGCCGCCTTGTCTTGGCCGCCGTGTGCGGCACGCTCGTCCTGGCCGCCTGTAGCGATCAGAATCCGACCGAGCCGACCCTACCAGAGCCCGAGCAGTCTTTCACTTCCTGTCGACCACCGCACCACTTTCCCATCGTCCAGGTTTCCGCCCTGATCCCGAAGGTCTTTCCCAAGGGAAAGCTTCAGCTTGAAGCCGCGGCCCGGGTGGCGGCGACAGCGCTGTTGTGGGAGACCTGCAAGCCGTCGCTGGCGCAAAGGTCGGCGGTCCAGCTCGTGAACTTCATGAACGCGAACACCTCCAAGCTGATCGGGACCCAGACCCAACGAAACACGTTCATCAGCCTGGTTCTCAACGGGGTAGACATTCCGTTCACCACGCCTCCCGGAGGAACCGGAGATTTTGGCGTCGGCTTCTTCGACCCGGCAAACACCAACAACACCGTGGTCGTAACCCAGAACGGTACCGCCCTGGTCGAATTGGAGCCGGGCTCCTTCAATCAGCCGACCACCATCGTGGTCTCCCGGAAGTCGGACGGGTTCACCCTTACCAACTTCGATGGAAACCAGTTTCCCCCCTACTTCGACTACGACGCGATCAACGCAGCCGGTGACCACGTCCTCAAGAACGGCAAGCTTGCGATCGTGGCATTCTGCTTACTCGACCCGGTCTACACCTATCCGGAAAACCCCCGCATCGGGCACAACCCGGTGGCAGGTGCCCCGGGCTTCCCGTTCGAGGTCCTGGAGGAAGTCAACCTGGCTGCGGATCACCCGGATCTGGCCGCCCAGCTGAACTGCGGCAACCTCGCGCCGAACACCGTCATCATCGGAGGCTTTGGGCGGGGACTGCCGGGTTTGGCAAACGCTGTCTGGAGAAACACGAAGTATTATCTCGGTCCGATTGCCGAGACCGTGTTGCTGCCGGAAGCGCTCTACGCGTCCACTGTGGGCACCCTGCCGCCGCCGGCGGGCAGAGCCGCGAGCCTGAGCCCCTTCGGGATCGTGGAGTTCAGCGAGGGTGAGCTGTCGCTGCTCGATGAGCCGAGCAACAACCCCAACGAGGAAAACTTCTTCGTTGGCAGCACAATCCACCCCTGCGGTGATGGTTGCACCGACATCCGAGTCGAGATGCTGGATGGCGAGACCCCAGTTGGAGCCGGTACCGTCGTAACGGCCTCGCTCATTGTGGTTAATGCACCGGCTGGTTCTGTTCCGGCGCTCTCGGGTGACCCAACCCAGCCGATCGGATCGCCCCTGACTTATGCAGCGTTCAACGATCTGAGAATCGACCAGCCGGGCCAGTATCAGCTCAAGTTTGAGGCTCCGGGGGCCACTCCGGTGATATCCCAGACCTTCAACGTCTATAAGCTCGAGTTCACCTTGCAGCCTACCGCGGCGCCTGAGGGAACGGTCCTCGAGGGCGCGCTTCTGGGTGAATCGGATGATGCTTTCGCGAACCCCGTCGTCCGGGTATCCATCCTCGACTATCTGGGTACCCCTGTCACCGGGGCGTCGGATGAGATAACCATCATATTGCCTATAGACCCGTTGGTACTCCAGGGTGACGCGATCATCAACGCCGTCGACGGAGTCGCCAACTTCACGACCATCGATGGCAGCCCGATTCTTCAGACGGGCCTGAGTGCATTCATTTCCGATGAGAATAAGTGTGTACCGCCCCCCACGACCCGAGGGGGCACGCTTGTGGCCCGGGCGCATGATGGAAACCAGATTCAAAGCACAGCTTTCAACGTCACACCCTTCTGCATTCTTTGAGTAATGAGACGGGGTCTGAGTAGCACTGAGGGGCGGGTCCAGACGGACCCGCCCCTCAGTGCTGCTAGGCTGCCAGTCCAGTGAGTAGTGACCTCGAAGCCCGGTGGCTCCGCTGGGCCGGGCCGGCCGTCATCCTCCTCGCCCTCCTGGCTTCGCTCACGAGCCTCCGGAACGGCTTCGCCTTCGACGACCTCCCGGTCATCGCCCAGGACCGCCGGCTGCACCGGCTCGACCACCCGGGTCGCTTCTTCGCCCAGACCTATTGGGCGCCGCCGGTTCGCAGCACCCTGTATCGCCCGCTGACGTCGCTCGCCTTTGCCCTGGAGTGGCGGCTTGGGCATGGCAGGCCCTGGCTCTACCATGCCGTCAACCTGCTGCTGTATGCCCTGGTCTGCCTGGCGGTGTATCGCCTGGCCGTCACGGTTCTCGGTCCGGTGGGAGGATGGTGGGCCGCGGCGCTCTTCGCGGTACATCCGGTGCATGTGGAGGCAGTGGGCAACTCGGTCGGTCAATCCGAGCTCTGGGCCGCCCTTGCCGTAGTGCTGGCCGTCGGGCGCTACATCAGCGCTCGGCGGACCCGAAGCATCGAACCCCGCGACATTGTTCTGCTCACCGCTCTCTACGCCGTCGGCTGTCTGTTCAAGGAGCATGCGATCATGCTGCCGGCGCTGCTGCTGGCGGCGGAGATCACCCTGCCGGGCGGGAGTCTTTCCGGCGCCTTCCGGCCGCGAGAGTTGCGTGTGTTGTGGCTGGTGCTTGGGCTCACCGCGATTGCCTTCTGGGGCGCCCACGTCAGCGTAGTGGGCAATGTGGCCGGAGACCACCCCAGCCCGGCCTTTTGGGGAATGAGCCATCGCGACCGCGTCTTCACCATGCTGGGTGTGGTGCCCGAGTTGCTCCGCCTCCTCTTCTTCCCTGCCCGCCTGAAGGTTGAATACGCCCCCCAAGAGATTCGCCTGGCGACATCCTTCGGCCTTTCGCAGGCCGTCGGGAGCGCACTCCTGCTGGCGATCGGCATTGCGGCGGTCCGGCTGCGGCGCCAGAACCCGGCCATCGCGTTTGCCGCACTGTGGATGGCGGTGACTCTCTTTCCGGTCAGCAACCTGGTGATTCCGACCGGGGCGCTGCTGGCCGAGCGTACCCTATTCCTGCCCAGCGTCGGAGCTGTGATGGCGGCGGGCGCGACGATTTCCTGGATCGCGGATCGGATGGAAACCTGGACGACCCTGAGGCGACGGATCGCTCTGGCGCTGGGAGTGCTGGTGCTGGCCGCCGGACTGGTGCGAAGCGCGGTCCGGCAGACCGTGTGGCGCGACAACAGGACGGTCTTCGATCAGATGCTGGTGGAGGCGCCCAGGAGCTATCGCTCGCACTGGATCCACGGCCGTCGGCTCTTCCAGCAGAGAGACCAAGCGGGAGGAGACCGGGAGCTCGCCAGGGCGCTCGATCTCTTCCCCAACGACCCTGCGCTCCTTGCCCAGGTGGCGGACCGCTACCGCGCCTCCGGCCGCTGCGGCGAGGCGGTTCTCCTCTACCGGCGGAGTCTGTTGATCGACGAGCGGGCCCACTATCTGCGCCCGCGCATCATCGGGTGCCTGGTGCAAGGGGGACGTCTCGAGGAGGCCCGCGAAGAGGCGGCGAAAGGGATGCTGGCCCGCTCACCCGACGCCCAACACGATTCCGCCCGGGTCGACAGTCTGATCCGGCTGCAGGAAAGACATTAGCCGCTTTTTTCAGGCCGCTCGCTGGAGTGTCCTTGGTGCTTTCAGTGGTAATCCTGCTGGTCCACGTCCCGCGACCCTTCTATGTTTCCCTCTGGAATACGATCCCCGCCGTTGAGGCTCCTTAGTGACCGATCCGATTGACCTGTTGCGCGCTGCGCTCGAAGGGCGTTATGCCGTCGAGCGCCCGATCGGCGAAGGGGGCATGGCCACGGTGTACCTGGCCATGGACGTCCGGCACGACCGGCCGGTGGCGGTCAAGGTCCTCCGCTCCGAGCTCGCCGCATCCATAGGTGCGGACCGGTTTCTCCGCGAGATCAAGGTCGCCGCCACCCTCCAGCATCCCAACATCCTGGGTCTCTTTGACTCGGGCGAGGCGAGCGGCCTGCTCTACTATGTGATGCCGTTCGTCGAGGGCGAGTCGCTGCGTGACCGGCTGAACCGCGAGCAGCAGCTCCCCCTACACGACGCGCTTCAGATCGTCCGGGAGGCGGCGGAGGCGCTGGCCTACGCCCACGAGCGCGGCATCATCCACCGCGACATCAAGCCAGAGAACATCCTGCTTCAGCAGGGACACGCCCTGGTGGCCGATTTCGGGATCGCGCGGGCGGTGAGCCAGGCCGGGGGGAAAAGCTCACCCAGACCGGGATGGCGGTGGGCACCCCCCATTACATGAGCCCGGAGCAGTCGCTCGGCAGCGATCATGTGGACGCCCGGAGTGACGTCTACAGCCTGGGATGCGTGCTCTACGAGCTGCTTATCGGCCAGCCGCCCTTCTCGGGGCCCAACGCGATGGCGATCCTGGCTCGGCACTCGATGGAGGTAGTGCCGAGCCTCCAGGTGGTTCGGCAATCGATCCCCGACGAGGTCGAAGATGCGGTCATGCAGGCGCTCGAGAAGACGCCGGCAGACCGCTTCCAAACCATGGTCCAGTTCGCCGAAGTTCTCGAGGAGGCGGAGGCGGAGACGGCGCTCCAGCGCACCGCGGCCCGGCGCGCCGCCACCGTGCGGCGCGCTAGCGGGGTTGGCGCTGCCCGGCGCCGCAGCAGCGCGGGCATCCCGGTCCAGAAGCTCTCTCTTCCCGACCGGCTGAGAGCGCTGGTCCGGGGCCGAGGGACGCGGTTCTGGATTGGGGCAGCAGCCGTTTTCCTGGGTTTGGGAGCGCTCCTGGTGTGGCGGACCTGGCTTCGGCCGGGAGACGCGTCCAGCACCACCGCGGGCTTCAGCCCCAATCACATCGCGGTCATGTACCTGGAAAACCGGGGAGCCCAGGACTCGCTCGGCTACCTGGCCGACGGGCTCACCGAGTCGCTCATCCACGAGCTGAGCCAGGTGCCTACGCTTCAGATCATTTCCCGCAACGGCGTGAGCCCCTACAAGAAGTCCAATGTGACCACCGACAGCGTGGCCCGGGCACTCAAAGTCGGCACCCTGGTCACCGGTGACGTGGCTCAGTCGGGAGACCGGCTCAGGGTGAGCGTCTCCCTGGTCAACGCCGGCACCGGTACCGAGATCGGCAGCAAGATCCTGGAGCGGCCTCGGCAGGAGATCTTTGCGCTGCAGGATGACCTGGCCAAGGAGGTCGCCGTCTTTCTGCGGCAGCGGCTGGGCCAGGAGGTAGAGCTGCGGAAGAGCCGCCAGCAGACCAGGAACTCTGCGGCCTGGGAGCTGTTGCAGAAGGCGGAGCAGGAGATCAGTGGGGTGGATCCGCTGGTTACGGCCGGAGATGTTCCCGCGGCCACCAGACAGTTCGTCCGGGCCGACTCCCTGCTGGCCAAGGCCCAGCTGGCCGACCCGAAATGGGTGACGCCGGTGACCCAGCGCGGCTGGATCGCCTACCGCCAGGCTCGCCTGCTGGGCTCGTTCGACAAAACGAACTACGCCGAGCAGATCGAGAAAGGCATGGGTCACGTAGACCAGGCGTTGCGGCTCCAGCCGGGGGACCCGGACGCACTCGAGCTCAGGGGCACTCTCCAGTATCTACGCTGGCTGCTCAACCTGGCCCCCGATCCGGCGGATGCCGCCCGCCTGATGATCGATGCGGAGAAGGATCTCAGAGCCGCCGTGGCCGCCAATCCCGAGCAGGCGTCAGCCTGGAATACCCTGAGTCATCTGCTGATCAACAAGCTGGAGACAGCCGAGGCCAAGCTGGCGGCGCTGCGGGCCTACGACGCCGACCCCTACCTCACCAACGCCAACCTTACCATTTGGCGGCTCTTCTCCACCTCGCTCGATCTCGACGACGGGGTAGAGGCAAAGCACTGGTGCGGGGAGGGCCAACGGCGATTCCCCGCCGACCCGCGGTTCGCGGAGTGTCAGATCTGGCTGTTTGCCCTCAAGGGCCAAACCCCGGATATCGGGAAGGCGTGGAGCCTGCTCGATGAGTACCTTCGTCTCAGCCCGCCCAATCTGCGTGACTACCGCCGGCTCCGAGGGCAGATGCTGGTCGCCATGGCCCTGGCAAGGGCGGGGCTGGCGGACAGCGCGCGGTCCGTGGCGGCGCGCTCCCGAGCCGATGCGGAGATGGATCCTCCGCGTGAGTTGGTGAGCTTCGAGGCGATTGTCCGGACCATACTCGGCGATAGGGACGAGGCCATACGGCTGCTCGGGGTCTACTTCGCCACCAATCCGCAACAGCGTTCGTCGATCGATCGGGACGAGACCTGGTGGTACCAGGACTTGAGGGGTGACCCGCGGTATGAGGCCCTGGTGGGAGTATCGCGCAAAAAGCCCTAGCTACCCCCCAATTCACGACGTTTTCACGCATGCCGCCGACCTTGCTGTCGCACCAAGAGAAGAATGGCCCAGTATTGTGTTCTGGCGGGCGGGAGGTATGTTCTTCGGCTCTCGTGTCCGGTTACTAGACGGTCGAGGACCTGGACGAGCGCCTAACCGCTGCAAAAACTTGCACCTTACCCCTAGCACCCTGAGGCAAATTGTGATGCGCCGTCCCGCCCACCTCCTGTTAGCCGGCCTCGGGCTGGCCGCACTCGCGTGTAGTGACCGCGAGTCCACCCCGACCGGGCCGCAGCTCGGCCCGCCGGCGCTCGCCACCTCGGCCTGCGATGTTTCCGGGGCCCGGAACCTGGCGAACCAGCTCTTCCCCAATGGTATCAAGCAGATCGCCCAGGACTCCCTGGGGGTAATTCAGAACAGCGGTGCCGGGACAGTGGCATCGACCAACGCCGGATTCGGCATCCTCGCGCTGGTCTCTACCTATGGCCCGAACTCCCCCCAGATCGGGTCGAATCTCGCGAACGCCATCCTGCCCTGCATGAACGTGGGATCCAGCCCGACCGACTTTACCGCCGCCCTGGGCCCAACCGGCGCCTTCGCGGTCCGAGGCAGCTCGCTGACCGACGACGCCGCAGCAGTCTCTCATAACGGCGCCTGGGGGATGCAGCCACCCCTCAACAGCACCTGGAACGCCATTACGGTCCCCGCGAATACGCGGCTCCTCGCCTACGGGGCACCCATCACCGCCCCAGGGTTCACGAACGAGCAACAGGTCGGCACCATCTTCGACTGGTTCACCATTCCCACCCTGACCTTCAGCCCCGGGGTCGTGGTGGGAACCTGCATCGTCGACAATGGCCCGCAATACCTGATTCAGCACAACCTCCTGGGCGAGATCGTTCCCAGCGCCACGACCTCCTTTTGCCCAGTCGGACTGGTCACTCTGAGAGGTGCCCAGGGATGGGGTCCAACAGCCATTGCGCAGCGGGTCTTCGACTTCTTCAGTCCCCGGCCACTGCTGGCCACCGCACTCGGCACCCGTCCTCCGGGTGGCTCGATCGGCTCGTTGAGCCCGAACGTCGCGGTGAATCCGGGACAGATTACCCTGGACTTCCCCAAGCAGGTCGCCGACGGGAAGACGAACCAGCAGATCAAATTCAAGGATGGCACCGCGGTCAGCGTCACGGTGGAGCCGGCCGGTGGCACCAACCTCGACGGGGCCGTGGTGGAGCTGATCGCGACAGCCAATCTGGGATCACCGGTGGTACCGGCGGGGAATATCGCTATCACCAACGACGGAGTCGCTACCTTCCCCAACCTCAGCCTGAACAAGGCCGGTGGCTACAGATTGGTCGCGAAGATCACCGGGTTTGGACAGAACAACGCGGCCGGATTCAACATCGTCCAGGACATCTCGAACGGCTTTAACCTGAAGCAGTCGAAGTAGCTCGTTGCTGCTGCGTTGAACGAGGGCGGCCAGAGCGCCGCCCTTGTTATTTTCACCAGCCGGCTCGGCGTCACGATGGTGGGGGTTGTCCCGCGAACAGCAGGAGCGGCTATCTTGCCATCGGATAGCTGTGTCGCACTTGGTTCGAACCGCAAGGCCGTTCATGTCTCTGTCATTCAACCCTCCTGGCGAATTGGCTGTTGCTGGGTGTCCTGATGGTCCCCCCTCCGGCGATCGCGCAAGCTCCAGCTCCTGATACTACGGCGCGGGCGGCAGCGGACAGCCAGCCGGCCAACCCGGATAGCGCCGTTGCCGCGGATAGCGTGCCCGGCTCCCGGGACAGCACCACCGCCTCCCGAGACAGCCTCCGCTCCCCCCAAGACTCCGTCCGCCCGCCGGGTACCGGACGTGCTGCGGCACCTGGGGCCGCGCCGCCCCGGGCCGAGCCGGTCGATAGCATCCTGAGTGCGGCGTGTCGCGGTCCGGCAGGAGGGAGGACTGTCGCGCGGGACCTGCTCGTGATCGTCTTTGGGCCGGAGGCCGGGGTTCGAGGAGCGCGCCGCTGCCGCCAAGAGCGTCCAAGGAACGCTGCTCGGCGCGGTGACCGGAGAGCCTGGGGCCTACTACCTGGGAATGCCCAGCGGCGGGGGCGAATATGAGCTCAGGGCGGCCGCGGATCAGCTGATTCAGCGCAGTCAGGTGCGGCAGGTGGGCTCTCGGGCCTGTCCTCGTACACCACCGGCACAGGCCTCGGAGAAGCCGCTCTGAGTCCGCTCCGACTGCGCGGGACGACACCCCGGGACGAGCATCGCCCCCAGGATTACCGCGAGCACGAAGCCGAGACTCCGCGGGCTGGATAGCATACACCCCTCCCTTCGGTTCGTTCGGCAGCCCGACTGGCATGCCCGGCGCATCGGTGCGCAGCGAGCGGGAGCCTCGTAGCTTTGCGTCCCCGCCTTTCGACGGGTTTGCCTTTGTCGCGACCCTCACGCGGAGGGGCGATCCTGCCGTTCAGTTGTCCTACAGATTGGAGTTTCGGCACTTGGGAGGTCGAGCTTCACTTTCATAGACCAGCGCAGATTCGGCTTCCTCACACCATTTTTGCCCCTAATTCACGCGATATTCACGGTGGACTCTTATCAGTCGGCCAGGTGCGATCACCGCCCATGCCGCTGGTGCGCCATTCCGAACCCCCTGTCGGAAGTAATGATGATGAGCAGAGCCATCCGCGTGCCTCCGTGTTCCGGTAGGCGGTCCTTGCTGGTACCTTGGTCCAGACGGATCTGTCTCCACCTGTCCCGATCGCTCCGCTTGGCCCTCACGGTCGATAACCGCCGGCAAGCGCAACTCAAGATCAGCCATGGCCACTCCTTCGCCCCGACCAGCCGGCGGCTCGCCCGGAGTCCGGACCTATTCCAGCTGGTTCCGCCGTACTCTGAGTATCGGCGCCTTAATAACGGCGATTCTGCCGGCGCCGGTCATGATCTTTCAGCTTCTGCCCGCCTACAGCGTACAGGCGAAGTTCCTGATATTCTATGGCCCCCTCATCTGCTTTCTGACATTGGCCTATCTGTTTTACGTCCGAGATGCACTAGCACGGGCAATGTTCGCCGACCTTCTCGATCCCCCACCGGAACCCGACCCGTACTTTGGCGAGCCGCTGCTCGTGTCAGTCCGACGGATTTTTCGACGGGTGCGTTCGATCGTGCTCGCGCTGCTCCCTATCGCTCTGGTTCTGATCTCGTCCTACTGCGCAGTGGAGTACATCCGGCTCGTGAGCCGGACCACCGAGGAGGTTGCCGAGCAAGCCAGGCGGCAGCCGAAAGTGAACGGGGAGGGGCTCCAATCGACCGAGTCACACCGCACCCCGGCCACTGCGAAACCAGGGACTCGCTCCAGTCGGCGGCGGGCCAGTCCACCGGTGAGTCAAGACACAGCCAAGGTGCGGTTGAGCCCCGACAGCTTGAGGCGATATTTACTCCAGACAACCGGGGTGGACGACATTCCATCCTTCACCCGGCTCAACATCCTGTACATCGGGATTTTTCTGTCTGCCGAGATTGCGCTCATCCTCATGGCCCTCAAGGAGTACGCCAAGGACGCCATGGGCTTGACGGAGCGGGATCTGGTGCTGGGGCTCGATCGGGCAAATCGGGCCTAACCCGCTCCAGGTCTAGAGATGCTTCGACTCCGGGTCAGGGTTTTCCTCTAGCGCCGAAGGGTTTCCGAAGGTATATCAGTCTACTCGAGCAACTGATTGCACTGTGCCTTGCCAGTGTCCGCGGGCTTCGCCATGCCGCGAGAGCACTTGGTTTACCTTGTTCAGCCTACCCGCAGAAGACGTGACCGAAATACTGGGTGTCCATCCACCGCCGACGATAGGTGGCGCCGGCCAGCGGCCTCCTCCGAATGGGCGCAGCACGTCCCGCCGGCAGACCGGGGAAAGGTGGTCTGCGGCCGAGATCATCGATGATCTCGCGGCGGGCCGACTGCTACAGCCGGTAATCAGCGAGCGTAAACTCCGAAGTACCGAAGCTGCCAGCTACCTGAAACTGGCCCGCGTCACCGATACATCGATCGCTCTGACCGCTCTGCTCGGCCTCTTCATACTGGATAACCTCGGACACATTCCCCAGGGCTGGGGAGAGTTCTTGGATGCCCGACTTACGGTCAAGAACCTTGGGTTACTCACCCTCTTCGCGGTGTTCTGGCACCTTACCTTCAGCGCTCTCCGGCTCTACGAGTGGCTGAAGGTGAAAGCCAAGCTGCACGAGGCGGCGCGTATCTACACGGCCTCGGCGATCGGGACGTCTGTTGCCCTGATCTTCCCGCTAACGAGTGACTCGGGAGCGTTTCGGTACCCGGTCATTGTTCTCTTTTTCCTGATCGCCAGCGCGGCAGTGCTGCTGGCCCGAATGAGTCTTCGAATGCTCATTCGAACCCGAGCGGGTGAGGTACAGAACATCGTCATTGTCGGGAGCGGTCCTCGAGCGCTTCAGATGTACCGCCAGCTGGGGCTTGAGGGTTCACCCCCTCGGAGTTTTCTGGGATTCTTCGACTCGAGTCTTGGGGAATTCACGGACCAGGAGACCGTGCTGCGCCTGGCAGGCTCACTCAAGGACCTCGAGCGTTTCCTGATGGACCACGCGGTAGACGAGGTCGTGATCGCCCTACCGGTCAAGTCTCGCTACGCGGACGTCCAGGAGACGATTCAGATCTGCGAGAAGGTCGGCGTCCCCATCACCTACCCGGCCGACATCTTCACCCACGTGCGGACAGCGCCGCGGTTCGAGACCAAGGGGCAGGCACCTGTCATCGCCTTTACCCAATTCGGCTATGGACCCTGGTTTGGGGTCAAGCGGGCGATCGATATCGTCGGCGCCCTGCTCAGTGTCGTCGTGTTCGCTCCCCTCATGCTGCTGGCCGCGGCTGCCGTTAAAGCCACGAGCCCGGGACCGATTTTCTTTTCTCAAGCGCGCTGCGGGAGAAACAAACGACGGTTCAAGATGCTCAAATTCCGCACCATGGTAGAGGATGCCGAGACCCAACAGCTGGAGCTGGAAGCTCATAACGAAGCCGCAGGGCCAATGTTCAAGATCCGGAGCGACCCGCGGGTCACCCGGGTAGGCGCCCTCCTGCGGCGCACGTCAATCGATGAGCTGCCTCAGCTCTGGAATGTCTTGCGGGGAGACATGTCGTTGGTGGGGCCCCGGCCTCTCCCGCTGCGGGATGTGCAGCGTTTCAGCCAGTCCTGGCTCATGCGGCGTTTCAGCGTCCTTCCCGGACTCACCGGCCTATGGCAAGTAAGCGGGCGCTGCGCCTTGGCCAGCCAGGATGACTGGATCGCGTTGGATCTGGCCTACGTGGACCGCTGGTCTCTCTGGCTCGATCTGGAGATCCTGGCGTTGACCCTTCCGGCGGTGCTCAGCGGAAAGGGAGCCTCGTAATGCACGTGGACATCACCGATGGCCTCTGGTGCGAGTTCGCCCGGCTATTCTTGTCGTGGCGGCGCTCGCTGGCATCGGGGTCGAGTGCAGGCGCAAACGGCTGCAGCCCCGGCGGCCGTCTCGGACTCCGGCCCTCGCCCTCCGTCCGGGCGATGTCGTGCGCCTGCGAATCTGGCGCGAGCCTGACCTCTCCGGGGATTTCCCCGTTAATGAGTCCGGGGTCGTTGTCCTTCCGAAGCTCGGGCCCAGGCTGGTAACGACCGATCACCCCGACTCCCTCAAGGCATGGGTGGTGCGCTCGTACGCCACCGTCCTGAAGAATCCATCGATCGAGGTGCTGCTGGTGCGGCGCATTCAGGTGCTCGGCGCGGTGAAGAATCCCGGTTTGTACCCGGTGGAGCCGACGATGACAGTGGCGGATGCCATCGCGCTCGCCGGCGGCACCACCCCACAGGGCCGGTCCAATAAGGTGGAGCTCCGCCGGCAGGGAGAGAGAGTCCCCGGGAAGCTCTCCGGCCGACTGCTCATCGGTGCATCCCCGATCCGCTCTGGAGATCAGATCTTCGTACCGGAGCGCAGCTGGCTCTCCAGAAATCCGGGCATCGTAATCGGTGCACTCGGCCTGGTTACGACCGTGGTCTTCAGACTCGCTCGATGAGCATGCGCAAAGTGACGGTCGCCCGCATGGACGGCGCGACGGCAGCGATGCAGACCCGTCTGAACAACGGGGAACCATTGGAGGAGCGTATCAGTCCTCGTTTCCTCTTCGGTCTGGTGCGCCGCAATGCCTGGATCATCTTGGGAACTGCTCTCCTCTGTGGATTGATCGCGGGGTACCTCACCCGCGGGAACGTCCTGAGCTACGTAGCCTCGGCTACTCTTCGTATGGACCCGCGCCAGACTGACCTCCCCGCATTGGACATCCTCCGATCGACGACGGGAAACGAGGTCAACACCGAGATGGGAATGCTCCGCAGCCGCACGTTGGCACTGGCGGTGGCCGATTCGCTGGTTATGCAGCTGCGGTTGACCCAGCCGACAGGGGTGGCACGCACCGACCTTTTTCTGGATCTTCGGGTGGATTCGACCGGTGCATCCGCGGTCCGCACAGGCCAGTTCGAGCTCAGCCCTATGGGAGCCGGCTTCCGGCTTCGGGAGGCCGAATACCCGGCAACCCTCGCTGAAGTCACCGGGGATAAACGTCTCGAGCTGGGAAGCTTGTCGTTCCGGCTGGCACCTACCGCCCGTTCGAGGGAATCCATCAGGTTCGAAGTGCAGTCAATCGACGTGGCGACCGACCGGCTCTTGTCCGGGCTCGAGATCCGGCGGCCGAACCGGGAAGCGAACATCGTCGAGCTGCGTTATGAAGACACCGATAAGGGCCTCGCCCGAGATGTTCCCAACCTGCTCGCCAATTTGTTCATTGCCGAGCGTCGCACAGACCGACAGTCGACTACCCGCAATACCGCCGAGTTCCTGGCGGAGCAGATCGCCAAACTTTCCAGCCAGCTCAGGACCGCCGAAGACTCGCTGCAGCGGTTCCGCGAAAGAGCACAGGTCGTCAGTCTTCCGACCGAGGCCAGCAGCGGCGTGAGCCATGCGGCCGACCTCCAGGCCCAACGGAACGCGATGGACGCGGAGCGTTCCGCGCTGGCCAAGCTGATCGAGGATGCTTCCCGGGAGCGCCAAGGCGCAGGGCCAAGCAGGCGTGTCTCCGTACCGAAGCTTCCTCGGGTTTCCCAGCTTCCTGCGCAATCAGGCGGTTGGAACCTTGCTGAGCTCGGTCAAGGCTGCGGATGACCGACGGGCGGAGCTCCTGACTCGGCGGCAGCCTCAGGATCCGGAGGTCCTGCAGCTCGATTCCCGGGTCAAGGAGCTGGAAGACCAGCTTCAATCGGTGGCAAGGACCTACCTGGAGGGTCTGTCCAACCAGGTGGCGGCCATGGATGCCACTCTGCGAGACTCCCGATACGAGCTGGGCCGAATACCCGCCAAGGAGGCCCAGTTCGCCCGGCTGGAGCGGAATGTCAAAGGGCTGGAGGAGATCGTCCTCCAACTGCGTTCCAGGCTCAAGGAAACCGAGGTGGCCCAGGTCTCCAATGATGAGACCGTGCGCCTCATCGACGTGGCCAGCTCGCCCCGGGCGCCGCTACGCTCGAGGCGGCCACTCATTCTGGCGTTCGCCTGCTGTTTCGGGTTGGCCCTCGGCCTGAGTGGTGCCTTCATGCGAGAGTATCTGGACCACTCGGTGCACAGCCAGATTGATGTGCATATGGCAACCGGTCTTCCAATCATCGGATGGATCCCGCGAATTCGCGGCGCGCGCTCCAAGCGGGTCACTGCCCAGCGGAGTATAGCCCTGCCAGTGCCGGAAGATGGGAGTGAACCCTCTCGGCGGCCGGTACCAACCAAGCCAGCACCGCGAGCCACGCCCACCGGCGTACTGATGAGCCGGGGGACCGCACCGACGCCGCTGTCGGACGCCTACGAACAGCTGCACACCACCCTGCTCTTCGCTGACACGGAAGGCGAGGTCCGCACGATAGCGATTACCAGCGCCCTTCCGGGAGAGGGTAAGACCACAAACGCCACCAACCTGGCTGTGACTCTCGCCCAGGGCGGTCGCCGGGTCATGCTGGTCGATGCGGACCTTCGGCGGGGACGGTTGGCGAAGCTCTTTGGCGCGCAGCGCGAGCCAGGGCTGGTCGATTTGCTCGAGGGGAAAGCTGGCCTACACGACGGTGTACGCTGGGTGGAGGTGGGAGGAGGGAAACACCTGTACCTCATACCTACCGGCCGGCTGCCGACGAACCCCGCCCAGCTGCTGGGGTCCAGCGCGATGCGCGAGCTGCTGGTACAGCTCCAAAACGAGTGTGATATCGTGGTAATCGACTGCCCGCCGCTCAACATCGTGGCGGACGCAGTGATACTCGGTCGTCAGGTGCAGGGGGTACTCCTGGTGGTGCGGCTGGGCGCCACACCGTTCGAGGCCCTGGTGCACGCAGCAGAGCAGTTGAGTGCCGCGAGCGTTCCAGTGTTCGGCGCCGTTTTGAACGACATCCAGTTTGAGCGGGCGGCGCAGTACGACGAAGGGCTGCGCTGGTATGAGTATGCCAAGTCATACTACGCACGAGCCGAGCCGGAGTAGACGGACACGCTGCTCCATCAGGGGACCGGGGCGGCCCCTGATGCCACCGGCGGCTGGGCGTAATGCTCCACCCGGCACGTACATGCTCTTCATCATAAATGACAAGGGAGTTCCATCAGTTTCACAGATCATTCAGCTGTCGCAGTGAGGGAGTTCCCACTTCATGCGCACCTGGAACTCGCCTCACGGGCCGCTCGATCTGAAAAGCGGCGAGATCCACCTGTGGCGGGCGGATCTGAATTGTAACATCAGGTGCCCTCCAAGCTCTCGAGCAAACGCTGGCGCCGGAAGAGCACGCGAAGGCCAGTCGGTTTCGTCGGGGGGTGGAACGTAATCGTTACGTAGTTGCGCACGGAGTTCTAAGAACCATTCTGGCCGGGTACGTCGAGACGACGCCGGGCGAACCTGACTTCCGCTACGGACCGCGGGGAAAGCCGGAACTCGCCACCGGGGAAGTGCATTTCAATATGTCTCACTCGCACGACCTGGTCCTCTGCGCAATCAGCCGCACCCCCGTGGGTGTGGACGTCGAGCGGATTCGCCCCGGAGTCGCTGACGACGTGGCAAGGTGCTTCGCGCCGGGAACGGTTCCGCTGCTCGAAGGGCTACCTCGGTCCACGCGGCGGCGCGCTTTCTACCAGGGTTGGACTCGAATGGAAGCGTATGCAAAGGCGTGCGGCGAAGGGCTCGAGTCCGATCTGGAGAGTTTGGACGGCTTCATAGACCCGAGTCATCCGGGTACTCCTCCCCACCCTCGAAGGTGCGGGGCAAACCGGCCATTGGTGGTTTCATGACTTCCGTCCCCGTAAAGGTTACGTCGGTGCCGTCGCGGCCCCGCGGGGAATGTGCAGTGTCAAGTACTGGAAGTGGCAAGCTCATGAGAGACAGCCCTGGGGGCGATCCGATGCCAGCCAGGTTCCGCAGAAATTCGGTGACCAACGCTGTAGGGGTAGGGGATGACGAGTTCTCAAGACGTTCGGGCTGTCTCGGAGTCTGGCCCTCTTCGTTCTCAAGCAGGAAGTATTCCGGATCTCGTTGCGACACGAGCAGCCGAGCGCCCTGACGCCCTTGCCCTCACGGCACAGAGTCAGCGCCTGACCTACGGTGAGCTGGACGGCGTAGCCAATCGCCTGGCCGGCCACCTGCGATCGCTCGGTGTCGGTCGTGACGTGTTGGTGGGACTCTGTCTGCCGCGATCATTGGACATGGTCGTAGGGGCACTTGCAGTCCTGAAGGCGGGCGGTGCCTATGTTCCAATGGATCCCGCATATCCTTCCGAGCGCCTCGCGTTCATGCTGGATGACGCACAAGCACGGGTGCTGATCACCAACACCGAACTCGCCTCTCGCTTCCCGGCCGGAAAGCGAGAACTGGTATGCATCGACACTCCAGAGACCGCCGTACAGCAGGTGGGCTCCATTCCGGGGCCAATCATACCCGCGGACCTGGCCTACGTCATTTACACCTCCGGCTCCACCGGCAGGCCTAAGGGCGTGGAAATTACCCACGGTGGACTGGCCAGCCTCGTGTCCTGGCACGTCCAGGCATTTGCCGTGACCAGCGCCGACAGGGCGAGCCATGTGGCCGGCCTCGGCTTCGACGCGGCGGTCTGGGAGCTCTGGCCGTATCTCGCCGCCGGGGCGAGCGTGCATTTGGTGGACGAGGATACCCGTAATTCGGCGGACCTTCTGCGGAGCTGGCTGCTGGACCAGAGAATCACCATAGGGTTCGTGCCCACCCAACTGGCTGAGCAACTGCTCACCCTTGACCCCCCATGGCCGCAGCAGACCGATTTGCGGATCTTGCTGACCGGAGGTGACACGCTACACCGCTATCCTCCGGCGGGCCTGCCTTTTCTCCTGGTCAATAACTACGGACCAACCGAGTGCACCGTGGTAGCCACATCGGGGCCCATCCTACCCAACCAGCTCCCGGAAACGCCGCCCTCGATAGGGAGCGCTATCACCAACACCCAGATTCATCTGCTCGATGACCGTTTGCAGCCGCTGCCTCCAGGTCTGCCGGGCGAGATTCATATCGGAGGAGCAGGTCTCGCTCGAGGCTACCGCCACCGTGCTGACCTGACTGCCGAGAGGTTCATCCCCAACCCCTTCAGCGCTGAACCGGGCAGCCGTCTCTACAAGACCGGCGACCTGGCCCGCCAGCTGCCGGACGGTACCCTGATCTTTCTGGGGCGCGCCGACGATCAGATCAAGATCCGCGGCTATCGGATTGAGCCAAGCGAAATCTCCGCCGTGCTGAACCGCCACCGGGATATCCGTGAAAGCCTGATTGTTGCCCGCGAGGACGCCACCGGGGACAAGCGGCTGGTGGCCTACGTCGTGGCAGATGGGAATGATGATCTCACCCACTCTGGTCTGCGGGCATTCCTGCGCGACCTTTTGCCGGAGTACATGCTTCCAGCGGTGTTCGTCCGGCTGGATGCCTTGCAGCTGACCCCCAACGGTAAAGTCGATCGTGCGGCGCTCCCGGCGCCGGATCCGGCGAACACGCTGCAGGACGAAGCCTCGACCGGGTCGCGCACCAATACCGAGCAGCTCGTCGCCGAGATTCTGGGGGAGCTGCTGGACCTGAAGGAGATCGGCCTGGACGACAACTTTTTCCTGCTGGGAGGGCATTCCCTGCTCGGCGCGCAACTCATAACCCGGCTCCGGGACGCCTTCGGGGTGGACATAGCCTTGCGGAGCCTCTTTGAGGCGCCGACCGTGGCTGCGCTGTCGGCCGAAGTCGAGCGGCTCGAGAGGGGTAAGACCGCCCCGCGCCCGGCCATTGTCTCCGAGCACCTGACTAAAGAAGACGAACGACCCTTGGTCGCATCGAGCAACGACAAGATCTCGCGATGAATGCGCTTCCGGACAGCACCACCGCTCCAAGCCAGGACGTAGCGGCGCTAAGCCTGTACCATCTCCTCGACCCGGAGGTCTTGGCGAATCCGTATCCTCTGTTCCGTCGCCTGAGGACCGAGGACCCGGTACACTGGGACCCCTTTCTGCACACCTGGGTAGTGACCCGCTATGCCGACGTGCTCGAGGTGTTGCACACGTTTTCGGCCGAGCGGACGCATACACCCGCCAAATTGGAGGCCATGGGACTGGCCGCCATGAGTCCGGTCGCCCAGCTGATGGTGAAGCAGATGCTCTTCATGGATCCGCCTCAGCACACGCGGCTCCGGAAACTGGCATCCCACGCCTTTACTCCCAGCAGGGTTGCGGTGCTGCGATCCCACATTCGGGAGGTGGTTGGCCGGCTCCTGGACCGGGTGGAGAGCGACCACCGCATGGACGTCATAAAGGATCTGGCCGAGCCCTTGCCCGCCATCGTGACCGCCGAAATGCTGGGGGTCCCGGTTAGCGATTGCAATCGGCTCAAGGCCTGGACCGCGGACTTCGCAGAAATGCTGGGCAATTTTCAGCACAATCCCGACCGCGCTCCGCGGATGGTTCGCACCGTGCACGACATGACCGCCTATTTCCAAGAGGCGGTTCGTCAGCAGCGAGCTCACCCGGGGGAAGGTCTGGTCTCCTCGTTGAGCTCTGCGGAGGTGGATGGCGATCGGTTGACCGAAGAAGAGGTCGTGGCGACATGCATCGTCACTATGGTGGGCGGTCAGGAGACCACCACCAACCTCATCGGCAACGGCCTCCTCACGCTCCTGCGCCATGCCGCCGAACTGGAGCGCCTGCGGAGTGATCCTTCGCTCATACCCTCGGCCGTCGAGGAAATGCTGCGCTATGAAAGCCCGAGCCAGCACACCGGAAGGCTGGTTCCCGCTGACCGGGAGCTGGGAGGCAAGACGATCCGTAAAGGGCAGGCCGTGATGGCGGTGATGGCGGCCGCCAACCGGGACCCGGAGCGCTTTCCCGACCCCGACCGCTTCGATATCTGCCGCCAGGACAACCGACACCTCGCCTTCGGCTATGCGGCACACTTCTGCTTCGGCGCCGCGTTGGCACGAATCGAAGGGCAAGAAGCCTTCGAAGCCATGCTCCAGCGAATGCCTCAGCTGCGGCTCGAGCCGGGACCGCAGACATGGAGGAGCAATTCCGGACTCCGGGGTGTTACCGCCCTGAAAGTGACCTTCTAGTGTGGTGACAGGGAACCGTAAGGTCGTCCTGCAGCAAGCAGCGAGGAAGCCACAGCGCACCATCCCCCGCCGCCCGGACGATGAGGTCGTTCCGGCGTCGTTCGGACAGGAGCAGATCTGGCTTCACAGCCAGCTTGCTCCGGAAGTCCCCTTATACGTGGAGTCCCTCACGATTCACCGCCATGGGCCGCTCGACCCGGGCGCGTTGGTCGCGAGCTTCAGGGAGATAGTCCGGCGGCACGAGATCTGGCGCACCACGTTCGCCTGGTCTCAGGGACAACTGATCCAGCTGACGCACCCGGACCGTGAGCCTGACATCCGAGTCACGGACCTCCGTCACCTCCCGCAGGACGAACGCGAACCGGCAGCACTGCTGCACGCCGCGGAGGACCTTCGCCGGCCCTTCGCATTGTCCCGGGAACCGGGAGTGCGAGCCCACCTGGTGACGCTGGCGGATGACGATCACCGCCTCTTTCTGTGTTTGCATCACATGGTCTTCGACGGTATCTCGATCTACCGTGTCTTTCTGCCGGAACTCGCCGCGCTCTACCAGGCCAAGGTAAACGGGGCGCTCAGCCCCCTCGAGGAACCGCCCCTGCAGTACGCGGACTTTGCGCACTGGCAGCGGCGGACTTTCGGGGAAACGGCGCTGGAACCGATGGTTCAATATTGGCGTACGCAGCTGTCCGGTGCCCCATCGCTGATCGCGCTACCGGCGGACCATCCTCGTCCAGGCAGCCAGAGCTTCCGTGGCGGGCTCGTGCGGTTCCAGGTTCCCAGCGACCTGACTGCAGCGGCCAGGAGCACCGCACTTCAGGAAAGTTGCACGCTCTTCATGCTGCTTCTCGCAGCCTTCGAGGTCACCCTGCACCGCTTATCGGGCCAGAGCGACATGCTGATCGGAAGCGTCAGCGGCGGCAGGGATCATCCCGAGCTCGAGCGTCTCATGGGTTACTTCTTGAGGACGCTTGTCATCCGGGCTGATCTACGCGGTAATCCGACCTTCCGGGAGATCCTACGACGGGTGCGGCATGTTTTAGTGGAAGCGCTGTGCCATGACGCCGTGCCCTTTCAACGACTCGTCCAGGCGGTTGCGCCCGATCGGGATCTCGGTCAGAGTCCGCTGTTTCAAGTCACCTTCTCGATCGAGCCACCGATGCCCGGCCTCGGTCCACAGTGGGACATCAGCGAGATGGATGCCGGAACCTTGGTATCAAAATTCGATCTGTCGATCGAACTGGAGGACCGCGGCGAATCAATTGCTGGGCGAGCGATTTATAGTCTGGACCTGTTCGAGGCCTCCACCATCTCCCAGCTGGTGTCCGATTACATATCGGTGCTCAGAAGGGCGGTGTCCGATCCTGAGCAACGGCTGCAGGAATAGGTGGTGTCTCGACCCAGGCCGCGCCAGCGGGCGAGTTCGAGTGGCGCCAGGAGAAGGACTCAATGAAGGAAGGAAGAAACAGGATGGACCGCCCGGCGGAGGCTCTTGAATGGACCGAGCCCAAGAAGAAACCCAGACGAGGCCCAAGACTGCGCGAGGCGTCCTTCAAGGACTATGAGCAGATCGCGCTGCTCGAGTCCCGCTATGGGCTTACTCCGGCCAGAAGCTACGAGGAATGGTGTCATCTGTGGCTAGGGAATCCCCTCTACCGGGAGCTTCAAGCGGGCTGGAGCATCGGCTGGGTGCTGGAAGACGAGAACGGTCAAATCGTCGGCTCTTTGGGAAACATTCCTCGGTTGTACGAGTTCGAGGGACGGAGAATTCTGGCAGCATCAAGCCACGGCTGGGTGGCCGAAACGGAGTACCGGAGCGCCGCGCTGTTACTCCTGGATCGCCTGATCAACCAGCCCCATGTGGACCTGTTCTTGACCAACACGAACAGCGTAGCTAGCACCGGTGCCGTCTGCACATTTCAGTGCAGCCGTGTGCCAGTGGGCCTGTGGGATGAGTCGGCCTATTGGATTACGAACTATCAGAAAGCTGCAAAGCGTTTCCTCGCGCGTAAGAACTATCCGCTAGCCAGACCGTTGAGCTATCCGCTTGCCGCTGCAGTCTTTCTCAGGGACCGGTTTACCAGGAAGGCTTTGGATGCTGGTGGGGTCGAGCTTGAAATCTGCCCAGCCTTCGATGAGCGCTTCGACCATTTCTGGGAGGATTTGAAGAGGCGCAGTGCGCACCTGCTTTTGGCCGTTCGTACTCGCGAAGTGCTCGAATGGCACTATAAATATGCGCTCCTGAACAAGCGGGCCTGGATCATGGCCGTTATCGAGCGCTCTCACATAGTCGCTTACGCCATTTTCGATAAGAAGGAATATCCCAGTGGGCTCAAACAGGTGCGGCTGGTGGACTTCTTGTCCCTTGATGGAGGTACCTCCTTGCTTGAGCCTTTACTTCTTCGAGCCCTTAGAAAGTGCAGGGACGAGGGCATTCACACACTAGTGAACATCGGGCGCTGGTTGGAAAAAGGAGAATGGCTTGAAAGTATCGCTCCCTACCGGCGCACGCTGCCGGCATGGGTGTACTTCTACCGCGCAAATAGTCCCAGGTTGGCGGAGAAGCTGAGAGATCCGCGCGCGTGGGCGCCGTCGCTATTTGACGGCGACGCAGGCCTGCTTCGCTAATTCGTAAGCCCAGCAAATTCTTTCCTGGATGCTCTTATGCCTGTCCATGCTCCACTCGGCGCAGCCAGGCCATCGGAAAGCAGTATGTCCACTGCCCGCAGGCGAGCGCATCGCGACCTTCTCATCGTGGGGGCGATAACTGCGCTCGCGCTGGCGTTTCAGCAGCGTGGCTTGGGCTTCTACAGCGACGATTGGGGCATAATCTCAAACTTCACATTTTCGCGTGACCGCACGGTCGGAGGCCTCTTCCACGTGCTGTACGCCGACGGCCAGACGCATATGCGCCCTGGCCAGGTGCTCTATCTCGCTGCTTTGTACGCCGCGTTTGGCCCTCAGCCGCTGGGATACCACATCGTTAATGCGACCGTCATCGTCATCACGGGCCTGCTGCTCTATGCAGTGCTTCGAGAACTCGGGGTACCACGCAGCCTGAGCGTGGCGGTGCCGATCGTCTATGCGGTGCTACCCCACTACTCGACGGCGCGGATCTGGTACGCCAGCTTCCAAGCTTGCCTCAGCATGGCACTGTACGTCGCGAGCCTGCTTGCGGGCCTCCGTTCCCTCCGGTTTTCCGGATGGCGTGCCAGTCTTTTGCAGGTACTCAGCCTGCTCGCACTGCTCGCGAGCACCCTCTCATATGAGGTGGCCCTGCCGCTGTTCGTTCTGAACGCGGCGGTCTTCGCGTGGCGGGGCCGCGCGGCGGCTAGACGCGCCGCCTCGAGCGCATCACTCCGGCGGCACAACCTGCGGTTGGCCATGGCCACTATCGGCGCGCTGGTTGCGGTCACCGCCTTCAAGGCGCTCACATCAACTCGCACCACCTGGCCGACGGCCGAGTACATCAGCGGCATGCTGAAACAGGCGCTGAAGATCAATTTCTGGACCTACGGCCTCGCACTGCCCCGCACACTCTGGCGGGCGGCTCCCGAGTTATCCGCCGGCGCGGTGCTGGTGGCGGGGGTCCTGTTCGCCGCGATTGCGTTGTGCCTGGGCCGTATCATGCGCGAAGACCACGATGAGAGCCTGGACTGGGGGACGCTGCGCTTGGTGGGGTGGGGCAGCTTGGTCGCCCTGGCTGGCCACATCGTTCTCGTCACAGGCAACATCGGCCTCTCCGCTACGGGGGCCAACAATCGGGTGCAGGTTGCGGCCGCCCTGGGAATCGCGATGATCTGCGTGGGGCTCGTCGCGTGGGCCGCCAAGCTATGGGGTGTACCGGCTCGGGCGGTGGTGTACCCGAGTATTCTCGCGGCCGTGGCCGTCGCGTTCTTCCTCATCAGCAGCCGGCTGGGCAGCGCGTGGGTTGCCGCAGCGCGGGAACAGGAGATCGTGCTGGCCGAGGTCAAACAGGCATTCCCGACCCTCCCAGCGGGGGCAACACTGTTAGTCGATGGCGTGTGCCGATACCACGGCCCCGGCATCATCTTCGAGGCATATTGGGACCTTGGCGGCGCCATCCGGCTACAGTACCGCGATGCCACATTACGAGCGAACGTCGTGTCGCGGAGCTTGGCAGTCGCCGATGACGGCATCCGTGTCGCCCTCTACGGGGGCGAATCGCTTTATGAGTATGGTGGCGACCCTCTTATCCTGTTCGATGCCCGCCGCAGGACGATTCATCCGATCACGAATGCGATAGCTGCTTACGATTATTTCGCCCGCTTCAACCCGGATCGATCCTCAGGCTGCCCTCCTGGCCGGGAGGGGCATGGCACCCGGGTGTTCTGATAAGGTGGCTAGTGCAGTCTCGCTGAGGCATCACGCGCGGCGATCCTATGCCTTTCGGTGCTGGCTGCTCAGGTGGACTTTGCAACTGCTTAGGTGCCACTGGTAATGCTGGAAAGCGGCTCACTGCTCTACCATGAAGCTGAATGGTCGCTACGTCCCTTTCCGACCCGTGTCGATCGGGTGGTGGAAACCGACGCAGTACGCGGCTCCCACTCGGGCGGATGCCGAACGGTTTTCGCGAGGATGCCATAGAGATGCTTCCCACCGGCCGCCCCCCTCGCGTCTCGGTAGTAGTCCCGTTCCTTAATGCCGCGCGATTCCTTCCAGAGGCGGTGGACAGCGTCTTCGCCCAGACCTATCAAGATTGGGAATTGTTGCTGGTGGACGATGGCTCTACGGATGGCAGTACAGAGTTGGCACGCCAGTACGCGAAGTGTGCGCCCGCACAGGTGCATTATCTCGAGCACCCGGGCCACCAGAAGCGCGGCTCCAGCGCGTCTCGCAACCTGGGAATCCGCCACGCACGCGCCGTCTATATCGCCTTCCTGGACTCGGATGACGTCTGGGTTCCGACCAAGTTAGCGCAGCAAGTCCCGATCCTGGACGAGCACCCGGAGGTGGACCTGGTGTATGGGGCCACACTGGTCTGGTACAGTTGGAGCGAGACCCCTCAGGAGAACCTCCACGATTACGTGCCTAATATGGGGATGCCCCTCGAACAGGAGATTCCCGGGCCGCTCCTGCTCACTCGCATGCTGCGCCGGGAGGCCCATTGCCCTCCAATGTCGAATGTATTCGTGAGGCGAGCCGCTGCTCTGGGCGCTGGACTCTTCGAGGAGCAATTCCGCGGACTGCACGACGATCAGGCGTTTCTAGCCAAATTGTGCCTGCGAGCCCGCGTGCTCGTGAGTGGGAACTCCTGGCACAAGTATCGTCAGCACGCAGATTCCTGCTTAGCAAGGGCCTCAGCAGGAGGCCATCGACGGGCCGCGCGGCGACGGTACCTCAGGTGGCTCCGGGCCTATCTCGTCGAGCAGGGCAGACGACACAGCGAAGTCTGGAAGACCGTCGAGGAGCAATTGCGACCCTACCGCCTTTCACACCGGCTGCGAGTGCGCACACTTCGGGTCGCGCGCCGCGTCGTCCCGGCGCCCATGCGATCCTGGCTGCGGAGATGCTTGGGGATGAGCGGGGCATCCCGGGGCGACGCGTAGCCTACGCAGCATAACCGCCTACAACGACGGCGATCCAGTGACAGAACGCTACGGGGCCACAGTGTCTTCCCGCGATAAGTCGGCACTTGGGCTGATCGCCATCATTTGGCTGGGTATGGTCTTCCTGGTGAATCCGATGGGAGATTTTCCGTTGAACGACGACTGGGCGTACGGCTGGAGCGTAAAGACGCTGCTGGAGAAAGGCGAGTTTCAGCTGTCGGACTGGACAGCGGTAAATCTGATGTCGCAGGTCTTCTGGGGAGCCCTTTTCTGCCTCCCGCTTGGCTTTTCGTTCACGGCACTTCGCCTCTCCACGCTGACGTTGGGCTTCATCGGGGTGATTGCCACCTATGGGACACTCAGAGAAGTGAAGGCGAGCCCCGGCGTAGCACTGGCGGGGGCGCTCACGGTGACCTTGAACCCGCTCTATTTCTGTCTTTCCAATTCCTTCATGACCGATGTGCCCTCCTTCACCTTCACCACCGTGGCGTTCTACTTCCTTATACGGGCACTCACGCGGCATTCGGTCGGAAGTCTTGTCGCCGGCGTTACCATGACGCTCGTGTCGATCCTCAACCGGCAGATCGGCGTGATCGTCATTCCAGCGTTTGCTGTCGCGTATGTAATGAAGGACGGCTTCCGGCGGCGGAGTATGCTAGCGGCGCTCCTGATCGGTCTGCCGGGCCTTGCGCTGTATCTCATCTATCCCCGGTGGTTGGACGTAACCGGGAGAACACCCTATCTGTATGATCTCCAAACGACCAAGATGTTGAGCTCGCTCTCGGCGAGCGTGCCCGATATCGTCGCGACATACGCCCAGAATCTGTTCGTCATGTCGACATACCTGGGTTTGTTCTTGCTGCCGTTCTTGCTCCTGGCCCGATCAGAGCTGTTGCTGCCCAGGAACATCGCACGACCGAAGACCGTCGCAGCTCTTTTGCTGGTGGTGGCCGCTGGACTCTGGGCGGCGAAATACGAGTGCATGCCATCGGTCGGAAACATTCTCAACGTTGCGGGATTGGGGCCCAGTGCGATCTCGGGACCCAAAGGGGTCGACCTCGACCCTCTCACGCTTCGCAGAATCTGGCAGGTGGTAACCGTAGCGGGTGTGGTTGGTGCGGCCCTGCTACTGCGCGGTGCTGTTCCAAGCCGCTCGCGCGGCAGTTCAGCGGCCGCACGGACCTAATGACGAGGGTTCTCTGTCTGTTTGCTCTGGCGATGGCCGTCCTGTTCCTCTTGCCGATCGGGGCGCTGCAGGGCCATTGGTTCGACCGATATTTGATTGCGGTGTTGCCACCACTCATGGTGCTGGGCTCGATCGGAGAGCGAGTTGAATTCGCCAAGGCACACGTCGGCTGGGGCACGTCTGCCTTTGCGGTCTTGCTCGCACGTCTATGGGCTGTTCACGGTCACCGGCACTCACGACTACTTGTCGTGGCATCGGCACCGGTGGGAGGTTCTAAATGGGCTGCTGCGAGATCCTCACATACTGCCCGAAAATATTCACGGCGGATTCGAGTTTACCGGGTGGTTTTTCGGGCAGAGGTTAGAAACCTGCAATGGCAACTATCAAGACGATGTGAGGAAGCGATCGTGGAGCGATTTTGTCTGTCTGTCGGGCAGGCCCGACGCGCGGTACCGACTGGCTCCTGGGCTCCGGAAGGGCTATAGAGCCCAGGAGCGGTACGTCTTTAGGCGATGGCTGCCACTCCGCGATCAAACACTGTATCTCTTGCGGCCTGATGCGCCTGCCGAGTAGCCATGCTGATCACGGTTCCTGGATCTCCCGGCGCCCGCGCGTGCGACCATGTTCAACCCGTTCGTGATCGACCCCGCGACGCTGTCTTGCGCTTGCCGTGCTGGCGCACCAAGTTCTGGCAAGCGCGTCTTGGGCCGGTCCCTTTTTCTAACCTGAATCCAGCCGGCTGAGGTCCCCCGTGCGTCCAAGCAATGAACCCAATCAACGACACCAGATGAGCCAAGGCTGGTCAGGCCGAACGCGCAGCACTGTCACGGCGGCTATCGGTTCATTGGTTGTACTCGCCGGATGCGAGAACCCCCTTCCCACTGATCCAGGCCCGGCAGCGACTACCCGGCCGGCCGGCCAGGCGGCTGCCAGCGCCTCCTCAACCGCTGCCTTCTACGTTCACGCACACGCGGATGACTGGCCATTGTTCATGGGAGACCGAACGAACGCGAGCATTCAGAGCGGAGCAAGCGTAATTCTTATTTACACGACTGCAGGTGACGACGGTATCGACCCTCGGTTCTGGCAGACCCGCGAGGTCGGAGCCCAGGCTGCTGTTGATGCCATTACTCTGGCGGGTAGCTGGAGCTGCGCCGCACGTTCGGTCAACGCCCATCCGATCCAACGGTGTCAGAAATCTTCTGCGGCTGTGGTGGCCTACTACATGCGCATGCCGGACGGCAATGGGGGAGATGGCACCGGCTATGGTCGAGGCAGCTTGGGCATCTTGCGCGATCAGGGGACGCCCACTGCGGCCATAGACGGATCGACCACGTACGCCTCCTGGCAGGACTTCCACGGAACGCTTCGGCAGATTATTCAGTTGGAAGCTGCAGACCACATTGCTTCCTCGATCGAGGTGCACGCGCCGGACTACGATCGAACAGTCAATTTTGATGACCATCCCGACCACTTTGTCACTGCCGATGCCGTCAGAGCCGCCGCCGCGGCTGGTACCTGGAGTCTCGTGTGGTACATCGGCTACCAGACCAGGCGACTGGCGGTCAACCTGAGCGCTGCCGCGCACGCGATCAAGGACAATGAATTCAAGGCCTATGACAACACGATGGTCGCAGCCGGATACACGTCGCACGACACGGACTCATGGTATCTAGCCTGGCGCTGGCGCACGTACTTCCGCACGGTCGCAGCATCGGTTGTGCCTCCAAATGGGCCCACGAATCTCCTCGCGCAGGCGGTGTCCACATCCCAGATCAATCTCACGTGGGCGGACAACGCGACCAACGAGTCAGGCTTCCGGGTGGAACGTGCGAGTGATAACGCCGGCGTGGCAGGGACGTACAGCCTAATCACGACCCTTGGCGCGAACGTTACAGCGTACAGCAACAACACCGGGCTCACTGCTGCCACGAAGTACTGGTACCGGGTGCTGGCGTTCAATGACGCCGGCAGCTCGGGCTACTCGAATCAAGCAAGCGCGACGACCCTCGCACCGACTCCGCCCCCAAGCCAGCCGACCGATCTCATCGCTCAGTCAGTGTCCGCATCCCAGATCAATCTCACTTGGGCCGACAACGCGAGCAACGAGTCAGGCTTCCGGGTGGAGCGTGCGAGTGACAACGCAGGAGTACCAGGGACGTACGGAGTTATTGCGACCCTCGGGGCGAACGTCTCCGCGTACAGCAACAACACCGGGCTCAATGCCGGCACGAAGTACTGGTACCGGGTGATCGCGTTCAACGCTGCCGGCAATTCGGGCTACTCGAATCAGACGAGCGCCACGACTCTCGCGCCGAGTGGCGCGCCGTCGAACCTTACGGTCACCCGAACGGTCACCAAGGGCAACAAGGTCGCCAACCTTGCCTGGACCCGGGGTACGGCGGCCACGATCGACGTATGGCGGAGCGGCGTGAAAGTCGCCTCGACCGCGAACAACGGCTCCTACGTTGACAGTCTTGGGAAGGCAGGCGGCACGTTCACGTATCAGGTGTGCGCAGGCGGGAAGACGGCGGCGGGGGACTGCTCGAATAGCGTTACTCGTACCTTCTGAGCACGCTTGAACTTCCGGTGACGACCGAGCCGCCGGCGGGGGTCGGCGCGCGGGCCGGCTGGCCCATCGAGACCGTCCGCCTGCCGGGCGGTTTTGGATCTTGCGCTCCGGCTGACCGCGCTGCAAGTTCTGGCAAGTAAACGCTTTGGGGGCGTGGCCGTGCGAGCCTACAGGGACCCTGTCTCGCAGGGATCGCCGTAGGCACGGCTGTCGCTTACTCCCACACTCTTTGCTCCTACTTTGTCCCGGGGTGAACCAACCCTGGGCAACGTATTTCTGAAGTAGAGGCCGGTCTCGTGGTCCACCCACGTCCATTCGCATCCCAGAACTCCCCTCCAAGTGGCCGGGGGGGCACAGCGCCCTTCGCCTGTTTCCCTTGCGGACTCAGGGAGACCCCATGACTTCTGGAGCCGAGCTCCTCACCGGCGCCCGGGAAGAGCCCAGATTGGTTCCCCCCGGATACCACCCCCGCCGCCATGTTCGCATTGCGGCGACGGAGGGGTGGGCCTGGCCGAATTGGTCGGAGCTGTGGGAATACCGGGGGCTCTTCCTGTTCCTGGTCTGGCGCGACATCAAAGTGCGGTACGCGCAGACGGTACTGGGTGCTACCTGGGCCGTGTTCCAACCCGTAATAACAATGGTGGTGTTTACCATAATCTTTGGACGCTTCGTCCGGGTCGGCTCGGAGGGCCTACCGTACCCGGTGTTCTCGCTGGCAGCGCTGGTTCCGTGGACCTACTTCGCCAGCGCGCTGACCGGGGCGAGCAACAGTTTGGTCAACAGCCGGCACCTCATCACGAAGATCTACTTCCCCCGGCTGGTGATCCCCGGTGCTGCGGTCTTGTCCGCGCTGGTAGACTTCGCCATCGCCCTGGTGGTGCTGCTCCTCGTGATGCTCGCCTATGGCTCGTATCCGGGCCTCCGCGCCGCCGCGACGCTCCCCCTCCTGCTACTCATGATGATGACTGCCTTGGGGACGGGCTGTTGGCTCTCCGCGCTCAACATCCAGTACCGGGATGTCAAGCATAGCACTGGATTCTTGGTGCAGATCTGGATGTACGCCTCACCAATCGTGTACTCGCTGTCCGTCGTGCCTCCCCCCTATAGGCTGCTGTACGCCGCAAATCCCATGGTTGGCGCTATCGCGGGCTTTCGAGCGGCGCTACTGGGAACTCCAGGACCGTCGATGGCGGAGCTCAGCGTCTCCTTCGCCTCCGCCACGCTGCTGCTCGTAGGGGGTGTACTCTACTTTCGCCGAACCGAGCGGATTTTCGCCGACGTGGCGTAGCAGAAGGGAATGAGCATGGGAGCCATCGCGATAGGGGTTGAGTCGCTGGGGAAGCGCTATCGGATCGGCTTGGCGGCCCGGCGTCCGCGCACGCTCCGCGAGGCTATAGCTCTGGCGGCCTCGGCACCACTCCGGAACCTGAGGGAGCTTCGGTTTCGGCCCGCCGCGCACATGGCCGACGGCCCCGATCTTTTATGGGCGCTCCGCGATGTGAGTTTCGAAGTGGGGGAAGGAGAGGTTGTGGGAATCATCGGGCGGAACGGCGCTGGCAAGAGCACGTTGCTCAAGATCCTCACCCGTATCACCGAGCCCACCCTGGGTCACGCAGACATCTGGGGCCGGGTCGGCTCCCTGCTCGAGGTCGGAATTGGGTTTCATCCGGAGCTGACCGGCCGGGACAACGTCCATCTCAGCGGTGCCGTACTCGGCATGGATCGCGCCTATGTCCAGCGCTGCTTCGACGAGATTGTGGAGTTCGCCGGCATCGAGCGGTTCATCGACACACCGGTCAAGCATTACTCCAGCGGAATGTACGTCCGTCTTGCATTTGCCGTTGCGGCCTATCTCGAGTCGGAGATTCTGATCGTCGACGAGGTGCTCGCGGTCGGAGATGCGGAATTCCAGCGGAAGTGCCTGGCCAAGATGGATGATCTCGCCCATGGCGGCCGCACCGTGCTCTTTGTCAGCCATAACCTGCCCTCGATTCAGCGGCTCTGCCCCCGCTCAATCATGCTCGAAGGCGGTCGGGTCATCGCGGATGGCGCCACCCCAAGCGTCGTCGATCGATACCTGTCCAGCGGGGCCCGCGAGGCGCAGCCTGGGCACTGGATCGACCTCGAAGGCGTCACTCGCCGGGTGTCGGGCGGGGCGCGCTTCACGGGCGTTCGATACAGCAGCCGGCATCTCCGGCTCAAGCTGCGGCCCTTCACGGGAGGCCCGCTGGAGTTTGTGCTGACAGTTGCGTCGGACGTGCCGAGGCCGACAGTGAACCTGGCCGTCAGCATTGCAAACCAGAGCGGGACGAATCTGGTCAATGCAGACACGAGCACCCTCGGCAGCGCGGTGGCACTGCGCCAGGGCGACAACACCTGGCGACTTAGAATCGACCGCCTCTATCTCAAGCCCGGCGTGTACCTGGTGGGGCTCTGGCTCGGCGACCGCATGGGAGAGACACTCGACCAGATCGTGTCCGCGTTCCGTATCGAAGTCGTAGACCCCCGACCGGACCGGCCCGGTGTGCGGCTCGATTCGCGTTACGACGGTGCGGTCGCCTGTCGCTTTGACGTGGTGGAGGTGGCCTGATGCACGCCTGCGTGCCGGGTGTTCCTGAGCGGCCGAGCTCTGAATGATGCCTGACCTGAGCGTGGTGATCCCGACGTATAACGGCGCCAGGCGTCTCCTCAGGTGCTTGGAAAGTTTATGTCGGCAAACGCTGCCGGCAGACAGCTATGAGACGATCGTGGTGGTGGATGGATCGACCGACGACACGGCACCCATGCTCGCTCGGTTGAATACTCCATTCCGGCTGGTGTTCATCGAGCAGCGGAAACAAGGAGCGGGGTCCGCCCGAAATGCCGGGGTCGCAGCAGCACAGGGTGCGTTTTGCGTTTTCCTAGATGATGACATCGTCCCTCACCCAGAGCTGCTCGCGGAACACCTACGGGTGCAGCGCGCCCAAGAGGCTGTCGTGGGACTCGGCGCCATCCCGACCGTGGTGCCAGCCCATGCAGGATGGCTGGCGCGCCGGTTCGCCGAATATTCGAACGAGCATCGCGCCAAACTGGCCCGCGGTGCCCGGCCCCCCGGATGGCGGGACTGTTATAGCGGGAACATGTCTATTGCTCGCACTGCGTTCTTGTCGGTCGGCGGGTTCGCCACCGATATGCAACGCGGCGAGGACGTGGAGCTGGGATACCGGCTCGCCGAGCAGGGGCTCTCTTTCGTCTACATCCCCGGAGCGGTCGGGACGGAGGAGCAGCGCAAAGGTATGCGTGAACTCGTGGCTGACTTCGAAGCGAACGCAGTCGCCGCCGCCGAGATCTATCGCCGGCACCCGCGGACGCTTCCCAGTGTGATCCCGGACTTCGCTGCACCAGGCAGTGGCTCGGTGCGGCTCCGGCGTCTGTTTCTGGCGGCCGGGGTTCCACCGCGTGTACTCGGTTCTGTCGGCCCACCTTCAGGCAAGCAAAGCTGGATTCGGGCGTGGTACGGTTTCATACATAGTTACGCCTACTGGCGAGGCCTCCGACGAGGCCTTGCTGATCGCCGCACCTGGTGGCAGCTGACCCATAGCACTCCAATCCTGAGCTACCGAGCGTGCGGGCCCGCTGATCGGCCAGAGGAGCGCCGCCTCGTCCCGATGCGCAGTTTTGCACGCCAGATGGCGTGGCTCAGGTACGCGAGATACCATGTGCTCAGCCTTGACGAGTATCTCCAGTATCGGCGTGAATACCGGGTCCCACCGAAAGGCTCCGTCGTCATCATCCTCGACGATGCTCATCGAGTCGCGTATTCCTCGGCTGACCCGCTGCTGTACCGGTACGGTCACCCTGTGGCGGCTTGCAGTGTGACTGGCACGACCGCCGGAACCGACGACCCGGAGGGCGAGTATGCGGGGGAACGGCTGCCGCCGCGGAGCGGAGTAAACAATCACAAGACCCCACCGCAGGAGCTGTGTTCGACGGAGATTCACGAAACCGACTCGCTGCTGCAGTTCGCGAGGAAGATTTCGCGCGCGAGCAGCGGGAGGCACTGGCCTAGTGAGCCTGCATCGCTGCTTCACATCGTACGCCGGCGACTCACGCAGGTGACTCGATGACGGTTCTCCCACTGTGCCACGAGCAGCCTCCCCTAAACCAACAGCGGGGAAGGACCGTAGAAACGATGGTGCAGGATGATCGGCCTGCTGTCGCCATAGTGTTATGGGGCATACTCGAGGATTGGCTCGACCCTCTCGGTATCTCGTTTGACGCGTTTTGCCACGAGTTCACGGGGAGCTATGTATTTGGCTACGCCGAAGCCCTGCGTCGGGCGGGCGTCCGCGTCACACTGATCTACGTCTCCTGTCGAATCACCTCCCCTATCCGCCGCAGACACGGCCCCACGGGAGCGACAATCTGCATTCTCCCGGCCCCGCGTATCTATCGTGCGGCCCGTCGGCACACCCGGCATCCCCGCGCGCGCAACGTGCGCGCCATGTTTGGTCCGGTGACGGGATTGCGGCGTCTACTGTTCCCCGGACTGGCAGTGTTGCGGGAGTCACTCCTCTACCTCGAGACGCCGATCCAGGGAGTGGTTCAGGAAATCCGTCGAGATAAGTGCGTCGCGATCCTGTGCCAGGAGTACGAGTACCCCCGTTTCGATGTGTGTACCGCTCTCGGCAGGATGCTTCGCCTGCCGGTCTTTGCCACCTTTCAAGGAGGCGATTACCATCGCAGCCGTCTGGAGGCCTATCTCCGCCCGATCAGCCTCCGGGCTTGTACGGGCCTGATCATCGCCAGCCAAGTCGAAGCGCGCCGGGTTCAAGCGCGATATGGCGTTCCCCCTGCTAAAATCGCGGCGATCCCCAATCCTATCGACCCGGAAGTGTGGAGTCCGCTCGATCAGAAAGCCGTGCGTGCGAAGCTTGGCGTCCCGCCCGCGGCACGAGTGATCGTCTGGCACGGACGTGTTTCGATCCGGAAAAAGGGCCTCGATATTCTACTGGAGGCCTGGCGACAGCTTTGCACCCACTCAGCGCGTCAGGACATATGGCTGATACTCGTGGGAACCGGTCGCGACGCGGAAGAGCTGCGCTCGATGATTGCAAGTTCAGGGGACGAGCGCATCCTGTGGATCGAAGGTTTCCTCCAGGATCGGGCCGCAGTTCGGGAGTACCTTGCGGCGGGTGATGTTTACGCCTTTCCGTCGCGGCACGAGGGATTCCCGGTAGCACCCCTTGAGGCAATGTCCTGTGGCCTACCTATCGTCGCCGCCGATGCGCGGGGTGTGGCCGACATCCTGGCGGATGGCGAGGCATCGGGCGGGGTCATGGTGCCGCGCGACGATTCCACCGCACTCACTCACGCCCTCCGCCGTTTTGTGGAGGACGAGGGGTGGTGTCGCGAAATGGGGTATCGGGCACGCCATAACGTGCTCACCCGCTATGCCACCGAAACGGTCGGAGGGCAACTCCGCGCCCTGCTGTGTGAGCACCGGCACAAGGGCGCCCCTGCCGTTGGAGTTCAATCGATCGGTACAAGCCAAGTTGATTCCCCAGCCGGTGTAAGCAGGGGATGACATGACCGGCCAGCCGCTGGTCTCGGTTGTGGTGCCATTCTTAAATAGTGAGTCGTTCCTCGAGGAAGCCATTCAGAGCGTCTGGGATCAGACGTACGGGAGTTGGGAGCTCCTACTTGTGGATGACGGATCTCGCGACGGCAGCACGGAGGTCGCGCGCCGGAACGCGCAGCATCACCCGGAGCGGGTCCGATACCTTGAGCACCCGGGACACGTCAATCGCGGTACGAGCGCATCACGAAACCTTGGAATGCGCCACGCTCGCGGGAAGCTCATCGCGTTCCTCGACGCCGACGACGTATGGCTGCCGCGCAAGCTGGCAGAGCAAGTAGAGCTGATCGAGCGCTATCCCGAGGCCGGAATGCTGTACGGCAGGACGGAGAAATGGTACAGCTGGACGGGAGATCCGCTCGATGCCGAGCGGGACACCGTCTCCCCGCTGGGCGTGGAGCCGGACTCGCTACTGGGCCGCTCGGCGCTCCTGCAGGGTATGCTAACCCGCACGGCGCGCGCGCCGGACCCCTCCTGCATGCTCGTGCGCCGGGAGATCGCCGATGCGATCGGCGGCTGGGAAGAAAGCTTCCCCGGTATGTACGACGATCAGGTGTTCGTGGCCAAGCTCAACCTGAGGGCGTCCGTGCTGGTATCACATCATTGCTGGAGCCGGTACCGGCGGCACCCAGAATCATGTGTCTCGGTAGCGCGGGCGAACGGCACCCATCGGCAGGAGCGCATCAAATATTTGAAATGGGTCAAGTCGCATCTGGCTCGACATCGGCTGCGGGGCTCGGACGTGTGGCAAGTCGCCCAACGTGAGCTCCAAGCTGCGCGCGGTCCGGTCCTGCCCGGTCTCCGGAGCCGCGTGAAGCGCGCTGTGCCCCGTGCTTTCGTGACGCTGGCGCGTGCGGGAGGTGCGCTGCCGATCTCCCTACGGCAGTGGATGCGAGCCCACTGGTGGGGCGAAGAATCGGTGCCTCCAGCCGAGCACGTGCGCTTCGGGGACCTGCGCCGACTCGTGCCCATCAGCCGCAAGTGGGGCAAGGACCGCGGGGGCCTGCCCATCGATCGCTACTACATCGAGCGATTCCTGGCGAACCATGCCAGCGACATTCGCGGGTGCGTCCTTGAGGTTGGTGACGACGTGTACACGCATCAGTTCGGCGGGACGAGGGTCGAACACAGCGATGTCCTGCATGCCCAGCCGGGCAATCCCAAGGCGACGCTTATCGCCGATCTTACCGATGCGCAGCACCTGCCGACCGAGCGTTTCGACTGCATCGTCTTTACGCAGGTCCTTCAGGTCATCGCCGATCCCCAGGCGGCGCTCAACACGCTTCACCGCATCCTGCGTCCGGGCGGGGTGCTGTTGATGACGGCGTCCGGGATCTGCCAGATCAGTCGCTACGACATGGACCGCTGGGGCGAGTATTGGCGCTTCACGACTCTCTCCATGCAAAGGCTTCTTACCCTGACATTTCCGGCTAGTCACGTTCGGGTGGAGTCATTCGGGAACGTGCTGGTTTCAGTGGCCTTTCTCCATGGCCTCGCCGCGCAGGAGCTGGAGCAACGAGAGCTCGAATACTGGGATCCCGACTATCAGTTGCTGATCGCGGGGCGGGCACAGAGGCCATCTGTCGACTGAGAGATCTATGTCGCACGTCGAAAGCTGAGCGGCAATGAACCAACAGCCTGGGCTTCGAACTGCCGATTGGCGCTTTCTGTTACCGGCTCCGCCAGGCGGCGCATTTCGGCGGATGGTTCTGTTGAATGCCCCGAGCCGTCTGGCCGAGTGCGTTCGTGAGACCGGGCTGGCGGAAGACGTAAAGTCCGAGCTTCCGAGGACGCGATCGGCGGACGCCATAATTGTCCTCGATGGTGCTCAAGCCGTGCTTGGGGATTTGGCTGGCCGCCTGGTGCCCGGAGGGGTCGTCTATGTGGAGGTCGATCCGCGCTCGTCCTGGTACGCGGCGTCAATCCCCGACCAAGTTGGGCGTGGCCTGCTGAGCCTCGGCCTGACACCGGTTGGCACATATCTCACCAGCCGTGATCCAGCCCGGCGTCATGTTTACCTCCCGCTTGATTCCCGAGGAGCCCTAAAGTGGTTCTCTCAAACCTTTGTTGTGGCGAGGTCACCCGCACGCAGGTTCCTCGTACCGGTTCTGTCAAACGCGAGAACGATTGGCCACCTTGCAGCACTCGTACCGACACCCCGCCACGCAATTATCGCGGTTGCGGGTGCGCGCGGCGATCTGCCTCCGTCGCTGCTCGCCCATTCCGCGCTACCACCGCACCTCCGAAGCCCCAATGCGTGCGCACTCCTGGTCACACCGGGAGCCGACGATCTTAACCGCGTCGTCATGCTGCCGTTTGCTCGCGATGGTCACCAGCCTTTAGGGGTGCTGAAGCTGCCTCGGCGAGCCCATGGCAATGAGCTTGCTGAACAGGAACAAGCGGTACTCACGACGATTCGCAGCACGCTCGACCACGCGATGCGTCGGACCATTCCGGAACCATATGGAACTCTCCGATTGGGCACGTTAAACGTCGGTCTCGAGAGCTGTGCTCCTGGACGTTCGCTCAGCACACTACTTGGCCAATGGGGGACACCGTTAAGCGAAAAGATCGCGCACCTGGATCGCGCCGTGACGTGGCTCGTCGACTTTCACTGCCAATCCGAGGTCGCGCAGCTCAGGTGGGGGAGCCCGGAGTCACGTGAATGGCTTGAGGACCCGCTCAGCGATTACAAGCGCGCGCTCGGCATTACGCCGGACGAGGAGCGGCTGTTCGCTGCCGTTTTGGGACAGGCCAGGCGCTTGAACGGTCACCTTGTTCCCGTTGTGATGGTGCACTGGAATTTCAGCATGTCGCATATTTTCGCGACAGATCGCGACATGACCGTGGTTGACTGGGAGGGCGTAGCTCCCGGGCCGCCCCTTTTTGACCTTCTCTTCTTCGTGATGCACTGGGCTTACACGGTGAGACGCTTGCAGCATGAGGATGAACAGCTCGCCGGTTTTCGGAACCTGTTCTGCGAATCGATTGGTGTTGACCCAGTCGTTCGCGCGGTCCACCGCGCAATTACGCAGTACATGGCTAAGCTCGACGTTGACTATCGTTTTTATCCTTTGCTGCTCGTGATGATGTGCGTCTTTCGTGCCTTGGGGCGGGCCAGTCGACAGGAAGGAGCGATCGAACCAGGAGAGACAGCACGCCGGGGTAATCGTTACGTGCGCTACATCAAGGTACTCGCGGAGCACCTTGAACAGCTTCTCCCCGAGTGTGGCGCGCCGTCCGGGGGCGAGGGGCTCCGTACGGCCAGTTCATAGCATGCAAACCCCTAGACAGGCCTCACGGCAGCGGCCGCAACAGACCGTGCCGATCTTAATGTACCACCAAGTGATGCCCCAGCCGCCCAGGGCGTTTCAGAAGTATAGCGTTACACCGAAGGCGTTCGCGGCGCAGATGTACTGGCTCGCCCTGGCCCGATACACCCCCGTCGGTTTGGAGGATCTGCTCGCGCACCGATATGCCGGTGCAGTCCTTCCCCGGCGTCCGGTCATCATCACCTTCGATGACGGGTATCAGGGCTGTGCCGACCATGCAGCGCCAGTTCTGCAATCCCGCGGCTTTACCGCCACGTTTTATCTCGTTGCCGGGCTGATGGGTCAAGCGAGCCGCTGGCTCCTGCGGGAGGTGGGTGTCGAGTTCCCGCTGATGGGCTGGAGCACCGCCCGAGACCTTCAGTCGGCTGGATTCACTTGCGGTGCCCACAGCCTCACTCATCAGCACCTGCCACATCTCCCGGCGGAAAGATGCCGCGACGAGCTGCAACGTTCACGTGGGTTACTGGAGGAACGCCTTGGGTGCGCGGTCACGCACCTGGCATATCCATTCGGCTCCACTGACGAGCGCGTCCGTGAGATGGCGGCAGAGGTCGGGTACCGCACAGCCTGCTCGGTCCGCATTGGTCTTTCGCTGCCCAACGACGATCCCCTGGGGCTGCACCGCGTGCCGGTAACCGGATATGACACACTGCCCGATTTCATCTGCCGGGTCCGTACCGGCCACAGTGCCGGCGACCTGCTTGGCCCGAGGGCTCGGCGCATCTGGCGTCGTGTGCGACGCGTGACAGGGGCGTGGCGTAATGAGTGAGCTGCCGATGATCGACGGGCGACTGGATCAATGATCGACTCCGAGTCATCTCCCACAGACGCGGGGCTCCACGCCTCAGTCCAGTGGCCGAGCGCACGATCGCTTCCGCTGCTGTTGGCGATCCTGATCGCGCTCGTTACTTGCTTCCACGGTCTAGCGGCTAAGAGCCTCTGGTTCGATGAGACGTTTAGCGTGGAGCTGGCGCGACTCGACTGGGCGAGCATGTGGGGTGTGATAGCGGACAAAGAGGCGAACATGATGCTGTACTATGCCCTACTGCACTTTTGGCTGAAGCTTGGGACCGGAGAGTTCGTGGGACGAGCCGCATCGACGGTGTTTGCCGTGGCCACCCTCGTACCCTTGTATGCGGTCGGACGTCACCTGCTGGGTCAGCGTCAGGCCGCCGTTGCCGTGATACTCATGGCGGTAAATTCGTTCTTTGTCCGCTACGCGCAGGAGCTGAGAGGGTACTCCCTGGTCCTGCTGGTGACGACGACTGCATCGTACCTCTTTCTTGTTGCCCTCGAGGAGCCCTCATGGAAACGTTGGGGCGCCTACGTGGTAGTGAGCGCGCTCGCCGTCTACGCCCACTTTTTCGGTGCCCTCGTCGTGGCTGCGCACGCACTTGGCCTGGTCCTGAGCCGCCGCCGGCCGATCTCATGGCCTAACCTTGCGATGGTGTACGGTCTCATCGGCTTGCTGATCAGTCCGCTGGTCTGGGTCAGTTGGGGGCCTGGTCGTCTCGGGTGGGTCACCAAACCATCGCTAGCCGATGTTAGCCAACTCTTCTGGGCTCTGAGTGGCGGAGGACGAGCATTGCTATGGACCTACTTCGCGGTCTGCGCGGTCGCCGTGGCTGGCACCGTGGTAGGACGTCCCGGGTACCGCCGAGGTTCGTGGAGTCAAGTCTTCTTGCTCACCTGGCTCCTCGTGCCGCTCATTACGACCTTCCTGGTGTCGATCACCTTCAAGCCGGTATTCGTGAACAGGTACCTCATCATCATGCTGCCACCGCTGGTGCTCCTAGCCGCGGCAGGGATAGTGGCCCTCCCGCGACGCTGGCTAAGGGTTACCACTTTCATCGTAGTGCTTGCACTCTCGCTTCGCGGGCTTGTTAGGTGGTATAGCGCTTCTCCCAGGGAGAACTGGCGAGATGCTTCTGCCTACGTACTCGGCGCAGCGAGACCAGGAGACGGCGTGGTGTTTGAGGCGCCGTACGTCCGCATACCGTTCGAGTACTATCGCCGTTTGCGACAGGCAAACTCTTATGCACCGACGCTGGCATACTTGACGGTACCGCGAGGGGCGTTTGATCGACTGCACCCGCAGACCTCGGCAGGGGTGAACGATGAGTCTGTAGAGAGTCAGCACAGTCCTTCGCGCTTTTGGGTGATACAGAGCCGCGTGACGCCCACTCGGTCCTATGACGCGGCGCGGAGTTGGATCCCACCTAACATTCGTGGGCGGTATCGGGTCGTCGACGAACGCTCCTTCCCCGGCATTCTAGTCTTTCTCCATGCAGTCCACGACAGCCTCACGATCACGACCTCGCAGCCGACCAGCGGCGGAGAGCCATGACCGGCGGGCCGCGGGTCAGCGTGGTGATCCCGACGTATCAGCGATGCGGGTCGGTGCGCCGAGTGCTTCGGGCCCTCTCGGTTCAGACACTGCCGGCAAACGACTTTGAGGTCATCGTGTCGATCGACGGATCGGACGACGGAACGCCTGAGCTGGTGGCGGAGTTCGCCGCGCCGTACGCGCTGCAGGGGCTCTGGCAGGCCAACGGCGGCCGGGCTAGCGCGTGCAATCTCGGGATCACGGCGAGTCGCGGCCAGATCACCGTGCTGCTGGACGATGACATGGAGCCGCTGCCCAGTTGCCTTCAGGCGCATTGCCGCGCCCACGAGGCCGCGCAGCGGCGGGCCGTTATGGGGGCCGTGCCAGTGGCGCTCAACGAGCAGTCAGGTCCGGCCGCCAGATACATCGGCGAGAAGTTCGAGCGGCACGGTGCGAAGCTGGCGCAGTCCGGCTACCGCATCGGGTTCCGGGACTTTTACAGCGGCAACCTCTCCGTGCGGCGGGACGTGCTGGTCGAGGTGGGGCTCTTCGACACCGCGTTCAAGGTGTACGGTAATGAAGACAGCGAACTCGCCCTGCGCCTCCTCCGGGCCGGCATCGAGCTCGTGTATAACAGGGAGGCGGCAGCCACGCAGCACTACGAAAAGGATTTTGCGGCACTCGCCCGCGACAACGCCGCCAAGGGAAAGACCGCGGTCCTCTGTCTGCAGAAGTATCCAGAGACTATCGCGAGCTTCCGGCAGCGTTCGTATCGGGAAGGCTCCTGGAAGTGGCGTCTGGTACGGCGCGTCCTGCTTACCCTCACGGCGGCAGTCCGACCGACTTCCGACCTGATCGTACGTTTCGTGGATTGGCAGGAGCGGCGACGGTCTCCCGAGCTCCACCGATACTACCGGCTGGCCCTGGATTACTTCTTCTGGCTGGGCGCCGGACGGGAGATGAAAGAGTGGCGGCGTCGGAGCGGCGTTTGCTCCTTATGAGACCGGAACCCTGCAGTGTAGTTCACTTCACCGACACCCACGCTTTCGGGGGCGCCGAGCGGATGCTCCTGACGCTCGCGGGTGGGCTGGCTCAGCGCCGCTGGCGATGCGTTCTCCTGTACCACCCTGGGCCAGGCACCGTTGAGCTGAGCGAGCAGGCGCAAGCGCTCGGAATAGAGACGCTGCGGGTTGCACGCCCATCCCGTAGGCGGGACCTTAGCCACCTCCGCAGGCTCGTCCAGTTGCTGGCGCGGTCTAGGCCCTCGGTCTTTCATGCTCACCTGGCCTGGCCGCTTCGGTGCTCCTATGGGCTCGTTGCGGCAGCGCTGGCCCGTCGCCCGGCTGTTATCGCCACCCAGCAACTCCTATCCACTAGCGGGGTGGGGCGCCGGCGCCTCGCGCAGCGGCTGATTGGATCGTGCGTGGACCGCTATATCGCGGTCTCGGAAGCAATGGCCCGCGCGCTGCGTGCGACCCTACCCGCGCGCAAGGTGCAAGTGATCCACAACGCGGTCCCTCTCGATGGCGCGGCAGTGGGGCGGGCTTCACTTCGCGCTTCGTTGTCGGCGACGCCGGACCGGCCGTTCGTGCTCACAGCCGCGCGACTGCATCCGCAGAAGGGGCTGACCCATCTGCTGGCAGCCGCGGCCTGCGTTCCGGGCGCTGTATTCCTGCTGGCCGGAGACGGCCCCCAGCGCGGCGCGCTGGAAGCGGAAACCAGGAGGTTGGGTATTGCGCAGCGGGTCGTGTTCCTCGGACACCGGCCAGACGTTCCAGAGTTACTGCGGTGCTGCGACCTCTTCGTTCTGCCGTCGCTATTCGAGGGGTTACCAGTCTCCGTGCTCGAGGCGATGGCAGCCGCGCGGCCGGTAATCGCTACTGCGATCGGCGGGACCGACGAGGCGGTAGTCCACGGCGAGACGGGGCTGCTCGTCCAGCCAGGAGATCACGTGGCCCTCGCCACGGCGATCAAACTTCTGTTAGCCGACAGGGACCTGGCGGACCGCCTCGGTATGGCGGGCCGCGCGCGGGTCGAGCGGAAGTTTTCGGCAGAGGCGATGGTCGACCGCGTGACCCTGCTGTACGACGAGGTGCTCGGAGCGCGGGAGGAACGACGTGTCGGCAGCTAACAAAGGCACCGAGGAGGTGCGCAACCGAATGCTCCGCCGCGCCGATTGGCGGTTTCTGCTGCCGGACGCCTCACCGGCGCGCACGGTCTGCTTTGTCGACGGCGATCTCGCGCGCGTCACTGAGCTGATCTCGGAACGGGTATCCGAGGGGGAGGCGCTGGCCGGGGGCAACTGCGATCTGGCCATCGCCGTTGATGCCGACGCAGCGACTCTACGATCGGCGTGGGCCTCCCTGCGGCCTGGAGGGGCCTTCTATTCGGAATGGAGCAGGGTAGGAGCCCTGGGCCCGCGTGCAGTACGGCAGCGCCTGTCGGGAGCGGGCTTCGAAGCCGTGACCTGCTTCGCGCCGTGGCCTCGCCCGGTGGGCCGCCTTCCCTCCGCCTGGGTTCCACTCGAAATGGGGGCACCTCTGCGTTATCTCGTGGCCAGGAAGGGAGGGGCTCGGTCATGGACGCAGCGCGTCTTCGAGGGCACGCGAAGAACCGCATGGGCGATACGAACGCGGTTTGGCGTGGGCTCTCCGATATGCGCAATCGCGCGGAAGCCATTCCCTGCGATTGCTCAACCCGTAGCCGGTGAGCCCCCGCCGCATGCCGATTTTCTTGAGGAGATCCGAGACCAGTGGGAGGAGTGGGGACTGGGCCCGCGCCCATCGACTTTGTCGTGGCTCCTACTCACCAGCGGACGGCGAAGCATTAACAAAGTGGTGCGGCTCGTGTTTGCCGGCTCGGATCGCCCCCGGTTGGTGCTCAAGATGCCGAGGGTAGCGGACGCAGCTGCGGGTCTGGTGCGGGAGGCGAAGGTCCTGCATGAGTTACAGAGCAGTAGGCGGACGATCGCCGGAGTGCCGAAACTCCTGTTTGAAGGAGTGAGGGCAGGCGTGCCTACTCTCGTCGAGAGCGCTCTGCTCGGGGTGCCGCTTCCAACGCGCTTGAGTCGCCGTACCTATCGCGATCTGGCGTTGCTGGGGACCGACTGGCTGGCGGCGTTCGCGGGTCGGGCGGAAGTGCTTCCACCGACGGCGTGGCAGGACCGGCTGGTCGACACAACGATCCGAACGTTCGAAGCCACGTTCGGTTCCGTTGTCGATCCGACGCTCATTCGCGAGAGCGCTGACGTACTAGGGACTCTTGGCCCACTCCCCATCGTCTGCGAGCAGCGCGATTTTTCCCCCTGGAACCTGTTGATCGGCTCCGGGGATGAGTTGCAGGTGCTGGATTGGGAGTCGGCGGAGCCACAGGGCCTGCCGCTGATGGACCTCGTCTATTTCACGACATATCTCTCGTTTTACGTCGAGGGCGCCCGCACGCCCGAGCGATACCGACAGTGTTATCGGGAGACGTTGCAGGATTCAACCTTCACCGGCTCCGTCCGGAGGGAATGTCAGGAGCGGTATGCGGAGCGGGTGGGAGTCCCTAGGACCGACATCGCACCGTTGAGCCTGCTCTGCTGGATGCTGCATTCCCGTTCGGAGTACCGGCAGTTCGCCACCGATATCGGTGCTGTGCCTGGGCCGTCTCAATTACGGCGAAGCCTGTTTGTGAGTCTGTGGGAGGAAGAGCTGCGGGGTCTACTGCAGGCCCGTCCGCTGGGCTCTCAGCGCGGCTACACTATCCAGCCGGCAACCACCTCCCCGGCAGGACGCGGTCGTGATGGGTGAGGTACCTCGGTGATCTGGAAACGGAAGGAAACGGTTCTTCTGGTTACGGATCGCGTCTTAGTGCCGCGGGCTCGCGGCAATGATGTGCGGATCACCGACCTGATCAGGTCGCTCAGGTCGGAGAACTACCGGGTGGTGCTCGTCGCGCGCCGAATTCCGCGCACCCGTCGCAACCCTCTGCCATGGATGCGGCTCTCCTTCAGCCGAGCCCGTTTGGTGGACCACATCATCTCCGTTGAAGCTCCTGGCTTCCGCGGAGGGTCACCCTCAACCTATGATTGTGCCCCATTCCTTCAGCCGGTGCGGCGCGCTGTGGCCGCCTATGATCCGATCGCGGTGATTGCCGAGTACTGCTGGATGGCACCCTGCCTGGACGTGGTCGAGAACCGCGCGCTCAAGATGGTCGATACGCACGATCTCATGTACCTCAGAGGCCGGATCTACGGTGCGGGAAGTGCCGCGGCCTGGGTTAATTGTACCCGGGACGAGGAGGCGTTGCTGCTCGCACGTGCCGACGTGATCATGGCGATCCAGCCGCACGAACGGTTAGAACTCGAGGCTATGGTCCCGAGCGCGACCGTGATTCATGTGCCCCATGCATGTTGGGCAGAGGAGCGGTCGGGTCTTGGTCGGTCACAGCCGGATGTCATCAGCTTTGTGGGTAGTGACAACCATTCAAACGTCACGGGAATTCGTGCATTTTTGGAGAACGCATGGCCCGTCGTTCGGCGGGCACATCCCCGGGCCGAGCTTCGGATCTACGGCAACGTCGTGAAAAAGCTCGACAGTGGCGTTCAGCGCGACGGCGTCAGACTGCTGGGGTATACCGATCATGTGGGGGATGCGTACGCTCAAGCCAGCGTAATGATCAATCCGGTCACGCACGGAACCGGACTGAAGATAAAAACCGTAGAGGCGCTCGCCTTTGGCAAGGCACTGGTCACCACCTCATGTGGCGCCGCCGGACTCGAGGACCACGCGGGGACTGCCTTTCTGATGGAAGACGAAGCGGCTGCCTTTGGCGCAGCTGTCGACCATTTGCTGTCGGACGAAGTCGCTCGTCGGAACCTCGAACGTTACGCTCGTGCCTTGGCGACCGAGCGGTTTGGCCCGCGAGCAGCCATCGGCGAGCTGCGAAGCGTCATTGAGGCGCGCGCCGTTCAGAGGCGGGGACACGGTGCTCCCGCGGAGCCGGGTAGTAGTGATGAACCGGTACGGCGGTTGCGCGTCCTCGCGCAGCCAGCTTTCAGGCGCCGCGAGCTCAACCCGTACAACTGGCAATTGTCTACAAGCTTGCAGGCAGCCGGTTTGGAGGTGTGCGAGTTCTCCCGAGCCGAGGCGTTGCGGGGAGGACACGATATTTGGCATATCCACTGGCCGGATACGGAGGCGATGTTCAAGGGCGGCGATCTCCCCCTGATTGTCAGGCGCTCAATCAGGCTTCTACTGCTGCTCCGATTGGCACGCACGCGAGGCACCCGAGTGGTCTGGACGGTCCACAACCTTCATTCGCACGAGCAGCGGTTTCCGAGACTCGAGCGATGGTTCTGGCGGATGTTCCTCCGCCAGGTGGACGGGGCGATCAGTCTAAGCAGCAGCTGTGTAGAGGCAGCAATCGAGCAATTTCCCCGTCTGGCTGGGCTTCCGCTATTCGTGGTGCCCCTCGGCCACTTTCGAGACTTATATCCGAACACGATCACAGGTGCGGAGGCGCGTCTCGCCCTGGGGATCCACTCAGGACGCTCGGGTGTTGACCTTTGTTGGTCAGATCCGGGAGTACAAGAACCTGCCTGAGCTGATCGGGTTGGTCCGCGCACTCCAGGACCCAATGGTCACCCTCCTGATTGCGGGACGGACGGCTTCACCTGGTCTTGACCAGCGCCTCCAGGCAGCGGCTGGAGCGGACCCCCGCGTCCGCCTCGATCTTCGGCTTATTCCCGAGCATGAGATACAGGTGTTCCTGAATGCAGCTGACCTGGTCGTGCTCCCGTACCGAGAAATTCTCAACTCTGCCGCGGCGCTCCTGGCGCTTTCCTTCAACAAGCCCGTGCTGCTTCCCGAGATCGGTGCGCTGCCAGAGCTACAGGAGCGGGTCGGCCCTGCTTGGGTGCGATTATATCGGGGGGCCCTGACCCCAAACATCCTGGATGACGCGCTGGCCTGGGCACATAGCACCCGGCGCCCGGCCGAGGCACCACTCGGTCCCTATGATTGGGCGGAAGTCGCCCGAGCAACTATTGCTGCATATCACTGCGTGCTCGCGGGCCGCAACCCTCCGCGACAGCAGCCATCCATGGCTCTAGCAGCTGGCAAGAGGCCATGAATGGCCAGGAGGCCGTCAAAGGACGCGTCGACCCTGCGCGCATGGATCTGGTTTCGATCATCACTCCGTGCTACAACGCGGCGCCGTTTGTGGCCGAGACGATTCAATCGGTTGCGGCGCAGACGTATCCGCGTATCGAGCATATCGTGGTCGATGACGGCTCCACAGATGCCAGCTGGGAAGTCATCGAGCGGTATGCGTCGAATGTCACCACGCTGCGGCTAGAGCGGAACCGCGGGGGATCTTACGCAAGAAACCGGGGAGCCGAGCTCGCGCGCGGCGAGTTCCTCATGTTTCTGGATGCCGATGATATGATCTCGCCGGATACGATCGAAGCCTTGGCCACGGCGGCAAAGCAGCAACCCGGCTCGATCGCTGTCTGCGAGTGCAAGCGTTGGGTGCGGCACCCGGATGGTGGATGGAGCGAGGCCCAGCGAGAACGCCCGGTGCCGGAACCGAGCACGGATCTTTTTGAAGCTTTTCTGACGATGTCTGCCTGGCCACCGCCTTGCTGTATGCTCTGGCGGCGTGACGCCTACGAGCTCACGGATGGCTGGGACGAGGAGCTGGCCCGCAACCAGGATACCGATATTCTGCTGCGCGCTTATGCCAGGGGTGCGCAGCTGGTTCGGGCTCAGGCTGGAGTCGGCTTTTACCGCTGGGTCAACGGCTCGGTCAGCCGCGGCGCATCGCTTCCGCGGTACCATGCCTCTATCCGTGTCCTCGACAAACTGCGCGCTGAGGTGGAGCGTCTAGGCCAGCGCCAAGCCTACGAAGAGCTTCTCTCTCGTGCGTACTATGGAAGGGCAATCGTCGGGTTCCAGATGGGTTTCCGGGAGGGGGCGCGCGATGCGCTACGCAAGGGAGAGGCATTAAAACCCCAGCTGATATCGAAGATGCTGGGTGCTCGGATGATTGAGCGCCTGTTGGGTCTCGAGCGCAAGGAACGCTTCGTTCAGTTCCTTGCCCGGCTGGGGGTCGGTACCTCGAGTCGACGGCAGGCACTTCGCAGCCGGTGGTCTCCCGATGTCCGCGACTAATTCCAACTGGAAGGCAACCCAGTGCGCTCCTAGCCGCCTGGCGAAGGACCTAAAGCTATGACACGGCTACGGCGGCCGCTGCGGGTTCTCGCTCAGCCGGCGTTCAAGTTCCGCGAGCGCAACCCGTATAACTGGCTGCTGTCCACCAGCCTGCAAGCCGCTGGCGCCCAGGTGTGTGAATTCTCAAAGGCGGAGCTGTTTCGCGGGGGGCACGATCTCTGGCACCTTCATTGGCCAGAGGGCAATCTAAACAGCCCGGTCCTGGGGCGGGCATTACGGCGCAGTGCGGGTCTACTCGGGCTCATTCAATGGTCGCGAGCACGGGGGACCAAGATCGTCTGGACCATTCACAATCTTGCAGCACACGAGAGGCTCCACCCCAGACTGGAGCGATGGTTCTGGGACATATTCATCCGACAGCTCGATGGGCACATCAGCCTCAGCCGCGCCGGGCAGGAACTCGCCCTGGAACGCTTTCCCAGGTTGCGGCTGCTGCCCGGATTTGTAATTCCGCACGGACACTACCGGGCCGTCTATCCTAATAACGTGGCCAGGGAAGCGGCACGAGAGGTACTAGGGATCGTGAACGACGCAACCGTGCTTCTCTATCTGGGACAGATACGCCGGTACAAGAACGTGCCGGCTCTTATCGAGATGTTCCGTACTCTCCAGATACCAAAGATCCTGCTTCTGGTCGCCGGCCAGCCCGCAGACCCGGCTCTCGAACGCGCGGTGCATGCCGCCACTGCCGGAGACGGTCGTGTGCGCCTGGCGCTCTCCTTTCTACCTGGTGAAGACCTGCAGCTCTACATGAACGCGGCAGACCTCGTAGTCTTGCCGTATAGCGAGATCCTCAACTCGGGAAGTGCTATCCTGGGCCTATCCTTTGACCGCCCGGTCCTGGTCCCCGCGAAAGGAGCCCTGAACGAGCTGCAAGACCTCGTAGGTCCCGCTTGGGTCCGAACATTCGAAGGAGCGTTGTCGGCGGGTGCGCTCGCCGAAGCCGTGTCATGGGTCCGCACCAGCGAGCGTGCACAGCACGCCCCAACGGAAGCCCTCTGCTGGGACTCTGTTTCCCAGGCCACAGTTGCAGCCTACGAGGCTATCCGTACAGGGCGTTTCGCGGACGAAGGATCATGACTTCTCTCAGTTCGTCGACGAGAGCGCGGAGGCCAGATCCATTGGTCTCGGTGATCACGCCCTGCCACAATTCCGAGGCATTCGTGGCGGAGACGATTGCTGCCGTGAAGGCGCAAAGCTACGGCCTAGTGGAGCATATCATCGTAGACGATGCCTCCACTGACGGCAGCTGGTCGGTGATTGCGAACTCGCAGGGCATCATCCCCGTGCAACTGGACCAACGCCGTGGAGCTCCGTATGCCAGGAACCGAGCCGTAGAAGCTGCTCAAGGTGGCTTCCTGATGTTCCTCGACGCAGATGATCTCATAGCCCCGGAGACAATTGCTTCCTTGGTCGCTGCCGTGCGTGAGAAACCCGATGCAATTGGGGTATGCCGCTGGCGCCGGCTCTGTCGCAAGGGTGAGGGTTGGGTGGCGATGGCGCCGGGGATTCTCTGCCCGCCGCCGGCCGACGGGTTGCGGGGCTGGCTCGAGGGAGCATGGGTGCCACCCTGTGCCCTGTTGTGGCGACGCGACGTTTACGATCGCACCGGTGGATGGAACGAGAGCCTCTCGGCGAACCAGGATGGTGATCTCGTGATGCGCGCACTCTGCGACGGCGCCCGCCTGGTTTTCACACCAGGAGGCGAGGGGTTGTACCGCTTCCATGGAACCACCCGGCTTTCGGTGAGCAGTATGTCGTCGGCGGCCCACCTTCGATCGAGAATCAGCGTCCTTGAGCAACTGGAGGAACGCCTCAAGCTGCAAGGGAAATGGGAACAGTACGCAAGCGCTGTGGGGATAGCGTACTACCGGCTGGCGTCCCCGGCCTTTCAGACCCACCCCGATCTGGCGTCCGAATGCCAACGCCGCGGGGAGACTCTAGCTGGGCGCTTGCCGATCTCCCGCACCTGGGGGGGACGCGTGCTCGTGCGTCTACTAGGTCTCCAGGGCAAGGAACGAGTAGCCTCGGCGTTGGCAAAGTGGGGCTTCCTGACGTCCGAGCGGCGCCGCCTGCGAGAGCTGAGCAAGTTACATGGGCACGAATAGACCTGCTGTCTCAGTCCGCCAGCGGCAGTACACCGCAGTGCTGCTCCGCTTGGAGAGACTGTACGTCACGGTGGCGCTCGTCGTGTTCGCCGGGGCATTCATTCCAATCATCCAGATGGCCAGAGGCCAGAGCCTGGACATTAGCCGGGGAGACCGGCTGATGCAGATGATTATTTTGTCGATTTTTCTGCTCGCCGCCTCAATCGCTGTGCTTGACTTGAGACGTTCGCTGCGGACGGCAGTCGGCGCTCCACTGACCTTGCTGCTGGTTGGCCTTGCCGTGGCCTCCACTCTCTGGTCCGAGATGCCCGCGCTGACACTGCGGCGTAGCCTTGCATTGGCGGGCACCACCGTGTTCGGCATCTACCTCGTCACCCGTTTTGATTCGCGCACCCGGCTGCACCTGCTTGCGTCCGCACTTGGAATTACCCTCGTGGGGTGTCTGCTCGTGGCCGTGCTGCTTCCCGAGTATGGCACCACGGGTGGGAGCGTGCACACTCCCTGGCGAGGCGTCTTCACCGACAAGAACACCTTTGGGCGGATGATGGTACTGAGCACGGCGGTGTTCCTCGTAATGTCGCCAAGCGCCGGCCGGCGTGGTTGGCTCCTCTGGCTGTTAGCAGGAGCTTCAGCGTACCTGGCATTGCATGCTGATTCAGCTACGGCGCTGGTGATCCTGACGAGCGTGATCCTTCTCCTCCCATTCTACATCTCCCTGCGTCTGCACTATTCTCGGTTGATTCCCATCGTTATCTGGGCGATCCTCATCGCTACCGTCGGCGCTCTTCTAACGATCGCGCGGTCCGAGGAGATCCTTACGCACCTCGGGAGGGATGCCACTCTCACGGGACGGACCCAACTGTGGGAGACAGTGTTTGTTTTCATCAAGGATCGGTTCTGGCTGGGCTACGGCTACAATGCCTTCTGGACCGGCTGGAGCGGGCTCGCCGGGGATGTCTGGGCAGCGCTGTCGTGGGAACCGCCGCATTCCCATAACGGGTTTTTGGACCTGTGGCTCGACCTCGGCCTGGTGGGACTGTGTCTCTGCCTTTTCGACATCGTCCTGTCGCTGCAAAGGACTATCCGCGCGGCAGCGGCTCCTCAAGGCGCTGTCGATTTATGGGGCCTGGTGTTTTGGACAATCCTGCTGCTCTCCAATGTATCGGAAAGTATTCTGCTCCGTCAGAACAGCCTTTTCTGGGTGCTATACGTCGCGACAGTCGCCGGCGCACGACGGGCGAGACAGCCTCTAGGCAGTTTGGTGCCTTCCAATGCCCCACCGCGCTCACCCGTCGAGAGCGAATCTCCGGTGACCGGAGCACTTAATGCCCCCCCTGCGAATGTTGCTGCCTTGTCACTCGCTATGCGCTGGCGGTTGAAGCGGCAGGTTCGAGACCGAGCCCCAGATGTGCAGTAGGACGGAAGCCATCGAGTTCATGGGTTTGCGCCTGAACCCCATGGGCACAAACGAGCTTATCGCGGCCGTCGATGAGGCCGCGAAGGGACAGCGCAGCTGCATTATCGCTAATCACAACCTCCACAGCATAGCGCTGGTGCACCGCGATGCTAAAATGCGGCGCTTCTATGAGCTAGCCCAGTGGTGCTTCATCGATGGCATGGGTGTCCTTGTCCTGGCCCGTCTGTTTGGGTACAGGCTGAGCAGAGCGAACCGGATCACAGCGGTGGACTGGCTCCGACCACTACTGCGTCACTGTTGTGCGCGTAATCTCAGAGTGTTTTTCCTGGGTGGCCGTCCTGGCGTGGCCGAGAAGGCCGCCCGGATCCTGCAAAACGACATTCCGGGACTTCAAGTCGAGGTCGCCAATGGCCACTTTGACATGGACTGCCGCGCCGCAAACGAGAGCGTCCTCACCGCGCTGCGACAGTTTCAGCCCCACGTCTTAATCGTGGGGATGGGGATGCCTCGGCAGGAACACTGGATCATAGACCACCTCGACGAGATCAACGCGCGCGCCGTCCTCAATCAGGGAGGTTTCCTGGACTACGTGGCGGGAACATCGTTTACCCCTCCGCGATGGATGGGGTCACTGGGCCTCGAATGGTTGGGCAGACTAGCCGCCGACCCTATTCGGCTCGGCGGCCGCTATCTGGTGGAGCCATGGTCGTTGGTGGCTTTGGTGATCAGGGAGTGGCTACGGCGGCGGCGGATGAGAGCGGCGCGATCGGCGAGGCAACCGTGATGCGCCATATCGTCATCGTGCCGGCGAGAAACGAGCGTCAGTATATCAGCCAGACCCTGCAGTCGCTGCTGGCTCAAACAGCCGCCGCCGATCGGATCTATGTGGTGGACGATGGTTCCACTGATGACACCGCTGACGCAGTTGAGTGTCTAGCGTCGGATCATCCCATTATTAAGCTCATTCGCCTAAGTGACCGCGGCTATCGCCGGATGGGCGGGGGCGTGGTCGAGGCGTTCAATGCCGCCTACGAGCGGTGTCGCAACGAGCGGTTCCAATACATCTCGAAAATCGATGCGGACCAGATTCTTCCGGAGAACTATTTCCAGGTCCTGCTCGACTTTCTCGACGCCCATCCGGAGTTTGCAGCGGCGGGAGGGGTTCCCTACGATCTACTCGGCTCGCGCCTCCGCCGATGGCGCATGCCGGCAACTCATGTCCCCGGGCCACTCAAGACCATTCGGCGAACCGTGTTTGATGAGATCGGCGGGTTCCTGCCGATGCTCGGATGGGATGTGCTGGATGAGGTGAAGATGCGACGCTATGGATACCGAACCGGCCATCTGGAAGAACTCAAAGTCGTGCACCTCCGGCCTCACGGCACCGCAGAAGGTGCAATCCGTGGAAAAATCGAATGGGGAAAGGGAGCCTACCTAATCGGCTCCCATCCGCTCTTCGTAGCCGCACGCGCCGTGTACCGTATGTGGGAGCCGCCGTATCTCATTGGGGGCCTAGCCGTTCTCTGGGGGTATGCTCAGGCCGCGCTACGAGGAATGCCTCAGCTCACAGACTCGGACCTCGTCGCGGCGTTGCGCCAGGAGCAGCTTCAGCGGCTGTTTCATCGAAACCGCTTGCGGGGTCACTAGCGCCAGAATTTGTCGACGGAGACGTTGCAGCGCCTCCCGTACCAGTCTTGCGTAGCATCACGCAGAGTATCCCGGAGCGGGGTGCCGGGTTGCTGAAGTCGAATGGTACGTCCATATGAATACTCTGATAGATGGGCCCCGCGGGCTTCTCCAGACACCGCGCTCGGACCACCTCGAGACCCGGAGCAAACCGGGCGGTGACGTCCCATGAAAAGGTGATCGGCTCGGTGAGAGTCGGCTCGTGATTGACTTCCGCGATGAGCAGCAGACGCCCATCGGGGGCGAGCACACGCGCCAGCTCCTCGATTGTGCGATCGAGATCAGTGACGTGATCCAGTGAATTAAAGGAAGCGACGAGATCGAAGGCGCCCGTAGCGAATGGCATGGACTCCGAGCCGGCCTCGATGTACTCCATGGCATGACGAGCGGTGCCGAAGGCACGATAAGAGCTCGCCAACGGGTCGAGTCCGACCCGTTGGCGAACCATCGTGGCCCACTCCAGACTTCCCCGCGGGCCGCATCCGACATCCAGCACTCGGCGACCCTGATAGTCCTGCAGCTGGAGAGTGAAAAGCGTGGTAAAGAGGTACTCGTAATATCCGTTTTCCACCCTCACGCCTGGCGGGAGCGTTTTCCGCCAGAACGCGAGCTCGCTTTCGGCTTTTGCCCGCGCCACGTCGCCGTGGTATCGGAGCAGGACAGCGCGTCGATACAACCCCGCGAACCGGTGAGTCAAGGCCGGTGGCAGGACGCGCTTAAGAGCGAGCTTTACTGAATCGAACACCGTCGAGTAGAGCAATCCTTAAGATTACGCGGCCTCCTGTACCTCAGCAACCGCCCACATTACCTGGATTGGTCAGGGGGTACAGGTCACATTGGCAAAGCCGCTGTCTGCGTTGCTCACGGAATTGTCGCAGCCGACTACCGTCCGGGATGGGCTTGCGCCCTTCCAGAAACCATACCCGGTGCCACCACCAAGGTCCGACACATTGCCATGGAACATATTTCCGTTCCCCCAACCCGGAGAAACGGTTTCGATCTTATATCCGTGAACCACCGCTACCGACCCGGTGTTGTTCGTAATCGATGCGTCGTTTCCGAATGCCGTTACCCATGAGCGAAGGTTCAGCGTTGCGGCCGACTGACCCCGCCCATTCCAGGTATTCCCGCTGAGGACCGTACCGGTTGTCCCCTCTTTCATGTCCACCATCTCCGAGCCGATGTTCGGCCCAATGACGTTGTTCCGGATCACATTATAGTCGCTGCGGTCAGGATCGCAGTTGGACCACGTGCACCAGTGACCACTCCAGCTGCCGACGTACACTCCCTCACCCCACTCCGCTGTCACCTTTCCGGTGTCATGGATCAGATTATCCTCGATCAGATTATGGGAGCTGAAGCCATGGAGGTGGATGGCCTCCTGCCCGATCTGATGAATGGCAAGGTTGCGGATCGTGTTGCGATTTCCCCCGACCAGGGCGATGCCTTGCTGGGTGTTGGTCACGGTGAAGCCGTCCAGCACCCAATAGTCGGCCTTCAGAGTCAAGGCAAATCCACTCGTCGACAGGTTGGCTGGCGTGATAACCGCGGTGCGGGGTCCGCAGAGAACGATGGGCTTTGTGGATGTGCCGCTCGCGGTGGCCGTCCACCTGCCAGTGTAGGTACCGGCCGCTAGCTCGATCAGGTCCCCTGACTGAGCGTTGGCAATTGCCGTATTAAGCTGAGAAGCGGTCGAGACGGACACAAGGCGGTCGTGTGAATAGCTGCCGCACGCACCGGAGCCGGTGCTGATGGGTGTTTGTACTGTGATGTTCGTCCTGCCCTGTACACCATCGATCGCTGCACTGACGACGGCGCTTCCCGATGCTAGACCCCGGACGACCCCGCTCGAGCTCACCGATGCAACCGCTGGAGCAGAAGTGGTCCACGACACGGTCAAGCCCGTCATGGTGGAGCCATTGCCATCCTTTGCGGTTGCCGACAGCTGGACGCTCTCCCCGACCGTGAGCGTCGCCGAGGATGGGGTCACCGACACCGACGACACGGTCGGTGGGGGCTCGTTCACTGTAATGTTTGCCTTACCTTCCACACCCTGGACCGAGGCCGTTATTGTGGTGCTTCCCGCCCTGACGGCCTGTACCATACCGCTCGAGCTCACCGAAGCTATCGCCGAATTAGAGCCACTCCACGACACCGGGAGAGCATTGACAACAGTACCATTCGCATCCTTCGCTGTGGCCGTCAGTTGAACGCTCCGACCTACAGCAAGTGTCGCCGAGGACGGGGTTACTGAAACCGACGCTACGGCCGGTGGCGGTTCATCGGCCGGCGGGGGAGGCTCATCCACCGGCGGGGCTGTATCGACTGGTGCGGGTGGCTCTGGTGCGGGTGGCTCTGGTGCGGGCGCGTCAGGTGCGGGCACCTCAATGACAGCGGCGGTGTCCGTCAATCCGACGAAGGACTCGGTTCCAATCACCTGGTAGAAGCCGGCCGTGCTGTCCGCCCGGAACAAACCGGTCGAGTCGATGGTACCGCCGGTGGTAGCCCATGATACGGTAATCAACCTCGACTTGCCGTCGCTGAACACGCCGGATGCCGTGAATCTTGTAGTCTGCCCCGGCGAGACCCTGGCTGTGTCCGGCGCGATCTGGATACGCACCAGCTTGCGACCCCAGCCCCGGCGGAGCAGGGACATGTCTATCTCGTCCGTGGCCCCGGCGGCGGGTGCCAGCGGGGCACTCGACTCGGTGCATGCAGCCAACAGCAGGACGAGGGTGAGAACGGGTAGTGCCTTGCTGACGAGATGGTAGCGAGGTGCGTAGTGCTGACGGATACTACGATCAGTACTACCCAGCCCGCAAGCGGCGGGGAACGCGGCGTGTCGCAGCCGAGCCAGCCGGCGCGCGAGCCTGTAGGTGTAGTTCATTGGTATCTCCTGTTGATCAGCAGTTCGAAGACGCCAAAAAAGCCGTCAGCGGGCTGGGGCCCCCGAAAGGGCCCCTCGCTGGCGGCTCGGCTGGCAAGGTGCAACGAAATGCACCGTAGCCCCGTGGCTCTGCGCCGCCGCCTTTCGGTCGGCTTTGCTCTGAGCAGCGTCAGTAGTGCTGGTTGTTGGTCAGGGGCAGTAAACTGCAAGAACGACTCCATTTGATCAGTGCATTCCTTGCATCCGGTGCAAGCGGTTGGCAGTGCACAGAGTACTCGCCCATCACTGAGCCGAGAGATCGCTGCACTGCAATTCTTGACGCCCTAAGCGACTGCGAAACCGCAGTACTTAGGGCAGATGGCCTGCGCCAACGCCTTCAGGACATGCGAGCTCAGACCCAGCTCATGGCCTAGCCCGAAAAGCACGAGCTTGCCCCTGAGGGGGTGCGATCCTCTTCGGATGGATGCTGCCCACCCGAGCCGAGCAATTATTTGATCTGGGGGGGTCCGCTGAACGTGGGAACTGCTGGTTCAGGTCGCAATGGAACGGCCGAAGGAAATGCGGCCATCTCGTTTTCGTGTGAGCATGCGACGTCCTAGAATCGCCAATTGGGTAACGGCTGTCAACCCGCCGTATTTGTTCCGTCCCCTAGAAGGTCATGATCACGGGCCAGACGAGGCTGTGGAGCGAGACAAGGGTGCCCGTTAGAGATGGCGTCCGTGCGTGCGCGTTGGCAGATTATAGTCCATTCCTCGTCAGGAATTTCTGTCGGAACTTGCCCCGAGTACTGCCAGCAGTAACGCGCGGCCCCAATGCACTGGAGATCCGCGCGTTGCCTCGGAGGTATCTGATGACGGTGAGATCGGCACTGAAGTCTCTTCCCGGGTTTTCGTACCTGTGGTCGGTACTGAGACTGATTCCAGGGGTTGTTGCCCTGCGGGAATGGATGTTCGGCAACTGGCAGGACAACTATTGGAAGCGTCGCAAAAATCTTCGCTACTACAAAGAGGTGCTTCGTCTGGTGAAGCAATGGGCCGGCGACGCGAAGACGGTCATCGACGTTGGGTCGGGAAACCTGCCGTTGATCCTAGAACTCGGATGGATTCCCTCAAAAACCAGCTTGGATCTGCACCGGAAAGGTCATCTACCCGGATGCACGAATCTAAAGGCTGATTTCATGGCGTATACTCCGCCCAAGCCCTTCGATTTGGTTCTGTGCCTCCAAGTGCTCGAGCACCTAAAGTACCCTGCGGCGTTCGCTGAGAAGCTTCTCGCGACTGGGAGAACCGTCATTGTCTCCGTCCCCTATCGCTGGCCGAAGGGTCGGTCGACGAGTCATTTGCATGATCCGATTGACGAAGACACGCTGCTGGGCTGGACCAAGAAGGCATGGATCGATCAGGTGGTGGTCAGAGAGCTGAACGAAGAGGAGCGTCTGATAGTTGTGCTCCAAGGCAAACCGCTTCCAGGGCAACACGGCGAAGAATCCGCTTTCGAACGCGAGCCGGGGTAGTGCCGTGCTGTATCGTCAAGCTGACGCTTCTTGCACACAGGCAGTGCCTTGCAGATAGACTGTCTCACTGTCATACGGTGTTCGACTCCTTGGAATTGTGCCGCCGACGCGGAAAGACGATCGTGAGTTCAGCCCAAGGGTGGCGACGGGGTTGGCGATGGTTGGGCCCTCACCGAAGAGATTTCCGCACCAAGGAGGCACGATGGTCAATCCTTCCCGATGGGTCCTCGGGCTCACGACTCTCGGCACATTCAGTCTGGCAGGGTGTACCAGTGACCCAACCAGCCTCATGTCCACCTCGACTCAAGCACCGTCTGCCTTGAATGCCACGACCGGCAACGGCGCGCCGAGCGGCGCGCACTACACCCTGAACATTATCGGCGTGCCGAAGGACAAGTCACCGAACTTCACCGGCGGTAACGGCCACCGCATCTTCGTCGACCTCGGAAAGACCGGCGAGGCGGCCAACACCCGCATCAACCTGAGCGCGGGCGATTTCGGCGTGACTGACGCCAACGGCACCGACGGTGCGGCTGGATTCCGGCTGCCGAACCCGGATCCGGACCTGGACGGCACCACCTCGTATTCGGTCTACGTCCGGGCCCTCGGCAAGCCGGGCGGCAAGGCGACCATGCAGTCGTGCTATGAGGATGCAACCGGCACCTGGTGCGCGGTCCAGTTCGTCGGCGGGGTCGAGCCGATCACTATCGGTCGGACGAAGGGTGGCGTGGCCAAGTTCGTCAACGTCTCGAAGGATCTTCTGTTCGTTGACTTCTGCGTGAGCTGGGACGCCGGCCTCGACGGCACGCTGAGCACCGCCGACGACGTGTGCACGAGCGTGGATCAGATCCCGCTGTTCAGCAATAAGGACCTGTCGTACTACTGGTCGTATGACAATGAGGGCTTGAAGCTCGCGCAGCTGAGGTTCTACGAGGTGGCGACCGCTGTCTCCTTCTAAATCACGAGGATATGGGGGGCGGCTCGAAGTTTGAGCCGCCCCTGCTTTTTATCGAGGCGAGCCCAGCCGCCGGACCTCTCCGATGACGCGCCGCTGCGCCCTCGGGTCCTTTACCGCCAGGAAGATCGTGTCGTCTCCTGCAATCGTACCGATCACCTCGGGCCAGGCCAGCCGGTCGAGCGCCACCGCCACGTGGTTGGCCTCTCCAGGCGGCGTGTGAAGTACTACCAGGGCGTCACCGGCGGTTTCGATGGTGAGCACCCCCTCGCCCACCCGCAGCTCGTCAGGATCTTTCCGCTCTGCCCGGGGCGGCGGCCGCCGATAGGCCCCATCCACCTTGATCAGCCTGAGCGCGGCGATGTCTCGGCTGACTGACGACTGAGTAACGTCCCACCCGAGGGCGGTCAGCGCGTCTGCCAGCTCCTCCTGGGTGCGCACCGGGCGGGTGCTGATCAGCTCCAGGATCTTGAGATGGCGCTTGCGGCGGTCGGCGGTCATGAGCGGCGAACGGATGGACGGGCGGACGGGCGGACAGTCGGACTGACGGTCATGCCGGCAAGCTTGGTCATGGCCCGATCGAAGCGCTTCCGCTCGCCCGCGTTCCAGGAGCGTGACTGCCGGATCCGCTTCTTCAGCTCCGGCAGGCCAAGATTGCCCAGGCCGCCGGTCGAGCCGCGGCGAGCGATAATCTGACGGGGCGCGGGTTGGTCGAAGCTCTCACCCTCCTTCAACGCCTTGGCCACCTCCCGATACGCATTCCGGAACGGCCGGCCGGCCTCGACCCGCCGCATCACCTCGTCGGTGGCCAGGGCCCCGCCGGCCAGCGCGGCTTGGCAGCGCTTCGAGTCCACGCCGAGCTTGGGCAGCGCGTGGGTGACGGCCTCCAGCATGGCTCCGGTGCGATCGAGCCCTCGCATCAGCGGCTCCTTGAGCAGCTGGAAGTCGCGGTGATAGCCGCCGGAGAGCTTGGCCTTGATCTGCAGCACCGCCAGCAGGTCGCCCTCCACGGCCGACGCCCGACCGCGGGTAAGCTCGAAGAGATCGGGGTTCCGCTTGTGGGGCATGATACTCGACCCGGTCGCCAGGCTGGCTGGAAGGGTCAGATAGCCGAACTCCTCACCGCTGAACACGATCACGTCCTGGGACAGCCGCGCGACGTCATGCCCCAGTTGGGTACACCAGAAGAGCACGGCGGCCTCGAGTTTCCCCCGGCCCCCCTGAACGGTCGCCACGTTTACGTCCAAACCCGAAAAACCGAGAGCCCGGGCCACCACCTTGCGCTGCAGCGGCAGTGGGACGCCATATCCGGCCGCGCTTCCGAGGGGTGAGCGATCTACCCGTTTCCACAGCGCCGGCAGCGATTCTACGGTATCGAGCAGACCCTCGGCGAGGGCCCCTGCCCAGAGGCCCACCGACGATGGCATTGCCCGCCGGCCGTGGGTATAGCCCGGCCACAGCACCTTCCGGTGCCGCTGGGCGAAAGCGACCAGCTCGCCCGCCAACGCCAGCGTAGCCGCATGGACCCGGAGCAGCTCGTCCTTGAGGAAGAGCCGAATGTCGCAGGCCACCTGATCGTTCCGGGATCTGCCGGTGTGCAGGCGCTCGCCGGTGCCGGGTGCCCGGCTGGTAAGCCAGTACTCGACCGCGGTATGGACGTCCTCGTGTCGCTGGTCCAGCTTGAGCCGGCCACGTGAGGTGGCGTTGAACACCTCACGCAGGCCGCTCCGCATCTCGGCGTACTCGGCGGCGGTAATCAGACGGGCGGCGCGCAGCCCCTCGATATGACCGAGGCTACCCAGCACATCCCAGGACAACAGCCGTGCGTCCCAGCTGCGGTCGTCGCCGGTGGTGTATTCGAATACACGCCTGTCGGGAGTCGTGGAGCTCCAGAGTGTGGTAGGCCGGTCCATGTTCCTAGCCGCCTGAGAGGTAGGCGCGCACCAGCTCGCCATAGAAGCCGCGTGCCGCCGTGACCTCGGGGATGTCCACGTACTCGTCCGCCGTGTGCGACCGCCGGCTGGTGCCAGGTCCGCACTTGATGGCGTCGAATTCCCGGAAGAACACCCAATCAGAGCAGGTCGGGCTGCCGAAGTGGGTGGCAGCCGGCCTGAGCCTGGAGGCGGTGGCCAGCAGGCGCGAGCCCGGCGGCGTCTCGCAGGGAACCAGCCGGCGGGAGGTGACGATGACGTCGCAGGTGAGCGCGGTTCGGAGCTCCTGGGCCAGCTCCTCGTGGGTCCAGTCCGGTGTGCTGCGGACATCCAGTACGGCCCGCGCGACGGGAGGCGTAATGTTCCGGCTGACGCCGGCCTCGAGCATGGTTGGGGTAGCCATGGCCCGGCCCAGCACCGGGTGGGCGCGGGAGCCGAACAGGCTGTCGAGCTTCAGCAGGTCGCGAGAGAGTACCTGCACCGAATTGGTGAAGCCGTCGTCGCTCGAGGCGTAGGCGGCGTGACGCTGGTCTCCCTGGGCCAGGAGATCCACCATCATGAGACCCCGCTGGGCCACGGCGAAGTCGAGACCGGTGGGCTCGCCGATGACCGCCGCATCGATCTCCCCGGCGGCCTCCACCGCGGCACCCATGGTGGTGTTCTTGGTTTCCTCCCCGTAGCCGAAAATGACCAGCAGGCGTCCCGCATCCATGCCGCCGCTGTCCACCAGGTCCTTGGCGGTGTAGAGCATGGCAGCGACCGAGGCCTTGGCATCTCCCGATCCACGGCCGTAGAGCCGGGTTCCCTCGATGATCGGAGCGAACGGATCCCTGGTCCAGCCCGCCCCCGGCGGCACCACGTCCAGGTGCGAGGCGAGCGCCAGGGTCGGCCCGGCCCCCCAGCCACGGACCTCGACCTGCACCCCGTTGGCATTGCGGGCCACATCGAGTCCCCACCGCCGGGCCGTTTCTTCAACGAAGATTGCGATGGCCGTTTCGTCACCGCTCACGGAGGGAATGGCGATCAGCTCGCGCAGCAGGTCGATCTCACCCGGCAAGATCCACCCCCAGGTAGGTCGCCTTCTCCTTGCGTCCAACGATCATCGTGCCGCAGCCCGCGCCGGTGAAGACCTCGAGCAGGAGCGCGTCGGGCGCCCGCCCGTCGATGATGTGGGTGCGCTCGACGCCACCGGTGGCAGCCCGGATGCACGCCTCCACCTTGGGGCGCATCCCGCCCGCGAGGGCACCGTTGGCCATGAGGCCGGCCAGATCGTCGGGATCGGCAAAGGTCACCAGAGTCGAGGCATCGTTGCGATCCCGAAGCACCCCCGGAGCTCCGGTCAGGAAGATCAGCTTCTGGGCTCGGAGCGCCACCGCGAGCGACTCGGCCACGGTGTCGGCGTTGACGTTGTACACCTCGCCATCCTCCCCGCCGGCCAGACTGGCCACCACCGGGACCATGCGAGCCTCCATCAGGGTCACCAGCACGCGGGGATCGACCCGATCGATGTCTCCCACGTGACCGTAGTCCACCCGCACGGTGGCACCCGAGTCGTCCACCACGGACACCGGCGGCCTCCGGTGGGCGGTGATCAGCTCCGCATCGACTCCGCTCAGTCCGACGGCCTGGACCCGGTGCTCGCGCAGGGCTGCCAGCAGGTCCACGTTGATCTGCCCGGCGTACACCAGTTTGGCTACCTCGAGTGCGCCATCGTCGGTGACCCGGCGCCCCGCCACCATGCGAGGCTCGGAGCCGAGCCGCCGGCTGAGGGCCGTGGCCTGGGGGCCACCGCCGTGCACCACCACGATCCGGATACCGAGCGACGAAAGCAGGGCCAGCTGTCCCGTGACGCTGTCGAGAACCTCAGGCGGCGCCAGGACGTCTCCGCCCAGCTTCACCACGAAGACCTGGTCGCGGTAGGCGCGCACGTAGCGGAGCGCTCCCTTGAGTCCGGCTATGCCCTTTGTTGTGTCGATCGTCAATGTTGTCTCCTAAGTGAGAAGTGAGAGGTGAGAAGTGAGAGGGCAGTTCCAGCCATCCCCCTTCTCACTTCCTACTTCTTACTTCTTACCTGTTACCTATCAATTCGAGAAGCAGCGCGCGCTGCGCATGCAGCCGGTTCTCCGCCTGGTCCACCACCACCGAGTTGGGCCCGTCGAGCACCTGGTCATCGATCTCGACGTTGCGCCGCACCGGCAGGCAGTGCATTACGATGCCCTTCCCGCCCCGGGTCGAGCGGAGGCGCGAAGCGGTCAACCGCCAGTCGCGGAGGGCGGCCCGATGCTCCGCTTCCTCCTCCGGCTTGCCGAAGAGCTTCACCGATCCCCAGGACTTCACGTAAACCGCATCGGCACCGACGAGGGCTTCGTCCGGGTCGTTGATGATGTGGACGAACTCGCCGCCCGACTGCTGGGCCAGCTTGCGAATGAGCGCGGTATCCTCCTGGTCCAGCTCGTAACCCTCGGGTCGAGCGATCACGATCTCCATGCCGAGCCGGGCCGCCGCGAGTGCGGCGCTGGCCGGCACCGCGGTGGGGAGGGCCTTCGGATGCCAGGCCCAGGTGAGCACGAACCGCTTGCCCTCGACCTGGCCCAGCTTCTCTCGCAGCGTCATGGCGTCGGCCAGTGCCTGACACGGGTGCCGCCGTGCGGATTCCAGGTTGATGACCGGCTTCTCACAGTACTGGGCGAAGCTCTTGATGATCGCATCCTTCCGCGCGACCGCCCAATCGGTCCCTCGGGGAAAGGACCGGACGCCGAGCGCATCGGCGTAGCGTCCCAGCACCCGGGCGGCGTCGATGATGTGCTCGACCGATCCTCCGTCCATCACCGCACCCGGCTCGGTCTCCAGCGTCCAGCTGCCCTTCCCCGGCTCCAGCACCACGGCGTGGCCGCCGTGAAGGAACATCGCGGTCTCAAAGCTGGTGCGGGTCCGGAGACTCGGGTCCATGAACACCATCGCGAGGACCTTTTTCTCGAGACCACCGCTGATCTCGCCCCGCTTGATGCGGCCGGCCAGGGCCAGCAGCTCCTCGACCTCCGCAGGACTCCAATCTTCCAACGCGAGAAAGTCTCGTTTTCTCACTGGAGCACGTCCTTGAGTCCGGTAAGCAGGAGGTCGGCTTCCTCCCGGGAGAACGACAGCGGCGGTAGAAGCCGGAGCACCTCGGGATCGGTCGAGGTACCGGTGAGGATCCGATGCTCGAACAGGGCGCGCTGCACTCCGGTAGCCGCGCGGCCCAGGTGCAACCCCAGCAACAACCCACGGCCGCTGACCCGGGGCAGGCCGAGCCGCAAGGCACCCTCGGTCAGATAATGGCCGATCTGCACTGCATTTTCGATGAGGCCATCGCGCTCGATCACGGCGATGTTGGCCAGCGCCGCCGCGCAGGGCACCGGTCCGCCCCCGAAGGTACTGCCGAGATCCCCGACGGTGACTGTTCTGGTGAGCTCGTCAGTGGCCACAACCGCGCCGATCGGCAGCCCGGCGGCAAGGCCCTTGGCAAAGGTCAGCACATCCGGGATCACACCGAACGCCTCGGCCGCGCTGAATGCCCCGCAGCGCCCGACTCCGCACTGAACCTCGTCGAAAATGAGGGTGGCGCCGCGATCGTGGCACAGCCGCCGCGCCGCGGCGAGAAACTCGGGTGCGCACGCGCGAGCGCCCACGAATCCCTGCACCGGCTCTACGATCACCGCCGCGACCGTCTCGTCCACCGCCCGATCGAGCGCGGCGATATCGTCGAACGCCACCTTGCGTGACAGGGGGATCCCGCTGCGCCGCGCGGCATCCTCATACCTCGCGCCGTCGGTGCACGCGAGAGTGGCCGCGGTGCGTCCATGCCACCCTCCCCGCAGCGACACGATCGTCTGCCGCCCGGTGTGCCGGCGGGCAAGATGGAGCGCGTTCTCGTTGGCTTCGGCGCCGGAGTTACACAGGAACACCCGGGCCAGCGGATCGGGGCAGAGCTCGGCCAACTTTTCGGCCAGGGCTTCCCGCGCCGGGTGCGGCACGGCGGTCGAATAGAAGAGAAGGTCCGTTGCCTGCTCGGTGATGGCCCGGACCACGTCGGGGTGACTGTGGCCGGTGGCTGCCACCGCGTGGCCACCGTACGCGTCCAGCCACTCGTCGCCGTCCTCGTCGATCAGCCAGGAGCCTCGACCGCGAACCGGGCGGACGGGGAATTGGGCGTAGACGGGAAGGAGGGCGGGCGGACGGGCGGACGGGCGGACGGCCGGTCGGTTCGTCGGATCTAACCCGACCGAGTATAGTGACTCTTCTGTCCGCGCGGCTGCTGCGTCATCCGTCCGCCCGTCCGCCCGTCCGCCCGCCCGCCCGTTCAGCATGGAAATATCCCCGCGGCGGTCAGCCCCGCGCACTCGTTGATCCCGAGCGCCAGGTTCATCGCCTGAATGGCCTGACCGCCGGCTCCCTTCACCAGGTTGTCGATCGCCACGCTCACCTGAACCTCGCGCCCGTCGGGGCTCTCGGCGGCATGGATCAAGGCGTAGTTGGTTCCCACTGCGTGGGTGAGCTCGGGCGGCGCGTCGAGCACCCGGACAAACGGCCGGCCGGCATAGGCGTCGCGATACCACTCTCCCGCAGTGGCCCCTGGCGTACCACCCGTGATGCTCACATCCGGAGGCAGAAAGGCGTGCAAGGTCAGATAGATGCCACGCACGAACGGCCCGGAATGAGTAATCAGCCGCGCTGCGGCATCAGAATGGCCAACCCACTCTCGCCAGCTCTGTAACACCTCCGCCTCATGGCGGTGGCCCAGCACCGAGTAGGCAAAGAGGTTGTGGGCCCGGGTCGGGTGATGAGTGGTTTCCTTGGGCCGGCCACCGGCACCGCTCGAGCCGGTCACGGCAAAGAGCGATGGGGTGACATCGAGGCCGGCGCGAGCCAGGGGGTAGAGCGCGAGCTGCGCCGCGGTGGCGAAACATCCAGGTGCCGCGATCGCGGTCGCGCCGGCCAGCCTGGCACCGGCAATGTCGGCCAGGCCGTAGCGGAAACGTCCCACCAACTCCGGCGCCGGGTGGCTTCCGTAGTAGTGCTGATACAGCCGGAGGTCCTGGATCCGGAAATCCGCCGCGAGGTCGACCACCAGCCCAGGCCCGGCCTCGAAGACCTGGCCGGCGACCCTGGAAGACTCACCGTGCTCCAGGCTGAGGAACACGACGTCCCGGCCACGGGCCATCTCTCCTGCCGAGCTGCCGGCGAAACGGGCACCGGTGACCCCGGCAAGAGCCGGATGCACTTCCCCGATGGGCCGGCCGGCCTGGCTCCGGCTGCTCACCACGCATTCCGTCACCTCGGGGTGCTGAAGCAGCAGACGCAGAAGCTCTCCGGCGACGTAGCCGGCGCCGCCTATTACGGCCACTTTCATTTGAGTTCAGGAACCAGAAGTCTAGAGTCTAAGCAGGGTCGAGAGTCTAGAGTCGAGAACCCTAGACCCTTGACCCTCGACCCACTCGTCCAGCGATCTCCGCACAACCGAGAGCAGTCCAGCGGCATCCCGCCGCGCATTGTGCGCCGGCAGGCCGAGCCCAGTCTGGATGTAGACCTGGCCAACCTCGTTGTCCGTGGCGGGTCCGGTGATGACCGTGATGGGCAGGCCGAACTGATTTCGCATCAGCTCGGTTGCCCCCCAGCATGCCACCGGATCCGGTGCGGCCATCACGTACGCGGCACCGACCCCCATGAGCTCGGCATCGCGGAGGATGTCCTGCACCCCGTACTCGCCCAGAATACCGTCGCCCAGCTCGGCCACGATCACGTCTGGCTTGGCTCCGGCCAGACGGTTGAAGATCCCCTTGGCGGTTGTCACCGTCACGCCGGCGTGGGTGCTGGCAATGCCGATGTCATTGAAGGTGAGGGCGGCCACCGCCCCGGCATCGAGCATCGAGAGCGCATCCCGCATCAGCGAAACCCCGGTCAGCTTGGCCGCGGCCACCCGGCGTCCACTCCGAGTGAGCCCGCGCACCAGCTCGGTGGCGGCGACGGTCTTGCCGGCATTCATGCAGGTACCGGCCACGTAGACCACCGGGACCGCGCTCTCGAGCGTGTCTGCCGGCGGCACCGCATGATCCTTGATGTGTGCCGGGCGGCCGATGCGGTCGCCCAGATCGGGGAAGGCCAGGATGGCGCCCAGCACCTCCGCCCGGAACGGCGGGCCCGATGTCGGGGTTCATCGAGGTGCACTGTCCCAGGATCCCCCCCAGGTTGAGCACCTCGATGGTGTCGCCCACGCTGATGTGACCCGGGACCACCCCGGCATAGCCTCGGAGCGCTCGCCGAGTACCCAGGGTCCCGGCGAGAACGTCCCCGCCGCGCAGCTCCAGCATCCGGCCGGTGACATCCTCCACCGTGTTGTAGGTGGACTTGTCCGCCAGAATGCGGACCGCGAGCACGTAGCCTTCGCTGGCCAGGATCTCGTCACCCACGATGACCTCGGGCGAGAGTGCCGCGTTGCGGGTGGACGAGGCGATTCGGTCTAGCCTGACGCGGGTAGTAACGACCATCCTGGTCCTCCTCTGACCGGTTCTACTGTTTACCACGAAGGTACGAAGGCACGAAGCGTCACGAAGAAGAGCCTTCGTGGCTGAACGCTTTGCTTGCGGATCCGTTCGCGCAGCTCTAGCGGCGAGCATGGAGGGACCGCCGCGACACGTGCAAACGCGCGAGCCTCGTCGCCGGTCCAGAGCCGGTTCTCCTCACCATACGTGGCGACTGAGCGGTCCATCATGGAGTACGGGCTTCGGGTTCCGACCACGTGAAAGCGGCCCGGTGCCAGACGCACCCGGGTCTCCCCGGTGACCCGCGACTGCGAGCTGGTGATCAGCGCCTCGATGTCCCGCAACGAGGGGTCGAAGTACTGGCCCTCGTGCAGCCGGTCGCCGTAGAAGCGGGCCAGCTGGTCCTTCCAGAACGCCTGCCACTTGGTGAGCACCAGCTTCTCCAGCTCCCGGTGCGCGCCGATGAGCAGCAAGGCGGCCCCGGCCTCGAATCCGATCCGTCCCTTGATGCCCAGCGCGGTCTCGCCCACGTGGATGTTGCGGCCGATGCCGTAGGATTCGGCGAGGTCGCCCAACTGCTGCACCAGGTCGGGACCGGCCAGCTTGCCGCCGTCCAGCTCGATCGGAAGACCCTGCTCCCAGCCGAGCACGATCTCGATCGGCGCGGGTGCACCGGAGGGAGGCTCGAGCAGCTCATCGGGTGGTCCGGCCCAGGTATCGTGGGTCCAGCCGCCACCCCAGGTGGTACCCCAGAGGCCGCGATTGATCGAGTAGGCTCCGGCCTTGGCGGGCACCGGCAGGCCGCGCTCGCTGAGAAACGCCATCGCCTGCGCCCGCTGGATGCCCTCATCGCGAATCGGGGTGATGATCTGGAGGTCGGGGGCGAGCACCCGGAGGGCGACATCGAAACGGACCTGATCGTTGCCGGCGCCGGTGGAGCCGTGCGCCACGGCGCGGGCGCCGATCCGCCGGGCGGCATCTACCAGGGAGAGCGCCTGCTGGGTCCGCTCCGCGGCCACGCTCAGGGGATAGACCTCGCCCCGCAGCACGTTCCCCTGGATCAGGAAGCGGACGAACCGGTCGTAGACCTCCTGCCGGGCGTCGACTTCATGATGCTCCACGGCGCCGACATTCCCCGCCTGCGTCCGAATCGCCTCGCGATCCTGCGGCGACGAGCCGCCGGTGTTCACATAGACGGTGTGTACCGACCACCCCGCCTCGGCAAGGCGGGGGACGCAGTAGGAGGTGTCGAGCCCGCCGGAAAAGGCGAGCGCCAGTGATGCGCCCGAGGAGATTGCATATTGCATAAGTATGCATATTTTCTCCTGGAGCACAAGGGTTTCGAGCTTTGTCGCTTGCGCGTCCCCGCCCCCTGTGCTACTGTAGGCTTACAATCGTTCCTTCGTGGTGAATTTGCGGCCTATTGCAGCCACGTTAAACAAATGCTAAAAAGCCTCGCGTCCCGAGTGTCTTTTTGGCACCGGGCGCTTTCATTTTTTGCCTGGGCCAAGAGACGTCGCGGCGGTAGAGGCGGAAAGGGAGTTCCTCAATGCCGATCGCCACTGCCGTAACCGCTGTTCCCGGGTATCACCCCGCGCTGAGCCGGGCCGACGAAACCCTCCAAGTCCTGCCGCTCCATTGCGTCGAATGCGGGGCACGCTACGAGCCCGCCCCGCTGGCCATCTGCGAGCACTGCCTCGGTCCGCTGGAGCCGGTCTATCCGCCGGATCGAGAGTTGCCCGACCGCGCAACTGTCTCCGGTCGCGACCATTCGATCTGGCGCTATCGCGAGTTTCTCCCGCTCGAGGGAGCGCCCCGGTATTCGCTCGACACCGGGCTGACCCCCCTCTTCGAGGTTCCCGCGCTGGCCCGCAAGCTGGGAGTGGCCCGGGCCTGGCTCAAGAACGACAGCGTGTCCCACCCGACGCTGTCCTTTAAGGACCGGGTGGTGGCCGTGGCCATCAACGCCGCGCATGCGCTCGGCTTCGACACCATTGCCTGCGCCTCCACCGGCAACCTCGCCAACGCAGTCGCCGCTCACGCGGCCCGCGCCGGCCTTTCAGCCTGGGTCTTCATTCCCCACGACCTCGAGCCCGCCAAGGTCATCGCCTCGGCGATCTACGGTCCCCGGTTGGTCCGGGTGCGCGGCACCTACGACGACGTCAACCGGCTGTGCACTCAGGCGGCCGAGCGGTTCAACTGGGGAATCGTCAACGTGAACCTGCGGAGCTACTACGGGGAGGGTTCCAAGACGATCGCCTTCGAGATCGCGGAGCAGCTCGGCTGGCGGCTGCCGACGGCCGTGGTCGCGCCGATGGCGGGCGGCTCGCTGGTCACGAAGCTGCGGAAGGGCTTCCACGAGTTCCTCGAGTGCGGCCTGGTGGCCGGCCGCACTCCACGGCTGTTCGGCACCCAGGCCGCCGGGTGCGCGCCGATCGTGCGGCTGGTCGAGGAGAACACGGAAGTACTCCAACCTGTCATCCCGAATACGATCGCCCGCTCACTGGCCATCGGGAGCCCGGCCGACGGGGTCTTCGCCTCCCGCGCTATCCGCGATACCGGCGGCTGGGCCGCCGCCGTCACCGACGAGGAGCTGTCCCACGGTATTCGAGTGCTGGCTGAAACGACCGGGGTGTTTGGGGAAACTGCGGGTGGCGTGACGGTGGCGGGGGCGCTCGCCCTGGCGGCGAGTGGACACCTCCGGCCGGATGACGAGGTCGTGCTTTGCATAACCGGGAACGGCCTCAAGACGGTGGATGCCGTGCCCGATGTCCTGAGTGACCTGCCCACGATTTCGCCCAAGCTCCGGGAGCTCTCGGCGCTGGTGGCACAGTCGGTTTGACCTAAAGGAGACGGATCTATGCCTGTGACATTCAGCCTACCGACGATTCTCGCCCGCCTGGCTGATGGCCAGGCGACCCTCGAGGCGAGTGGCTCGACCCTCGGCGAGGTGGTGGCCGGAGTGGCCCAGCGGTTTCCCGGGCTGGCGCCGCGACTGCAGGACGCGAACGGTGGCCCCTATCCATTCGTCGCCTACTATCTCAACGACGAGGACTCGCGGTTCAAGGGAGGGTTTGGAGCGCCGGTCAGCGACGGCGACGAGATCACCGTCGTCGCCGCCATCTCGGGAGGTTGAGGGCCATTACGGCGTGAACGCCTCGGTCTTGGCGAAGAAGGTGGGATCCTCCTCCGGATCCTGGTCCCTCTCGCCCCCGCCGGCCACCAAGATCCGGGATGGTCCCGACCCTGTTTTGGCCGTGCCTGCCACTGCGCCTCGCCGAGCCGATGCCATGTCTGCTTTCTGGGTCCAGGCGTTGGCGACGGGATCATAGGCGAAGACCCAGGGCACTTCCTGCTTCGTCATGGGCTCGGTTGATTTACGGCCGCCGATAAGATAGAGCTGCCCGTAGAGAACCGCACCAGCCGCGTCAACGACTGTCCCTCTTTCGACTGCAGGAGGCGGTGTAGCCAGGTTTTCGTACGCTTTGCGGAGCTTCGTCTTCCACTTATTGGTCACAGGGTCATAGACGTCCACACTGCCTACGTTGTCTCCTTGCTCGCCGTACGCCACGTAGAACTTGCCGTCGATCACCCCGCCGATCCCGAAGGTATGACCCTCGAGTGCATCGGCCTTCCGGGTCCACTGGTTTGTGGCCGGGTCGTAGCGATAGAGTCGCCCCGCTGTGGTACAAAAATCAGCGCTACACTTGCCCGTCAGCACGTAGAGCTTGCCGTGGATAGCGCCGGTGACTCCGCCGCCGCTCGCCACGGGCAGATCCGCCTTGCGGGTCCAACTATCGTTGGCGGGGTCGTAGACATAGAGGGTCTTCGTCGACAGGCCCGACAGGTCGAAGCCACCCGTCACATAGATCTTCCCCCCGATGACAGCAGCGCCGTTGGGGGCAGCCCGTTTGGATGGCAGCGACGCCTTCCGGGACCAGCTGTTGGTCGTGGCGTCGTAGGCCTCCACCCGCTGCATGGCAATGTTCGTGAGATTTTGCCCGCCGATGGTGTACATGACGTAGTGGCCGGCCGCGTTCCGCACGACCGCCGCGGCCAGGTAAGCACGGCGAGTCGGAATGGAGGCCTTCGTGGTCCAGCTGCCCAGACCGGCCGTGGTCAGGGTGGGTGAGCTGGCGTGCTGGTCGGGCTCGGTGGTGGGTTCGGTGCAGGCCACCAGCGCCGCGACACCCAGCAGCACCGGTAGACTCCTCGTGTAGGCGCTCATTGTGGTACCCTCGGTTCAAGCGGGTCCCGCCATTGCTCGCCTGGAGGTTTACCTCCCCGTCTCAAGCAGGTGTCAAGAGCGCCTGGCTACCAAGCTTCCGCCACCGCCTTGATCATGTCGGCCAGACTCACCACGTCGCGAAGATCGATCGTCTCGGCGGGTGAGTGGGAGTACCGCAGGGGCCAGCCGATCGGCACATCGGGCACGCCATAGGAGCCGAAGACGGACCCGTCGTTCCCACCATTGGTCGTGCCCACCTGAAGAGCGATCCGCCGGGATCGCGCCAGCGCGACCAGCGAGTCCACCAGCGCCGCCGGCGTCACCGAGCTGTTGTCCAGTGCGCGGGCCACCGCACCGTGGCCTATGGGAGCGACGGCGAAGTTCTTCGGCTCCAAAGGTGAGTCGGCGCTGACAAAGGTATCGATGGCATGCACCCGGACCGGCCGGAGGCCGAGCGCGGCCGCCGCGACGGCGGCGCCTTCCAGGCCGATCTCCTCCCGCACACTCCAGATGAATATGACAGTGTGCTTGAGCCTGGCCGGATTCAGACGCCTGAGGGCCAGCACCAGCGCGGTCGAGCCGACCCGGTCGTCGAACGATCGGCCGGTGGCGCGCGTCCCTGCCAGGCTGACGAACTCCTTGGGCATCGTGAGCGTGTTCCCCACCCGAATGCCCAGCGCGGCCGTGGCTTCCCGTGAGGTCGTGCCGACATCGGCTCGGAGCTCGCCTGGAGTACGCTTTGAAGCCGAAACCGACGTCGAATCGCGCGGCAGGAAAACACCAGGAACCGTGGCCCGGCCGGTATGAACCAGCGCCGGCTTGGCCTCCCACAGCGACGGGAACAATCCTCCCACCGGACTCAGAGTGACCGAGCCATCTTCCCGTATGCCGGTGACGCGAAATCCGATCTCATCGAGGTGGGCAATGAAGACGACTGTGGGCTCTCCCTTGCCGAGGGTCAGCCAGAGATTGCCCGCGCTGTCGGTTTCGGGTCGGGCCCAGCTCGGGAGCAGTCGCTCGACCGCTGCCCGCACCGGCCCTTCCATCCCCGAAACGCCGTAGCTCTCGACCAGAGGGGCGAGCACGGCCTGCACCTCACGTATGCCGGCCCGGTCCTGGGCGGCCACGTACCCGGGCAGCATGGCCGCGACCAGCAGGTGCCAGGATCTCACCGCTCCCCCCCGATCCAGCCTACCAGTGCGTCGCGCAGCGCTTCCGCATCCGCCATCGAGGCTGTTTCTACCGGAGTCCCCTCGTGCGACACCGGAAGCGACCACCTCGTCACCGCCCCCAACGCAGGGCGTTGAGCCGAGGTGGCCGTGTCGGGGCCTTGCAGGAGCGTGCCGCGCGAACCCCGCCTGCTATCCACGATCAGGGTTTCCTCGAACGGCCCGAGCGCGTTTGCGAGAGTGCGGAGGCCCCGTTCGGATAAGCGCTGCTGGGTGACAAAGCCGACGGTGACCGGAGGAATCAACTTGGCCCGCAGCGTGGATTGCCGGACCGCATCCAGCAGGGCCGCGCATGCCGTCCGCCGCCCCACGGCCGCCGCGGCCAGCAGCCCGTCACCGTAACGGTGCGGGCGCTTGGCCAGGGTAACCGGGGACAGCACCGCAACTCCAAGCGCAGTCGCTTCCGTACGCGAGCCGGCGCCGATGTCCACATATGCCTGATCCACGGTGAACGGCGCTTCGCTGAGCTCCTCTCGACCTCGGGTCAGATGAATCGAGCGAACCGCCACGACGCCGGGAACCGGACCCGCACGGCCCTGGATGGTGACCCGGTGCCCCTCGAGCTGCTGATCGAACAGTTCCGGCACTTCTCCCGGAACCCGGCGCAGGGTGAGGTACCCGTCATCGCGTGCATTCCCCACCACGTAGCCGGGCTCGTCCAGCGGGCACACAACCAGCCGCCTTGCCGATCCGCCCCCGAGCTGGAGCAGCGCATTGCCGGCGCGATCGCGCACTGCGCCGGGGGCAAGGCGCAAGACGGTATCGACCAACGCCCGCTCGTAGCCGGTGACCGCAGCAATCGACGCCAGGCGGAAAGCCATTCCCGACAGCGTGACGTCCTGCTGAGCGGATCCGGCGGCAACTCCACCCACCCATAGCACCACCAGGACGCTAAGGATGAACCGGGATCGGCGCATGAGCTTCGTGAGATGAGGAAGGACTGAAGAAAAGTGAGGAATCCAGGCCGGAAGTTCGGGACTCGCGAGCTGGATTCCTCACTTCATTCGGAATGACAATTACAGGAAATCAACCGGCCCGCTGCATTCCTCCAGCGATTCCAGTGTCCAGGTCGTGCACGTACAGGGCCGCGCCACACCCGCTGGGTGACTCGGTCACTACCTCCCGCATGAGATCCAGTGCCTCGCTGAGGCTCCGGGAGAAGGCGAACTCGAGCGCGAGTGGCGCGGGCTCCCCGTCCCTGGTCTCGGGGACGTAGGCGGTAAGAAAACGGTCGACGATGACGGGGTGAATTTCTCGCTGAGCGGGATGGGGCAAGCCGTGGCGGCGTTCGATCTCGGAGAGGATGCGCTCGGCCACGAAGACGCGCTCCTGTTCAATGAGGGCGGCAGGAAGCATCACATATATCCTCAACTCGCTTCGCCGGCGCGTCTGGCGCACGACCGGCAGGTGATGGGAGCGGGCGACGCCAGACGCCTCAAGGACCGCCGCCAAGGGCGGTATGTCAACCAATGGCAAAATCATACAAAAGGCGTAAGAGAAGAAAGACCGAAGAGCATCCGACTGGTGCTCTACTTTTCCTGACGCACGGCCGGCTGCGGCAGGCGGACGGCCGGCAACGCGCCCTCGATCTCCTGGCGTCTGGCCTCAAACGCCGGCGGAAGCATCAGGCGCGTCCCGAGCTCCGCCGGCGGCTCGTCGACCGTGAAGCCCGGTGCGTCAGTCGCGATCTCGAACAACACCCCACCTGGCTCCCTGAAGTATACCGAACGGAAATACCGGCGGTCGATGACGGGGGTGATCTCGATTCCCCCGGCCTCGATTTGCGCCCGCCGGTCCAGCTGCGCCGCCTCGCTGGCCGCGCGAAAGGCGACGTGGTGGACGGTTCCGACCCCATCGGCCCCGCGCCAGAACCCGGGCGCCCGCCTCAGCTGGACGAATGTGCCGATCTCTGCTTCAGAGGACTGAAAGCGGAGCAGGCCGTCTTCCTCGCCAGCGGGCTCAAATCCCAACGTACGAACCAGCAGGTCCGCCGTCCCGGTGTCTCCATCCTCCCACAGGGTGGTCCCATGCAGGCCGCGAATCGCATGCTCCGGGGCCACTGCACCCTCGCCCCAGGGTACGATCCCCGCGGCGCGACGCGTGGCCACCAGCTCCAGCAGCAATCCATCCGGGTCAGCGAGCGAAAGCACCTGCTCACCGAAACGGCGGGCCGGGCCGCCGTACTTCATGTTGTGGCTGAGCAGGCGCTCGATCCAGAACCCCAGGGATGCGGGTGGAATAGCCAGGGCCACGCTGCCGGCCTGGCCGGTTCCCTGCCGCCCCCGCCGGCCGTGCGGCCAGGGGAAAAAGGTGAGGAGCGAGCCGGGCCGGCCCAGCTCATCGCCGTAATAGAGGTGATAGGTGGTGGGGTCGTCAAAGTTGATCGTCACTTTGACCAGGCGGAGCCCCAGCATGCCAGCATAGAAGTCGAGATTGCGCTGCGGATCGCCGGCAATGGCGGTGATGTGGTGGATCGCCACTGAGTCCTCTGACCTATTTGGGCAGCGCGGGTCCGGAACCCGCGGCGGTCTGTCCCACCGCCTTGGCGATCTGATCCAGATCGGCCAGTGTCAGCTCGAGCGTCGCGGCCCCGATCCAGCCATCCACCTGGTCGGGAGAGCGGGCACCCACGATGGCTCCGGTAACCCCGGGCCAGGCGAGGGTCCAGGCGACGGCTACCGCGCTTACGGTGGTGTTGTGTTCCCGGGCAATCGGCCGGAGAGCATCGCGCAGCGCCAAGTTTCGGCTCAGCTTGGGGGACTTGAACTCCGGCGAGCGCCGGCGCCAGTCGTCCTCCGAGAGCGACTCGATCCGGTTCACTGAAAACCGCTCGGTGAGAAGCCCCGATTGCATCGGGCTATACCCGATGACGCCTGTCCCATGCGCGGCGCACCAGGGAATCTCCGCCTCGGCCGCCTGCCGCCGGATGAGCGACAGGGGAGGCTGCAGCGAATCCACGTGCCGGATTGCTTCGCAGCGCTGCAGAAGTTCCACGTCGAAGTTGGACACGCCGATTGCCCGGACCTTGCCCTCATCCACCAGCTGTGTCATCGTCTCCCAGGAACCTTCCACGGCGGTTCCGGTCTGGTCGGGCCAGTGGAACTGATAGAGATCGATTCGGTCCACGCCGAGCCGCCGGAGGGACGCCTCGCACTCCCTCCGGATCGACTCCGGCTGGAGCACCTGGCGGGGAGGCGCCTCGGGGCGGCTCTCGTCCCACACCAGTCCGCATTTGGTGAAGACGTATGGGCGGCTGCCGGCGGGAATGCCCTCGAGGGCGCGGCGCACGACCTCCTCCGAATGTCCCAGCCCGTACACGGCGGCGGTGTCGATCCAGTTGATGCCCTGTTCGAGCGCATGTCGGATGCTGGCGATGGAATCGGCGTCCTTCTGGGGACCCCAGCCGTACACCCAGCCCCCTCCACCGGCGGCCCAGGCACCGAAGCCGACCGTGCTCAACTGAAGATCGCTGTTTCCGAGCCGGCGGGTTGGAAGAGTCGCCATCAGCGCTGCCACCCATTTGGGACCATGCCTGAACTTAAATCAGTGAGGACGGACACCGAGGGATCGACTCCGCCCGCTGGAACCTACGCCCGGAGAATCGGACCGTTCTCCGGAACGATGATGGTCGTCGGCGGCATCATCGGCTCGGGCATCTTCCTGAATCCGGCGCTGGTGGCCGAGCGGGCTCGTACCGTCGAGCTCACCCTGGCGGTGTGGGTGCTGGGAGGTATCATCGCACTCCTGGGCGCGCTGGTGTTCGCCGAGCTCGGAGCTCGGCGGCCGGTCGCCGGTGGGGGATACGTCTACCTGCGCGACGCCTATGGAAAGCTGCCCGCATTCCTGTATGCATGGACGCTCTTGCTGGTCATTGCCACTGGCGCTATTGCCGCGGTGGCGGTGACCTTCGCTAGCTACTTGGCCGTCCTGGTCGGCTTCGGCCCGGGGGCGCAGCTCCCGATTGCCGTTGGCGCCATCCTGCTGCTGTCGACGGTCAATTATCTCGGGGTGAAGCCGGGCGCCATCACCCAGAATGTGTTCACCGTTCTGAAGCTCGGGGCCATCGGAATCCTGATCCTGGCCGGGCTGGTGCTGGCTCCGGCTCTACCACCCTCGGAACAGCTCACACCGGTCGCCCGCGGGGGGCTCCTGCTTGCGATAGGCGCCGCCCTGGTCCCCGTCCTCTTTGCCTGTGGGGGCTGGCAGCAGACGAATTTCGTGGCGGAGGAGCTGATCGAGCCGGAGCGCAACCTGCCGCGGGCGTTGATGGCGGGAGTGAGCATCGTGGTCGCCGTATACCTGCTGGCGAACCTGGCCTATCTGCGTACCCTGGGCATCGCGGGGCTGGCGGCGAGCACCGCTCCCGCGGCCGACGCCATGAACGCCCTGCTGGGCCCGCCTGGCCGGCGGCTGATCGCCGCTGGAATTGCCATCTCGACCTTTGGGTTCCTGAACCTGGTGATCCTGGTGTCTCCCAGGGTCTATCAGGCGATGGCACGGGATGGCCTCTTCTTCCCCCGCCTCGCGCGGCTGCACCCCCGATACCGCACTCCGTCGACCGCCATCGTCTTTCAGGGAGTCTGGGCGATCATTCTCACCCTGACGGGACGTTACGGCGAGCTGCTGGACTACGTGGTGTTCGGCGATTGGATCTTCTTCGCTGCGGTCACCTCGACCGTGTTCGTCTTTCGGGCGCGGGAACGAAGTGGCCGCGAGCCCGCGGAGCTTCGCTTTCGAATGCCCGGCTTCCCCCTGGTGCCGGTCGCCTTCATGCTGGCTGCGCTGTATGTCGTGGTGGGGTCGATCGCCTCCAACCCGGCCAACGCCGTCAAGGGCACCGTGCTGATTCTGCTGGGCGTACCGGTGTTCCTGTTCTTTTTCAGGTCCTCGAGTTCGCGGCCGCGGCCTTTGCCATGACCTCCTCAGTTACGACTTCCTCGATCAGGTACTCCTCCTTGTACATCCGGATCAGCTCGAAGAAGTAGGAGATGGCCAGAGGCCCAATGAGGAGGCCCAGCAAGCCGAAATACTTGATCCCGGCGAACGCCCCGATGATGGTGATGAAAGGGTGGATCTGGGCCCAGCGCCGGAAAACCATCGGACGAATGACGTTATCCACGTTGCCGACCACCACCGCTCCCCAGATCGCAAGCGCGATGGCCATGCCGTAGCGACCCTCCAGGGCCAGGTGCAGGACCCCCGGACCCCAGACCAGTCCGCTTCCCACGACCGGCAGAATCGCGACGATCACCGTGACGACTCCCCAGAATAGCGCGTTCGGAATGCCGGTCACCCAGAAGGCGAGCCCTACCATCAGACCCTGGATCGAGGCGGTCAGCACCGTCCCAATGAGGGTCGAGATGGTGACGCCACGGAACCGCTCCCGCAGGATCTCAGCGTTGCGAACCGAGAAGGGGATGAACGGCCGTACCTGTTTCCAGACCAGTTCGGGGGCCTGCAGCAGGTAATAGAGCCCGAAGAAGGCGATGGTCAGCTGGATCCCGAGACGGGTCGCCGTGCCGATCAATCCGACGGCACTGCTGCCGACCCAACTGACGAGGCTGGATCCCCAGGATTCGATCTGAGCCCCCACGTCGTAGGGGCCGATGCGAAGCTCGCGCAGCCGGGTGAGCAAGGGGCTTCGGATCACCCCGGTCGCCATGTCCTGGGCTTCGTTGGCCACCACACCCAGGAAGGACAGACCCGGCCCCACGATGAGCAGGATTCCCAGCAGAACTACCAGTCCGGCGGCCAACCCCGGCTTCAATCCCAGCCGGACCAGCCACCGGTAGGAGGGGACGAACATGATGTAGAGAACCGGCGCCCCGATGAGCCCGGTACTGAAGGGCCAAAGGGCGTACACCAGGCCCAACCCCAGCACGAAGATCAGGAAGGCGGCGCGGTCCCGCTTGGTGTCCAGGAAGGCCATCGGGGAAGTGTAGAGACCCCTCGTATCCGCCGCCAGCGCTCAGGCGGCCCACGGCCCGCGGGCGGACGGATAGCTCCTCGCCGGGTGCGGGACGAGGGTGTATCTTCGAACTCGTGGTCCCTCTGATTCAGCTTCCCGGCGCCTTCCTCCTCGCAGGCGGCGCGCTGTTCGCTCTGTCGGTGCTTCTCCTGGGCCTGCTCTGGCGGGAACGCCGGCGCCGCCGCCGGGCCGAGCTCTCCACGGCCGAAATCCACAGCCAGCTTCAGACGGTAACCGCGACCATGCGCGAAGGGGTCATCACCTACGACATGGGGCGGAGGCTTACGTTCGTCAATCCTGCCTTCGAGCGGCTCACGGAGTACCCCGAGGAGGACCTGAGGGAGCACGAATTCCTCCAGTACATCCACCACGAGGACCGGCCGGCCATCCTGGCCGAGTGGGACCAGCTGGCGCAGGGGCGTGCCCTCCGCGACCAGGAGTACCGGGTCATCACCCGCAGCGGTCAAATCCGCTGGTGCTCCAGCTCCTGGGAGCCGATGCGGGACGAGAGCGGGCGCCAGATCGGGTACATGGGGAGGGAGTTCGATATCACCGAGCGCAAGCTCGCCGAGGAGGCGATGCGCCTGGACACCGAGTTGTTCCAGGCGGTGCTCGAGGTGGAGAAGGCGGTGTCGGCAGCCGGCCTCGACTCCGCCACCGTGATGCGCGCCATCGCTGAGCGGAGCCGGGGACTCACCGGGGCCAGCGGCGCGGTGATCGAGGCGATCGAAGGCGAGGATGTCGTTCCCCTGGTTCATGTCGGAACAGCAGCACCTCGCCTGCAAGTGAACGCGAGCCTTTCGGGGCTTTGCGTGCGCACCGGGGAGCTGCAGCGCTGCGACGATACGCAGTCGGACCCGCGCGTCCCTCAGCAGGTGTATGGGGATCTCGGCATCCGTTCCATTCTGGTGGTGCCTCTCAAAGACGAGCACCGGACCCTCGGCGTGCTCAAGGTGGTCTCACCCGAAAGGCACGCCTTCACCGAGCGAGACGAGAAGGCGCTCCGGCTCCTGGGTGGTCTCATGGGGGCAGCGCTGGGTCATGCCGCGGCGTTCGAAGGACGGCAGGCACGGCTGGAGGAGCGCGCTCGCGCGCTGCAGGAAAGCGAACAGCGATTCAAGCAGCTGGTCGATGTGGCTCAGGAAGGCATCTGGGTGGCCGACGACCGTGGGGTCATCACCTACGTCAACCAGCGCCTCGCCGATCTGCTGGGTTACATAAACGGCGCCCTCCTGGGACGGCCGGTCTACGACTTTATCGAGGCGGACTCGCGGGCGGGCGCGCAGCGCACCCTGAGCCGCCGGGCGGCTCCGCCGGGACAGAGCCAGGATGTCCGCTTCCGGCGCCGCGACGGCAGCCAGCTCTGGGGCCTGGTCTCGTCGAGCCCGATTCTGGGTAAGGACGGGGTCCTGGTCGGCACCGTCGGCATGGTCACCGATATCACCGAGCGCAAGCGGACCGAGGAGCAGCTGCGTCGGTCAGCAGACCGGCTCGCCATGCTGCACGACATGGATCAGGCCATCCTCGCGGCCCAGTCTCCCACCGAGCTTGGCCGCGCGGCCCTCGGGCGGCTGCGCCGGATGGTGCCCTGTCAGCGCTGCACGGTGGTCCTCTTTGATTTCGAACGCGGCCAAGCCGAGATGATCGCCGGCTATGCGGGTGGCGTCCAGCTGGGCGCGGCACCCTTACCGATGGGGGAGCTATCTCCCGCCGAGGTACTCCGGCGCGGCTCGCTGCGCTACGTCGAGGATCTGGCGGCGATGGACGATCCGCCCCCCATCCTCCGCCAGCTCCTGGCCGAAGGGCTGAGATCCATTCTCTCCTCCCCGCTCATCGTGGAAGGTGAGGTGATTGGGGAGATCAACCTCGCGGCCTCCACCCCCGCGGCCTTTGATGCCGAGCACCGGGATATCGCCCTCGAGATCGCGACGCCGCTGGCCATCGCCATTCAGCATGCCCGGCTCCGGCAGGCGCTCGCCCGTCAGACCGGAGAGCTGGAACGCAAGCTGGCGGAGCGGAGCACCGCACTCCGGGCAGCGATGGCCGAGGTCGAGACGCTGCTTCATTCGGTCTCCCACGACCTGCGCGCACCCCTCAGGCACCTGATCGGGTTCTCCCACATGCTCATCGATGACCATGGACGGGATCTCGATCCGGGTGCCTTGCACTATGCCCAGCGCATTCATGAGGCCGCCGATCAGATGGCAACACTGGTGGACGACCTGGTGAGCCTTTCGCGCATTGGACGGCAGGATCTGCTCCGCCGGGCCACCGGCTTGACCACCTTGGTCGAGGACGTCGTGGATCAGCTGCGTCGGTCGAGCGACGGACGGGTCATCGACTGGAATATCGAGGAGCTTCCCACCGTGGAGTGTGATCCGGGGCTGGCCAAGATCGCGATCACCCACCTCCTGGCCAACGCCGTCAAGTTTACCCGGCCCCGGGAGCGGGCCACCATTCGCATCCATCCGGTTGAGGCCGACGGACACGTGGGCCTGGGTGTCGAGGATAACGGGGTGGGTTTCAAGATGAGCTACGCTGGCAAGCTCTTCGGCATGTTTCAGCGACTGCACCGGCCCGATGAATTCGAGGGGAACGGCGCAGGCCTGGCCATCGTCCAGCGTATCGCACACAAGCACGGCGGACGGGTCTGGGCTGAATCGGAGCCCGATGCCGGGGCCAGGTTCTATTTGACGCTGGGTAGCGGGGCAGCCGGCGAGTCGAACGGCGGGCCGGTGGGGACGCGGGACAGCACCGACGGAGCCGGCGAGGAGTGACTTCTCATCCAACCAGGGCACCCCGACACCCAACGGCGCAGGGGTCACCCGACCCTCCGGTCACCGACATTCTCCTGGTCGAGGACAATTCGCTCGAGGTCGAGCTCACCCTGCGGCCGCTGCAGGAGCTGGACCCGGCCGGCCGCATCGAGGTCGCGCGCGATGGCGAGGAGGCGCTGGACTTCCTGCTGGGCCGCGGCGCGTTCCGCCACCGGCTCCGCGCCCCACTGCCCCGCCTGGTGCTGCTCGACTTGAAGCTGCCCAAGGTCGACGGCATCGAGGTACTGCGCGGGGTACGAGGAAACTCCCGCATCTGCCTCGTCCCTATCGTCGTACTCACGTCATCGACCGACCCGCGTCAACTGGCCCAGTGTTATCAGCTGGGAGCCAACAGCTGCATTCAGAAACCGGTACGCTACGAGGAGTTCTGGAGCACCATCCAGGCGCTGGGGCGCTACTGGTTGAGCCTCAACCAGTCCCCGCCTGCCGCAGCCGCGCCGGTGAGCTGACCCGACCCTTTCTGCAACTTTTGCCGGCGGTTGAGCGTCTTTGAACACAACCCTCATATTCTTCGCCCTTGGACAAAACCCCCTTCTCATCTGAGGTTGTTGTGCGGTCAAGACTCGTCCTTTCCCTGGTGATCCCTGCGGCGGTGAGCTCCACTGCCCTGCTTCAGGCGCAGACCCCCCGCCTGCCAGCGCAGACCCGGGTCGAGATACCCTATCAGCGGTTCGTGCTGCCCAATGGCCTGACGCTCATCGTCCACGAAGACCACAAGGCGCCAATCGTGGCTGTGAACGTCTGGTACCACGTGGGCTCCAAGAACGAGAAGCCCGGTCGAACCGGCTTTGCCCACCTGTTCGAGCACCTGATGTTCAACGGCACCGAGAACTACGATAAGGATTTCTTCGGCCCGTTGGAGCAGGCCGGCGCCACGGACATGAATGGGACCACCAACGAGGATCGCACCAACTATTTCCAGAACGTTCCGACCAACGCCGTGGATCTGGCACTGTGGATGGAATCGGACCGCATGGGGCACCTCACCGGAGCCATCAGCCAGCCAAAGCTCGACGAGCAGCGAGGCGTGGTGCAGAACGAAAAGCGGCAGGGTGAGAACGAGCCCTACGGGAAGGTGTGGGACTTTCTGACACCCAAGCTCTACCCGCCCAACCACCCCTATGCCTGGACCACGATCGGGTCGATGGAAGACCTGGACGCGGCCAAGCTCGACGACGTGAAGGACTGGTTCCGGACCTATTACGGGGCAGCCAACGCCGTCATCGTGGTGGCGGGGGATATCGATGCCCAAACCGCCAAACAGAAGGTGGAAAAATATTTCGGTGACATTCCAGCCGGCCCCCCCGTTGGGCGGCAACAGGCGTGGGTGGCCAAACGCACCGGGAGCCAGCGGGGGATCATGCAGGACCGGGTGCCTCAGGCCCGGATATATAAAGTCTGGAATATCCCGGGCTGGGCTACGGCCGACGCTGACTACCTCGACCTGGCCAGCGACGTTCTGAGCAGCGGCAAGTCGTCCCGACTCTACAAGCGGCTGGTCTATGACGACCAGATCGCCACCGACGTCTCGGCCTCACTGGACCTTCGTGAGATCGGCGGTCTGTTCTCCATCGAGGCCACCGCCCGGCCCGGGACCGAGCTCAGCCAGGTGGAGAAAGCGGTCGACGAAGAGCTGGCCCGCTTTCTGGCCGCCGGTCCCACGCCAGCGGAGCTGCGCAGGGTCAAGACCCAGTATCGGGCAGCCTTCGTTCGCGGCGTGGAGCGCATCGGTGGCTTTGGCGGCAAGTCCGACGTGCTCGCCCAGGGAGAGGTCTTCGCGGGGCGCCCCGATTTCTATAAGGTTCGGCTGGACCGGGTGGCGCGGGCTTCCGCGGCTCAAATCCTCAGCTCGGCCAAGCGGTGGCTGAGCGACGGCGTCTACAATCTCGAGGTGCAGCCGTACCCCGAGTTTCAGGCAGCCCAAGCCGGCGCCGACCGATCCAAGCTTCCCGAGCCCGGCGCTCCTCCAGCTACCGAGTTCCCCGAGCTCGAGCGGGCGACGCTATCGAACGGCCTGAAGCTCATCCTGGCACGCCGGGACGCCATCCCCCAGGTGCGTTTTGACCTGCTGCTGGACGCGGGGTTTGCGTCCGATCAGTCCGCCATTCCGGGGACCGCCAGTCTGGCCATGGCCATGCTGGATGAGGGTACGGCGCGGCGCACCTCCCTTCAGATCAGCGATCAGCTGGCGCAGCTTGGCGCCAACCTGGGCGCCGGCTCCAAGCTCGACGTATCCACCGTTTCGCTGGAGGCGCTCAAGGAGAACCTCGACGCCTCCCTCGACATCTACGGAGACGTGATTCTCAGCCCGTCGTTTCCCCGGACCGATTTCGAGCGGCTGAAGAAGCAGAGACTGGCGCAGATCCAGCAGGAGAAGGCCGACCCGGTCGGGCTGGCGCTGCGGGTGTTCCCCGCCCTGCTCTATGGGGCAGGCCATGCCTACGCCAACCCGTGGACCGGCTCCGGGACCGAGGAGTCCACGGCAAGGATCAAGCGGGACGACCTGATCCGCTTCCATCAGACCTGGTTCAAGCCCAACCATGCGACGCTCGTCGTCGTCGGGGCCACCACGATGGGCGAGATCAAGCCCAAGCTCGAACGGCTGTTCGCAACCTGGAAGCCGGGCGACGTCCCGGCCAAGAACATCGCCACGGTAGGCCAGCAGCCGCGGCCGGTGGTCTACTTGATCGATCGACCCGGATCATTGCAGTCCATCATCATCGCCGGACATGTCGCTCCTCCTAAAGCCAACCCGAAGGAGGTCGCGATCGAGACCATGAACGGCGTGCTCGGCGGAGACTTCAGCTCCCGGGTCAACATGAACCTCCGGGAGGACAAGCATTGGGCCTACGGCGCCTATACTTTCTTCCGTGACGCCCGCGGGCAGCGTCCGTTCGTGGCCTACGCACCGGTGCAGACCGACAAGACCAAGGAATCGCTGATTGAGATGGACAAGGAGCTGCGTGGAATCGTGAAGGACCGACCGGTTCAGCCGGCCGAGCTCACCCGAGCCCAGGCATCGCTGACGCTCACCCTCCCGGGATCGTGGGAGACCATGTCGGCGCTGGCGGCAGCGATAGGGAACATCGTGACCTTCGGCCTGGACGATCGTTACTATGACACCTTCGCGGATAAGGTCCGGGCCCAGACGGTCCAGAGCGTGACGGCGGTGGCCGGAGAGGTTGTTCACCCGGACCAGCTGGTTTGGGTGGTGGTGGGCGATCGCTCCAAGATCGAGCCCGGCTTACGCGAGCTCAAGCTGGGCGAGATCAGGCTTATCGACACCGATGGGAAGCCGGTCTTGGCCGGCGCTCAACCCTAAGTACGGAGATCGACCATGCCGACCAGCAATGCCAGTGCAGTATGGGAGGGGGGGCTCAAGGCCGGACGCGGCCATTTCAAGGCGGGCTCCGCTTCCTTCGAGGGGGACTACTCCTTTCCCACCAGATTCGAGGGAGCCCGAGGAACCAATCCTGAGGAGCTGATCGCAGCCGCCCACGCCGCCTGCATGAGCATGGCTCTGGCTGCCGGCCTGGAGAAGGCCGGCACTCCCGCCACCCGTATCAGCACCAAGGCGTCGTGCACCATCGACAAGGTCGGAGACGGATTCAAGATCACCAAGATGCGCCTGGAGGTACGGGGTAAGGTTCCGGCTGTGGACCAGGCTGGATTCGCCAAGGCCGCCGAGGGGGCCAAGAAGGGATGTCCGGTGTCGGGCGCTCTTCAGGGAAACGTTCAGGTCGAGATGGACGCGAGGCTCGAATAGACCCGGTCTGCCACACCCTGGTCGGAGCCGCCCTCTCCCGCAGCGGACTGGGCAGAAGGACCCCATACGGCGCCACCGCACTGATCGTGGGGGCCAACCTTCCCGATGTGGACGTACTCGCCTACTTCGCCGGCCCCGCCGCTGATCTCGAGTGGCGCCGTGGCTGGAGCCACGGTGTCCTTGCCCTGGCGGTGCTTCCCGTCCTGCTGACGGGACTGCTGCTTCTCATCCACCGGGGGAGCAGGCGGACTGCACGGTCGATGTCACCGCCCACTGTGGCACCGAAACAGCTGCTCCTCCTGTCGTTCATCGCCATCCTCTCACACCCGATTCTGGACTGGCTCAATACCTATGGTGTTCGCTGGCTCATGCCCTTCTCAGGCAAGTGGTTCTACGGCGACACCCTCTTCATCGTGGATCCGTGGGTCTGGCTGATCCTGGCGCTGGGGATCTACGCCAGCCGCCGACGGGAACGGGCGGCGCGCTCGGACCCCGGTCGGCCGGCCTGGATCGCTCTATTCGTGATCGCGGTGTACGTGGGCGGGATGGCGCTGTCGAGCAGGGCCGCAGCAAGGATCGTGGCCAGGGAGGTCTCGTCTCTCTCAGGCGGTCCGGTACAAGCCACGATGGCGGGGCCGGTTCCACTCAACCCCTTGGTCCGAGAGTTTGTGACGGAGCAGGAAGGGAGATACCGGGTAGGGACCTTCCGCTGGCTGGAGCGGCCGCAGGTGAACCGGGCCGACGTGCGCATGTTTCCACGAGGGCGTCCCTCGCACCCGGCCGTCCTCCAAGCCATCCAGAGCCCGGTGGGCCGGCGGTTTCTCGGCTGGGCACGGTTTCCCACCTTCGAGATCGAGCAGGTCGGCCCCTGGCAGTACCTCGTCCATATTGTTGACCTGCGTTACGCCCGCGAGCCGGGTTACGGCTTCGGGGCCGTCTCGATTCCGGTTACGGTACCGAGAGCGTTCCCCCAGAACGCCGGGTTTGACCCCAGACCCACACGAAGATGAGCGGCCTCAGTTGGAGGTGATGGTGTACCGGATCAGGACTCCCTCGACGAAATCCGCGGTGATCCGGCCGCTCGGCGTCGCATACTCCCGGGTCTGAACCCTCAGCGTCCCTTCCTTCCGTTCGGCCGTGTTGGCCGGGGTGCCGAGTAGCGCGTCGGCCTCCGCGAGCAACATGCCCTTGTGGGGCACGCCGGGGCGGGGTTGCTGGGACGCACCGGAAATTTGCCAGGGAACCGTCGACGCACCGGTCGGAGCCTGACCGGTTATGGCGGTAGCCTGCCCCCCCAGGTCTCCGAAGTTCACGTACTGCGCCAGAGCAGACATCACGCCTTCGGGGGTCAGGGCACTGCTGGGGAGCTGGTCGCGATACCGGATGTTGAAGCGGGATCCACCCTCGAGGCGCCGCAGCCGGATGTTCTCCTTGCGGTGCTCCTCGGCCTCCGCCACCGCGGAGCGGTTACGGGCATCCTCCCGTTCCCGCTCCCGCCTCAGGTCGTCGATCTCCTCCCGCATCGCGCGTTTCTTGACCGGATCGGTTTCCCGCTGCACCTCGGCTTCGAGGTTCTTCTCCCGCCGGGTCTTGGGGGTGGCACTGGTGTTGATGTTGGTCGAGGTCTCGTCGCCCATGGTGCCGTAACCGCCGCCGTCGAGCTGGAATTCGATGTGCTTCGATTTCACCCTGACCTTGGTCACCAGCGCCGACTCACCCGATCTCAGCGCGGTGCCATATTTTTTGAGCCGGCTGGCGTATTTGGGATAGTCCAGGGGCTGGTTGGTGCCAGGGTAGACATCGACCCCTTCCTCCGTGCCCGGCATCGCCTGCCTGACAGACACGGTTTTCCCTTCGAAGTACTCCCGGAGCACGGGCTCCGACTGGGCCGCGAGCGGAAGCGTCCCCACCATGAGGGCGAGAACGGGGGCGAGCCGATTCAACATGAGCATTCCTCCGGTGCTGTGGATACCCTTGACTGAACTAAATGAATATTGTATACAGTATTCAACTCACCTCTGTGAGACCCCTATTATCCCACGGACGCCGCTCCGCGAAGAGGTCTACCGCCAGCTCCTCGACCGCATCTCCCGGGGAGAGCTCCCCCCGGGGACCCGCGTGCGAGACACTCAAATGGCAAGCCAACTTGGGGTTAGCCGCACTCCCGTTCGCGAGGCCCTGATCCGGCTGGCCCGGGAAGGCGCCCTGGAAGCCGACATGGGACGGGGGTTCAGCGTTCCGGCCCTCGACCCGGCGGAGATGCGGGAGACCGGCGCCATTCTTTCGGAGCTCGAGGGGCTCGCCCTGGAGCTCTCGGGCGAGATCCCGGCCGACCGTCTGGCCCAGCTCGGCGAGATCGACCGCGAGCTCACCGGAATCCGCGGCAACCCGGATCGATGCATCGACCTCGACGAACAATGGCACCGCACCCTGCTTCAGGGCTGCCCCAACCGCCGTCTGCTCGCTATGATCTCCGCTCTCTGGCAGGTTCCCCGCCGCTACATGAGGGCCTATCTGCGCGACGCCGGCCGGGTGAGCCTCTCGACCCAACATCACGCCCGGATCATCGAGGCGCTGAGGCGAAACGACCGGGACACCGCCGCCCGGCGCTTCAGCCACCACTGGCAACGCGGCATCGAGGAGCTGGGCGCATGGATCGCACATGACCTCCACGCTGGCGCAGGATCTGGCCCGTTGGCGCTCGGACACGCCCAATTGTACCAGCCTGGTTCATCTCAACAACGCCGGAGCCGCGCTCGTCCCCCGACCCGTCCGGGATGCGATCCTCGGCCACCTGGCCCTGGAGGAGGAGCTCGGCGGCTACGAGGCCGCCGAGGCCCAGATCGAGCCCATCCGGCGAGCCTACGCCGACGTCGCCAGCCTGCTCGGAGCCGGCGCCCACAACATCGCGCTGGTGCAGAACTCGACGGTTGCATTTGCCCAGGCGATCAGCGCCTTCGATCTCGCTCCCGGCGATATCATTGTCACCAGCCGGTCGGATTATGCCTCCAATCAGATCATGTACCTCTCGCTCGCCCGCCGTCGCGGGGTGGAGGTGGTCCGTGCCCCCGATGCTCCCGAGGGGGGAGTGGATCCGGAAGCGGTCCGCCATCTCCTGGCCCGCCGCCGCCCCGCGCTCGTAGCGCTCACCTGGATCCCCACCAATTCGGGGCTGGTGCAGCCGGTCGAGGCGGTAGGGAGGATCTGCCGAGAGGCCGACGTACCCTACCTGATTGACGGCTGCCAGGCAGTGGGCCAGATGCCGGTCGACGTGGGGCGGCTCCACTGCGACTACCTGGCGGCCACGGCCCGAAAGTTCCTGCGGGGGCCTCGAGGACTCGGCTTCCTCTATGTGTCTGATCGAATGCTCGACGCCGGAGCTCACCCGCTCCTGGTGGACATGCACGGTGCCACCTGGACCGACAGCAATGAGTTCGAGCTCACTCCCGACGCCCGAAGGTTCGAGACCTGGGAGTTCGCCCACGCCCTGGTGCTGGGACTCGGCGCCGCGGCGCAATACGCGGCCGCGGTGGGACTCGAAACCGCACGCGATCGGGCGTGGGAGTTGGCTGACTACGCGCGAACCCGCCTGGCCACAGTGCCTGGCGTGCGGGTGCTCGACCGCGGTCCCGAGCTCTGCGCCATTGTGACGATCGCGGTGGCAGGACATGACACGACCGCGATCAAGCTCGAGCTTCGCCGGCGCGGCATCAATACCAGCTCGCCCACCCGGGAGGATGCCGTGATCGACATGGACGAGAAACGGGTAGAGTCGGCCCTTCGGATCTCGCCCCACTATTACAACACCAACGAGGAGATCGACACAGCGGTGGAAGCGCTCGAAGAAATCGTGTCCTCCTGAGCGGCTTTTTTCGCCCCTCTCAAGACCGGCTCCAGCACCCGCCACACCGTCTCCGCGATCACCTGCTGACCCTCCGCGGTCGGATGAATGCCATCCGCCTGGTTGAGTCCCGGAATGCCGCCGACGCCGTCGAGGAGGAACGGAACCAGCTCGGCGTCGTTTTCCCGGGCGAGCTCAGGGTAGACCGCCTGGAAGGCCTCGGTGTAGGCGCGGCCGTAATTCGGCGGCACTCGCATCCCCACCAGGACCAGCTTCGGAGGGGGAGAGATCTCCTTGGCCCGGTCGAACACGGCCTGGATGTTGGCTCGCAGCGAATCGGGGGATAGCCCCCGAAGGCCGTCATTCGCGCCGGTCTCCAGCACCAGGACCGCCATCGGTTCTCGCAGCAGCCAATCGATCCGCCGGCGGGCTCCCGCGGATGTCTCGCCGCTCACCCCGGCATTGATGACACGGTAGGCGAGTCCGGCGGAGTCGATTTTCTGTTGGATCAGCGCGGGGTACGCCTGCTCCGGCTCGATGCCCAGTCCGGCCGTCAGGCTGGTGCCGAGAAACACCACCGACGGCCGGTCCGCCGTGGGAATCGCAGCTGGGGTGCTTTCCGGGGGCTCCCTGCTCGGTTGCTCACAGCCGAAGACACCTGCAACCAGACCGAACACGGCGACGTACTTTGGTATCATTCGAGATGCACACCACCATGCTGCAGTGCCAATCACTCAGCCGGACCTACCGATCGGGCGGCCGGGACCTCACGGTGCTGAAGGATATCACTTTCAGTCTGGAGTCGGGCGGCTTCCTGGCGATACTCGGCCCATCGGGAAGCGGAAAGACAACCCTGCTGGGGTTGCTCGCCGGACTCGACCAGCCCAGCACCGGGACGGTTCGCCTCGATGGCCAGGAGCTCGGTGCCCTGAACGAGGATCAGCGGGCGCGGATCCGGGGCGAGAAGGTCGGGTTCGTCTTCCAGGCGTTTCAGCTCATCCCCACCCTGACGGCCCAGGAAAACGTGCAGGTCCCGCTGGAGCTTCGCGGCGATGACGGCTCAGCGGCGCGGGCTCGGCAACTGTTGGCCCGGGTCGGCCTCGAGGGCCGGGAACACCACTACCCGTCCCAGCTCTCCGGCGGAGAACAGCAGCGGGTAGCGCTCGCGCGTGGCTTCAGCATCCGTCCCAAGGTGCTGTTCGCCGACGAGCCCACCGGCAACCTCGACGCGAAAACCGGGGCCACGATCATCGATTTGATGGTGGAGCTGAATCGCGACCTCGGCACCACGCTGGTTCTGGTAACCCACGATCTGGACCTCGCCGAGCGCGCCCGACGGACTATCCGGCTGGCCGACGGAAGCGTGATAGCCGACTCCGCCGTGTGACCGGTTCCTCCTTCGTCATCCGAATGGCTGCCCGGGAGCTCCGGGCCGCGCCCCGCCGGTTACTGCTCCTCATGGGGACCGTTGCCGTGGGGGTGGCCGCGCTGGTGGCAATCAACTCCTTCACCGATAACCTCCAGGACTCGGTCCGCCGGCAGGCAAGAGCACTGCTCGGTGCCGATCTGGCGCTGGTCAGCCGGCAGGCTTTCTCTCCGCGGGTGGAAGCACTGCTGGATACGTTGTCCCGCGGAGCTCGCCTCTCCCGGGTAACCAGCTTTGCCGGTATGGCCTACGTCCCCCGCACGGCTGGGACCCGCCTGGTTCAGGTCGCCGCGGTGGAGGGCCTGTACCCCTTCTACGGTGAAATCCGCACCGAGCCCCGGCCGGCCTGGAGTCAGCTTCAGGGCGGGCGCCACGTCGTGGTGGACCCCTCTCTCCTCACGGCACTCAGCGCTCGGATCGGGGACACTGTTGCGCTAGGTGAAGGGCGCTTCGTCATCACCGGCACGATCCAGAGCGCGCCCAGCGATGCGGGGGTCCGCTTTGCCTTCGGGCCCCGGATCTACATTCCGGCTCGTTATCTGGAGGAAACCGGCCTGCTGGGATTCGGGGCCCGGGTGGAGCACGAGGCGTTTCTGGAGCTTCCCCCCAGCGTCTCGGCCCAGGCCTTGGCGGAGCGATACCGCGCTCCCTTGCGGACCGAACGGGTCCGGCTTCGCACCGTCGCCGACGATCAGCGCAACCTGACCGACGTGCTCTCGAAGCTGACCGGCTATCTCGGGCTGGTCGCCTTGATCGCGCTGCTTCTCGGTGGCATCGGAGTCGCCAGCGCCACCGTCGTTTTTGTCCGGCAGCGGTCGCAGTCGGTAGCGGTGCTTCGCTGCATCGGCGCACCTGCCGGCCGGATCTTCGCCATCTACCTGCTCGAGGCGGGAGTGATGGGACTGCTGGGGAGCTTGGCCGGCGCGCTCCTGGGCATCGGGCTTCAGCGCCTTCTCCCCGGCCTGCTGTCAGGACTGCTCCCGGTGGATGTCGCTCCAACTGTCTCCTGGAATGCCGCCGGTCTCGGCATCGGCATGGGACTCTGGGTGGCCCTGGTGTTCGCCCTTCTTCCGCTGCTTGCAGTTCGACGGGTTTCACCCCTCTCCGCGCTGCGCCGTCCCTATGAGGCCGAGCGAACAGCGCGCGATCGCTGGGTCATGCTGGCGTTCCTTCTACTGGCGCTGAGCACCGTGGCCCTGGCGGCGCACCAGACCGGGAGCTGGCGGCGGGGAGCTATCTTCGCCGGAGCGGTGGGAGTCGCCCTGCTGGTTCTGACCGCTGCCGCCTGGGCGCTGATTCGGGCCATGCGGCGGTGGCTCCCGGCGAGCTGGCCATACGTGTGGCGGCAGGGCATGGCCAACCTGCATCGCCCCGCCAACCAGACGGTCACCCTGGTCCTCGCCATCGGGTTTGGGGCCTTCCTCCTCGGCACCCTCTATCTGGTCCAGCACAACCTCCTGCGTCAGTTGAGGCTCACCGGCGGTCCCGCGCGCCCCAACCTGGTGCTGTTCGATATTCAGCCCGATCAGCTCCCGGCGGTGGAGCGCGAGCTGCGCGACGCGGGGCTCCCCCAAACACAGCCGGCGCCGATCGTCCCCATGCGGATTCGCTCCGTCAAGCAGCGTCCTGTCACCGAGCTGCTCTCGGGCCGCCCGGCAGAGGGACGGGAAGGTCCCTCGAACGCCTGGGCGCTTCGGAGGGAGTACCGGTCCACCTATCGCGATTCGATAGTCGGATCGGAGCGCGTGGTCGAGGGTAAGTGGTCGAAGGCGGGTGAGTCGCCTGCCCGGATCTCGGTTGAGCGGGGACTTGCCGGGGAGCTGGGGGTAACCGTGGGCGACGAGATCGTCTGGGATGTTCAGGGTGTTCCGGTGGTAACTCGGGTCGGGAGCCTGCGTGAGGTGGACTGGGCACGCTTCGAGCCGAACTTCTTCGTGGTGTTCGCACCGGGAACGCTGGAGAGTGCTCCCCACAGTTTCGTCACCCTCACCCGGATTCCGGACCCCGCCACCCGGGGTCGCTTCCAGCGCCGGCTGGCTGAGCGATTCGGAAACGTCTCCACCCTGGATCTGTCGTTGCTGCAGGAGGCCCTCGAGCGGCTGGTAGAGCGAGTGGTGCTGGCCATCCGGTTCATGGCCCTCTTCAGCTTGGGGGTCGGTGGGCTGGTGCTCGTTGGGGCTCTCGCCACCAGCCGTTTTCAACGGGTCCGGGAGGGGGCGCTCCTCCGCACCCTGGGCGCCACCGGAAGCCAGGTCCTACGGGTGGTACTGGCCGAGTATCTGTCGCTCGGATTGCTGGCAGCAGCGGTTGCGCTCGCGTTGGCCACCGTGGCCGGATGGGCCATCGCCCGGTTCGTGTTCGAAAGTAGCTTTGCGCATTCCGGTGGTCCCCATGGGCGGGCTCACTCTGCTGATCGTGGCGCTGACCGTGATCGTGGGAGTGGCAAACAGCCGCGAGGTCATCCGCCGAACTCCGCTCGATGTGTTGCGCCAGGAGTGAGCCCTACCGCCTGAGCGCCCGTCCGCCCTACATTCCCGCGGACTCTACCGGACGAGGACACCACCGCATGCTGCCAATCGATCTCACGGGAAAGCGTGCCCTTGTCGCCGGCGTCTCGGACGACGGGGGCTTCGGATTTGCCATAGCCAAGGCCTTGGCCGAAGCGGGTGCCACGATTTGCCTGGGCAGCTGGCCGCCGGCGCTGGGCATCTTCACCAAGATGCTCGAGCGCGGGAAGATGGAAGAATCGATGCGGCTGTCGGATGGACGCAAGCTCGAGTTCGAGCGTATCTACCCTCTGGACGCGGCGTTCGACACCTTGGCCGAGGCACCGGCGGAGGTGCGGGAGAACAAGCGCTACAAGGAGGTCGGCGACTTCAGCATCCAGGGAATGGCGGAACGCATCCGCAACGACTTCGGCGAGTCCAGCCTCGACATCGTGGTCCACAGCCTGGCCAACGCTCCCGAGGTGAAGTCGCCGCTGGTGGACACCTCCCGGCAGGGCTATTTGTCCGCCATCAGTGTGAGCGCGTACAGCAACGTGTCACTGGTGCGGCACTTCTCACCGCTGATGCGACAAGGCGGATCGTTCCTCTCGTTGACTTACATGGCGGGCGAGCGGGTGATTCCGGGATACGGCGGGGGCATGTCCTCCGCCAAGGCGGCACTCGAGGCCGACACCAGGACCCTGGCCTTCGAAGCCGGTCGCCGCTGGGGAGTGCGGGTCAACGCCATCTCGGCCGGACCGTGGGCGTCCCGGGCCGCGAGCGCCATCGGCTTCATCGACATGATGATCAAGTACACCGCCGGCAACTCTCCCCTGCCCCATCCTATCGATGCCGGAGACGTGGGAAGCACGGCTGCATTTCTGAGCAGCCCGCTGGCCCGGGCCATTACCGGCAGTGTGGTGTACGTGGACAACGGATACCACGCCATGGGGATGGCAGTGGACCCGGAGAAGTAGTCGGCTCAGCGTCCCTGCATCACTTCCTCGATCAGGCGGGCCAGTACCGTGAGCTCGAACGGCTTCTCGATGACCGGCCTGGGCGTGCGGGTGAGGAAATCACTCAGAGCCGGTGATGCCACGTCACCGGTGGTAAGAATGAGCCGCTCGAACAGCTCGGGACGATGCTCCGCCAGCCAATCGTGCAGTTGATCACCGGAGTAGTGCGGCATCCGGAGATCGGAGATCACCACCTGGTAGCCCCCGGGAGGGGGGCGGTCCAGCTTGGCCAGCGCCGCCCTTCCGTCCTCGGCTTCGTCCGCCTCCCAACCTCGGCGTCGGAGATAGCGAGCCACCGCCGTCCGAATGGTGGGCTCGTCATCCACCACCAGGGCGCGGGCCAGACCGGTGGCCGCGACCTGTTGAGGTGCCTTGGAGTTGGGGCTGGTCACTGATTCCGGGTGGAAGCCAGGCTTAAGAGACGGCTGGGGGAGCCGCAGGTACGATTTCTGGCTTCTTCGTATAATAGTAGCCTGATCCCGCCGGCCGGTAAGGCGCCGGTTCCTCTGGACTTCACCCGGGAGTGGAATCCACATGTCGGAGCTGGTGTCGGAATCCGATGGACCGGTGCACCGGGTTACGCTCAACGTTCCCAGCCGGCGAAACGCGCTCACTCCGGGAATCGCGCGTGGACTGGCTCAGGAAATCGAGGAAATCGAGGGCGTCGGAGAGGCCCGCGTCATCGTGCTCTCAGGCGCCGGCGGGCACTTTTGCGCCGGATTGGACCTGCACTGGCTTCGGTCTCTCGGCGCCACACCCTCTATCACGGAGCTCCAGCACGGGCTGAGCGATTTCCAGTCGGCGGTGATCGCAATTGTGCGCTGCCCGATTCCGGTCCTAGCGGTACTCCAGGGTACGACGGCCGGTTTTGGGCTCGATCTGGCTCTGGCGTGTGACATGCGCCTGGCCGGTTCCAGCGCGACCTTCACCTCGGCCTTCGCCCGGATGGGACTGGTACCCGACGGCGGATCCACCTTTACGCTTCCCCGCCTGGTGGGCGTGGGACGCGCAGTGCGCTTGCTGATGACCGGTGAGACGCTCGACGCCACCGAGGCGCTTTCGATCGGGATGGTGGAGGAAGTCACGGAGGACTCCGCCCTGGACTCCTCTCTTAGCCGGACGGTGAAGGCCCTTCTCGAATGCTCGAGCTCCAGCATTCGGACGATCAAACGTCTCACCCGGGCACCCGAGGTCGGCGCACTGGAGCAAGCGCTCTCCACCGAGGGGGCGGCCCAGCTCCAGGCCCTGCAGAGCCCCGATTTCCGCGCCCGCCTCGAAGCATTCGCCGCCCGCCTCGCTTCCCGCGGACAGATCGCGTGACCCCGGCACCGGTCAGTGTGTTTCGGCCCGGCGTGCTGAGCGGCAAGGTAGCGCTGGTCACAGGGGGCGGAACCGGGATCGGCTACGGGATAGCCGCTTCGCTGGCAGCCGCCGGCGCCGAAGTCGCCATCGCGAGCCGAAAGCCGGAGCATCTCGAGCCCGCCGCCGAACAGCTCCGGGCCGGTGGCACGAAGGTGAGCGCGGTCGAAGTCAACGTGCGTGAGCCGGAGTCGGTGGCTCGAATGGTTGGGCAGGTGGGAGAGACCCACGGCCGCCTCGATATCCTGGTCAACAACGCGGCGGGCAACTTCTACGCGCCCAGCGCCACCCTCAGTGCCAATGCCTGGAAGGCCGTGGTCGAAACCGACCTGTACGGGACCTTCTACTGCTGTCAGGCCGCGTACCCAGTGCTGAAGGCCCAGGGTGGCGGACGCATCATTTCGATCTCGATGACCCTGCATTATCGCGGCTGGCCCTTGATGGCTCACGCCACGGCCGCAAAGGCCGGAGTCGATGCCCTTACTCGCACGCTGGCCCTCGAGTGGGCCAAGGACAGAATTACCGTCAACGCGGTGGCGCCCGGACCCATTCCCACCGAGGGCGTCAAGAAGGCATTTACTCCACCAGGCACCGACGCCCCTGACCTGTTCGGCATGGAGAAGTACGCGGCGGAATCGATCCCGCTCCGCCGCTGGGGAACGCCCGAGGATATAGGACAGATGGTCACTTTCCTGGCCAGCCCGGCGGGGGACTGGATCACCGGCGCGATCATGGTGGTGGACGGGGGGGCTTGGCTGAAAGGCGGATAAGCGGGGAAGCGGGGAAGCGGGGAAGCGGCGCGAATGACTTTTCTCACTAAGACCACGGTCTGGACAGAGGAGCGGCTTGTCAAGCAAGTTGGCAGAGTTTGACTCCCACTAGGAGCGGTCATGAACATCCGTGATTGTTCGGCTAGCGCTTCCCCGCTTCCCTGCTTCCCCGCTTTCAACCCATGTTCCTAGGCCACTACGGCATCGCCTTCGCCCTCAAGCGGGCCGAGCCCAAGCTGTCTCTCGGCACGCTCTTCATCGCCGTCCAGTTCCCCGACCTGCTCTGGGGGATCTTCATCCTCCTCGGTTGGGAACACGCCAGGATCGTCCCTGAGTACACGGCGGCCACCTCGCTTGAGTTTCTGGATTATCCCATCTCGCACAGTCTGGTCGGCGTCATCGTCTGGAGTGTGGTGGCGGCCGCACTCTACTATTCCTGGCCCACTCGCGACACCAGCCGGCACTGGCAGGCAGCCGCGATAGTGGGGCTGGCCGTGTTCTCCCATTATCCGCTCGACGTGTTGGTGCACGTAGCTGACCTGCCGCTCATGGGAAACGATTCCACCAAGCTGGGGTTCGGCCTCTGGAACAACCCGGTGGCCACACTGGTGGCGGAGGCACTCGTGTTCGGCGGGGGTCTGGCCCTGTATGTGGCGCGGGGATCGCACCGGCACCCGGTCAGGGCAGCCAGGATCCTGGTAGTGGTGCTGTTGCTGGTCGGCGTGTACCTGGCCAGCATGTATGGGCCGTTGCCGCCGAGCATGACGACCGTGGCGGTCAGCGACATCGTTCTCATCCTGGCCGTGGGAGCCCTCGCCGGCTGGGCCGATCGCAGGGCCGCGCCGGAAGAGCTTTCCGCCCGGGGCCTGTCTCACCGGTGAGCTGAATGGAGCGCCTGTTCTTCCGGCTCGGCGCGCTGTCCGCATTTTTCTCGATCCTGGCGGGGGCGTTCGGCGCGCATGCCCTGCGGGGCCGCCTGACCGCGGAACACCTGGCCGTCTTCGAGACCGGCGCCCGGTATCAGGTCTATCACGCGCTCGGTCTGCTGGCGGTGGCCTGGGCTGCCGCCCGGTGGCCCGGCTCGTTGACGCTCTGGGCCGGCTGGCTGTTCGTGGCCGGCACGGTGCTCTTCTCCGGAAGCCTCTACGCGCTGGCGCTCACTGGGACCCGCTGGTGGGGTGCCATCACCCCACTCGGGGGGATGGCATTCCTCGCTGGATGGCTGTGCCTTGCCCTGGCGCCGCGAGGTAGGCGCTAACTCTCTTCCTTTGCCCACCTGAAGAACAACACCCCGATGGCCGCGAAGATATAAAGATTGCCGGGAATCCACATGAGCAGCCCGCCGAGCTGCTGATCGTCCAGCGGCGAGAGGCCCCACATGCGGGGGGCGGTGACGTACCAGGGATACAGCACCTCGTCCGCGAACGTGATCATCGCCGCCACGACCTGCATCGGAATCCCCACCAGGAACAGGTACAACATGCTCAGTCCGGCCGGCAGCCGGAGCTCCGGCAGCGGGCTCATGACCGGCCACCACATCAGCGTGGCCGTCGCCATGAACATCAGGTGGGTCGCAATGTGAACCTCATGGCTCCGCATCATGAGATCGTAGAAGGGTCTTAAATGCCAGACGGCAATGGAGGCACTGAACAGAAGAGCGGCGACCCAGGGGCGGGTCAGGAACCGGAGGAGGGGGCCGACGCCGGGCCTCTCCACCAGGGGGCGAAGCAGCCACTCGGGGATACCGGCAAGGAGTAGCGGTGGAAACACGAGGGTGAGCACCAGGTGCTGCACCATGTGCATGGAGAAGAGATAGTAGTCGCTCAGGTCGTGGACCGGCCCGTTGAGCGACCCCAGCAGGACCACCAGGGCGGCAGAGAATGCCAGGATCTGCCAGGGAGATGCCGGCGGCCAGCCGCGGCGGCGGCGCAGCGGCCCGATCCCCCAAAAGTACAAGGCACCGAGAATTCCGGTGCCTATCAGTACGCTGGGATGAAGCGACCAGGCCCATTCGTATGGGACCGTAGGTCGAAGGCGCTCGTCCATAGGCTCTGGGCTGTGGGCTATGGGCTAGGAGCTGCTTCGTTCACGGGATAGCCCATAGCCAATGGCCAATAGCCCCCCATCAGCCCGACCGCGCGAACGCGAAGTGGTACGCCTGAAGAACCATTAGCGCCACGATAATGAACGCCGCGATCATCAAGGGGAACACGAATACGCCGGTAAACAGCTTGCTGTCCTGCTTGAGGTGCATGTAGAACATGGCCACCAGGGCAAACTTGGCAGCCGACAACAGTAGCAGGAGGGGGACAAAGAACGGCTTGAGCGTCGGGGCCAATGATCCGGCGTGCTCTCCGTAGGTGATTTCGTACAGCCCCACCTCGAGCGCGGTGAGGACAAAGAGCACCAGCCCGACCTTGAAGTAGAGACCAGCGGTCGGGTGAGCGTGCTCGTGGGCGTCGGTGGTCACATGGGAGTCCATGGTCCTCTGCTCAGTTGATGAGGTAGACGACGGGGAAGATGATGATCCAGACCACGTCGACGAAGTGCCAGTACAGCGCCGCCATCTCCAGGTTGAGCGACTTTGGCGGCGGGAGCTTGCCCCGCAAGGCATCTACCCAGAGGGTGCTCAGCCACAGTACCCCGATCGCCACGTGGGTACCGTGGAAGCCGGTCAGGGTGTAGAAGCTCGAGCCGAAGAGATTGGTGGTGAACCCGAGCCCGCGGTGGACGAAGTGGGTGAACTCGTACACCTGCATGCCGACGAAGAAGATGCCGCAGGCGATGGTGGCGGCCAGCCACCCGATCAGTGCCCTCCGGTTTCCCCGCTGCGCGCCGCTGAGTGCCAGTACCACGAACAGCGAGCTGAACAGCAGCAGCGCCGTACCCAGGGTGACGAGCGGAATCTCGAAGATCGGCTCGAAGTGCTGGCCGGTCGGTGAGGTCCAGGGCTCGTGGGGAAACGGCCCGACGAGGCTCTTGCCCTTGTGGACCAGATAGTTCGAGATCAGGGTGGCGAAGAACATGCATTCGGACCCGATGAAGGTCCAAATCGCCACCTTCCGGTTATCCAGCCCGGTCGAGGTCTCGAGGTGCGCGGCGTGCGCGTGAGCTGTCAAAGTCGTTCTCCAAAAAGCGTGAAAAGTGAACGGTGAACAGTGAAGCGGTGGTAACGGGACGAACCCATTTACCGTTTACTGTTTACCGTTCACGCACTCCTCACCCGGCGGGCTCGTAGGCCCACTTGAATACCCCCACGAACAGCAGCGCGCCGAACGCAATGACGGGCCAGATTCCGGTATGCGCCAGCATCATGAGGGTGACGAAGAATCCCAGAATCGCGACCGCGGTGACCAGCGGCCAGTAGGAGGGATTCGGCATGTGAATCCCCGCCCCGCTGACCCTGGCGGGCTCGGGCAAGGTGCCACCGCGCTCGCGCTTCAGCTCCCATAGCGCGTCGCGGCCATGCACGGTCGGGATTTCCGCAAAGTTGAACTCGGGCGGAGGAGACGGAATGCTCCATTCCAGGGTGGCCCCATTCCACGGATCCGCCGGCGCGTTCCGCGGCTTGCGCCAGGTCTGGAATATGTTCACCAGAAAGACCAGGAACGAAACGCCCAGGAGGAACGCGCCCACGGTCTCGATCTGGTTCAGGGTCTCAAAGCCGAGACCCTCCGGATAGGTGTACGTACGCCGGGGCATGCCGTTGAGCCCCACGAAATGCATGGGGAAGAAGGTCACGTTGAACCCGAGCAGCATCAGCCAGAAGTGCAGCTTGCCCAGGCCCTCATTCAGCATCCGGCCGAACATCTTGGGCCACCAGTAATAGGCCCCTGCCGTCAGGCCGAAGATGCTGCCCCCGAACATCACGTAGTGGAAGTGCGCCACGACGAAGTAGGTATCCGTCTGCTGCAGGTCCGCCGGCGGCGGCGAGTGCATGACCCCGGAAAGACCGCCGATGATGAACATGGCGATGAAACCGATGGCAAAGAGCATCGGCGTCCGGAACTGGAGCGAGCCTCCCCACATGGTGCCGATCCAGTTGAAGATCTTCACGCCCGTGGGGATGGCGATCAGCATGGTGGCCATGGCAAAGAATGCGTCCGCGATCGGACCCATACCGGTGGCAAACATGTGGTGAGCCCAGACCCCGAATCCGAGGAATGCGATGAACACGCCCGAGAAGACCATAGCCGCGTAGCCGAAGAGGGGCTTCCGGGAGAAGACCGGCAGCACCTCCGACACGATGCCGAACGCCGGCAGGATGAGGATGTAGACCTCGGGGTGGCCGAAGATCCAGAAGAGGTGCTGCCAGAGCAGCGGATCGCCCCCGCCGGATGGCACGAAGAAGTGGGTGCCGAAGAACCGGTCGTACATGAGCAGGATCAGCGCCACGGTGATGACCGGGAAGGCCAGCAGCAGCAGCACCTGGGTGATGAAGCTCATCCAGGTGAACATCGGCATCCGCATGAGCTTCATGCCCGGCGCGCGCAGGTTGACGATGGTGACGAAGAAGTTCACCGCTGCGGCCAGCGACGCGATGCCCAGGATCTGGAGGCCGAGCATCCAGAAATCCACGTGCAGCCCGGGCGAATACTGCTTGGAGGTAAGGTTGGCGTAGCCGAACCACCCCGTGTCCGGCGCGGCCCCAAAAAACCAGCTCGAATTGAGAAACAGGCCGCCCAGCAGGAACACCCAGTAGCTGAATGCATTCAGCCGGGGGAATGCCACGTCCCGGGCGCCGATCTGCAGCGGAATCATGAAGTTGAAGAACATCGCCGAGAGCGGCATGATGGCGAGGAAGATCATCGTCGTGCCGTGCATGGTGAACAGCTGGTTGTACACCTCGGGCGACAGGAAGGTGTTCTCCGCGCTGCCCAGCTGGATGCGAAGCAGCAACGCTTCGACCCCACCCATCAGGAAGAAGAAGAACGCCGTGGCACCGTAGAGGATCCCGATGCGCTTGTGGTCGACCGTCGTGATCCAGCTCCAGAGCCCGGTCTTTTCGCCGTGGGCTGCCGCATGCGCCTGCTGCTGATCTAGAACCCTGGTTGCCATACGAGCCTTAGTTCGTGGTTGTCATCCTGGCGTGGCCGCGCCTGGGGCCTACTCGTGAGCCCTGAGATAGGCCACCAGCGCCCCCGCTTCGGCTGCGGTCACGCCCAGATTGGGCATCAGTACACCCTTCTTGATTCCTTGGGGATCCCGGATCCAGTGGGTCAGGTTCTCGTCCGTGTTCTTGAGGGTTCCGGCCGCGATGTATGAGCGGGCGCCCACGTTGGCCAGATTGGGCCCCACCATTCCCTTGGGGGCGTTGACTGCAACCAGCGAGTGGCACGCGATGCAGCCCTTGGCGGTGAACAGCTTCTCGCCCTCGGCGTACTGCGGGTTGGGGCCGGCAGCCACCGGCGGCTTTGGGCCCAGGGTCTGCATGTGGGCCACCCACGCCTGAAATTCTTCCGGCTTCTGCGCCCGGATGCGATACCCCATGCGGGCGTGCTGGATGCCGCAGAACTCGGCGCACTGTCCCGGATAGTCGCCCTCGACCTCGGCCTTGAACCATATCCGGGTCTCCCGATTGGGAAAGACGTCGCGCTTGGCCGCAAACTGGGGGATCCAGAAACTGTGAATGACGTCGATGGTACTCATCCGGAGCGACACCGTCCGGCCCACGGGAACGTGAATCTCGTTGGCCGTGGTCAGGTTGAACTCCGGATAGCGGAACTCCCACCACCACTGATGCCCGACGACTTCGATGGTCAGGGCGTCCTTGCCTGGAGTGGTGTTGGTCTGGAAGATGGCCTTGACGGTCGGCACAGCGATGGCGGCCAGGATCAGCGCCGGGATCACGGTCCAGATGATCTCGACCAGGGTATTCCCGTGCGTCTGGTGTGGTTCGGGATCTCCGGGTTTGCCCTTGAACCGGAAGATGGCGTAGACCAGCGCCCCCTCGACCAGCACGAAGACGAGGAGGGCCCATTTGACCGTGGTGTCCAGCAGGTCGTCGGCGATCCGGGCGAAGTCGCCGCGGGGAAGCAGCGTGGTCTGAGGATAGTGCTCGGGGCTACAGCCAGCCAGGACCACTGCGAGCAGGCCCAGAGCGGCGACCAACCGGAACGAGCGCGGGGCAGCTGTCCTGAGAAGCATTACGCGTTGATCCTGTGGGTAAAGAATCCACTCGGACGAGGGGAACCCGTTAGCAAGCCGCACTTTACTCTTTGGCTTCCCGAGTGTCAAGGAACTCGTTGTTCTGGATGACCTTGTCGAAAGGCACCGCGCCAGCTACCGGAAAGCTGAAGTGCCACCACTCCTTCTCGTAGTTGGCAAAGCCCTCCGATTCCATGGCCCGCACCAGAATTTGGCGATAGCGGAGCACCCGCCCGCCGGCATTGGCGGTGTGGGCGGCCTCGGAAAAGGTGTCGAACGGCGTCCCCATGTCGAGTTGGATGCCGCTGGCCAGATCTACCAGGGTCAGGTCGACGGCCACGCCCTGGTTATGCCGGCTCCTCCGGGCGATGTATCCATCGTCCAGCAGATTCACCCGCTTGGTACGGCGAGCCCATTCCACCATGGCGAGCGTGGCCCGCACCGGGCGGTACCCGTCGAAAACCAGGAGGCCAAGCCCGCCGGTGCGGAGCCGAGCCTGTACCCGCCCCAGCGCCGCGGCAGCTTCCCGGCGCAGCAAGGCCCGAGGCGCGTCGTAGCCCGGCAGCCGACCTCCGGTGAAGTTGTTGCTGCCGGCATAGCGGGCATCCACCCGGATGGTCGAGTCGACCGATTGAACATCCACTAGCAGTGATTCCGCTGCCCCCTCAGGACCGGTCGGCTGTGGAGCCGTATTGATCGGTACAGCCGCGCCGGCGGCCGCGGCGGGCGGGGGAGCCGGGGCTTGCCGGCACCCTGACATGAGGCTCGCCAGGGCCAGGATCGGGAACAGCGGGTAAGAGGTCGGCATCGAGCTCAATATATTAAGGCGTTGGTTGTCATGATCTTACGGCCGGACGGTATTCCGCCCGTCGGTTCTGAAGGGTATGTTTAGGCAGACCATCCCTCCAAGCCTGGAGATGTTCCTCTCCGGGCCGTCCTTTTTAGCACGGTAGTGATCATGATTCGTGAGATGCGGGAGAAGCTGGGCCGAGAGATCGATCAGCTCAGCCATGAGCTGAACATTCTGCTGCCTCAAGCGATTGCCCAGGCGGTCGAGCTGGGTGATCTCCGGGAAAACTCCGAGTACAAGGCCGCGCTCGAGCGGCAACAGTTCGTACAGGCTCGGCTGGGGCAGCTGCATCAGCGATTGAACCAGTTGGGCCAGCTCGCCAATACCGAGGCGCCGACCGACAAGGTGGGCCTGGGCTCCCGAGTGACCGTCCTCGATCTGGACACCAACGACACCGACGTGTACCTGGTCGTGCTGGCAGAGATGATGGATATCGATGACGGCCACATCTCGCTGGCATCGCCGCTGGGCCGAGCTCTGGGAGGGAAGAAGATCGGCGAGGAAGTCAGCTTGCGCCTGCCGACGGCAAGCCGGCGGCTGCGGATCACCGATCTGGTAACGGTGCACCAGAGCGAGCGCAGTAAGCAGAAATCCGCCGGCGGGCAGAAAGCAGCCAAGGGCAACGGCAAGGGGTAATGGAATTTCCCAAAAAGCAGTTGATGGTCGTCGGGGACCGGGTCCTGATCACTCCGGAGGACGGAGATGAGCGGACTCGTGTCGGACTGTATCTCCCTGCCACCGCCATCGACGCCCAGCAGGTGCAAACCGGGCTGATCGTGGCCACTGGTCCGGGCACGCCCGTGGCCGACCTGAGCAGTCTCGACGACGAGCCCTGGAAGATAGACAGCCGGGAAACCCGCACCCGGGGCATGCAGGCCAGAGTGGGCGATCACGCAATTTTTTTTCGTAAGGCTGCCGTAGAAATCACCTTCGAGGACAAGAAATATCTGGTCGTCCCCCAGGCCGCAATCCTGGTGCTGGTGCGGGATGATTTGCCGATCTGAGTCGCCAGTCACCAGCCATCAGTCACCAGTCCTCCATCTCCCCTCATCCGCCATGAAGTCGAAACCTCCTCGCTGACGACTGGCGACTGATCAGATGTGCTACTTCCTCCACATCGCCAGCCCGCTCACCCTGAGCGAGGTGCGGTCCATGCTGCCGACCGGGCTCACGGCAGACCTGGCTCCCTCCCTTCGCTCGGGCCTGCACCAACTCCATCCGGCGGCTCGGACCGTGGCGCAACTGCTCATCGGCGCGTGCTCCTGCGACCTGTTTCGGCCCCGCCAGCCTGACCCGATCGACGACGAGCGGGAGCTGAGGAGCCGCTACAGCCGGATGAAGGTGCCCCGAACTGAGGTTATCAAGGCGCTGGAACGGCACCGGCGGGGGCCGCGGCGGTCGGTGCCCCCCGGGGGTTGGTCCGAGGCGCTCGCCGGCTTCGTCGTCGAGCACGCCCGGAATGCGGGCCCGACCCTCTACCTGCTGGACTTCAGCCTCTATCCGGCCGCAGTCGGGACCGGCGAGTTGGGCCAGCCGGTGGCCTGCTCGGTTGGGGATATTCGCCTGCATCGGGACCGGTGGCTTGTTGAGGGAAAGCCTGTTATCGTCGGCTAATCCGAGCTCTCCCGCTTCCATCGCCAATCGCCACCTCTGATCGCCGTCCGGGAGCCCCACCATGTCTCTGAGCTTTCGATATCTCATCGTCCCCGCCCTCCTCCTTTCGGGGGCTATATCCGGCTGCGGCAAGCAGGAAGCCGACACCACGGCTCGAGCTGACAGCAGCACCACCGGAGAAGAATCCACCCCCGCCGCCGCCCCCGCCCCAACGTCCGACCCGGCAGCCAACCCCGTCTCAGCGCCGCTGACGACGGCCGATATCGACCGCTGGGACAAGGGCATGGCCGGAGAGATGAAGGCGGTCCAGGATGCGTCGGCAAAGATGAAAACCGCCCGGACGGGCGAAGACACGCTCAATGCAATGATGAGCCTACAGGAGATGGCTACTGTCGCCGCGGGTGCGCAGGCAGCCGGGATGGAACAGGAGCGCTATAAGTTCGTGCGCAGCAACCTCTCCGCGGTCGTGGGGTACCTCACCCCATCCATCGGCGGCATCGACACCACCATGCTCAGCCAGGCCCAGCGCGATGAGATGCGCCGAGACAACGAGGCCCAGCTTGAACGCATGAAGCAAGAGGTACCGACGGACGTGGTCGAGGCAATTCGCCCCCGGGCCGTTGAGCTGCGGCAGAAGAGCCTCGGGCTGGTCGGCGCGCGGCTCAAAGGCGCCGGCATGTAATGAGGGACTTTGTCAGGCATGGACCGCGGGTTAGCGTACGAGATGACGGATTTCGCCGATCCCGCCCTCGAGTACCGGAGTGGCACCTTCCCCGGCGCCGGGGGCGTTCCACTGTACTATCAGGCCTGGATGCCGGCCAATGGTCAGCCGAAGAAGGCGGTGCTGATCAACCTGCACGGCCTGGGTGATCACAGCGGCCTTTACCCGACCCTCGCGAGCCATTTCCCGGCCCAGGGTATCGCGCTCTATGCCTACGACATGCGGGGCAATGGACGCTCCCCAGGCCAACGGGCTTACCTGCGCGGCTGGGACGAGTACCGGGGCGACCTCGGTGCCTTTCTGGACCAGGTCCGGAAGTGGGAGGTGGGCCTCCCGGTCTTTCTCCTGGGAAACAGCCTCGGAGGTCTGGTGGTGCTGGACTACGCGCTCCATTACCCCGGCGGGTTGAGCGGGGTGATTGCGGCCGCGCCGCCTCTGGGCGAGCTCGGTGTGCCCCGCTTCCTCATGTCACTGGGGCGCATCATGTCCCGGATCTGGCCCCGGTTTTCTCTGGAGGTCGGCATGGACCTCTCGGGTCTGGCGCGCGACCCCGCGGTGGTGGACACCGTACTGAGTGACCCCCTCTTTCACCGGCGGGGCACGGCCCGTCTCTCCACCGAGGTCACCGCCGCCATCCGGCGGGTGCAGACTCGGGCTCCAAGCCTGTCCGTTCCGCTACTCCTCCTGCATGGCTCGGCCGACCGGATGGTGTTGCCGGAGGGCAGCCGCCGCTTCTTCGGCCGGGTGCACCAGACCGACCGGGAGATGCACGAGTACCCGGGCGCCTATCACGGCCTCTTCGCGGACATCGGCCATGAAGAGGTATTGAAGGACGTGGAGCGGTGGCTTGGCAGCCGCATCCCGGGACGCCGGTGAAGAGGCGCAGTCTGGCGGGCAGTCCATCGCCTCCCCCGCTGCACATGGTCAGGCACTTCACTCGCGCCCTGCGTCTGCGCTGCCCGCATTGTGGCGGAGGGCCGATCTTCGTGACCTGGTCGCGGTTGGTGCCCAACTGTCCGGTGTGCGGCCTGGGGCTGGAGCGGGGAGAGGAGGGCTACTGGTTGGGGGCCTACTTCTTCAACCTGATGGCGGTGGAGACGGTGTTCTCGGTCTGGATGGTTGGATTCCTGCTCTGGACCTGGCCCTCACCGCCCTGGGAGCTGTTTCAGATCGCCACCATCGTGCTCATGCTGGTGGTGCCGTTCGCCTTCTTCCCCTTTTCCAAGACGCTCTTCCTGGCCTTTGATCTCCTGGTGCGCCCGCCCGGCGAGGAAGACTTCATTCTGCCCCACGAGCCGGCTCCAACCATTCGGCGCGGGCGACGGACTCCTTCCTAGCGCTCGATCGCGCGGCTTTCGGCGGCGCGCTCGTGTTCCTCCATCGTTTTCATCACCTTTTCCGGCGGCACGTCTCGGGACAGCTCGGTCAACTCCGGATCCTGCGCCGCATCGATCCCCATCTGCTCGGCCATGGCCGTCACCAAGGTGATCACGCGGGTGATCTCGTGCTCCGCCAGCAGGCTTATCTGTAGGTCCAGGTCGGCCCGTTTGTCCGCCTGCGCGGACATCCGATTCTGGGATATCAGCACGAAGGTGGAGAGAAACAGGCCTCGACCGAGGCCACCACAGCCAGAGTGACGAACGTGGGATCGAACCGGGGCACGCCGGGCAACCAGCCCCGGTTGGCCAGGATCCACAGACCGAACACCGCCAGGTGGAGGTAGACGAAACGCATACTGCCGGCGAACCAGGTCACCGCGTCCACCACGCGTTCCTGGCGGCTGCGGCTGACGCGCTGCTCCTGCCGGTGCTCCAGCAAGGCCTGGATGTTTCGGTCGACGACCTTGACCATGGACATCGCTACACACCTCCTCTGCGATCCCACCGGGCCCAGAGTCCGGCGGACAGACCGCCAAGCACCGCACCCAGCAGCAGCGGACCGATGTTGAGAAAGGAGAGGGCCACACCGCCGAGTCCGGCCAGCAGGCCCCAGAACACATCGGTCAGGTAGCCCACTCCCGCTGCCACCATGACACCGATCATGACGCCGGGCACGAAGACCGCCAGCAGCGCCCCTTTTACCGATCCGGCCTTCACTCCACCCACCAGGCCGGCGATGAAGGGGCCGATCACCGGAAGCCAGAAGAGCAGAAGCGTCAGGCAGCCCATCCAGTTCATGGCTGACGCGACGCTGCCCTGGCTCTTCTTTACCGGAGGAAGCGGGCTCCGTCACCGGCGAGGCGTACCCAGCATCGGCAGATAGGCCCGCCAGGGGCCCACGGCCTCAGTGTACTGCCGCCCCATCACCCGAGCTATCTGGCCGATGTGGCTCAGGTCGTGGGCCACCCAGGTGGCGAGCAGCTCACCCAGGGTGCAGGGGCCCAGCTCGGGATGCCGGCCCCGGCGCTCGAGATCCGAAGGCGTCAGGCCGAGCGACTCGAGCCGGATCAGGTTGGCGGCCCGGAGGCCGGCGAAGGTGTCCAGCAGCTCAAGAAGGGTCTGGCCGCGCGAGGCCTCGAATTGGGCGAAGCGGTCGAACGGGGTGAATGTGCGGGTCTCACCGTGGGTGAGCAGGACCTCGGTGCGGACAATCCAGTCGGTACGCTCGCCGTGAATCAGGTGCCCGACGATGTCGTATGGGCTCCAGGTATCCGGTCCTTCGGTTGCCCTGGTCCAGGACTCCGGAAGGTCCGCCAGCAAGCTGCGGAGGACCGCCGGAGTCCGGCTCAGGACGGGGAGCGCGTCTTCAAGAGCAAAGTTCACGCTCTAAAGTTGGTGCCTTAGTCGATCCGTCTCAACTCCACTCGGCGGTTCTGGGCCCGACCCAGGGCAGTCTTGTTGGTGGCGACCGGCTGGGTCGAGGCGTAGCCCTGAACCTCGAGCTGGTCGGCGCTTACCCCATTCTCGACCAGGAACGCCTTGACCGATTCCGCTCGCGCCAGGGAGAGGCGCTCGTTCACTGCCCGCGGTCCGGTGCTGTCGGTATGGCCTGCCACCTCCACCCGTACTTGTGGATTGGCGACGAGGGACCGCGCAACCTCGCTGAGGATGTCACGGGAGACCGGGAGCAGAACCGCCTTGCCGAGCTCGAAGTTCACTCCACGCAGGGTGACCCGTGTTTGCCTCTGTGCCATCATCATGCGAAGGCTGTCCCGCAACGCCAGTCGCTCCAGACTGTCACGGATGGCGGCCATGCGAGCGCGATTCTGCGTCAGCCGCAGACTGTCGCGCAGGGCCGCGGTGCGGATGCTGTCCTCCCGGGTGGCGAGCGCCAGACTGTCGCGGAGCGCCTGCTGGCGGGCATTGGCCCTCTGCTCCACCGCCCGGACGCTATCCTGGACCCTTTGCTGCTCTGCCCGCGCTGCCTGGGCCGCGCGGAGTGAGTCCTGCCGCGCGGCGAGAGCCAGCGAGTCTCGCCGGGCCTGCAGTGCCAGTGAGTCGGGTCTCGGTGCGACGACAGCCGGCTCCTGGCGCTGGGCACCCCTCCCCCTGCCAAAGAGGAAGCTGAGCCCGACCTGGATTCCCCAGTTCACGTTGTAGTCCGGGTCATCGGTCGCACCCGGGTAGAGATCGATGCTGGGTGACGGGATGTAATCCAGGGTGGTGGACAGGCGAATCGAGGTGATCCCGGGAAGGCCGAGGCGGACTCCCAGCAAGCCGGAGATGCCGTCCTCGTGGGTGTCGATGTCCCGGCCAAACTCATTGCGGGCGTATCCGCCCCCTATCAGGAAGGCGCCATGCTCTCCAACCGGTGCGTTGTACAGCAGACGAGCGCGGAGCGGGATATAGGACAGGTCCGCGCCACCGGATCCCTCGACGGGTATCCAGGACCCTTCGGCTTCCAACTCGAAGTTGCGCACCGGAAACAGGCCCAGCCGTACTCCGCCGCCCGCGGCGCCCTGTTCGAGGTTGAGGCTCTCCTCGAAATAAGCGATGTGGACGAATGCTCCAAACTCGAACGTACCGGCCTGCTGAGATGCCGCTGGCGACGTCACGGCGGCAAGAATGAGAGCGGGAACAAGGAGGCCGGACGCTTTCATAGTTCTTCTCCTGGTAGAACAGTGCGAGAGAACATGCTGCCGGATGTCAGGTTTGTAACTGCTGTGCAACGTTGCAATTCGGGCACACGATTGCAACCCTGGCGCTGACGGAGGTCATGACTACCGCGAGCGGTGCAGCCGGAGTGGAGCGATTGGCTTGCTACTTTTTGATCCTATTGCGGGCGCTTGACGCCCTTTTTCTTCGGTATATATTCGGTAAAGAAGTACCGAACAAATGCCGAAGCAAGGGGGCCCCGTGTCACTCCATTTCCGTTCCACTCCCTCCCCCGACCACCCGGTTCCTCCCTCCGGTGGACCGCAGCTGCGTTCGGGCCCCGGGCAGCCGACCACATATCAGCCCAGTACCCCCTCTCTGATTCGTGTCTGCCCCGACTGCGCCGGCCCGATCGTGCACTCATCGGGGTGCGTCAGCTGCGCCCAGTGCGGGTGGGGACGGTGCGGGTGATGGCGGCGGGTAGGCGGGTAGGCGGGAAAGCGGGTAAGTACGACCGGATGGGATCTGGGAATGTTCCCCAGTTCGACTTGCTGCCCAGCTTACCTGCTTACCAGCCTACCCGCTTACCCGTTCTTGACGAACGCGACCGGGGCACCAAGTTCATCGCGCTGCCGGTGCATTCAGTGCTCAACACCCCGGCGTCCACCGGCATGGGGTTCTGGTCGATCAATCCCTATGTCGGCTGTGAGTTCGGCTGCCACTACTGCTATGCCCGGGACACGCATCGGTGGACGATGGAACGGGCGGACGGGCGGACGGGCGGACAGGCGGGAGAAAATGTGGGAGCTGCGAAGAATGCAGATGACGTCTCTTCCGACCGCCCGTCCGCCCGTCCGCCCGTCCGCCTGCCGCCCGAGGAGGCCTTCGAGAAAGAGATCTTGGTCAAAACTGACGTTGCCGAGGTGCTCTCCCGGACGCTCAATCCCGCCAAGCTCGCCGGGCACTCACTGGTGATCGGTACCGCCACCGATCCCTACCAGCCGGCCGAGCGGCAGTTCCGGCTCACCCGCCGGATCCTGGAGGTGCTGCGCTCCTATCATGGGCTCTCGATCGGCATCATCACCAAGTCAACGCTGGTCACCCGTGATCTCGACCTCCTTCAGGCGCTCTCTGCCCGTCACGAGGTCACCGTCAACATCTCGCTCGCCACCGCCGACGCTCGGCTCGCACGGCTGCTCGAGCTCCGCTCGCCGGTGCCGGCGGCGCGGCTACGCGCGCTGCGCCGGCTCACCGAAGCCGGTATTTACGCCGGGCTCCTCGTGGCGCCGATCATCCCGGGAGTCACCGATGACTGGGCTGGGCTGGCCCGGCTGATGGAAGCAGCGAAGGAGGCGGGCGCCCGCTACGTGGTTGGGTCGGCGCTCCGGCTCGGCCCCGCGGCGCGGCACCGCTTCCTTCCTTTCCTTACCAAGGAGTTCCCGGCGCTGGCCCAGCGCTACCGGCGCCACTATGCCGGGAAGGACCATGTCAGCCCGAGTTACCAGGACGCGCTCAACCGCCGGCTTCGGTTGCTGAAGCAGACTTATGGATTTTCCATTGAAGAAGGTATGCGTCGCCGCCGACAGCTCGAGGGCCGCGCACCACGACGAGAGACGGAAACAGACGCCGACGGACAGGCGGTTCTACTATAAAAGCGCAAACAGTAAACGGTGAACGGGGGGCTCCCCACGAGAGTCTGCTCAGAAGTACCCGTTCACTGTTCACTGTTTACCGTTCACGCTTTTCTTCACGCGGCTCTATCCAGGAAGCAACTATGAGCAACGCCGGGCAGGATCGCCGCATCGATTACATCGAGTTTTCGGTCAAGAGCGTGCCGGACACCAAGCGATTCTACGGGAACGCCTTTGGCTGGAAATTCGAAGACTACGGGCCGGACTACGCCAGCTTCTCCGATGGCCGGCTGAGCGGCGGCTTCCAGACGGCAGCGAAGCCCAAGACCGGAGGCCCGCTGGTGGTCATCTACGCCGCCGATCTCGAGGCCATGGAGAAGAAAGTGGCGCAGGCGGGTGGCGCAATCGTTCGCCCGATCTTCAGCTTTCCCGGCGGCCGCCGCTTTCACTTTACCGATCCGAGCGGCCACGAGCTCGCGGTCTGGTCCGATAAGTAAAAGCGTGAACGGTGAACAGTAAACGGTGAACGGGGGGCCAAGACGAGGCTCCTCATCCTGAGCCAAGCGAAGGATCTATCCGACTGGCATAGGAGTGCGCCACCGTGGTCGGGATCAGATAGCTAGGTCCCTCGCATGCTCGGGATGAGGTGCCTATCAAGTACCCGCCGGTTCACTGTTCACAGTTCACTGTTCACGCTTTGGTATCTCAATGCGCTCAGTATTGTTCGTCGACCCACCCGCCTTCTGCACTTCCCTCGAGGGCCTGGTGGCGCCTGGGCTCCGGACCCGGCCGCTGGCGGTCGCACCGCCCGGTGCCGACCGTGCCATGATCCTGGCACTCTCCGCCGAAGCGCGGATGGCGGGGATAGAGCGGGGAATGCCGGTGCGGCAAGCGCAGCGGCTCTGCCCCGATCTCATTGTCCTTCCCCCCAACCCGCGGCTCTATGCCCGCGCCTCGCGTGCGCTGCACGAGATCCTCCGGATCTATGCGCCCACCATCGAGCCCCGGGGATACGGTCACGCTTTTCTCGATCTCACTGGAACCGGACGGCTCTTCGGTCCGCCGCAGGATGTGGCCGCCCGCATCCGGCGGGAGACGAACGCGCGGCTCGGCTTCTCGGTGTCGGTTGGAGTGGCCAGCAACAAGCTGGTGAGTCAGGCCGCTATTCGAGCGGATCGACGGGCCGAGGGGCGGATGACCGGACGGGGCGACGAGTCACTGTATGTGCCGGCCGGAGACGAACGAGGGTTTCTTGCCCCTCATCCACTGGAGGTATTACCCGAGCTCGGCACCGGCATGCGGGCGCGGCTGGAGGACTACCAGCTCGATCTCATCGGCGAGGTTGCCGCTATTTCCGAGAGTGCACTCTGTGCCGTCTTCGGCCGCGAGGGCCGGAGGCTCCGAGCCCGGGCACAGGGCATCGACCCGCGGCCGGTGTTACCGCCCGAGCGGCAGGCCGAGTTTCACGTGGCGCACGCCCTGACCACCGACACCAACGACATCGGCGTTCTCTACCCCCTGCTCCGCCTGATGAGCGAGCGGCTCGGCTGCCGGCTCCGCCGGCGTGGGCTCACCGCGGGACGGCTTTGGGTGGAAGCCACTTATGCCGACTATACTGCCGGCGCCCGCGCCGTACCGCTGCGAGCCGCACTGCTCGACGCGGAGCTCTGGGATGCCGCTCGCCGCGCCTTTGTGCTGGCCAACACCAAGCGCTTGGCGGTGCGGGCGGTGGCGCTCACACTGGACCGGTTGATGGAGGCGGAGGCGCAGCTGGATCTATGGGAGGGCGGTACGGCGGTACGGCGGTACGGCGGTAGGACAGAGAAAATTGCCGCCCTCCAGTGTGCCCTCGATCGTATCCATTCCCACTATGGCACACAGGCAGTTGTACATTCTACCGCCGTACCGCCCTACCGCCGTACCGCCGCTCTTCACCAGGCCACCACGATCTTCCCGAAGGTCGCGTTTCCTTCCATGACCCGATGCGCGTCGGCCAGCTGAGTCATCGGGTAAGTCCGCTCCAGAACCGGGCGGAGCGAGGCACCCTGGTCCTTTCTCGGGTCGAAGAGCGGCAGCATTTTAGCGGCGAACTCGCGCACCAGCGGGATCCGCTCCTCCAGTCCCCGGGTCCGCATGACCGTGCCGACGACCTCCAGCCGTTTACGGAGGATCGGCGCCAGGTCGGCCTCGGTCCTGCTGCCGGCCAGGAAGCCCAGCAGGATCAGGCGTCCGCGGGGGGCCAGCACCGCCAGGTTATCGGCAAAGGAAGGGCCGCCCAGAACATCCAGCACCACGTTGACGGGCTCCCCCACTACGTCGCGGAAGGGCGCCCGGCTGGTGTCGATTCCGATATCGAGCCCATAGACCAGGGTCCGCGCCAGCTTGTCGCCGCTGCGCGAGGTGCCCAGCACCGTGGCACCGAGATGCTTGGCAATCTGCGACGCCGCGGTGCCCACACCACTTCCCACCGCGTGGATCAGCACCCGCTCGTTGGGCTGCAGGCGACCCCGTGTCACCAGCGCATCGTACGCCGTCAGGAACGCCTCCGGAATGGCAGCCGCCTCGGCGTACGACAACCTCGCCGGGATCGGAAGCACCTCGTCCTGGTGCACCACCACGAACTCGGCCTGCGCACCTCCGCCTACGAGCCCCATCACCCGGTCGCCTACTTTCCAGCGGGTCACCCCGGGGCGCACGGCTTCGACTTCGCCGGCGTACTCCAGTCCCGGAATATTTGCCGGCCAGCCGTGCGGCGCCGGGTACTGACCGCGGCGCTGGATCAGATCGGCGCGGTTCAGCCCAGCCGCGTGCACCCGCACCCGGATGTGGTCGGGATGAACTTCGGGTTTCGGTACCTCGCCGATGGTGATGACTTCGGGACCGCCGGCTCCCTCATAGATCACTGCGCGCATGGAATCTTCATAGCTAGGAGCTGGAGTCGGGAGCTTGGAATTCTTACTTATACAGCGCTGAGCAGCAGTCAATATCTAATGTTCAAGGCTCCAAGCTCCTAGCTCCCAGCTCATGACTTCCTACTGCGATGCCGCACCGGGCCATGAGTGGCACGGGTCATACCATGACCGGGAATATGGCTTCCCGCTTGAGGGCGACGCCGAGCTGTTCGAGCGGCTGGTGCTGGAGATCAACCAGGCCGGTCTTTCCTGGCTCACCATTCTCAAGAAGCGAGAAGCATTCCGGCGAGCCTATGGTGGTTTCGACCCCGAGGTAGTGGCTCACTACGGCAAAGCCGACCACAAACGACTTCTGGCGGATGCAGGCATCATTCGGAACCGGCTGAAGGTGGATGCCGCCATCGCCAATGCCCAGCGAATCCTGGAACTGCGCAAATCACACGGCTCATTCGCCGGCTGGCTCGCTGCACACCATCCGCGCACCAAGGAGGAATGGGTGAAGCTGTTCAAGAAGACGTTCCGCTTTACCGGAGGTGAGATCGTGGGCGAGTTCCTGATGAGCATCGGCTATCTGCCCGGTGCGCACGCCCCGAGCTGCCCAGTGTACTCTCGGATCCTCGAGCTGCGCCCGCCCTGGTCCCGCTGATGTCCTGTCCAATAGGAGGCCTTCGATGCGGTCCCATTCGCTCTGCTCATTGCAGGCCAATTTCCCCTCGCGAGCCGGGTTGTGGCTTCTTGCGGTCGCGGTGCTCGCCGCCTGCGGTGATCGCTCAATGAGCCCGAGTCGAGTCACCGGGCCGGCGGGAGCACTGGCGGTAGACGACGGCGGACGGGGAGAGCTCCCAGTCGTCCTGGTGCACTCGCTCGCGGGAAACTCCAGCCACTGGTCGAAGCAGCTCGAACATCTGCGCCGTACTCACCGGGCAGTCGCCCTGGATCTCCGCGGGCATGGCCGGTCGGAGCGGCCCGACAATGGCGACTTCACGATCGCGGCCATGGCCGGCGACGTGGCCGCGGTAGTCGATACGCTGGGTCTCGAGAAGTTCGTGCTGGTAGGCCACAGCATGGGTGGCGGCGTGGCGCTGGAATACGCCGGCGCTCACCCGGACCGCGTGGCGGGGCTGGTGCTGGTAGACCCGATCGGTGATGGCAAGCAAATCCCTCCCGCCGAGGCAAAGGGCTACCTCGCCGGGTTCGAGTCGAACTATGACAGCACCAGTCAGGGATACTGGACCAGCATCGCCGGACCGGACAGCATGGTTCGGAAACGGTTACTCGCCGATCTCAAAGCGACACCGCGGGAGGCGGTCGTCCAGGTGCTTCGCGACGTGATGCAGTTCGATCCCCATCCCTCCCTCGCCCGGTATCAGGGTCCGACGCTGTCGATCGTGACCCCTCAGAACGACATGCCCATGAGCCTGCACCGGCTCGGCAAAGGGCGGCCCTACCAGGTTGTCACCGGCACCGGCCATTGGATCCAGCTCGACAAGCCGGGGGAGATCAATCGGATGTTGGATGAGTTTCTGGAGACAACAGAAAGCGTGAACAGTAAACGGTGAACGGTAAACGGGAGGTCGCTCCGCTCATCGCATCGTTGCTTGCATGCCCGGTTCACTTTTCACCTTTCACCGTTCACGCAGTTATCGATGTTTAGTCACCTCCACGTCCACACCCACTTCTCCTTCGGCCTGGGCGTTTCGAGCCCGGAGGTACTCGCCCAGGCCGCCGCCGAGCGCGGATTCGGCGCGCTCGCCTGTACCGACACCAACGGGGTCTACGGGGCGGTCGAGTTCCAGCGCGCCTGCGATGCCGCAGGCGTCCGCCCCATCCTCGGCGCCCATCTCGTTGCCGATGGACGGGAGGTCGTGGCGCTCGCGATGGATGAACATGGTTGGGCAGCACTTTGCCGTGTAATCACACAAATCCACTGGCGAGACGGCGGAGCCCGGGTGGGAGTGCTGGCAGAGGAAGGTATTCCGCTTCACTCCCTCACCAAGGATCGCCAAGGGCTGATCCTGATCTCACGCGATGTTGGCTTCCTGGAAAGGACAGTCCACCTAAGTGGCCCCGAAAATCTCTACGCCGAGCTTCGGCCCGGCAGGAGGCGCCACGAGACACTGGCCGCCGCGCGCCGCCTGGGCCTTCCCGCCGTCGCCACCAACGGTGTGATCGCGGCCAACGCGGAGGACTGGAGCCGGCACCGGCTGCTCCGTGCCATCGCGCTGAACACCACCCTGTCCGCTCTCCCATCCGAGGAGGTCTGGCCCAGCGGGGCCTGGCTCTGCTCGACCGGCGATCTGGCGCGCCACTTTCCCGACTGCCCCGACGCCATCCGCGCGGCGGTGGACATCGCGGAGCGGTGCGGCTACCGGATTCCAATCGGGAGGCGAACTGTACCTCCCCGCGTCGCCGATACCGGCTCCGCCTTTGCCCAGCTGCGGGAGTTCACGCTCGAGGGGGCCCGGAGGCGCTACCCGGCGATCACCCCCGAGCTGAGAGATCGGCTGGATCTGGAGCTCGGCATCATCGGTCGGAAGGGCTTCGCCGACTACTTCCTGGTGGTGCGTGACATCGTGCGCCACGCGCCGACCCACTGCGGCCGGGGCTCGGTGGCCAACTCGGTGGTGAGCTACTGCCTCGGCATCACCCATGTAGACCCGATTCGCTGCAACTTGATCTTCGAGCGCTTTCTCAACCTCGAGCGGCAGGATCCTCCCGACATCGACCTCGATTTCCCCTGGGACGAGCGCGACAAGGTGCTGGCCTACGTCTTTCGTCATTACCCCCACCTGCATTCCGCCATGGTGGCCAATCACAACACCTTTCGGTCACGCGGCGCGCTGCGTGAAGTGGCCAAGGTGCACGGCCGGCCGGCCGGCGAGATCCGAGAGGTCACTCGGCGCATTCCTTTCTTCTATGAGACCGGTGAGCGGCTGGACAAGGTGATAGCCAGCCATCCGAACTTCCGGGGACTCCAGCTGGCCTCCAACTGGCCGGACTTCGCCCGGGCCGCAGAGAGTCTCGTGGGGATTCCCCGCCATCTGTCGGTACACCCGGGCGGGGTCGTGATCACGCCGAGCCCGCTCACCGACTACGTGCCGGTGGAGTGCGCCGCCAAGACGCTCGATGGCTTTCCCGATCTTCCGGTGCCGGTCATCCAGTTCGAGAAAGACGGTACCGAGGACGCCGGGCTGGTGAAGATCGATCTGCTGGGCAACCGGTCGCTCGCCGTGATCCGTGATGCCATAGACGCGGTTCATGGCCACACCACCCACCGGATCGACTACACCTCGTCGGCCGCCGGCGAGGATGAAGGCGCCAAGCGACTGTTTCGCACCGGTCAAACGATGGGAGTCTTCTACACCGAGTCTCCCGCCTCCCGGCTGCTATGCGCCAAGAGCCAGGCGGATACGTTCGAGCTGCTGGTGCTCAACACCAGCATGATCCGGCCCGCATCGAACAAGTACATCCGGCTCTATCTCGAGCGGCTGCGCAACGGGACGCCCTATGAGCCGCTCGATCCGTCGCTCGAGGACACCCTGACGGAATCGTTCGGGATCATGGTGTATCAGGAAGATGTGGTGAACGTTTGCGCGACGTTTGCCGGTATGCCGCCCGCGACGGGCGACGGGCTCCGCAAGGCGCTGTCGAAAAAGCGGCCGGCCAAGCACCTCGCCGCCTACGCCGAGGAGTTCTTCACCGGAGCAATGCGTCTGGGCCGGAATCCGGACTCGGCCAAGCAGGTCTGGGAGATGATCATGTCCTTTGCGGGCTACAGCTTCTGCAAGGGACACTCGTGCTCCTATATCCAGGTGGCACAGCACTCCTGCGCGCTCAGGGCCAACCATCCGGCAGAGTTCATGGCGGCGGTGCTGTCCAACGGCGGCGGGTTCTACCATGCGTTCGCCTATGTCGCCGAGGCGATCCGGATGGGGCTCAGGATCCTGCCACCCGATGTCAACGCCAGCGACTTCCGCTGCATCGGCCAGGGACGGGAGATCCGGATCGGCTTGCAGTTCGTAAAGGGACTGTCGGGGGATGCCATTGAACGGATCCTTGCGGCTCGAGACGGCGGGGAGGCGGGGAGCCCATTCACAAGCCTCGTCGACTTCCGCGCCCGGACCGGACTCGTGCCCGGAGATCTGCGCCTGCTGATCAAGGTCGGTGCGCTCGATTCGATCGCTGGTGGATGGACCCGGCCGATGATGTTGTGGTTGGTGGATGCAGCGAGTAAGCGGGTAGGCGGGGAAGCGGGTAGGCAACAGCACATTTGTCATCTTGATCGCGAAGTAGACTTACCCGCTTACTCGCTTACCCGCCTACCCGCCGATTATCCCCTCGCCGTGCCCATCCTGAAGGAATATTCCCCCGAGCGCCGCCGCCGGGAGGAATACGCCACGCTGGGATTCATCACCGACGCGCATCCGATGCAGCTGCACGCCGACAGGCTGCGTCGCTTCCGGCTCTGCCCCAGCACCGAGCTGCACCGGCACGTGGGACGGCACGTTCTGGCTGCTGGAATGCTCACCACGGCCAAGCCGGTACACACCGCCAAGGACGAGCCGATGGAGTTCGCGACGTTCGATGATGGCTACGGGCTGATCGAGGCGGTACTCTTTCCCCAGGTCTATCGTGAGCGCGGTCACGTCCTGTTCGACCAGGGGCCGTTCATCTTTCGGGGCAAGGTAGAGGAGGAGTTCGGGGCCGTGACACTGACCATTACACATCTGGACCGCCTGGAGCGAGCCCGGATCCGGTCAGGGCGATGACTGGCTTGCGCGCTGGCCGAAGATCATCTCGCCCTCCTCCGCAAAACGGACCTTTCGGGTACCAATGGGGGTCTCAAACGTGGCCCGCCCGCTCACGGCGAATCTATGGCTGCCGGTATCGAATGTGCGGAGGCTCGCCGCAGTGGCCCGCTTCTCCAGGGCGAGCGGCAAGGCGACGGTAGACACCCCTTCCATCGGAACCGGAAGCGTGCTGTCCTGTCTCAGCCGTCCGATGGGGATCCCATCGAGCCGGAGCGAGACCTCCATCCGTGTGGTCGAGAGGGGATAGTCGTTTCGATTGTGAACATCGAGCGCTACCACCACTGGCGAAATGGACGACCGGGTCTCCCTGAGCTGCAAGGTCACTCGTGCCACCGTCACGACGGGGTCCTCGTAGATCCAGAGCCCCAGAGGCGTGCAGCTTCCGAGCAGCATGAGCCATGCGGCCCGCATCCAGTCCATTCGTCTCATTGCGCTCCGACACCGCCGAGGATTCACAATGCAACTAGCCCGCCTGCTAGCCCGTGTCGGACTCTCGCTTGCTTCCAGCTTTGGCGCCAGTGCCTGCTCCGGAAGCGACCCGAGCGGACCGCCCGAAGGCACCGGAGTGGCCCTGCAGGAGGTGGTGTCGGGGTTGAGCTTCCCGCTGTACCTCACCACCCCTCCGGGCGATCTGGCCCGGCTCTTCGTGGTCGAAAAGACCGGTGCAATACGAATCGTCAAGGACGGGGTTCTCCTCCCGGACCCCTTTCTGGATTTGAGTGGCCAGGTCTCCGCGGGAAGCGAGCAGGGCCTGCTCGGCCTTGCCTTCGATCCGGATTACGCCAGTAGCGGCAGGTTCGTGGTGCATTACACCGACCTCGCCGGCAACACCGCGCTCTCCCGCTTCACGGTCTCCGCCGACCCGGACCGAGCCGACCCTGCAAGCGGCCAGATCATTCTGACCGCTATTCAGCCATTCGAGAACCACAACGGTGGCCAAGTGACTTTTGGCCCCGATGGATTCCTGTACCTCGGCCTGGGTGACGGAGGCTCAGGTGGCGACCCCGGAAACCGGGGCCAGGATCTATCCGATTTGCTCGGCTCCATTCTCCGGATCGATGTCCGAACCGCAGAGCCCTATGCCGTGCCTCCGGACAACCCGTTCCTCGCTCAGCCCAATGCCCGCCCGGAAGTGTGGAGCTATGGCCTGCGCAATCCCTGGCGTTTCAGCTTCGATCGGGCCAACGGCGATCTGTACATCGGGGATGTGGGCCAGCAACAGTTCGAGGAGATCGATGTTACAACCGCGGCTGAAGGAGCCGGCAAGGGTGTCAACTATGGTTGGAGCATCATGGAAGGCTTGCACTGCTTTCATGACGCGGGATGCGATCAAGCCGGGTTGGCTCTGCCGGTGCTGGAATACAATCACAGCCAGGGCTGCTCGGTAACGGGAGGGTATGTCTATCGGGGTAGCGCCATCCCTGCCATTCAGGGCCGCTATTTCTACGCCGACCTGTGCGGAGGCTGGGTGCGGAGTTTCCTCTACGCAAACGGAGTGGCAACGGAAGAAACCTCCTGGCCGGCGTTGAGTACCGGTGGATCGATCGTCAGCTTCGGAGAGGATGCAGCCGGCGAGCTGTACATTCTCGAAGCCGGAGGCCGGGTATCGAGGGTCGTACCCGAGCCGTAACCTGCCCATGACCGACGGAGCTGGGACCCTCGATCTTGCCGGATTCGAGCGGCTGGGTAGCCGGATTCCCGCCTCGGTGCGGTTCGGCACCTCGACCTGGAATTATCCCGGCTGGAGCGGGCTGGTATACCATCGAGATTACGGCACAAAAGGCGCCGCGGCCAAGATGCTGGAGGAGTACGCCGCCTTTCCCCTCTTCGGCACCGTGGGCGTGGACTCGAGCTTCTATGGCCCACCGACCGAGGAAGTCCTCCACAGCTACGCCGAGCATCTGCCCGCCGGGTTCCCCTGCCTGAGCAAGGTCTGGAGCCAGCTCACCATCCACAGCTTCACCAAGGCCCAGGATCCCGCCCGGGCCGGCAAGCTCAACCCCGATTTCCTCAATGCCGAACTGTTCGTGGAGGAGATCTACCAGCTCTATCAGCGCCACTTCGCAGACCACACCGGGCCGTTCATCTTCGAGTTCCAGACTCTGGCAAAATCGAGCGGCATCGATGCCGAGGGGTTTGCTACCCGGCTGGACGAGTTCTTCTCGGCGTTACCCCGGGAGGGACAGTTCGCCGTCGAGATCCGGAACGAGGAGTTCCTCACTCCCATGTACTTCGCGGTGCTGAGGGAGCACGGCGTGGCGCATGTGTTCAACTCCTGGACCCGCATGCCTCCCATCGGCCACCAGCTCGACCTTCCGGGCTCGATCTCCGGACCGTTCATCGTGGCCCGCGCGCTTCTTCGGCCGGGCAGGACTTATGATGAAGCCGTGGACGTGTTTGCGCCCTACGATCGGATTCGCGAGCCCAACCCGAAGCTGAGGAGAGATCTGGTGCGGCTGGTGGAAGCGGCGGTGAAAACCAGAATTCCGGCGTACCTGTTGGTGAACAACCGGGCCGAGGGGAGCGCACCGCTCACGATCGCGGCCATAGTGGAAATGCTTTCTTGAAACCTCAGTGCCTATTCGGCCACCCCAAATGCCCGCACCGGCCAAGTCCCGAACCCGGCGACCTTCGCCGGCACCGCGAAGAACCTGAAGTCTCGCTCCGGAAGGCTGGCCAGATTACACATATGCTCCACGATCGGCACGCCCGCGCCCAGCAGCGTGGAATGAACCGGGCGGGACAAATCCGCCATGTCGTCGATGTTGAGCGAATCGATGCCGACAAGCCTGACGCCCCGGCTGGCCAGGTACTCCGCCGCGTCGGCCGTCAGGAAGGGGTGCCCCGTCAGGTATTGCGCCGTCCTCCAGTGAACTGACCAGCCGGTCTCGACCAGCACTGCCTTGCCATCCACCTCGACAGCCTCGAATACCTCCCGATCAATGGCCCGGCCGGCGTCGGCGGGAAGCCGTATCACTACCGCATCGAGATCGGCCAGAGATTCGAGCGGTAGCTGAGCCAGATCCTTCCCCTGGGCGTAGCGGTGAAACGGAGCGTCAAGATAGGTGCCGGTATTGGCCACCATCTCGATCTTGCCGATCTGGAATTCAACACCCGGCGCATAGTGAGCACGCGAGGCTTCCCGGCTCAGATAATCGCAGATGATCGGCCCGGGAAGGCCGGGATAGGTGGTCATCCCGTGCTCGATGGTGTGGCTCAGGTCAATGAAGCGGGGAAGCGGGGAAGCGGGGAGGCGGCGAAGCAGCTCTACGGTATCCGCTGCGGCTTTCGCTTCCCCGCTTCCCCGCTTCCCCGCCTCCCCGCCTACCCAAGTGCGGCCTGGAGATCCACCCCGGCCACGGCGCTGATTCGCGCGATGGTCTCCCCTACCTTGTTGTTGGGTGTCGAGGCCCCGGCCGTGATTCCGATGACCCTGGAGCTGCCCAGCCATCCCGGGGTGACGGCCTCGAGCTTGGTGCCGATGGGCTGGTGGCGGATGGTACCGGTATCTACGTCCACAGCATCGGCGTCTTCGATGTGATATGCGGTGACCCCATGTTGTTGCACCAGAGCGGCGAGGTGGCAGGTGTTACTGGAGTTGTAGCCACCCACCACAACCATGACATCGAGCGGTTCCTTGAGCAGCGCGAGTACCGCGTCCTGGCGTTCCTGCGTGGCGGAGCAGATGGTATCGAACGACCTGAAGTGCTCGGCCGCCGCCTCCGCTCCGTAGTGGCGGATGATGCTCTTACGGACCTCATCGGCAATGGCCAGCGACTCCCCGGAGAGCATGGTGGTCTGATTGGCGAGCCCGACCCGGGTGAGGTCCCGCTCGAAGTCGAATCCGGGTGAAACGGCCTGACGAAACTTTGCTTCCAGCGCAGCGAGACTGCCCTTGCCTTCGATGAAGTCACAGATCATCCGCGCTTCGGCCATATCGAACACGACGAGGTACCGGCCCTCAGGGTACTTCATGACCTGGCTTGCGGTAGCCTTGGTCTCCTCGTGGTAGTGCTTTCCGTGGATGATTGCGGTGAACCCGTCCCTGGCATAGCTCTCGACCCGCTTCCAGACGTTCAGCACCGATCCACAGGTGGTATCCACCAGAACGCAGCCGATGGCGCGGAGCCGCTCGAAGTCACGGATTGTCACACCGAAGGCCGGCATGATCACGACATCGTCCGGGGTGACACCTGAGAAGTCGAACTCCCCGTCGTCCCGGTGAGCCAGAAGCGTAATGCCCATGTCTCGCAGCTTCTGGTTCACGTGAGGGTTGTGGATGATTTCACCCACCAGAAACAGCCGGCGGCCGGGAAACTTGGTCCGGGTCTCATAGGCATACTCTACGGCACGATCGACGCCGTAGCAGAAGCCGAACTCGCGTGCCAGGCGAAAGGTCAGCGGGCCCACGCCGAGCCGGTAGTCATTGGCCCGCAGCGACTCGACCACCCCGCTGTGATAATCCGCGGTAAGCCGGCCCGCGATCTCGCTCTTGAGACCGAACCCCTTCCGGAAGTAGGTGTTCTCCATGCCTCAATCTACCAGATCATCGAGGGAGTCTGAATCGTCCGTGGTGTCTGGCGGTGGGGGGATGCACCCCCGGGTCTGTGGCATTACGCCAACCCGTTCGAACCTCCCGCTCAGCCGTATCTGCTCACCATTCAGCACCGAGCGAGCCCGGGCGGACACGTTGCCGGACAGCGGTCCCGAGCCGGAGCGCTGTAGGGTCACCGTGCCGCTATCGGCCTGAAATCCCTTGACGGTTGTCTGGGAAAACACCCTGAGGGCTACGCGAGCGGAGGGGGGCGACGAATCGGCTCGGGACGGATCAACTACCCGGTAGCTGTCCGGGGCGATGCTGTCCAGCGCGTACAGGGCCAGCCCCAGGCCGGTGTCGCCCTGAATTGCCCGGATCTCGAGCAACCGGCGGTCCGCACACCACTCGGCGGAGGCCGGCGCGGAGATCTTGCCCGAATCGGCTCCAGTCCAGCGGGCATCCAGCCGTCCGGCCTGCAATCGCTGGCTTCCGGCTTCGTCGCAAGCCGTCAGGAGCATTAGGGCGACAACCAGTCCCAATCCGGATCTCCTCACCTGACCCCCTGGATCACGAGATCGAAGCGCACTTTGCCCGGCCGATCAGGAGAGATGGCCCGACTCAAGTCGAATCGGATGAGACCGGTGAACAGCGACAGCCCGACACCGCCACCGACCAGGGCTGAGCTGGAGAACAGTCTCGAAATCCGCGAAGCTTGTCCGGCGTCCAGGAAGATCACCGGCCGAACGCGTCCCCCAAAGGGGCTGACATCGAGTTGCGCTGCCCAGAATGCCGCCGCCCGGAGGGTACCGTACTCGAATCCCCGCACGGTGCCGAGTCCTCCGAGGCGAAAGAGGGTCTGCGGCAGGGCCGGCTCCGTCGCAGCGCCCCCCTTTAGCCGCAGGGTGAGACCGAGACCGGAACCCAGGCCACGGCGCAGGTCTCCATAGAGCCTGCCAGTTGTCGGCCCGGCCCCGCCCACCACCTCTGCGGTGAGGTTCCAGCGGAGAGGGCCTATGCCACGCAGCCGCGCCGATCCCCCGGCGAATGTGCCCTCATCCACTGCCGGGTTTGGAGGGAAAAGGCCGGTGCCTCCCAGGAAATCGTTCACCGCCGAGCGGGCAACCCGCCGGACGCTGGTCAGCCGCTCGACCCGCCCGGTAAGGATCAGCTCCAGGCCGGAGCGAATCGCCATGTCGAAGCTGGCCGATCCACCCCCGCCGAGCGCATAGTCCCCGTTGTCGTGGCCCGCGAAGAGGCTGTTGACGGAGTTGCCCACGCTGCGGCCGGGCGAGAAGGGGTCGAGATCGGCGATGTCATGATACCCGCTCAGCACAAGGCGGCCCCCCGCAACATCCCCCAGAACCGCGAGCCTCCCGGTGACCCGGTCATCGCTCACACCGTATCGCAGTGTCCCATAGGCATTGGCCGTGAGGGTTCCGGGAAGGCGCACCCGGTAGCCCACCCCGAGCGACAAACCCTGCACCCGGTTGTACTGGAGCAGGTCGGAGAGGCGTTCGAAGGCGATTCCGTGGGCGGTGCTGGTATTTGCTGAGGTGTCTGGCTGGGGAGTTTGGAGGGCTAGGGTGGCGACGACAATTAGGAGGTTTGCGCCCATTTACTCCGGCCATCTCGATGGAGCCCATACGCCTTGAGGCGGCGCCATAGGGTGGTGCGGCTGATGCCCAGGGATCGGGCGGTCTCGGCAAGCTTCCACCCGTGCGCGTCCAGCGTCTTGACGATAGCCTCTTTTTCCCGGGCCGCCAGCGTGGTGGCCCCGGCGACGCCGGGAATGAACATGGCCTCGCCCAGCTCGAGCCCGCCGACCCGGAGTGGGCGCAACCGGCCGCCAAGCGCGGCCAGCCGAGGCTGAAGGTCCGGGGCACCTTCGAACAGATCCATCCCGGCCAGGGCCTCCCGAGCGGGCTGGTTGGTGTAGAGCAGCCGACCCTCGGCATCGAAGACGACGACGCCCTCGCTGAAGCCATCCAGCAGAGCCTTGGCCAGCGGCGAAAAGACCGAGGGCATGGAGTTGATCGGGAGAGTCTCCGGCATAGTCAAGGTACGCGCTCTCTGGTCCTATGGTTTCGACGGGCTCTGTAAAATTCCTGGTGGGTCGGACGGCAAAACCCCGGCTGGTCCCCTTCCATTTATTCAAGACGCGCAGGCCGCCGGAAGGTGCACATTGGACCATCGGGCGACCTCACTCGCCCACCGCCTCCAGCGGAATGTCCCGGTGCTGCCGGCGCTCGGCCAGAATCACCAGAGCCAGTCCGGTGAAGATGGCCAGCCCGGCCAACGCAGCCCGGGAGGTGAGCCGCTCGCCCTGGAGTACCAGCGGCGCGACCGCGGCGGCGAACAACGGCTGCAGATAGATGTAGACCGCCACCAGGTTGGACGAGACCCGCTTCAGAGCCCAGAGGTTGAGCAGGTAGGTGAGAATCGTGGGAAAGATCACGATGTACCCCACCCAGAGCCAGACGGCGCCACTGATCCGCGCGATCTCCATCTGCCGGACCTCCATCAGGCCAAACGGCAGAACACCGAACGAGGCGAAAAACATGACGTAAAAGCTCACGGTGATCGAGCCGTACCGGCTGAGAACCGACTTTGAATAGAGGAAGTACGCGGCGTAACAGACCATTCCCGAGGACGATGAGGGCGTTGCCCAAGGCAACGTCCGGCGCCAGGGAGATCCGGTCCGGCCCGATCAAGTAGATCGCACCCAGTCCTGCCAGGGCGATCCCTGCGAACTTGAGCGGGGATGGTGGCTCGCGGCCGGTGAGTACCGACCCGAGCACCGTAAACACCGGCACGGTGGTCACCAGGATCGTGGCGTTGATCGCGGTGGTGTGCTTCAGTCCGTAGAGGAAAAGGGTCTGGTTGGCGGCAATGCCCAGCATTCCAAGGGCACCCAGCCGGAGCAGGTCGCGCCGATCCCGGACCCATCGCCCACCCGTAATTGTGTTCAGAGCAAGGAGCACCACCGTGGCGCCCAGTACCCGCACGGTGACCAGGGCGCCGGGGGGGAAATGCGGGAGCACAAAACGGCCCGCGATGGCCAGGCTGGCAAACAGGAGCTGGACCACCACCAGCGCAAGGTGAACTAGAGGCTGCATGAGGGAGACGGAGTGTCGGAAACGATACTTTAGCGGCGGGGCCGGCCCCTCGGTCTCCCTCCGCGGCGCGGCGGGTGACCGTGCTTGCGGCCCCGCCGCCCGCCTCCATCACGGGAGGAGCCGGACTCATCCCGGTCGGCCTTCGGAGCCCGCTGCAGCAGCGAGTGCAGGGCGGGGATCGTGTCGGCCTGGATCGGCGGGTGGGTGCCGCGCTGGACGGCGAACCGCAGCGGGCGGTCGAGCAGCGGCAGCTCGTCCTGGCGCAGACGTTTGGCCTGCCCCTCCCTCAGGCGAACCCGGGCGACGCCTACCCCGCCTTCCACTTCGTAGTCGAGCGGGACCGCATCGCCCCGGAGGTGCAGCCGCCCGGGCAGGGCCTCGAGTCTTTCTCTGGTCTCCTCATCCACCAGCTCACGGGGATCGAGAACGATCCGGGTGCCGAGGAAGTCTTCCCAGCTGCTCACTCCCTCCAGCTGCTGGCGTATTCGGAGCCGAACCTCGTCGGGCGAAACCGCACGCAAGGTCCCACCGGAACGGCGCCAGAGCTCATCCAGATCCGCCAGGGTGCGTCGCAGGCGGTGTTGATCGGGATGGACCGTCTCACCCTCGATCAATGACTGGGTGAGGACGTCTCGCGCTGCCGGCTGAAGGTCGGGCGGCATCCCACCTTCGATCAACTCGACTTCGGTCTCCAGGTCGAACCCGAAGTAGCTGCGCCGTCGCTCTACCACGAGCCGCTGATGCTTGCGGGGTCCGCCGAGCACGATCTTCGGCGGTCCAAGGGTGGCGTATTGCCGCACCAGATCGTAGGACAGCGTGGTGCCCTCGATCCCTGCACGGGGGGTACCGAAGCGGTCCGCAAAGAAGCGGAGGCTGCCCGCCACCGCACCCCAGCTCCCGGCCACAGACGTCTTGGACACGCGCGCCTCATGTCCGTCCACGGTGCGTTCGTCGATGACCAGGTCGAAAGGCATGATGCGGGCGAGGAGATCGGCCCACCGCCGACGAACCTCCTTGGAGGCATAGGGAAGCTGCTTCGGCAATGGCAGCTCTAGCGAGCGGTAGACCGACGCAAGGCCGAGTGCGGTGTCCTCGATCGCCTTGACCAGCACCCCCCGGCGTTCGGCCCATTCGGCCAGCCCATCCTCGAAGAGATGACGCGGCAGTCCGTACACCTTTCCCAGGTACCCATGCTGGTTCACCGCCTCGGCAAACAGGTTGTACGCCGTGAGGTGGTCGCTGCCGCTCACGAGCACGCCATGGAGGTCGCGCTCCTCCCGGGTCATCCGGTGGAGCGAGTCTATGTTGGAACAGACCGCCACCATGGGGATGAGCTCGTCGCCGGCGTGCACCAGGAGCTCGCCCCAGGAGCGCTCTACCGGCAGAGCCTCGACTTCCCTCCCGTAGCTCGTGAGCCTGCCGTTTTCCACCAGACCACGGGTGGTGAGCAGCTCGACCGCCCTGCGGTACCCGGTTCGATCGAGCGGGACCGGCAGATCGAGGTCGCGTGCATCAACACCAATGGCGGCGCAGGTAATGGCCACCCGCTCGGCATCGCCGGCCAGCTGGAATTCGGGAGGTGTGGGTCGGAGCGACGGAAAGTCGAGGCTCCGATCGCTCAAGATCGTTACTTCTCCATTGGGGACGCGGCCGTGCACCCGTCCCGCCATCTGGAGTATTTCATTGGCGCCGAGATGGAGCCGATGCAGCACGTTGCGGCCCCGGTCCACCACGTTGCCGTATCGTGCGTCATAGATGATGACGGTATCCAGGCCCCGGACGTTGAGCGCCGATTGACCGGCTGCCGTCATCGCCAGTAAGAATGGACGCTCGACCTCTCCCTCCAGAAAGGGACGGATCACCCGGATCGGCTCCCCGCCGTGATAGAACGCCGTGGTCAACCGTGGCCATTGCGCTCCCAGGCCCTCGGCCAACTTCTCGACCTCGGCCCGGGTCGGCACGAATACCGCTACGCCCCGTTTTTCCTTGATCAGGCGCCGCACGTAGCGCTCGTTGAGGAACTCTTCGGGCTGCTGCGGCAGGACCTCGACCTTGGCCTTGAGCTTGGGGTCGAAGGCCTGGGTCGCCAGCACTTCAGAGCTGTTCAGGTACTGGTGGTAGAAGGTCGGATCCACCGTGGCGCTCAGCCAGATGAAGCGACTCCGAGCCCGCTTGCCGAGCGCCAGGCACAGCTCCAGCTCGGCCGAGGTCTGGTGGATCTCGTCCACGATGATCGTGTCGCGGGCGGTGATGAGATCGTCCTGAAACCACCGGCGGGCGATGCCTGTGGTGACGATGACTACGTTCCAGGTGGGAGTCTCCGGCGTCGCCTCTCGTTCTCGGTTCACTACCCCGACCAGGAGGGGTTCCCGCAGGATCGACTCCGCTATCGGCCGGATGCCCAGCGTCTTCCCCGTGCCGGTGCCGGCTACTATGCCGAATGCCTTGCCCTCACCGGCCCACTGCCTCAGCTCGTCGCCGTGCTCCCGCTCCAGCAGGGTTTCGACATGGGTCGCGAGCGCAAGCTCTATCGTCTCGCACGCCGCGCGGGTGGGGGCGATGACGATGATACGGCCCTTCGGATGAGGAGCGTGGCGGTAGGCATCGGGATCGGGCGGAAGGTGGTGGTCGCGGGAGGGGTGCATGTGTAAAGGAAGGCGGTAAGGCGGTAGGGCGGTAGGGCGGGACCCTCAGGATGATCGAGCTGCATTCATTGAAGCATAAAGACGCCAGGTTAGCTTCCCGGCCTGATCTCTGAGATCGTCCAGGATTTGGAAGTCTTCCTGCCTCAGAATGCCACGATCTCTAGTGAACCGAAGGGATACGACACTTCTGATAACGAACCCAGTGCAATATCGAGGTAGCGGCGAAACTCACCGGGTCCCCGCTTGGCAGACCCTTCGGCGATGTTCGTAGGGGCGGAGAGAGCTGCACGACGGACCTGCGCTACAAGCCCATACCTTTCGCTGGTCGGCCAGTCTTCAGTCGATCGGTATATTGCCAGCGCCAACTCGTGGGTCAGCTTCCACGAGTCGAAGCGTTCGTAAGGCATCATTTTGGAATATCAGCATCGAGCGACCGAATGTTTCGTACCCTACGTAAACCCCGGTGATCTTTTCCTTTCGTAGCGCGTTACCGCCATTCCGCCTTTCCGCCGTACCGCCCTAGAACCCCGGCTGGAGCTCGAACTGCCAGACCCACCCTTTTCCTGGACGGTCGAAGGGCCGAACCAGATCGACCTCCGCCACGGCAAAGCCAAGCAGGTTGATCCGGAGTCCGGCCCCGGCGCTGAAGACCGGGTCGCGAGTCCCCGAGCCACCGAACACCGAAGGCTTGTGACCATTATCCCAGGCAAGGCCGGCGTCACCGAAGATGGCGAACTCGATCGGGAAGGCACCGTAATAGCCTGAGCCGATACCCAGTGCCCCGAACAGCGGGAAGCGGAGCTCCGCGTTGCCGACCACGATGCGGCTGCCGAGCAGCTGGTCGAATACCGGGCAGGCGTCAGGTTCCCCTGGCGGCGGATTGCATTCTGATCCGTCGAAGGACCCGAAGCTGTACCCCCTCACCAAGCCGGCCTGCCCAAGAAACAGCGGCTGGAGACGAGGATCCTCGCCGTCCTTGGCATAGCGACCATAGTGGACCAGCCGAGTGGCGAAGGTGAAGGGGCGGGCGGGCATGAAGTAACGGCGGAAGTCGGCCAGGACCGCCACATAGTTCAACGCCCCGATCGTGGGAGAGACCTCCAGCCGGTAGCGCTGGCCCAGAATCGGACTCGTCGCCCCGAAGAAGGAGTTGTCGTAGACCAGCGCTGCGCTTCCGACCCCCAGGTCGAGTGAGCTTGGCGCCGGCAGGTCCACCTTGTCATCCACCACCTGGTTTCCCGTCACCAGCGAGAATCCGTTGGTGCGGAGCTCCCGGTCGAAGGAGATGTTGCTGTAGCCTGCCTGGAGGTCAACCCGCTGAACCTCACTGAAGGGATAAGAAACGATTCCGGCAATGTCTCGATTGGTCTGGCGCACCAGCAGCTGTTGCTCGATGAAGGTCGGTTCCCCGTTGACGTCCGCTACTCCCTGGGCATAGCCGCCCGTGACATAGGGTACCTGCTGGACAATCGCTCCCCAGTTCAGCCGGTGGCTCAGGTCCTGGTAGCCCACCTGCGCCGTGAGATCCTTCAAGCTCCCGTTGACCTCGAGTGCCGTCACCAGGTTGTGATTCCCCAGAATGTCGCTGAAGTAGAGAGCGCCTCCTCCACCCACGAAGGTGCCGAACTGGTTGCTCCCGGCGATCAACGAGGGCCTTCCCACATAGGTAAGGCCCAGTCCGCTCCTGTAGGGCCGAACCGAAAACTCCGATTCCTCGGGCATTCCGAGCTCGGGATTCTTCAGCAGGTCTACCAGGAGGGTATTCCGGCGTTCGAGCGGTGGCAGCACGCCGGCCCTGGCCGCGGCGAGATCGGGACTCAAGGGATGGCCGGCCAGCACTTCCGGAGAGTCGACCCCGTATATCTCGTAGCCGTTGGCGCGAAAGACGCTGTACACGAGTCGGCCGGCGCGTTGAGCGACCGAAAGTGCCGGGCTGGTCTCGGTGATACCACTAACCCCGGTGTAGAGGTCGGTGACCTGGGCAATCGGTCCACCGGCCAGACCGACCCGGAACACATTGGAAATTCCCTCAGGATCGGCGACAAAGAACAGGCTGGCGCCGTCGGGGGACCACTGGGGGTTGATGTGCCGGGCTCCATCGAAGCCGGGTAGTCGGGTCATGGCTCTGGTCGCTACATCGATCACTCCGATGGCGTAGCGGCCGATCTTGAGAAGCCCGAGATCGGTAGTAAAGCGGTCGGTCGCGAACGCCAGTCTGCGTCCATCCGGTGACCAGGCCGGCTGCAAGTCGGCAAAGGCGTCGTTGGTCAGCCGATTCAGCTGGTTGGACTCGAGATCGTAGACAAAGAGGTCGGAAAGGCCGCCAACCAGTCCGGCAAAGGCGATCGACCGTCCATCGGGTGACCAGCTCGGGTTGAACACCTCATCGAGGCTGGGGAGCCGGATCTCTCGCTCGGTCTTCTCCCGGCCGACATCGTAGAGGCTCAGCACCGGCCGGCCCGCCGAAATTCCCGCGAAGGCAAAGCGGGTACCGTCCGGACTCCAGCTGCCAGCGGACTGGATGAACTGCAGACTCTGGTAGTGTGGATCGACGGCCGTCTTGGTGATCTGCCGCTTCACCTTCCCGGTTCTTGCGTCGGCCAGAAACAGATCGATGGAGAAGAGACCACGATCCGACAGAAACATCATCTGGCTGCCGTCGGGACTGAGCGCCGGTGAGATGTTGTAGCGGCCCTCGTTGCCCTTGGCCGCGATGAGCGGGGGCCCGAAGGTCTCCGGCGGCGCGGTGGCGGTCTTGAGCGGGTCATATTGGGCGTGAGTCTCCGCGTGCCAGCGGGCCACCACGGTATCCGGATTTGCGTTCAGCACCCGGGTAATAGCCGACGCCACGTCCCGCCGACGGCCGGCGCCCCGCAGCAGCTGACCGATGGCCTGCTCGCCCCAGTGCCCCGCGATCCAGGACAGAAAGGCATGTCCATAGCGGTAGGGGAAGTAGCGGGGGTCCTCCAGCTGGCGAAATGAGGGCAGCGTGTCCCGCCCGGTATCTGGCCAGCGCGCCGCGCATCCACATGGCGGTTTGGGGGGCCTCAGGACCGATCGAGAGATACTCCGCCATCCCTTCGATGAACCACAGCGGGAGCTGGCTGGCGGCCGGCAGCGCTCCCAAACTATTGGGTCGTCCGCTGCCGGTGATGTCGTATTGAAACGCATGAACCAGCTCGTGCCCAATGACATGGTCCAGGTCGCTCAGCGTCCCGCCGGTGGGCAGCACGATCCGGCGTCGAAGAGCTTCGGTCACCCCACCAGTCCCCTCGCCGATGCTTCCCCCTACCGCGTTGGTCTGCTGGAATTCAGGGGCGCTGGCGTACAGGATCAGCGGCTGGCGGCCGGACAGCTCGTGGTCGAGGATGCTGGACAGGCGGGCGTACCACCGTTCCGCCATCCGTCCGGCATAGTCGGCGGCGGCTTTCTCGGGGGGATAAAAATAGATATCGAAGTGCGAGGTCTTGAGCACCCGGAAGTCGAACCGCTCGTATTGGACCTTGTTGCGGCCGAAGTACTGGGCGTGGACTGGCGGAGGCAGAGCCGCGAGACTCAGCGCGAGGAACCAGACAAGGCGGCAACCGCCGCGGGGGGTGGACATATGCGTCTCCAACGAGGATGCCCTCCGGTGACGGTCGTCGCGGTGACCTGCCACACACGAGTCTGGCAGAAACACCGAATCCCCGCTGTCGGGGATTCGGTAAGCTGTCACTCTGGAATGCGCCGGCTGCGGATGAGCCCTGCGGGCACATCAGTCCTCTGTATAAAACCGGCCATCGCGCTCGTAGACCACGACTGCATGGGCCCTCGGGTGATTCCGGCCGATTCGGTCGTAGTACCGGCCGTCGATGTAGTAGACGATCACCTCCCGATATCTGTTAAGTCTCCAATGCTTCCCATGGCGGTGGCGGAAGCGCTCGACCCGAATCACCCGAGGAGCGTAACGCTCTTCGACTACTCGGCGGACCGGACGGCGATAGCTGGAGTATCCGTCGTCGACCACTACGTGCCCGGCTATCGGGCCGCTGCGAACCACGACTTGTGCTGATACCTGCTGAGCATGAAGCGGAGCTGCGATGAGCGTCAGACCTGCAACCAACGACCAAGCAAGAGTGCTGGTCTTCATATAGGCCTCGACTGGTGGACGGGTGGAACCGCAGGGACCCGAAGTGCGAGGGTTATGCCAGCATCTAAGTGGTTGCTACATATGGTGGAACGAGAGGCGGGCACGGCGGGATCGTCTCTGGATGAAGACGCGAGCGAGACAGTCGGATCCCACCCGAATACATGCCGTAACAGTCAGGCCAGAGTTGCTGCCGGCGGCGAGAGAACGGTGGCTCCCAAAAAGCGCCAGCAAGGCCGACTTGACACTTACTAATGCGGGTTTCATACTAGGGGCCTCAACGTACGGCAAAGTTACTCAGCGCGCCGAGCTACCCGCATTGCGGGACTGCGTGAGTGGGTCGTCCGTTCTCCCACGCTGCTCCTATCCGAGCTCACCCTTCGCCCAACGTCGAGCGAACTATGTGGCGCGAGATTCTTTCCTTCTTCAACAAAACGGATACGGAGGCTGTTATGGCGGGGGAATTCTACATTGGTGAGTCGCTGGTCGGCGACGGCAACGAGATTGCCCATATCGATCTGATCATCGGCTCCAAGAGCGGCCCAGTGGGCGCGGCCTTCGTGAATGCGCTCTCGACCAATACCGACGGCTTCAATCACCTCCTGGCCGTTGTCACGCCGAACCTCCCGGCAAAACCGGACACCGTGCTCTTCAACAAGGTCACCATCAAGGGCGCCAAGCAGGCGGTCCAGATGTTCGGCCCGGCCCAGGCCGCGGTTGCGCGAGCGGTGGTGGATAGTGTCGCCTCGGGAGTGATCGACAAGAGCAAGGTCAACGACCTGTGCATCCTGGTCGGTGTGTTCATCCACTGGCAGGCCGAGAACGACAAGAAGATTTACGACTTTAACTATCAGGCCACCAAGGAATCGATTCAGCGCGCTCTCCAGGGCAAGCCGACCGTCGACGAGGTGCTGCAGAAGTACAAGGCGGCCCGGCATCCGTTCGCCAGCGGCGCTGAGGGCTGATCGTACAGTCCCGCCAATCCGAGATCTGACGAGGGGCGGCCCAGGTTGGGGCGCCCCTCGTCTTTTACCGACCATCGTCCGGAAAGATGGCCCCACCGATGCGCAAGCTCCTGCTTCAGCTCGACAGTTCGCGGCTGCCGAGCGTTTTCGATCAAGTCGTGGCCTATGATGCCGCCGCCGATGCCGTGATGAGCTACGGTGGTGTGACCGAGGGTGACGTCCGCGACCTGATTCATGGCTGCATCTTCACCCGCGGTCCCAAGGATCTTCACAACACCGCCGTGTGGATCGGGGGGAGTAACATGTCCGCCGGCGAGCAGCTCCTCGCGATGGCTCAAGACGCCCTCCTGCCGCCATTGAGCATCTCGATCATGCTGGACTCCAACGGCTCCAACACCACGGCGGTTGCCGCGGTAGTGAAGATCGAGGAGACCGTGGGCGACCTGGGCGGCAAGAAGGTGGTCATCCTCGCCGGAACCGGGCCGGTGGGCCAGCGTGCGGCGGGGCTTCTGGCCCATGACGGCGCCCACGTGACCATCACGTCCCGCAAGCCGGAGCAGGGGGAGAAAGCGCGCCAGTTCATCAGCGCACGGTTCGATGTCCAAGTGGAAGCCGTCACCCTCGCCGATCCGTCCAAGTTGCCCACGATCCTCGAGGGTGCGGAAATCCTGCTCAACTCGGGACCGGCCGGCGTACAGATGGTGCCGAAATCAGCCTGGACCGCGGTGAAGACACTCCGGGTGGCGGTGGACTTGAATGCCGTACCTCCTCTCGGCATCGAGGGAGTGGACGTCGAGGATTCGGGGGTCAAGCGGAATGGGGTCGTCGTCTTCGGCGCCTTCGGGATCGGCAACTTCAAGACCAGGCTGCACAAGGCCTGCGTAGCCCGGCTGTTCACCCGCAACGATCTGGTTCTGGACGCGGAGGCCATCGCGGATATCGCCCGAGAGCTGGTCAAGAAAAAAAAGTCGTAGGCCATGACCCGCGTGGTGGGAATCGACCCGGGCACCTTGAGCATCGACGTGTGCGGGATTGTGGACGGGCAGCTCTATCTCGACCGGAGCTGGCCCACCGCTGAGGCCCTGTCTGACCCGGCGGGTTTGGTCGACCTCCTCACCACCGCGGGCCCACCCGACCTCATTGTCGGCCCCTCCGGTTACGGACTCCCGCTGCGACGTGCCGCGGAGGCGACCGAGACCGATCTCCGGCTCGCATTCCTGGCTCCCCCGGGCGAGACCGGCGGCATTGGGGGGCTCCGGGGTCTGGCACGAGCCCTTGCCGCCTCGGGGCTGCCGGTGGTTCATATCCCCGGCGTCATTCACCTGGACACCGTCCCGGCGCACCGCAAACTCAACCGGGTGGATCTGGGAACCGCCGATAAGCTCTGCGCCGCGGCACTCGGGATCCGCGACCAGTGCGAGAGACGCGGGCGAACCCCGGATCAGGTGTCGTTCATCATGCTCGAGCTGGGCGGGGCCTTCACCGCCGGGGTAGCGGTGGAGCGAGGACAGGTGGTCGATGGCGTCGGAGGAACGAGCGGCCCGATCGGGTGGCGTGCCGCCGGCGCTCTGGATGGTGAAGTTGGCTTCCTCGCGGGGGAGATCACCAAGGCGGCCCTCTTCCAAGGCGGCGTGGCTTCATTCCTGGAGAGGGAGCCGGGACGGCGGTCGGTGGCTATCGAGGCGTATATCGAGGGAGCCGTGAAGGCGGCTCGCCAGCTGCGTTACTCCGCACCCTCGGCCGACGAAATTCTCCTCTCGGGACGCAACGCCGGCAAGGTGGAGCTCAGGGCACGGGTGGAAGCCGGCCTGGCGGACGTGGGTCCGGTACGGTTGCTCACCGGCTTTGCACAGACGTCCAAGCAGGGCGCCCAGGGGGCCGCCGTCATTGCCGACGGGCTTGCCGGCGGCGCCCAAGCTTCATTGGTCGACCGGCTGCGAATACGGGAGGCGAGAGGCACCGTGCTCGATCATCTCATCTTTGTCTCACCCACCGCCGCTCGGCACCGCCTTGGGATTGAGGCCGGTGCCTGACGCGGCCCCGCAGGTGCTGCTCGCGGGGGTGACTGTCCGAGCCATGGCGATTTCGGCGGCACGCGCCGGATATGGGGTGACGGCGGTGGATGCCTTCGGCGATCTCGATCTGTGCCAGGTTGCCGCTGTGATTCCCCTCCGCCGGAAACATGGTGCCGAGTACAGTTCTCGCGCTGCGGTCCGGGCGGCCAGGGCGGTGTCTACGGAACTGGTGGCATACACCTCCAACTTCGAGAACTATCCCAAGGCGGTCGCACGACTGATGGCGCACCGCCAGCTGCTGGGAAACCCGCCCGCCGTTCTGACCCGGGTCCGCAATCCCTTCGAGCTCACCCGGGTGCTGCGCCGTCGCGGATTTGCCACCCCGGACACCCGCGCCACCCCGCCGACAGCCAGACATTCGCGCGGCTCCTGGCTGCTCAAGCCCCGGCGTTCCGGCGGAGGCCACGGAACCCGGCTCTGGCGCCGTGGCGAGCCGGTACCAAGAAGTCACTATCTCCAGGAGCGGATCCCGGGGATTCCTGGATCGATCGTGTTCGTTGCCGATGGCCGGCAAGCGGTGATGCTGGGGCTTACCCGGCAGCTGGTGGGAGATGCGCGCTTCGGAGCCCACGGTTTCCGCTACTGTGGGAGCCTGCTGGGCCAACCCGGCGGACTCTTCCGGCCTGCGCAAGGGCTGGTCGAGACCGCAACCGCGCTCGCCACGGCGTTGACCTCTGAGTTCGGGCTGATAGGCCTCAATGGTGTCGACTTCATCGTGCGGCGTGGAGTCCCCTATCCCATCGAGGTCAATCCCCGGTACTCCGCCTCCATGGAACTGATCGAACGAGCTCAGCGGATGTCCCTGTTCGAGACCCATGTGCAGGCGTGCCGGGGAAAGTTGCCGATCGCACTTCCTGCCAACGCCAAATTCGAGGGAAAGGCGATCGTCTTTGCCCGGCGGGACGTGGCCTTGGGGGACACGCGGCCGTGGATCGGTCGCAGCTCGCTGGCGGATATACCCCACCCCGGTGAGCGAATCCGTCGCGGTCATGCCATCTGCACCGTCTTCGCCGCGGGAAGCGACGCCGAGAGCTGCCATCGGCAGCTGGTGAAGCGCGCCGCCGCCATCTATCGTGCCGCCGGCTCCGTGAAGCGAGGAGCGGCGTGACCCCCGGACACCAGGTGGAGCACGTGACCTGCCTTGGCTGTGGCTGCGGCTGTGACGACCTCACTGTGACGGTGCAGGACGGCCGGATCGTGGATGCCATCCCGTCCTGTCCATTGGGGAGGGCATGGTTCGGCGACGGCCTGGTTCCAGGTGAGGTCCTCCGGATCGGCAAGCCGGCGACGTTGGATGAGGCCTTGGCCGAAGCCGCTCTAATTCTGACGAAGTCCCGAGGGCGCCTGCTCGTCTATCTCGCGCCCGACCTGACCTCCCAGGCGCAACGTGCCGCCGTGACCCTGGCCGATCTCCTGCGCGCAACGGTGGACAGCGCAACCTCGGACACGGCGGCAGGAGGACTCCTCGCAGCCCAACGCCGTGGACGAGCCACGGCCACGCTGGGCGAGATCCGGAACCGGGGCGATGTCATCCTGTTCTGGGGGGTTGATCCGAGTCGGCGCTACCCCCGATTTCTCTCCCGCTACGCGCTGGACCCGGCCGGCACCCAGGTACCGGAAGGCCGCGCAGGGAGATTTGTCATCGCCGTGAACATCGGGACCGACACGGGGCCGGCAGGGGCCGACCTGACCATCAACCTGGAGCCGTCGGAGGAGATTGCCGCGCTCTCACTGATGCGCGCGGCGGTACAGGATCACCCGACTCGTGACCTGTCGCCCGGTCTTGCCCGGGCTGTAGGCCTCGTCGGCCGCCTGACCGCTGCCCGCTATACCGTGTTGGTACACGACGGCGAGCCGACGGCCGAGCCCCGGAACCCACTAAGGGTCGAGGGTCTGATTGCCTTGGCACAGGCGCTCAACGGACCGACCCGAGCGGCGCTCACCAGCCTCAGGGCGGGGGGAAACCGGCCCGGTGCCGAATCGGTGCTCACCTGGCAGACAGGCTATCCGTTCGCCGTGGATTACTCCAGGGGTCATCCGCGCTACGCGCCCGGAGATCGGGCGATGGACCAGCTGGTACGAGGTGGGCTTGGCGCGGCGCTGGTAGTGGGCTCGCCCAGTCTCGATGACAGGGCGACGGCCGCCCTCGGCGGGATCGCCACGGTCGCGATCGGACCACGGGCAAGTCAAGCTCCCTTCACCACCCGGGTGGCCATCGATACCGGGGTAGCCGGTATCCACGAAAGCGGCACCGCATACCGGATGGATGACGTCCCACTCGCACTGCGGCCGCCGCTGAGCGGTCAACGCTCGGCTCTGGAAACGCTGCACGCGCTCACGGAAGTTGTGCGGACCAGGCTCCCGGGCAGGACAGCGTGAGCACCCGGCTTCGCATCGTCGGCGGCGCCGTACACGACCCGGCCAACCGGATCGACGGAGACGTCCGCGACGTCTGCATCGAGGATGGCCGCATCGTCGCGAGCCTGCCCGAGGGGGCGCCGACGCTCGACGCGCGGGGAATGGTTGTGATGGCGGGAGGGGTGGACATTCACTCCCACCTGGCCAGCTCCAGCTGCAACCATGCGCGCCGCTTGCTGCCGGAAGAACATGCGGCGGATCCGGCACCCGCCCCCGCCCTGCTCGAGTCAGCGGGCGCAGCCCGCTCGGGCACCGGAGGTTCTGTCCCCACGACCTTCACCACCGGGTATCGCTACGCCGGTCTGGGTTACACCACGGTCTTCGATGCGGCCGTGGCTCCCGTCATGGCGCGACACACCCATGCCGAGCTGGAGGACACCCCGTGTGTGGACGGTGGATTCTTCGCGTTGATGGGGAACGACGAATACCTGCTGCGGCAGGTCGCCGCCGGCGAGCGGGACCGGGCGCGCGACTATGCCGCCTGGCTCCTGGGTGCCACCGGGGCCTACGCCATCAAGATCGTGAATCCGGGAGGAATCGAGGCCTGGAAGTCGGGCCAACGGAATCTCAACGGCCTGGACGATACCCTGGCCGCGCACGGGGTCACTCCGCGCGCCATTCTGGAGACACTCGCCGATGCGGCCAACCAGCTTGGCCTGCCCCATCCGGTCCATATCCACTGCAACAATCTCGGAGTGCCGGGCAACGTGGCGGTGACCCTGGCCAGCATGCAGGCGCTGGCCGGCCGGCGGGCCCATTTCACCCATGCGCAGTTCCACTCCTATGCCGGGCCGGGGTGGAGCTCGGGCGCGGTGCCGATCATCGAGTACGTCAACGCCCACGCCGAGGTGAGCATCGATGTGGGGCAGGTGATGTTTGGACCGGCCGTAACCATCACGGCGGACGGGCCGGTGGAATACCTGCTCCACAAGAGCAGCGGGCGGAAGTGGGTCAACATCGACATCGAGCTCGAGACCGGCTGCGGCATCGTGCCGCTGCTTTACAAGGACAAGGCGGCGGTGTCGGCACTGCAATGGGCCATCGGGCTCGAGCTCTTTCTGCTCAGCCGCGACCCCTGGCGGGTGGTGCTCTCGACCGATCACCCGAACGGGGGCTCCTTCCTTTCGTACCCGGCCCTTATCCAGTTGCTGATGGATGGCAACGTCCGGCAGGAGAGATTGAAGCAGATCAACCCCAAGCTGCTCGCCGGCTCGGCTCTGGCAGATGGGCTCAGCCGGGAATACACGCTCAATGAGATCGCAATCATTACCCGGGCGGGACCGGCGCGCCTGCTCGGTCTTCGTCAGAAAGGCCACCTGGGACCCGGAGCGGATGCCGATGTCACCGTCTATGCCAGAGACACAGACATCGCCCGGATGTTCGCCACTCCGCGTTATGTGATCAAAGGTGGAACCCTCGTGGTCGAGGAGGGCCAGCTTCGTCGCGCTCCTGCCGGCCGGCGCCTGCATGTCCGGCCAGGCTATGACGACGCACTGCTCCCCGACCTCAGACACCACTTCGACGCGTTTTCTACCGTGTCATTTGAGAACTATCCGGTGAGTGGGATACCTGATGATCCAATCTCGACTTCATCCTGATCATGGAAGCGATTGTCATCCTGAGCGAAGCGAAGGAGCCGACGTTACGCTCTGGCCCCCTCGCTTCTCTCGGGGTGACATCGTAACAGAATGAAGATCCGCGGCGTCTTCATCGAGGACACCTTCGCCGAAGCCTTCACCATGCGGGTGGCCCGCATCGTGATTACCGCGCGGAGCCCTCGCTGGGTGCGCGCCGCGGCGCTGAAGCTGACCGGCTTCGCCACCTCGGTAATCGGGTGCAAGGTCGAAGCGGGCATCGAGCGGGAGCTCACGGCTAAAGAGACCCCCGACGGGCGTCCCGGCGTCAGCGTTCTGATGATGACCATGGGCAAGGACGATCTGCCCAAGAGGCTGATCGAGCGGGTCGGGCAGACCGTGCTCACCTGCCCCACCACCGCGTGCTACGATGGATTGCCCGATGCGCCCGACCGGGTGGGCGTCGGCTCGGCTCTGCGGTTCTTCGGCGACGGCTTTCAGATCAGCAAGGTGATAGCGGGGCAGCGTTTCTGGCGGATTCCCGTCATGGAAGGGGAATTTCTGGTCCAGGAGAAGTTCGGCATGCTCAAGGGGGTGGGAGGCGGGAACTTCCTGATCCTGGCTCGAAGCGCGGATGCCGCGCTCGAGGCAGCGGAGGCGGCGGCCGACTCGATGGCGGCGCACGCCGGAATCGTCCTTCCCTTTCCCGGTGGGGTGGTCCGGAGCGGCAGCAAGGTGGGCGCGCGCCGGATCAAGTCGATGATCGCATCCACCAACGACGCGTTCTGTCCCACCCTTCGCGCGGTCACGGTAAGCGCCCTCCCCGAAGGGGTGAACTCGGTGCTCGAGATCGTGGTCAACGGGGTCGATACCAACGCGATCGCCGCTGCCATGAAGACCGGCATCGATGCGGCCTGCCGGGACGGCGTGGTGGCGATCAGCGCCGGAAACTACGGCGGGAAACTCGGGCCCCACCATTTCTATCTTCGGAAGATCATGAGTGGAGCTGCGGAGTGAGCGGCGGCCTTGTCGCCCAGCTGAAAGCGCCGCTGCAGCAGAGGGTGGACCTGTCCGACGTGCTGACCGGCTCCTGGACCGGCCTCTCGGCAAAAGAGCTGTCCACCCGCCCGGTGTACCTGGAGCGCGATGGAGCGGCCCGCCTCGGCGATCTCTTTACGCTGCACGGCCACCCGGAGGGAACCATCCGCTTTGTGGGCGAGCTGGATCAGGCCGACCGGCTGGGCGCCGGACTCACCGAGGGTGCAGTGATCGTGGACGGAAGTGTGGGTCGTGAAGCGGGGCTGGCCCAGGCCGGCGGCACGCTCGATATCGGCGGAGACGCCGGCCCTCGCGCCGGAGCCGCGCCGCTCGGCTTCAAGCGCGGAATGACCGGCGGTGAGTTGATCGTGCGCGGGTCCGCCGGGGCCGAGGGGGGAGCGGCCATGCGGCGAGGACTCCTCGTTATTGTCCATGCCGCCGGCGACCGGACCGGACTCGGCATGATCGCCGGAACAGTGGTCGTTTTCGGGTCGGTCGGCAGCGAAGCAGGGCTCTGGTCCAAGCGCGGCTCGGTAGTGGCCCTGGGCCGGATCACCCCCCCTCCAACCTACTCGTATGCCTGCACCTGCCAGCCGTCCTACCTGCGCCTGCTGCTCACCCGCTTGCGCGCCGGCTATGGGCTGCCGGTTCGACCTCGACATCTCAACGGCCTCTATCGCCGCTACAGCGGCGACATGGCCGAGTTAGGCAAGGGAGAGATTCTAGAATGGACAGCGAAGTGACATCACTCCGAATGAACGAGGCCGCGAGCGAAATCGCCGACAGTATGGCGGATCAGGCGGACCTGCTTCGGGTCAGGACCTTCAGACTCCCGAGTGGAACGCGGGTCATCGACGCCGGGGTCGAGGCCGACGGTGGGATCGAGGCTGGGATCGCGCTGGCCGAGATCTGCATGGGCGGACTGGGAAACGTGAGCTGCACTCCGCTTCAGATCGGCAGCCGGGCGCATGCCGGCCTGACCGTGTGGACCGACCACCCTGCCGTGGCTTGTATGGCGTCCCAATACGCCGGCTGGGCCATCTCGGTGGACAAGTACTTCGCGATGGGATCGGGCCCACTGCGGGCGCATGCGAGGGTGGAGCGCGAGCTGTTCGAGAAGCTGGGATACGAGGAGCAGGCCGACGAGGGGGTACTGGTGCTCGAAACTCGCGCCCTTCCCACCGACGAGGTAGCGGCCTGGGTGGCCGAGAAGTCGCGCCTCCAGTCCCTCCAGCTCACCCTCGTGGTTGCGCCCACCGCAAGCATCGCAGGCTGCGTCCAGATCTCGGCCCGGATCATCGAGACCGGGCTCCACAAGATGGAGACCCTCGGGTTCGATGTACGACGCGTTGTGAGCGCCCTGGGAACTGCTCCACTTCCGCCGGTGGCCAAGAACGATCTCCGGGCGATCGGCCGCACCAATGACTGTATCCTCTATGGCGGCCAGGCCCGATACACGATCAAGGCATCCGATGCCGAGCTGGAAACGTTGGCCGAGCAGGTGCCCGCGTCCGGCTCGCGCGACTATGGCACCCCGTTCTACGAGATCTTTCAGCGGTACGGGGGAGATTTCTACAAGATCGATCCACTGTTGTTTAGTCCCGCGGAGGTCTGGCTTACCAGCACCGAAAGCGGCCGGACATTTCACGCCGGACGCTTGAACCCCGAGGTGCTCGAAGCCTCGCTCTACACCTAACTCCCAGGAGCTCTCCATGCGTCGCTCGAGTTGGCTGTTGGTCCCCGGCTCCATCCTTGCCTTCGCCTGCACTAAGGGCGGTGACAAAGCAGCGGACACCCCTGGAGCGGACACGACAACCGCCGCCGCACCCGCCGCTCCGGCGGCAATCGTCACGGTGATCTACAACCAGCCCAAGGACCCGGCGGCATTCGAGAAGTACTATGCCTCCACCCACATACCCCTGGTGGTGGCCAACCAGAATGAGATCGGCTTCAAACGCGCCGACCTGACCAAGTTCGCGTCCACCCTCGACGGCAAGAAACCGACGTTCTATCGTCAGGCCGAGCTCTACTTCGATTCGATGGATGACCTGCAAAAGGGCGTCGCGACCCCGGGGTTCAAGAAGGTTGCCGACGACCTCAAGAACTTCGCTTCGGGCGGACTGATCGGGATGGTGGCGACCACCACCAACGATCACGACGCGGGTGCTGGGGGTGAGCCGGGAGCCATCGTCACGGTCATCTACAAGGCACCCAAGGATACTGCGGCGTTCGAGAAGTACTACTCGGAGACCCATATACCTCTGGTCGTGGCGAGCCAGTCCGAGATCGGCTTCACCCGGGCCGAGCTCACCCGATTCAACACCAACCTCGACGGGTCCAAACCCGACCGTTACCGCCAGGCGGAGCTGTACTTCCCCTCGATGGACGCGGCCAAGAAGGGGCTGGCTACACCGGCATTCAAGAAGGTGGGAGACGACCTGGGTAATTTCGCCACCGGCGGACTCGACGCTCTGGTTGGAGCGGAGACGAAGTAGCTTGCGACTCGCCGTCCTCGCCGCCCGAACCGGCTGGCACACCAAGGAGCTCGAGAGGGCGGCGGCCGAGCGGGGGCACGACGCGGTGGTGCTGCCGTACGAGGGGCTGGTTGCCAGCATCGGACCGGCTCCCGGGCTGCGCAGCCGGACCACCGAGCTCGATGGGGTCGATGCGGTGTTGGCTCGCATCATCCCCTCGGGCTCGCTGGAGCAGATCATCTTCCGGGTCGACGCCCTGCACCGCCTGGAGGACCGTGGTGTCCGGGTCATGAACTCGCCCCGGGCCATCGAACGGACGGTGGACAAGTTCTGGACCTCGGCCCTGCTCGAGCAATGCGGCGTCCCCACCCCGGAAACGGTGGTCTGCGACAACGTCGAGGAAGCCACCGCCGCGTTCCGGGCGCTGGGCGACGTCATCGTCAAACCGCTGTTCGGCTCGATGGGCCTGGGCATGGTCCGGGTGACCGATGAAGAAATGGCTTTCCGCGTCTTCCGCACCATCGAGCAGATCCGAGGAGTGTATTACCTGCAGCGGACCATCAACCACGAAGGCGTAGACATTCGAGCATTCGTCCTGGGGGGTCGGGTACTGGGCGCCATCGAGCGCCGAGCCACCGGGTGGCGAACCAATCTGGCTCGCGGCGGGAGCGCCCGAAGCGTGGCATTGTCCGAGGAGTGGAGCAGCCTGGCTGTGCGGGCTGCCGCCGCGGTGGGTGCCGATTATGCCGGAGTAGATCTGCTGGCAGGCGGTGACGGCAAGGTGTTTGTGCTGGAAGTGAATGGCATCCCCGGCTGGAAGGGGTTACAGGAGGCAACCAGTATCGACGTCGCCGGCCGGCTGGTCGACTTTCTGGCGCAGCAAGCCGGGTGACCACCCCGGCCGATGTGGCGGCCGCAGGACAGCTCGCGTGCCTGCTCGAGGTGAGCGCCCCAAAACCAGGGAATGTTTCGCCCGAGCGGCACTTCCACGACACCCGCTACGAGGACTTCCTGGCGAGCGCGGTGGCGATCGGCCCCGCTCTCTCCGGTGCGGGGCAGCATCCGCTGGGCGCGACGATCCGGGCCGCGGTGGAAGCCACCCGGCATTGGACCAAGTCCAATACCAATCTGGGGATTGTGCTCCTCCTGGCACCGCTGGCCCGGGCCGCGCTACGCAGGGGAGGAACGCTGCGCCAGCGTCTGGGGCAGGTGCTGGCCGAGACCACGGTGGCCGATGCAACACAGGTGTACGCCGCCATCCGCCGCGCCGGCCCGGGAGGGCTCGGCGAGAGCAGGGCGGAGGACGTGTCGGACACCCCCACGGTCACCCTGCGGGAGGCGATGGCTCTGGCGGCCGACCGAGATGCCGTTGCCCGGGAATATGTGACCGACTTCGCCCTTACCTTCGAGGTCGGTGTCCCGGCCATTCGGGCGAGCCGAGCGGAGGGGCTGGCGTGGACCGAGGCGGCGGTCGAGGCCTATCTGACGCTGCTGGCTTCGACCTCCGATACCCACATCGCCCGCAAGCTGGGGCCGGCAGAGGCGGAGTCGGTGTCTCGGCGCGCTCAGGAGGTCCGGACCGCGGGTGGCACCCGATCGGTCGCCGGGCGGAAGGCCCTGGCTGCCCTGGATGCCGAGCTGCGAGATCCGCGGAATCGGCGGAATCCCGGCACGACCGCCGATCTCACCTGCGCCGCGATTTTCGTCGTTATACTTGAGGGCGGATGGGACCGCTGAGGAGAGCTACCGTGCAGAGCAATTTCAGGGTCCAGGTCAGCAAGGACTATCTGGTCTTCGCCTCGGCCCACTTCATCACGTTCCGCGGGCACCAGTGCGAGACGCTCCACGGTCACAACTACCGGGTGGGTGTGGCCGTCGAGGGTGCGGTCGACTCCGAATGTCTCTTCGTGCTGGACTTCAGCGTCCTCAAGCAGATCACCCGCCGCCTCGTCGACACCATCGATCACAAGGTCCTGCTGCCCACTCTGAACCCCAAGCTCGCCTTCCGCGAGGAGGGTGACAGACTCGCGGTGGATTACTTCGGCGAGCCGGCCTACGTCTTTCCCCGGCGGGATTGCGCGCTGCTTCCGATCCCGAACAGCACGGCCGAGATGCTGGCCCAGTATCTAGGGGTGCAGGTACGACAGGAGCTCGCTGCGGGGGGGTACAGCCACCTGACCCTGCTGGAGCTGGAGGTAGAGGAGAACTACGGCCAGTCTGCCACCTACCGCGAAGCGCTCGTGTCCGACTGATCGTTCCAGGAGATAGGGGCAGCCAGGTCGGAAAGGTCGGATGCGGACACCCTGCCCGTATGAAGGGCGCTGGCGACCAGGGCGCCGTCGCAACCGGCATCCCGCATCCGCTCGAGGTCCCGCCGGGTGAGGACCCCACCACCCGCCAGGAGCCGGATGGCGGGGAAACGTCGTCTCAGGGTCTCCAGCAGCCCGATGTCCACTCCGCAGCCCGTCCCGATTCGACCAAGGTCCAGCAGCAGGAGCGTCGCGACCCCGGCCGCAATGGCCTGGGCGGCCAGACTCAAGGCGTCCGGACCCACGCCGCTGGCATCTTGCATGGCGGGATGAAGCACGGGATTGCCCAGCCTGAGGTCGAGACTGAATACCAGCCGCGACGGTCCGACCACGTCGACGATGGCGGCGAGATCGGCAAAGGCCTCGAGAGTTTCCAGGCCCACGACCACCTCACTGGCGCCACAGGAAAGCACTTCAATCACCCCGCCGGGCCGGTTGGTGCCGGCATCAACCAGCAGCGCGCCGGCGAACCCAGTATGGAACTCGGCCAGCTGCCGAATCAGCTCTCGCTGGAGCGCGCCGCCTTGGATCGCGTCGAGGTCGGCCACATAGCATTCGTGCACCCCGAGCACCGCGTGAAATGCGCGGAGTAAGGCCACCGCGTCTCCAGTGCGGCCCGGCACCAGATCTGATGTCAGCGGCGCGTAGCGGCTGCGATCGCCGGCCCGCGCATGCACCGCCACGCCGCCGGCCAGATCCAGCACGGGAATGATCTGCATGAACGACCCTAGACCAGCAAGAAGTCATTGAGCATGTCACCAGCGATTCTCGGCTGGGACATAGGTGGCGTCAACATCAAGGTGGCTCGGCTCGAGACCGCCCCGGATGGTCCCGTCATTCACAGCGTGTGCCTGCCCTTCGAGTTGAAACATGAGCCGGCCGGCCTGACTCCAAAACTGGCCGAAGCGGTGCGGGCGGTCGGCGGCGCTGTCAGCGATCGGCATGCGGTCACCATGACCGCGGAACTTTCTCAGGCCTTCCGCACCAAACGTGAGGGCGTCGGGTTCGTTCTCGATGCGCTCGAGGCGGCATTCCCCCACGCCAACCTCCAGGTCTACACCGCGGAAGGCCGATTTGTCTCACCCCTGGCGGCGCGGGCAGTGCCCTGGTCGGTCGGCGCGGCCAACTGGGCGGCCACCGCCGGACTGGTGGCTCGATCGGTCCCGACCTGTGTGCTCATCGATGTAGGGACCACGTCCGCCGATCTCATACCGATAGTGAACGGTCAGGTCGTCGTGCAGGGACACACCGATCCGGAGCGGCTGCTCAGCGGGGAGCTGGTTTACACCGGGGCCCTTCGAACGCCGGCCGAAGCGGTAGTGGGACGGGTTCCCCTTTGGGATGGGAGCGCCGCTGTCTCCGCCGATGGCTTTGCGCTCATCGGCGACGCCCACCTCTGGCTGGGGAGTCTGACCCCCGAGGATTATACCTGTCGTACTCCCGACGGCCGACCCCCGACCCGGGAATTTGCGGGCGAGCGCCTGGCGCGGATCGTTTGCGCCGACCGTGAGATGCTCGACGACGCCGCGCTCGATGCTATTGCCGTCGCGCTTGCTGATGCTCAGGTCCGGGCCGTGGCCGACGCGCTCAGCCGGATTCTGAAGCGCTGGCCTGGCGTCACTTCCGCCGTCGTTGCGGGGCTGGGCGACTTCATTGCCGCAGCGGCCGGTGAGACAGTGGGCCTGGACATCGTACGACTGGCCGAACGGCTGGGGCAGTCGGCCCGCACCGCCCCCGCAGCCGCGGTGGCGTGGCTCCTCTGGGACCGCCTGCAAGCGGAGGAATGACCTCGCGCTCCCTCAGCGTAATCAAGGTCGGCGGTGGACTCGCCGCCGTACCCGGGGCGTTGGATCGGGTCTGCCGTGCTGTGGCGGCGGCCGGGAGCGATCATCGCATCCTCGTGGTGCCGGGGGGAGGCCCCTTCGCCGACGCAGTACGGGAGTTCGATCGCGCCGTTGGCATGTCCCCTGATGCGGCCCACTGGATGGCCATCCTGGCCATGGATCAGTACGCCCACGTACTCGCCGACCGGATCCCCAACGCCGCCCTGATAGAAGAGCCCGGAGGCCTGCTCCATTCCCTACCATCCAGCGGCGTCGCGGTTCTAACCCCCTACCGCTGGATGCGCTCGGCCGACGTGCTGCCCCACAGCTGGGAGGTGACCAGCGACAGTATCGCGGCCTTCGTGGCAGGTGCCCTGGACGCCGAGCGGTTGATCCTGATCAAGCCGGCAGCGGAGCTCCCGGATCCGGTAGACTCCTACTTTGCGACCACGCTGCCCGCGGGCATGCCCTATTCAATAGTGGGGTGGGATCGGATGGACGAGCTGGTCACCCGACTCAGCGAGTAGCGGAGCGGGGCGTTCGACGGGCGGAAGCTCCGTTCGCCCCGCGCTTGCGGGCAAGGTGCTCCTCGAAGCGCTCAGCCGGCACCGGACGACCCAGGAGGTAACCCTGGACCTCGTCACAGCCCTGCTTCTGCAGCAGACTCAAGTGCGCCTCAGTCTCCACTCCCTCAGCGATCACTCGCAGCCCCAGCGCATGCCCCATGGCGATGATCGCTGTGGTGATGGCCGCGTCGTCGGGATGGATCGCAATCTCCCGGATGAATGACCGGTCGATCTTCAGGGTGTCCAGCGGGAAGTGCTTGAGATAGCTGAACGACGAGTAGCCGGTCCCGAAATCGTCCACCGCGAGGTGGAGGCCCATGGCTCGCAGTGCATGCAGGGCCTCGGTGCCTTCCTTGTGGTGGTTGACCAGCACGCTCTCGGTGAGCTCGAGACTGAGATACCGGGGCTCGAGGCCGCTCAGCTGGAGGGCCCGGCTGACCGTCTCGCTGAGCCGCCGCTTGAGCTGCCGGCTGGACAGGTTCACTCCGACCCGGATGCGGGGGAACCCGGCGTCCTGCCACGCTCGGTTCTGCAGACAGGCGGCCTGGAGAATCCATTCGCCCATGGGAACGATCAGCCCGTTCTCCTCGGCAATGGGAATGAACTCGGAGGGCAAGAGAAGACCCAGCTCCGGATGCCGCCAGCGCAGCAACGCCTCGGCCCCGACAACGGTACCGGTATAGGCGTCGACAATCGGCTGATAGTGCACCTCGAACTCGTTTCGGTCGAGCGCACGGCGCAGGTCGTTCTCCAGGGTCAGCCGCTGGAGCGCGGTGGTGGTCATGGACTTGGAGTAGGTCTGGTAGCTGTTGCCCCCCTGCTCCTTGGCCTTGTACATGGCGGTATCGGCATGCATCAGCAGGGTATCGAGGTCCTCGCCATCGAAGGGATAGATGGCAATGCCGATGCTGGCGTTGATGAAGATCTCGTGGGTGCTCACCCGAATCGGATGGGCAAAGCTGCTGATGATGCGCCGGGCGAGCTTCGCCGCGTCCTGGGGGTCGTGCAGCCCCGGCATGATGACGGTGAACTCGTCGCCACCGAGACGGGCCACCTCGGGGGCCAGGGTGGCGTAGGCAGGTCCCACCTCGTCCTCCCGCTCACGGCAACAGGACCGGAGCCGGGATGCCACATGCCGCAGGAGCTGATCGCCCACCTCATGGCCGAGGGTGTCATTGATCCGGCTGAAGTGATCGAGATCGATAAAGAACGCGGCCACCAGCTTCTGGTCTCGGCTGGCCTGCTCCAGGGCGTAGGCCAGACGCTCCTTGTATGACAGGCGATTCGGCAGCCCGGTGAGGCTGTCGTAATAGGCCAGCTCCCGCACCTGATCCAGCATCCGCGCGTTGGCCAGCGCCACCGCCGCCTGGTCGGCCAGCCGGCGCATCTGCACCCGATCCTCTTCGCTCGGCACGAGATCGAATCGCTCGCCCAGGGCGATGATCCCGGATAACTGCCGCTGGTAGGACAGCGGGAGGACCACGAACGAGGTCGCCCCCAGCTCCACCAGCGGCTCGAGATAGGCCGGAACGCTCTCCCCGCTCCGTAGCACGAGCACCTCGGGGCCGGTCAGAATGGTCTGCACGTCCTGCCCCCGCATTGCTACCCGGGCGACATGGCGGAGCCCAGAGTGGTAATCCTGGATCACACTGCTAAGCGATTTGGAGCTGTCCGGGACACCCACGGTCACGCTGACCACGCTGCAGGGAAACACATCGCGGATACGACCCAGAATGGTATCCACGATAGTGGTGGCATCGGTCGCCGACAGCACCGCCCGATCGATCTCGGCCGCTGTCGCCAGCGCGTTGAACTGACGACCGAGCTGCGTAGCCATGGTATTGAATGAAGCCGCCAGCTGTTCGAACTCATCCCGGCTGGTCACGGTGACACGGCTGGCGAAATCACGCTGCGCAATCCGGCGGGTGCCCTTCTGCAGCTCCTCGAGCGGCAACACGCTCCGGCGGATCTGGCTCACGCTGAGTAGCAGTACGACCAGGCTGGACAGACCCACCACCATGAGGAAGGTGTTGGTGAACTCCACCATCGGCTCCAGCACCTCGTCCTTGGACTCGGAGAGAAGGACCCGCCAGGGCTGGGAGGCAAAGGCTTCAGTCATTTTGACTTCGGACGCAGCCGACAGATACGACTGGTCGGCCGAATCGACCACGCCGCCTGCGGACTTGTCCCCCGCCCCCACCAAGGGAATGGGCAGCGCCTTGGCCGAGCTGAAGATGATGTGACCAGAGTCGTCCATGACCGCCACGCGGGTAGTCAGCGAAGGCATGCTCTGGTCAAGTCCACCCCAGAGGTATTCGGGGCTGACCTCTCCCACGAAGGTGCCCCGCACCTCGTTGCGGCGGACGATCCGCCGCAGCAGGTAGATCCGGGACGGCTCGCCGGGAAGGTTCTCGGTTACGATCAACGGGAGACCCAGCCGTAGATCGGAGCTGTCCCGCAGCGTCAGCTTGGGCCTTTTGGCGAGGCGGCCGAAGATCTCGATGCGTTTTCCGTCATCGCCACTGAACTCGACCGCGACGAACCGCTGGCGCGCGAGTAGGTCCAGCCCCGCGATCAGGGCCTGACTCGCCGCGATGAGCTCGGCGCGAGAGGGGGCGGCGCGGGACGGAGCCACCGCCTTGGGACGTCGATCCAGCACGATCCCACCCATCGCCAGGCGTCCATCCGCGTTCCCGGTCTGGGTCTGATTCCCGGGGCGTGGCGCTGCCGGAGGCAGCGGCCGCGGAGCCGGTTTGGGCTTCCGCTTGGACGCATCCAACTGGAGTATGGCTTGGGGAGGAATGCTCTTGAGGGTGGCATCGAGCAGGAGAAGGCGGTCGAAGATCGCCTGGCCAAGGGCGACATTGGCCTGCTGGAGCCGGTTGGCACTCTGCCGATAGAGCTGGTGTTTGACGTGCCGGTAGGACAGTACGGCCAGCACTGCCATGGGTACAAAGGCGCAGCCAACGAATAACGCAAGGAGCCGGCGACCAAACCTGCTGCCCAGCGGTGTCGACGGTAGAGTCATTTTGCTCAGCGTGGAAAGGCTAATCGAAACGGACGTTGGCCGAAGCCTTCCCGTACCGGCAAGTGTTATGCCCCCTGCGACACCCTCCTAATCGTTGATCTTGAGGAACTTAGCTCCTTTGCCCCGGAAGGACTTGCGGTCCCATCCCGCGTTTCGCCAACCCGTGGTCCTCCCCGCCCGACACCCGCGGAAGAATAGAAGCCGAGCTGGTCCAGCCGCTGCCGCAGCGCACGTACCCGGCGGCTGGTGACCCTGCCTTGCCGCCCCCCCTCGCAGGCCGCTCCCCGCACGCCCAGCACGTCCGCCCCAGCGGCCGCCACGGTGTCGGCATCCTCCAGTGTGAGTCCACCGGCAACGGCGGTGAGCAGTGCTTCGCGGCGGGCGCGCGCCACCCAGTCGGCCAGGGCGTGGGAAGCGAGCCAGGCCAACAAGCCATTCCCATCCTTCGTGTGGGTGTCGAGCAGAATACCCCGCGCCCCAGCAGCACTGGCGCAGGCAGGAATGAGCTCCGGTGCAATGCTTCCGGCCCGGGCCGCATCGGCGTAGGCTACCGCTACGACCGTCCCGGTTCCCTTCCCGGCCATGGCGTGAACCGCGGCGGCTAGCATGCTGGTGACGATTTCGGGGGAGCGCACGCCGGCAAAGCCGAGTTTCAAATACGTCGGGCCCGGGCGGGCGGGGAGCTCGAGGGCGCCGATGACCGTGACGACTTCCGAGGTACTCGTCACATCTCCCAGGGCGACGCTGAAGGGGCATTCAGGAGGAACCCGAGCCAGTATCTCGGCGAGGGTAGCAGGCGACACCGGGCCCAGGGAACCGCGGTCCGGCTCCTTGGCATCGATGATGTCCGCTCCCCCTCGGAGCGCGGGTCCGACCTCAGCCGCCGACCGGACGCTCACCAGCAACTGCATGAAGCCGCTCCCTTGTAAGATGCTAAGGCGCTGATATGTTAGGATTTAAGAAGTTATCACCGGATGGGTTCGGAGGGGAGGCGGCGGAGTGCTGGACCACAAGGTCGTCCTGGTCACCGGAGCGTCGAGCGGAATCGGTCGCGCCATTGCCCTCCGCTGCGCTCGGGCCGGGGCCGACTTGGCTCTTACCTACCGGAGCAACCAGAGCGGCGCCGAGACCACGGCTCTGGACATTCGGGCTCTGGGGCGCCGGGCAGAGGTGATCCGCACCGACATCAGCCGGCGCGAGGACATCACGCGCCTGGTAACTCAACTCAAGGCCGCATTCGGCCGAATCGACGTCTGGGTCAACAACGCCGGTGCCGACATCCTGACGGGCGATGCCGGCCGGCTCGACCGGCTCGAGAAGCTCGATCTGGTGCTGGCCGTCGATCTTCGGGGAACGGTGCTCGCCTCGTGGGCGGCGGTCGACCTCATGCGGGCGCAGGGAGGCGGCGCGATCATCAACATGGCCTGGGATCACGTCACGCAGGGCATGAAGGGAGAGAACCCGGGGCTCTACTCCGCGGCAAAGGGCGGGATTGCCAGCTTCAGCAAGTCGCTCGCCCGGGAGGTAGCTCCCGACATTCGAGTGAACATTCTTGCCCCCGGCTTCATCGAGACCGCCTTTGGAGAAGGCGCGGACTCAAAGTTCCGCCAGCAAGTGATCGAGCTGACTCCACTGGGTCGCTGGGGCACACCGGACGACGTGGCTGCCGCCGCGGTGTTTCTGGCCTCGGACGACGCGGCGTTCTTGACCGGGCAGATGATATCGGTAAACGGAGGAGTGGTGATGTGAAGGCGTACTATGGGCTATGGGCTATGGGCTACTTCGGTTACCTGATAGCGCCCAGGCCAACAGCCCATAGCCCATAGCCCATAGCCCATAGCCCATAGCCATTAAGGAGGCAACATGCCGGCGACCAAAGAGCGAACCTACAACGATGCGGAGATCGCCGAGCGGCTCAAGCCGCTGTCAGGCTGGTATTACGAGGACGGATGGATCCGCCGGGTGTACAAGACCGACGGCTGGCCCACGACCCTCATGCTGGTAAACGCCATCGGCTACCTCGCCGAGGCCGCGTATCACCACCCGGATCTGAGCGTCACCTGGGGTCGCGTCATCGTGAAGCTGCAGAATCACGCGGCCGGGGGGATCAGCGACAAGGATTTCGAGCTGGCGCGGAAGATCGAGGAGGTCATCCTCTGGAAGCCGCAAGGCGGCGCGCTGGAAGGGACACCCAACAAGTGGGTCAGACCCGGGGATCCGAAGTAAGCGGGAAAGCGGGGAAGCGGGGAAGCGGGACAGCGGCTGTGGAGAGCAGAGCTGCTCCAAGCAGTGGGACGGATTTCCCTGCTTCCCCGCTTCCCCGCCGAGTGCTGTTTGTCACCGGCAAGCTCGCCGAGCCCGCACTGCGGCGGGTGCTGCACGACATGGAGCCGCCGTTCGCTTCCGAGGTGGCGGTCATGAAGATCACGGTGGCCGCCTTGATGACGACGCCGTGGATCGCCCGCTTCCTGGTAGTGCCTCCGGAGACCGAGCTGGTGCTGATCCCCGGCCTCTGCGAGGGAGACACGGCGGTCTTGCAGGAGCGCTTCGGAGTGCGGGTGGAGAAAGGACCGAAGGACCTGAGGGAGATACCCCGGTACTTCGGACAGGCGGCCCTGGCTCGGGACTACGGCTCCTACTCCATCGAGATCCTGGCCGAGATCAACAACGCGCCCAAGCTCGCGCGGGAGGACATCCGGGCCGCCGCCGATTATTTCCGGGCCAGCGGCGCGGATCTCATCGATATCGGGTGTACCCCGGGAGTTCCCTTCCCCGACCTGGGCGCGGTGGTCGCTGAGTTGCGCCAGTCCGGCATGCGGGTCAGCGTAGACAGCTTTGAGCCAACGGAAATCCGCACCGCGGTGGCGGCCGGTGCAGAGCTGGTGCTCAGCGTCAATGGCTCCAACCTCGAGGTAGCTCGGGAGCTCGCCGGAACCGGCTCCGCGGTGGTGGTGATTCCCGATTTCGGCGAGGGCCTGGACACGCTCGACCGCAGCATCGAGGCCCTGGAGCGCTGGAAAGTTCGCTACCTCATCGATCCGGTCATCGAGCCGATCGGCTTCGGCTTCATGGCGTCGCTGGAACGTTATGCCGAGGTGCATCGGCGCTATCCCGCGGCGGCGCAGCTGATGGGAATCGGCAACCTCACCGAGCTGACCAGTGCCGATACCACCGGGGTCCATGCGGTTCTGCTGGCGATCTGCGAAGAGACCGGCGTCCGCGCGGTTCTGACTACCGAAGTCATCAACTGGGCCCACGGCGCGGTGCGGGAGATCGACATCGCGCGGCGGCTCATGCACCACTCGCTTACCCACCGGGTGGTCCCGAAGGGAATCGACGACCGCCTCCTCACCGTCAAGGATCCGGCGGTCCTCGAGTATGACGAGGCCGAGCTACGCCGGCTGCATGCGGAAGTCAAAGATCCCAACTTCCGGATCTTCACCGACCGGCACACCATCACCGTCTTCAACCACGAGATCTTCGTCCGGGGGACGGACATCCAGGAGATCTTCTCCCAGCTTGGCGTCGACGAAGCCAGCCATGCCTTCTACCTGGGACGGGAGCTCATGAAGGCCAGGCTGGCGATTACGCTGGGCAAGACCTATCGCCAGGAGGGCGCGCTTGCCTGGGGCTACCTGACACCACCCGATGATGTCAAATCGGAGCACGTGAAGCTGACCCAGCGTCTGCGCAAGGCGCGCCGCGGGACAGCGGGGCAGCGGGGCAGCGGGGCAGTTGGAGGATGACCCAGGGCTTCGTGCCGCTGGTGGAGCCACTCGGACGGACCGCAGATCCGGCCGAGGTCTGTGCCCGGTTTGTCGATCTTCCCTACGTGCTGTTCCTCGACAGCGCAGCCGCCCAACATCCGGACGCGCAGTATTCCTTTCTCGCCGCCGACCCCGCGCGGGTGATCCGCAGCAAGGGAGCCGGCACCGAAATCATGGACGCCGCCGGTGGGGACTGGATCCCCGTCGAGGGAGATGCGTTGAGTGTCGCTCGGGCGTTGCTTCCGACCGAGCCGACCGAGCCGATACCAGGGTTGCCTCCGTTCCAGGGGGGCATTGCGGGGTACATCGGGTATGACTGGAGCGCCGTGCTCGAGCGCCTTCCCCGCCCCCGTTACGATGATCTCGCCATTCCGGACGTCGTGCTCGGTCTTTACGACTGGGTCATCGCGTGGGACCACCGAATCGGCACGGCGTGGCTGGTCTCGACCGGGCTCCCCGAGAGGGGCGACGCTCAGGCGCGGCACGCGACCGAGCGTATGAACCGGGTGCGGGAGTGGATGGGTGGGAGGCGGGTAAGCGGGAAAGCAGGTAAGCGGGTAGGCACGGCCGGGCCGTCATCGACCGTATCTGCCCCGTCCTATCCGGTCGTAGGCATTGACGGTGCCGAGGAGATCGGCCTCCGCTCCACGTTCACCCATCGGGGATATCTGGATGCGGTCGCACGGGTACGGGAATACATCCTTGCGGGCGACATCTTCCAGGCCAACCTGTCCCAGCGGTTCCAGAGCCGGCAGCCGGAGCCTCTGTTCCCTTTGTATCGAAGACTTCGGCGGCTGAACCCCGCGCCCTTCGCTGCCTATCTCGGATTCGGCGAGCAGACGGTGCTCAGCGCGTCGCCCGAGCGCTTCCTTCGGCTGGATGAGGACCGCCGCCATATAGAGACTCGCCCGATCAAGGGGACCCGGCCACGGGGGCTGGGGCCGATGCACGACGCCGCGCTGGGCCGCGCGCTGGCGGAGAGCCAGAAGGATCGGGCCGAGAACGTGATGATTGTCGATCTGTTGCGGAACGATCTCTCGCGGGTATGCCGCCCCGGCACCGTCCGCGTTCCCGAGCTCTTCGCCCTGGAGCATCATCCCACGGTGCATCACCTCGTCTCCACCGTCGTCGGCGAGATCGAGCCCGGATACGGCGCGGTCGAACTCATCCGCGCGGCATTCCCCGGGGGCTCCATCACCGGCGCGCCCAAGGTGCGCGCGATGGAGATTATCGCGGAGCTGGAGCCGACTCAGCGGGGCGTCTACTGCGGCTCGATAGGCTACCTGAGTGCCACCGGCGCCATGGACACCAGCATCGTGATCCGAACGTATCTGGCCCGGAATGGGCAGGTATACTTCCAGGCTGGCGGCGGAATCGTGGCCGACTCCGATCCCGAGCTGGAGTACCGGGAGACGCTCGACAAGGCGCGGGGGTTGATTGCGACGTTAGTCGAGAGTCACCAGTCGCCAGTCGCCAGTCCAGGTCGCTCTGATTCGTCCGACTGGTAACCGGTGGCTGATAACTGGTGACTGGTGACTGGTGACTGCCGTGACTCGTGACCCATTCTGATGATTCTTCTAATCGACAACTACGATTCATTCGTCTACAACCTCGCCCGGTACGTGCGCGAACTGGGCGAGACGCCGCTGGTCCGCCGGCACGATGCCATCGACATCGACGAGATTTTGGCCCTGGCTCCGAGCCACATCGTGATCAGTCCTGGTCCGTGCTCTCCCCGGGAAGCCGGCATCTCGACCGAGGTGGTCCGCCAGGTGGGGCCGTCCATTCCCATACTCGGCGTCTGCCTGGGCCACCAATGCATCGGGGCCGCATACGGCGGGGAGATCCTGCGGGCCGGAGCGCCGATGCACGGAAAGACCTCCCGCATCCACCATTCCGGCACCGGGCTGTTCTCGGGTCTGCCCAATCCGTTTACTGCAACCAGGTATCACTCCCTGGTGATCTCCCCCGCATCGGTGCCGGCCTCCCTCACCGTCACCGCCCGATCGGAGGACGGTGAGATCATGGCGGTACAGCACGTTCAGCACCCGGTCTACGGGGTGCAGTTTCATCCCGAATCGGTGCTCACCGAGCACGGCTATCGCCTGCTCGACCAGTTTCTCCACGGGGTCTCGACCGAACCGCGAACCTTGCCCCAGGCGGCCGACGGCGTGCTGCTCCCTCCGCGGTCCGACGTGAGCACGCTTGACTCCTCCCCGCCGCCGGTGGATCTGGTCCGGTGATTCTCGAGACGATCGTGACGACGCAGGATGCCGCCGGGGCAATCAATTTTGCCCCCATGGGGGTCGAGTGGGGAGAAGAGACCATCGTGCTCAAGCCCTTTTTGGAGACCAGCACCTTTCGCAATGTCAGCGCTACCCGCACAGCGGTGGTCAATCTCACCGACGACGCGATGCTCTTCGCGCAGGGCGCGATCTCCAGGCCCCAGCTCCCCTGGGTACCGGCCACGGTGGTGAAGGGCGCGGTGCTCGAGGCGGCGTGTTCCTGGAGAGAGCTCGAGGTGCTCGACCATCGATGCCACGCCGCCTCGCTCCCGGATCGAAGCCCGGGTGGTTCATCGGGGGGTGGCTCGTGAGTTCATGGGCTTCAACCGGGCCAAGCACGCCGTGCTGGAGGCCGCCATTCTTGCCACCCGGACCCATCTCCTCCCGGCGGACCAGATTCGGGATGAGTATGCCCGGCTCCAGGTCATCGTGGACAAGACCGCGGGGCCCCGGGAACGGGAAGCGATGGCGCTGCTGACGGATTATGTCCGGTCGCGGTAGCATCTTCGTCGAGGCCCCCGCGCGCCTCCATTTTGGGGTGCTCGATCTGCGCGGCCGGCTGGGCCGCCACTTCGGCGGGCTCGGCGCGGCGATTCCCTGTCCCTCCCTGTTGCTCGAGACCGCGCCGGCTGCCAGCCTCACGGCCGAGGGTCCTGACGCCGAGCGTGCATCCCGATTCGCCCGCCGGTTTCTGGCCTCCCATGGGCTTCCCGAAGCCGGCCGAATCGTCGATCCACCGGGCAATTCCAAGCCACGTGGGTCTGGGGTCGGGAACCCAATTGGGGTTGGCGGTGGCGCGGGCTCTGGCCGAGCTACACGGGTTGCCGACCGGCGCGGTCGAGCTGGCCCACGCTGTGGCCCGGGGCAAGCGCTCGGCCATCGGTACATGGACCTTCGCCTACGGTGGCTTCATCGTAGAGGGAGGGCGGCGGCTTGGCAGCGAAGAGATTGCACCGTTGCTGGCCCGTTTTGCGGTCCCGGAAAGCTGGAGGTGCGTCGTGGCTGTTCCGCCCGGTTCGCGGGGGCTGAGCGGAGAGGCCGAGGCCGCCGCCTTCGAGCAGCTGGCTCCCCCGGCCGATCGGGAAGTGGAGCAGGTGTCTCATCTGGTGCTCATGCAACTCCTTCCCGCGCTGGTCGAAGCCGACCTGCCCAGCTTCGGGGAGGCGCTGTCGGCGGTCCAGCGCATCACCGGCGCCTGGTTTGCCGCCCAGCAGGGCGGCGTCTTCGCACCGGGACCGACCGAGCGGCTGGTGGCCGACATGGCTACCTGGGGTGCAGCCGGGGTGGGCCAGAGCTCCTGGGGTCCGGCGGCCTATGGCCTGGTGGAGAGCGAGCAGGCAGCCCGAGAATTGGCCCATCGGGTCCGTCAAACCATGGCCAGCGGAGGCGGCGTTTTCGAAGGCGGTTTTGCGGCCCAAGGGGCCCGGGTCTGGGAGGGGTAAACCTGTAGTCTGTCCCTAATTGACAGTTCTTTTTTCAGGGTGTATACTGACCCCCCTAGCCACCTTACCGGCGATTGGCAGGCCCGAGAGGGCTTAGCCCGTCCTGTTGGGCCACTCCTCCCTAAGCAGGAAGAATTGGGAGAAGCTCCACGGCGGTACGACCAGGAAATCCACTACCGTCTCTCCGAGCGTACTTTCATTACTGACGCACAAGGTGGTTCAGCGACGTTGCTGAGGAATGAGATGGGCTTGTTCCCGTTCGCCCCCGCTATTTCACCGAGGCTTAACCCGCCGAGATCAGGTGCGGGGCGCAGCCGGTGGCCGGAAGTACTTTGGCGTGGCCATGCCTTGGACATGCCCCATCACAGGTTAGCGTATTCCCTCCCTCTGTCGGTTCCTTCCCGACTCAATCACATCAACAATTCGAGTGCTGCGGGCGCGTTACATCGCTGGCTGCTCCGGACAGTCGAGCGCAGCCCTCCAGGCGCGTTTTTTCGGAGTGTCAGTCCCGCAGCACCGCGTAAGTTGGCAGTAGAGCAGGAGAATCACCCTTTTCCCTGAGGTCAGTTATGAACCGTTTTGCGCAGAAGGTGGTGTCCGGCGGGCTCGCCGCGGGTCTTTCAGTAGCCGTGGCGCTGTCAGCCGATGCCCAAGCGGCGCGGTCAGGGGCTTGGACCCTGAATACGCCCGAGGGCGAATGGCATATGACCGGTCGTGGACTACAGCCTCCAGCGGTTCAGCCCGCTGAAGCAGATCACGACGTCGAACGTGGCCGAGCTCCGGCCCGTCTGGTCGTTCTCGACCGGGACGCTTCGGGGACACGAGGGCAACCCGCTCGTCATCGGCAACGTGATGTACGTCCACACGTCCTTCCCGAACATCGTGTACGCGCTCGATCTGGCCAAGCCCGGCGCGCCGTTGATCTGGAAGCACGTGCCGAACCAGTCGCCGGACGCGATTCCAATCGCGTGTTGCGACCTGGTCAATCGTGGCACGGCCTATCACCCCAGCGGCAAGATCTTCATTCAGCTGCTGCAGGGTGAGCTGCTCGCGCTCGATGCCAAGACCGGCAAAGAGCTGTGGAAGGCAAAGAACGCCGACTACAAGCAGGGCTCCACGATGACCAACGCCCCGATCGTGATCAAGGACCTCGTCATCGCCGGTATCTCGGGCGGTGAGTTCGGCGTCCGCGGCCGGGTGACGGCGTACAACGTCAACGACGGGAAAGAGGTCTGGCGCGGGTACAGCACCGGCCCGGACAGCGAAGTCCTGATCGAAGGCGACGCCAACGCCAACTATCCGTCCCACAAGGGCAAGGATCTCGGCGTCTCGACCTGGCAGGGCGACGAGTGGAAGCGGGGCGGCGGCACCACCTGGGGCTGGTACTCCTACGACCCCGAGCTGAACCTCTTCTACTACAGCACCGGTAACCCGGGCAGCTGGAACCCTGATCAGCGTCCTGGCGACAACAAGTGGTCCATGACCATCTTCGCCCGCAACCCGGACAACGGGAAGGTGAAGTGGGCCTATCAGATGACGCCGCACGATGAGTGGGACTACGATGGCGTCAACGAGAACGTGCTGTTCGAGAGCGGTGGCAAGAAGCTGCTGGCGCACTTCGATCGTAACGGCTTCGGCTACACCCTCGACCGCACCAACGGCAAGGTCCTGGTGGCGCAGCCCTATGGTCCGGTCAACTGGGCCAAGCGGGTCGATCTGACCACCGGCGTGCCGGAGAAGGATCCGAAGTACGGCACCACCTCGAAGAAGAACACCGAGGGCATTTGCCCCGCGGCGATCGGCTTCAAGGATCAGCAGCCGGCGGCTTACTCGCCGATGACCGGCCTCTTCTACGTCCCCGCGAACCATATCTGCATGGACTATGAAGGCGTCGAGGTGAAGTACACCGCCGGTCAGCCGTACGTCGGCGCGATCGTGCGGATGTTCCCCGGCCCGGGCGGACACCGTGGCAACTTCATTGCCTGGGATCCGATGAAGGGCAAGGCCGTGTGGTCGAACAAGGAGAACCTCGCCGCCTACGGCGGGGCGCTCACCACGGCGGGTGGCCTGGTCTTCTACGGCACCATGGAAGGCTGGCTCAAGGCGCTTGACCAGAAGACCGGCAAGACCCTGTGGCAGTACAAGACCCCGTCGGGCATCATCGGTAACCCGATGACCTACAACGCCCCGGATGGCCAGCAGTATGTGGCCGTGCTCTCCGGCATCGGTGGCTGGGCCGGCATCGGCGTAGCCGCCGGCATCGGCGCCGAAGATCCGACCGCCGGTCTGGGCGCGCTCGGCGCGTTCGGCGACGCGGGGAACTTCAGCAACCAGGGTGGCGTCTTGACCGTCTTCGCGCTCAAGAACCCGTGGGCCGCAGGCAAGTAACACCGTAGAGCCTCTGAGGCCGGAGGGGATACCCTCCGGTCTTCACCGGGGTAGATTCCAGCTTGAGAGACGGCGCCGGGGTGCTGCTCGCTCCGGCGCCGTTCGTTCCACGGAGGCCGGCTTCCGGCGGCAGTCACCGGCTGGCGGCTCCCCACTCTTCCGACACTCATGACCAAGCAACGCTCAGCGCATCTAACCGGCCTGCTTCTGGCCGTCTCCTTCGCCACCCTGCCGCCCGCCGCCTCGGCGCAGTTGCGGCCCGGCCTCGAAAAGCCGGGCGTTATCCGCGTCTGCGCCGATCCGGACAACATGCCGCTCTCCAACCAGAAGGGAGAAGGGTTCGAGCAGAAGATTGCCGAGCTGGTGGCCAAGGAATGGAACGCGAAGGTCGAGTATGCCTGGTGGCCGGTCCGGCGAGGCTTTTTCGCCCGTGCCCTGAACGGCCGCTACTGCGATATCGCCATTCAGGCTCCGGCGGACTTCGACATGGCTGGGGTCACCAAGCCTTATTTCCGCTCGGGCTATGTCTTCGTCACCCGGAAGGACAGCGGGCTCGACATCAAGTCTCTGGCCGACCCCCGCCTCAAGAAGCTCAAGATCGGGGTGAATATCCTCAACTCCGACGCCGAGAATACCCCGCCGGCCATGGCGCTGAGCCGCTATGGCGTGGTCGGCAACCTCACCGGATTCCCGACCTTTTACACCGACAGCATCCGCCCGGAAGACATCGTCAACGCGGTGGCCAAGAAGGACATCGATGTGGCGATCGCCTGGGGACCGCTCGCCGGCTACTTCGCGAATAAATCATCGGTGCCTCTGACCCTGCAACCGCTCGCGGAGCGGGATTCGCTGACGCGATTTCCCCTTCCGCTTCAGCATCGGTATGGGAGTCCGCCGGCGCGATCGCGCGTTGCGGGACAGCCTGCAAACCGTGCTGGACCGCAGGGCACCCGAGATTCAGGCCATTCTGAAGCAGTACAGAGTCCCGATGTTTCCGATTCCTCCCGAGCCCAAACCGCAAGCCAAGGCGCCGGCCAGGACTCCACCCGCAGTGCCGGACTCGGGACGGGCCGCGAACCGTTAGCCCCCTCTGCCGCCAGCGTACCGCCATACCCCCCTTCGCCCGAAAGGACCGCGTTGCGAGCATGCCTACGCCCCCCTCGATAACGACCCGCTGGATGTTGCTGGGCGCCGCGCTGGTCTTCGGCCTGAGCGCCACCGCCGCTACCGGGCAAGCGCAGGAGCTTCGCGATCAGTATCACCAGGCACCCCGGGACACCGTGTCTCAGGAGGTTTACGACGGCTGGAAGCAGTTCAACCTGAACTGCGCCCGATGTCACGGCGAGGATGTCCAGGGCACCACCATCGCACCGCATCTGATCCTGTCGCTCAAGCCCGAGGGCCCCATCAACACCAAGGAGCTCTTCGTGCAGACGGTCTGCGCCGGCCGGCCGGCCAAGGGAATGCCGTCGTGGTGTGCGCTGGGCATGGATCCGCCGACCATCAACAAGATCTACGCCTACGTGAAGGGCCGGAGCGACGCCAAGATTGCCCCGGGCCGACCGGCGCTCAAACCAGGGACCTAGTTCAGACTCGTCCCGGAAACCGAGTACATTCCGGAATGCAGTTCACCCGGCTGTTCATGCTCGCTCCTTTGCTGGCCTCGCCCGCCCTGCCGGCGGCCGAGCGAGAGGGGGCGAGCGTCGGTGTTTCCCCCACCCGCTTCGCCGTCGACAGCCCGGTAGTCCGGCTGACCCTGGAGCAGGTCAAGGCTCGTCTGGCGGCTGGCACCGAGGAAAAGGCGCCCGACCTTTCCCACACCGACCTGAGCGGGCTCGACCTCCACGGCGTGGACTTCAAACGCGCCAATCTGACCGGAGCTCGCCTGACCGGCACCAAGCTCGGCGGGGCGAATCTCTTCACCTCCGATCTCACCGATGCCGACCTCTCGGACGCCGACCTGACCAAGGCCAATCTCGACGGCACCGTTCTTCGGCGTGCCAACCTCAAGCGGGCAAATCTCACCGGGGCGAGTCTCTTTGCCACCATCATCGAGGCGGCCGATCTGAGTGGCGCCCAGCTGTCAGGCACCCGGATCATTGGATATCTGCGATCCGCCAAGCTGGTGGGCGCAAATTTGCGAAACGCCAACATGGGTGCCGATCCGGGCAACCAGTCCATGGGCGTCATGCGGGCGACCTTCGTGGGCGCCGATCTTACCGGCGCCGACCTCTCGGGTGCCAATCTCTTCAAGGCAGACCTCTCCCACGCGAACCTGACCAAGGCTCGCCTGGGGGGCGCCGACCTCAGAAACACCGAGCTGATCCAGACCAACCTTTCCGGAGCCGACCTGTCCGGCGCTAAACTGGACAAGGCCGACCTCGACGGAGCGGTCTTTACCGGTGTGCTCGGTCGCAAAGAGATCAAGGGGCTCGACCAGGCCCGAAACCGTGATAAGGCGATTTTCGATGCGAATTGACACGAACGAGACGAGTCTGTTTCTCGCCGGGCTCCTCGCGGCTACCGCCTGCGGCAAGGAGCAGCCCTCCCTCGCCGGGCGGGGCGACACGGCCCAAAGCGCGGCACTCCCAGCGGGTGACCTGGCCTACGTCACCAACGAGGATTCACAGGAACTCACCGTCATCGACACTCGTACGGACAGTACGGTAGCCAGCATCCCGGTCGGAACCCGCCCCCGTGGGGTGCGGATCGGCCGTGACGGAAAAACGGTATTCGTGGCGCTCAGCGGCTCGCCGAAGTGCCCTCCGACCATGTCGGACGCGGAGTGCGAGAAGCTCGCCACCGACAAGAGCAAGGACGGAATCGCCGTGGTTGACGTGGCCACCAGGAAGGTCACCCGGGTTCTGCCTGGTGGATCCGACCCGGAGACGTTCGACATCAGCCGCGATGGCTCCACCCTCTTCGTCTCCAACGAAGATGCCGGTACGGCATCGATCGTGGACATTGCCAGTGGGAAGGTCCGATCCACGGTGGAGGTTGGACGGGAACCCGAAGGAGTCCGGCTTCAGCCCGATGGGGCGGTGGTCTGGGTAACCGGAGAGACCGATCATAACCTGACGCTCATCGATACCCATACCGGGCAGGTCGTCGGCCAGATCAACGTCGGGAAACGGCCTCGCGATCTGGCATTCACCCCCGACGGCAGCCGGGCCTATGTAACGTCCGAGGTCGGCGGAACCGTGTGGGTCATCGACGTTCCGGCCCGGAAAGTCATCAAGGTGATCGAGATGCCAAAGGACTCGAAGCCCATGGGCGTGGTGGTCTCGCCCGATGCCAGGCGGGTCTATGTCGCCAACGGCCGGGGTGGCACCATTTCGGTGATCGATGCCGCAACCAATGCGGTGATCTCCTCGATCCCCGTGGGGCAGCGCCCCTGGGGAATTGCGCTCACCCGAGATGGTCGGAAACTCTACACCGCCAATGGGCCCTCCAACGACGTGTCAGTGGTGGATACCGAGAAGATGCAGGTGGTGAAGAAGATCCCGGCGGGGAAGATCCCCTGGGGAGTGGCCATTGGTTCCTCCGGGCCCTCCGGCTCCTAGAATTGCCATGGCACGTCTGGTCGGGACACTCAGCATTGGAATAGCTGCCCTCCTGCTGGCTGCCGGCGGTTCCTATCGGGTCCCGACTGCATTCCGGTTCGAGCCCAGCGCCCGCCCCCAACTGCACCAACTATGGGAGGCAAGCCTGGGCGCCAAGGCGGAGCGCGTCGCCTGCCTGGATGGCGCGATCGATGGTGACACGGTGCGAATCTCCCGAGTGTTTCCGCTCGAGGCCGGCCCCTCCGATTCGCTGGGCGTCTCGGCCGGCGCATCCCTGGACACCTGCGGCCCTCCCAGCTGGCGCGGCACCGTGCATACCCATGTTGCCCTCCGCGACGGACGTCAGCCCTACTCCCTGTTCTCGGGAGCGGACCGCGGCATCATGATGCTCTGGTGGAGGCGTTGGCAGGCGGATGGCATCTTCTGCCTTCTGTACAGCGCGGAGGAGGTCATCTGCGAAATCGAGGGACCCGAAGGCGCGGTGCTCTTCCCTCGCTCACGCTACTGACTCATATCCCGATACGCTGCGGCAGCCTCGTCACGCTCCTCTGCCTGGCCACTTGGACGCCGCTGGCCGGCCAAGGGGAAGTTCCCCGCCCCCGGGCGTCATTCCGGTTCAGTCCCGATGCCGGGCGTGCACTCGGGGATCTCTGGCAAAAGAGCCTGGCCGCCCGGGAGGAGCGGGTGGCCTGCCTGGCAAGCTCAATTCGCAACGACACCGTGTTCGTGACCGCCGTGTCTCCGCTCGACCCGGAGGAGGCGGACTCGATGGGAATCTCCGCCACCCGCTCGGTCGAGCAATGCGGTCCACCCCAGTGGTCCGGAACCGTCCACACCCACATTGCGCTCTACACCGACGACCTGCCCTCGACCAGGTTTTCAGGCCAGGACCGGATTGCCATGCGGCTCTGGTACGACCGCTGGAAATCCGACGGGGTATTCTGTCTGCTCTATAGCGACCGCGATGCGCATTGTGAGGCCGACGGAGTGGTAGGGGGCATGCGGCGGAAGGCGACGGTAGGGCGGTAAGGCTTACGACAGCGGCCGGCGCGCCACCAACGAGTGAGGCCTCCGCCGGGCCAACCAGGCATCGACTCCCCAGATACGTCCCGCGCGGGCAAAGAAGAATGCCAGCATGAGGAAAAACAGGACCAGGTGAAAGCCCTGCTGCCCGGGCGACATCCACTGGGTGGCCAATCCGTAGTTGATGACCAGGACGAGTCCGACCAACGAGGCTAATCCTGTCAGCAGGCCCAATGTGAGACCTATTCCCACGACCGTCTCCCCCCACGCCGTCAGATGAGCAAAGAGACTGCTGTTGGGAAGCACCGTCGCCTCCAGGAACTGCTTGTAAAAGGCGATCGGGTTCTCTGAGGCCTGCTTGGTAACGATCTTCGGCATGACCTCCAGCCACCGCGCCGAGACGGCCGGCATGGGGACCAGACCACCCAGCATGACCAGGCTCATCTTGGTCACCAGCGACTTGACGAAGTAAAGGCCCACCACGATCCGCAGAAGCGCGAGCCATTCCGCTGGATGATTCATCGATATGGTCTTCGGGCGGGCGGGATAAGACATAAAGTTCCGGATTCCGTCATCGAGTGGGGTTTGCGAGCCTCGGCCCCATGCCATAGCCTCCCTTCAAACCTCGACCCCTAGCTCCGAAAACACAAAGGTCCAGCTGTCGGCCAGCTCCTGGTGGACCTTGGAGAGCGGCTTGCCGGCGCCATGCCCCGCGTGAGCCTCGAGCCGGAGCAGAACCGGACGCTGGGCGGAAGTGGCGGCCTGTAGGCGGGCGGCCATCTTCCGGGCGTGCATGGGATCGACCCTGGTGTCGCTCTCGGCCGTGGCCAGGAGCACCGAGGGGTATGCCACCCCTTGCCGAACGTGATGATAGGGCGAATAGGCGCGGAGCCAGCGGAACTGCTCGGCATCTTCGGCGGAGCCGTATTCCGGGATCCACAGCCGGGCAATCAGAAACCGATGATATCTCAGCATATCCAGCAACGGAACCTGAATCAGGACCGCGCGGAACAGCTCGGGGCGCTGAGTGAGTGCCGCGCCCATGAGAAGTCCCCCGTTGGAGCCCCCGGCCGCTGCCAGGCGTTCGGGACGGGTATATCGCTCACGAATCAGCCACTCGGCCGCGCCGATGAAATCGTCGAAGCTGTTCTGCTTGTTCGCCAGGATTCCCGCTTGATGCCAGCCCTCACCGTATTCACCACCGCCTCTGATGTTGGGAATGGCGAGGACGCCGCCGTGCTCCAGCCACAGAAGCAAGGATCGGGAAAAGGCGGGGGTCATGCTGATGTTGAACCCGCCATAGCCGGTGAGATAGGTGGGGTTATCTCCGTCGCGGACCAGGCCCGTAGGGTGCACCAGGAACATGGAGATCGGGGTGCCATCCTTGGAGGCATAGCTCACCTGCCGGACCTCGAAGGCGGCGGGGTCGATCGTCGCCGCTACCTGGCGCCAGAGTGAGGAGCTGCCGGTGTCGAGGTCTATTCGGTAGACGCTCGGAGGCACGGCGTAGGACGAGAAACCGTAAAAGAGTTCGCGGCCGTCCCACTCTGCGCCCAGCCCGAAGAGACTGCCCAGGGTCGGAAGCGTGACATCCTGGATGTGACGGCCTTCGAGATCAGTAAGCCGGAGCCGCGAGGACGCCTGCTCCAGATAGCCGAGGGCCAGGCGGTTGCTGGTTACGGCAACGCTCTCCAGCACGGCGTCGGATCTCGGTGGCACGATCTCGCGCCAGGAGCCACGGTCGGGACGCTCGGGATCCACCACATACACCCGGTAGGTCGGCGCATCGAGATTAGTCCGCATGAAGAGGAGGCCGTGGGCGATCTCCCCCTCGAAGGACGCCGGCAGATCGCGGGCAACCGGAACCAGCTCGGCCCCGGATGCGAGATCCTGGAGATAGAGATCGACCTGGTCGAACGTCCGCGCCACGCTGACGATCAGCCAGCGGCCATCGGGTGAGAGAGACGCACCCGGGCCAATGCTCCTTTGCGGCCGGCTGGAAGACCAGCGGATCGACCACGGGGTCGGTACCGAGCCGATGGAAGTACAGCGCACGGTGGTACTGCTCGTCACCAGAGGGGACCTCTCCTGGTGCCGGGTATCGGGTGTAATAGATGCCGCTGCTGTCGGGAAGCCATGCAACCGAGGCGGCGCGCATCCGCGGAATCCGTTCCGGGAGCTGCCGTCCGGTATCGAGATCGAGGAGGTGGAGAACGCTCTCCTCATTCCCATTCTCCGAAAGACCAAACGCCAGAAGGTGGCCGTCCTCGCTGGGGTAGTACCAATCCAGAGCGGTGGTACCGGCCTCATTGAGCGCGTTCGGATCGACGGCGATGCGGTCTGCCCCGTCGACCCCATCCCGCCAATAGAGCACCGGCTGGTTCTGACGTCCCTCGCGGCGGAGATAGAAGTACCGGCCCCGTTTCGGTGTGGGCACGCTGAGTACGCCGATGGCCAGCAGCTCCTCCAGCCGGCGGCTAACGTGCTCACGCCCGGGAACCGCGGCGAGGTAGGCTTCGGTGACCGCATTCTGCTGCTCGGTCCAGCGACGGGTTTCCGGATTCTCCCCATCCTCCAGCCAGCGATAGGGATCGGTGATGGGTTCCCCGTGGAGAATCTCGGTTACGTCGACGTGGGGGGTTTCCGGATAGGTTGGCATCTTCAGGGACGTGGGAGAGCCTCAGTCACCCAGGCTTATCCCCAACTCCCTGGCGGTCGCGATGGTATCGGAATCGAGGGGGACGTTCTTGGATTTGCCGACGACCTCCTCCAGCGGCACCTGCTCGATCCCGGGCCCCTGGAGCCCGACCATGACGCCGAATGCACCCTCCCCGATCGCCCGCACCGCCGCCGCACCGAAGCGCAGGGCCAGCAGCCGGTCATAGGTCGTCGGAGAGCCACCCCGCTGAAGGTGGCCGAGAACCAGGGTACGGGTCTCCTTACCAGTGGAATGCTCGATGGCCCGAGCCACCTTGCTCCCGATCCCGCCCAGGCGATCGACCGTGCCGACGCCGCGGCGTTCGAGCAGCTCGATGGCTCCGTCCTTGGATCGGGCTCCCTCGGCGACCACCACGATGCTGAAACGCCGGCCGGCGGCCTCACGGGCCCGGATCTTGGCGCAGACCTTCTCCATGTCGAAGGGGATCTCGGGCAGCAGAATGACGTCGGCGCTGCCCGACAGGCCGCTGTAGAGCGCAATCCAGCCCGCGTACCGCCCCATGAGCTCGACTACCATGACACGGTCATGGCTCTCGGCCGTGGAGTGAAGCCGGTCGATGGCCTCGGTTGCCGTGCTGACGGCGGTGTCGAAGCCGAAGGAGCGCTGGGTACCGCTCACGTCGTTATCGATGGTCTTGGGCACGCAGACGACAGGAAGGCCCTTCTTCCAGAGCTCGTACGAGATCTGCAGGCTCCCATCTCCTCCGATCGAGACCAGCGCGTCGAACCCGCTGGCCTGAAAGGCGGCCACCAGGTCATCGGAGCGGTCCACCTCGCGCTCCTCGCCCTGCGCGTTGCGCGAGATATAGCGGAAGGGGTTGCCCCGGTTGGTGGTGCCCAGGATGGTGCCGCCGAGGTGGGTGATGCCGCGGACCTGAGCCGGTCCCAGGGGAACGACCCCGTTGAAGTTCAGGAGCCCCTCGTAGCCCCGCTGAATGCCGTAGCACTGCCACCCGCGGTGATGCGCCGAGAGCACCACGGCACGAATGACCGCGTTCAGGCCGGGGGCGTCACCGCCTCCAGTGGAGATGGCAATGCGCATCGGTCACTTTCCACCTCTCAGGTGGTGTACGGCCTTGAGGACCTCTCCAGGCTCCGCGTGACGGCGTGCCTGCTTCTTGGAGAACACCAGCTTTCCGTCGACCGTCACCTCGAAGACACCGCCTGAGGATTCGAGCAGCCGGATTTCGGCGCCGGGGAAGGCCTGCTTCAACTCAGCCGCCAAACTGGCGGCTCGGGGTTGGTAGTTTCAAACCACACAGTACTGAATCGTCACTTTCATCAGTGGGCGCCCTTTTTTGCGAGATCCGGCACGTACCGCCGCGAATCGTAGTGGCCCCACAAGGGGATGCCAAGGGGACCGGGGACGATGTGACGCCGCTCCTTGTCAGCTTCTCCCTCCGGCCGTATCTATTTGACCCATGCGAACCTATCGGTTCCCCGGCGGGGGATTGGCCCGGGCGCTGCGGCACCTCGGGCGCTCTTGTGTTTACGCTTGTGTCCGTCTCGGTCGCCCAGGCTCAGGAGCGGAAATACCTCTTCGAGGTCGGTGCCGCCGGCGCGTATCAGTCATTCGGCGATGTAACGGGCCTGGATGGGGCAGCCGGTGGATTGGCGCGAATCGGCGTGTGGCTGCCGCTCAACTTCTCCCTGGAAGGCGAGGGGTTGGTCGCGAGCGCCAATAGTATAGGAGTCAAGGCTGGAACCGCTTCGCTCCTGTACAACATCCCGCTCGGGCAAAGGACCTGGCTTTACGCAAAGGCCGGCGCCGGCGGGACTCGCTATGGGGGCACCGGCGACGAGTGCCTGCAACAGAAATTCCAAGGAAAGATCTGCGGAACCACTACCACATTTGCCGGTGGCCTGGGAGCCCGGATTGGGCTCAGTCCGGTGCTGATGTTGCGGGTCGAGGGAGTCGTCAGCCCCAACAAGGGCAAGACCAACGTACCGGGGTCGGACCCTCCTCGAACGGAGACGGTGAAGTTTACCAACTACGGCGTGAATGTCGGGGTCAGTCTGATGCTCGGCAGCAAGCCGATTCCGGACAGCGACGGCGACGGGATTCTCAACAACCGTGACCGTTGCGCCGGCACTCCGGCAGGTGCCCAGGTAGACGGCCGTGGCTGTCCAGCCGATAGCGACGGCGACGGCGTACCCAATGGAGTGGACCGGTGCCCCAACAGCGGGACCGGCGCGCTGGTCGACGCCGCCGGATGCAGCCAGGATAGCGACGGTGACAACATCGCCGACGGTATCGACAAGTGTCCCGATACCCCTGCAGGGGTGCTGGTAGATTCGAACGGCTGCCCGCGTGACAGCGATGGAGACTCCATTGCGGATGGGCTGGACCGTTGTTCGGATACCCCGAAGGGGGCAACCGTCGACGCGCTGGGCTGTCCGGGTGACGAAGACAGCGACGGGGTGCTCGACGGGTTGGATCGCTGCCCCAGGAGCCCCGCCGGCGCTACCGTCAACGCGGCCGGGTGTGTAGCGGGACAGCAGGGCAGACAGCCGCCGACGCCCCCAGTCGACACTTCGGCGCCACGGCCACCCCAGCCGCGGCCACAGAACCAACCGCGGGCCCAGAACCAGCCGGGGGCCCAGCCGATGACGGCCGGGCAGCCGATGGTGCTGGAAGGCGTCACCTTCGGCACCGGAAGCGCACGACTCCAGGCCGCGGCCTACGTGGAACTGGACTCGATCGCGAAGATACTGACGGCCAATCCGAATCTGAGGGTGGAGATCGGCGGGCACACCGACGAGGCAGGAACCCCGGCGGACAACATGCATCTCTCGAACCTGAGAGCGGAGGCGGTGCGAAACTACCTGGTAGCCAGGGGCGTGCCGTTCCAGCAGGTCGTTGCGCGGGGATACGGGGCCAGCATGCCCCGCACTCCGGATACAACCCCGCGCGGGCGCGCTGCAAATCGAAGGGTGGAAATCCGTCCGATCCAAGCCGGTCCACCCGGTCCCTAGAAGCCCGTTGTCCGTCTTGACCAGGTCGCGTCGGGGCGTATATCTGATGGGAACGTCTTCTTCCCCCAGGAGCTCCAGATGGACACGTGGACCCGTTTTGGTCTCTTCGCGTCGCTCATGACGGCCGTGGCGGCACCCGCCACCGCCCAGAGCCCCGAGACCTCGGCCACACCAGCCACCCCCCAGGCTACCCCGGCGCCACCATCCGCCGGCGCCGCGCCTTCAGCATTGATCGCGAGGGGCGACGAAGTATTTCACGGCGCCGGCAACTGCTATGCCTGCCACGGCAGCAAAGGGGAGGGTCTGGTGGGACCGAACCTGACCGATGCCGAGTGGCTTCATAGCAAGGGGACCCTGGAGGAGATCGAGGCACAGATCCAGCACGGAGTCACCAAGGAGGAGTCCAAGAGCGGAATCGCGATGCCGCCCAAAGGAGGCTCTTCCATCAGCGACGAGGACGTAAAAGCCTGCGCGGCCTACGTGTACTCGCTGAGCCAGAAATAGACTCCTGAACCGACGGCCTACTAGAAGAAAGGCCGGCCGCCAACGGCATCGAAGGCATACCAGACCCCGAATGCCAGGCTGGCCAGGCCCAGTGCCGGTAGGAGTGTGCTGAGACGCCGGGCCACCGAGCCCCGAGCCAAAGCATAGCCAACGGAGGAGGAGACCAGGGCCATCGACACTGCCGTAGCACCAGCAAAGAGCACCAGCGCCGCGACGCCACTCACCTGACTCGACGCTGCACCCACTATCAGAATACCCACCCCTGCGGAACCGCCGATTCCATGCACCATCCCGATTCCGAACGCCGCCAGCGGTGAGCGACCCATCGCCTCGGCGTGCGGATGGCTGTGCCCGGCCGGGGAGTGGCTGCCGTGCCCCCCCTCGTGGACGTGGGGGTGGGAGTGCTGTACGCCCTCGTGGGTATGGGGATGGATATGGAAGTACCCCTGCCGCCACCGAAGCAGAAGTCGGAGGGCCAGAAGGATGATGACCCCTCCGATGGCCACCTCGGCACCGCGGATCAGCGCCTCCGGTAGATATCGCCGGAACAGGACCACCGGCAGCCCGAAGGCCAGCAGCGTCGTGGCATGACCGAGCCCCCAGGCCAGGCCTAGCGCGCCGGCACGCCGCGCGCCGTTTCGCTCATTCGAGAGGATCAGGGCCGACACCGCGGTGAGGTGGTCAGGATCGGTAGCGTGGCGAAGACCCAGCAATACGGCCACCGCTAGTGCCATCACGCCGTTGCCACCGAGTCCTGCGATCCACTGGTCCAATCCGAACATCGGTCTCTCCTTCGCGGGGCGAGCATGGACGAATTCACGGCTGCCGAAGAGTAGCCCGGTAGGGCGCGGTCGGAAATCACCGGTCGAGCCAGCCGGCTGGGTTAACTTCTAGTCATGGCCACCAACCGTTTGGCCGACTCGGATTCGGCCTATCTCCAGTCGGCGGCGCATCAGCCCATCCATTGGTACCCCTGGGGTCCCGAGCCGTTTGCGGCGGCGCAGACGGCGGACAAGCCGGTCCTGCTGGACATCGGCGCGGTCTGGTGCCACTGGTGCCATGTCATGGACGGCGAATCCTACGAGAACCCCGAGCTCGCTCGTTTCCTCAACGACAACTTCGTCTGTATCAAGGTCGATCGCGATGAGCGCCCCGATGTGGATGCGCGCTACCAACGAGCGGTGCAGACCATTACCCGGCAAGGTGGCTGGCCCCTCACGGCGTTTCTCACGCCCAAGGGCGAGGTCTTCTTCGGCGGCACCTACTTCCCTCCCGACGACAAGTATGGGAGGCCGGGGTTTCGCACCGTCCTGGCCAGCGTCCTCGACACCTATCGGGGTCGGCGCCAGCAGGTGGAGGCCCAGGCGCAGGCCATCCGCGGCGTCCTCGAGGAGGAGCTGAACGAAGGTGCGCCGGGTGAGGCTGGGCCGGAGATCCTGGATGCGGCCGTGGATCAGATGATTCAGGCCTTCGATCCGGTCAATGGTGGGTTTGGCAGCCAGCCGAAGTTTCCCCACCCCGGGGCACTCACGCTGCTGCTGCACCGCTGGTACGACCAGCCTTCCGAACAGATCCGCACCGTCATCGAGCGCACGCTCCAGGGCATGGCCCGCGGAGGCATGTACGACCAGCTGGCCGGCGGTTTTCACCGCTACAGCGTCGACGCCCGCTGGATCGTGCCCCACTTCGAGAAGATGTCGTACGATAACTCGGAGTTGCTGAAAGCCTACCTCGACGCGCACGCCCTGCTGGGGAATGAAGAGTACGCCGAGGTGGCTAGAGGAATCGTTCGTTGGGTTCGCGAGGTGATGGCCCATCCGGAAGGCGGCTACGCCGCGAGCCAGGATGCCGATGTCGGGCTCGACGATGATGGTGACTACTTCACCTGGACCCGCGAGGAGGCGGCCGCGGTCCTGACCCCGGACGAGCTCGAGATTGCCGCCGCGTACTACGATATCGGCACCGCCGGCGAGATGGATCATGACCCCGGCAAGAATGTGCTCTTCATCGCGGCGACCATCCCCGGCCTGGCTCAGCGCACCGGGAGGAGCACCGATACCATCGAGACTCTGCTCCGCTCCTCGCAGGCCAAGTTGCGCGCGGCCCGGGCTCAGAGGACCGCCCCATTCGTCGACCGGACCCGCTACACCAATTGGAATGCCATGATGGCCTCAGCCATGCTCCGGGCGGGGGCGGTGCTGGGCGACGACTGGTGCCGGAGCCACGCCTTGCTCACCCTGCAGCGACTGCGCCGGGAAAACGAGGAGGGCGACAGGGTCGCCCACACGCCGGGTGGCATTCACGGGTTGCTGGATGATCAGGTGCAGACAGCGGCCGCCGCGCTCGATGCCTACGAGACGACGGGCGAGGGCGAGTGGCTCGAGTGGGGTGAACGGCTCATGGATCGGGTCTGGACCGACTATTGGGATGGCGACAAGGGAGGACTCTTCGATACCGCCCGGGGTCGGACCGGGGAAGAGGGCTTGCTGCCAACCCCAGCCAAGCCGATCCAGGACACCCCAACGCCCTCGCCCAACGGGGTCGCAGGGGTCGTGTTTGCCCGGCTGGATGAATTCACCGGTGATAGCCGCTGGAAACACCGAGGGCAGGAAGTCGTGCGGGCATTTGCGGGACGGGCGCGAGAGCTGGGACTCTACGCGGCCAGCTATCTCCTGGCCGTGGACCGGCAGCTCAACCCGGCGGCTCACCTCGTCGTTGTGGGCGGGGCATCCGATCCCACGGCTGGCGGCATGCATCGCCAGGCACTTGCGGGCTTCTTCCCTCGTCGGGTGGTGCAGCTGCTCGTCCCCGACACCCCCGGCAGCCGCCCCCTGCCCCCAGCATTGCGAGGGATGATTACCGGGCGCGCGCCCGCAGGGTATGCCTGCGTAGGCCCGAGCTGCAGCCAGCCGGCGAACGACCTTGCGTCCTGGCGCGAGACCCTGGAGTCACTGCGGCCGAGCGTGCCGGCATAGTTGCTTACTTCATTAGATTACGAAGCCATTTTCCTTAGAGGATCATCCGTGGCCAAGAAGAGCGCAACAATCGAGACCAGCAAGGGCACGATCAAGGCGGAACTGTTCGACTCCGAAGTGCCCGGTACCGTCAGCAATTTCGAGAAGCTGGCCAACAGCGAGTTTTACGATGGAACCCGCTTTCACCGGGTCATCCCCAACTTCATGATCCAGGGGGGCGATCCGCTCTCGAAGGATCCCTCCAATCAGCGGGTCGGCACCGGCGGTCCGGGCTACAAAATCAAATGTGAGACCCACCTCAACACTCACAAGCACACCACGGGAACGCTCTCGATGGCCCACGCGGGGAAGGACACGGGGGGCAGCCAATTCTTCATCACCCACGCGCCCCAACCGCACCTGGACAAGGTGCACACGGTTTTCGGCCAGGTTACCGAGGGCATGGATGTGGTGAACAAGATCAAGCAGAACGATGTCATAACCTCCATTCGAGTCAGCTGAGCCCTGCACCTCGATTTCGCGGTCGTCGCCGATTACGCCCTGATCGATCAGCAGGGGAAGCTCAGCGTGCTCGGCATGTTCCAGCACGTCTGGCTCTCCAACTTTCCCGCGGTATATCCTCGCACCCACCTGGTGCTCCGGGTTCGCGGTCGGCGAACCGAGATCGGTCTCCACACCATCCGTATCCGGTTCGTGGACGACGGCGGAGCCGAGCTGCTCGGGGGCGAGGGCACGGTACAGTTCGGCGAGCCCCCAGCCGGCGTGGTGGACGTGGAGGCGGGAGCCGTGCTGGTGTTCGATGTCCCCCTGCCCCGGCCGGGCGAGTATGCCTTCGAGATCAGCCTCGATGGCGAGCTGGCCAGCCGGGTTGCCCTCTCCGCCGGGTATCCTCAACAGCAACAGCGTGAACAGTGAACGGTGAACCGTGAACACGGATTGGACCCGAGACCGCGCCCTGGCCTTGATGCACGAATACACGGCGTCGGATGCCCTCCGAAAGCACATGTACGCCGTGGAGATTGCAATGCGAGCCATGGCCGAACGAGCCGGTGAGGACCCGGAGAGCTGGGGTCTGGTCGGTTTGCTGCACGACTTCGACTACGAGCGGTTTCCCAACTCCGAGCACTCGGCTACCGACGGACATCCTGCCGAGGGCGTGCGCGTGTTAGCCGCCCAGGGATTCCCCGAGTCGATGCAGCGAGCCATACTCGGCCACGCGAACTACAGCGGCATCCCGCGGGACACTCCGATGGCGCAGTCCCTGTTCGCAGTGGATGAGCTGGCCGGCTTTCTGGTAGCCTGCGCACTGGTCCGTCCATCCCGAAGCCTGAAAGACCTGGAAGTCTCCAGCGTAAAGAAAAAGCTCAAGGACAAGGCCTTTGCCCGTGGAGTGAGCCGGGACGACGTGATCCGGGGCGCCGAAGAGCTGGGTGTGCCACTGGATGAGCACATCGCCTTCGTACTTGCCGCGCTCAGGCCCCACGAACGGACGCTGGGTCTCGGAGCTCCGTGACCGCGGGCCGGCCCACCGGGGCGGAGAGTTCAGTCGCCTGCGCCATCAACCGTGCCGCAGGTGGGCGGCCGGTCCCAGGCAACCAGGTCAGTCTTCTTATCGACGGGCCCAACTCCTACCGGGCCATGCTCGAGACCATCGCCGGGGCCAGGCGCTGGGTGCACTTCGAGAACTACATCATTCGGAGTGACGCAGCAGGTTGGCGATTCGCCGAGCTGCTGGCCGCCCGCGCCCGGGAAGGCGTTCGGGTGCGGGTGCTATACGATTGGTTCGGATCGGTCGCCACCGCGCGCTCCTTCTGGAGCTATCTCCGGAAGGCCGGCGTGGAGGTGCGAGCCTTTCACCCACCTCGGCTGGTGGATGTCGTCACCAACGTCTCCCGCAATCACCGGAAGCTGGTCGTGGCCGACGGCTCCCGTGCCGTGCTGGGCGGACTGTGCATCGGATGCGAGTGGACCGGCGAGAGTCACGCCGGAGGCCAGCCATGGAGAGACACCGCGGTGGACATCCATGGGCCCGCGGCAGCAGTGCTGGACCAGACCTTTGCCAGCGCCTGGGAGCTCGCCGGGTCGGGAATACCATCGGACCAGGTTGCCGGTGTCGTGGATCCGGTGGGCGGCGCGGACGTGCGTGTGATCAGCGGTGAGCCCGGACGGGAGCGTGCCTACCGGGTTATCGAGCTCCTTACGGCCGGTAGTGTCGAGCGGCTCTGGATCACGGACGCATATCTGGTGGCGCCTCCGCGGCTGTTTCAGGCCCTGTGCGACGCGGGCAAGGATGGAGTCGACGTGCGGCTCCTGGTCCCCGGGTCCAGCGACCTCCCGCTGATCCGGAACCTCTCCCGCATCGGCTACCGCGATCTGCTGCGGAGCGGGGTGCGCATCTACGAATGGAATGGACCGATGCTGCACGCCAAGACCATCGTGTGCGACGATCGATGGGTCCGGGTGGGATCGAGCAACCTCAACCCGTCGAGTCTGCTGGGAAACTACGAGCTGGATGTCCTGATCGAGGACTCCGGTCTGGCCGAGGCCATGGCGGCACAGTTCCGCCGCGACGTTTCCCGCAGCCGCGAGGTCGCCAGTCGTCCGGCGCGGGGGCCGCAGCGGATCAGCCAGGCCCTGCCGACGGTGCTGACCCACCAGGACCCCGAAGTGGCGCCGGCGATGTATCATCGTAGCGGGCGGGAAACCCGGCAGCGGGCGGTGCTGGCGCTGCGGGCCATAGCCAGCCATGCCCGGCGCTCGGTATTCGGGCCTATCAGTGCCATCTTCATTGCTCTGGGCTTGGTGTTCGTGGCCCTTCCCCGGGAGTCGGCTTACGTGGTGGCCGCGCTATGTGCCTGGTTTGCGTTGGGGGCTGGCCGGGAGGCGTTCCGCCGCCGGGCGGACCGCTAACCGACCCGGGGTCGGCTGGAGGAATCAAAGCCGGAGACACCGCGTTCCCTTTTGAAACTTTACGCTAAATCCCTCGTTCTTTGGACTTAACACCCTCACCCGGATTCCGTCGACCGAACACATGGTGCAGCGTCCCCTCTTCCTTGCCGCTCTGCTGTTATCTCCTCCAGGTGCGGGAGCGGCCGCCGCTCAGGTCCCCACGATCACGCTGGCGGAGGCCATCCGTCGCTCGGATCGGGTCCAGCCGGCCATGATACGGGCAGCCGCCGATGTGCGCACCGCGGCGGCCCAGCGTCGAAATGCTTTGGGAGCATACCTCCCCCGGCTCTCCGCCAGCTCCTCGGCCAGTGACTTTTTTTCCGAGGGAGCGCCACGAATCGACCCGGTAACCGGCGAGCTCACCGGCGGCAATTCCAGCAATCGGAGCATCAGCACGTCGCTGTCCGCCAGCCTCGATCTCTTCACCGGGTTCCGGCGTGGTGCGGAGATGCGGGCGGCTCGTGCCGGCCAGACCGCCGCGGAGGCCTCACTGCTCGATGCCCGCTTCGAGCAGGCCCTGACGACTACCAACCAGTTCCTCGATGCGCTCGCAGCCGCCCAGCTCCTCCGGGTGAGAGAGGCCAGCGTGCGCCGGGCCGAGGAGCAGCTCAAGACCTCGGTGGCCAAGCTCCGGGCCGGGTCCGCCACCCGATCCGACTCGTTGCGTTCACTGGTCACGCTGGGCAATGCCCGCCTGGACCAGATCACCACCCAGACCCAGCTCGCGTCGGCCGAGGCTAACCTGGCGAGACTGATCGGAGAAACCGGCCGGGTGCGCGCCGCTGACGACTCGTCCTTCTACCAGCTCACCGCCGTCATCGACAGTCAGGCCCTCCGGGCGGAGGCCGAGTCCCGGTCGCCCCGGGTGCAGAGTGCTACCGCCAACGCCAGCGCCGCGCGGGCCTCGCTCAGTGCATCCCGCTCCGCGTACTGGCCGTCGCTGACGCTGGCCGCCAACACCGGCTGGAATGGAAGCCGAGCCAACGACTACGATCTCTTCAACCAGCGTCAGCTCAGCCTCTCGCTCCGGTGGAACCTCTTCGACGGGTTCGACCGTGAGCTGACGATCGTGCAGCGGGATGCGCAGCTCGACCTGGCCGAGGCGACCGCGGCCGATGCGCAGCGCGAAGTGCAGGCCGAGCTGACCACACGGCTGGCCGAGTTGGAGGCGGCCCGCACGCGGACGGAGATCACCCAGACGAGTGTGGCCGCAGCCACGGAAGACCTGCGAGTCCAGCAGGAACGCTACCGTCTCGGCGCCTCGACCATCGTGGACCTGCTCACTTCACAGGAAGCGCTCAACCAGGCGGAGGTCGACGTGGTGAACGCCCGTTTCGACTACCTCCGCGCCAAAGCGCAGATCGAGGCGCTGATCGGACGGAATCTTTGACCGGCACACTGCTGAATACCGAAGAGCGGATGGCCATGCTCCCTCCCGATGTCCCGCGGGATGCGGTCATCGTGACCCGCAATCTTCAGCGCGAGTACGACATGGGGGGCGAGATCGTGCGCGCGTTGCGGGGAGTGGACATCACTATCCGGAAGAACGAGTTCGTGGCGGTCATGGGACCCTCAGGCTCGGGCAAGTCCACGCTCATGAACCTCGTCGGGTGTCTCGACAGCCCCACCGCCGGGGAGTACTGGCTGAACGGTCACCGGGTATCGGAGCTGGAAGACGATGAGCTCGCCCGTATCCGGAACAAGGAGATCGGTTTCGTGTTTCAGACGTTCAACCTGCTGCCCCGGGCCACCAGCCTGCATAACGTCGAGCTACCGCTGGTATATGCCGGGATGGCCGCCAAGGAGCGGCGGGAACAAGCGAGCGACGCGCTGGAAAGGGTTGGACTCAAGGATCGGATGCAGCATCGGCCCAACGAGCTGTCCGGCGGGCAACGGCAGCGGGTGGCGATCGCCAGGGCCCTGGTCAACAACCCGAGCATTCTACTGGCCGACGAGCCCACCGGGAATCTGGACAGCGCCACGGGTGAGGAGATCATGGCCCTCTTCGAGGCACTGCATGTCAACGGCCAGACCATCGTGCTGGTAACCCACGAGCACGACATCGCCGAGCACGCGCGCCGGCAGGTGCACCTCAAGGACGGGCGGGTCGAGCGGGACTTCGAGACGGCGGGGCGGGCGTGATGCTCGATAACCCTGTCATCCTGAGCGCAGCGAAGGATCGGTTCGGAACCACGCCGATCCTTCGGTCGCTTCGCTCCCTCAGGATGACAATCCTGGCCGGGCTCCTGCTCGTCGCCTGCAAGAAGGAAGCGGCGCCGGTGACCTACCAGTCCGTCCCGGTGCAGCGCCGCGACATCGTGGTGTCGGCGCAGGCCTCGGGCTCGGTCCAGCCGGATACCACTGTCGAGGTGAAATCCAAGGCCTCGGGTGAGATTCTCGACCTTGCGGTGGAGACCGGGCAGGCGGTCAAACGGGGCGACTTGATGGTGCGGGTAGATCCGCGGATCCCGAAGAATTCGGTCGCTCAGGCCCAGGCCGATCTCGAGGTGGCGCAGGCGCGGTTGACCAATGCCAGCTCGCAGAAGCGCCGGGCGGATGAGCTGTTCAAGTCCCAGTCAATTACCCAACAGGAGCACGAGCAGGCTCTCCTCGATTACGCCAACGCCAATGCCGAGGTCATCCGGGCCCGGGTGGCGCTGGACAACGCGCGGGATCAGCTCGATGACACCAACGTTCGAGCCCCGATCAACGGTACGATTATCGAGAAGCAGGTCGAGCGGGGCCAGGTCATCTCCTCGCCGACGAACGATGTCGGCGGCGGAACGGTGCTGCTCAAGATGGCCGATCTCAATCTGGTCCAGGTCCGGACCCTGGTGGACGAAACCGATATCGGAAAGGTCCAGCCGGAGCAGCGGGCCACGGTGACAGTCGATGCCTTTCCCAACCGGCCGTTCGAGGGCAAAGTGCTCAAGATCGAGCCCCAAGCCCAGACCGAGCAGAACGTCACCATGTTTCCGGTCCTGGTCCGGATCGACAACAAGGAAGGCCTGCTCCGCCCGGGGATGAATGCGGAGGTCGAGGTCCACGTCGGTCGCCGGGATAACGTGCTGGCCGTGCCCAATGCCGCGCTCCGCACCCAACGGGACGTCGGGTCGGCCGCGCAGGTGCTGGGACTCTCCCCGGAAGCCGTCCAGCAGCAGTTGGCCGCCGCGCAACCTTCGGCCCAGGATTCAGGCACTCGGAGAGCCGCGGGTCGGGATTCCACCGCACCCCGAGACTCTGCAGGACGGGCGTCGATGGGCGCGGCTTCCCCGGCAAGCACCACCGAGCAGCCCCGCCGGCGCCCGGGAGGCCGGATCGCGAGACCGGCGCAGGGAGTCGGGAGCCGTTACATCGTGTTCGTCAAGCGGAACGGCAAACCCACACCGGTGTGGATTCGGACCGGCCTGACCGATCTGGACTACAGCGAGGTCATCGACGGGCTGACAATCTCAGATTCGGTTCTGGTACTGCCGAGCGCGGGCCTGGTGCAGTCGCAGCAGGAGTCGAGGGAGCGGATGAACCGGATCACCGGCGGCGGGGGAGTGCCGGGAATGCAACAGCAAAGTCCCCAGCCGGCGGGGGGCGCGAGGCCCTAGCCATGCTGCTTGGTGAGACGGTGGCCGTGGCCCTGCAATCGATCCGGGCCAACATGCTCCGGTCGGTGCTTACCATGCTCGGCATTATCATCGGCGTCGGCGCGGTGATAACGATGGTGGCCCTGGGCAGCGGGGCGCAGAAGGCGGTACGGGACCGGATCGCCGCCCTGGGGGCAAACGTCTTTACCGTGATGGCCGGGCAAGCGCGCCAGGGTGGCATTCGAATCACGGATCGGACCATCCTGAGCACCGACGACTACGATGCACTCCGGCGTGACGCGCCGCTGCTCACCGCCGTCGTACCCGAGATGCAGCAATCCCTCCAGGTCAAGTACGGCAATCAGAACAGCAACGTCAACGTCGTCGGGACGACGGCGGAGTACACCGACGTTCGCAACTACACCGTGCCGTACGGCCGCATGTTTACCGCGGGGGAGGATGAGTCCCGGCGGCGCTATGCGGTGCTCGGCGCGTCGGTGCCGCGTATGCTGAGCGGTAATCCGGCGGGCATGATCAACCAGACCCTGATGATCCGGGGCATTCCCTTCGAGGTCATCGGGGTGCTCAGCGAGAAGGGATCGGCCGGCGGCTTCGGCAATCCGGACGAGCAGATTCTCATCCCGCTCCAGACCGCGCGCTACCGGGTCTTCGGCAGCAACCGGATTCGCTCGTTCTCGATTCAGGTTGCCGACAGTGTGCCGGTCGAACAGGGCATGGTGGATCTGGAGCGGGTGCTCCGGCGGGAGCACAAGATCCGGCCCGGAGCCGAGAACGACTTTACCATCCGAAACCAGCAGGACGTGCTCGCCACTCAGCAGCAGGCCACCGAGGTGTTTACCAGCCTGCTGGCCAGCATCGCGGCCGTGAGCCTGCTGGTGGGTGGAATCGGCATCATGAACATCATGCTGGTATCGGTTACCGAGCGCACCCGCGAGATCGGGGTCCGAAAGGCCCTGGGCGCCACCCGCATGAATATCATGATGCAATTCCTCATCGAAGCGCTGACCCTCTGTCTGCTGGGCGGCCTGCTCGGCGTTCTCCTCGGGATTGGGACCGCGGTGCTGCTGGCCAAGCTGATGCAGTGGAACACGCTCATCTCACCCATGGCGGTGGGAGTCGCCTTTGCGTTCAGCGCCGCGGTGGGACTCTTCTTTGGCATCTGGCCCGCGCGCCGGGCGGCGAAGCTCGATCCGATCACGGCGCTGCGTTACGAGTAGGCGACTATGACCTCCACGGCAGAACCGGTTCCGGTTTCGGACGTATCCGGCAGGCGACCGCTGGTCAAGCGGTATGCAGGTGTAGTGCGTCTGGCTCACTGGCTCAATGCCGTTTTCCTTCTTGGCATGATCGGCAGCGGGCTCCAGATCTACAACGCGTATGCTCATTTCGGGCTCCGAGACCGGCCGCTGCTCCTGCCGAACCCCTGGGATGGCCGTCCAATGCCTGAGTGGGCAAGGCTGGGTGGCTGGCTTGCCGGCGGACTCAACTGGCATTTCGCGCTCGCCTGGCCCTTCGTCATCACCGGCTTGATCTATCTGGGATTTCTCGCCTTCTCGGGTGAATGGCGGTCACTGCTCTTTCGCCCCCGCGACTTCCGCCCCGCGGTTCAGATGCAGCTCTACTACCTGCGGCTGCGGAAGGAGCACCCACCCCAGGGCAAGCACAACGCACTCCAAAAGGCGGCCTACACCTTCATCGTGGTGCTGGGAATCCTTGCCAGCCTGACCGGATTCGCCATCTACAAACCGGTACAGTTGGCCTGGCTCACGACCCTGTTCGGCGGCTACGAGCTCACCCGCTATTGGCATTTTCTCACGGTCTGGCTCTTCGTGGGCTTTACGATGCTTCACGTCGCGCTGGTGTTCCTGGTTGATCCCGCCTCGCTGCGGGGGATGATTACCGGCTGGTACCGGGGGAGGTTCCCCAGTCATGACTGACGGGACTCGATCGCTCACCCGGCGTGACTTCCTCCGCCTGGGAGCGGCGGCCGGCCCGGCCTCGATCGTCGCGGCCTGCGGATGGGATGGGGGACCGGTCCTCGAGCCCAAGCTGAAGGCGTTCGGCCGGATCAACGACTGGGTGGGAGAGAAGGTCCTGTTCTCACCCAGCCGGGCGGCGAGGGAATATCCCCGGTCGGCGAGAACGCCGATGCAGAATTTTCCAACCTATTCGATCACCTACAACCGCACCGGATCGTTTCCGACGCCTGACAATCTCCGGGACTGGAGCCTGGAGGTCGGCGGGCTGGTGCGAAATCCGATACGACTCACGCTCCAGGCGCTCGAGACCCTGCCGCGCCTGACGTACACCGTCAAACATCACTGCGTCGAGGGCTGGACGGCGGTAGGCACCTGGACCGGTGTTCCGCTGTCGACCGTCACCGCATTGGCAGCGCCCAAGTCCGAGGCGCGGTACCTGCGGTTCGACTCATTCGACAGCCAGTACTACAATGGCTGGGACCTCGCCAGCGCCATGCATCCTCAGACCATCCTGGCCTATGCCTACAACGATCGCCCCCTCATGATGAGTCGTGGTGCCCCACTCCGGCTTTATTCCCCGGTCAAGCTGGGCTATAAGCTGACGAAGTACCTGAGCTCCATGACCTTTACCAGGGATCGGCCGGGCGGCTACTGGGAGGATCAGGGGTATCCCTGGTTCGGTGGAGTCTAGCCGGAATCGTCCACCTCGATCGAGACCTCAGCAGCTCCATCGGGCAAATACCGCACGACTACTCGCCACGGGTGGCAGCAAACCTGGCAATCCTCCACGTACTCCTGCTGACTCCCACTGCCGGGATCCAACGCGATCTCGTTGATTTCTCCGCAGTAGGGGCAGAGTACGCTAGCGCCGGTCTCGAGCGTGCCGTCGCCGAGAGGGAACTCCTCATCCAGGCTATCGTCGTCTGATCTCATCATTCATTCCACTCCTTCGATGAACCAGCCTCGGGTGATACCTCGTGTCGCCGCTCCAATCGGGTTGACCGCGCTTCTGCTTTGTGCCCGGCTGGCCTCGGTTCCCGCACTCTCCGATCCCGTGGCGGGCAGCACGGCGCCTTCACTCCACCTGGCTGTGCCGTGGCTGTACCTCGCCCTGGCGCCGCTGTTCACCCTGTGGGACGGGGTCTCGATGCTGAGCATGAGCCGGCTCCGGGGTTTTCTATTCGGCCTCGTGGCACTCTATGTGATGTGGCGGGTCGGACGCCAGCTGTGGCGCCGCGCGGCGCGGACCGCCCGGGCGACACCCCGGTTTTCCCTGCTCAAGGAAATCGGCACACTGGCGGTGGCGCTGCTGCTGTTGGCCGGATTCCTCGCCGGTGGAGCGCTCTGGCACCGGCCCATGCTCGCCTTGGCCGGGGTAGATCCTCGGGACCTCGTGGTAGACTTTCATAGCCACACCAACGTTTCCCACGACGTTCAAGACACCTGGATGCGAGGTTTCGACACCGAGTCGAACCTGCGCTGGCACGGGCGGGCCGGGTTCGACGCGACGTTCATCACCGATCACAATGTTACCAGTCGCCAGTCGCAAGTCACGAGTCGCCAGTCGCCAGTCGCCAGTCGCCAGCCCAGCACGGCCCTTACGGTTCCCTGCCCCGGCATCGAGGTAAGTGCGTGGCGGTCTCACATCGTCCTCCTCGGCGATACCCTGCCCGTAGATCGCACCCGATACAACGGGTCGCTCGATGCCCTGCTCACCCTGCTGGCCACCAGCGACTCGGCGCTGGGCGCACTTTCCGTCGCCTCGCTCCCGGAGTATCGGCGGAACCACTGGGGCCGGCTCGACCAGCTGGTGAGCGCGGGTCTCGATGGTTTCGAGGTGGTCAACGCGTCTCCCAAGGCCAATGAGCTGCCCCGAGCGGCGCGGGACTCGGTGATCGCCCTCGCCCGGGCCCACAACCGCTTCGTAGTCGGCGTCAGCGACAGCCACGGGTGGGGCGCCACCAGCATGGTCTGGAATCTGGTTCGCTCCCCACGGGCTACGCCCTCCAACCCCTGTACCACGGTGCTCCAGGCGCTGCACGCCGGGTTTCCGGCGGTCCGCATCGTCGAGCGCCATCGGCTCCGCCCGGACGCCTGGTGGCCCGGCTGGCTTACCCCCGTGGGGGTAGTCTGGGAGACCTGGCGCAGCATGGGCTGGACCCTCAGCGCGGCCTGGATACTCTGGATCTGGGCTCTTGCCTTGCGGCCGACCCGGCGCTCGTAGGCCGCTCGGCTTGCGGTTCGGACCGGCGAGGACCAAGATACCCCACTCGTCCTTCGTACCCCGTTCTGGAAGCCTGAATGCTACGCAGCCGAATTCTTGGAACCGGTTTCTCCGTTCCCGACCGTGTCGTCACCAACGACGAGCTGTCCCGGCTCATGGACACCACCGACGAGTGGATTCGTACCCGGACCGGCATCGAGGAGCGTCGTTGGGTGACCGAGGGAGAGACGGGGACGGAGATGGCGCACCGGGCGACATCGCGCGCGCTGGAGATGGCCGAGGTGCCCCCGAGTGAGATCGACGCCATTGTCTATGCCACCTCGAGCCCCGATCATTTCGCGCCCGGAAACGGGGTGTACCTCCAGCGCCTGCTGGGAATTTCCACGATTCCGGCCCTGGATGTTCGGGCGCAGTGCAGCGGATTCATCTACGCCCTGTCGGTGGCCGATGCCTGGATTCGCAGCGGCCAGTTCCGCCGCGTTCTGGTAGTTGGCTCCGAGATTCAGTCCACCGGGCTGGACGTATCCAGCGCGGGCCGGCACGTCGCCGTCATCTTCGCCGATGGGGCCGGCGCCGTTCTCCTCGGTGCCGGCGAGGAAAACAATGGTGGGATTTTGAGCTTCGATCTCCATTCGGAGGGCGCCCACGCGGAGAAGCTGTGGGTGGACAGCCCTGGATCCATGTACCATCCCAGAGTGTCCCACGAGCAGATCGACGCCGGGCGACACCTGCTGGAGATGGACGGCAGGGAGGTCTTTCGCCACGCCGTGGTGCGCATGCCCGAGTCGGTGCGCGCCGTGCTCTCCTCGGCCGGGCACACGGTGGCGGACCTCGACCTCCTGCTGGCCCATCAGGCCAACCTCCGTATATCGGAAGTCATGCAGAAGGATCTCGGACTGCGTGACGATCAGGTCTACAACAACATCAGCCGCTACGGAAACACCACGGCGGCCACCATTCCCATCGCGCTGGATGAATGCGTGCGGAGCGGCCGGCTCAAGCGCAACGATCTCTTGGTAATGACTGCGTTCGGGTCCGGCTTCATGTGGGGAAGCGTAGCGGTCAGGTGGTAGAGCCCTCCAGCATCAGCTGCCGGTGGCAGGCCTTGCAGTGGAGCTGTTTCGGCAGCCTGAACCTTCCCATGACCATGAAACTCTGCTCGGTGGCGCAGTAGGGGCAGCGGCCACTCGCGCTTCGAAAGATCTCTCCCTGACGGAGCCGGACGCCCGACAGCACGATTCCCGCGACCAGCGCTCCCGGTACCAGCACAAAGTGAACGAGGGGAATCGGGAGAGCGATCAGGGCGGCGACCAGGCTGATCCCGAGGATCTTCGCTGCGCGCTTGAAACGATCGGCGGGGGTAAGGACGTCGAGCTCCACATGAGCTGCCGTTGACTCGGCACCAAACGCTCTGAGGGGCAGCTCCAATAGTCGTACTTCCATCTATCCTTCGCTTTAGGGGTGACGTCGAGAAAAGAGGGACGCCCGTCGGAAGGTACCGACGGGCGTCGCAGGATTCAAAGCGTGTCGAGCGGGTACTTCCTGAGGTAGTAATCCTGGTCCCGGGTCGCACGAGCCCGGTAGAGCTGCTCCTCGTCATCGTCCGCGTCGTGGACGAACAGGTGCAACGAGCCAGGCCAAAGCGTGGCCTGGAGCGACCAGTTGGTCGAGGGAGCGTGCAGCACCCACTGGAGTGCCCCTCCGCCTGCATCGGTGAGATGGATCTCGCTGGCTCGCTCGAGGGGCACGCTGGACGGGATCCCAGCGATCGCCGCTTCGATGGGGTCGAGCTGTAGCTCGGCGTCGGTCCATGAACTGAACGTCACCTTGCCGTGCACCGGCGACTCAGTCTCGGGCAGCTCGAACTCAGCCTGCCACTCGCCGAGCAAATCCCACGCGTGATCCATAGGGCCGATGTTCGGCACCTGCACCGTCGGATGTTGTCTAGGCATCGCTTGGCTCCTTCCCTGAGAGAGCTTAGGCAAGGATACGATTGGTAGTTTTGCCCGCGATTCGCATACCACAGTTCCAGCCGGCCGCTTGCCACAGGAATCTGAATCTTTCACCCAGACGTTGCGTACTGTAACGAAGCGTTACACCCTCAGAGGCGGAACTCTATATGTTGCAAATCATTATCACTCTAGCGGCAGGGGTCCTTGGGTTTGTCATCGCCCGCGGTTTTGTCCTCCGCCGGCTCCGTTTTGTGGACTCTGTCCACTCCCCTGTGGCCCCTCTCGTGGCCGGCATTGTGGCTGCCGTAGTGGCCTGGCCTGCTGCACTTCTGCCACTTATAACGCTTACCACGGCACTGATCTTCGGTATCGGTACTGGACTGGGAACCGCCAGCGGGGCTCGCGCACTCAAACGGGGTGAAGGAGATCACCGCCGGCTTGCTCCCTGACTCATTCTAATGTCTGCCCGGCGATCCGACGATAGACTGGATCACATTCCTGGAGACGTCTATCTTGCCCTCCATGGTTACGCTGCATTGCACGCGCTGCGGGCTGGACCGGGAGCGGATGGCATTCCAGCCCTTCCAAAACGATCTGGGCCGTCGCGCTTATGAGGAAATCTGCGGGGTGTGCTGGGGTGAATGGCTCAAGACCCAGCAACAGCTCATCAACCACTATGGATTGAACTTACGGGAGCCAAAAGCCAAGGAATTTCTGTTCAACAATATGGAACAGTTTCTGTTCGCCGCGCCGCGGTGAGCTGCCGCCCTAGAAGGTCCTCCCTACCCTAAAGACCAGATCCACGCCCGGTCCTCCCGGTTCAAGATCCTCGGTAAGGCCTACCCGCCAGTCTCCCCCACCCCCGGTCTGCAGTATCCAGCCGAAATCCAACGACAGCTCCCGCCGGTCGAGCGCGGGAAGCGAGGTGTCGTGGTAGTACGGAGAGTGATAGAACAGGTTTCCGAAGAGCGACTGATTCCCCCAGATGCGCTGGCGCAGGCCGGAGCTGACCGCCAGCATGGCCGTGTTCTGGAGATCCGACAGGCGACCGTGCGCCGGGGTAATCCCACCCCGAGGCTTCCCTCGTACACCAGCCGTGGCGTCAACGGGACGCGAAGGGTGTTCAGCACCGCGACCGAGGGGACCCCTCGCCCATACCCTTCGGGCCCGGTCGAGGTTGGGAGGGTGAGGGATAACACGGTCTGAAGCTGGGAGTTGACCCGGATTCCGAGTCCCGCCCGGATATCGCCCAGGAAAAGATCTCCGCTCGACCGGGCTACCGTCCTGCCATCGGGCAGGGTGATGGAATACAGGAACCGGTCCTGCGGCCGTTGCTCGCGCTCGCTCACCCGAATGCCCAGCTTGCCATGGTACCAGTCGAGGAACCCGTCCAGGAATCCGGCATAGGCGCCGTCCAGCGATACGCTCAGCGCCAGGAAAGTCCGCCGGCCGAGATCTCGACTGGCCCCAAAGGTCAGCCGGAGGACCTCGGAGTCCAGCACGTAGTCGGCCTGGTCGAGCCGGTTGTACTCGATGACGCTGCCGTAATCGAGGGCCAGGGCGGGGCGCCATCTCCCCGGCTCTGCCTCCCGAAAAGGCTGGAAATAGAGTCCGCTGCGGGAACTGGCTACCGGGTTGAGAGGCCCGAACTCGGGCAGCCCCTGGGCCTGACCGGAGCATGGCACGGCCAGCACTAGCAGCAGAGGTAGTGCTCGAAAACGCCTTGCAGCATGGCGGCGCATCCGCAAAAGATAAGCACTCATGCCCTTGACAACCCTCCGCGCCGGGTCGTAGGTTCGCTCCATGACATCCGTGCACAGCTACTGGTTCCTCTTTACCACGGCCGGCGAGGCTCGATGCCCGTCCGGTGCCGGTAGAGTGCCTTAGCGCTTTTCCGCCCGGAATCATCGACGCCCCGCCGATTCTATCGGTGGGGTCTTTTTTTTCTCACTATGGAGCGTGCCCATGCGTGTAGCCATCCAGGGCTCTCACGGCTCGTTCAGCGAAGCCGCGGCCCGGCGCCGCTGGCCTGACCTCGAGCCCCTGCCCTGCCGGGAGGTGAAGGACGTCGTGGCCGCGGTTCGCGAGGGCCGGGCATATGCCGGGTGCCTGCCGATCGAAAATTCTCTGATCGGGTCGGTCACCACCACCTACGACCTGCTTCACGAGGCGTTTGGCGACGGCACGCTCCATCTGACCCATGAGATACTCCATCCGGTCCACCACACCATCATGGCCCTGCCGGGAGCGCCCCTGTCCGGGATCCGCCGGGTCCTCTCCCATCCGGTGGCCCTCGGCCAGTGCCGCATCTGGCTTGCCGAGCACCTGCCGGACGCAGAGCTGGTAAGCGCCTGGGATACGGCGGGGAGCGCCGAGATCGTGGCTCAGGAACGCAATCCGGCCCTGGCCGCCATCGCCGCCCGACCGGCCGCCGATGCCCACGGGCTGGTGCCGTTGGCGGAGCGCATCGAGGACGATCCTACCAATCAGACCCGCTTTCTCACCTTCACCCGCGCGGACGCAGCCGGATCCCTCCGCACCCCGGGCGCGGTCCGGTACAAGACCTCCCTCATCGTACTGGTCGACCACAAGCCAGGAATGCTCGCCCTGACCCTGCAGGCGTTCGGGGCCCGAGGGGTCAACCTCATGGCACTCCAGTCACGGCCGGAGCGCTCGGCTCCCTGGACCTACCGCTTCTATGTGGACGTGGAGGGCTCTGCCACCGACCCCCGAGTATCGGAGGCGCTGGAAGAAATCGAGGCCCTGGCGGTCAAGCTCATCGTGCTCGGGAGCTACGAGGCCTGGACCGAAGGCTCCCGCCTGTCGGCCCCGGTGCCCCCGCCGGCTCACCGGGTGGAAAAGCCATCCATACCGCTGGTGGATCGCCGGCGCAATCCGGAAGGCACCGTGGTGCAGGTTCGGGGCCTGCGGTTCGGGGGCCCCGAGCCGGTGCTGATTGGGGGGCCCTGCTCGGTCGAGAGTGAGGCCATGATCCTGGAGACGGCCATGGCAGTCGCCCAGGCGGGCGGAGACATGCTTCGCGGGGGGGCCTATAAGCCGCGTACCTCCCCGTACGACTTCCAGGGGCTGGGCGTCAAGGGTCTCCGCTATCTGGCGGACGCCCGCGAAAAGACCGGTCTTCCCGTCGTTACCGAGGTGCTGAGCTGGGAAGAAGTCCCGGTCGTAGCGCATTTTGCCGACATGCTTCAGATCGGTGCCCGGAACATGCAGAACTTCAGCCTGCTGCGGGCGGCCAGCCGGAGCGGCAAGCCGGTGCTGCTCAAGCGGGGAGCGGGCGCCACGTTTGAAGAGTGGCTCATGGCCGCCGAGTACGTGCTGGCTGAGGGCAATCCGAACGTGGTGCTGTGCGAGCGGGGCATCCGGACCTTCGAGCGCGCCACCCGTCACACCCTCGACCTGAACGCCGTGGCCCTGGTCCGGGAGCGTACCCACCTGCCGGTGATCGTGGATCCCAGCCATGCAGCGGGAATCCGGTCGCTGGTCATCCCCCTCAGCCTGGGGGCCCTGGCGGCGGGTGCCTGTGGGCTGATCGTGGAGGTGCACCCCGACCCGGCACAGGCCATGAGTGACGGCGCCCAAAGTCTGGATTTCCCGATGTTTGGCGAGCTGGCCAGGCAGGTGCACCTCGACCGGGCGGTCCGGCCGTTGGTGCAGTTGGCGTGAGGCGGTAAGGGGGTAGGGCGGTAAGGCGGCAGGCGGTAAGGCGGTAAGGCGGTAAGGCGGTAAGGTAAAAGAGGCGGTAGGTGAACGGATGGCAGGAGACACACATGTCCCGACCTTCCGCACCTACCGCCCCCCTACGCCTGAGTCTCTACCGCCGTACCGTACCGCTTACGGAACCGTCGTCGTTCCCCGGCGGCCGGTGAACAGGCGGTACAGGAGCAGCAGGAGTATTGCACCGACGATCGAGGCGATAATCCCCGGGCCCTGACCCGGATCGGCGTACCAGCCGAGAGCCCGACCGATAAACCCGGCCAGCAGCGCGCCGGCCACACCGATCAACATCGTCACGATGATCCCGCCCGGATCACGCCCGGGCATCAACAGCTTGGCGATCGCCCCAACGACCAATCCGATAATCAAGGTCCACAGGAATCCCATATTTCCCTCCAAGGTGGACCGAAGATATAAGCTCTACGGGTTCCGTCATCTGTGAGCGGGCGCACAATGGACGGTGCCCTCCTCAGTCGGCGGCTTTGTCCCCCAGCCGGCCGTCGACGGCCACCCGTTTCCGGTTGCGGAGCACATCCACCTTGAAGCTTTCGCTATCCTGGTAGCTGCGCAGGATCCGAAGCAGGTGGGATGGGCTCTCCGGCTTCCGCCCGTCTACTGCCAGCACCACGTCACCCCCCTTGAGGCCCAGCTCGGAATTCCGGGGTACGCTGATCACCAGGACCCCGGTGGTGGTGCCAAAGTATTGGCCCAGGTCGGGATTGAGCGGTGCCAGCTCGAGGTGGGCGAGGGGTGAGCCATAGAGAAAGGGCCCGCCCACGAAGATGTCATCGTCGTCCGTCTGTACGGACATTCGGGCGTCCGGCGGGTAGCGGAAGTCGAAGCCCCTCCCCCCCGGTCCGCTGCGGAAGACGACGTTGGGCTCGTCCCCGGTCACCACCTCGACCGTCTTGCGCTCCTTGCCGCGGCGGAACTCGACCGGGACGGTGTCGTTCGGCTCGAGGGTGGCGGCCAGCTCGATCAGCCGGAGCCCGGGAAGCGATTCCCGGTCGTCGCGCGAAGGGGAGGCTCCCCCGGCCAGCAGAGACTTGCCGTCCACCCGGGTAATGATGTCACCCGAGCGGAGGCCGGCGTGGGCCGCCGGACCGTTGGGGGTAACGGCATCGACGTAGGCCCCGATCGAATCGGTTTCCCGGGGCCTGAGGTTGACCTTGAGACCCAGCCGGGCACGCCGGTTCATCACGAACTGCATCACCCTCTCGGGTCCGCGAGCCCGCACCTCGACGCGGGGGTCGTCCGGGCGGACGGGCTCCTGGCCATTGAGATTGCCTGGAAGCGGAGCCAGGCCCACCAGCGCCAGAGCGGCTGCCATGAACGATTGGCGGTGCATACCGACACTCCTCGTGCTAGAGCCCTGCATTACTGGCGCGGGTCACGTGCACATCGACCAGCGCGTCGAGCAGGCCGACTCGCTCCTGCCATAGCTTCAGCAGATCGTGCTCGGTGGCCTGTTGCTCCATCAGTTCGGTGGCTTCGAGCTCTCGATCGACCCGGGCGATACGGTCCTCCAGCTCTCCGGCTATCCGGGCGGTCCGCCCATCGAGCACCCTCCCCCCCGGGTTGTACTCGCTGAGCGCGCTTTCCAGCACCTGAGAGCGCTGCATGGCCTGGTTGAGCTGCTCCGCGGTGGCATCGGTGGGGCGGGAGAGATCGCCCACCGCGATGGCGAGCGCAACGGAAGCCGCCATGGCCAGGCCGGAGAGCCCCACGATCCGGGTCCGACGGCGCCGGCGGTCGGCGTTGAACCGGGCCTTGGTCTCGGGCCAGCGGTCCCGGCTGGGCCGGAGCGTGGGCAGCGCCTTCAGCCGCGCAACGCGCTGGTGCAGCCGCTGGAGCTCGGCCTGGCAGTACGGACACTGATTCAGATGCTCGCGCGCCGCCGCGTGGCCCGGCTCGCTTCCCGGCTCGCGCAAGCTCACCAAGACATCCATGGAAAGGTGAGTCATGGGATCATCTCCTCGCCCAGCCAGACGCGCAGGCGAGCATGGGCTCGCGACAGCTGCGATTTGGAGAAGCTCGGGGTCTTGCCCATCATGCCGGCAATCTCTTCGTGGGTGTAGCCTTCGACGTCGTGAAGCCAGACCACCGCCCGGGAGGTTTCAGAGAGGCGCTCCAGCGCGGCTTCGAGATCCATCTTCAGGTGGGTGTCTTCCCGGCGGTGGCCGACCGTTTCGTCGTGCAGCTCGTCGGTATCGCGATACTTATTGCGCCGGAGCCGCATGAGCGCCTTGCTCGCGGCGATGGTCCGGATCCAGCCCCACAGGCTGCCCTCTTCCCGGTAGCGCCCGATGCTGCGGCAGACCTCGAAAAAGGTCTCCTGAAGGACATCCTCGGCATCCTCGGTGGTCCGGCAGATCCGGCGCGCCAGGTTGTACACCGGCACTTCGAAGGCCCGGTAGAGCTGGCCCAACGCCTCGGTATCGCCGGTGCGGGCACGGGCGACGACCGTTTCGGCGTTGGCGAGCAGCGAGGAATCCATCAGCAGGGTCCCAGTCATCGTGCGTTAAGGATGCGGGAGGGCCCCCAAGCGTTGCAGGGAAGAAAAGCGTCAACAGTGAACAGTAAACAGTAAACTGTAAAAAGCGTGAACCGTGAACAGTGAACCGGGGGGGGGTTGGGCCGTTCACTGTTTACCGTTCACCGTTTACGCTGTTATGATCCGCCATGACCTCAGCCCCCCCTGCCCCCCCTCATACCTGGCTTCACCACCTCGAGGACGAGGCCGACGCCGCCTTCCTGTACCGGGAGCTGGCCCAGGCTGAGCGCGACCCAAGAAAGGCGGATATCTACCGGAAGCTAGCCTCGGTGGAGGACCGCCATGTCGAGATGTGGCGCAAGCTGCTGGCCGAGAACGGGCATACCATGTCAGTGCCCTCCCCGACGCGGGGCGCCCGGTTCAGGGCCTGGCTGGCCCGCCGGCTGGGTAGCGGCGTTCTCCTACCGATGCTGCTCCAGGAGGAAGGACGCGAGGTCAAGGGCTACCTGAACCTGTACCAGAGCGAGCCGGATGGGGCGGTAGGTCCGACCGCTCTCCGGCTGGCCAAGGAGTCGAAGGAGCACGCGGAAACCCTCACCCAGATGAGTGGGACCTCGGGAGAGCCATGGCACAAGACGGGAGCCGGCGGCTTCCTCCGGAACGTGGTCTACGGTTTCAACGATGGCCTCACGGCCAACTTCGGCCTGGTCGCGGGGATGATCGGGGCCCAGGGAAATCTGCAGGCGGCAGAGCATGCGGTGGTGGTGGCCGGCCTGGCCGGGATGGTTGCGGACGCGCTGTCGATGGGCTCGTCGGGGTACCTGGCTGCAAAGAGCGAGCGGGAGGTCTTCGAGCACGAGATTGCGATGGAGAAGGAAGAGATACGGCTGATGCCGGATCTCGAGCGCGAGGAGCTGAGTCTCCTCTACCAGGCCAAAGGCATCCCCGCGCCGCAGGCCGATTCCATCGCTGCCCAGGTCATGCTGGATCCGGCCAAGGCGCTGGAAGAGCAGGTGCGGGACGAGCTGAAGATCGGCGAAGCCACCAGCACGCCCATGCGGGAAGCCTGGATCACCGGAACCGCCACGGCAATCGGCGCGTTCATCCCGGTGGCGCCCTTCCTGTTCGATACCGGCCCAGGAGCGATCTGGGCCTCGTTCACCCTGGCCATGGTTTCCCACTTCGGAGTCGGCGCCGCGCGCAGCTTCTTTACCGGGCGCGGCGTATTCCGCAGTGGGCTGGACATGTTTCTGGTGGGGCTCGGCGTCGCCGTGATCGGCTATTTCGTGGGAGAACGGATCGTCAAGCTCCTGTGATCCGCCTGGGCCTCTGCTGTCAGTTCCTCGACTCGCCGATCAGGTTCCGCACGGCCACCCACCGGTATGTGTCCACTCTCGAGCCTGAGAGCCGCCGAGCCTACCTGGCCGATATCGCCGACCACAACGCCGGCGCTCTGGCCGCGGCGGTCGAGCGCTGTCACCAGCTCGGGATCGGCGCCTTCCGAATGACCAGCCAGATCCTGCCACTGGCCACCCACCCCCAGAGCGGATATACCCTGGACCAGCTGGATCCCTCGGGCGGGATCGCAGGCGCGTTCGAATGGGCCGGTGCCCTGGCCCTGGCCTACGATGTTCGCCTGAGCCTGCATCCCGATCAGTTCGTGGTTCTCAACTCCGAGCGTGAGCCGGTGGTCAAATCGGCGGTGAAGGAGCTGGAGCTGCAGGCGCAGGTGGCCGAGCTGGTGGGGGCCGACGTGATCGTGCTGCATGGCGGCGGCGCCAGCGGAGGCATTCCGGCCGCGGTGGAGCGGCTGGAGCGGGGACTCGACCTCCTCAGCCCGCGAGCCCGGAACCGCCTGACGCTGGAGAACGACGACCGGTGCTTCACACCCCGGAGCCTGGGGCCGCTGTGCCGGCGGGCCGGGGTTCCGCTGGTGTACGACGCCCACCATCACCGCTGCCTGCCCGACGGGCTGTCGGTAGCCGAGGCGAGTGAGATGGCTTTCGAGACTTGGGGCGAGAGAGAGCCGTACGCGCACATTTCGTCACCCAAGGATGGATGGCGGTCGCCCAACCCGCGGGCCCACGCCGATTACATCGATCCGGCAGACTTTCCCGAGTTCTGGCTGGATCGGACGATCACGGTTGATGTGGAGGCGAAGGCGAAGGAGCGGGCAGTGCTGGCGTTGAAGGGCACCGTGAGTCATTTCGAGCCATTCGCCAAGACTCAGGGTAAACTCCGCGAGAAATCGCTCATCTAGCCATTTGGGCTTCCATACCCGACGTCCGCCCGCCCGATCCCTCGCTCTGCTCGGGATGACTCGCTTCACCCAGCAACCGCCGCACGCGAGGGATTACTTCCCGTCCATACAGCTCGATGCTCCGAAGCATCAGGTCGTGTCCCAGCGTGCCCGCGCTGTACTTGAGATCGAACCGGGACGCGCCGAGGGCGCGAACCGTCTCGGCGATCTTCTGGGCGACCGTCTCGGGCGAGCCGACGTACAGCGAGCCCGCGGCGATCTCGTGGTCGAACTCGGCCCGGCTGGTCGGACCCCACCCCCGCTCGGCGCCGATCCGATTCCGCATGACCTCGTAGGCCGGCCACAGCTCCTCGCGCGCCTGGGCATCGGTTTCTGCGATGTGCCCCGGCGAGTGGACGCCAACCGGCAGCGATTCATGCCCGAGCTGGGCGAGAGCCCGGTGGTAGAGCTCGACGTACGGCTTGAACCGGCGCGGGTCGCCGCCGATGATGGCGAGCGTCAGCGGAAAGCCGTAGCGGGCCGCGCGGACCACCGACTCCGGGCTGCCGCCGACTCCGATCCAGGTGCTGAGCGGCGGCCGCTCGACCGGCGGGTAGACCCGGACGCCGTCGAGCGGCGGGCGCACCGTTCCCTTCCACCGAACCGGCTGGCCGGTGCGGTCGGCATCCCGAGCGCCGGCGAAGATCGCGAGCTTCTCCTCGAACAGGACCTCGTAGTCGTCCAACGAGTAGCCGAAGAGCGGGAACGATTCGGTGAACGAGCCGCGGCCCAGGATCACCTCGGCGCGGCCGTTCGAGACGGCGTTGAGCGTGCTGAAGCGCTGGTACACGCGGACCGGGTCGTCGGAGCTGAGGACGGTGACGGCGGTGCCGAGCCGGAGGCGCTCGGTGCGGCCGGCGATGGCGGCGAGGAGCACCTCGGGGGCGCTGATGGCGAAGTCGGGACGGTGGTGCTCGCCCACGCCGAAGAAGTCCACACCGACCCGGTCGGCCAGCTCGGCTTCGGCGATGACGTCGCGCAGCACGCGCGCCTGCGGCAGGAGGCGGCCCTCGGCATCCGCGGTGACGTCGCCGAAGGTGTCGAGGCCCAGTTCAATGGTTGTCATAACATTGATAACCAGCGGATCGAGGGGAGGGTTCCCCTACATGTCTTCGAGCTGCCGCACCTCGCACTCCCCCTCGAACGCCGGCCAGTGCACCCGGTGCAGCTCCATGAACTCCCGGGCCGTCTTCATCGCCTCCTCCCTGGAGGCGACTTCAACCAGGGCATAGCCGCCGACGACCTCCTTGGACTCGGTGAACGGTCCATCGGTCACTTTGAGCCGATTGCCGCTGGAGCGGACCCGGAAGCCTTCGGCCGTCGGCTTGAGCCCAGCCGTGTCCTTGAGTACGCCGCTCTTGAACCCCTCGCCGACGAACTCGCCCATCGCGTCCATCAACGCCTGGGGGATGGCCTCGTTGCGGTAGTTCTCCGTGTGTTTGATCAGCATGAGGAATTTCATGGGTCAGCTCTCCTGGCGCGCGTACTTCAGGCCGACGACGCCGGTGGGATACGGGGTGGCGGATGTCAGGCGAAAGGTCCGGTGCAGGCCCTCGGGCAGGATCCGTTTGCCGCCGCCGAGCGTGAGCGGGTACAGCGTCAGATGGAGCTCGTCGACGAGGTCGTGCTCGAGCAGCAGCGGCACCAGCTGGCTGCTACCATCGGTCAGGATTTCCTTGCCCGGCTGGGCTTTGAGCGACCGCACCGCGTCCACCACATTGTCGCGGATGATCGTCGTGTCGCGCCAGATCGGCTTCTTCAGCGTGCGCGAGACGACGTACTTCTTGGGCGCGTTCATGAGGTCGCCGAACGGATCGCCCGGCGGCATGGGCTCGAAGGCCTCCCCGTGGATCTGGTAGGTGCGCCGGCCGAAGAGGAAGGCATCGACGCTCTGCATCCCCTGAAAGAAGGCCGCCCCTATGTCATCGTGCCAGAACGGGACGGTCCAGCCCCCATGGGCAAAGCCCCCGTCGCGATCCTCATCCTGGCCTCCCGGAGCCTGCACCACCCCATCCAGGCTCATGAACTCGTGCACAATCAGCTTTCGCATACCAACTCCTTAGTCGAGACTGAGGCTTTCTCCCTGCCTTCACTGGAGCGACGAACGAGAAGGCCTCAAATCGACACGGGTTGGCCGTCAGCGGTAGTCGTCGCGGGGTGGATGGAATACGTCCAGGACGACGCAGGCGGTAAGGGCGCGCGCGGAATGGCGCTCATGGGGGGCGATATAAAGTATCTGGCCCGGTTGGAGGACGTGGATGACGCCGGAGACCGTGAGCTCGAAGGAGCCGCTCAGGAGCAGGGTCCACTGCTCGTGCGGGTGGGCGTGATCGGGGATGACGGCGCCCGGTGCGATGTCAACCCGGCCCTGAGTAATCTGGTCCGAGTGGACGTAGCGGCCGAGGTAGCCGGGAACGATCTCCCGCGGCGCGACGGTGGTGAAGTCGAGTAGCTTCATGGGAGCTCACGCAGCAAGCTGTTAGTCATACGGACGAGACGAACGAGGGGAAGGAGGTCTTGGCAGTATGTCGGCGATTCTGACCCGTTTGGATATCGCGGTCATCATTGGCATCCTCGGGGCCATCGGGCTGGTGCTGGTGGCTCGGTCCCTTGCGCCGCGCCGCGAGTTACTCGTGTACGGTGTAGGCCTCGGTATAACAGCCGTCGCCTACGTTGTGTTCGCCCTGCAACGTGGGGCTCCAGCGCGCCACCTCGGCCTGGAGCTCGTCGGCGCCGCGCTCTTTGGAAGTGCGGCCATCCTCGGCACCAGGCGCTGGCCCGCGCTCCTGGCCGTTGGGTGGACGGCCCACGTTGCCTGGGACCTCCTCCTCCACCAAGCGAGCGGCCCGGCATTCGCGCCGGTATGGTACCCGTGGTTTTGCGTCGGCTTCGACCTCCCCATAGGTGGGTATATCGCGGGCCTGGTCAGAACCACAAGGGATGAAGCTCCCGGGCGGTGAACGACCTCGGCCCACCTTACTGTATCACGAGGGGCGCGGTCCAGCGAAACGTTCCCCATGCCATTACCAGAGTTCCGTGCCTGGCGTCGGCCGGCTCGATCGTGATGGTGAACTGCTCCACCGGTGGGTCCGCGCTGTCCGACTTCATGGCCGCCGTGCCCAGGTCCCGGGCCCGGTTGTACTCGGTTCCCCACTGTCCGGTTTGCTTGTTCACGATGAGGTCGACGCCACGGACATGCGGTACGGTCCACAAGGTGTACGTCCCCGCGGGCACCGACAACCCCGCGAGCGTGACCGGCGCCGAGGTGGTGAGCTGGGTGGCGGCGTTGGCCCCGGTGCGCCAGACCCGGTCGTAGGCGATCACGTTGCCCAGCAAGGTGCGCCCACGCGCCAGTGGACGACCGTAGTCCACCGAGAGGGTGGCGCCGCCGATGGTGGCGCGGGCGGTATCGCGCACGCTGAGCTGCTGGGGCCCGGTGCGCCCTTCCGCGGTGGTCATGCGATCCCCGAGCGCCTCGACGTCCGGCAACGTCGTCGTCCGAACGACGGCGACCTTATAGGTGCTTCGCATCCCCGAGTAGGTCAGCATTCGCCCGCTGCTGTCGACCGTCACATCCCCGGCTTCCGGCCAGCCAGTCGTGCCGCAGCTCCACCTTGCCCCCGGCATGCGGGTGCACGTAGCCCCGGTGCAGGGTGAAACTGGGACCGACGTCCCGGTCGGGATAGAACTGTCGAAACAGGACGCTGTCGCCCGCCGTAAGGCCGGTCTCGGCAGCGCGGTGGAGGGCCGCCGCGATCTCCAATTCGATGACGCTGTACATCATCGACACGTGCGGCACGGTGATCGCACCGCCGGTAGCGAAGGAGGTGTCCCGCACGCCGGCGCTGTCACGGACCGAGATTCTTACCCTGTCCTTGGAGAAATCGGCCGTGACCCGGCGACCCCGCTCCCTCGGCGAGGAGCCATTCGGGGTGCGGACGTCCATGACCATGCGCCGGATGGTGCCGTCCGCATTCAGATCGAACTGGGTGTGGCGCCGGCGGACGAAGGGCCAGCGATCCACGCCGTCGGCCACCAGCCGGGTGGGAGATCGCTCGACCCGTTCGACCGAGACCGTATCGCGGCCCAGCGTGGTCACGAAGCCGTAGCGCTCGGGTGGCTCGGGTGGCGTGGCGCTGCTGCAGGCGAGGAGGAGGAGCGGGAAGAGTGGCGACCGCGTCATCGGATGCCTGTATGAGAGTGTGAAGGTGAGCGTGGTCCCGGTCGGGCAGCGTCGCAGCCGCCGGGATTACAGTACGGACGAGCCGAGGAGAGAGTTCCGCCCTAACTGCGGCCACGGCTGCATGATATGTTGGAGCCAGGCCGCCTTGGCCGGTGACTCTGATCGAAACGTCGTGCACTCTGGAGGCATGAGACATGAGCGAGCCCGTTTTTCTAGACCACGCCGCAGCGCTGGAAGAGGTCCAGAATAGGGGCCGGGATCGCACCGTATTGAAGTCCGAGAACCGTTGAGCCAGGACAGAGCCGAGTCGGGGCTCGGTACCGTCCTCGAGCGGGGACTCGACACCTCTAACGGGTTGGACTTCGTTCGGGAGCGCCTGACCCTGGTCGGCAAGACGCTCTTCCTCGTGTCGTTCGCATTCTACCTCTTCCTCCTCGCCAGCAAGGTCCTGGTCGGCGGCGCCCCGTTCGTCGCCGTGGTGAAGGGGCCGGTCGCGTACGGCCACCTCGGCGCCAGCTGGACGGTGGGCCTGGTCTGGCTCCTGGCCAGCCGAGTCAGGCCCTCGAGGCGGAGCCTGGGGGCGCTCGAGGCTATCAGCTTTGTCGTGGCCTGCAGTTTCCTATCCCTCATGACGGTGAACGACGAGGGCCAGATCCTCCAGGTGCTCCTGGCCCTCACGATCACCGTCATGCTCCGCGCGATCCTGGTGCCGACCCGGCCGGGCCGAACCATGGTGCTCTCGGTGCTGGCTTTCCTGCCGACGGTGGTCATCTGCATCGTGCGCCATGACCCCACGACGCTCCTGCCCGGGTTCAGCGCGGACTACCAGAAGCAGTACATGACCCTCAACACGATCCTCTGGAGCGTCCTGGGGACCACGCTGGCCACCATTACCTCCCGGGTCACCTACGGACTTCGCAAGCAGGTCGCCGAAGCCAATGAGCTGGGCCAGTACGTCCTCGAGGAGAAGATCGGTGGCGGCGGGATGGGCGAGGTCTGGCGGGCGCGCCACCGCCTGCTGATCCGGCCGGCGGCGATCAAGCTCATCCGTCCGCAGGTGTCCGGCGATCCCGAGCTGCTGCTCAGGCGCTTCGAGCGCGAGGCCCGCGCTACCGCCGCGCTCAAGTCCCCCCACACGGTGCAGCTCTACGACTTCGGCGCCACCGAGGACGGCAGGCTGTACTACGTGATGGAGCTGCTCGACGGCCTGGATCTCGATACCCTGGTCAGGCAGTACGGGCCGCTGCCCGCGGAGCGGGTCGTCCACATCCTGCGCCAGGTCTGCTCCTCGCTCCAGGACGCGCACGGCAACGGGCTGGTGCATCGCGACATCAAGCCGGCGAACGTGGTGGTCAGCCGGGCAGGAACCACGTTCGACTTTGCCAAGGTGCTCGACTTCGGTCTGGTCAAACTCGATAGCGCGCGGAAGGCCGAGGACGCCGTCAAGCTCACGACCGAGGACAGCACCAGCGGCACTCCCGCGTTCATGGCGCCGGAGACCGTGCTCGGCGTCGCCGACACCGATTATCGGGTTGACCTGTATGCGCTAGGATGTGTCGGGTACTGGCTGCTCACCGGCAAGCTGCTTTTCGAGGGAAGGAACGCCGTGGAGGTGATGTTCCATCACGCCAACACGCCGCCGCCCAAACCCTCGACCAGGTCCGAGCTACCCATCCCGGCTCCGCTCGAGGACCTGATCATGGAGTGCCTGGAGAAGGACCCGGCGCGCCGTCCGGCCAGCGCGGAGGCGGTGACCACCCGGCTCGACGCCGTCCCCCTGGAATCGGCCTGGACGGTCGAGCGAGCGGAGCGCTGGTGGGCGATGCACCGGCCTCTACCGGCAGACGCGCGCCGGGTAGCGGAAGTGCTCCTGTCCCAGGAGGGGCGGGAGGTGCGGATCGGGCCGCGGGCAAGGCCAAGGGGGTAGCGTATCGACGGTCGTCCTCGCGAGGTACCGCTCCTAGGCGCCCGTCTAATCACAATGCGACAGCTTTTCGGCGATTTGTGTCGCAAAATGTCCCAAACTGGGCTCGTTTTCTCCCTATCGAGAGATGGCGCCGCCAGTAGGTTCTTGAGCGGAGGTGGAATGTTCCCGGCAGATCTCACACTTCCTGTCGAGGTTCACCATGCGCATCCGCCCGATCGTCGCAGTGCTCCTGACCACGACGCTTTCCTGTACCGGAGGCGAGCCCACCGAGATCAAGCCTGACTTTGCTGTCGCCGCCTGCGGAGTCACCGTCACGGCGAACCCGGTGTCGGTGGGCAAGCCTGTGTCCACCGACAATACGGCCCTCTTCGTAGCGAAGAACACCTGCGGATCCCCGTCCGGGCCGGTGGACTTCACGGCCAGCCGAACGGGGGCAGTGGCGTCGACGTCGACGATCACTCCGTCGGTCATTGTCTCACCCGGACTGACTGCAGGACAGAGCAGGAACGTCACCGTAGCCTATCACACCGGGGCGACGGCGGGGAATGGCACCGTGGTACTGACGGCCACCAGAGATGCCACCACTCCGCCCACCGTTTCTTCGGGCAGCCAAGCGGTTGCCGTCACTTCAGGTCCAGGCACCCCCCCAATAGTGACGACATTGCCCGCGAGCGCCATCGGGACCACCACCGCCACCCTGAACGGATCGGCGAATCCCAATGGCACGACTACGACCGCTTGGTTTCGTTACTGGACCACAAACCCAGGTTCCTGTACCGACGCCGGCGGAACCCGCGTCCCAGCTACGGGAACCGTCATAGGGGCAGGAACTGCTGTAATTCCATTTAGCCAGTCGCGGAGTGGACTCACTGTGCGACAGGGCGTGTACTTCTGCGCCATCGCCAGCAATTCCGCGGGCATACGGTTCGGAGCGATCGGGTTCTTCGTCCCGGTTCGTTTTCCGGTAGGCATGTTCAAGCAGGCATCCGATTTGGGTGTTCCGTCATCGACGCCTGACGGGAAGCACTCCAAATTTGGAGGCGACGTTCTCCCTCTTCTGAGCAGCGCGCGGGCCGCCGGTGTGCGCATCGTCCTGCATGTCACGCGCGACAATTCGCAAATGCGTGATGCTCAGGGGCATTTCGTGATATCCACGTGGAAGGCCGACTTCGACGCCATCACCACAAATCCGACTGCCCTTCGCTCATACGTGCAGGATGGCACCCTGATTGGCCACTATGCCATCGACGAACCCTTCTTCGATTTCACAAGTTTCAGGGTGACAGATTTGGAGGACATTTGCCAGTACCAGAAGGCCAAGTGGCCATTCGTGCCTTGCCTGGTGCGGATCAGCAACATCCAGCTGGACGACTCGGCCAGGACCCAGGCTCCAGCCGGATTCACTTTCCGGTACGTCGATGCGGGGTGGGCCCAGCTTACCGACTTCGCCTTTGACAAGCCTCCGTTCAACGGCAACTTCCAGATGTGGTATGAGACCAATCTCACCGCCGGGCGCCAAAGAGGTCTTGGTTTGATGTACGGCTTCCAACTGATTGAGGGTGGCCACGAGATAACCCCACCCGGGGCTCCGCAGGGGTGTGCTTGGTCACCCCCTGGTACCCAGGATAATTGCGCCATGACTGATCTTGAGATAGACAAAGTGTCGAACGCTATCGCAGCGCTCGGTCCCGATCAGGGATGCGGGGTGTTCGGCTGGCAGCTTGCGTCGTCGGGTTTGCAACGCGACTATTTCTTCGGTCTGAACACCTATTCCATCGATGGCGGCAATGGCATTCCGGCAGCTATGCAGAGACTGTGGAACAGGACCGCCGGCGCTGGCTTACGGCCGGGCCTGTGCAACATCCGGGGGGACTTGCCACCTCCGTAAGGTCTCTCGACTTAATGCATGACGGATAACGTATCAAGACTCCAGAGCTTCAAAAACCTGACCGCCGCCGAGACATCTTCTCTCGACGGCGGTCATCACTTCACTGGCCGGCGGCGTGTATTGAAGCGATTCAAAACGCCGAGGCAGTAACGTGTACCCCGACCGTTCCGGCTGTCTCGGTGGCAAGGCTCAGGCGCTGCTCCGCCTCGGGCAGCATCCTGGACGCCAACTGCTTCAGTGACTGCACCTTCCCGCCGCTGGACTCCTGCTGGAACAGCCGTACCGCGTCGCCATGCTGCTTCACCATCTCCGCCATGTAGTTCTTGTCGAACGCGGACCGGCCCATCACGTTGAAGCGGTCGAAGGTCAGCTGGTCCTGTCTCAGCAGGACCGGCTCCGGGAACCCCGCGTTCTTCGCCGCGGCCTTGAGCTCTTCGTTTGTCTTCGAGTAGTCGGTGACCATCCGCTTGCCGAACTCCGCGACGCTCGTGCTGCTCCCCTTCTTTTCCGCCAGCTTCCCGAGCTTCACCTGCAACAGACCCGCGCTGCCGGCCGTCGCAATGAAGGCGCTGTCGGAGGCCAACGATTTCGGCTGCTGCGCGGCGGCCGGTGCCTGGCCTACGGCAGCACTCAGGAACAGACCGGTAAACGCAGCGGCAAGGAGATTCTTGACAACCATACCTGATCCTTTCACCTGTGGGATATCGATGTAATTCGGTGCCACAGGATCAGACGGACGGTTGCCGCAATTGGTTGCGTATGAGAAGTGAGAAGTGAGTAAGAAGTGAGAAATAAGAAGTGAGAAGGTCGATGGTGTCCTCGGCAGAGGACATGTCGGCGCACTTCTCACCTCTCACTTCTCACTTCTCACTTCTCAGCGGAACCGCGTCGCGTCAAACTCCTTCGTGAGGCTATGTCGCGCGGTCGCCGGCAGCAGCAGCGAGCCGATGAACGCGAGCGTCGCGGCTGCCAGCGAGATACCACGCCGGCGCGAGATTCACTCCGCTCCGCGCGACCAGCCACGCCGCGACCAGCGGCGTCGTCCCGCCGAGCAGGGCCATCCCGAGATTGTACGCCACCGAGAGCACGGTGCAGCGCACCCGCCAGGGCGCCAGCTCGGCCATCGTGGCCGGCATCGCGCCGCTGAGCGACCGCGACCAGCACTGCCAGTCCGATCTCGCCCGCGATGATGCCGCCCATCTGCCCCCGCGCCATCAGCGCCATCAGCGGGTAGGCCAGCAGCGCGAGCGCTCCCGCCGCCGACGACCAGCACCGTGCGCCGACCCAGCCGATCGCTCGCCACACCTGCGGCGGGAATGATGAGGAGCGCGATTGCCATTGCCAGCGTGTTCACCCCGAGCGCGGTGCGCGCCGGCACTCCGACCACCTGGCTCAGCCAGGTGGCGGCGTACACGAACGTGGTGTAGAAGCCGACGCTGAGCGCGGCCGTCAGCGCCACCAGGTGCAACATCGTCCGCCAGTGGCTCCGGAACGCTTCGCCGAGGGGAGACTTGGACGGCGCCTGGTGGGGCACCCGCTCCACGTAGTGGCGCCGGATGGCGAGACCGCCCAGCCCAACCCCGATCCCGAGGATGAACGGGATCCGCCAGCCGTAGGCCATCACCGCCTCGGGCGACATGCTCGCATTGACGATCGCGCCGGCCGCGGAGCCCAGCAGGGTTCCCGCAAAGGCGCCGAGCGGGCCCCAGCTTCCCATCCACCCGCGCCGGCCCGGCGGCGGCGCCCTCCACCAGGAAGACCGACGAGGCCATGTACTCGCCGCCGACCGCGATCCCCTGAAGCAGGCGGAACACCAGCAGCAGTACGGGCGCCGCCAGTCCGATCGTCGCCGCGCTCGGCAGCACGCCGATGCAGAAGGAAGGGAATCGCCATCGCCAGCACCGACCAGATCAGCGCCTGCTTGCGGCCGAACCGGTCGCCGACCCAGCCGAACAGCGCGCCGCCCACGGGACGCATGAGGAACCCGGCGGCGAAGGTGCCGAACGCGGCGAGCAGGGAGGCTGTCGGGTCGCCGGCGGGGAAGAAGTGCGTCGCCGATCTGTTGAGCGAAGAAGCCAAAGAGGGCGAAGTCGTACCACTCGAGCATGTTGCCCACGAAGCCCGCGATCACACCCCGGCGCACGGCGAGCCGGGGTGCGGAACTCCTGCGTGATCACGCCGGGCGGCGTGATGGGCTCGACTGTGGTGGTCATGATGGCTCTCCATGGGAGGCTCGCGGATACCCGATTGCCGCCAGATCCGCCGAGATCTCCTCGAGGATGGCCGGGTCGTCGATCGTCGGCGGGATGGCATACGCCACGCCATCGGCGATCTTCTTGATCGTCCCGCGCACGATCTTGCCGGATCGGGTCTTGGGCAGCCGCTTGACCGATACCGCGGTCTTGAACGACGCCACTGGACCGATCCGCTGCCGGACCAGCTCGACCAGCTCCGGAACCAGCTGCTCCCGGGTCCGATCGGCCCCGGCCTTGAGCACCACCAGACCGAGGGGGACCTCGCCTTTCAGCGCGTCGCCGACGCCCACGACCGCGCATTCGGCGACGTCGGGGTGCGCCGCCAGCACCTCCTCCATCGCGCCGGTGCTCAGCCGGTGCCCGGCGACGTTGATCACGTCGTCGGTGCGGCTCATGATCCAGAGATAGCCGTCCTGGTCCTTGAAGCCCGCGTCGGCCGTCAGGTAGTACCCGGGATACGCGCTCAAGTATGTCTCCTGGTATCCCCGCTCGTTGTTCCACAAGGTGGGCGAGCAGCCCGGCGGAAGGGGCAGCTTGATGACGACGTTTCCAGAATCGCCGGTGGGTGCCTCGGGGCCCTCGTCGGTCAGAATCCGCACATCGTAGCCCGGCACCGGCACCGCGCAGGACCCGGGCTTTACCGGAAGCAGTCCCAATCCCACGCAGTTGCAGCCAACCGGCCAGCCGGTCTCCGTCTGCCACCAGTGGTCGATCACCGGGATCCCGAGCTGCTGCTCCGCCCACGCGAGGGTCGCGGGGTCGCAGCGCTCGCCCGCCAGAAACAGCGTGCGGAGCCGGGTGAGATCATAGCGGCGGACGTGCTCGCCGTTGGGATCGTCCCGCTTGATGGCGCGAAACGCCGTCGGCGCGGTGAAGAAGGCACGGACGCCGTGCTGGGCGATGACCCGCCAGAAGGCGCCCGCGTCGGGGGTGCCGACCGGTTTCCCCTCGTACAGCACGGTGGTGTTGCCATGGAAGAGCGGCCCGTACACGATGTACGAGTGCCCCACCGTCCAGCCGAGATCGGACGCGGCCCAGTAGACCTCGCCCGGCTCGACGCCGTAGATGTTGCGCATGCTCCACGTCAGGGCAACGAGGTGGCCCCCGTTGTCGCGCACGATGCCCTTGGGGTTTCCGGTCGTGCCCGAGGTATAGATCATGTAGAGCGGATCGGTGGCCGCGAGGGGGACACAGTCCACGGGCGCCGCACCGGCCGAGAGCTCGGCCCAATCGTAGTCCCGTCCCGGCAGCAACGTGGCCCGTGCCTGGGGACGCTGGAGCACGATGCAGCACTCCGGCTTGAATCCGGCGAGCTCGATGGCGCGGTCGAGGAGCGGCTTGTAGGGCACCACCCGGTCGATCTCGATGCCGCAGGACGCGGTCAGAATCACCTTCGGGCGCGCATCGGTGATCCGGCTGGCCAGTTCGGGAGACGCGAACCCGCCGAATACGACTGAGTGAATCGCACCGATCCGGGCACATGCCAGCATGGCGATCACCGTTTCGGGCACCATGGGCATATAAATGATGACGCGATCGCCACGACTGACGCCCCGTCGGACCAGCACGCCCGCGAATCGGGCTACCTCGTCTCGCAGCTCACGGTAGGTAAATGTGCGCACGGTCGCGGTGACTGGGCTATCGTAGATCAGCGCGACCTGGTCGGCCCGACCGTTCTCGACGTGACGGTCGAGCGCGTTGTAGCAGCTGTTGACCTGGCCGCCGGGGAACCAGCGATAGAACGGGGGACGGGAGGTATCCAGTACCGCGTCCCATCGGCGGTACCAGTGCACCGCCTCCGCCGCCTCGGCCCAGAAGTCCTCGGGTGCGCTGCGCCAGCGGGCGTATACTTCGTGGTAGGTAGGTGGCACGAGTCAAAGCTATTGCTGGGAGGGCTCCGAGCTAGGGGGCATCGGAACGGGAACGAAGGAACGAGGGAACGAGGGACTGGAAATCAGATGCGTCGAGTTTTCTACCGCGTTGCGATGAGCTTAGATGGGTACATCGCCGGGCCTCGCGGTGAACTGGATTGGATCATACACGACCCCGCGGTGGACTTCGCGAAGGTCTACGAGGGCGTGGATACGGCGCTCCTGGGGCGGCGTACCTATGAGCTCACTCGGCAACCGGGTGCTCCGCCCTGGCCGCAAGATTGGCGGATCTATGTCTTCTCCGAAACGCTGCCACCGGAGGAGGACCCAGGCGTCACGGTCGTGAGGACCGAGGCGGGTCCCCGCGTCGCTGCACTCCGCGCTGCGCCCGGGCGGGATATCTGGCTCTTCGGCGGCGGGAGTCTGTTTCGGAGCTTGCTTGCGGCCAGGCAGGTGGACGTCGTGGAGCTACTGGTCGTGCCGGTCCTGCTGGGGGGCGGCACCCCTCTCCTAGAGACGGGAGCGCCGCTGACACGGCTCGCGCTCGAGCAAGTGGAGAAGTATGCAAGCGGGTCACTCAGCTTGCGGTATCGGGTTCTCGACGCCACCTCAGTCTAACCCGCAAAATGCAGTCGACAGGCCGGATGGGTCCCGGGACTACGCCCTCACCGGCGAGGGAACGCAGCAGAATCGAAGTAGATCTCGAGTGAGCGGATCCGACCCTCGCTGACGGCGAACAGCTCGGCGACGTCGCTGGTAAAGGCGGGACCGGCAGGTGGCTGAAGCTGGTATCGGGTCGTGGCGCAGGCGCTGTCCCCATCCACCAGCAGTTTTTTCACTTCGAGCGATGCGATCATCCCGTAGAAACCCTTGGTCGCCTGGAGGAATGCTGAGCGTCCACTGACTTGCTTTGTAGGGCTAACGTAGCTGGTGAACACCATGTCGTCGGCGAAATAGTCCTCCCAACCATCCTTTCGCTGGAGACTGCTGAGGTACCCTTCGATCGTATGCCGAGTGGTCATGGTGCTACCTCGGGTTGAGGAGCTCTTCTTAGATGCCGAAGACATTATCGAGGCCCGCCGCCCGCCAGCCGCGCCCGTACAGCACGGTAAAGAGCAAGCTCCCGGCCTTTCCAGTCCCCTTGGCATAGCAGACATGCTCGATCCGGGAACGCAGCCGTGAAATGCCGCGGTTGCGGACCGCTTCACAACCCAGCGAGGTCCAGGTGTCTATCCCCTGGAGCAAACCGGCGATCAGCTGCCGCCTGGGTCCGGGGAAGGTGTCCCTGAACTCCGGAGTCACCAGCTGAGCCTCACTGCCGGAGGCGATGGCCTGCAGCAGGCGATCGATCGACGTCGGCGGAGTTCCGCCCTTGAGCCGGACGGGCAGGAGGTGGGGTGGGATCAGGGCCGGCTCCACTAGACCGGCGATCCCCACCGCGATGCCCTCGGAGTTTGCCTGGCCCAGGTTCAGCAACACAATCACCGTAAGATCGAAGTCGGGATAGCGCTGAATGGTCGCATGCGAGCCGAGCCAGGCGCCGCTGTGTCCGATCCGCCGATAGCCGCGTTGCTCGAGCAGATTCCAGCCGAGTCCATAGGGATACGTGCCACCATTGTTGAGCCGAACCGGGGTCCAGCTCAGCTCGAGTCCGGCGCGGCCGAGCACCTTTCCATGGTTGAGGCCTATGGCCCACCGGGCGAAGTCGCGCACGCTGAGGCTGAGGCAGCAGTCGGCGGCGCTATTGATGGAAGGCGACACCGGGTCCGGTCTCTGGAGCGTGTCGTTCACCAGGTAGTAGCCGGCGGCTCGGTTGGCCACCGTGTCCATCTCGGAGTTCACCCCTGCCGTGCGCATCCCGAGAGGGCGGAAGATGGAATCCCGCACGAAGTCGGCCCAGGGGACGCGGGTCACCCGGTGGATGATGACACCGAGCAGGGCGTAGCCGGTGCTGCTGTAGCTCTCGAGCTTTCCCGGCTGGAATTCGAGAGGTCGAACGGCCGAGCGCACCAGCTCGCTCTCCGAATAGTCCCGGCTCTGGTCGAGGGTCGTGTCCTGGGGGATGCCCGAGGTGTGGGTGAGGAGATGCCGGATGGTCACCTTTGACCACACGGCCGACCCTTCGGGCAGGTACCGGGTGATCGGATCGTCGAGCCGGAGACGACCCTGCTGGGACAGGAGCACGATGGCCGCTGCGGTGAACTGTTTGCTGACCGAGCCCACCGGATACACCGTGCTGTCGGTCGCGGGGAGGCGGTGCTCCACATTGGCGAGGCCGTAGCCCCGGGCCAGGAGCACGCTGTCCCCGCGCAGCACGGCGACCGACATGCCGGGGATATGCTGGCGGGTCAGCTCGGCCCGGATGAACCGATCGACGGTGTCAGGCAGGGCAGGCGTCTGAGCCGCCGCTCTACTGCCACAGACGAGCAGGGCTATCAGCGAGAGGCTGCGGACAGTTAACTGCATACCAGAAACCTTTCCACTTGGAAGCCCTATGCGTTGGTGAGGGCCTTCCACCGCCCCAACCGCTCCGAGATCAGCTCGGCGCGCCGCCGATCGTCCGGTCCGTCCAGGGTGCTCAAATCCTCGGGATCGGCGCGCCAGAAGACACCGGCGGTCCGCGCGTTTACGTGTCGGGTCTGTGTCCGCCCGCGTGATCCAGTACCCGGCGGCGCGATCAGCGGACTCCAGCCGGATCTCCCCGGTCCCGTGCAGCTGCGGCGCGTTCGGATCCCGCGGCCGTTCCCCCTGCCAATAGTAGAAGACGCCCGAGGGATCCTTCCTCTCTCTCACCGCCTCGCTCCAGTACCTCGCCGAGAGGCTGCCATCGTCCCGCCAGGAGCGGCCGCTCAGCTCGAGCGCCCCGTCCCGGTCGCGCGAGATCCGCAGCAGGCTCACGGCGGACGGCTCCCGCGGGCCGCGCTCCGTCAGCGAGAACTGCCACCACAGACCCTCGATGCGGGCGACGCGCCCCTCGTTCTCGATCGCCTGCCGGAGCTTCTGGTTGACGACCCTCATCTCGGCTGGGGTCGTCGCCTCGCCGTAGCGAATACAGGTGAGGCCGAGGAGATCGCTGGGAAGCTTGGAGCCGTGGGCATGGAGGATGAAGGTCCGGCGCATGCCGAGGACGCCGCCGAACAGGCCGGCTTCGAAGACGACGTTGTCTCGCGGTGAATCCTGGCCGGTGTCCGGGGAAGCGGAGGCGGCGGGGCCGGTAGCCGTCCAGTCGTCCCGGGCGAACACGAACGCGGCGAAGTCGACTTCATGCGCCAGCTCGACCAGGCGGTCCAGGGTGGTGGTCCCGGGATTGAAGGACGTGGTCCAGGGATCCACGTGGGCGACGTCCTCGAGACCGCGGGTCAGTGCCTGGAGCAGCTTGGCTTGCTTTCCCGACGAGCCGAGGAAGATGCGAGGTTTGTCCATCCTATATCTTATCGCTGATTACGGCGGGTGCCATGTGGGGAGGACGGGAGGGCGGTAGGGCGGTAGGGCGGTAGGGCGGTAGGGCGGTAGGGCGGTAGGGCGGTAGGGCGGTAAGAAGACGTATCTGCGTGATTGTCACAAGACTGCAGGCTGGTGGCCCGAGCAGCTGAAACCCGCAGTGAATCCGGGAACGGCTTGTCGGCTGAAGGACGTGTTACAGGCTAGGGGTCTGTGCCTCGAGGAGCCGCTCGACTTCTGCTATCAGAGCGTCCTGAGAGAACGGTTTCTGCAACAGCGGCGCAGGTAGCTCAGTGTACTCCTCACCAAACGCAGAGACAAAGAGCAGCCGGGTGCGTGCCGAGGCGGCCATTTGCTGTGCCAGCTCCACGCCGTTCATCCGGGGCATCACGATGTCGGTCACGACTAATTCAATCTCGGGATCCGCCGCCAGGAGCTCGAGTGCTTCGATGCCATCGCTCGCCTGCAAAGCCCGGTACCCCTTCGCCGACAAAGTGCGCACCATCAGGGTGCGTAACGAAGGATCGTCTTCGACGACCAGTACGCTGTGCATGATAGGTTACCAGCAGAGAGGAGATCTTACGTTACCGCTCATGGGGACTTCTCGCTAGGGTAAGAAAGTCTGGTACGATCCCGCTTCCCCGCGCCGCCGATAGCTCGCCAGTGTCGGCGGCGTTGTTCTTGTTCACTTGGTATTCAATCGGTTCCCCAAGGGTTGGCTCGACGCTGGGAGCCAATACGATTGCTCTTCGGCTCCCCCTTAGGGAGGTTTGCGCCGAAGCGATTCGGCTGGAAAGTTGCTTCGCCACCCTGCGGCTCGGAATGATTCGCCGTCACGAGCTCCTAGCCCCTAGCTCCACAGCCCCGCGACCCACCGAGGGAACGCCACAAGCACCTCATTCAACAGCCACCCGAGCGCGTACAACACCGCCGCCGCTCCGATCACACTCAGCGCTACCACGCCGGCGAGGAGCACCGCCCCGACCCCGATCCAGCCTGCGCCGGCCGCGACCTCCCGCCAGGTATACCCTGGGTCGGCGATCGACAGCGCCGCACCATCCTCGCCCGCGCCGAGCCGCTGGAGCCGCCGGAGCCGAGGCTCGAGCGGGAGCTGCATGTGGAGCAGCGCGCTGGTCACGTCGGCCCGGGTGTTGTCCCGGTCCACCGCCGGGTCCCACACCGGAAAGAGGAAGTGCACCGCCACCGCCCCCGGCACCGTCATGTCCAGGCCCGCGAGGGTCCGGTACGCCTGGGCCAGCGCTCCGGGATAGCGGGTCAGCTGGACCGCAGTCGCGTCCGCCAGCTTCCGGCGGGTGCGCCACAGGAAGGACACGAAGGGCGCCAGGACGAACACGGTGAGCCAGATGATGGCCTTGGCCGCGATGGCCGCGGGGCCGATGCGTGATCAGCACCGGGAAGTAGCCGAACAGGAGCACCAGCGGGTGCACGTCCGGCAGCGCCTCGAACTCGTCCGAGTCCAGGTTCTCGAAGGTGGCGCCCGCCAGCAGGGTGTCGACCGCCAGCTCCCGGCTCGGCGCGTCGGCCCGTCCCCGAAGCGTGTCCCTGGCGGTCCGGCCCACCAGCTTGAGGCTGGCCCGAGCCATGGGCACCATCGGCGCCTCGAGCATCAGCGAGACCAGCCCCCACACCTGCATCAGGGTCAGGATCTCGGCCGCGAGGGTCAGGTCCCCGTTCCCGATGGACGCCATGACATGGGCGATGACGGCCTGCTGCTGGTCGCGCGGGAGCCGGTCCACGAACCCGCGGGTGACGACGACGGTGGCGTCGTCCATGGTGAGCCCGGCCGCGCCCACGTTGGCCGCCTTGGAATCGATCAGCAGCACGCGAGGTGGCGGCACCGCGGCGGCCACCGCCACCTCCTCCACCAGGTTGGCCAGCCGCTGCTCGGCCAGGTCGCCGGACCGGGGCGGCCGAGCTTCCATCCGCCGGAGCACACCACCGACTCCGGTGCGGCGGAAGGTCATCCGCACCACGGCCCAGAGCAGCACCATCGCGACGAGCCCGGGGAGCACGAACAGTCCCACCAGCCAGTCCCACGGCATGTCCACGTCCGGCCGCCGAACCGCCGACCACATCGTCGGCAGCAGGTGGAACGCGCGGTCGAGCCACCCGGTGACCTCCACCGGGATGTCGAACACGATGTCGGCGAGGTAGACGGGGACGGCGGCGGCCGCCACCAGCACGGGAGAGATGAGGACGGAGAGGGGGATGCCGGAGACGGCGAGCACCACGACGACCAGGGCCGCGGATACGATACTGGTCCGGCGATGCCGCCGCTGCTCCTCGAGGAAGTGGACCCTCTCCAGCGGCGGCGAGTCGGCCGAGCGAAGCGCCACGGCTTCGAATCAGCCCACTACGAGAGTAAGCAACCGCTGAACCGCGGAAACCTCGAGGCCCGTGACGCCCTGCATACTGTGGTCAGGCATGAACCCGCGGCAGATAGCTCAAACCCACTGCACATACATACAGCCCAGCCCCGAATACAGTATGGGTCACAAGACTCTTCAGCCTGGCCTGCGTTGGATTGGGCACTCTCGATGCAGCAATGCCGAGACCGAGGGACGGCTGCATGAGGAAGAACGGGAATACTACGGTGGCAAGGCCGTAGAGCAGCGCCGGCAGCAGCGTTGGTCGGGCCAGCCAGTCACCCGATGCAATCACGACGAACACCAGCGCGAACACGACGCCGATAGTGTAGTGGGCCACCCAGCCGACCGGGCACTCGAGAGGTTTCTGTGGCGCGGCGGCGATGCTCGCATGCCTGAGCGTGCCTGCCGGCATGTGGCTCACCCAGCGTCCGAGCAAACAGTAGTTGAGCGACGGAATGCTGAACGCACGCTTCAGAAAGAGATTCCAGAGGTCCATCACCAGAGTTGCACCGATGCCGACGGCAATCGCCCCAAGGATGTCGTTTGCCGGCATATGGTGCCCTTGACTCGGCGGCTACGGGATCGGGACCATCGTGACATTCACTGACACGGTGTTGACGTGGCACTCCCCGGCCGTGGCCTCGAGGCCCCCGAGTGACACTGCCTGGTACCCGTCGCGCTCCAGAAAGAGGTCGTACGTGCCGGGACGCTCGTCGGCGCCACTCAGAAGCAGAACCCGCTGTGCCGCGTCGAGCTCCGCCGGCCGGAGGCTATCCGCGTACGTGCCCTCGGACACCGTGCCCCGCGCGCCGTCGGTGACGTTTTCGCCGGTACCCGCGGCCAGGGCCCGAACCGTAACGGCCGACCGGATGTTTGGCAGACAAGCGCCAGGGTCGGTGCCGCAGGCAGCAAGCCCGAGGGAGACTGCAACGACGAGATCCTTCGCTGCGCTCAGGATGACAGCTCCGCGCTCAGGATGACAGCACCGTGAACCCCGGTCCCTACCCCACCACCAGATTGAGCAGCCGGTTGGGCACCAGAATGCGCTTGCGCACTTCCTTCCCATCCACGAACCGCTGAACCGCGGGATCCTTCAGGGCCGCCACCACCACGCTTCCCTCCTCGGCGTCGCGGGGAACCGTTACCTTGGCGCGGGTCTTTCCGTTCACCTGAACGGCGATCTCGACGGTCTCCTCCACGGTGAGCCGCTCGTCCCAGCCGGGCCATGCGGTATCGAAGATCGAGTCCTCGTGGCCCAGCCGCTCCCAGTTCTCTTCCGCGAAGTGGGGCGCGAAGGGCGCCAGCATGACGATCAGCTCCTCGATCAGCTCGCGGTTCCAGCTGTTCTCCGCCCGCAGGGTATTGACCAGCTCCATCAGGGCGGCAATCGAGGTGTTGTAGCGCAGCTCCTCCAGTCCTTCGGTCACCTTCTTCACCGTCCGGTGCCGCTTCACCTCGACCGCGTGGTTGAGCGGCATGCCGGCCTTGTCGGCGACGGCGTCGCCCACCAGGGTCCAGACCTTGTCGAGAAAGCGCCGGGGGCCGCTGATTCCCTCGTCGCGGAAGTCGCCCCCCTCCTGGAACGGGCCCAGGAACATCAGGTACATGCGAAAGGTGTCGGCCCCCCAGCGGGCGATGAACTCGTCCGGCACCACGACGTTGCCGTGGGTCTTCGACATCTTGGACCCGTCCTTCACGATGTGCCCGTGGGCCCGGAACTTCCGGAACGGCTCGTCGAAGTGCAGGTGGCCGAGCTCGTGGAGGACCATGGTGATGAAGCGGGAATACAGCAGGTGCAACACGGCGTGCTCGTTCCCCCCGATATACGAGGTGACCGGCAGCCACTTCTTGGTCCGCGCGGGATCGAAGGGACGGTCGTCGAACTCGGTGCTGGGGTAGCGCAGGTAGTACCACGACGAGTCGAGGAAGGTGTCGCTCACGTCGGTCTCGCGCCGGCTGCGCTTGCCGCAGACGGGACAGGGGACGTAGTACCACTCCTCGTGCCGGGCCAGGGGCGATATGCCGCTATTGTCGGGCTGGAAATCCTCAATCAGGGGCAGCAGCACCGGCAGGTCCTTCTCCGGCACCGGAACGGCGCCGTGGTCCTCACAATAAATGACGGGGATCGGCGGCCCCCAGTAACGTTGACGGGAAATGGTCCAGTCGTGCAGCCGGTAGTTGACCGTGGCCTTGCCGGCACCCCGCTCGGCCAGCCAGGCGGTGATGGCGCGCTTGGCCTCGGGCACTTTCAGCCCGTCGAACTGGCCGGAGTTGACCAGGATGCCGTTCTCATTGTCGGTGTAGGCGGCTTCCGGTGAACCCGCGTCAGCCGGGCCGATCTCTCGCTCCGCTCGAGATGACTCTGCAACGACGCGGACGATGTCCAGACCGAATCTCTTCGCGAACTCGAAGTCGCGCTGGTCGTGCCCCGGCACCGCCATGATGGCGCCGGTGCCGTACTCCATGAGCACGTAATCCGCGATCCAGACCGGGATCGGCTTCCCAGTTGCGGGATTGAGTGCCTGGCCGCCGGTGAACACACCGGTCTTCTCCCGCTCTCCAACTTTTCGAGACACCAGGTCTTTTCCTGCTACGGAGCGGCGGTACGCATCCACGTCGGCCCGGCGATCATTGGTGGTGAACGCATCGACCAGGGGATGCTCGGGTGCGAGGACCATGAAGGTCGCTCCGAACACGGTGTCGGGCCGGGTGGTGAACACCCGGATCTCGTGTGGCTGCGGCGGGGTTGCTTCGTCGGCTGTGCCTCCTCGCAATGACTGCGCTGCGCTGAACACGAGCTCCGCGCCTTCAGAGCGGCCAAGCCAATTCCGCTGGGCCAGCGTGGTGCTCTCCGACCAGTCCATCTTCGACTCGTCGTCCAGGTCGGCCAACAGCCGGTCGGCGTACTCGGTAATCCGGAAGAACCACTGCTCCAGGGTCCGCTGCTCGACCTGGGTTCCGCAGCGCTCGCACCGGCCGTCGATGACCTGCTCATTGGCCAGTACCGTCTGATCCTTCGGGCACCAGTTGACCGCCGCCGCCTTCTTGTAGGCCTTGCCCGCCTTGAGCAGCTGGAGAAAGAGCCACTGGGTCCACTTGTAGTACTTGGGATCGGTGGTGGACAGCTCGTGCCGCCAGTCGAACATGCCCCCGACGCTCACCAGCTGGCGCCGGAAGTTGACGATGTTGCGCGGGATCAGCTCCGCCGGGTTGATGCCCAGCTTGATCGCGTAGTTCTCGCTGTGGATGCCGAAGGCGTCGTAGCCGATCGGCTCGAAGACGTCGTAGCCCTGGAGCCGCTTGAACCGGCCGTACACGTCGGCGCCGGTGAAGGCGAACATGTTCCCCACGTGCAGCCCTTCGGCCGACGGATAGGGGAACATCATCAGGTTGTAAAACGGCCGTTTGGCCCGGTCGAGGTCGGGCTCGTTGGTATGGCGCTCGGCCCATCGAGCCTGCCACTTGGGCTCGATCAGGTCGGGCCGGTAGGGCAGCCCGTCGGTCACTCGGGGATTCTGCTTCACTCGCGTCTCGGTCGTCTTCATTCCCTGGGTTCTTCCCGCCGCCTGCTGGAAACGTTGTCTTGAAGTCTGCCGACTTGAAGGACTCGTAAATCTATTCCTAGCGCGGCTTTACTGCTACGTCGGAGCCGGCTGCTTTCTCCGTCCGCCCGTCCGCCCGTCCGCCCGTCCGCCGGGGCCCCCCTCTTGCAACAGTGCCCTCTCTCTGGCGTCCCCCCGCAGAGCCACTGAACCCGAGACTCGATGGCATCCCGCAACCAGTTCGTCCTGAATCTGCACCTGATTGGCCTGGCAGCCGCGGCGGTCGTGGCGGCCGTGGTGGCCATGATCCTCTTTGTAGCCTGCCCGTCTCCCGCCGAGTCGTCGCTCCTGGAACACCCCGCGGTATGGGGCACCGTGGTGGTTTTCTCCCTGGGCGTGGTCATGGAGCAGCTGCTGGTCCGGATGCTGCTGAGCCAGGTGTTGAAGCCAACCGGCAAGGCGGCAATGGTGGCCATGAGGGTGGCGGATGGCGATCTCACCCTGCCCAGTTGGGCCGGGCGACCGGGACTGGACGGGCTTTCCACCGCCGTCCTCGCAATGGTCACCCGCCTTCAGCAGCTGGTCGGTACCATCCGCCAGCATTCGCACGACTCGGCCGCCATGGCGCAGCAGATTGCCGCCTCGACCCAGCAGATGACGGCGTCGACCCAGGAGGTGGCGGGCACCACGGCTGACCTGACCGAGCGGGCCAACCAGCAGACCGTGGTTGTGCGCGCGGCTACCCAGGACGCCGGCAAGATCCTCGAGATCGCCCACGAGCTCGCCGCCGGGGCCACCCAGGCCGCGGAACGGAATGGCGCACTGGCCCGGCTGGCGCGTTCTCACAGCGAGCGGCTGGACCAGAGTACGGCACAGCTGGCCCTGCTGGCCGAGGAGATAGATCGCGGGGCAACCGAGGCGGAAGCGCTCGCCACCGCTTCGGCCGAGATCGAAAAGTTCATCACCCAGGCCAAGGCGATTGCCAAGCAGACTCACATGCTGGCGCTCAACGCCTCGATCGAGGCCGCCCGCGCGGGGGAGGAAGGACGCGGGTTCAGCGTGGTTGCCGAAGAGGTGCGCAAGCTCGCGGGGCAGGCGGCCCGCGCCGCCACCTCGACCAGCGACACGGTTCAGAGCGTCGTGGCCCAGGTTCAGACCGCCCGCGACCGGCTGCTGCGCCTGGGCCGGGGCGGCACGGCCGCGCGGGAGGCGGCGCACTCGGCGGCAGAGGGCCTGATGAATGTGGCCACCGACGCCGAAACCAATGACGAGTGGACCCGGCGCATCTCCACCTCGGCAGGCGAGGTCCGCGGTCTGATCGAAGGGATCGCCGGGCGCATGCGTGAGGTCTCCGCCGGCACCGAGGACTACGCCGCGGCGGCCCAGCAGATAGCCGCGGCCGCCCAGCAGCTCAACGCATCCACCGAGGAGATCTCCGCCTCGGCCGGCCACCTGGCCGAAGCCGCCGAGCGGCTGACGGGCGCGGTGGGCGGGTTCCACTCCCAGTGAGGGAAGGCGGGTAAGCGGGTAAGGCGGGTAAGGGGGTAAGCGGGTAAGCGAGTAAGCGGGTAAGCGGGTGGGTAAGGGCTAAGGCCTGCCCCTTCGCAGGCTCAGGGCAAGCTCTGAGCGAAGCGAAGGGTGAGGAGTGTCACCGTCGAATAGGCCGGTTGTAGCGAGTATTGAGCGTCCTTTCAGGGAGGCTCCGTGTCTCGCAGCAGACTGTGGATAGCGCTGGTGATCGCCGCGATCTCCCTGCTGGGATATTTCGGCAAGAGCACCTTCAATCCCGTCACCCAGGAAAAGCAGCACGTCGCCGGTATCACCCCCGAGCAGGAAGTAGCGCTCGGCCTCCAGGCCGCTCCCGAGATGGCGCAACAGTTCGGGGGCCTCGATCCCGACCCGCAGGCGCAGGCCCGGGTGGACCAGATCGGTGAGCGCCTGGTCTCCCGCACCGCAGTCCGCCAGAGTCCCTACAAGTTCGAGTTCCACCTCCTGGACGACCCCGAAACCATCAACGCCTTTGCCCTGCCCGGTGGGCAAGTCTTCATCACCGAGGGCCTGCTGAAGCGGCTGGAGACCGACGGCCAGCTGGCCGGGGTGTTAGGTCACGAGATCGGGCACGTGGTGGGCCGGCATGGGGCCGAGCACATCGCCAAACAGCAGCTGACCGAGGGCCTGACCGGTGCCGCGGTGATGGCGACCTACGACCCCAACGACCCCAACAGCCGAGGCTCCGCCGCGGTAGCAGCCATGATCGGGCAGCTGGTCGGGATGCGGTTCGGGCGGAAGGACGAGCTCGAGTCGGATGAGCTGGGTGTGCGCTTCACTTCGGAAGCCGGCTACGATCCCCGCTCGATGGTCGCTCTGATGAAGATCCTGGACCAGAGCTCGCAAGGGGGCAGGCCGCCGGAGTTCTTCAGCACCCATCCAAATCCGGAGAATCGCATTCAGCGAATCCAGGCTGCCGTCCAGGAGCGCTTTCCCAATGGGGTGCCTGCCAACCTGGAGAAGTGAGGGCGGTACGGCGGTACGGCGGTACGGCGGTGAAGCAAGGTAGTCGAATCACCCTGTCATCCCTTCACTGCGTTCAGGGCAGGCTCTGAGCGAAGCGAAGGATCGTCCCGGGTGACGTTTCAGCATCGGAGCGGAAATGGCAGGCCGTCCGATTTCTCGCTCCGCTCGAAATGACAGCGTGATCGGCCTTCCCCATACCCCGTACCGCCTTCACGCGTAGATCACGCGGCTCTGGACCACCGATTGGCCCGTTGCGTCGAGGCAGGGTAAGTTCTTAGCTCGCATGCACCTGATTCGGGAGCCATGATCGAGCTGCTGCTCAACGCCGACCTGTACGACCCCGAGCCCAAGGGCCGAACCCATCTCCTTGTGGCGGGCGAAAGCATCGTATGGGTGGGAACCTCCCCACCTGACCTGCCGGCCAGCCTCGGCGCGCGCGAGCACGACCTCGAGGGCCGGCGGGTAATCCCGGGCTTCATTGACGGCCACGTGCATCTCACCGGCGGCGGCGGTGAGGCTGGGCCGAACACGCGGGTCCCACCTCTCAGTCTCAGCCGCCTTACGGCCGGGGGCGTGACCACGGCGGTCGGGTTGCTGGGAACCGACGATACCGTGCGCACTCCGGCGGAGCTGGTCACCGCGGCTCGCGGACTCATCGCCGATGGGTTGAGCGCCTACTGCTACACCGGAGGGTACCACGTGCCCCCGGTGACGGTGACCGGCAGCGTACGGGGGGACATAGTCCTCATAGATCTGATTCTGGGAGTCGGCGAGCTGGCGGTCAGCGACCATCGCTCGAGCCAGCCGACCCTGGACGAGCTGCTCAGGGTGGCCGGGGACGCTCACGTCGGCGGCCTCATGTCAGGAAAGGCCGGCATCGTCCATCTGCACGTCGGGGACGGCCCGCGTGGCCTCGACCTGGTGCGCCAGGCCATCAAGAGCAGCGAGGTACCCGCCGCCGTCTTCAACCCAACCCACGTGAACCGCCGCAAAGCGCTCTTCGATGAAGCCCTGGCACTGGCCCGGGAAGGCTGCACCATCGACATCACGGCGTTTCCTGTGGCCGAAGGGGAAGACGCCTGGCCGGCGCCCGTGGCGTTGACCCGATATCTCGCCGCGGGGCTCCCACGCGATAAGGTGACGGTGAGCTCGGATGGCGGCGGATGCCTTCCATCCTTCGATGAGGAAGGACGGGTGGTGGCCCTGGACGTGGGCCGCCCTTCCGCCATGGCGGAGGCACTCAAGGAGCTGCTGGCCTGTGGTCAGCCGCTGGAGCGGGTGCTGCCGGCCTTCACTTCCAACCCTGCCCGCCTTCTGATGCTGCCGCGGAAGGGCCGGCTGGCCGCGGGATGCGATGCCGATCTGGTGGTCCTCGATTCGGATGGTGGAGTCCAGGACGTGATGGCCCGGGGCCGGTGGCACGTTCAAGACGGCCGCTGCTTGATACAGGGAACGCTCGAAGGCTAGCAGCCATGTACCCAGGAGGAAGCTGGTGGAGAAGGTTCGGGGTTACATCATTCCGGTTGGCGGCGCAGAGGAGAAGATTGGTGATGTCGCCATCCTCCGGCGCTTTGCTGCGCTCTGTGGGGGCGGGGGCTGCCGCATCGCGATCATTCCTACGGCGTCCTCGATCAGCGAGACCGGTAGCCGCTACGAGGAGCTGTTCCGCAGTCTCGGCGTAGGCGACGCCAAGTCGCTTCCGATCCAGAGCCGGGCCGACTGCGAACACCGGGAATGGCTGGATGTGCTCGATACGGTGGACGGCGTCTTCCTTACCGGTGGGAATCAGCTGCGGCTCAGCACGATGATCGGGGGCACCGAGGTCGCCAAGGCGATCCGGCGGCGGAACGCCGAGGGGATGCACGTCGCCGGCACCTCGGCGGGGGCAGCGTTTCTCTGCGAGCACATGATCGCCTTCGGCAAGGAGGGCGCGTCCCCCCGGGCCAGGATCGTCACCCTGGCCCCGGGCCTCGGCCTGACCAATCGGATCATCATTGATCAGCACTTCCGCCAGCGCGACCGCCTCGGCCGGCTGCTCACGGCCCTGGCCTACAACCCCTTTGCCATCGGCATCGGCCTCGACGAGAACACGGCCGGGTTCATTGGGCCGGACGAGACGCTCGAGGTAGTGGGGAGTGGCGCGCTGACGATCGTGGACCCGTCCGGGATCGAGTTCTCCTCCATGGCGCGGGTCCGGAAGAACGACGCGGTCTGTCTCATCGGGCTCAAATTGCATATCCTCGACCACGGCTCGACCTTCAACCTGCATTCCCGCATCGCCGCGGCCGCCCCTGCGCTCGCCCATCGGGTGGAAGTCGGGGAAACGGGGAACAAGGCAGCGAAGCGACTAAGTGGGGAAGCGGGGAAGCGGGGAAGCGGGTAAGCGGGTAAGCGGGGAAGCGGGGCGGAAGCGGGGAAGCGGGGAAGCGGGGAAGCGAACGACGCAAAATTCGCGGGAAGGTCAATGCTGATTCTCGATAAGGCAATCTTCGTCGGACCCAGCCTGTACGCCCATTTCCCGGTTATCCGGCTCGATATCGATCTCGGTCCGCTGGAGGGGTGGCCATCCGGGAAGCTGGGGCCGGCGTTCACCGATGCCCTCCTGGCCGCGTTGCCCGGGCTGCACCAGCACACCTGCTCCTACGGCAAGCCGGGCGGATTCGTGCGCCGGCTCACCGAGGGCGAGGGCACCTGGATGGGTCACATCCTGGAGCACGTCGCGATCGAGATCCAGAACGTGGCGGGCGAGAGCGTCACCTTCGGAAAGACCCGCTCCCACGGTCCTCCGGGACACTACTACGTCATCTACCAGTACGCGCAGGAGGATGTGGGACTCGAGGCCAGCAGGCTCGGCCTCACTCTCCTGCATTCCCTGCTCCCCCGGGATCTGAGGCCAGAGGAATCGGTACCCGAGGGTTTCGACTTTGCTTCGGAGCGTGACGAGTTCATCCGGTTTGCCCAGCGGCGCGCCCTGGGGCCCAGCACCATGGCGCTGGTGCGGGCGGCCGAGGAACGGAAAATTCCCTGGATCCGGCTCAACGACCAGAGTCTGATCCAGTTTGGCCATGGGCGGTATCAGCAGCGGATCCAGGCGACCGTCACCAGCCGCACCTCGCACATCGCCGTCGAGCTGGCCTCCGATAAAGAAGAAACCAACCGCATTCTCGGCAACCTGGGCCTGCCGGTGCCGCAGCAGCGGCTGGTTCAGACCGCGGACGACGCGGTGGCGGCGGCGGAGCGGATCGGCTACCCGGTGGTGGTGAAGCCCTACAACGCCAACCACGGACGCGGCATCTCGATCCACCTCACCACCTCGGAACAGGTGGCCGAGGCCTTCGAGATCGCCCAGGAGCACAGCCGGAGCGTCATTGTCGAGAGCTTCATCTCCGGCGAAGACCACCGGATGCTGGTGATCAACGGCGAGCTGGTGGCGGTGGCGCTGCGGGTGCCGGGACATGTGATGGGAGACGGCGTGCACACCATCGAGCAGCTGGTGGACGAGGTGAACCAGGACCCCCGCCGCGGCATCGGGCACGAGAAGGTGCTCACCCGGCTGGTGTTCGACCACCAGGCAGAGGCCCTGCTCTCCCACAAGGGCTATACCCGGGAGACGATTCCGACCAACGGCGAACGAGTCTTCCTCCGCTCCACCGGTAATCTCTCTACCGGCGGCACCGCCACCGATATGACCGACCGGGTGCATCCGGACAACATCGAGATGGCGGTGCGGGCGGTAAAGGCGATTGGCCTCGACGTGGGCGGGGTGGACTTCCTCAGCACCGATGTCACCGAGTCGTACAAGGAAGTCGGCGGCGCCATCTGCGAGATCAACGCGGCACCCGGGTTCCGGATGCACATGGCACCGAGCGAAGGGCAGGCGCGCGACGTGGGTGGGCCGGTGATGGACATGCTGTTTCCCCCCGGCACCCCGACCCGGATTCCGATCGCCGCGATCACCGGAACCAACGGGAAGACCACCACCGCCCGGATGCTGGCCCACATCCAGAAGCTCGCCGGGCATCACGTTGGCCTCACGTCCACCGACGGGGTCTACATCGATGGCCAGCGAACGGTCGCGGGAGACATGACCGGCCCCGTAGCCACCCGCATGGTCTTGAGCGACCCCTCGGTGGATGTGGCGGTGCTGGAGATCGCGCGCGGCGGGCTGCTCCGGGCGGGCATGGGCGTGAGAAACTGCGACGTGGGCGCGGTGCTCAACGTGAAGGCCGACCATCTCGGCCTGCGCGGCATCGGCACGCTGGAACAGCTCGCCGAGGTCAAGCGGATCGTGGTGGAGGTGGCGCGGCAGACCGCCATCCTGAACGCCGATGACCCGCTGTGCCTCAAGATGGCCGATTACGCCGAAGCCGAACACCTGTGCTACGTCACCATGGATCCCACCCACGAGCTGGTGGGCGAGCACATCAAGGCGGGGGGACGGGGCGTGGTGCTGGAGACCGGGATCAAGGGCCAGATGATCACGATCTACGACCACGGCGCCCACATACCGCTGCTCTGGACCCACCTGATACCCGCGACGCTCGAGGGGCGGGCCATGCACAACGTGCAGAACGCGATGTTCGCGGCTGCGATGGCGTTCAGCATGGGGCTCAAGCTGGAAGACATCCGTCACGGGCTCCGGACCTTCGACACCACGTTCTTCCAGGCACCGGGCCGGATGAACATCTACGACGAGCATCCGTTCAAGGTGATCCTGGACTACGGCCACAATCCGGCGGCAGTCGAGGCGATGTGCCAGCTGGTGGATCGGCTCGACATCGCAGGGCAGCGGCTCTGCGTACTGGCCGGGCCCGGCGACCGGCGGGACGAGGACATCTTCGAGATCGGCCGGATCGCGGCCGGACGCTTCGACCGCTACATCTGCCGGCGGGACGATCAGCTGCGAGGCCGCCGGCCGGATGAGGTGCCGCAGCTGCTGCGGGACGCGCTCCTGGCCAATGGGGTGCCGGCCGAGCAAGTCCTGGTGATTCCCAGTGAAGAGGCGGCGGTCGACGCGGCGCTGCGCGAAGCGGAGGCGGGTGACCTCCTGCTCATCTTCGGGGACGCCATTACCCGAAGCTGGAAGCAGATCATCCAGTTCCACCCCGAAGCGGCACCTCCACCCGCGGAGAAACGGCGCCCCTCCCGGCCGGAGCCGGCGCTGGCTGCGGTGGCGCCGGTCCTGGACGACCAGCGGCGTGAGTTCGTGAGAGACTCGCGTGGCGTCCGGATCGCACGCGAGGAGATGGCCGACTGACCGGCACCGCCGCCATGGATGTCCTCGACTCCCGCCGCCTGACCGGTTCAGGGCTGCTGCTCGACCGCCCCGGCGCGGTTCTCGACGTTCGACTCGGCGACCAGGATGCCGATCAGGCGATTGCCGCCTGGGAAGTTGCGGCCCGCCGCCTGCTTCGCGACGTCGGCTGGGCCGATGAAAAGCTGGCCACCCGCCGATTCCCCGGGGGAGTAAGTCTGGCGCTCACGGCACCGGTCGATGGCCTCTATGCGGCCACCGAGGTGAACGAGCGCGCCTGGGAAGCGGCGGCGGCGGAGCTGGGCGAGGGACCACCTCCCGACCACGCCGGCGGCGTCGAATCCATACGGGCAGCCATAGCGGCGGAGAAAAACCCGGCCCTGGTGGCCCTCCGGGCCGCGGCCAGGTCGCGGGGCCTGACCTTCCTCAGCGGTGAGGAGCAGGTATCGGTGGGCTCGGGGAGCGGTGCGCTGGTCTGGCCCGAGTCATCGTTGCCGGCCCCGGAATCGGTGGACTGGTCGCGGGTGCGCGATGTGCCCATAGCTCTCGTCACCGGATCCAACGGGAAGACAACCGTCGTCCGGCTGCTAGCGGCGATGACGCGGTCGACCGGGCGAGTTACCGGCTTCACCTCGACCGATGGTGTGATGGTGGGTACGGCCGCGATTGCGGATGGGGATTTCTCCGGGCCGAGCGGCGCCCGCCTGGCGTTGCGCCACCGAGAGGTGGAGACCGCGATTCTGGAGACGGCCCGGGGTGGGCTGCTCCGCCGAGGGCTCCCCGTGGAGCGGGCGAACGCGGCGGTGGTGACCAACGTGGCCGAGGATCACCTGGGGGAGTTCGGCATCGAGAGCCTGGCCGCGCTGGCCGACACCAAGCTGCTGGTGGCCAGACCGCTGGGAGATCGCGGAACCCTGGTGCTGAACGCAGACGATCCCATGCTGGTGGAACGAAGTCCGGCACTCAGAGTGCCGATCACCTGGTTCTCACTCGACCCCGCTTCTCCGGTGATCGCGGCACATACCGGATCCGGTGGAAGCGCCGTGGTGGTCCAGCAGGGGAACATCGTGCTGATCCGGGGGAATCAGCGTGAGATCATCGTTCCCTTGGCCGAGGCTCCGATAACCTTCCGGGGAACGGCGCAGCATAACGTGGCGAATGCGCTCGCCGCCGTGGGAATGGCGGATGCCCTGGGCCTCGAGGCTGAAGCGATGGCCAGGGTGCTCCGGACGTTCGGTCACGACCCAACCGACAATCCCGGGCGGGCAACCCTGCTCGACATCGGGGGGATTCATATCCTGCTCGATTATGCCCACAATCCCCATGGCATGGCGGCGCTGGTCGGGCTGGCCCAGAAGCTCCCGGCCAAGCGGCGGCTGGCCATGGTGGGTCAGGCGGGAGACCGGAGTGACGAGGCCATTCGGCAGCTGGCTCGCGCCGTCTGGTCGCTCCGGCCGGACCACGTGGTGGTCAAGGACATGGATGAGTTCCTGCGGGGTCGCGCCGTGGGCGAGGTCCCTGCCCTGCTGGCCGGCGAGTTCTTACGGCTGGGATTGGCCGAAGAGGCCATCACCCGGGTCGGACCCGATCTCGCCGGGGTGCGGAAGTCGCTGGAGTGGGCACGCTCCGGGGACCTGCTGGTCCTGGCGGTGCATCAGGACCGGCGTGCGGTCCTCGAGCTTCTGAATGGATTGACCGAAGGCGACTGGAAGGCGGGCGAGCCTCTACTGACGGTAAGCGGCGAGGCGGGTAAGCGGGTTTAGCACAGCGAGTCATTCCGAGCGGAGCGAGGAATCGCCCAAAATGACGTCTGTTCGAGATCCGCGTGGTAACGTAATCCGGCCCGATCCCTCGCGCTGCTCGGGATGACGCGCGAGTGCTGACGTCTCCGGAACGCTCGCCTAACAAGCGCATGCAGCTGTCGGCGCTTCAGGTCTAAGGGGCGTTTGATAGTGTCGAAACGCACCAGTCGCCGCTGCTGATGCGCGGTCCGGTATGCCACTAGGCAAGGATCTCTGAATGAAGAACTTCCGACAGCGTACGCTTGAGGACCTGGAAGGAGACCGTTGGGCGGTGCCGGACTTTCCCTCCCGCCTTGTTCAGGAAATCCGCCGACTGGGTGCCGTGCCACTCGAACTCTTCACGGTAGAGGATCTGCGCCTGCTGATCTTGCAGGAGCAGGGCCTCAGTTACGTCCTGCCACTTGCCTTCGAGCACCTCTCGCAGAATCCGTTTGCTGAGGGCGACCTCTACGTTGGGGATCTTCTCGCCGCGGTGCTCCACGTGAATGCAGTGTTCTGGCAAAGTCACCCTGATCTGCATGGCGAGTTACGAAGGATCCTGCGTGCCGCCGTTGATCGGCTGGGTGAGCTTGAGCCACTGGACTCGGAGGCGCTCGAGCCGAAGATCCTTGAGGCGGTTCAAACCCACGGTGTAGCTCTAGACCGCTAGCGGCCTAACATGCGCATGCAGCCGGCGGGCGTTTCACTTTCGAGTTGACGTCGGATAGTGCGCAGGCCGCGGCTGAGGCTCGGTCCGTTAGGCAGCAGCAACCCACCCTCTGCTGGGAGGCCAGCTTGAGACGACCGCTTACAGGCGCGATTCTGGTGCTCATCAGCCTCTCTGCTTGCAGTGAGCGGGAGGCGACGCGCGATCCCGGGTCCTCCCACGCTGCCGAGGCGGTGCCCCGACTGGATGCTGCCAAGGTGCCGGCAGATCTCCGGGATCTCGTGCCGTTCGCGCAGCGCTGGGGGATCGGAGATGATGTCGCCCGCTCAGAGCGGGTTCAGAAGGCAACGGCCGCCGAACGATCCGAACTGCGCGCTGCCTTTGGCCCGCGGCAGGCACGGATTACAGCCTGGCTCGACTCCTTCGGGCAGGGAGCGATGCCGGACGAGGCGGCTGCCTTCATGTATACCCAGCTTGCCATCGAGGAAATGCACTAGGACGCGGAGACCTGCTCTGGAATGACTATGAAGCCCTTTCCGACCAAATCGCACATGCGCTGGCGTCGCATTGACGTGCCTGGCCACGAGGAGGCACGCATCGAGCAGACTGCCGGCGGATGGCGTCTCACAGGCCAGCTCCAAGTCGACGAAGGGAGCGTGAGCGCGCAGCTCGGGTATCTGATCGAGTGCGAACATGACTGGCGGACGCGCCAGGCAGTCGTCACAGGGTCAGCTTCGGGAGCCCCGATGCGGTTCGTGTTGGGCGCTGACGGGGCCGGGCATTGGACGCTTGATGGCGCCCCGCTGCCACTGGTCGAGGGCGCACTCGACATCGATCTTGGGTTCACTCCGGCCACGAACCTTCTGCCGATCCGCCGCCTGGACCTCGCGGTGGGCGAGCGCGCGGATGTCCGGACCGCATGGGTGCGGTTTCCCGAGCTTCGAGTCGAGGCGCTGGAGCAATCCTATCAGCGTGACGAAGCACGCGTCTTCCGCTACGATGCTTTAGTGGATGGCGAGAAGTTTCAGGCGCGGCTGGACACGGACGAGTTTGGACGCGTTCTCCACTATGAAGGTCTGTGGGAAGCCGAAAGCGGGTCCCAGTCCATTTAACAAGCGCACGCAGCTGGCAGCGTGCTAGTTCCAAGGCGCGTAGGCTTGTGCCGAAGATTGGAAGTCGCCGCGGCTGATGCGCGGTCGGTTAGGCGACACACGAGGAGGCACACATGGACCCAGACATGACCTCCACGACCTTCACACTCGCTGGTTACCGGATCGTCCAGTCATTGGGCGTGGTGCGGGGCGTCACCGTTCGCTCGCGGTCGCTCTTCGGAACCATCGGTGCCAAAATCGAGACCCTATTTGGTGGTCAGATCGCGCTGCTCACGACTCTCTGCGAGCGGGCCCGGGAGGACGCATTCGATATCCTGCTCGCGCACGCGCAGCACCAGGGGGCCAATGCGGTGATCGGCGTCCGATACGATGCGACGGAGATCATGTCAGGGGTGACCGAGGTCTTGTGTTACGGGACCGCTGTCATCGTGGAGCAAGCGGACGGCAACGCCGAAGATCGTGTTGCCTAACACGCGCATGCAGGTTCGGCGCGTGCCGTCCGCCCAAAACGGCTCGTTCGTCCTAGGGTCAGATCAAGGAGAGTGACCTATCCCGAAAATCATCGTCGGCGCCCAGGTTTCCATCGACGGCGTCATGCAGGCGCCCGGCGGACCGACCGAGGATCCCACCAAGGGGTTCAAATTCGGCGGCTGGGCGATGCCCTATTTCGCTCAGGAGTTCGGCGAGGAACTTGACCGCCTCTTCAGTGAGAAATTCGATCTCCTGCTCGGCCGCAAGACCTACGAGATTTTCGCCGGGTACTGGCCCTACTACGACGAAGCCGCTCCCCATGGCGGCATCGCCAAGCTGTTCAAGGGCATCAAGAAGTACGTCGTTTCGCGCTCGGGCGAGGTCGATACGAGCTGGCAAGGCTCGGTGCTGCTGCGCGACATCGCCGACGTGAAGCGGCTGAAGCAGAAAGACGGCCCGAACCTCGTCACCCAGGGCAGTACCGAACTCGTCCACGCGCTGCTCGCCAATGACCTGGTCGACGCTATGAGCATCTTCACGGTGCCGATCGTGCTTGGCGGCGGCAAAAAGCTGTTCGCCGACGGCTCGGCGCCGCATTCGTTCAAGCTGACTGGGTCCCGCGTCTCCCCAAATGGTCTGATCGTCGGCCATTACGAGCGAGAGGGCGAGATCAAGATTGGCGGCACCCCCCTCGATTCACCGAGCGATCGCGAGGTCGCCCGCAGGGAGCGGATGAAGCACGAGGGCTAGTCGATTTCCGGCCTCGTCGTTCGACGTGATGGTAGAGACCGATACTCTGCCACCTAAACGTGGGGATAACCCAATGCTGCGCACTGTTTTGCTTGCCGTACCGCTGCTGATCGCCGTCCCCGCCGCCGTCCCCTCGCTTTGCTCGGGGCAAGCTCTGGCCCAGGGCGTCGCCGGCAAGCGCGTCGCCATCAACGGCATGCAGATGTACTACGAAGTCTCCGGCCAGGGCGACCCGCTGGTCGTCCTCCACGGCGCCTACATGAACATTCCGACGATGGGCGCCATCATCCCCCGGCTCGCCAGGACTCACAAGGTCTACGCGGTCGAGCTGCAGGGACACGGGCGCACCACGGACATCGCCCGGCCGATCACGTATCCGAACCTGGCGGACGACGTCGCCGCCTTCATGGATGCAGTGGGTCTCCGAAAAGCAGACGTGTTCGGCTACTCGATGGGCGCCGAGGTCGGTCTGCAGCTCGGCATACGGCATCCGGCAAAGGTGAACAAGCTCGTCGCGGCGTCCGTCGCTTACGACCTCAAAGGATGGCAGCCGGCATTCACGGAGATGATCCCGCAGATGACGGTGGAGATGGTCAGCGCGATGCCATTCGCCAAGGAGTATCCCAAACTGGCGGCGAATCCGAATGGCTTTCCGGAGTTGGCGAGGAAACTGATCGCGCTCGAGAAGGAGCCGATGGCCTGGGAAGCAGACGTGAAGGCGTTGAAGACGCCGGTGCTCGTCATCGCTGGAGACGCCGACGTGGCCACGCTCGAGCATTCTGTCGCGCTGTTTCGGCTGCTCGGTGGCGGCGGGATGGGCGACATGGGGAAACCGCTCTCGGCATCTCGCCTCGCGATCCTGCCGGCGACGTCACACACGGCCGTCATCACGCAGGTTGATCCGCTCCATGGATTCATCGAGCCGTTTCTGAAAGGTCAAACGCCGAAGGGATTCTTCGAGCCATGAGTCGCAGGGTCCCCCGTCCGAGGCGGCGAAATAGGCTGGTTGCCGAGCAGGAGGCGGAGCTCCTCCGAGCCACGGAGCGCGAGCGGCTCCAGGCGCTGGTCACCGGCGATGTTGAGCGGGCGGGGCAGCTGCACACGGAGGACTTTCAGCTCATCAACCCTCTCGGCGGTGCGCTCTCGAAGGAGCAGTACCTGGGAGGCATCAGCTCTGGGCTGATCCGTTACCTGCACTGGGAGCCGGAGTCGATCGCGGTCCGGCTCTACGGCGATGTGGCTGTGATCCGATATCAGTCCCAGCTGGAGATTGTAGTACAGGGTCGTCACATCCCCCGCCAACGGTACTGGCACACCGATCTCTATGAGCGACACGGGACGCGGTGGCAGGTGGTCTGGTCGCATGCGACAACCGCCGCATCCCTATGACGACCATCGCGGGGCGACTCGCACTCTCGAAGGGAGGACCTCATGCCCACATTCCAGTACCGCGCGCGCACTTCTCTTCGGAGCTGCTCTACTGGGCCTGCCGGCGTGCAGCGCCGCAGCGGATGCGCGGTCCGTTAGGCGGACAACACCACAGTTGACGCATGAGCTTCCGCGATACCGCAGTCGCGTCAGGTTTTACTCTGGAGACCCTTTGTCCATTCGACGACCTACTCTTGCGGCTGGGGTCTTGTTGATGGCTTTGGCCCTGCCCGCGGCCGCCCAGCGGGCAGCCATACAGCCGGACTCCGCTCGCGCTCAGATTCGCACTGTTCTCCGGGCATTTTACTTCAACCTGGAGAATCAGAACTGGGAGGCACTGGCCGGGTATGTCCTATCGCCGAAGCTCCTCGAGCGTCGGGGTGCTCCAGGGGATCTCCAGACAGCCTCCCGGGACCGAGTCCGCGGCCGCGGAACGTCGCACGCGCCTGTTGCGCCAATGCCGTGCCCTTCGAGTCCATCGCCCATGGTCGATGAGGCAGCCATTTGGCTCGACGGGGATTGGGCCGAGGTGTCCGTTCCGCGATGTAGCGGCGCGTCGTCAGGATTGGATGAGTTTCGCATGCTCTACTTTGAGGAGCGCTGGCGATTCATCTACACGGATCTGTTTAAGACGCCGCCAACCTCAGGGCGGTGAGGTTACAAAGATTCCTCCCTATGCGCGCATTACGGCCGGTTGCCATTCATGAACAGATCCTTTACGCCATCCTTTCAGCACTTTCACAAGGATATCGAGCGCTATCTGAAGAGTGAGGGGAAGTGCGAGAAGAACGAACACGGACAGACGGTCTATCGAGGTTATCCAGCCGCGGTAGCCCGGATGTTTCGCACTTATATGGACGAGGAAGCATTCGCACCTTTGGTCGCGGAATTTCGTACATGGAATTGGGAGTGGAATTATGACGACTATCTGTGGGAGTTGACCTCTGGTCTCCAACGAATAAGAGACTGGCCGCTGCTCAAAGAGCTCTGGGCGGCTGTGGTCGCGAAGCGCAGAACCAACTACAACAAGACCAAGAAGGCTCAGAAGTCCTTTCCCGAAAAGATCCCGGAGGAGTTAGTGACCAAAACACGAGATCTCCTTCTAGATTCACTCTACCGACTTCAGCGGTATGCCTCCGAGCTTGGACACGAGTCCGATGTCGGAGCGTATGTAGAGATGATCGTTAGAGTCGAGAAGCGGCTGAAAGCTTGAAAGGGATCGAGAGCTCGGATGCCCTCTGCGCGCGTTCCTGACTACCCGGGCGTGGGTCTCAAGTTCGCCACCGCCCTGGCGGGTCGTGACTATTCGACCGCTTACGCCATGACATCGAGTGACTACCAACGCAGCACCAGCCTTGATGAGATGCGGGCTGCATTTGAAGCCATCATCCCACCCGACTGGCAGACGGTTGGCCCCGTCGAAGTTGGCCAGGTGATGGAGACCTGGCCGACGCAGCAACCGTCGGATGTCGGATGGGTTTACATCAGCATCGGGGGCGACGTGTATAGTGAGGCCGTGACTGTGGTCGTGACGAGGGAGGCCGACACGCTTAAGGTCCGCACCGTTGAGTTTGGCCGCCCCTGACGAGGTCACTCTTATCGCCGCAGCTGATGCGCGGTCCGTTAGACGGCAGCCATTAGCAGGTATGGACCGGTGGAGATGTCAGAAGCCGTCTGGACTATTGGGCACTCTATACGACCTCTTGAGGGCTTTCTCGACCTCCTCGCCGAGAACAGGATCGAGGCGGTGGCTGACGTCCGGCGCTACCCGGGGTCTCGACGCTGGCCCCATTTCACTCAGGGGCCACTCGCCAGGGCGCTCGAGAAGCGCGGGCTCGTCTACCTGTGGTTTCCCGAGCTCGGCGGTCGGCGCACACCGAGAGCGGACTCCCCGAACACCGCGTGGCGCAACGCGTCCTTCCGAGGTTACGCGGACTACATGGCGACTGAGGCCTTTGCTGAAGGGTTGAACCGCCTTGTAAACCTGGCGTTCGGTCTGCGCACTGCGGTCATGTGTGCCGAAGCTCTCTGGTGGCGATGTCACCGCGGGCTGATAGCTGATGTGCTCCGTTGGCTAGGGTTTGAGGTGGTCCATATCCTGGGTCCAGGCTCGACGGCCTCCCACCCCTATACGGCAGCAGCACGGATGGTGGGCGGGCGGCTCACCTATTCCGCTGCGCGGCGCTGAAATCGGACTCCCAATGCTCTCTTGTATTGCCTGGCACGCCGTCAAGCTGGCTGCTTTGTTTGGCCTCGTTTCGGCCTGCGCCGGGCACTCTGCCAGCGCGCAAAGAGGGTCCGACTCCACCCACAACCTGGCTCTCGTGGGTGGCAGGATCTACCGCCTCCCCGGACGCCGCCCCGCTCGATGATGGAGTCGTACTAGTCCGAGACGGGCTGATCGCTGCCATCGGCCGGCGCGGCGCGGTCCCCATTCCTGCCGGCGCCGATGTGCTCGACTGCGCAGGGGGGATCGTTGTCGCTGGTTTCTGGAACAGTCATGTCCATTTCACCGAACCCCACTGGAGCGGTGCCGACACGCTGCCGGCGCCCATTCTGGCAGGGCAGCTTCGTGAGATGCTGACCCGGTACGGGTTCGTGTGGGTGCTGGACACCGGATCCTGGCTCGCGAATACCCTCGCGCTGCGTCGGCGGATCGACAGCGGGGAGGTACCCGGGCCCGCCATTCTCACAACTGGGCCAGGCTTCGCCCCCCAACATGGGAGTCCCTATTACATTCTGCCCGCTCGGCTTCCCGAGCTCCAATCGCCGGCCGACGCCAAGGCGCAGGTGGCCTCCCGACTGCGGGAGGGCGCCGACGCGATCAAGTTGTTCAGCGGGGCAGTTGCCTCTCCCACTCTCGTCGTGCCCATGCCTCTGGCCATCGTGCGCGCCGCAACCATGGAGGCCCACCGCCACGGCAGACTGGTACTCGCCCATCCCACGAACAACGATGGGCTCAAGGCCGCACTGGAGGGCGGGGTGGACATCCTGGCCCACACAACGCCGGATGGCGGACTCTGGGAGCCGCGCCTGCCAGAGCGGATGAAGCGAGCGCGCCTCGCGCTGATCCCGACCCTCAAGCTGTGGACGTTCGAGCTTAGGCGCCGAGAGGCAGATTCGGCCACTATCCAGCGATTCATGAGCGTGGCGATCGGGCAGCTGCGCGCGTATGCCGAGTCGGGCGGCGAGATTCTGTTCGGGACCGATGTTGGCTACATGACCGAGTACGACCCCACTGACGAGTATGTCTACATGCAGCGCGCGGGTATGTCGTTTCATCAGATCCTCGCCGCCCTGACCACCGCCCCGGCCAAGCGGTTCGGGGTGTCGGGGCGCACGACCGGTCGCCTGGAGCGCGGGCTGGAGGCGGACATCGTCGTCCTCGAGGGCGATCCTGCGCAGGATATCCGCGCCTTGGCACGAGTGCGCTACGTATTGCGACACGGCCGGCAGGTCTATTCACGCGATTGAACTATACTCTCCGGCCGGCACCGCCTAACCAGCGCATGCAGGCATATTATCAGAGCGTGGACCCCTATTCGAACTCTGCGGTTTCCAACAACTCGAGATGACCAGGTTCTAATGAGCCCAAAGACGCAGACGCAAAAGTCGGCCAGGAGCACCACCACGACCACCAAGAAGCCCAAAGGATTCACGGAGGAGGAACGAGCTGCGATGAAGGAGCGCGCCCAGGAGATGAACGCGGAAGCGCGCCGCGGCCGGCGCTCGGACCGAGCGAACGGGGAAAGCGACGTGCTCGCAAAGATCGCCGAGATGTCGGCACCGGATCGCGCCATGGCCGAGCGGCTCCATACGATCATCAAAACCAGCGCGCCAACCCTCTCGCCGAAGACCTGGTACGGGATGCCCGCCTATGCCAGCGACGGCAAGGTCGTCTGCTTCTTCCAAAGCGCACAGAAATTCAAAGCGCGGTACGCGACATTTGGCTTCAGCGACGAGGCGAACCTGGACGAAGGCGTCATGTGGCCGACCTCCTTCGCCCTGAAGCAGCTGACCGCCGCCGAAGAGGCGAAGATTGGCGCGCTGGTGAAGAAAGCGGTTAGGGTAATGCGAACGTCATCGCGTTAACGTCCGTGCCATGAGCATGACGCTGATTCTGTGGAAGGCCCCCGTCGTTGATGATCCCGACGAGGCAAAGGCCCTCCTGCATCCATACTACGACCATGGCAACGACAGCGCGTTCCAATCAAGCCCCGACATCGCCAAGGTGTCGAGCGAATTAATCCGGCGATTTCCCGGTACCGACGATGGACCTTGGGCGGATTTTCCCCCAGAGCAAACCGACCGCCTCTTGCTGCTCGGCATTCGCTGGGGAGCGGACAATGCCGTCCTCGATGCGATCGTCGAGCTTGCGCGCGAGCATGAGTTGGTCCTGTACGATCCGCAGGGACCTGACGTTCGCCTTCCTAGTGATCCGGTTGAATCCGGGCCGATCCCGCGTCCGAGACTGGTCGACTATTTCATGGTCTTGCTGATGGGATTGGCTGCCGCTGGCGTGTTCTGGCTGGGCTGGCGGATCGACGTGCCCGTACTAAATTGGCTCCTGATGATCATCGGCGGCTTCTTCGTCACCGTGGTCGTGTTTCTGCTCGGCATCTTCATGTTCGGACCCAAAGACGAAACAAGCTGAGTGGTCAAGCTCCCGCGCACTATCCGCGGGCGGCGTCTCGCCGCCGCCTAACAAGCGCCTGCAGCCGACGGCGCGTCAGCTCTAAGATGACGTAGGATTATGCGGGAGCGGCCAAGTCGCCGCAGCTGAGCGGCGGTCCGTCAGGCGGACTCTGAAACCGGACGAGGGCACCGATGGGCAAGGGTCGGCTGGAGGCGTTCAGCGATGGGGTGCTGGCGATCATCATTACCATCATGGTACTCGAGTTGCGCCCGCCTCACGAGACCGACCTCGCCGCCCTACATCCAGTTCTGCCGGTCCTCCTCAGCTATGTACTCAGCTTCGTCTTTCTTGGGATCTACTGGAACAATCATCACCACATGCTGTACTGCACCCACCGGGTGACGGGAGCAATTCTCTGGGCCAATCTGCACCTGCTGTTCTGGCTGTCGCTGGTGCCGTTTGCGACCGCGTGGATGGGCGAGCATCCCCTCGCGTCGACGCCCACCGCCCTCTACGGCGGTGTGCTCCTCATGGCTGGCATAGCCTACTGGATCTTGCAGCAACAGATCCTCCGCACGGAGGGCCCACAATCCGTCCTGGCCACGGCACTGGGCCGCGACCTCAAGGGCAAGCTGTCGCCCGTGCTTTGCGCGCTGGCGATCGGCGCCGCATTCATACACCCGGGAATTGCTATTGCCCTCTACCTGCTCGTCGCTCTTATGTGGCTGGTTCCGGATCGTCGCATCGAGCGCGCGCTGTCCCATGCGAGCCCGGGCCACAGCACCACGGCGGGATCCGCCGACCCGGCGGGTAAGCGGGTAAGCGGGTAAGCGGGCAGGCGTCACCTTGGGCGATTCCTCGCAGAGTTTACCCTGAGCGCAGTCGAAGGGCTCGGAATGACTCGCTGTGCTAGACTCGCTTACCCGCTTACCCGCTTACCCGCTTACCCGCTTACCCGCTTACCCGCCTACCCGCCTACCCGCCTACCCGCCTACCCGCCTACCCGCCTACCCGCCTACCCGCCTACCCGCCTAAGGTATGAGCCGCGCCAGGTAGTTCCCGTATTGGTCCGGGTCGAGTACGATCTCACAGCTCCAGCCTTCCTCCCGCGCGTAGCGACCCAACGTGGCGGCATCGACGTAAAGCTGGGGAAACGGCTCTCCCTTCCGCCCCTCGTACTCGACCTGAAAGTGCAGCTCGCCCACATAGCGCCCATCGGGCCGTTCGAGCGCCCCGGTGCGGCCCGCTTCGACATCCAGCCGCATGCGAACATCGGTCGAGTCTGCCAGCACCTGGCCTCCGGGGCGAACCAGCCTTCGAGCCTCCGAGAAGAACCGACGCAGGCCGGGCAGCGTCTCGGTGAGCCCAATCCCGTTCATCATCATGAGGACCGTGTCGAACGGCGGAGCCTCGACGTCCATCCAGGTGGCACTGCGCACGTCCCGGACACCGCGTTCCCGCAGTATGCGGACCAGGGGAGGGAGGATCTCGATGGCCGTGACCTCGAATCCCCGCTCCTGAAGCGCCAGCGAGTGGCAGCCGGATCCCGCTCCCACGTCCAGGACTCGGCCCCGGCAGAGCTCCAGAGCCAGGCGCTCCACCGGCGGGAACTGGTCGGGGCCGCGGAAGAAGTAGGAGACCGGCACTTCGTCCCGCTCGAAGTCGTCGTAGACCACGAGTACGGCGTCATGCTTCCCCTCGTGATAGGCCTGCATCGCGGCGGCGTGGGGCTTCCAGGGGTCTAGATCCATGGCCTTATCTTCAGAGGAATGCCTTCCTTGTTGAAGCCGCCCGTCTCCCCCGTTCGCCAGCGGGCCTGGAGTCCCCTCGTCGTCAGCGCGGGGATACACCTGGTGTTGCTCGCGCTGGCGGCGGCGATCTCCCGGCCCAGTCCGGCGCCGGAGTCCACCGACCGGGCCGATCGGCCGGCGGAGGAGGCACGCCGGGTGGACATGGTCTACATCCCACCCCCGAAGCCAACTCCCCCTGCCCCACCGGCTCGGCCGGCGCCACCACCCCGGCCACCCGCGGTGCGCCAGACTGCGCCCGAGCCCGAGCCCAATGCGCCTCCCGAAGCGGTCCGGTCGAGTGGGGCAGAGAGCGTGGAGGAGCCCAAGCTGGGCGCGGGAGAGCAGCGGACCGAACCGGCGGCCACTCCCGCTGCTCCTGCCAGAGAGCAGACCGTGGCCACGCTCGAGTCCGAGGCCCGACGAATTTTCGGCCGCCCCAGGCTGATGACCCGCGCCGGAGCCGGGCCGCAGGCCACCCGGCCGATGGAAGCCTGGCTGCCGGAAAATCCGGAGCGCTGCATACCCAGCCCCGCGGCCCCCGCGGCGCCGAGAGATTCCGCCGGCCCGACCGAATTGGGCACGGTTGTGGGACGGATCTTCCGGCAGGATAATGGTCGCCCGTTGGCCGGAGCGCACCTCCAGATGATCGGAACTCCATATGTCACGTTTACCGACGAGACCGGCGAGTATCGCTTCCGCTTTGATCTGGCGCTGATGGACAACTGCCGAACCCAGTACGTCAGGGTCTCGGCCGCGGGCTACGAGTCGCGGCTCCTGGTGCTGGTGGTAGGGCCCAACCGGAGCGAGGACGTGCGCTTACGGAGACGCTGAGGGCGCCAGTACACTGCTGGAGATGCGATACACGTTCCCGTAGCCGTTGAGCGGGGTCCGAAGTTGCGCGCTCAGCTCGCGAAAGGTGATGGGCCTGCTCCGCGGAGAATCGAGCGCCCCCCGGAAGCTGGTGAAGTAGAGCCATTTGCCATCGGGCGATACGATGGGGCAGTACTCCCGGGCCGGAGTATTGATCCCATGCTCCAGGCGGCGCGCCGTGGTCCAGACCCCTCCCCGGTGATAGCTCACGTAGAGATCGCCATCGCCGGCCGAGCTCGGCCGTCCGTAGCTGGCGAACACCAGAAAACTTTCGTCAGGAGCGATATACGGGTCGGCGTCGTGGGTGGCGGCGTTCACCGAGTCGCCCAGAGTCTGCGGGGCACCGTAGTTCCCGCCCTCGAGCCTGGCGCGGTAGATGTCCCCGCCGCGTCCCATTCCACCCGGACGCGTCGAGCTGAAGTACAGGGTCCCGTTGGCCGCCATGGAAGGATAGAACTCCTCCGCATCGGTGTTGATCGGAGCCGGCAGATGAATCGGCGCGCCCCAGCCTTCCGCCCGCTTCTCCACCATCCAGATGTCGTAGTCGGTCTTCTCCTTGCCGTCCACCGGCCGGTTGGAGATCCAGAGTAGGCGTGAGCCGTCAGGTGAAACGAACGGGTCGTAGTCGCTGTATCGCCCGGAGAAGGGCGCCACCACGGGAGGCCCCCATTTATCCCCGGTCAGCCGAGACACCACGATCACTCCGACGCGGTCGCCCACGTTCTTGGAGAAGTAGACCGTCTGCCCGTCCGGAGTGAACGCGCTGTTGAGCTCGTCGTCAGGGGTGGACAGAATGCCTTCGGCCACCATCGCCGGTTGGAGATCTCCGGCCGGTGCCTGCGCCGCATGGGCGACGGAGGTGAGCGCAACGATCAGGGCCAAGGCTGCAAGGATCGCAGCGCCGATGGCCAGGTAGGTGACGATTCGATCTCTCCGCTCTCGGCCCGAGCTGAAGGACTCCAGAACCATCCCCTGGCTCCGCGCCAGCTCGGCTTGCCCCGCCGAGTGATTGTGGCTCAGCGCGTGCAGCTGGTGCTCCAGGGCCTCGAACCGTTCCGTCAGAATGCCCAGCTCTCCCCGCAGCTCCTCCTGGCCTTCAGCCAGCCGGTCCATCACGCCCCCGAGTGGCCCGGCCGCGTCATCGAAGAGCGATTGGGCCATCACGTTCTCCGCGGCCATCACCTCGGCCATGCCCTGAATGAAGTGGCGCTGGTGGATCCGCTTCTCCGAGTCGGGGCCCGGTTCCGTCGTGGCGATCTGGGCCGCTTTCAGTACGGCGTTCTTGATGTCGCCGCCGCTTCGCGGGTAGGCCTCCGCCAGGGCGCGAAAGTCGACATCCTGGGCGAGCGGTGTCTTTCGGGAATGGAGCTGCACGGCCCAGATCCGCTCTCGCTCTTCCACATCGGGCATCTCGAAGAGAATGTGGGTGCGAATCCGGCGCTCGAATGCGGGATCGATGTTGGCGGCCAGATTGGTGGCGAAGATGACCACCCCGGGGAAGCTCTCCAACTCGTGGAGCAACACGTTGACCACGGCGTTGGCCTCCCGCTCGTACGCCGCACCGATCGAGCTGAAGCGCCGGCTGGCGATGGCATCGGCTTCATCGAAGAAGAGCACCGCGTCCTGCCGCGCGGCAGAGCGGAACACAGCGGCCACGTGCTTGGAGGTCTGTCCTACCCAGCGAGACTCCAGCTCGGCGTAGCGGACCACCAGGAGCTTCTTGTCCAGGGCAAAGGCGAGCGCCTCGGCGCAGATTGTCTTTCCGGTGCCGGGAGGTCCAGCAAAGTGAAACGCGAGCCCCAGACCGCTCGAGTGTCTTTCGGCCAGCCCCCACTGCTGAAAGATGAGGTCGTGCTTGCGGACCAGGGCCAGGGCGTGATTGAGGGCCCGGAGGGTTGTCGCCGGGAGGACGACATCGTCAAAGGAGCGTCGTGGCTCGACCGCCTCCACCAGCTCGCGCCCGCCCGAGGCCGGGCCGAAAAGCAGATCGCGTATGGAATCAGCCATAGGCGTAATATGTCATCCTGAGCCAGCCGAGGCATGCGGGAGGAGGCTAGCGCCCCCTCGCGGCACCCCGGTCCCACGCATCGCGTACCGCGTCCTTGATCTCTTCCCAGAGCGGGGAATTGGTGCCGCGGTGCTCATAGGTTTCCCAGCCCTTGCGCAGATCGGGCTCGGCCTCGTCCCACGCCCGGCCCATATGATGCTGCGCCGACTCGAAGCCATACCGGAAGGCAGGCCTGAAGTGGTCGTACCAGTCCGGGCCCAGCGCGTAGGGGCGGCTGCTGAAGTTCTCGAACCAGTAGTTGTCCTCGGTCTCCCAGGCAGCCTTCCAGTCCGAATCCTGAGGTGAAACAGGCTCGGCGTGTCGGGCGCTTTTCTTCTTGGGCATCGTGGCCTCCTCGAGGTACATAAGTTTCGAGCTGGAGCTGAACTTATAGTAGCTTCCCCGGACCCCGGAGCCGGGTGACGGTCATCACCAGCCGCACTTTGCGCCCATTCGACGCTACGGCCATAATCCGGGCACGGGTCTCGGGCGGCCCGGCCAGCGTTCCCCCAAGGAGTCATGAGCTTGAAGACCGCACCACCCCTCTGGATGCTCCGCACCGCGTTCCGCACCGTCGGCACCGTTGCTCCCCGCGTCGCCGGACGCTGGGCCGAGACGATTTTCTGTCGCCCGCCGCGCAACGAGCCGCGGCCGCTGGAGGAGGCGTTTCTGGCCACCGGTACACGGCACACGGTGCAGAGCGAGGAGCAGGACATTGCGGTGTGGGTGTGGGGTGACGGACCCGTCGTCGTGCTGACCCATGGCTGGGGCAGCCGCGCAGGACGGTTCAGTACGCTGGCCCAGGCGTTGGTGGATTCCGGGCTCCGGGTGGTGCTGTTCGATGCGCCCGCGCACGGTGCTTCGATGGGTAGCCAGGCATCGCTGCCGCAGTTTTCTCGGGCACTGCGGGTGGTGGGCGATACGATGGGTCCGGTGCACGGACTGATCGGCCACTCGCTCGGCGGAGCGGCCGTGTTGCTGGCCATGCGGAATGGACTTCATGCCCGGCGTGCCGTCCTCCTGGCCCCTCCGGCCGATGTTGTGCTGTTCTCCAATGCCTTCGCGAAGCACCTGCACCTGCCTCTTCGCGCCCACGCCGCTATGCGGCGGAGTCTGGAGTCCCGCCTTCAGATCCGGTGGGAGGAGCTCCACATCCCGACCCTCGCCCGCGCCATGACGGCCTCCGCGCTCATCATCCACGACCGCGACGATCCGGACGTGCCCTATTCCCACGGCGAGGAGATCGCGGCCGCCTGGCCGGAAGCCGAGCTGGTGACGACCAGTGGTCTGGGCCACCGGGCGGTGCTGCGGGATCCCGATGTGATCCAGAGAACGGTCAGGTTCCTCAGCGACGGCCTGATCCCATGATCGTGATGGACCGGGAGAACATCTGGGCCCGGGGCTGGTCTCACGTGCTTTCGACCACCAACGATGTGGCCGAGCTCAGGACCTTCTGCGAGCGGGTCGGCGCACCGCGGTCGGCGTTGCATCTTGGCAGCCGCTGGCCGCACCTCGATCTGAAATTGCTTCCCCGAACGCTGGCTCTGGCCTCTCCCGACGTCCGCGTCTTCGAGCGAACATCCGATATGCTGCGCTTTCTGAAGGCTCTGCCGCAGCAGGCGGCGCCGCACGGCTCTCACCGAACGTGAGCCGCATGGCACTCTTGCCTGTGACACTCGGCACGGACCCCTAGGCAACATCAAGTCATAATGGTCCTCGTCTGGGGGCCCGGTGTTATCGCCATTGGGCCTGTTGCCCCACTCGGGGGTAGCCTGCTGCGGAGAGTGTCTCATGGCCGGGTCGTCGAGAGATCGCTCGCTCGGTGACAGCCTGTTCGCTACCTTGTTGCACGGTAGCGAGACATTCGGCCTTTGCTCAATCACTCCCGTACGCAGCCACGAAGCCCCGTTCTTCCGGCGCGCCTTACAGGCCGGAAGTCTGCGACTTCGACCTGCTCCTCGCGACGACGGAGAAGCGCGAAGTGACGCAACCCGCCCGCGAGACTGTGCTTGTCGTCGACGACGAGGAAATGGTCAGGAGGCTTGCCGCGCGAATGCTCGCGGGGCAGGGTTATAAGGTCCTGGAGGCCAACGGGGGAGATGCGGCGGTGCTCATGCTCCAGCGCGCCGCGCATCGGATCGACGCCGTGCTCACCGATCTGGCAATGCCCGGACTGGGAGGCCGCCGCCTGGGAGAAACGATCTCCCGCTGCTGGCCACGACTCCGAGTGGTCTATATGTCGGGATTTCCGGCGAAGCGCATGATGAACGAAGGCCAGCTCGACCCCATCGACCCCTTCGTTCAGAAGCCGTTCACGGCTGAGGAGCTGGGCAGAAAGGTCAGGGACGCGCTGGAGCGGCCGACCCAGCAGTAGCGCCGCTCAGTGGACCTCGGGGCGGGCCTGGAGATCGAAATGCTTGGCCAGTACGTAGGTGACTCGCTCGATCACCTGGATCCAAAGCCCTTCCATGTCGTCTTTGTACTCTCCCTCCTGCACCACGGGATACCAGCGCTCCGGATCGACCCCCGGATACAAGGAAACCCATTCCGGCTTTACCCTGGCTTCCAGCGGGCGGCTGCCGGTGGGCCCAGTGCTCACTGAGCGCCGCGCCCGCTGGTGCTCGGAGAGAATATGCCGGGGATAGTAATTGAACTCGAGCATCTTCATCCCCTGTTGAGCTGAGCGGGGCCCAGTACCGCGCCGGACTTGGTGCAGGGTTCCGACGAACCCTATTCTACCCACCTCCCCGAGCAATTGGCAAATCACTCGGGCTACAGGATCTTCTTGCCAAAGGCCGACTGAACCAGCTCGACGGCAAAGGCTGCCGAGGCGTTTCCCTGGTCCAGAATGGGATTGACCTCGACCATCTCCAGCGAGGTCATCACCCCGGCGTCGGCGATGACCTCCATGATCAGATGGGCCTCACGATAGTCCAGGCCACCCTTGACCGGTGTGCCCACGCCGGGGGCGACGGTCGGATCGACCGCATCCAGGTCAAAGCTCACGTGGACGTAGTCGGTTCCGTCGGTGACCCGGGCCAGCGCCTTCTTCATGACCCGATCCGCACCGTGCCGGTCGATGTCCGCCATGGTGTGGACCTGAACCCCGGTCTCCTTCAACCGGCTCTTCTCCCCGCTGTCGAGGCTACGGATTCCGACCAGAGCTATGTTCTTTGCCTCGAGCTTGGGCGCAACCCCACCGATCTCGGTCAACTCCTTGAGGCCGAAGCCGAGGAGAGCGGCCAATGGCATGCCGTGAATGTTTCCGGAAGGAGAGGTCTCGGGAGTGTTGATGTCGCCGTGGGCGTCGATCCACAGGAGACCCAGCTTCTTGCCCTGCCGTCGGCAGAACGCCGCGATACCGGAGACGGTTCCCACCGCGATGGAGTGATCCCCGCCCAGTACCAGGGGAAAGTGGCCGCGCTCCATGATGCGCTCGACCTTGCGGCCGAGCAGGGCGGAGGCCCGTGCGATCTCGCCCAGATACCGGGCTCGCTCGCTCCCGACCTTGAGCTCCTCCATGTTCTTGATGACCATGTCGCCCTCATCCACCACCTTGTGACCGAGCTCTCTCAGCCGATCCGCCACCCCGGCGATCCGGATGGCGGAGGGGCCCATGTCCACTCCCCGACGGCCCGAGCCAAGGTCCATGGGAACACCAAGGACATGGATGATCATCCGTCCAGTGCTCCCGTGTCGTCCTTGAGGGCCACGCCGGACAACCGGCGCCGGCGGGCTTCGTTCATGAGGTAGTAGAGCCGGGTGGCGGCATTCTCGTACGACAGCCCCTCCGGCCGGATGTTCGAGATGCAGTTTCGGTCGGCATCGGTCCTTCCGACCCGCGGCTGCCAGGTCAGGTAGGCTCCCAGGCTATCGGGAGAGCTGAGCCCGGGCCGCTCGCCGATCAAGACCACGACCATGCGCGCCCCCAGGAGAGCTCCAATCTCATCCCCCAGCGCGACACGCCCCTGCACCGCGAGCACCACGGGAGCGAGCTTCCAACCCTCGGCGAGCAGCTGGGGGCACACCCCGGCGAGCAACGGAACGGCATGGCGGTGGACCGCACGTGCGGAAAGTCCATCTGCCACGACGAACACGGCGTCCACGGAGCTCCCCGGAGCGAACGTTTGGCCGATGAGCTGTTGCGAATCGGAGTCGAGGCGGCGACCCAGATCGGGGCGCTGGAGAAATTGCAGGCGGTCCGCTGCCGCGCTTCTGACGGCAAGGCACTCCCGCCCGGTCTGGCGGAGTGCCTGCGCCACGGCGGCGAGGTCGAGCGCCTCGTGCACGGCATCGCGCGCGCGGGCATGGTCGAGCTGAAAACTCAGATACGCCCGGGTGGGAAGACTTCCGCCGGCCCGGCCCAGGGCGATGCGGGCCGGAGTGAGGGCCCGGAGCCGGTACCAGGGATCGGGAGCGGCGAGCCTCGCTTCGGGCTCATCGGCAGACGTCATCCAGACCCGACGCGCTGCCGAGGTTTCCAGCGCAGCTGGTCGAGCGGTACCCTGCCCCTCGCATCCAGTCGAACTCCTTCTCGTTCGAGCAAGAGTCGCTGGGTCAGCTCTGCGCCCGGTACCGCGCGGGTACTGATGCCTCCGGCTGCGTTCACGACCCGGTGCCAGGGCACGATGCTACCGGAGGGCAGAGCGTGGAGGGCATAACCCACCTGGCGGGCGTGTCCGGCAAGGCCGGCGAGCGACGCGACCTGCCCGTACGTCGCTACCCGGCCCTTGGGAATCCGCCGGACCACGCGATAAATCCGCTGGTAGCTCAACGGCTTGAAAGGATCAGGCGCGCCGCTTCATGCCCGAGGCAAGGAGCACCAATCCGGCCACGATCGCGACGCCTCCCGCCCAGGTCGGAACGGCCTTCTTCGATTCCACCGACGCCTTCACGTCACCCACCTTGATAACCTCTTCCCGGGACGGATAACTGACGCCTCGGAATAGCACGAACGCACCGAGGACCAGGAGAATGACTCCAATGAGGGCTTGCGGCCGCATGATCGGCTCCAATCCTTGAAGGGTGAGGATACCGGGCTCAATCGTGGTGCACTCCCCTGGAGGACGACTCGATTCTCCCCCAGTTGAACAGCAGGTAGAGGCTCACCGCCGCCAGCGCCAGGCCGCCGATGATGGCTCCCGGCCCGCCGTAGTTTTCGTACCCGAACGCCACGCCCTCGCCCGTACCGCGGATGATGGTCAGAATGCCGAAGCCGATACCGACGAGACCGAACAGGGCCAGAAGACCGAAAAGCGCACGCATGATCACCTCAGAGTGAGTTAACCCAACCTTGACGGTTTCTACCGGTCAGCAATCGCCGCCGCCAGCTGAAGCGCCCGCTCCTTGGGTGGCAGCAACCGGCTGTGCTGGTCCATCACCCCCATGGCTTGCAGCCAGGCCTCGAACTCGGGAGCCGGACGGAGACCGAGCGTTTCGCGCAGGTAGAGCGCATCGTGAAACGAGGTACTTTGGTAGCCGAGCATCACGTCATCGGCGCCGGGGACGCCCATGATATAGGTGCAGCCGGCCACGCCGAGAACCGTGAGCAGCGCATCCATGTCATCCTGATCGGCCTCGGCGTGGTTAGTGTAGCAAACATCACATCCCATCGGGAGACCCAGCAACTTGCCGCAGAAGTGGTCCTCCAGCCCCGCCCGGAGGATCTGTTTGCCGTCATAAAGGTACTCCGGCCCGATGAAGCCGACGACCGTGTTCACCAGGAGAGGGTGAAAGCGGCGGGCGACCGCATAAGCCCGGGCCTCGCAGGTCTGTTGATCGGCCCCGTGGTGCGCACCGGCTGAGAGCGCGCTCCCCTGGCCGGTCTCGAAGTACATGACATGATCACCCAGGGTGCCCCGTTTCAGGGCCAGCGCCGCGTCCCGCGCTTCGGCCAGGAGAGAGAGTGTCACTCCGAAGCTGGTATTGGCTGCCTCGGTGCCAGCGATCGACTGGAACACCAGATCCACCGGAGCGCCACGATTCATCGCCTGGATCGTGGTGGTCAGGTGGGCCAGGACGCAGGATTGGGTCGGGATGGCATAACGTTGCCGCAGGGCATCTACCATCTCCAGCAGAGTCGTTACCGTGCGTGGGCTGTCGGTGGCGGGGTTGATGCCGATGACCGCGTCTCCGCACCCGTAGAGCAGACCATCGATGATACTCACCCCGATACCTCGGGGGTCGTCAGTTGGGTGGTTGGGCTGAAGCCGGGTGGATAGTCTGCCGGGAAGCCCCAACGTATTGCGAAACCGGGTAACCACCCGACATTTCCGGGATACCAAGGCGAGATCCTGGAGTCGCATCAGCTTGGAGACGGCCGCCGCCATCTCCGGGGTGATCCCGGGAGCCACGCGGGTAAGCACCTCGGAGGTGACCTCGTGCGAGAGAAGCCACTCGCGGAACGACCCGACCGTGAAATGCGAGACCGGCTGGAAAGCCGCCGCGTCGTGGGTGTCCAGGATCAGGCGGGTGACCTCATCGGTCTCATAGGGAATGACGGCCTCGCTGAGGAAGGTCCGCAGCGGCAGGTCGGAGAGGGCCATCTGCGCCGCGACCCGCTCCTCGGCACTGTCAGCCGCCAGGCCGGCCAGCACGTCACCCGACCGCACCGGCGTGGCTTTCGCCAGCAAGGTCCGGAGATCACGGAAGTGGTACCGCTGCGAGCCGACGGTATGGCCGTACATGGAAATCACCCCGCGAGGGACTGGGTAATGCTGCGGGTCGGCCCACGGAATGCAAGCCGGTCATGAATCGAGATCGTCGATGCAGCTGAGAATCGTTGAGGCCAACCCGATGGTCCAGGCGGACACGACGGAGACCGTCGCCGTACCCGAGCCAAGTGAGCTCGCTGTCCGCTACTATCGAAGCGGTAACGTGCTCTGGACGGTGTCAACCGGACTCAGTCTGCTCATTCCGGCGCTACTCCTGTTCACCGGGGTGTCCGCCCGGCTCCGGAACCTGGCGCACCGCATCGGGCGCCGCTGGTTCCTGACGGTAGCGATCTATGCGTTGCTGTTCGCCCTGACGACAGCCCTCCTCGGCCTTCCGCTGGCCTACTACGAAGGCTACCTGCGGCAGCACGCGTATGGCCTCTCCAATCAGACCTTTGGCCGGTGGCTGGGCGAGTGGCTGAAGGGTGCCGCTGTCGGCGGGGCCGGGCTGTCCCTGGTGCTCTGGATTCCCTACCTCCTCTTGCGCCGAAGCCCGAAACGGTGGTGGCTGTACGCCGGCCTCGCATCCATTCCCATTGCCACCCTGGTGCTGGTGGTCACCCCGATCTGGGTGGACCCGCTCTTCAATCACTTTGGCCCCATGAAGGACAAGGCACTCGAGGCTCGGCTCCTCTCGTTGGCCCAGCGGGCGGGGATCGAGGGTAGCCGGGTCTATGAGGTGGACAAGAGCGTGGATACCAAGACGGTGAATGCCTACGTCACCGGACTCGGCAGCACCAAGCGAATCGTGCTGTGGGACACGATCCTCGCCCGGCTGGAGCCGGACCAGGTCCTCTTCGTTACTGCCCATGAGATGGGGCATTTCGTGCTCGGCCACACCCTGATTTTCATACTCGGCGCGGCGTCGCTGGTCACGATCTCGCTTTACGTAGTTCATCGGAGCGCCGGCGGGCTGATCGCCCGTTACTCCAGACGTTTCGGGTTCGACCGGCTCTCGGACGTCGCCTCCTTCCCCCTGCTCCTGCTGCTGGGCGGCATCGTGTCGCTGGCGCTGACCCCCCTGCTGCTGGCGCTGAGCCGCTATCAGGAGCACGAGGCGGACCGGTTTGCCCTCGAGATCACCCGCGACAACCGCACGGCCGCCACCACGTTTGTCCGGCTCCAGGAGGAGAATCTGTCGGTTCCCCGTCCTGGGCGTTTCTACACCCTTTGGCGCGGGAGCCATCCCGGGCTGGGCGACCGGGTCGATTTCGCCAATCGCTACCGCCCCTGGGAGACGAAACAGCGACTGCGCTACGATCGCCTTTTCCGTCCCGCGGACTGAGCTTGTGTCGCTGATCACTGCACGCGGGCGGTGAAGCAGGCATATACCCGCCACGCGCGGAGGTCGGCTCCGCACCTCGCGCAGCCCGACAAATCACCCGTGCCCTGGAGGACCCATGAAGGCCCACACTGCCGCCAGTCTGATTCTCGTAGCTCTTGCCGCGAGTTCCTGTGGTGGCCGTCAGGCGGTCGAGATCGACCCGAACACCCAACCGGTAGCGAACCGCTGGAACGGAACGCTGGGGAGCCCTCCCGAGCTGGCGGGTGTCTCGGCGATTCAGGGCTCTGCCTGGATGGGGCCCGATGAAAAGAATGCCGATCGCACTCAGGCACAGGTAAACCTTTCCAATGCCGTACCCGGTGGTGAGCACCCCTGGCACGTGCATCGGGGCCGGTGTGGGGCCGATCAAGGCATTTTCGGACCGGCGGAGTCGTACAAGCCGCTCAAGGTGGGAGGTAATGGACGCGCCAGCGCGAAGGCAGAGCTAGCGGTGCCGACACCGAGGACGGGCGAGTACTTCGTCAACATCCACGCATCGGCCAAGAACATGCGGACGATCGTGGCCTGCGGAAACCTCGCGCCGCCGGCGAGGTGATGGTGGCTATGGGCTAGCCCAGAGCCCTCCTTGATCGTCCCCGCCAGCCAGTCGGCCTCTCGCTTGTCCCGCAGCGAGCGGCCGACTCTGATTTTCTTGCCGTTCTTCCGAACGACGGTGACGTCATAGTAGACGGTCGTCCCTGCCTGCATCCCTATCGAGGCGGTGACATCGGCAATTTCGGACGCATGCAGCGTGCGGTCCCGTCCGGGAGAGAGGTACCCGGTGGCCCAGGTGAGGACCCCGGCATCCACGCTGACTCGCGAGACCTGGAGCCACAGGTCGAGCACGCCGATGAGGATGAGCAAGCCCACGATTCCGGTGATGATGGGAAAAACGAGCGGTGCCCGGAGATACACCTGGACGGCAATGCACCCGAGCCAGATCAGGAGGAAGAAGCTGAGGCTGGCGGCGGCACCCGGGTTCCTGGCGGCGGGAAACAGAATCTCGGTGCCGCGGCGGTTCGAGGTAACCACGATGCGGGAATCGGCGGGCTGCTGATACTCGTTCCCCACCAACGGACCCTGGGTGACCCGCTCCTCCTCCGCTGAAAGCGGCTGACCGCTGGCCGCGGTCCGGAAAACCGGCACCTGGAATACCGATTCGTAGTCCACCCCCGGCACCTCAGCCGCGAGCCGAAGCCGCCAGAGAACCTGATCACCCGAGCCGGCATCGTCGCTGGGCCGGACCTCGGCGGGAAGGCGAAAGGCGACCGGAATGTGGGTCTCCAGTGCAGCGGCAGTACGACTCAGCTCGCCTCTGACCCGCTGCTCATCCTGCCAGAGAATGCTCTCCGACGTCGATCTGTTCTTCCCACCTCCGGTCGTTGCCCGCCGTACACAGGTCAACGTGACCTGAAATCCCTCCACGGGCTGCATGCTGGCGGGAGCGCGAACCATGCCGGCCAAGGTGCGGCCGATAACGCCGGGAATGGTGGACAGCTCGAGGCGGGAGACTCCGTACTTGCGATAACGTATGGTCGAGCGCACCGCCCAGACGATCAGTCCGATGCCAACCAGCGGGAAGAGCAGGGCGAGCAGGGCCGCGTGATTTCCTTCCTGGATAGCGGCTCGCACCGCCAGAAAGGCGCTGGGGAAGCTGATCAGATTCCAGAGCGCGGTAGAGATCCACGCGGTGACCATAGTGGCACGGCCGGAGTCAACGATCCGTCCGGACGCCCAATCCGGCCGCCACAGCCAGGGAGATTCCGGGTGGCTGGCTGCCAGCGCCGCCCGCTGCTTGAGCGTGCGCCGGCCGGCGAGGGCGGCGGCAATCCCACCTAACCCCACACCTCCAAAGGTGATCGCAAAAAGGGCAAAGAAGAGCGCGTCAGCCCAGTTCCGTGCGGCCACCCGCTGGACGGCCATGATAGCCGTGAACACTCCGACCCCGGCAAACGGCAGCAGGAAAAGAACGATGCAACCGATGCCGAGATTGATGTTCTGAGCCAGGGGCTTCTTGGGGGCCACTGTCGTTGTCAGCTCTCAGGAATGAGGCGCCGGCTCGATTGGCGTGTCCGCTCGTCCACCCCATTCGGCCCACGCACCGTCGTAGACGGCGGCTCCCGGGTGGCCGAGGAGGTGGAGACTCAGAACCAGGGCGCAGGCACTGGTCCCGGAGCCGCAGGTGGCGACAACCGGCTGCGACAGATCTACGCCGGCATCCACCAGCCGGCGGCGCAGCTCCGGCTCAGGCAACATGGTGCCATCGGGCCGCACCAGATCGGTGAACGGAAGGTTCAGGCTCCCCGGGATGTGTCCGCCCCGAAGACCGGGGCGCGGCTCCGGCTCCAGTCCCGCAAACCGGCCGGCGGAACGGGCATCGACCAGCTGCTCCGCGCGCTGATGAATATTGGCCCGAACCGTCCCGAGATCCCGAACCGCCGCGCGATCCAGCCGGGCGGTAAAGCGTCCCGGGGGGAAAGGGGTGATGCCCTGCTCGATGGGACGGTGCTCTCGGCGCCATTTGCCGATGCCTCCATCCAGCACCGACACTCGATTGTGGCCGAAGGTGCGGAACATCCACCAGACCCGAGGCGCGCTGAGGTTCACGCCCGAGCCGTCATAGACTACGACATGATCCGAGTCGCTCAGCCCCAGGCGACTCATCCGTTCCGCGAACATTTCCGCCTTCGGGAGCATGTGCGGCAACGGAGTGGCTGGATCGCTAGTGGCATCGAGATCGAAGAAGACGGCCCCGGGAATGTGGCCCGCGGCATACTCGGCCGCAGCGTCTCGCCCGCTACCGGGGAGGTACCAGGACCCGTCCACCACTCGAAGTCCGGGAGTACCCAACGTCGCGGCCAGCCACTCGGTCGCCACGACCGCGGGCACGCGGGCGGTCACGGAATCAGTAGCACCTTGCCCGTGGTCCGCCGAGACTCGAGCTCGGTGTGAGCCTCGGCCGCGGCGGCCAGGGGAAACTCGTGACCGATGCGCACCTTGAGAGAGCCATCCGCCACCCAGTCGAGCACCGCCGAGGCACGTTCCAGCAATTCGGCCCTGGTCGCCACATAGTGGCCAACTGTCGGCCGGGTGAGAAAGAGGGAGCCTTTCTGACTCAGGACCTGCGGATCGACCGGCTCCACCGGCCCGCTGGACTGACCGTAGAGCACCATCATCCCCCGGGGGGAGAGGCAGTCCAGGCTCTTGGCAAACGTGGTCCGGCCCACCGAGTCGTACACCACCTGCACCCCGGCGCCTCCGGTGAGCCGCCTCGTTTCGGTGGCAAAGTCCTGCCGTGTGTAGAGGATCACCTCATCTGCGCCGGCTTCGCGAGCCAGGGCGGCCTTCTCATCGGTGGACACGGTTCCGATGACCCGAGCCCCTCGCCGGCGGGCGATCTGGCACAGGAGCAAACCGACTCCTCCAGCGGCTGCGTGCACCAGGCAGGTATGCCCGGGAGCCAGGGGGAAGGTGGAACAGGCAAGGTAGTGGGCGGTCATACCCTGGAGCATCACTGCCGCACCCACCCGCGCGGTTACTCCAGGCGGCAGCCGCACCAGGCGCTCGGCGGGAGCCAGCGAATACTCGGCATACGAGCCCGCGAAGTTCTGGGAGACCACCTGGTCGCCCACCTTCACCTGCGACACGCCGTTGCCGATCTCGATGACCTGACCGGCAGCCTCCGAGCCGGGGATGAATGGCAGCGCGACCTTATAGCCGCCAGACCGCTGATATATCTCGATGAAATTGACGCCGGTGGCTTCCACCTGCACCAGCGCCTGCCCCGGACCCGGCGAAGGCCGCTCGGCGCTCTCGTAGCGCAGGACTTCTGGACCTCCGGTTTGGTGAACTCGGATAACGTGCACGTAGGTTCCCGAAAGCGGCATCAGTGGGACAATGACCGGGAATTATACCGGCAACTGCGGAGCCTACCTAGGCGGCGAGGGCGTCCTGCAAGACATCATCGGCCGGCGCGCGGGCCCGCCTGGTATAGCGGTCGAAGTAGGCGCGGGCCTGTTCGAGATCGGAGGGATGGAAGTAGCTGGGACCGAGGCCGGCGCATCCCGTCAGCGCCAGATCGAAGAGGTCGGAAGCGGTTCGAGCAATCGCGGGGTCGTGGAGGCCCAGCCGTCCCGCTCGCTCCAGAAGTCCAAGCTCCGGGACTGGCAGCAGGTCGGCGGCGGCACGCAGGGCGCGTGAATCGTAGAGTATGCCCGCGGTCAGTGCGATCGGAGCGGCATACCACTCGGGGGCGATAGCATCCGCCGACCTGAGCTCGAGATGCCCGCGCGGGCGCACTTCGGGGAAGAGCGTGCTGAGGTGCTCCTGCCAATCGTCGGCAGTCAGGTTGGCGTCGGTGAGCCACTCCCCGAAAGGCCGGTGTTCCCCGTCCAGCATCGGAAGCAGGATGGCCGGGGCAGCCAGGGCAAACTCGAGATACGCCTGGATAGGAGCGGCCTCGTCGAACCGAATCCCGGTGCGAACCGGGTCGAGGTTACGCCAGACGTCGGCCCGGGTACTCTGGTGTCCGGTGGGTTCACCCGCGTAGATCGGAGAGTTGGCGAATATTGCGACGACGTACGGCGCGGCCGCGTTCAGCACCCGCCAGCGGAGCCAGGGCTCGTCATCGAAATCGACGCTGATCTGGAAGGCCGCGGTCTGTCTCATCATCCGGGCTCCAGACGGCCCCAAGCGGCCGAGATACTCGGCCATCCGCTGATACCGTTTGGCGTGGATCAGGAGGGGCGCTCGCTCGGCGGTGTTCAGCGGATCGATGCCGACTGCCAGCAGGTCAATGCCCTCGCCGGCCGCGGCAGCACGCAACGGCAGCACTACCCCGCGCAACAGGGACAAAAGTGACGTGGCCGAGCGACACGTGGGCGAGCTGTATTCCAGCTGTCCGCCGGGCTCGAACGTCAGCGTTCCCCCGGCGGGAAGGGTGAAGCAGGGAGTGCCTTTGGAGGTCCAGCTCTCCCGCCAACCCTGCCTCCCGCCGTAGCGCCGGAGAAACGGAAGGGTGGAGATGACTCCCTCGGAATCGAGACCACAGCGCCGACCGGTGAGAGATTCCACCGGAATGAATTCCACTTCGGCACCGAGCCGACGCGGCGTCAGCGAGCCCGCGATCGGTCCCAGGAAAACCCGCTCCGCGAGGTCAGCGGCAAGCGCCGCCCGCGCCTGGCTGGTCATACGGCCGCTCCCACGACCAGGGCGAAGAGGGCCTCCGGATCCGGTCTCCAGGTCTCGATCTGAAGTCCCGCCGCCAGGAACAGCTCAGCAACACTGGCCCGGTCGTGCTTGCAGCTGATCTCGGTTCGGATGGATTCGCCTGCGGCGAACGGGACCAGCCCGATACCCGGAATCCGGACCTCATGGTCCAGAGTCGCCACCAGATGCATCTCGATCCGGTGGGTAACCTTTTCATAGAAGGCCCGGTGCTCGAACGCGGCGGGATCGAAGTCGGCGCCCAGCTCATGGTTGAGCACCAGGAGCATGTTCCGATTGAATTCGGCGGTGACTCCCTGCGCGTCGTTGTAGGCGGCTTCGATCCGGCTTACATCCTTACGGAGGTCCACCCCCAGGAGGAACCGGTCGTTCCCCTCCATGGCCTGCCGCACCCGGCTCAGCAGCCGAATAGCCGCCGGCGGGTAGAAGTTTCCGATGGTGCCGCCGAGGAACGCGTAGAGGGCGGGATGAGTCAGTCCTGGCGGTCGTTCAAAGTCCTCGGCGATGTCGGCCACCACCGGCTCGACGCTCAGACCGGGATATTCCCGTCGAAGTTGGACCGCCGTCTGGTTCAGGAAGCTGGCGCTCACGTCGATCGGCACATACCGATTGGCCGTCCCCGCCGCCTGCATCGCGCTGAGGATGATCCGGCTCTTCTCCGCGCTGCCCGCGCCCAGCTCGACCAGGGCTCGCGTGCCCAGCTCGGGAATCAGAGCCGGCATCCAGGCAGCCAACAGGGCTCGCTCGGTACGGGTGGGGTAATACTCGGGTAACCGGGTAATCTCCTCGAACAGCTCCGAGCCGCGATGGTCGTAGAAGTACTTCGGCGATAGCTCCTTCTGCGGAGCCGCCAGGCCCGCCGCCACCTCGACGAGCATGCGAGGATTGGGCTGACGATAGGCCGGGGCGGTGACCCGGGCCCACTTGCCGGAGATCCTGGGTTCAGTCATCGCGGGCGCACCGAAAGCCGCTGAAGATCTGGCGGCGGATGGGGTAATCCCAATTACGAAAGGTGTTCCGAATGGCGCCGGGGCGCGTGGCCCAGGAGCCGCCCCGGAGCACCTTGTACTCCGGCCCGAAGAAGGCCTCCGAGTACTCCCGATAGGGAAAGCTGCTGAAGCCTGGGTAGGGGCGAAGGTCGCTCGCTGTCCATTCCCAGACGTCGCCGATCATACCGTAACACCCCAGGGGCGACACGTTCCGGGGATAGCTTCCTACCTCTCGGGTTCCGAAGGAAAGCTGATCCACGTTGGCCAGCTCCTTGGACGGCGGCTGCTCGCCCCAGGGATAGCTACGCTTGGTGCCGGACAGGGAGTCCCACGAGGCGGCCGCCTCCCACTCGAACTCGGTCGGGAGCCGCTTTCCGGCAAAGCGGGCAAACGCCTCCGCTTCGTAGTACGACACGTGAGAAACCGGATGCGATACCGGCACCGGCCCGGTACGGTCCATCGAGCGGGTTACCCAGGAGCCATCGACCCAGCGCCAGTACATGGGCGCCTGCGCCCCTGACTCGGTGACCCACTTCCATCCGGCCTCGGACCAGAGCTCCCGGGCTGAGTAGCCACCGGCTGCGATGAAGATCACGAAGTCGCCGTTGGTAACCGGATGCTCATCGATCCAGAACGGCGCCAGCTCCACCAGATGGCGGTCGCGCTCGTTGTCGTAAGCGGCCGATCGATCATCAGTGCCGATCTCGACCGCTCCACCGGGGAATCGAAGCATGCGGCCGCGGCCGGCCGGTCCCGAGGGCGCCGGAGGGGCATCGAACCGCGCCGCCGGCGAATAGGGGCGTCCACGCTTCAACTGAAGTGTCTGGAGGATGGTCTCGTTGTGCTGGTACTCGTGCTGCAGGACCATGTGGTAGACGTACCCGTCGCGCAGGAGCGGGTTGGCTGGATCGAAGTCATTGATCGCCAGCCGGCCAAGTACCCGGCCCCGGATCTCGTCCATGATCCCCCGGCATTCCGCCAAGCCCGGCAGGCGCAGCGCGCCCCGCTCGCTGCGGGGGTGCTCGAAGGGATTGAAGAGCCCGGGCATCTCGACGAACTCAACGGGTCCTTCGAGGTTGCGGGTGAGCCAGAGCTCCTCAAAGTGGGCTATGTGCCCGAGATCCCAGAGGATAGGGCTCATCAGCGGATCGTGCTGGGCGTGAAGCTCTTCATCCGTCAGCGGGCTGATCAGCAAGAACGTCCGGTCTCTTGCCTCCAGCAGGTCCCCGGCTATGGCGCGGGGATCTACCCGGCTCTGGATGGCGATCGTCGACATGGAGTCTCCCGTCCTTGCCGTGCCGGCGATGCGCCGACAGGGCCCATTCCTATGATATGGCGGAATTAGCGGCTCCGCGAGTTTCCAGCATGGGGCTGTATTATGGGGGATAACGCCTTGGCAGGGAGGTAAGTTCCGTCACATATCGCCTGAGTGCGGTCTTGACAGAGCCTGATTGGCGGTGAATGGATGGTGGTCCAGCCCACCCCCGGGAGCCTTGGAGCTGCCTTGCCATGCCGACGCTTGAAAATCTCATTCCCCGCTTCAAGGCCGCCGACCGTCAGACCCGGCTGGAGACTCTCATCGATTACTCCAAGAAGCTCCCCTCGCTGCCGGAACGGTTTGAAGCGGAAAAGGCGCTGGGGCACAATAGGGTGGACGAGTGCCAGACCACCGTCTACCTCTGGGTCGAGATCGATGGCGGAGGGGTGCACATTCACGCCGATGTTCCCCGGGAGGCGCCCACCGTGCGCGGGTTCATTTCCCTCCTCGCGAGAACCCTCGAGGGGCAGACACCCGCCGCCGTCGCCCAGCTGCCGCTGGACCTCCTCGACCAGCTCGGCCTCAGCGAAACGCTCGGTATGACCCGAACCCAGGGACTCACAGCCATCCTGCACCGCATCAAACGCTCCGTGGCCTCGGCGGCCACCTGATGCTTGGCGTTCTCGAGGTCGCGGGCCGGGGGAGCGGCTTTCTCCGTCGGCGTGAGGCGAGCTATCTCCCTTCCCATGACGACGTGCATGTTGGCGAACGCCTCATCCGCCAGTTCGGCCTCCGGACAGGGGACGAGATCGCCGGTTCGGTACGGGCGGCCAGCAAGGGCAAGAGCGCGTCGCTGGAAACCATCACGACAGTCCAGGGGAAGCCACCCGAGGTCCTGCGCGAGCGGCCCGAGTTCAGCAGTCTGGGAGCGGTGCATCCCAACGAGCAGCTGCGGCTCGAGGCCATTGGAAAACCCGGCGGGCAACCCGACTACACCAACCGAGTCATCGACCTGCTCTGCCCCATGGGCAAGGGCCAGAGGGCACTCATCGTCGCCTCGGCCAAGGCCGGCAAGACGATGGTGCTGCAGTCCATTGCCCAGGGGGTGAACGCCAATTACCCCAACGCTGATCTCTTCATCCTGCTGGTGGACGAGCGTCCCGAGGAGGTCTTCGAGATGGAGGCCGCCGGCGTGGGCGAGGTCATTGCTTCCAGCTTCGACAACCCCGCCCAGCGTCATGTCGCGGTGGCGGAGCTGACGCTCGAGCGCGCCCGCCGGCGGGTCGAGATGGGGGATGACGTCGTATTGATCGTCGACTCCCTGACCCGTCTGGCTCGCGCGTACAACACCGTCGAAAAAGGCACCGGCCGGACGCTTTCAGGAGGGTTGGATGCACAGTCGCTGGAGAAGCCAAAGCGGTTCCTGGGCAGCGCCCGCCGGATCGACCCCTCGCAGAGCGGTGGCTCCCTGACCATCATCGCCACCGCCCTGGTGGACACCGGGAGCAAGATGGATCAGGTGATTTTCGAGGAGTTCAAGGGGACGGGAAACAGCGAGCTGGTGCTGAGCCGGGAGCTGGCCGAACGGCGGATCTATCCCGCCATCGATCTCGTGGCCAGTGCCACGCGGCGGGAGGAGCTGCTGCTATCGGATGAGGCGCTTACCGCATCACGGGCACTGCGGCAGCGAATTGCGGGAATGACTCCGATCAACGCGATGAGCGATCTGATCACCGACCTCAAGCGCTATTCGACCAACGCTGATCTGATCAAGGCAATTAACGCGGGTTGATGGAGGTCTCGGGTCGAGGGTCCAGGGTCTGGGGTCTAGACCTCTCTCCTAATTTCCTACTGACTTGGCTATTGCCGCCAGGCGAGTCTCGATCTGGGCTTTTGGCAGCCATCTTCCGCGAAGCATGACCCCCGCCCTGCGGGTCGTGTTCCCCACGTCGAGCAGGGGGTTGGCGTCGAGCAGAACCAGGTCGGCTCGCTTCCCCACTGCGATAGTCCCGGAGGTGGAGAGGACACCGAAAAACACCGCCACATTTCGGGTGCCGGTCTCCAGCGCCTGATACGGAGTCAGGCCCGCCGCCACGAGCGCCGCGAGCTCCCGGTGGACCGAATAGCCCGGCACGTTGTAGATCTGCGGCGCGTCGGATCCGAGCAGCAGGCCGGCCCCACCGGCATGCAGCGCCTTGATCAGCTTCCGTCGGACCTGTAGCACCCGCCGGGCCGATTCCTCCGAGGACCCGTTTTCCCGCAGGAAGGATTTCTTGGTGTCGGCCCACTTTGCTACGGTGCCACGAGAGACGTAGCGCATCTCGGGCCGCCGCTCGAGCGTCTCGACGCTCTCTCCCGGCATCAGGTTCTCCATCAGCATCTCGGTCGGGACGTTCCAGACCCGGGCGTCCCGGGTGGCCTCGACCAGTGCCGGGAGCTTCGATTCGTCGAGGTACTCGCCGAGGTTGAGGCCGAAAAATTGCGACTCCGAAGCGGGTACCGGCGATCCTTCGCGTACCATGGCTTCGACGTAGCCATCGAGGTGATCGATGGTGGCGTAACCGGTCTCGAGAGCACGCGCCAGGCCGACATCCAGGGGCACGTGACCCGCAAACCGGATACCGAGCCGCCGGGCGGTGGCGGCCAGCGTGTCGAACACCTCGCCGGCAATACCCGGATGGATCTTGAGGAAGTCGTATCCGGCCGCCTTCTGCTCGGCCACGAGCCGGGCGGCCGCCCCCGGCGTTGGCACGCTGTTGCCATTGAGCGAGGGCCCCGAGGTGTAGATCGTGGGGCTGACCAGCTCATTCCGGGCCGCGCGAGCGCGGAGATCCAGATGGCGGGGATCCCCCAGCATGCCGCGTATCGTGGTTATCCCGCCGGACACATAGAGGAACAACGTGCGCTCCACGATGCTGTCCGGCGCATCACCGCCCGGGATATGGGCGTGCATCTCGGCCAGCCCTGGGATGAGGAACTTCCCCCGTCCGTCCACCCGTACGCTGCCGGCCGGCACCTGGACCCGGGCAGTGGGACCCATCGCCACGATCCGGTTGCCGCGAACTACTACCGTCTGCCCAGGGATGCTCCGCTCCCGATCCATTGGGATCACGGTGACGTTCACGAACGCCACCACAGAATCGGCCCCCTTCGCAGGAGCCGCGGTGAGAAGCAGAGCGGCGGAGAGGACCTGCAGCATGGCGGATCAGCTCCTGGCGGCGGCCGGGCGATTGGCTCGCTCGAATTCCTTCATGAACGCCACCAGCGCCTCCACCGCCGCCGGCGGACAGGCGTTGTAGATGCTGGCCCGCATTCCCCCGGCCGAGCGGTGGCCCTTGAGCCCATCCAGCCCGCGCTTGCCGGCCTCCTTGATGAAGGCCTCCTCCAACTCCTCGGTAGGTCCCCGGAAGCAGACGTTCATCAGCGACCGGCTGTCCGGCTGAACCGTAGTCCGGAAGAAATCGCTGGCATCGAGGTAGTCGTAGAGCGTGCGTGCCTTGGCTTCGTTCCGCTCCGCCATGGCCGCGAGCCCACCCTGCGACTGAATCCACTTGAAGACCTCGCCCATCACGTAGATCGCGAACGTCGGTGCCGTGTTATAGAGCGACTTCTCGGCGGCATGGGTTCGGTACTGCAGCATGGTGGGCAAGGTCTTGGGCCCGCGCTCGATCAAGTCGTCACGCATGATGACCAGTACGACGCCGGACGGTCCCAGGTTTTTCTGCGCTCCGGCGTAGATCATTCCGTACTTCCTGACGTCGATAGGCCGGCTGTACATGTCACTGGAGGTGTCGGCCACCAGCGGGGCGCCGGGAGGCACGGCCGGCTCGCTCTTCCATTGAGTGCCGTAAATCGTGTTGTTGGTGGTGAGATGGACGTACGCCGGGTCGGCCGAGTAGTGGATCTCATCCGGCTTGGGGATCCGGTCGAACTGGCTGGCCTCGCTGCTGGCGGCGATGTGGACCTTGCCCAGCGCCTTGGCTTCCTTGACCGCCTTCTGCGACCAGACCCCAGTTAACAGGTAGTCCGCGGTGCGGTCGGGGGGAAGCAAATTCATCGGGATCATGGAGAACTGGAGCGAGGCGCCGCCCTGGAGGAACAGCACCCGGTAGTTATCCGGAATCCCTGCCAGATCGCGGCAGGCCTGCTCGGCCTCGTTGATGATCCGGTCGAACACCTTGCCACGGTGGCTGTGCTCCAGGATCCCGATTCCACTCCCGGCCACGTTCCAGATGGCTTCCTGCGCCTTCCGAAGTACGGGTTCGGGTAGTACGGCAGGGCCGGCGCTGAAGTTGTGAATTCGATCAGTCATGGGAGTATCCCTGAGATCCGTGGCGGTTGGTTGCCTGTATCACTTGCCGTTGCGCGCGGGGCGGCCATCGACCTCGCTCAGCTCCGCGCTGATGATATCCGGGTTGCCTTCCCGGATCCGTGTCAGGGCGGCGGGCTCCGGGTGGCCATCGAGGTGGATCCGCGCCAGGGTGGCCTGTGCCCCGTGATAGATGATGTTCTCCACCTCTTCTACGTTGATCGAGGCGCCGGCCAGAACCCCGAAGACGTGGGCCAGCACGCCGGGCCGGTTTCGGTGCCGAATGGTGAGCACGTGGGTTGCCGAGCTCTTGGCCAGGCGGTTGACGACGTTGGGAACCTCGCCCGTGGCCTGAAACGCCTGCACGATGCGGATCACCTCGTGCGCGATCGCCACCTGGGCCTGGTCGGTCGAGGCACCGACGTGATGAGTCCCGTACACCCCCGGGCTCTGGACCACCGGGTTGGCAAACTCCCCCGCACCGCCCGCCGGTTCGTTCTGGAAGACGTCGAGCCCGGCGCGGATTCCCTTCTCGCGCACGGCCTGCTGAAGCGCCGCCTCGTCCACCACCGACCCGCGTGAGGTGTTCAGCAGGTAGGCCCCCGGCTTCATGACCGCCAGGAATTCCGCATTCACCAAACTCTTGGTCTCGGCATTGGCGGCAACGTTGATGGTGACCGCGTCGGCATCCCGCGCCACATCGAGCGGGGTCTGGGCATAGGCGATCCCCAGTCGGTCCGCCTCCTCGTGCGTCAGACTGCGGGACCAGGCCACGACCCGCATACCGAAGGCCTGGGCGCGCACCGCCACCTCCCGGCCGATCTGACCCAGCCCGACGATGCCGAGCGTTCGGCCATAGAGCCCGCGGCCCTTGGAGTAGGCTGCCTTGTTCCATTTCCCCTGCCGCAGCTCCATCACCTGGTCGGGAATCCGCCGGTCGCAGGCCAGCAGGAGCCCCATCACCAGCTCGGCCACCGCGATCGAGTTCTTGCCCGGGCAGTTGGAGACGAAGACACCCAGCTCCGATGCCATCGCGACATCGATGCTGTCTATCCCGGCCCCGGCCCGGATGACCAGGGTCAGGGCGGTGCCGGCCCGGAGGGTGTCGGCGCTCACCTTCTTGCCGCGGACGATCAGAATGTGCGGGTCGATCTGCCGTATCAGGGCCGGAAGCGCCTCGGCCTTCACGTCGGGCTCGCTGACCACGGTGCACCCGAGATCCTTGAGCCCGTCGATGCCGACCTTTTCGAATTTGTCTGCTACCAAAACCTTCATCGATGCTCCGGAATGTCAGAAGTCGTCACTCGTCAGTCGCCAGTCGCCAGTCACGGAGTAACGAGCCTCGAATGGGCATAGCGCCTAAGACCTCGGGGTCGTAGGGAAGCGGTTCTGTCGCCATAGACTCGTAACTCATGACTGGTGACTGGTGACCGGCGACTGCCTAAAACGTATGCACAAAGAGCCCGCTCCGCAGCTTGGGCTCGAACCAGGTGCTCTTGGGAGGCATGATGGCGCCGGCGTCCGACACCGCCATCAGCTGATCGACGGTGGTGGGATACAACGAAAACGCGATGGCCATCTCACCGGAATTCACCCGGCGCTCGAGCTCGGCCGTGCCCCGAATGCCGCCCACGAAATCGAGCCGCTTGTCGGTACGGGGGTCGCCCACCCCGAGAATGGGGCCCAGCACCTGATCCTGAAGCAGCGACACATCGAGCGATCCTATCGGATCCCGCCGGTCGATCCTCTGCTCATCGAGCTCGAGTCGATACCAGGCTCCGGGCAGGTATACGCCGAAGGTCCCAGGTCGGGGAGGGCGCGGCTGGTCCGTGGACGACAGCCGGCCCACCCGGCCCATCGCCTGGAGCACCTCCTCGGGTGACTTCCCCCCCAAGTCCCGGACGACCCGATTGTAGGGCAGGATGGTGAGCTGGTCGGCGGGAAACAGCACCGCGAGAAACCAGTTGTACTCCTCGTCGCCCCGATGCCCCGGATTGGCGGCTCGCCGTTCCTTCCCCGCCCGCCAGGCACTCGCCGACCGGTGATGACCATCGGCCACGTAGGCGTGCGGTACCCCCCGGAAGGCCTCCTGCCACGCCGCCCGATCGGGGATCCGCCAGACGGTATGCCGGACGCCATCCGGCGCGGTGAAATCATGGACCGGGTTCGTGGCCATCACCGCCGCGGAAAGGCGGTCGATCTCCGGCCGGGCGCGATAGGTCAGAAACACCGGCTCGGCGTGGGCTTCGAGCGTGAGCACGTGCCGGGTCCGATCGTCCTCCTTGTCCTGCCGGGTCTTCTCGTGCTTGCGGATGATATCCCGCTCGTAGTCGTCGATGTGCACGCAACCGACCACGCCGGTCTGGGCCCGGCCGCTCATGATCTGACGGTAGAGGTACAGGGCCGGGGCGCCTTCGCGTACCAGCACGCCCTGGGCGACGAAGCGGTCGAGTGCCTCGCGCGCCTTGCCATAGATTCGGGGATCGTGGGGGTCGACGTCTGCCGGGAGATCGATGTCCGCCCGCCCGACGTGAAGGAAGCTGTGGGGATTCCCCTCCGCCAGCTGGCAGGCCTCGTCCCGGTTCACCACGTCGTAAGGAACGGCCGCCACCTGCGGTGCCAGCCCGGGGGTGGGACAAACAGCGTCAAAAGGATGGAGTCGCACCGAATTACCCAGCCTCAGTAAATGAGAACACTAGCGGCCCGGCGTCACCCAGCGCTCAGAGGCGCCCAGCACCGCATCCACCAGCAACGCCAGCAGGGCGGCTGGCAGCGCGCCGGACAGGATCATCCGCGTGTCGGACAGCGCCAGACCCGCGGCAATGGGATCTCCCAGGCCGCCCGCTCCAATGAAGGCGGCGAGGGTGGCCGTGCCGACGTTGATCACGGCGGCGGTGCGGATACCCGCCATGATGACCGGCGCAGCCAGCGGCAGCCGAACGTAACGCAGAACCTGGCCCGGTGTCATGCCCAGCGCCCATGCCGCGCCCACCGCCTCCGGCGCCGCGTCCCTGACGCCGGTGTAGGTGTTGCGCAGAATCGGGTACAGCGAATAGAGGAACAGCGCCACGAGGGCGGGCACTACGCCGATCCCCAGCAGCGGAATCATGAACGCGAGCAGGGCGATGCTGGGTAGGGTCTGGAGCAGCCCCACGCTCCGGATCACGGATTCCGCCGCCCGGCGACCCCGCTCCAGTACGAGCCCAAGCGGCAGCGCCACCGCAATAGCGCCGGCCAGGGAGACACCGACCAGAAGGAGATGCCGAAGGGTCAGACTCAGGATGGTGCTGCGCTGACTCCAGAGATACGGGAAGACACCGCCCTCCGACGCGCTTGGCGCCGGTCTGGATTCTGCCGGTCCGGCTCGGGTCAGGCCGAGATTCAGCAGCGCCGCGGCTGCCACCCGGGGAACCGGGATCCCATCCACTTCGATTCGGCGATTCAGTCGCCGCATGTCCGCCTCGGTGAGCAGTCCGCTCATCTCGGTCAGCGCCGCCACTGCCGCCGGCAAGTCCCGCTGAAGATCCGGGCCGAGCAGGGCCGCCGCCTCGTAGGGAGGGAAGAAGCGCTGATCGTCCACCAGCACCACCAGATCGTAGCGAACGATGAACCCGTCGGTTGAGTAGCCGTCGATCACGTCGACTTCGCCGGCAGCCAGGGCCTGGTATTTCACCGCGGGCAAGAGAGCACGCACCGAGCCGAAGCGCATCCCGTAGGCCTTCCCGAGCCCGGGCAACCCGTCGGCTCGGCCGATGAAGTCGGGCGTGAGGCCAGCCCGCAGGGTCTGTGATACCCGGGCCAGGTCGCTGAGCGTGGCAAGTTTCAGCCGCTGGGCGGTCTCTCGCCGCACCGCAATCGCATAGGTGTTTTGAAAGCCGAGCGGGGGGAGCCATCGCACGTTGTAGCGCTCGCGGAACTCCCGAGCTACCTGGGTAAAGACCTGGCGCGGATCGGGGCTGGGACGTTGGCCCAGTATGGCAAGCAAGCCGGTCCCGGTGTATTCGGGATACACATCGATGGCGTTGGTGCGGAGAGCCCTGAAGGCGATCTCGGTAGCGCCAAGCCCGAGCCGCCGGTCTACGGTGAAGTGTCTGGCCTCCAGCAGCTGGGCGAACATCTCTGCCAGCAGGAATGACTCTCCGAACGGCTTCGAACCCACGATGATGGTTCGCACGGGAGGGTTCTGAGCACCGGCAAGGGTGGAGAGCCCGGCAAGCAAGGCCAGCCCACCGCGAAACCCGGCGAGGCGGCTCACGCGGCCAGCACGCGCGCCCGCAACAGCAGCTGGTGCACGTAGTCCGTGGCGGGAGCCTCGCGAAGCCCGCCGGGACTGGCCTCCTGCTCCACCCGGCCTTGCCGCATCACCACAATGCGGTCGGCCAGCAGAAAGGCCTCGTTCAGGTCGTGCGTTACCAGCACAGCGGAGATCTTGAGCTCGCGCCGAATTCCGTCGAAGGCAACCTGGAGATCCGCTCGGGTGATGGCGTCCAGGGCCCCGAATGGCTCGTCCAACAGGATCACGTCGGGGCTGGCGGCCAGCGCGCGAGCCACCGCCACCCGCTGCCGCTGGCCACCGGAGAGCTCTCGAGGCCAGCGATCGGCAAACGCCGCGGGCTCGAGCCCGACCAGGGCGAGTGCGCGTTCGGCCAGATCGCTGCTGTTCCCCACCCGGCGCAGCCAGGGTACCAGCTCGACGTTACGCCCGACTCGCCAGTGGGGCAGTAGCCCGCCATCCTGCGGTACGTAGCCGATTCGCCGGCGAAGCGCGATGGGATCGAGCTCGGCAGCGTTGATCCCGTCCACCAGAACCCGGCCCTCGTCCGGATCGACCAGCCGATTGAAGCACCGAAGCAGCGTGGTCTTGCCCGACCCGCTCTCACCGATCAGCGCCACGCACTCGGCGCGCCGCACAGCCACCGACACCGCATCGAGCGCCAGAACCGGCCCGAAACGCTTGGATACACGCTCTGCACGGAGCACGACAACGGCCAAATCGTGCTCTTCCACACCGGGCTCAGGTCTCGTTCCGGGCAGCTTTCCTCGCAATCTACCAGAGCTCGAAAAACCTCAGATCGCGCTCTAAAAGTTCCGCTACTCTGCCGTCCAGGCAAGCTGCAGAAAGGAGCACTCCAGCAGAGGTCTGACCGTCATTGTAAGTGTGTGTTCGGGAGAGGATTTCACCCCGAAGCTTATCCATCGCTTGATCCACTCACATCCTTTGCAGTGAATATCGGCTGTCAACTCGACATGCACGAAAATGCATTGCACCCGAGCACGAAAATCGCATGCGAATTACGTCCTCAGCACCTCTGGTGAACCTCAGCGAAGCTTGAGGTTTGAATGTATCGAATCGAGCTCTCCCCGGGCGAAGAGACCGCATTCAGGACCATCGAAGAGCTGGCCGTGGCGATCCGACGTAACGTCGTGACCTCCCGCGCCCGTATCTATCACAACGCCACCAACAGGTGGCTGCCGATTCAATTTCATCCCCACTACAAGATTGCAGTCTCGATGCCGCTGACCCAGGCGAACCTGGTCGCCGGGCCCCCGGTGACACCGCTTACCACGTTGCAGTTGGGCGATGCTCAGTCTCCGCCCGCGGCCTCCTCACGAGAGGCCGCCACTCAGGCAGCGCTGGCCGCATGGCCGGCACCGAAGCCGGTCTCCTCGTCTCCAGCCAAGCACGTTCCGCCGCCACCGGTCAGAAAGGCCTCGCCGCCGGCGCCGACGCCCAGAGCCCCGGTAGCGCCGGAGGCTCCGATCACGCTGGGAACCCCGGCCCCCGAGCCGAGACGAGTGGTACGGCCAGTCCGAACGGCGGCGCCTGCCCCCCGAATGGACCCACCGCGACTGGTGGAGCCCGCCCGGCCGGCTCCAGCTCCCGCAAAGGGCTCGCGCAAGCGCCGGAAGCCCGGACGTTCGCTGCGGATCGGGCTCGCGGGAGCGGTGCTGGCGGCCTGCACGCACCTGCTGATATCGGTCGCCTCGAGTCCCGGCTCCGAGATCGGGGCGCGGGTTCGGATACCCAGGCGGCTGATCGAGATCCCGATCGAGGCGATGAAGGAGGACAGCCCCCACACCGTAGCCGGGGTCTTGCCCGCACTCCAGACCATTCCGCTTCCGGGTAAGGCAGCATCGTCCATCAAGCGCGCTCCAAAGCCGACACCGGCGGCCCGGGCCCCCAAAGCAGTCACGCCTCAGCCGCGGGCGACTATCCCAGCATCCACCACGGATTCAGCTACCCCTGAGATCCAGGCCGCACCCGATGCGGGCGACATGTCGGTAGGTGTGCCGGGCTCCCCGGTCTCGGTGACGCCCAAGGTGGACTCTACCGGCAAGAAGGCGCTCAACCGACTTCTCCGCACCATTGGCGGCGCCCCTGCTCCGGAGACCACCCCGCCGAAGCGGTGAACGCTTCGGTGTGATTTAACCCACAGCATCCTCGCGTCCCACTGCCAATAATGTCATCCTAAGTTGTTGTTTTTCAGCAACTTGTGTTGACAATTCTGTGGACAACCCCGTCGCTCTGTGGAAAAGCGACGGCGGCTCTTTCCTGCCCGGGAAGTCGAGCTCCTGCCTGCGTTCGACGCACCAGGAATCGGGTCCCCGAGGCGAATCGGAGGAACGGAGATGCCGAGGGCGATCTGGAGCGGTTCCATCAGCTTCGGGATGGTCAGCATACCGGTCAAGCTCTTCGGGGCGACCGAGAGCAAGGATATCAGGTTCAGCCTGTTGCACGCGACCTGCGGCACCAAGCTGGAGCAGAAACGCTGGTGTCCCACCGACGAGGTGGAGGTGCCCTGGGCCGAGACCGCACGGGGGTACGAGTACGGTAAGGGCCAGTTCATCATGCTCACCGATGAAGACTTCGAGCAGCTGCCACTCCCCAGCAAACACACCATCGAGCTGAGCGCGTTCGTGGAAGAGCGGGAAATCGATCCGGTCTTTTACGAGCGGAGCTACTATCTGGAACCGTCCGAGCGCTCGCAGAAGCCCTACGCTCTCCTGCTGAAGGCGCTGGAGGAGAAAAAGCTCAGCGCCATGGCGAGCATTACGATCAGAAAGAAGGAGCAGCTCTGTGTACTGAGGGCGCACCAGGGCACCATCATGCTGGAGACACTCTACTACCCGGATGAGATCAGGCAGGAACGCGGCGTCGACCTCGATCAGGTGAAGGTGTCCGAGCGGGAGCTGGATATGGCCTACACTCTGATCGAGCTGCTCCAGAAGCCGTTCGACCCATCGGAGTACAGCGACCACTACCGGGAGGCGCTGGCCCAGCTCATCGAAAGCAAGCTCGAAGGGAAGCAGGTCGTGAGCCCGCCTCCGGCTCGCCAGACCCGAGTCCTCGATCTGGCCGAGGCGCTCAAGCGGAGCGTGGAAGAAGCCAAGAGAGGCAAGCCCAAGGCTTCCGCCCGTGCGCGGGCACGCCCAACTCGCACGCGCCGGACCCGTAAGGTTGGATGAACGAGGTGGGACTCGAGGGGGTGCCGTGGCCCGGCTGCGACGCACTCCCATCCCTGCCTGGATTCCTCCCATGCTGGCCACGCTCACCGACCAGCTGCCTACCGAAGGAAAGTGGATCTACGAGCCCAAGCTGGATGGCATTCGAGCGCTCATCTACGCCAGCGACGGGGCCGTGCGCATCTACTCCCGGAATCGAAAGCTCCTCAACGAGGCCTATCCCGAGCTGGTAGAAGCCCTGAGCGAGGCGGTGCACGGCGATGCGGTGCTCGATGGCGAGATCGCGGCCTTCGACCCGGATCGTGGGGTCACCAGCTTTGCGAGGCTCCAGCAGCGGATGCAGCTGCGAGATCCGGTACGGGCTCGGCGGAGCCCGGTCTCGGTGCAGCTGTACCTATTCGACTGCATGTTCTATGAGGGGATCGCTCTCGCGGGACTTCCGTTGCTCGAGCGCAAGTCGGTCCTCAAGGACATCGTCCGCTACGCCGAGCCGATCCGGTTGACGCCGTTTCGGAACACGGGCGCGCCATCGCTGCTGCAAGAGGCCTGTGCCAAGGGAGAGGAAGGCATCATGGCCAAGCGAGCCGACTCGCGATATGTGAGTGCACGATCGGCGGACTGGCTCAAGATCAAGTGCCTCCGCCGGCAGGAGCTCGTCATCGGCGGGTACACCGCTCCGCAGGGTGCGCGCGAACGGCTGGGGGCGCTGCTGGTGGGTCATTACGACCCTTCGCAGGGCTCAGGGCAGGCTCTGCGCTACGCGGGCAAGGTCGGCACCGGTTACGACCGCAGGACGCTGGAGTTCCTCCATAAGCGGCTGCTGCCGCTCCATCGCGCCACCTCTCCCTTCTCCGAGGGGCCGGTCCCCAAGGGCGATATCCAGTGGGTGACGCCCAAGCTGGTAGCCGAGATTGGATTCTCCGAATGGACTTCGGCCGGGCTCCTGCGCCACCCGCGTTTCCTGGGCTTGCGGGAGGATAAGTCGCCACGGGAGGTCCACCGGGAGGAATAGCTACCTCGCAGACCGCCCGGACCCCTTCAATTTCCCACATTAACCTCTGATTCCTCCCGCCAGCCTGCTGTATATCTTCTAAGGTACCAAGGACTTACGGATCAGTCTCCGAGTGGTCCCCAGTGGCATAGCCTCCGCATAGTCATCGGCCAGTCAATCCAACCCCTGCCGTTTCAATCCTGTACTCGAAGGAGATCCCGTGGGCGCTCGCCAATTCCTGTGGTCGGGTCTCGCGATCGTGGGCCTGTTCGCTGTCACGGCCGCACCAGTGCACGCCCAGGGCAAAGCCAGGGGCAAGGACAAACACTACGCGGTATCGAGCGACAAGGCGGTCCGCGTAAGCCGAACCGTGCTGATCGAGCAAGGATATCAGGTAGTGCGGGTCGAGCGGGTGGGTGCAACCCAGGTGATCTACTTCCGGCGCGGCAACAACGGTCGGGGCAAGGGGAAAGGTCCGCTTCAGCGGATGGTCATCCGGACCGTGCGTGATCGGGTGTACTTCGAAGAGGCAGAACCGTCGGTGCTGGTCAATATCGATGTCAAGCTGAAGCTCTAGGGTCGCACCTTTCCTTCCATTCCCAAACGGAGGCACAATGCGTAGCCTGGCGTGGGTAGCTCGCATCTCGCTGTTGAGCGGTGTTTTCATGGCCGGAGCAAATCCGGTGGCCGCCCAACGCATCAGCTTTGCTCCCAACATCGGCGTCTACGTTCCGACCACCGAGTTGGTCAAGGCCGCAAATGGCGATGAATTCAAACAAGAGATCAGCCTCACCCTGGGTGGCCGCCTGGGCATCGCTCTGGGTCAGCGGCTCGGCCTCGAGTTCACTGGAGCATACGCGCCGAGCGATCTGAAGGTCACCGCCAGCGGTATCGGCGGTCCGGCCCAGGACGCCAACATCTTCACCGGCAGCGGACGGATCAGCTATCAGCTGGTGCCGTATACCAGCCCGGTTGCATTCGTGGTGACCGGCGGTGTCGGCGTCATCAATCGCAGCGGTGAGTTCTATTCCAACGTCCAGAACAAGACCGATATCGGCGGCACGCTCGGCGCGTCGGCTCGGTTCCGCGTCGGTAGCCTGCTCCATCTCCAGCTCAGCGCTGAGGACTACGTATACAAGCCGAAGGCCGAGATCCCCGGCTTTGGGCCCAACGATGAGAAGAAGACCCAGAACGACATTCACCTTTCCTTCGGGGTAGGCATTCCACTACTCGGCCTGGGACAGATGGGCAAGTAACTCGGGCGAGCTCGATAAAACCAAGGGGCGGCTTCGCTTAGAAGCCGCCCCTCTGGTTTATCTCCTCCCCGCTCTTGTCACCGGTCTCCGGTGACCCGGTTCACACTCCCCACCATCCCGACTTCACAGCGCCCCACACCGCAATGAGCGATCCTAGGTTGGCCGGGAGAACCGGTCCCACTTGGGGCGCAGAGCATCCGCGCCAGATTCAGCTACCAAACACTGTCAATCACGGGAGTGTGTATGCTGATCAATAGAATCCTAACAACGATGTCCGGCCTGGTCGTCGCGGCAGTGACTGCTACGGCGGTCGCTACCCCGGCCGCCGCACAGGGTGGGGTGGAACTGGCACCCTGGGCCGGCGTATACATTCCGACCAGCAATGCGGTTGGAAGTCTCGGCCAGGACATTTCCCGCGACGTCAGCGTGGTGGGCGGCGCCCGTCTCACGTTCTGGGGTACGGGCATGCTCGGGTTCGAGGCCAGTGGTGGCTATGCTCCCGCCAAAATCGGGGACGAAACCATCAACGAGACCGGGAATACCGATATGCTCCTTGCCAGCGGGCGGTTGCTGCTGGCCCTCTCACCGGTCACCAACAAAGTGGGCTTCTTCCTCGCGGGTGGTCCCGCCCTGCTGGTCCGCGGGAGTAACCCCTTCGATGACGATCGCAGCAGCACCGACTTCGGAGGGACGGTGGGCCTGGGCTTCCGTTTCGGCGGCGGTGAGAACAGCCGGGTAGGGTTCCGCATCGATCTCGAGGATTACCTGTATAACGGTGACTTCGGCGGCGGCAACGACTTCCAGAACGACATCGTGGCCTCGCTGGGAGTTTCGATCGCGCTGGGCGGCAGAGCCGGCGACTAAAACCGAAAATCTCTTATGCAGGACCGAGGGGCGTACCGCCGGAACAATTCCAGCGGTGCGCCCCTCGGCACATCCCCACCCTAGGTGATAGTTGTTCTAGCGCTTGGCCCGCTTTCGGCTGCGGCTGGTCGTGCTTTTCCGGCGCGCGCTCGACTTGCTCTTCCCGGCTTTCCGGCGCCGCGTCGCTGCGCCCTTCCGTGCAGACGCCGAGCGGGCCGACTTGGATCGCGACGCTGCGGCCCTGCCCCCTATCCTGCCGCCCTTACGGGAGGAGCTCTTGGTGCTCTTCTTTCCCCTTCCCGACCCGCTCTTCTTGCCGCCACCCTCTTCCTTGTTCACCGTGGCCCAGGCGCGCCGCGCCGCCTCGCCCCGGGACACGCCGCGCTTCTCGTATCCCTCCTCGATGTGTTCTGCCTTTCGCTTCTGCCTGCTGGTATAGGATGACTTGTCGCCCCGTGGCATGGTTGTGTTTCTCCTGCTTGAGTGAGTCGGGTGCCGTTTGGGCACGGTCGAGGCAAGTATAGATCGGTCGAAGGTGACTGCTGTGGGTTGGGTCACAGGCGTGGATGAACGCTGTGGCCCATAGCCCCGAAAAAAAGGTGGGTGGAACGGGCTAGTTAGGCCCGTTCCCGGCGAGATAAAAGAAGAAGGGGAATTTGAGGGGAGCCAGCAGCGAAAGCACTAGGTTAGACAGCTCATCCGGCCGCAGAGCAGGGGGCTCAGGGTTTGTTCGGACGTCTCGCAGGTCGCCGTCCATCCGCACTTCCACTGAGCCAAGATAGAGCGCGGGAGGAGGGGTGCTGTGCGTTAGATCACACCTTACGGCCAACGCATCAGCGCGACGGCACTGCCGGACGGCCAGGAAGAAGTCGGTCGAGCACATTCTCTTCCACAATCTGTCGCACGGTGACCATCCGAATACCCCGATCACGCCAGCCGGCTATCAACCGAGCGCCTTCCTGTGGAACGATGGCGCGCACCGCGTCGCTGACGAGATACAGCTCGAGCTGAGGCCGGACGCGCAGCAGCCCTTCCACTGCGTAGCGGTTGCAGAAGTCGGTCGCAACCCCGTACAGCACGATGGCCTGAGGCTCCAGGGCGCGGAGCAGGGCGAGCACGTTGGCGTTGGTGAACACGTCCACCGATCGCTTGTTCAGCAGGAAGTCGCCCCGGTGGGCCAGCACCTGCCGGGCCAGCGCGCCAGGATCCTGTAGCTCAGGCTCGATCACCAGCGGATTCTGGAGCTGGGTCTCCTGGATCTTGAGCTGGCCCGGGGTGCCCCGCATGCAGTGAGGAGGAAAGGTGGACTTCCAGTCCGGCGTATCGCTGATCTCGGGATCGGATGGCTCGTGCTTGTCGGCCGAAGCGACGATGGGGATGCGGTGGGCGTGGGCGAAGTCGGTGAGCGCCTTCACTGCCGGGATGATGTCCTCGCTCCCGGTCACGTAGAGCTTGCCGTCCGGCTTCATGAAGTCGTAGAGGGTATCGACGTCCCAGAAGATCAGCTTGGTCATGGCACTCAATCCACTTTCTTCAGCCTCGGATTCGGTCGGTACTCCCTCCCCGCCTTCGCCGAGGGCTTCCCATCCCGTAGTACTACATCCGCGGTGAAGTCGAACCTGCCCTGAAAGAGCGACGATCCCACCCCGTAGCCGTCTACCGGTACCTCCTGCCGCTCGAAGTCGCGGATCTTGTCCACCGTGAACCCGCCCGATACGTAGATGCGTACCCCATTGAAGCCGGCGGCGTCGAGTGCCCGGCGGACGTTCCGGACCAGCAGCGGATTGACGCCGGTGGGAGTGAAGTAGCCCATCTGGTCGAACAGGGAGCGGTCCACCATCATCTCGCTGGTATCGAGCCGGACACCATACAGCCGGTCGCCCAGCGCCTCCGCCACCCGGAGCGAGGTGTTCACGCAGTCGTTGTCGAAGTCGACCAGGCTGATCAGCTTCACGCCCGGTCCGATCCTCTCCGCGAACTTGCGGGTCGCGAGCACCGTATCCCCACCGTAGGCCGCGATCAGCGCGTGAGGCAAGGTCCCTAACCCCTCGCTTCCCCACCAGGAGGCCTGCGCATCGGTCGAGACGCCGATGGCCCCGGCCACATGGGCGGCGTAGCCGTCGCCGGTCTGGACCAGCCAATGGTCGTGTCGCGCGGGGAAGAACATCACCTCCTTGGGAGACGCTGCTTCTACCACCCGCCGGGTGTTGGTGGCCACGCGGGTTCGGCGGGAGAGGACGCCAAGATAGAGCGTCTCGAGGTGCGCGAAGGCGTCGTACGGCCCCTCGATCAGCATCACCGTCTCCCAGGGCACGACCTCGTCACCGTCGTACAGGGCATGGACCTCGAGCTCGGGCCACTCGATGGCACAGAGCTTCAGGATCGCGATGGCCTCGTCCATTCCCCCGAGGAAGGCGTGGCTCTTCCCGAAGATCTGCATGGTGAGGTGGGGACGATACCCGTCGGCGAGCAGGATCTCACGAGCCCGTACGAAGTACTTGTCGGAATAGTACCCCGCGCGCATCTTCGCGACAGGCAGATTGAATACTTCAGGGCCGAGCCGGCGAGGGGCCATTCAGGCGGGCGGTTTGTCGCTGGCAAAGCGCTCGGCCTTGAGGCCGGCGAGCGCCACCCGTAGGCGGCGGACGCCCTGGGCGGTGGGATAGCGGTCGATCAATCGGCGGAGCTCCGCCATGGCCCGGCCCGGATCCTTGAGATCGTGCTCGTACAGCTCGACCAGCGCCAGGCCGACCCGGAAATCGTCGGCCGGCCGCAGCGGGCCGCCGGCACGCAGATTGTCGAGCTCGATGGCTGCCGTCTCCGGCTGCCCCAGCGGGCCGGAGAGGAGGGCCGCGCGTCTGAGCGTGGCGTCCACCCGCTGAGGCTTGTCCCGGGCCCGCTCCGCGTACGCTTCCGCGGCCGCCTGGACATGCCCTCTGGCCACCAGCGTCTCGATGCCGGAGTAGCCGCCGCCCACCCGCACGATCCCGAAATTCGAGACGACGTGAAAAAATCCGTCTATGACGGGCTCCAGTATTCCGGAGAGGAAGCCGACGACAAGGCCGTAGATCGCCCAGAGCGCGGCGACGAGCTGCAGGGACTTGGAGTCCGCACCGGTCAGGGCCAGAAGCACCGCGATCAGGGTCCAGACCAGGGCGATGGTTCCGACCACCAGGCGGACGAGCCCGAGTGGCTCTTCCGTCCAGCGTTCGGCCCGCCCGACTGGAGCGTTGGCCCGTTTGATGAGCGAGCGAAAAGGAGAGAGCAGTCTCAAGCCTCAAAGATTAGGGAGCGTACCGGGAGCGTGCAAGCGAAGTATCCGGCCGCTCGGTTGACTTTCGCTTCGGGCGGGGACTAAATCCCCGAGGCGCCGCCGGCGCCTCAAACTTCGGAGTGGAGGCTTTCCCCATGTCACTGCCGGTTTCCCGCCGCACCTTCCTCGGTGCGAGCGGCCTTGCGGCAGCCACGGTTGCGCTACCCTCGACCTCGCCCGCGATTCTCCGTCGCGGGACCAGCCGGCCGGCCGCGGTGAGCTCCAGCAACGGCCTTCCTGCGGTGAACCGCGCCATGGAGCTGATGCTCGGCGGAGCCGACACCCTCGACGCAGCGGTGGAGGGCGTCAAGATTCAGGAGCTCGATCCGAGCGACAACTCGGTTGGATATGGCGGACTTCCCAATGAAGATGGCGTCGTGCAGCTGGACGCTTCCTGCATGCACGGCCCGACCAGGCGGGCAGGGGCGGTTGCCGCGCTCGAGGGAATCAAGACGCCGAGCGAGGTTGCCCGGCTGGTGCTCAAGTACACCGATCACCACCTGCTGGTCGGCGAGGGGGCCAAGCGCTTCGCGCTCTCCTACGGCTTCAAGGAAGAGGACCTGCTGACACCCGAATCCCGCCAGCTCTGGCTTACCTGGCGCGCCAATCGGGGGCCGGACGACGACTGGCACAATGTGCCGGACAATGAGCCGCTGGTGGCCCGACCCACCGGCACCATCAATCTCAACCTGGTAAACGCAAAGGGCGATATCTCGTCCATCACCACCACCAGCGGTCTGGCCTGGAAGATTCCCGGACGGGCCGGCGACTCACCGATCATAGGCGCGGGCCAATACACCGATAACGACGTAGGAGCGGCCGGGTCCACCGGACGGGGCGAGGCAAACATCATGGTCTGCGGCGGCTTCCTGACGGTCGAAGGGATGCGCCGGGGGCTCAAGCCCACGGACGCCTGCCTGGAGACCCTCAAGCGTGTGGTGCGGCTGACCCCGCCGCGTCTTCTTAAGGAAGGCAGGCCGACGTTCAACCTGTCCTACTACGCGGTGAACAAACAGGGCGAATTCGGCTCTGCGTCGCTCTACCCCAGCAGATACGCCGTCCATGACGGCAAGGACGGCGCGCTGCGCGATACCGCGTATCTCTACCAGAAGCGGGCCTGATGCGGCCGATCTCGCTGCTCCTCCCAGCCGTGCTGTGGGCCGCACCCCTGACCGCCCAGGTTCCCGAGGGGCCCGAGGCGGTCGACACGGTGAGCGATGCAGAGTCGGCGGCCGACACCGTCGGTGCTGCGGAAGAGCCCGCCACGAAGACGCCGTGGCGAACCAGCTACTTCCCCTACATCACCGGCGGCACCAACGACGGCCCGGTGCTGGCGTTCCGGGTCCATCATTTCCAGCCGGCCGAATACGAGGCGCCGGTCACCACCAACGCGGCCATCACCGCGGATGCCGGGATCACCCCTCGCGGCGGCCGCCACGTGACCGTCAAGTTCCGCGCGCCCCAGCTCTGGAAGGATTGGCGTATCAGCGCGCTGGCCGCGGCGGTGCGGGAAGTGCGCTTCGGATACTTCGGCCTCGGTAACGAGACCATCGAGGACGATGACGCGGTCACCCCGGCGGCGCCGTTTCTCTACCGGGTCCGGCGGGCCCGCTACGGTGGCAAGATCGAGGCGACCCGCCGGCTGCGGGGACCGCTCCAGGCCGCGGTACAAGCCAACGTGGAGTGGACCCGCTTCACCACCCTCCCGGGACCCTCCGTGTTCAAGACCGACTTCGGGCCCGAGGTGAGGGAGACGGATGTCTCGGGGCGGGTCGCCCTGGTCTACGATACCAGGGACAACGAGTACAACACCCACAAGGGGCTACTGCTCGAGACCGGTGCCCAGGTGGGGAGCGGTGGCGATGGCTATACCCGGCTGTACACCGTCTTGCGGGGCTATCTCCCTCTGCGTGAGGGCACCGTGGCCGCCGCGCGGCTGGCGGCGTCGGGTCTGGGCGGTGGTCCCACGCTCAACGCGCGGCTCTACATACCGGCGTGGGAGAATCAGATCCCGGTGCTGGGCGGGCAGTATTCCCACCGCAGCTTCGATACCGGGCGGTTCACCGGGAAGCACTCGATACTGGGCAATTTCGAGGTCCGCCACGACCTGCTCCCGTTCGGCGACCTGGGAGCCATCACGCTGCTGGCCTTCCTCGACGCCGGCCGGGTGTTCGAGCAGGAGAACTTCAGCCTCACATCCAACGAGGTGAAGGTGGGTGGCGGGGGAGGTGTGGCCCTGCGGATCCTGCGCTCGTCGATCTTCACCTTCAACTTCGCCGGTGGACCGGACGGGTTCAACTTCTCGGTGGGGAGCGGGTGGATGTTTTAGAAGGCGGGGAAGCGGGTAAGCGGGTAAGCGGGTAAGCGGGTAAGCAGGAGCTAAGGTGTCTATCCTGGAGTACAGCGAAGGGGCCGAAACTCAAATCGAGTTCCGGCCCCTTTCTGTTACTTACCCGCCTCCCCGCTTACCCGCTTCCCCGCCTTCAAGCCACTTTCGCCACCGGGAACCCTGCCGCCTCCAGCACTTCCCTGAGCGTCGTCTCCCCATGATCGCGCGCGTACCACTTGCGCACCTGGGGATAGAGCTCGGCCTTGGGCGTCGTGGCGCGGTTGGCCATCACCCAGGTTTGAAGCTGGGTGGGGCGCGGACCCCAGTGGCCGATCTCCTGGAACCTGTCGTCCAGCGCGATCACGATCGGAATCGAGCGCGAGCCGTTGGTCAGATACTGATCCATCAGCTCGGGGTTCTCGTCCCGCCGGATGACCCGTAGCTCCAGGCCAGGCGCCAGGTCCACCAACCGGGCAATGATCGGCACGGTGTTCGACGCATCGCCACACCAGTCTTCGGCGATCACCAGCAGCTTGCGTCCGGCTCCGGGCGGCACCGCCGCCACCGCCCAATCCGGAATCCGCGCCAGCTTGTAGATCCCCTGCCAGAGGCCGCAGTGTTCGGCCTTGCACGCCGCCACAAAGGCCTCGAAGCTCAGCGCGTCGTCCCACAGTTTCCTGAAATCCAGCATGTCCCTCTCCCCGTAACCAACGACTACCCTCAAACAGGGGGAGGTCCGGGGAAGTTCCCCGTGTCCGCTGCCTCACCGCCCTCAGAGCTCCTCGATCTTGACCCCACGCTTGGCCAGCTCGGACACATAGTCCGCAAACGGGATCGCCTCGTCCGGAGTGTGGACCCCCTTGGCCTTGACCCGCCCGTCCACCTGCATCTGTCCGGTAATCGAGAGCGAGTAGCCCGTGGTGCGCATCATCGCGCTGATCCCGTGCTTGGCGTCGTAGTAGTCAATGAGCCGGAAGCTGACTCGCGCCGGCTTCCCGCCTTTCTGTCCCGTCACCTGCACCTGGAGTGCGACGAGGTCGCGTCCTTCCGGCTTGTGGAGCCTGGGGTGCACGGCAGCGATGAACAGGTCTCGCGGCGCCACCTTCTTACCCTTCACCTCGATGGGCTCATTTCCCAACAGGCCCAGCTCGCGGATCGGACGCATGATGGCGACGTGGCCCGGATAGCGGAGCGTCTTGTACTCCATGACGTCGATCTTGCCGCTGTATGCGAAGGGGAGCGTGCTGATGCCACCGCCGGTGTGAAACGCCTCCAGCGTCCCCACCGGCGAAGGAAACTCGACCGGCTCCACCTCGCTCAGGGCATCCACCTGCACCGGCTTGCCGCCCCGGAGTACCCAGGAAGGGGTGGTGTAATAGTCGAGCGCGCCTTCGAGCGAATACACGATCTGGTAGTTGAGCGGCGGCTCCGGAGCCTGGGGCAGGCCGCCGACGAAGATCTTCACCTTCTCGGCGTGGTCCAGCCGCCTGATTCCCTCAGCCGCGAGGATGTTCACCATCCCGGGTGCCAGACCGCAGTCGGGGATCACCGAGACACCCTTCTTCAGGGCCTGATCGTGCAGCTTCTTCTGTTGCAGCACGATGTCGGTGTTACCACCCAGGTCGGAGAAGTGGCAGCCGCACTCGACCGCGGCCTTGGCCATGGGGGCGTTGTAATAGTAGGGAATGGCACTCATCACCGCGGCCTGGCCGTCGAACGCGGTGTGCACCGCCGCGGTGTCGGTGACGTCCAGGCGCAGGGTACGCAGCCGGCCCTTCCAGTCGCCCGCGAGGAACTTGGGCAGCTTTTCGGGCTTGAGGTCGGCCAGGGTAACCTGGCTGACCGCCGGGTTCTGGAGGAGATCGTAGGCGCAGGCGCAGCCCTGAAGTCCAGCACCGAGTACCAGCAGTTTCATTACGACAGTCCGGGAGAAGGAAACGAGCAAAGTCCCGGAAAATAGCGGGAGGACCACCCCGATGTCACCCGCCGGCTCAGTGCTCGCGGCTTCCTTCGAAGAACGTCATCTCCCTCGGCCGCTTCGGCGCGTTGGTCCAGACCAGGCGGCGCGCCCGTCCCGGGCCCAGCGGCCGGATCTCGACCTCATCTCCCACGAAGAACGCGACAGAGTCGCCACCCCAGCGGACCGGATCCCGGGCATTCTGGGCCAGGAGGGCCGGCCCACCACTATCTCCGGTCACGCAGAGATCGGCCGTGTTCTCACAGGATGCCGCGCGGGCAAACACCGGATCACCCAGCAGCACCGCCAGGCTGGATTCGGCCCCCGCCCGCTCCGGCGGCGTGACCGGGCGGGCGTCAGGCTCGGCCGGCGGCGCGTTGAAGCGGTAAATGCTCTTGGACGTCGAAGCGATCACCGCCTTGCCGCCGAGCTCCCACCCTACCCCAATCGGCCTTCCGGCCCCCTTGGGCAGCACCAGCTCTCGTTCGCCGCCGCTGAGCAGGTTCATCACCCAGACGGATACCGGGGTGGAATCGGTCAGTGACGCACCCCGCAGGAACGCCAACCCGCCACCATCGGGGGACAGCGCCGGCGCCAGCTCGGCGACATTGGTGAAGGTGATCCGAACCGGCGGCCCGCCATCGGGGCGCACCGCATAGAGGTCGCTATTGGGCCCCTCCCCACCCACGAACACGGCGTACGGGTCCCGCCCGATCTCCATCTGGCCCCGGAGAGGGGGAAGAGTGGGGTCACAGGCAGTGAGAAGTAAGAGGTGAGAAGTGAGAAGGGGTGTCAGCCTGAGCCGTCGCGCAGCGTAGGCGATGGGGCCAAGGCCCAAATTGGATTCCCTTCTCACTTCTTACTTCTCACTTCTCACTGTGCTTTTGAGAAGCCACCAGCCGTTGGGATCGACTTCGATCGTCTTCGGTCTGCGACCGATCCCCTCGATCACCTTGTGGGTCTTCGGGCCTTCCACGTCCACCCGCACCGGCTTGCCATCCACCACCAGCTCCAGATTGGGAATGCGATAGGCTCCCCACTCCGCCTTCTGGGTCTGGGTGATATCCAGCGTCAGCTTCTTGCCCCCGTACTTCCAGCCCACATCGAGGATCGGATATCCCGGCTGCGTGAGCGACTGGCGGAAATACCAGTCGAGGTCCTTCCCCGCTGCCTCGGACATCACCCGGGCAAAGTCGCTCGAGATCGCGGTGCTGTCCCTATACGCCGCGTAGTAGCGGCGGAGGCCGGCGTAGAACGCGGAGTCTCCCATCATGCCACGGAGCTGGTGCAGCACCCAGCCGCCCTTCTGGTAGCTGTTGCTGTTGAGCAGCGCCAGCAGGTCTTGCTGGGCAGTATCCACCACCGGGCGCTCGCTCGCCTCCGAGGTGAGCACCGCGTCCGCCGCCTTTCTCATGGTCGCGCGGAAGGCGCTGTCACCATCTTCGTGGCCTCGCCAGAGTGCGGCCAGGTAGGTGGCGAACCCCTCCGACAGCCAGAGGTGGGGCCACTCCCGCGGCGTTACCCCGTCGCCGAACCACTGGTGCGCCGTCTCGTGCGCCACCACCAGCTCATTCAGCGTCTTTTCCCGGTAACCCTTCTGGTCGTAGAAGATGGCGGTGGCGTTCTCCATCCCGCCGAAGCGGGTGCTCGACTCGACGTGGGCCAGAGCAGGATAGGGAAACGGCCCGATCAGCCCGCTGAAGTAATCCACCATCGTCCCGGCCCGCCGGAATGCGGTGCCGGCGGCGTAGGCGGAGTCCTGGGGGTAGCTCCACACGGAGAGGGGAACGCATTTGACGGCGCAGCCGGCATCCGGGAGCCTGGTGCGGGCCAGGCGTCCGACGCCTACCACCATGGTGTACACAGGAATCGGGGTGTCGAGGTGATAGTGCCAGACCGCGTGGCCGTACGGCAGGGTGTCGATCTTCTCCAGCACTCCGTTGGCGATTACCTGCTGGCCGATCGGCGCCTGCACGTGGAATGCAACGGTCGCCTTATCCGCCGGCCGATCGTCCGACGCCAGCCACAGGTGAGCCCGGTCAGGCCAGTTGTCGGCGAACACGGTCCGGTCGCCGTACTGGTTGTTGCCGATGATCAGCCCGTCCCGGGTGAAGCCGCGATAGCGCACCCTGGTGCTGAGCGTATCCCCGGGCTGCTTCTGGTGCGGCACGTCGACTTCGGTGGTGGACCGGGCGTACATGGTGCGGGAGATCCGGGTGTTGGGCTTCCCGTCCACCAGCACCCGAATCACCCGCATGGCGGAGTCCAGCTGCATGCGGACGGGATAGGTGGAGCCCAGCCGCCACGTCGTCTGTACCTCGGCCAGCACATGGGTCCCGGTGTCGCTGGGAATCAGGGTGATGTCGTAGTGCAGCGCGTTGTGCGGCGATGCCGTTTGCAGCAGCAGTAGTAGGGGGAGCATGAGAGAAAAGCGTAAACGGTCAACAGTAAACAGTAAACGGGATACACCCCCGTTCACCGTTCACCGTTGACTGTTCACCCTCTTTATTTGCCTAACCGCGCTCTAAAGAATTCGAGGATCCTGGCCCAGGCCTTCTCCACCTGCGGGCCATCCGACCCCTGCCGCCCCGGCTTCAGGAACCCGTGGCCGGTACCGGGGTACACCTCGGAGGTGAACGTCTTGCCGTCCGACTGCATGGCCGCCGTCACCTCCGGAAGGCTGGCGTTGATCCGCTCATCATTCTCGCCGTAAATGCCGAGCACGGGGGCCTGGATCCGGCGCATGGAGGCCGTATCGGGAGCGGGGCCGTAGGCGACGACGGCGGCCCGAAGCTTCGGGTTGTTGGTGGCATAGCGGAAGCTCTGCCCGCCGCCCCAGCAGAAGCCGATCACCCCGATCTGATCCCTGGATACCGCGGGCAGGCCGTTCACGTAGGCGTAGACCGCGTCGAGGTCGGCGGTGATCCGGTCCGGCTCCAGCTCGCCGATCAGCTTGCGTCCCGCGTCGGGATCGGTGGGCGACTTTCCGTGCTTCGACGAGAGCAGGTCGGGCAGAATGGCGACAAAGCCTTCCTTGGCCAGCCGGTCGGCCACCTTCGGCTCCCAGTCGGTGAGGCCGAAGATCTCATGGATGACGATGACCGCGGGAGCCTTGGTCTTGCGCTCCGGGTAGGCGACGTAGGCCCGGACCGAGTCACGCCCCCGCTTGATGTAGACCCATTCGCCGTGGGTGGTGACCGAGCCTCTGACTGGCTGGGGCGACGGGGGCCCAGTGCCATCGCCGGTGTAGGTCCACATGGCGGTGGCAGCGATCAGGAGCGCCACCAGGCCGAGCAGAACATAGGTGGCGACGGCGCCGGCGCGCGAGCGGGATCGGGCGCTCATTGGATCTCCCAGTACTCGACCCGGTTTTCCATCAGGAGCGGCACGGCCACGCGGGAGTCCTTGGGTTCCACGTCGATGTCGGCGGGAGAGGGTACTTTCGTGGCGACCTTCCGCGACTGGCCGTTTTCCAGGACGAAGAGGCTCGAGTCGGTCCAGCTGGTCACCAGCAGGCGACCATCGGGGAGGAATACTACCCCATCCTGCTGCCCCGGGCCGGAGCCGAGCGACTCCACATCCTTGTCACCCGGCTTCCACCCGAATATCCCCTTGCCCAGGAAGGATACGATCACGAACCGTTTCTGCCGCGGGTCCCAGGTGATGCCATTGGGTCCCTCGAGCTTGGAGGACGCGAGAGCGGGTTTGGCGCCGCCTCGGGTGATCCGGAATACCTGGTCGGGCCCCGGATGGGAGACCTCGCCCTTGGATCCGAAGAGCACTCCGGTGTCGGTCATGTAGACCGCGCCGTCCGGCCCCACCGCGGCACCATTGAGGAATCGGGCTTTGCCCTGGGTACTGACGTTGGCGATGAGCTCGCCGGTGCGCTTGTTGAAGGCGCGCGCGAAGTCGATGTCCGCCACCCACAGCGTGTCGCCGCTGATGGCCAGTCCCTTGGGCGCATTCAGGGTGACACCCTTCTTGCCGCCCTCGATGAACTTGACGCTGTACGGGGTTCCATCCGGCCGGAGCCGGCTGATGTATCCGTTATTGTCCTTCTGAAGCGGGGTGCCGTTGATGTTGGACACGAACCAGACGTCGAGGTCCCGATCGTAGCGGGCCGACTCCGGACCCTGGAGGTTCGGGGTCTCCCCCACCTTTCGGAACATGCCGGACTCTTTTTCGTATACGGCAGCGGAATCAGCCAGCGCGGCATCCTTGGCGCCGGATTCGCGGGATTTGCAGGAGCTGGACCCCAATGTGAGGGCGACAGCCAGGGTGAGCGTGGGTGTGAGGTAATGCCGAAGCATGACGACGGTCTCCACTAAGGGGAAAAGCAAGTATAAGCGGGTAAGCAGGTAGGCGGGTAAGTAGACGTTTTCCCGTCGTTCCGACTACTCCTCTGGAGCGCCGCCCGCCTTCGCGACCTGGTCTGCCCTGACCTTCCCCGGGTCGAACCGCCTGGCCCCGGCCAGCATCGTCTCGATGGTCTCGTCCGCATCCGCCGGCCCGCGCTTGAACCGGATCGGATTGATCCGGGCCACCACGAACGGCCGGAGATAGGGACTCTCGAACCCGCGCTCCTTGAGCGCCTTCATGGCCTCGCTCACCGCGGCGTCCAGCTCCAGAATCCGCGCTGCCCGCTCCCTTCGGGTCTCCAGCGCCTTCGGCAGCGGCTGAGGCCTGCCACTTCTCGACTCGGCGGAGGATCGAGTGGTAGGCCCCGCCGGCAAAACGGCCATTTTCCTGGTAGCACAGCCCCAGCGTGAGCAGTGCCGGCTCCTCGAACTCGATCTCGTAGTCCCGCTCCGGCCGGTTCTCGGTCTCGGCCAGCAGCTCGGCCAGGCGGATCACCTCCAGCGACCGCTCGCGCAGGTTGTGCGCCTTCTCGGTGTTGAGCAGCAGGATCCGGTGGGCGACCTCGATATCGGGCACCACGATGGCGACGACGGAGCGGGCGCCGAGAGCCCGGAGCGCGGCCAGGCGGTGGTTGCCGTTGGGGGTCCAGTACGGGTGCAAGGCGGTCTGCCCTTCCCGTCCCTCCTCGCCGGGCTGGGCGCTACGCACAACGATCATCGGATCCAGATACCGGCCGAGCTTGTCCATGGCCGCGGACAGCCGCTCGACGTGGGGCTGGGAGAGATCGCGCTGGAAGGGTGTGGGCTCCACCAGGTCGATCGGCAAGGCCGCGAAGATCTGCCAGTTGCCGCCGAGCGGGTCCTTGTAGGGGGCCAGGACGGTGCCGCCGTCGGCTTCGATGGACTCAGCCAGGCGAGTCACGGCTGCGGGCCGGGTGCCCGAACTGATGGCGTCGGGAGCGACGCCGCGGGAGCGGGGCTCGGCCGCCGCTTTCTTCTTTCGCCGTGGCTTCCCCTCGCTCTTGCTCGGGGCACGCTTGGCGGTCTTCGGCTCGGCCACTGGAACCTCGTGTCTAGCCTAAGAGGTATGTAAACCCTGAGGTCAGGTTCACGTAAGGATGGATATGGATGTGGTGAGACCCGGCATTCTTATGCATGTTTGAGGGCCCTCCACCCTAAGGCCAAAATATGCGCACCCGTGAACTCCGGCTTGCGCTCCCGCTTGCCTGCATCCTCGTTCCCGGTCTCCACGCCTCTCCCACCCCGACCCCGCATCGGGTCACGATTCTCTACGACGCATTCGGCGGAAGGACAGGACTGACCCGCGACTGGGGGTTTGCCGCCCTGGTCGAGTACGCTGGCAAGCGCATCCTCTTCGATACCGGCAACAACGCGGCGATCTTCGCCCGGAATGTGCGGGCGCTGGGAGTCGACCTCTCCCGCCTCGACTTCGTGGTTATTTCCCACCGCCACAGCGATCACACCGCGGGGCTGAGCCACGTCCTCCGGCTGAACCCGAAGGTGAAGGTCTATGCCCCCAAAGAGGCCTTTGGCGAATTCGGGAGCGCGATACCGGGTTCGTTCTATCGTCGAGACTCGACCCTGCCGGATTCGATGCGGTATTTCGCCGGCAGCCCACCGGCCGAGTTTGCCGGGGGCAGCGTGTGGCCGGAGGCGAACATCCAGTGGATCGACACCCTGACCCAGGTGGCACCGGGAGTAACCCTCATCTCGACCGTCTCCAAGACTCCTGGCACTCTCGAGCTTCGTGAATTGTCGCTCGCAGTGCGCGGCCCCCAGGGACTGGTACTGTTCGTCGGCTGCTCGCATCCGGGGATAGAGACAATACTCGAAGCGTCGCGCCCCCTGGGCGAGCGGGTCCAGATCATCTTCGGTGGCTTGCACCTACCCGCCGCGCCCGACACGACAATTGGCCGTATCGCCTCCTCGCTGAAGGATCGCTGGGGTGTCGCAAAGATTGCCCCGGGTCACTGCACCGGCGAACCGGCATTCGCGGCGTTGCGGCGGATCTTTGGCTCCCGGTATGTGTACGCGGGGCTAGGAGCCGTCATCGAGGTCCCGTAGGCTAAGGCGACCCGGGCCGCTCGCCGGTAACGTCCTGTAAGCCTTCCCTCGCTTCTTTCACCCTCCCTTGCAGCTCCGGATCCGCCTTGTCCCACGAGTCGCAGGAACCGGCTGTACGCCACCGCCGCCGAGTCGCGCTGGCCCGCGGCCTCGTACGTGTGGCCGAGCGCCAGAAACGTGAGCGGCTTGAAGAGCGGTAGCGTCTCGAAACCGTAGCGCAGCCAACGGATCCCCTCCGCCCTCGTGTCCGGCCGCGCCGCGAGCGCCAGCGCGAGCTGAAGCCGGGGGAAGGCACTCTCCTCGTTGGGGGCCGCCGAAAGGTCGAGACCGTACCGCATCCGCCGAATGCCGCCCACCGAGTCGCCCTGCAGCAGCGCCGCCCAGCCGTCCCCAGCGATCATGAGACCGCGGACTGGCGCCGGAATCGAAGCGGAGTCCCGGCTTCCGAGCTCCCGGCTGAGGAGGCGACGCCCTTCGGCCGCCTGACCCTTGATCACATGAAGCATAGCGTTGGCATACGCTGCTTGAGGTCCCGGTGGCATCGCCTGCACGACGCTGTCCAGAACCGGCTTGGCGGAGGGCGGCGTGAGTCCCAGCACGACGGACCAGGCCTCGATTCCACCCGCCTGGCCGGGGGCGATCGCCTTCAGCGAGTCCAGCAGCACGCGGGCCTCGCGCCAGCGGCCCGATCCGGCGAGCGACGTGCGACCTGGCGGCCAGCGAGCGGCCGAGCAGCTGAGGAGACCGGGGGCTCACATCCTGCGCTCTGGTGAAGAGTTTGAGAACGGTATCTGAGGTTGCGTCTGGCCGCTGATACGAGGAGAAGGCGGCCTGAATGATCCACGAAGGCTGCTCCCTCAGGGCGCCGAGAATGGCCTGGTCGGACGGTGGTGGGCCCCAGATAGCAGCGGCTGCCGTCCGCATCGCGCTCACCTTGGCGGGCGACGCAGTGCGCGCGAAGCTGGGGAAATAGCGGGTGAACTGGGGCCTGTCGCGGTAGAGCAGGGCCAGGTCCAGCGGGTGGAGCAGGGCCGGAAAGAGGGTTGAGTCCCGCCGCAACACGCTGTCGAAGACCGCGGTGACCGATTCAGGAGCAGTCGGCCGGTAGCCCTGAATGTGGAACATCGATTCGCCCAGCAGGTACCATCCCTCGACGTCCTCCGGATACTGCGCGACGAACGCGCGCATCGAATCGATGGCGGCGGGCTTCCCCTCGTCGAACAGCCGGAATCCCGCCAGGAGCCGCCGGTCGCGCGGAGGAAGGCGATTGGCGAATCGCATACCCGCCGCAATGGCTTCGTTGGCGTCCTTGCTGCCATACCCGCCGGTCCAGCCGAAGGTCTGCGCCCGCCGGAGATGGGCCAACGCAAAGGTCGAGTCGGTTTCCACCGCCCGGGTATACGCCGTGAGTGCCGAGTCCCAGTCCAGCCGGCGATAGTACCGCTCGCCCTGGAGATAGGAGCGGAGCGCATCGATCGAGTCGGTGGTGAGCGAGGCGAGCCGCAGATTGGGCAACGGCTCCTTCGACCGCCAGACATCCCGCAGCAGCGCCAGACTCAGCCGGTCCACCGCACCCAGCACGCTGTCCGTCGCGCGCGTCCACCTGGGCCCGACCCAGCCGCGTTCCCGAGATGGAGTACAGGTCCGCGGCCAGCCGCACTCGTCCGCCGGTGGATACCGCGCTGCCCAGCACCACCGACCCCGCGTCGAGCTCGCGTCCCACCGCGAGCCCCCGCTTGAGGTCGTCCGATCCTCCACTGGCTTCGCTCCACTGCCGCAGCACCGCCCGGGGTGCCACGGTGTTGATCCCACCCACACCCCGGAGGTTGGTGGTGAGCAGATCCACCATTCCCTCACCCAGAAACTCCACCCCCGGACCCGAGGTATGGAACGGGAGCACCGCGAGCATTTCGGCCCCGGGCGCCACCTTCGGGCTCGGTGGCCGGGTGGCGAGCCAGACGCCGGCACCCGCCACCAGAGCGGCCATGCCCCCCGTCAACAGCACCCGGCGGCGCATGCCCGGGCTCTCCGTGGCCCCCGCGGCGCGGAGCGACGTCCTCATCGAGGCCATGTCCGGGTAGCGGCCGGCGGGGTCGAGTGAGAGCGCCTTCAGCACCACCTCATCGAGGGCGGGGGGAACGCCGGCTCGCACCCGGCCGACATGGGGACGGGGCGCGGTGAGACTCTTGGCGATGACGGTCTGGGCGGTGCTGCCGGCGAATGGGGGCTGCGCCCGCGAGCATCTCGTAGATCACGCAGGCCAGGCTGTACTGATCCGCCCGGCCGTCTACCACCTCGTCGCCGGTGGCCTGCTCCGGACTCATGTACTGCGGCGTGCCCATTGCCATGCCCGCGCGGGTCAGACGGGTGGATTCGGCGGCGGCGGGCACGGTCCCCTGCTCCAGCGCCCTGGCGACGCCGAAGTCGGCCACGACGGCGTGGCCGTCGCTCAGCAGGATGTTCTCCGGCTTGATGTCCCGGTGCACCACGCCTTGGGCATGGGCATAGGCCAGGGCGTCGGCCACCTCTCCGGCCAGCCTCGAGGCCGCCTCCACCGGAAGGCGCCCCTCGCGTTGCAGCAGTTGCCGCAGCGTCTCCCCCTCGACGTAAGGCATCACGAAGTAGGGCACCGGATTGCCACCATCGTCGAACACACCGGAGTCGAACACGGGAAGGATGTGGGGATGTTGCAGTCGCGCGGCGAGCTCGATCTCGCGGAGAAAACGCTCCACGCCCTCGCGGCCGCCGAGCTCGGGCCGAACCACCTTCAGGGCTACCTGGCGTTTGTGGCGGAGATCGCGGGCGAGATAGACGGTGGCCATGCCGCCGGCACCGACCTGCCGCTCCAGGATGTACCGGTCGCTCAGGGCGGCCGCGAGGCGCTCGGGGATGTCGCTCATGACTGAGGGAATGTACTTATGGTGGATGGCCTCCCATAACAACACCGCCGCCCACCTCGTCTGTCTTCCGGACGGGAAGTCGTACGTCATCGGCACGGCGCCGCTGACGATCGGGCGGGAGCCGTCTTCCAACGTCCCGGTGCACAGCGAGGAGGTCTCCCGCTCCCACGCGTACATCCTGCGCACCCCGCAGGGATTTCTGCTGGTGGATAGCAGCCTGCACGGCACCTATGTTAACGCCGAGCGGGTGCAGGCCCAACGCATTCTGGCCGATGGAGACGTGGTTCAGATCGGCAGCCATTCGTTCCGCTTCGATCTGCGCAACACCGAAGCCGATCGGGCCAGCCCGGCTCCAGCGTCGCACGCCGAACCGGAGACCAGTCAGTACGCCCGCCCTGCGCCCCCCGGTGCCCGACCGACCGGAAAGCTGGGCCTGGCGCTCGCACTGGGCGAGCAGGACATCGTGGAAGAGCCGCGTGGGCAGGTGGATCAGGCGCTACGGCCCCAGCGAGGTGGTTGGCATCGCGATGGCGCTCGGCGCCTCGTGGCTGGTCCAGCAGGTGAGCGGCAGCGTCATCGCGTCGGCATACGCCGCCTCCATTGGGGAGGGGCTGGGATTTTATGGCTCGCTGGTGACCCGCGAGATGATCCAGGAGGCGTACTTTCGCCGGGGCTCGACGCGCCCCTTACGGCGCATCCGAAATGATGCGGACCTGGCGCGGCCTGCTGCTCGAGTTTGGCCCCGCCGAGCTGCTGGACACCGGACTGGTCCGACCAATGACGATGGCGCTGGGCACCACGCTCCTGGGATGGGGTCCCGGCATCGTGGCCGGCAAGCTTCTGGCAGACGTCGTCTTCTACCTGCCGGTGATCTGGGTCTATGAGCGGAGGCGGCGGAAGGCATGAATTCCCTTCCCCTCACGCTCTTCCGCCGCCTCGGCAATGGGGTCTACGTCATCGGCGTCTCTCACGCGCAGGCGATCGAACGCCTTTACCGCCGCCTGGATCACCCAGGTCTCGTTCGATCCGCTGCTGCTCTCCCTCAGCATCAATCCGGAGCACTTCTCCTATCCCTTGCTCAAGGAGAGCGGGCTCTTTACGGTCAATATCCTGCGGCAGGGTCAACTGGATCTGGCTCGCCACTTCGGATGTCAGTCCGGCCGAAGTACCGACAAGCTGGCCGGGCAGCGCTGGCGCCCGGGCCAGCTCGGTGCGCCGGTGCTGCTCGATGCGGCGGCATATCTGGAGTGTCGGGTGGCGGGGACCACGCCGGCGGGCGACCACCAGCTGGTGCTGGGCCAGGTGGCCGCGGGCGGGGTACTGGACCCGGACGCGTCCCCGATGCTGTATTCAGAGACGGGCGATCTGGATGGAAGCAGTGCCCTCTACCCGAGGGAGTTCTGATCGTGTTCCGAGCGACTCTGTTTCTGGCCGGGCTCCTCTCTCTCCCGGCGTGTGATCAGTGGCACCTGTCGATCAACAGCGACGGGCTGGTCTTCATTTCGGTCATCGGTGACGGGGGTGAGCCGAGGGGACGGTTCCGGGTCCGCACCCGCGACACAGACGGCACCACCCGGATGCTGGACGTGCCGGCATCGGGACACCTGACCCTGACCGCCGAGGCCGATGGCGCACTGCAGCTCACTTTGGTGGCGCCGGAGAGCTGCCGGGTTGCCGGCCCCAATCCGCGAACCCTGACCCTGTCCGCCGGTCAGGAGGCCCGGGTGGCCTTCGACGTGCGCTGCGACTGAGCCGGGGTCCGCGGCCGGATCACAGATATCGCGCGATCGCCATCGCACCCACCGCGATCGCCAGCAGCCCCGCCGCCGTCCGGGCAGCAAACCGCATTCGTCCTTGAAGTCGCTGGATCTCTGCCTGCTGCTCCGCCGACGGCGGCCGGCCGGCCTGGGAAGCGCTCTGGCCGATCGCCGCCATCCGGCGGCCCGCCGAGCTTCCGATGATCGCCCCGATGGCCGCGGCCAGGATCGCAGACAGACCACCCACGCCGAGCGCTATGCCTGGCCTGCTGCCGGCCCACGCTCCGTGGGTGGCCGCTGCCAGGCGGGCATACATCGTCACCCCCGACAGGACCGTGAGCCCCATGGCGATGCCGAGAAAGGTCGAGAGCCGGCGACGTTGGATGAGGTGCTGCATGAAGCGGCCGCCGGCCTCACCGGTTTCCCCGGCGGTAGGAAGGAGGAAGCCCGCCAGGATGAACATGGTGCCCACCCAGAAGACCCCGGCCAGGATGTGAATCAGACGAAGCAGCAGCGTGATGGTAGTGTCGCTCATGAGACCTGCCTCCAAGGGTAAAACACACAGCTATTTCATTGTACAGAGTATACAGTTAAATTGGCTCGTCAAGCCCCATGACTCCACGCCCCTATCGCATGGCCCGCCGCCAGGAAACCGCCGAGGAGACTCGGCTCCGCATCCTCAGCGCGGCGCGGGAGCTCCTCGCCTCGCCGGACCCGTCCGCCAGGTTCTCCCTGGACGCGGTAGCCCGCCGGGCCGGCGTGGCCCGGATGACGATCTATCACCAGTTCGGCTCACTTCGAGGATTGCTCGAGGGACTCTTCAACTCGCTCGCCATGGCGGGAGGGATGAATCACCTGGCCGATGTCTTCCGCTGCTCCGATCCACGCAAGGGTCTGGACCAGTTCATTGCGGTGTTCATGGGGTTCTGGGAATCGGATCGACCGGTCATGCGGGGACTGCGGGCGCTCGCCGCGCTCGATCCGGAGTTCGCCGCGGTGCTGGAAGAGCGCTCAGGCTGGAGGCGGAGGGCACTGCGAGTGCTGTTGGAGCGGCTCGCGCAGCAGACGGGCCGCCCAAAAACCGGCAGTCTGGGAGACGCAGGGGACCTGCTTCATATGCTCACCGATTTCGCCACTTACGACAGCCTGTCCCGGCCGGATCGCAATCTGAAGCAGGTGACGGCGATGGTTCAGCGCCTGGCCCGACACGTAATCGCCTAGTGTAGCTCGCCACCGGTTCGGGTCGAGAGAATCCTGCTCTAACGGGGCTTGTGCTTGGGGAGTACGTTTGCCGGGCTCGCACCACCACTTCCGCCCGCAGCACCGAAAACCGAGGCCCGCCATGCTTCCATTCCCCACCGGCCGACTATATCTCCATCTCCGGCCCACTGCCTGCCTAGCCGCGCTGAGCCTCGCGGCCGGGTGCGGCGGTGACAGCAACGAACCTAACCCGCCGGCGCAAGGGCAGACCATCTACGCCGTGGATCTGGCCAACCGCTTCGCCCTCTTCCACAGCGCCAATCCCGGCACGGTCAATCGAGACCTGGCCATCACCGGACTCCTGACCGGCGACCGCATCGTGGGCATCGACTTCCGTCCGGTGGACGGGAAGCTCTATGGGGTAGGCACCGATAGCCGGGTATACACGCTGGATACCGTGACCGCTGTAGCCAGCCCGGTGGGGGCGTCATTCACTCCCGCGCTGGACGGAGACCACTTCGGCGTGGCGCTGGACCCGGCGACCGATCGGATCCGCATTCAGAGCGCGGAGAGCGGGCAGAACCTCCGGCTGGATCCGGCGACCGGGCAGGTGACTAACGAGGACGTCGCGCTGGCCTACGCGGCCGGAGACGAGCACGCCGGCTCTGCCCCCGGGGTCGTGGCCACGGCGATCACTACCGGCGGGACCTATGGGATCGATTGGCTGTTCGATGAGTTCGTCGTCATGTCCGACCCAAACAGCGGCCAGCTCACCACCGTGGGTGGGACCAACGTAGTCACCGCACCATGCGCCGCACTCGACGTGGCGTCCGATGGAGTGCTGTTCGCCTCCATGACCACCGGCGGCATCAACAGCCTCTACACCATGAACGTCACCACCGGCACAGCCTCCCTCCTGGGCGCAATCGACCAGGTGGCATCGATTCAGAGCATCGCGATCGCGCCCGGCTCCACACCGCTCGTCAGCGATCGTGAGGCTATGGCCGTGACGGCATTGCAGAGCAGGGCTGGGCTCACCTCTCGCCTCCCGGCTCGGGCCCGAGCAGGCTCGGAGCGCTACCAGGCGCGAAACCTACGGGCGGCGAAGGGGAAGCTAGGACCGAAGTCCTGTCTGTGAGTCGCACCTAATCCGGCTCTTCGACGAAGAGCCGGAGCTTGCCCAGCGCCTGGTCCCACTGGCGGGAGATCAAGTCCAACGAACGCCTGGCCTCCTCCAGCCGGTTACGCTCCAGCCGCCAGACGCTCTCCTTCCCTCGCCTGGTCCCCCGCACCAGCCCGGCGCCGGAGAGTACCCGCAGGTGTTTCGTCACCCCCTGCCGGGTGATCCCCGAGCCCTCGGTGAGCCGCGAGATGGACAGTGGCCCGGACGAGAGCCGGGTCAGCAGCCGGAGCCGGTTCTCATCGCCCAGGGCGGCGAAGACCGGCGCCGGCGTTCTGCCCCTGCTGCGCTCAGGCAAGATACTTCCGCAGATTCTCGAGCTGCCCGGTCCAGCCCTGGTCATTCCCCCGGTACGCCTTGTCCCGACGGGAAACGGGAATCCGGTCGAAGCCGGACTCGGTGATGGTGAGCCGGGTGCCCTCGGGGACCTCCTCCAGCTCGAAGACCACCAGCGTCATGGGCTCGGACGGGTACTTGTCAGGATCACCGCCGGGGTGCCAGCGCCAGGAGAAGAGCCGCTCGGGCTCGATCTGCTCGATGGTGACGTCCATGGTGAGGTGCTCGTAGCCCTTACTGGTGACCGGCCCCTGCACCCGGGCGCCGGGGAGAAAGGGCTCGCTCAGCCGGGCCCCGAACCACTGCCCCAGCTGGGCGGAGTCGGTCAGGGCGCGCCAGACCCGGGACCGGGGCGCGCGCAGCACTGTCGTCTTGACGATGCGGTCGGTGCTGCCTGGAGATGTGGTGCTGGTACTCATGAATTCCTCCTGTGGGTATAAGCAACCTTCTAGTTGCATGATAATCTAGGCCGCCACCTCGTTATGCGCAACCCCCTGGTTGCACATACCAGTGACGCCCGGGTGCTGGCCTTCGGTGCCCCGGAGCGGTATTGGTTCCTTGGTCGGAGGGTCGGGCAAGACGAGGGGATAGCAAGACAGGAGCAAGACGATGGGAACCGAGAAGACGCTGGTCAGGGTCGGTCGCCGGGAGGTCGAGATCACCCGGCCGGACAAGGTCCTCTTTCCGGAGGACGGCATCACCAAGGCCGACCTGATCGACTACTACGCGCGGATCGCGCCCCGGATCCTGCCCCACCTCCGCGATCGCCCGCTGACCCTGGAGCGCTATCCCGACGGGATCCACAAGCAGCGCTTCTTCCAGAAAGAGGTGTCGGCCTACTTTCCCCCCTGGATCCGCCGGGTGACGATCGAGAAGGTAGGGGGAACCGTCACCCACGCCGTCTGCAACGACCTCCCCACCCTGGTGTATCTGGCCAACCAGGCCTGCATCACCCCGCACATCACTCTCAGCCGGGGCGACAAGCCGGAGCTGCCCGACCAGATGGTGTTCGACCTCGATCCTCAGGTCGAGGATTTCGAGCCGGTCCGGTCTACCGCTCAGGCGTTCAAGGCGCTGCTGGACGATCTCGAGCTGCCGGCCTACCTCAAGACCACCGGCTCTCGCGGCCTTCACCTCGTGGTGCCGCTGCAGCGCCGCGAGGGTTTCGACTCGGTGCGCGACTTTGCCCGGGAGCTGGCTCGCATCGTGGTCGCCCAGGCGCCGCAGGAGCGGACGTTGGAAGGACTCAAGGCCAAGCGAGGTGGACGGGTGTTCATCGATACCAACCGCAACGGCTACGCCCAGCTCGTGGCCCCGGCCTACGCCGTGCGCGCTCGGCGGGGGGCGCCGGTCTCGGTCCCCCTCGACTGGAGCGAGCTCCGGAAGAAGACCCTTCGGTCCGACGGCGTGACCATTCGGACGGTATTCGACCGGCTGGATAAGGTGGAAGACCCGTGGGCCGACTTCTGGCGGAGTGGGGTCTCGCTGACACGGGCCCGGGCGAAGCTGAAGTGAAAGGAGGCGGCTCAGACACCGAGCTTGTGTCTTGTCCACCACTCTCGAGCCCTGAGCGGGGTCCACTCCTCCGCGAGCGGCACCGCGTTGAGCCGCGCGGTGAGCTCGTCCGCTGTCTGAGGACGGGCGTCGGGGCTCTTGGCCAGACAGTCGAGCACGATGGCTTCGAGCTCCGGCGGGATGGGGAGCTCGGTCCGCCGGGATGGAGCCTCGGGCGCCCGATTCACCTGCATCACGATGGTCTCCATGGCGCTTCGGCCCCGGAACACCAGCGTCCCGGTCAGCAGCCAGTAGGCCACACAGCCCACGGCGTAGAGATCGCTTCGCCCGTCCACGGTCTTCTCCGCGACAGCCTGCTCGGGCGACATGAATGCCGGGGTCCCCCCGGCTACGTGATCCGCGGTGAGCTTGTCGGCCTCGTCGTCTTTCCCCCCACCGTGTTTGACCAGGCCGAAGTCCAACACCTTGATGAAGTCCACCTCGCGGCCGTAGTGGCAGGTGAACAGATTGGCGGGCTTGATGTCGCGGTGAATCAGGCCGGCCTCGTGGGCTTCGCCCAGCGAGTGGCACACCTGCCGCAGAAAATGTATTGCCCGCTCCGCCGGTACCGGCCCGAACCGTTCGACCAGCTCCGCGAGGTTGGACCCCTCCAGTAGCTCCATGACGTAGTAGAACGTGCCGTCATCGGTCACCCCGAAATCGTAGAGCTCGAGGGTGTGAACCGAGCGCATGAGCGCGGTGGCCTGTGCCTCACGCTCGAAGCGCCGGACCATCAGGTTTCGGCGCTCCGGATCCCCGGCCCCCAGTGCCTCGGGCCGAATGAGCTTGATGGCGGCCGGCCGGGCCAGCATCCGGTGCTGCGCGCGCCAGACTTCCCCCATGCCGCCGGAGCCCAGCCGTTCCCCCAGGCGGTAGCTCCCCAGCTCCCGTGCCTTGCTGACGGCGGCCCCCAGCCGGTAGACGACCCGAGCCCCGACGTAGACCATGATCAGCACGATGAGGTAGGGGAATATGAGAACGAAGAAGAAGTGATGTGGGGGGAGCGGGAGGTTGGTGCCGAGGGCCACCCCGGCGGCGTAGGCAAGCGGCACGGTAGCGGTAGACAGAGCGGCCGCGATAAGCGCGGTTCGCGGCCGGGTTGGAACGATGACGCCGAACAGAAGCACCCAGGGGGCCACCCAGGACAGGCCAAACCCGTCCGGTAGCATTTCCTTGGTCACCAGCATCGGGGAGGCAATGTTGCGGTATTCCGCCAGCGCGATGCCAAGGCTGGCCAGAACCTCGAACGCCAGGCCGGCGTGGAGCTTGAGCCGGCCGGGAATTCGGGGATGGGAGATGAGCAGGGCCACCAGCACGCCGCCCGCGATGGACGCGATCGGGGGCACCCAGTTGCCCGGCTCCGCGAACATCATGGCGCGGTCCTGCGCGGTGAACAGCGCCGGGAGCAACCCGGCCAGGAAGTACGCCAGGGCGTACAGCCAGGCGAGCGCTCGAACTCGTCTCACCGATTCGGCAAGAAGATCGGGCGGCAGCGTCCACCAGCTGGTTCGCCTGTCGCTGGGCTGTGAGCCCTCGTCCTGGACCAGCGTGACCTGGGAATCCATCGGGGTAAAATCTAGTATGCCCTGAAGCGCTGCCCGGTCTCGCCGTGATCCCGCTCACGGCTCGGCGCGGTCCATGGGCCCACACTGCACCCTCCAACGCCAACAGTTCGCCGGCCCACCAATCTGAGGCGGCGATCATTCACTAGGAGAGGACTACCATGGGTTTGCTTTCAAAGCCGATCAAGACGCTGGACGACCTTTTCGTCCACACCCTGCAGGACGTCTACTACGCCGAGCAGCAGATTACCAAGACACTGCCCAAGATGATCGAGAAGGTGACGGATCCGCAGCTCAAGCAGGGATTCCAGACTCATCTGGCAGAGACCAGGAATCAGGTAAGCCGGCTGGAGCAGGTCTTCAAGATGCACGGCGAGTCGCCCAAGGCGGTTACCTGCCCGGCGATCGACGGTATCCTCGAGGAGGCCCAGGCGATCATGGGCGACGCGAGTGACCGCGAAGTGCTCGATGCCGCGGCACTTGCCGCCGCCCAGGCGGTCGAGCACTACGAGATCGCCCGCTACGGCACTCTCATCGCGTGGGCCCGGGAGCTCGGTCGGAACGACTGCGCCACCGTGCTGCAGCAGACGCTGGTGGAAGAGAAGGCCACCGACGGGAAGCTGACGCAGATCGCCGAGGCCCGGGTCAATCGGGTAGCTGTCTAACAAGACGTTGAAGTCAACGAAAAGAAGCGCCGAGCTTGCTCGGCGCTATCTTTCTGCCGGTGAACCGCGCTGTCGTTACGAAGCTCCGGCCAGCAACCACGAAAACTGTTTTTCGTACTTTCGCGATTGCTGTTGTGTTACTAGCGGCGTGTTCCTCTCCGCCCGGGCCGCCCGCACCGGCTCTTGGCAGCCTGGCTACCGCCGAGTCACTCTACGCCGACCTCCGGGCCCTCCGGGACCGAATCGACGTCGGCACCGAGGCCGGATCCGGCGGCCATGACCAACCGCCGCCCTCCCAGGCACTCGTCCCTGATTACAATGGGCTCCGGGAGCGGGTCGCGTCCCGTCTTGCCGCCGTTGATTCCGGAGCCCTCAGCGGAAACGATGCGAGGGCGCTCGGTCTCATGCGCCGGAGCCTGGCGCGAGACCTCCGTCTCATCACCGGACCCGCCGGTGCGGCATCCTCTCCCCACCGTCCCCCTGACTGCGATTACGATGCCCCCGCGGTGGCCGCCCGCACCAACGGACTCGACTCACTCCGGCAGCGGCTCTACGCCTGCTACGGCTGGGCCCAGTCACACGTAATCGTGGACGGGGACACCCTGGACCGGCTGTCGGTCCTCGGAGCGCTGGGACGCACCGACAGCCCCGACGCGCGCCGCAGGCTGTTTCTCAGTCTGGTACCGGTGTGGCGCAGTGTGAACGGCGACAATAGTCCGGCGAGCCCCTATCGGCAGCTGATCGCCCGCGAGGTAAAGGAGCGAGGCAAGGCGGCCCCTCCCGCGGCGGAGCAGGCGCGGGCTTCGGGGGTGCCGCCCGATTCGCTGGAGCGCTGGCTGCGCCGGGTACTCGAGACCTGGCGAGAGGTCACTCCCGACTCGTTGATCGAGCCGTGGGATTGGTTCTATCAGGCCGGCCTGACGAGCCGCAGACTGAGCCCGTTGATCCCGCGGGAGCGGCTGACTTCGCTCAACCGGCAGGTCTACCAATCGCTCGGCGCCGACATCGGCACGCTCGGTGTGCAATACGACCTCGAGCCACGGGAGGGCAAGACCCCCGTGGCCTATTCGACCTTCGGACGGCCGGCCGCGATTCATCAACGGCGGGTGGCGTGGGGGCGAGCCGTGGGTATTCGCTACCTATCGCACCGGAGGGCTGGACAACCTCAATGAGCTGCTGCACGAGACCGGCCACGCGGTGCACATCGCGGCCATCCGCACTCGGCCGGCCTTCAGTGACTGGCCCGACAGCGACCCGTTCACCGAGGCGGTCGCCGATTTCATCGCACTGGACGTGTACGAGCCGGCCTGGCAGCAGCGCTGGCTGGGAGATTCGGTGCCGCTGGCCGACGGGCTCCGGAGCCGGTATGGCGGGGTCGTGCTCGACGTGGCCTGGGCCCTCTTCGAGATGCGGATGCAGCGCGATCCCGGCGCCGACCCGAACGGGGTGTGGACCACGCTCACCCGCGACTACCTCCGCATTCGCCCCCACCCCGAGCTTTCCTGGTGGGCCATGCGGGGCCAGCTGGTGGACGCACCGGGCTACATGATGAACTACGCCGCCGGCTCCATCCTCATCGCGGCGATCCGGGCCCGGACCCAAGCCATACACGGACAATTTGTGACTGGAGATTCGACCTGGTACCGGTGGGTGGCGCCGCGTCTCTACCGCTTCGGCCTGGAGCGGCCGACCCGGGAGGTGATCGAGGAGTTCCTGGGCGGACCGGTGTCACCCGATGCGCTGTTGGACGACATGCGGCGGATGGGGCGGTGACATTGTCATCCTGAGCGCAGCGAAGGATCTCTCCGCAGCTATCATAGAGATCCTTCGGTCGTTTCACTCCCTCAGGATGACTCGCTGCCGCGAGTCACTTCGGCATCGGCAATATCGCCAGCTTCCCTCCGCCCATGTCGGGAATGATCAGGCTCTTCCCGTCCGGGCTGATGGCCAGGTCGGCCGACGACTCGACGCCACTCACCGTGATCTCCTGTGGCTTCTCCGGCGGCTTGGCATCAGGCTTGGCCAGCACGAATACCCGATGACCGGCATAGTCGGTGATGATGAGCCGGCCGGCGGGATCCCGCACCAGTCCGTCCGATGCTCCAAAGCCTCCGGCCACCTTCTCCATCGACTTTCCCTTCAGGTCCACGCGCCACAGAATGCCGGTGGTGTAGTCCACCTCCAGCAGCTTGTCGGCGCCATCCATCAGCAGTCCGTTCGGGCTCACCAGCCGGACGTCGTCCTCCTGCGTGAGCACCGCCGTGATCTTCTTGTCCTGGGTGATGCGGAAGATGTTGCCTCCGCCGCCCTCCCAGTCCCCGCTATCGGAGATGTAGAGGTTCCCCTCGCCATCAATCTCGATGTCGTTGAAGTTGGTGATCTTGCGGGGGAAGTCCGTGGCATCGACGAAACGCTCGACGGTGCCCTTGCTGTCGATCTTCCACACGAAGCCCATGTTGTCCGAGACGAACAGATTGTCCTTGTACCACTTGATGCCGTGGGGATCATCCAGCCCGGTGGCGAACCGGCGCAGCTTTCCATTCTCCAGGACGCTGATGTAGCCGTCATTCGCCTTCTCGTATTCCCCGGTCTCGCTGACGTAGACCTTCCCGCCGGGGCCGATGGCGATGGACTCAGGCTGCTTCAGTCCGGTGATAATCTGGGGCTGTTGGCCGGCGAGCGGTGCCGCCGTAGCGATGCGTAAGGCCAACCAGCAACCGAGAGGCGAGTGCTGACAGCGGGTTCGGGCACATTCGGTATCTCCTTGGTCCCGCGGGTGGCGGTATCGTCGGTGATTTGTCCCCCGGTTCCCCGGTTGTCAAGTTGTCAGACCCGCTGATTTGACAGGACGGCTCCACGAGACATCGTTAGAGGTGGCTGCCTCATGATCCACCTCCGGTCGGACCGGCTCATCGCCGGCGCCGTGCTCCTCTGCCTGCTCGGGTGCGACTCCGTGCCGCGGACTTCGCGCGAGCTACGGGTCTGCGCCGACCCCAACAACCTGCCGTTCTCCAACCAGCGCGGCGAAGGATTCGAGAACCGGATTGCCGAGCTGATCGCCGCCGACCTGGGCGCCAAGGTGTCCTACACCTGGTGGCCCCAGCGTCGCGGATTCCTCCGCAACACGCTTTCGGCCCGCCGCTGCGATGTGGTGATGGGAATAACGTCCGGTGCCGAGCGGGTGCTCACCACCACTCCCTACTACCGCTCCAGCTACGTGTTCGTCTCCCGGAAGGACCGGCATCTCGGCGTGCGGTCGCTGGACGATCCGGCCCTCCGCAAGCTCCGGATCGGGGTTCAGCTGGTGGGAGACGACTACGCCAACACTCCGCCGGTGCACGCCCTGAGCCGCCGGGGGATCGTCGGCAACCTGGTCGGGTTCAGCGTCTTCGGCGACTACTCTGAGCCCAACCCACCGGCCCGCATCATCGACGCGGTGGTGGCGGACGATGTGGACCTGGCGATAGCGTGGGGGCCGCTGGCGGGCTACTTCGCGAAGCACGCCCCGCTCGAGCTCGAGCTGGCCCTGGTCTCGCCCGAGATCGATCCTCCCGCCCTCCGATTTGCCTTCGACATATCACTCGCCGTGCGCCCAGGCGACCAGCAGCTGAAGCAGGAGCTGGAGGCGGTGCTGCAGCGGAAGAAATCCCGGATCGAACGGATTCTCACCGATTACGGCGTTCCCCAGTTGTCCCTGTCTCGGCAAGCCCAGGGCCGGTAGCCTGAGACCGGCCCCGCCGGCCTGAACGTCTTGCCGAGGTCGGACTCGGGCGATAAGGTAGACCATTCTCCGGCTGCCCCTATCCAGGGCAAGCCCGGCCCTTCCCGGGAGGTTCCCATGATCCAGGATCGCCTCAAGTTTGGTTTGCCGGCAGCGCTGGCCTTGGTGATCGGCCTCGCGCCCGCTGCCGCGGCGCAGGGGACGTCCTACACCACGAATCCGAAACCGGCTTCCACGCCGAAGTCGGCAGCGAAAGAAGACGGCCAGTGGACCATGCCGGGAAAGGATTTCGCCTCCACCCGGTTCAGCGGGCTGCAGCAGATCACCGCGGGCAACGCCAAGCGGATCCGGCCGATCTGGACCTTTTCCACCGGGGTGCTCGGCGGGCATGAGGGGCAGCCGCTGGTCGTGGGCAACACCATGTACGTGGTCACGCCCTACCCCAACGTGGTGTATGCCTTCGACCTGACCAAGGAAGGCTACCCGCTGAAGTGGAAGTACCGTCCCTTCGTAAACCCGTCAGCCATCGGAATCGCGTGCTGCGATGTGGTCAACCGCGGAGCATTCTTCGCCGACGGCAAGATCGTCTACAACCTGCTCGACGGCCACACGGTGGCGCTGGACGCCGCCACCGGCAAGGAGCTCTGGAAGACCAAGGTGGCGGACGTCAACCGGGGCGAGACGACACCGATGGCGCCGATCGTGGTCAAGGACCGGGTCATCGTGGGCACCGCGGGCGGAGAGTACGGGGTGCGCGGCTGGGTAAAGGGGCTCGACCTCAACAGCGGCAAGATCGTGTGGACCGGCTACAACGTCGGGCCGGACAACGAGGTGCTGGTCAACGCGGGGACGTTCAAGCCGTTCTACGAGAAGGGAACCGAGCTCTCGGTCAAGAGCTGGCCCAAGGACGGATGGAAGAACGGCGGCGCGCCGGTGTGGGGGTGGATGTCCTACGATGCGGAGCTCGACCTGGTCTACTACGGCACCGGCAACCCGGCGCCGTGGAACACCGATCAACGCCCCGGCGACAACCGCTGGGCCACCGCCGTGATGGCCCGGAACCCCGGTGATGGCTCCCTCCGGTGGGCCTATCAGTTCACTCCGGCGGACAACTGGGACTTCGACGCCACGCAGGAGATGATCCTCACCGACCTGAGCGTCAATGGCCGGATGCGGAAGGCGCTGGTTCACTTCGACAAGAACGGCTTTGCCTTTACCCTGGACCGGGCCACCGGAGAGGTGCTGGCGGCGCATCCCTACGTGCCGGTGAACTGGGCCAAGAAGATCGATCTCAAGACCGGCCGCCCGGTGCTCGATTCCACCAAGATGACCGGCGAGTCGAAGGGCAACGTCAAGAACATCTGCCCCACGCTGGAGGGCGGGAAGAATCAGCAGCCCGCGGCCTACTCGCCGCTGACCAAGCTGTTTTACGTCCCCACCAACAACATGTGCATGGACTACGCGGGGGCGAAGGTCTCGTATATCGCCGGGGCGCCGTACATCGGGGCCACCACGCCGTACTACCCGGGTGAGGGTGGCAACATGGGGGCGTTCATCGCGTTTGACCCCGTCAACGGAAAGAAGGTCTGGCAGATCAAGGAGCCCTACCCGGTCTGGAGCGGGGCCGCGGTCACCGCCGGGAACGTGGTGTTCTACGGCACGCTGGACGGATGGTTCAAGGCGGCTGATGCGAAGACCGGTGCGGTGCTCTACAAGTTCAAGGTTGGATCGGGCGTAGTCGGGAACCCGATTGTGTTCCGCGGCCCCGACGGCAAGCAGTATGTGGCCATCTATGCCGGGTTCGGCGGCGACTGGTTCCTGATCTCGGGCGACGTGATGTCCAGCGATCCCGCCGACGTGCGCCCGCCCGCCACCTTCATGCCCGACATCGCGAGGCACACGAGTCAGGGAGGCATCGTCTGGATCTTCGGCCTATAGCGGAGGGCAGCACCATGAGAGTCACGCTGACGATGGCCTCGATCGCAGGTTTGCTCCTGGCCGCGACTCACCCGGCAGACGCACAACGGGTCGCTCCGCCCCCGATCGTGTGGGGTGAGCATATCCCGGTCGGCGGCACGCTTCCGCCGGGCGACACCTTGAAGAATCCCAACGCGAACGATCCGAAGGCGGCAGAGAACGGGGGCAAGCTCTTCGGGGCCTTCAATTGCGACGGCTGCCATGCGGGCGGAGCGGTAGGATTCGTGGGACCGAGCCTGGCCGACGGCCGCTGGCGCTACGGTGGCACCGATGGCGAGATCTATTACTCGATCTTCTACGGCCGGCCGCGCGGAATGCCGGCATGGGGCGGGACCCTGCCGCCTGATGCCATCTGGACCATCGTGAGCTACCTGCAGTCACTCCAGCCGGCAAAGGACACGTTGTCGACGACGAGCTGGTAAAGAGAGGTCTAGGGTCTAGGGTTGAGGTTGTCATCCTGAGGGAGTGAAACGACCGAAGGATCTCTCTGGTGTCCACGGAGAGATCCTTCGCTGCGCTCAGGATGACAGCGCGTAAAGGCTCCTCGACTCCTAGACCCGTGACTGACCCGCGACTGGCGACTCGCGACTGCTCCAAACCGCCTCAGCCTGAAAAACCCGATGTCGTGCTTCGTCTCACCCCGCTGCGCCAGATCGGCCATAATCTCGCCCACCACACTACAGAACTTGTAGCCATGACCCGAGAACCCGGCGGCAATTGCCACCTCGGGGTGTTCCGGATGCAGGTCGAGGATGAAGTGCCGATCCGGGCTGTTGGTGAACAGGCACCCCTTGAGCATCAGGGTCGGGCCCGCTCCATCGGGGAAGTAGCGCTGGGCAAAGCTGCGAAGCAGGTCCTCGTCTCTTGAATTCGGCTCGCGATCCACCGTGTCGGCATCGACCTGCTCGCCCAGGTGGTGGTACTTCCCGAACTTGAAGCCGGGAACGAGAAAGCTGGGGAACCCATAGTACCGGCCCTCTTCGACTTCCAGATTGAAGACCGGGAAGGCGCCCATCTCGAAATACTCGGGGTGGATGGGCTGGAGCCACGCCAGCACCTGGCGCTCCGGGATGGCCAGCTCAGCGAGCTCGGGCACCAGCTTCGACGCCCAGGGTCCGGCGCAGATCACCAGGCGGCCTGCCTCGTACCGGGCGCGAGCCGTGCGGACCCACGCGTGCTCTCCCTCGATTCCCCATTCCAGCACCGGTTCCCGGCAGTGCACCTCCGCGCCGCGCGCCATCGCCTGGGTGACATGGGCAACGTTGCATCGTTCCGGCAGCAGGAATCCGCCGTCCGGCTGATACAGACACTGCATCGTCCGGGGCAAGGCATAGCCGGGGAATCGCCGATGGAGCTCGGCGCCATCCATGACCTGATGGGGGAGATCGTGCAGCTCGCTCGACTTTAGGGCGCCGGTGAAGATCGAGCCGCCGGCCGGGCCGGCGTCCACGCTTCCCGTGATGTAGAGGAGCCGGTCGTCGGAGCGAGTCTCCAGCTCCCGCCACAGCTCGTACGCCCGCCGCAGCAGGGATACGTAGCTCGGGTGTTCCCAATAGGCGAGCCGGATGATACGGGTGAGGCCGTGCGAGGAGCCGTACTCGTGCACCAGATCGAAGCGCTCGAGCCCAAGCACTCGGAGGCCACGGCGGGCGAGGTGAAAGAGCGTGGCGCTCCCCATCCCACCGAGGCCGAGTACGATCACATCGTAAGGGCGCTCGCGGTCAGTTGGCGACGTTGGTCTCCTGGTCGGAGTCCCCATCGTTGGAGTTCCCTCCGCCGAAGCTGACCTTGATGATCTGCCCGGCGCCGCAACCCAGCCAGCCGGCCTTCCGGCTCGCGAACGCCACCGTCCAGCAATTGGTGATTCCCGGCAGGAGGGACCAGGTGTCGCCTTCGTCGGGCGTCCAGGCGGACCCCCCCGGACCGGTCGCTACCACACTCTTCTTTAGCTGGTTGGGGACGTAGCTCAAGCCATACACGGCGCCGGTGAACGGGGTCGGAGTGGTCGCCTCCCAAGTCTCGCCACCGTCTGCCGAGCGGGCAACGTTGGCCTGGGGCGTAGGGGTGTCCAGAATATCCCCTCCCCCGAGTATCCCGTGAAAGCGATCGCGAAAATCCACGCTGACGACACCCGCAACCGACGTTCCCTGCACGATCCCCGCCACGTCATGAGAGCTCCAGGAGTCGCCCCCATCGGTGGTGGAGAGGATTCTGGCCTTGGCGCCACCGCCGGTTCCGATCCATGCTCTGTTCCCGGCCTGGGTCGTGATGCAGGTGCCACTGGCGGCAAACCCGGCTTCGCCCGGCTGGGCCGCGGGCAGCTGATCACCGATGTCCTGCCAGGTCTTCCCGTTCTTAGTCCTGATCACCGGGAAGCGGCCGTCCACGCCATCGGCAAAGGTGATGCCCCGGTCGGGGCTCCAGAAGTCGAAGCAATCGTAAAAAAATCGGGGATCGGCGCCGGCCTGAAACTCGAGGGTCCAGGTGTCTCCGCCATCCTTCGTCTTGTAGATGCGGTTGGCGGACCCCTCACCCGCCGAGAGCAGGTAGGCGACCTTCTCACTGACGCCGTGGACATCCCGGAACTGCAGCGCTTCTGCGCCGGGTACTACCCGGGAGCGCCAGGTGTCTCCGCCATTCGTGGTCACGGTGAACGTCCCGCCCGCAGCGCTGGCCCACACCACTCGATCGTTGACCGGACTTATAGCGAAGAACCGTTGGTCGGTGCCGCTTTCCTGCGGCGTCAAGGTGGGCTCCAGGCTCGACGGCGAGGAGGCTTGCCCAGGAGTGCGGAAGGTGGCGGTAGTGGGCTCAACACCGCCCGAGCACGCGATCATTATGAGAGTAGCCACGCCGGTTCCGGCGGCGGCAATCGAGAGCGAGCGAAACATGAGGAATCTCCGATCAGATCGAGATTTCCTCAGAGTAACCGCGCCCCAGGAGCGTTCGCAAGACAGAACAGTCAGTTGCTCACGGATCGATCACCTCCACCAACTCGTTGCGGTCGTTTGACCCTTGCACGCCAAGCTCCAGCGTGATGCCAACGTCCGGGCAATAGAACTTGTTCTCGAGGATGCCCGGCTCCAGCGCGCTCCGATCTTCCGTCTTGACGCAGCCGTCCAGGCTGCCGTAGGGAACGTCCACACTCTGATTGACGGCGACCACCTTCCCAAGGTCTTCGGCCACCCCCTGGGCAAACTCCTGCCTGTACTCCTCTCCGATATGGGCGGCAGGATCGGCCCACATGATGATCCCAGCCTCCGCCCCGTTGACCCCCGCCTCCCAGGACCCCTCAGTGCTGACCACCTGGCCGTCTTCGAGCTCCTTGGTATCCTCGCCCAGATACCAGACATTGCCGTCCTTATCCTGGGCGTACCAGTCGAACGTGTCCTCGGACAGGCTTCCTTCGGTGTAGACCCGGTCGTGCACTACCGTGGCCGCTATCCCCAGGATTGTCTTGGTCTCGCTGAGAACCTCGACGCTGTCCGTCTGGGAAGCACCGTCGGCCTGGCCCTCGTAAAACTCAATTCTGCCCGGCACCTGTGTGAAGAACGGGTTGGTCACGCCGGCCACAAAATTACCGGGGTCGAAGGTCGGGGTGTTTGGCCCTGTCCCGTTGTCGCTGCAGCCTCCGCAGAGCACTAGAGTCGCGAGGGCGACCACCGATTTGATAAAGCGTTCCCTTGTCATAGCTCCGCCTTTGCCTGTGAGACGCACCACTCTTTGAGATGGAGCAGGCCAGACGGAGAGTCTGTGACAGGGTTCTACGGCGCTGGGCTGGGGAGGTGAAGGAGGTACCGTCCCTGACTGTCGGGCTGCAATGCGGCGAGAACGCGGGAGCCCTCCTTGAGCAGGATCCGCCGGTTGGCGGCGCGGACTTCGACGAACGGAGCCCTGCGCGGGATCAGGATCTCGAACTCGGCCGGTGCTCCCTCGTGCCCGATGGTGAGGCGCTCGGCGTCCGAGGTAAAGGTCGTCGTGCCACCCAGGGCACGAACGATGACATCTGCGCTGTCGCTCAGCGACACGGTTGCCGTACCCTCCGACTGGTCTCCCAGGAAGACAATGGCCAACCGTCTCCCGGGTGCAACCGCGAGGCCCACCTGAGGCTCCGCCGCCACCGGGGAGGTCGGGATCTTGATCGGCCGCTCCGGCGCCGGGGTCATGATCCGGATGATGTGGTCGATGAGTCGAGGCAAAGGTGAGCCCGGAGCGGCATAGGCGACGCCGGCAGCAGCCAGCGCGAGAAAGACTCCGGCCGCCAATCGCCCCCAGGCCGGTGCTCTTCTGGGGTCTGCCGCGACGACGCTCTCGAGACTCACCCGCGGCTGAACATGGTCCAGTCTCTGGAGCCGATCGAGGAACCACTTCTCTTCCCGTCCCGCCTCATCGAGCCTCGACCGACACTCCGGGCAGGCACCAACGTGGTCGCGGACCGATGTCTCGCTCCCTCCGAGCTCACCGTGCAGGAATCGCTGAACCTGTTCGTCGTCAAGGTGCATCGGATCCCTCGTATGCCCCTCGGAAAGCCTGCTTCGCCCGGGCGAGCAGAGTCCCAACGCTGGCCTCATTCAGATCCAGGGTGGTGGCGATGTCACGGTAACTGTATCCCTCGGCACGTAGCAGCAGCATCCGCTGTTCCCTCTCGGGCAAGCGGCTCATCGCTGCGCGGACCCGGCCGTAGGATTCGGCTGCGTCGTTGACCTGGGCCGGTGTCGGCGGCGGATCCGCGAGAGTTGACTCTGCCCGGGCATTGGTGAGCAGCCGACGCCTCCGGGTGCTGGTGGACTTCACGTTGCGGAACAGATTCAGGGCGACAGTTATCAACCAGAGCTCCGGACGGTCCGGCATCTCACCCCGCCGATGCAGCCGGATGAACGCTTCCTGCGCCAGATCAGCGGCAAGGTCCGGGTCACCCGACACCCGGTCCAGGTACCGGAAGAGCCGGGGAAACTCTGCTTCGAAAACCAGCCGGAAGCGCGCCTCGAAGTCCGGTGTCATAAGGGCTGTTGGCTATGCACTGGAGCCTGCCAGCCCCCCGGGTTGTGACAGGCTAGAACCGCCAGTCGAGTCCGATGACGAGCGGCGAGAGGGGACGCATCCGGATCGAGGTGCGACGGCCGGTCACCGGATCGGTGGCGACAGTCAACACGTTGTTCCGTCCCAGCAGGTTGGTCACGGTGCCGAAGAGGGCTACGGTCACGTCCTTGCCCCCGAGGTTCACATGCCAGTGCTGGCGAACACCGAGGTCGAGCCGGAAATATGCCGGTAGACGCGTGGCGCCGAGATACCCCGTCGCCTGGGGGTTGCCGCTGAACTCGCACCCGCGATCGAGCAGGTTGCAGGCCTCCCACTCGAACGACCCGGTGACGCCCGTCGCACGCCGTCCCAAGCCACCAGTGAGACCCAGCCGGATGGAGGAGGTTGTCGAGGGGAACACGATCCCGCCCACCTCCAGCAGGTGGCTCGTCCCGTAAACCGGGCTGTAGGCGGAGTCGCCGTGCTCCAACCGGACGCGTTGCCAGCCGTAGCGGGCCAACAGGCCGTACCGTGCCCCGCTCACGGCTGCATCCAAGGAGAAGCCAGGCGCCGTGCCGGACCCGGTGGTGAACCCTTCGGTGGCGAAAGGGTGGCCAGTCTCCGGGGCCACCAGGAGGAGCCCGGTGTAGCGGCTCAGGTACGCCTGCGCCCCCAGCCGTACCCCCGGGTGGGGCCGGTAATCGGCGGCGATCACCCCCCGATCACTTCGCGGCACCGGAATTCCCGGCGCCCCGACACCAATGTAGAGGTCGGCGGGAAACACGTTCCCCACCACCGACTCGGGATTCCGTAACGACTGGGCCAACTGGCGGGTACGAGCGAAGGTCACGCTCAGCGCCAGAGGATTGGAGAGCTGCCACCGAAGCTGACTTTGAAAATTGAGGTGCACCGAGTTGCCCGCCGACGTCGCGGAGAGAGTGAAATTGGCCTCCAGCTTCTCGCCGAGGGGACGCTCGTGCTGGAGGAAAATGGCCCCGACCGGAGTCCTGGCCCTGAGGTCGAGAGTCGGCTGCGGGGCGCCCTCTGCCCCGACCCGGTAGGTCGTGCGATTCCGCTCGATCCGCACGCCCGCCTTGACGGACCGTCCTGAGCTGGTCTGCTGGATGAGAGCCAGCAGGCCCACGTCGTGGCGCTCCGCCGTCAAGTTGAGAGGAGCGTCCGCGGCCCATGTGGCCTCGGCGTCGCTCGATGCACTCCAGGCTTGAAGCCGCAGGACTCCGGTGCCGATGCGTCGCGCCCACTGGGCTCCCAGGGACCGGCTGCCCCAGTCAAACGAGTTACGGATCGGCGCACCCTGGGTGGGGGGCGGAGTGACGGTAGAGCCGATTGAATTTCCTGCATCGTACAGCAGGAGATGCAGGCTACCCCCCAGGGCCGGCCCCTCCGCCTTCACGATGAGGTCCCTCGTTTCTCCCCTCAGATAGGAGGGCTCGTCCCGAGGGGCGATCACGGCGGGAAAGCCGGTGCGGTAGCTGACCAGGTATCCGGCGCCTCGGCTCCCCAACGGCCCGTCCAATACCAGGCGTGCCTGGCTGGTGCTCAGCGCCCCCTGAGCCCGGACCGCCGGGCCCGGTGCCCGAGTGACCGCGGACACCGAGCCGGAGAGTGCCTCGGGAAAGGCCGGTGAGGGCGAGGCCGACGAGACCTGCAGCCGCTCCAACGCATCCGGGTTCCAGGCGGTGAACGTGCCGGCCGCGTGGTAGGGACTGAATACTGGGATTCCATCCAGGAGGTACTGAGTCTGATCCGATGCAGCCCCACGTACGTGGATGCCACTGGGGGTTTCCGGGGTGGCGACGATCTCGCCGCCGCCCAGGCCGAGGAGCCCATCCGGCTCGGCAAGTAGCGGGTCGTTCCGGACCGCGGCCATGGAGATGCCGCGATCCGGCGCTGGAGTGCTGTCGCCGCCTTCGACGCCTCGGACGGCAATTGTGGATCGCACCAGAATGGCCGGGAGCCGAATGGGCACCGGGTGGAGGGCGATGTCGATCTGCAACCGGCCGTCACCCGGCACCAGTGCGTGCAGGGTCCGCGGTGAATAGCCTATTCGCTGGATGGTCAGGTGTTGGGGGCCGGGTGGAACGTCGGCGAAGCTGTATCCGCCGGCGGAATCGGACAACATCGACCGATCGAGGTCGGGGAGCGCTACGATCGCGTCGGCGAGTGGCTCGCCGCTATCGCCATCGCGGATGGTTCCGGCGATCGAGGACTGCGGCGCCTGCACCAGCAGAAGGACGTTGGCTAGGCCGAGTAGTCCGATGAGCATACCACACCAAGCTGGACCTGCTCAACGTTGGCCCGGCGATGGGGCGGGCGCAAGCTGGGCAGGTCCCGGGGTCGCAGTCGCCAGCTGCATGCGCTTGTTAGGGAGCACCCCCTGCCGGGGACGATCCTGCGCCCCCGAAGTACGCCTCAAGGGGAAACGAGTCCTCAGGGTCGTCACCTGAGCCCCGTAACCGTCCTCCACGTTGAACGAAAGCAGCGAGGAGCTTTCCGGCGAACTGCACCGCGAGACATAGTGCCTGGAGCGAGTCATTGCCGACAATGTCTGCAACTCGATCGTGTATCCCCTTGAGTTCCACCGGACACGCCCACGAACCGTTGTCCCGAGAATAAGGCCGTCCAATAGACACCTCGATTGGGAACTCCTCTTGAGTGTGTGCCAAGCGGCCTAGCAGCGAAAGAGTTCCGATCGGCTGCTCCACGTTTCTCCTCAGAAGTTTACTGGTACTCGGTGCTGCCTAACGGACCGCGCATCAGCCGTGGCGACCCGAACCCGCGGCCTGCCTGAGGAGCGCCGCAAAGGACCGCTCATCGATTCCGGAAGGCTCGCGGACTTTTGTATGACGCACGTACCTGCCCTTGCCTTCAAGCAACCCACTCGGATCGTTCAAGGATGATCCCCTGAAGAAACCGAACTGCACGTAGTCTGGCGCGGAGTAAACGTACGCTACCGGCCCGTTACTGCCGATCCAGCAACCGTTTCCCCACTTCACAGCTTCGCTTAGCTCAGGCTCAACCCGCTTCACCAGCCGCCGAAGCCCACGAATGATCGCCTGATTCTTGGGACTCTGGTCTTTCAGGTATTCATCGAAGCTCCCATATGTCTTCATTTTCATCATCACACGCTCCCCTCTAGCCCTCGCGCTTCATGCGCTCCCGGCGCGCGCGTTCAGCGTCGCTCGGTGAATCGAGCGCGGTATCGCCGATCTTGATCTGGCCGACGCGCTCGTAGTGCGCGATCATGAGGCCCGTGCTCGAGACCCGCGATCTGGTCAGCTTGTAGCTGTGCGGCGCTGAGCCGGCCCCTCTACTGGCGACAGGCTCCGGGAGGAATCCATGAGGAGGGCGTGCCACGCGGCTGCCGGGAGTCGTGAACGACCACGACGAGTGCACGCCGCAACACCGATCCGGGGATGTAGAGCTCCATCGGGACGTTGCCTGGCGCGACCACCGTCTCGCCAACCCCACCGCGGAAGACGCCGACTGAGGTCTCGAGACATTGCTCGCCTGCCGTGACATACCAGCCCTCTGGACCGGGATGAGTATGCACGCGGGAGCGTTGGCCCGGGGCCATGACGGCATAGGAGTAGATCGCGGTGTAGGCTGGCGCCGGTGGCAGCACCAGGGGACCCACCCGGGCGACGAGCGTGCCGGCCTGAGCGCGTGACGCTACGCTCGCGAGCTCGTTCAGCCAGACTTTGCCCTCCTCTTCCACGACAACGCCGGTCGGCGTTCTGGCAGCCTCAGCCGCCGAGCGAGTGGGAAAGGTATAGAGGAACCAGTACACGGCTGAGTCGCGGAATGTCAATTTCTCAACCCGGGCAATGTTGAAGCACCCATACTCAGGTCGAGAAGTGCCCGAAGGCACATCGTCGCAAGAGAAGGGCGGATGTTGGTGCGAAGCAGCGGGCGGCTGCTGAGTGGAACCTTCGGTGGGCGTCAGCGTGAAGCACACGAACAACAGAGTCGCGAGCCCCGCTAGGCTGAGTGGGTTGCTGGGACTAGAAGCCATATGCCTTTCCTGATAGTGATGAACGGCGGGCAGCAGAATGGCGCAGCCGCGGCCGGACTTAGGTAGGCGTAAACTTGGCTGCTGCCTCCGCAGAGGTCATCACTGGCGTCACGGAGAACTCCACCAAGTCAGTCCAAGCGGCGATCCATTTGTCAAGAAGTGTGCGATCTTCGCACGCCATGACTTGGTAGCACATTGCGCCGTCCAGACTCACCCAGCTGCCCACGTACTGGAGCCCTGGAGGAGCCAGTCGGCCCTGCCTGCGCACTCGCTCGTAAACGGCCTCGGGGCGACCGCCGCGAAAGACCTCGACGATCATATAGAGCACGGGGCTCCCTCCTTGAGGCAAAGACTGGGTGCTGCCGCCTAACGGACCACGCATCGGCTGCGGCGACTCCGCAGGCTGCGCACAGTCCTAGGCTTCCTTCAAAACAGACGCGGCGCCGGCTGCATGCGCTTGTAAGGCAGCTGAGGCCCCCAGCAGGGTGAGGTCACAGTACTCAAAGCGGCCGTCACGCCGAACCCGGGTTCAAAGAACTCAGGATCCTACCGATCGGTTGGCGACAGTTTTCGTTCCGCTGCGATCTGGAAGGTTCTCGCCTTGGAGAGACACCGAGATTTTGCTCGCGAGCTCGCGAACGATCCGCTCCCAGTGCAGGATATTGTCCCACAGTGACTGGACCGGGATGCGCTCATCCTTGCCGTGCGCCCTCTCGTCGTCCGGCACCACGCCCCAGCTGCCATCGACCCCGTACACCGGCATGCCGCGCGCGCGGAACTCGAGCCCGTCGGTCGCGCCGGTGCTCATCTGCGGGATGATCGGCTGGTTCGGAAAGCGTGCATGCACTGCGTCAGTAAAGGCTTTGACGACGTCGGATCGGAGCGGCGACACCTGCGTCGGCCGGCCGAGGTCGGGATACGGGGTGATCTCGACATCCCGACCGACGACCCGTTGGAGCTCCTGTTGGACGGTCGGCGGCGCGATGCCCGGCATGATCCGGCAGTTCACGGTGGCCTCGGCGAGCTGCGGCAGTGCATTCTCGGCGTGCCCGCCCTTCAGCATCGTCGCGACGCACCGGGTACGGGTGAGCCCCACCTCGAGGGGGTTGGCTTCGATGGAATCGGCCGCCGCGCCGTCCTCCGGGTCGGCGAGCCAGCGCCGCATAGCCTGCCCGAGCTCGCTCTTCCCCTCCTGCTTGGCCCGCGCCGCGAAATACTGGCGCGTGGTCTCCGTCAGCATGGGCGTGAAGCGGTGGTTCTCGAGTTTCTTCAGGGCATCGGCGAGCTGATAAATCGCATTGTCGGGCCGGGGCCGCGAGCTGTGCCCGCCGGGATTGCGAACGCGGAAATAGTAGCTCTGGAAGGTCTTCTCTGCCGTCTGCAGCCCGAAGCCGAGCGGCTTGCCGTCGCGGGTAAAGCCGCCGCCGCCGGCATCGGCGTTCAGCACGAATTCGGCATCGGTCCACTTGCGCCACTCGGTTGCGCCAAGCTCGGCGCCCCTCCCCTGCGTCTCCTCGTCGCCGGTATACAGCAGGATGATGTCGCGGCCGGGCGTGAAGCCGGACTGGCGAAGCTTCATCAGCGCGACCATCGACGGTACCAGCCCGCCCTTGTCGTCGCCACTCCCGCGACCATAGAAGTAGCCGTCCTTCTCGACCAGGGTGAACGGATCCGACGTCCAGTCGCTCGGCAGTGCCTCGACGACGTCCATGTGCGCGATGATCAGTATCGGTTTCTTCTTGGGAGCTCCGGCGGCCGGCCAGCGGGCGATCAGCGCCGCCGTGGGGTTATCGCCAGGCGACATATAGGGCAGCACGTGGATGTCGCTGTCGGCCCAACCCGCAGCCCGGAGCTGGTCGGCAAGATAGCCGGCGAACTTCGGCATTTGCCCTCGTCGGGCGACGGTCGGTGTCTCGACGGCCGTCTTGTAGATATCGCGCGCTTTCTGCTCCCATGCTCGCGGGAGCTTCGGCGCATTCTCCAGCGTCGATGGCGGCGGCGACGTAATCGGCTGCGGTGGCGCCTGGGCGAGGGCGGCGGTGGAAACGCAGGCAAGCAGCAGTGCAACGCAGCGCATGGTACGGCTTCCCCGGTAGTAGGTAGCGGAACGCTACGCCTCCTGCGCGCTCCGTCAAGCGGGGAGGCCGTGCTCCCTCGATTCGCTGCCGCACAGCCGGAGGCTACCAGCACCGGTTCGTTGGCTTATGGCGTACAGGTCGGCAGCCTAACGATACAGACTACGGAGTGATGGGAGCGCATCTCAGGAGTACCGTCCCGGAAGAGAATGTGTGGGTCTCGACGGCTTGAGTCTGACGCTGTTCTGAATCTGCGAGAACGCTGCCTTGCCGAAACCGAGGAACATCGGGACATAGTAGAGACGGTATTCGTCGATCAGGCCGGCGGATGCCAAGGCTGAGGCGAGGAGGAGGCCCCCGACGCCTATGGACCCGCGGCTGCGCTTTGAGTCGTGCGACTTCGGCGACCGTATCCTTTCTTATCAGTCGCGAGTTCCAGTCAACTCTTTCGAGCGTCGATGAGAAGACAACACTCAGGCTTGCTCTCTGGGCAGACGGGTCGCTTGCCGACCCTCCTGAAACGTAGCGTCAGTCCAGTGAAAATCGCCGAGAGTGTAGATGGTTGCGCCGCGAGTCCGCAGAAGCTCCAAGGCCTCCGCAGTGAAGCCTGGGGCTGCAACGAGGACGTCGGCTCCGTCTATGGGCAATCGGGCCAGGGCTCGTTTGACTGGACCCGACAGTACCACCTCGTCCTTGGCGGAAGCGAACACCAGTAAATGGTAGCGGTCCGCGCGCAGAGGTGCGCCCTCAGCTTTCCCCCGGTATCGCATCGGAAGCCGCTTCATCACCTGCTCGGGACTAAGCTCGCGGGCAACTTCGGGTTTCATACCAATCTCCGTGAGCGCCTAAGCCGTCCAGGGATTGGTTCATTCCGAACACGAGCTTAGCCATACCTACTTCCATTCCTTACGCGGCATATTCGCGCGGTTCTGATTGCGTTATGCAATCGCCTGGCATCCGGGTAGAACCGCATTCTTCCACTTTCGGCAGGTCCCGCGCCAGATCCCGGACCGTGGCAAGAGTGGAGCTCATCCGCTCTGGTTGTACTCAGTGCTTGTTGCGTCCACCTAACGGACCGCCCATCAATTGCGGCGACCTTGCCGGCTCGGACACTATCCGACGTTCCTTGACAGTGAAGCGCCCGTCAGCTGCATGCGCTTGGTGCGGTGCCCTGCGAGTGTTGAGCTGAATTAGTCCCAGTCCTGCCCACACACCACCATTACCCCGTTCGGATCGCGAATGGCAAAATCGCGAACTCGATAGGGACGCGTCGCAATCGGCACTGCGATTGACGCCCCTCGCTGGACGACCTCTTCGTAGAGCGTGTTCACATCCTTGACCCAGAAGAAGATGCGAACACCCGTCGGCCCGTCCTCGCCCCGGGCCAAATGAACCGCCGCATTATCCCGCCAGACCACACTATACGCTGCCGTGTCGGCTCCCGGGTCCGACTTGAACCCGAGGATACGCCGGTAGAAGTCGGCTGTCGCGCGCACATCGGGCACCAAGAGCAGCGGAGCGCCTTGGCAGAACTGCTCCGGGTTGCTCGTTGGGAGATCTGGCATGCGCTCTCTCCTGGCAAGAATCCTGGGATC
>CAWJVX010000008.1:0-17280 GCA_963846435.1 uncultured Gemmatimonadales bacterium | reverse complement strand
GCAGCTCGTTGCAGGCCTGCTGGCAGCGGCGGCAGGCCTCGGCGCAGACCCGGCAGTGCTCGTGCATCCGCGCGTGGCCCTCGCACTCGTCCCCGCAGCTCCGGCAGGCGGCCACACAGGCCTCGAGCACCGGCCGGGTCACGTTGGCGTCGTAGTCGGTCTGGCGGCTGACCACCCGCAGGGTGGCCGTGCAGACATCGGCACAGTCCAGGCACAGGCGGATGCACTTGGTCAGCTCGGCCACCATCTCCTCGGACAGACAGTCGTCGGCGCAGGCGGTGCAGGCCTGGGCGCAGTCCGACAGGGCGTCGATGGTGGCCGGCGAGCTGGCCGGCGTCGAGGTTGAAGTCGCGCGGGTAGGTATCCAGCATCTGCCTGGCGTAGCTCATCGCAGAACCTCCTCGTGCGGTCGAGCCTTGCCTGGATAACCGGATCCCATACGGATAACACAGATCCGGCCAACAAATCCTGAGATCAGCTAGGACATGGTGTCGTATCCAGGAGACGCCGTACGGTCAGGACCCGGCGCGGCCGAAGCGGCGCAGGCGCAGCGAGTTGGCCACCACGCTGACACTGGACAAGGCCATGGCGGCCCCGGCCACGACTGGGCTCAGCAGGCCGAGAGCGGCCAGCGGGATCGCGGCCACGTTGTAGCCAAACGCCCAGCCCAGGTTCTGGACGATGTCCGGTAGGTCCGCCGCGACAGCTCGATGGCGGTGGCCACGCCTGCCAGGTCACCGCGGATGAGGGTCAGGTCGCTGGCCTCGATGGCGACATCGGTGCGGGTCCCGATGGCGATCCCGAGGTCGGCCTGAACGAGCGCGGGCGCGTCGTTGACCCGTCACCGACCATGGCCACGATGCGCCACCCTTCCGCTGAAGAGACACACCCTCCCCGGCCTTGTCGCCGTCCGGCAGCACCTCGGCGATACCTCTGGTCGATCCCCACCTGCCCGGCGATCGCCTGGGCGGTGTCGCGTTGTCGCCGGTCAGCCATGGCCACCTCCAAGCCCATGCCATGGAGGCGGGCGGCCAGCTCGGCGGCATCGCCCAAGGGCGTCGGCGACCGCGAGCACGCCGCGCACCGCGCTATCCCACCCGGCGACCCCGCCGTCTTGCCGGCCTCCTGCAGCCGCTCCGAGGTCCTCCTCGATCGCCCCGGGCATGAGCAGGCCGGCATCGGCCATGAGCTTGGCCCGCCCGACCCAGACGGTGGCGCGGTCGACCGGCACGCCCGCCGCGCCCGGCCAACGCTTGGAACCCGGTCACCAGGGCAGCGGGCCGACCCGCTGGCGGGCCGCGGCAGCGATGGCCTGGCCGCCGGGTGTTCGGTCTCGCGCTCGACCGCACCGGCCCGGCGCAGCACCTCCTCTTCGCTCCAGCTCGGCGACCGGCCCTGCGTCGACGAGCGTCATCTCCCCGCGGGTCAGCGTGCCGGTCTTGTCGAAGACCACGCTTGAGATGCGCGCGAGCGCTCCAACACCTCCCCTCCCTTGATCAAGACTCCCTGCTCGCGCCCGGCCGGTGCCGACCATGATCGCGGTCGGGGTCGCCAGGCCGAGCGCGCAGGGGCAGGCGATGATCAGCACCGCGACCGCCGCCACGACTCCCGCGAGCGCCGCTCGCCGGCGAGCAGGAGCCAGACGGCGAAGGTTAGGGAGCGGCGATCACCAGAATCACTGACGGGAACAAGACAAAGGCCGAGACTCGGTCGGCCATCCGCTGGACCGAGCGCCTTTGGTCGCTTGCGCCTGCGCGACGAGTCTGGTGATCTGGGCAAGCACGGTCTGGGAACCGACGGCCGCTCGCCTAGATAGTCAAAGCGCCGTTTGTGTTAACCGTTGCCCCGACGACGGGATCCCCCTCTTTCTTGTCGACCGGCAACAACCACCGGTAACCAGCGCTTCGTCGACCGCGGAGGTGCCCGAGACGACGGCGCCGTCGACTGGGATCTTCTCGCTTGGCCGTACCTCGCAGCAGGTCGCCGACCTTGACCTCGCCCGACCGGGACCATTACCTCCGCGGCCGTCGCGGACGCACCCGCGCCTCCTTGGCCCCGAGCTCCAGCAGGGCCCGGATCGCCTGGCCGGCCCGACCCTTGGCCCGGGCCTCGAAGAAGCGGCCCAGGACCACGAAGGTGATGATCACCGCGGCGGCCTCGAAGTACAGCTCCATCCCGCCGCTGAGCAGTTGGGCCACCGAGAACCCGTAGGCGGCCAGGGTCCCCATCGCGATGAGCGTGGCCATGCTGGCCGTTCGGCGCCGGGCCCGGCGGGCGGCCTCGCGTAGGAACGGCCAGCCGACCCAGAACTGCACCGGCGTGGCCAGCACCAGCGCCGTCAGCCGTCCCCAGGGCTGCTCCATCGCCCCGCCGGGGGCCATGGCCAGCGCGACCAGGGCCACCGCCAGCGGCACCGCCACCAGCAACCGGCGGCGCCAGCCTGCCTCAGCCTTCGCCTCGGCATCGGCCTTCTCGCCGTCGCCGGCCGGGCTGATGCGATAGCCGATGCGCTCGACCGCGGCCCTGAATACGGGCGGCACCATGCCGGCCACCGCCCCGAGTAGTGTCACTTCCTGCCCCAGAAGCCTGACCTCCCGCACTGTGCCGACATACGACGCAGTCGGGTGACTGCCGAATACCGTTGAGAGATGGGTCTCGATTTCATCGTGGCCATTCACCTGGCTGCCATCGAATCCCACCATGTTACCGTTGCGGGTGAACGGCTGGGCAAAGGACCCGGCATCGCGTGCATTCCAGCGGCGCAGGATGTCCGCGTACAGTTTGCGGGCGGCGGCTTCGGCCGTCGGCGCGCGAGCAGGCTTCGTAGTGGGCATGGACATATTCCTGGTTGTGTGCTAGGGCAGCGTCGTGATCTCTATCCGCGAAGCCAGGCGGGGCGTGTGCCAGATCCGGTGAACCTGCGCCCGAAAATCGTTCGCTCTGGCCTTGAAGATGTTGGGCATCCAGGTCTGAGGATTCCGGTCGTAGAGCGGAAACCAGCTGCTCTGGATCTGCACCATCACCCGATGCCCGGCTTTGAAGGTGTAGCTCTGTTGATGCAAATCCACCCGGAAGTTCACCGGCGTATTCGGAGGCAGCGGCTCGGGCGCGGAGAAGCTCTTTGGTAGCGCCCGCGAAGAATTTCATGCGCCACCATAAGCTGGTACCCGCCGCGCGCCCAGTTCTCCGGCACGCTGTCGGGGAACACGTCGATGAGTTTGACCACCCAGTCGGCGTCCCGCCCCGTCGTGGAGGCTACCAGCCGGGCGGTGATGTCGCCGGCCACGAGCAAATCCTCTGGCAGCGGCTCGGACACCCAGCTCAGGACGTCGGGACGGTTGTGCACGAATCTTTGGTCTTCGGTTTCCCAGAAGCGCCAGCGCGAGCCGCGGGAGTCGTAGGTGCGCTCGATCGGCCGCGCGCGGTAGGGAACCGGGTGAGCCGGGTCGGAGGTGTACTGATCGAACCGCGCTTCGGCCCCAGCCGGCGGATCGAACGAGAGCCTTCCTCCACTCCGAAGATAGAGACTGCGACTGCGGGCGCTGCCTGCCGGCGGCCAGGTCTCGTAGCTTCGCCAGCGCCGCATACCTGCGTCGTACAGCATCGCCTCGGGCTGGGATAGGGTTCCACGATCCTTCAAGTAGTACGCGAACCAAGGCGCCTCAACATCGCGTAAATACGCCTCATGCGTCCCGGGATCTACAACCGGCATGAGGTTGGCCGGGCGGCGCCATCCGCCATGATTCCAAGGCCCCATCACCAGAAAATTCTGCCTGCCGGAGTCGCCTCGTTCCAACGCGCGGTAGGTTGCGAGCGGTCCGAACCGGTCCTCCTGATCCCACCACCCGCCGACGGTGAGCGTGGGAACCAGGGGCGCCCGGAGCCGCCGCTGCACTGCGCGCGTCTGCCAGAAGGCGTCGTAGGACGGGTGGGTTTCGAAGGCCTTCCAGGTCGGCACCTTTCCGCGAAAGTATTTCGCGTCTACGTTGGCCAACGGTCCCAGCCGGTAGTACCAGTCATACGTATCCCAGGTATCGATGGGGAGCTCACCCGAGAGTGGTGAGTCGGTGCTCAGCTCCATGCTTCCGGCGTACTCGAACCCGTACGACAGCCGGAACGCGCCCTGGTGAAAGAAATCGTCCCCCATCCAGGTATCAGTCATAGGAGCCTGGGGCGAGATGGCTTTGACTGCGGGATGGGGATTCACTCCTGCCATGGTGGCCAGGAAGCCGGGGTACGACACACCTAGCACGCCGACGCGCCCGTTGTTGCCTTGCACGTTCTTCAGCAGCCAGGCCACCGTATCGTAGGTGTCGCTGCTCTCATCCACCCCGGCGGTGTCGCCCGGCGCGCGGGGCGGACGCTGCATGATGAACTGGCCTTCACTGCCGTACCGCCCCCGAATGTCCTGAAAAACGAAGAGGTAGCCGTCTCGGGCAAAGAAACGGTAGTCCTGCCGGATCGTGGTGTCGCCGGCAATACCGTAGGGCGTTCGAGTGAGGAGGAAGGGCAGGGGCTCGTGCGCGCCGCGCGGCTCACAGATGCTGGTGTTCAGGTGCACCCCATCGCGAACCGGCACGCGGACGAAACGACAGCTATAGCCCGTGACGTCCTGGGCCCAGCCGACCGCCGCCGTTCCCATAGCAACGAGGGCCAGGGCGAGGCTGCGGTAGACACCCATCAATCAGAACGGTATGCGGAGTCGGGTACTGCGCCTGCCTTCATTGCGATGCGAAGCGGTAGGTGAGCCCCGCATGCCAGTTCCAGGCACCGTTGTCACGGCTATTTGTATAGATGTCCTGATAGAGGCCCTGCACACTGGTTTGGGCGCTGAGTTGTTTCGCGAGTGCCAGGCGAAAACCGAGCTCAAGCCCCGCCCCCCAGCCCCAGGCAGAGCCGATGCGGTCCTCGGCAGGGGCCTCCCCCGGAGCCTCCGGAACACCGTTCAAGGACAGATCCGTGTCCAGAATAGGCCGGTCGGGGATTGAACTGTGCAGCAGTTGAACCGGTACTGCCAGAAAGACTCCGGTAGACGAGGGACCAATTCCCAACTGATAGCGGACCCCCACGCCTACAAGGTGGCGTCCTTCCGGGTCGGAGGGATTGGAGGCAATGTCCGTGTGGGCGTACCAGAAGCTTCCGCCCACCGCGTGCCGCACGTTTTTCGATGGGGTGGATACCGCACGCTCAAGTGCAGCGGCGAAGCTGATGCCGCCCGCGTCGAACACCCGAGCGTAACCCAGTCCTGCCTCAAGGTGGATGCCTCGAGCTTGTCCCCAGGCAGGAGAGCAGAAGACCGCACTCACGAAGAGAACCGATGTGAGACTCGCCGCTCGCATAGACCCTCCTTTACGCCGGAACCGGATGCCGTTGTAATCTGTAGCGGCGGGTGTGCCCGCCGATCGATAATATGCACTATTCATTGACGAAGGAGACACCAGGACTGCCACAGCCCAGCACCCCTCGCTGCCCTCGCACAGGAGCTGGTTACCCGCTGCCGACAGGGCGGATCAGGCTCGACAACGGCGCTGCGAGGCTGCCTCGGTGCCGGATGCAACCTCGATGCTCTGCGAGATCTGATCCGCCATCCACGCCGCACCCCGGTCCACCAGTCGCGAGGCCAGCTCCGGCGTCAGCTCCAGTCCTTTGATCTCGACGATTCGGTTACTCACGATGGCGGTGTCTCGCACCCGCACCACGTGGGCCTGGAGGTCGGCCACCCACGGGCTCGCCCGATTGAGCCGGGGAATGATGACCCAGTCCGCCTGCTCCGGACCCATCAGGGTGACGGCAACATCGGGGTGGGCGTAGAGGTAGCCCGGTGCTACGTCATTCGGAGATCGCGTCAGTTCCAGCCGAACAATGGTGTATCCGCATGCAGTGCCCAGACGCGCGCTGAGTGCTTCGGAGAGGCGGCTTAATCGCGCCCGCAGGTCCGGCGATACCGGCTGATTCGAGACATCGTTGAGGTCGATCGACAGCACTGCCACCCGGGGCGGTGGGCTTGGCCTGACCCCGAGCGGCATGAAGGCGACCAGGCCTAGCAGATTCCGGAGGAAGCTCACCGTGCTGCTCTCTGGTTGATGATCCGAAACAATGCGTGGGGCAAGCCGGCATGCACGATGTCCCGCTGGTACAGCAGGCCGGCCTTCTCCAGAACCCGCCGGGAACCGCGGTTGCTCGTGAGCGTAATCGCAACCAGTGATGGCAGCCGAAGCCCTTCCACTCCGATGCGGACGCACGCGCGGGCGATCTCGGTAGCGAGTCCGCGTCCCCAGAACTCGGGCAGAAAGCCGTAGCCGACCTCGATCTCGTCCACGCCGTCGATCTCGAGATGACGGAGCACCGCGCGGCCCATCATGGTGCCGGTCTCGATATCCCGCAGCATCCAGATACCGAACCCGTGCTCCGCCCAATGGTCCAGGTTTCGCGCCAGGTACTCTGCGGTGCCCGCGTGGTCCCGGATGCCGCCGAGCGTGGCCATCATCTTTTCGTCGGAGTCCATCCGCCTGAGATCGGCGTGGTGGACGGGCCGCAAGCGCTCGGCTCGCATCCGAGGGGTGGTGAATGCGTCCAGGCTCGAGATCCTGCCTGCCACCGTCAGCGGCGTCGCTCCGACACGCGGCGGTCGGCGTCCTGGCCCGGCGCGAGGCGGCGCCGGACCAGTCCGCCCAGGAGGGCGCCGAGCCCACTGGCGACGAACGTGTATCCCGCCAGCATGACTACGCCCACCAACCAGAGCTCGCTGTTTTCCGGGCTGCTCACAACCCGGTACATGAGTACGACCAGCTGGCCCAGGAAGATGCCCGTCGCCGCGGCTCCAGGTTTCCCCGGCGCAACGAGACCGAGCAGGAATCCGCTGGCAAATAGAGCGAGAGGGTAAGCTGGACCGTTCCCATCCCACGGCTCGGCCTGTCCGAAAAACCGGGCGGGGATCAGCCAGATCGCAAGCCCGATGGCAAGTCCGGCCAGAAGGACGGTACGGCGTGAGAGCTGGGGCACGCGGATCTCCTCCTTTACACTGGCAGTGCCGGCGAGAGCTGAAGGCCGGGGTATCTGATTGATTCAGCGCGCGTACTGGTCGGCTCCCATAAAATGGAGCGACACATAAGGCTCGGCACCCACCACCCAACTATCGTGCGGAACCGGCGGCACGTAGAACAGCTCTCCCGGATGCATTTCGACCACCCGATCCTCGAAGGCGACCGTGGCGACACCCTGGAGTACCATGCCGAGGTGCTCCACTCTGCATCGCTCAGCGCCCACTTTCGGCCCTACATGCTCAGACCAGCGCCACCCCGGTTCGTAGGTTGCCCGACCGATCGTCAGCCCACCGAGGTGAACCAGCTCGAACCGGCCTTTCTCCATTTCCCGGACCTCATCGGGCTGCTCGAACCGTCGCAGCACGAAATCGAGCATGGGGGCTTTCATCGTTCGGCACCGGTGTGCCGGACCACGCCGCGAAGCACGGCCACTGCTTCGATCTCGATGAGGAGGGTGGGCCGCGCCAGGCTGGAGACTACCACGAGCGTATTGGCGGGTGGACGAGACGCGTCGAGGTACTGCAGGCGAATCTCTCGGAGCTGCGCGACATGTTTCTCATCGGTCACGAAGGTCGTGGTCTTGACCACGTCGTCCAGCGATCCGCCGACGCTGGCCAGGGCTCGGCGCAGGTTCTCAAATACGCGGACGGCCTGAGCCTGAAAATCGCTGCCACCGACCAGTTGCCCGGTGCTGTCGAATGCCACCTGTCCTGCGACGTAGACCGTGCGCCCGTCCGGCGCCACCACCACGTGGGTGTAGCCGTTCGGCTTCACGAGCGTGGGTGGATTGACGTACCGGGGCCCGCCCTGAGCTGACAGCGCAGTGGGCAGCAGCATGAGCGCGGTGAGGATCCTCAAGAGCATCAGCTAATCTCCCGCGACGAGAGTTCGGAGCCGCCACCGGCCTTGCCGTCGCACAAAGCCGGCCCGGTAGTCTATGGGACTGCGAAGATGGTGTTGAAGTACCCAGCCGGTCTTGCCGGTACTCGTCTTGATGGGCTCCCAGCCGGCGGTAGTGCTCTTCTCCCGCCACTTGGTGACCACCTCGAAGGCTAGTGTATCGCTCGCTCCGAAGGTCGACGCCGGACCGGCATGTACCGTGACGTTGCTTCCCAGCACGACCAGGGTTTCGAACCCGTCTCCAGCGACGTCGTGCATAGTATACGGCGCGTAAAAGAGGGTGTCCCCCAAGAACCTGCCGCCGAGACCGAGCACAAAAGCAAGAGCGCCCCAGAGCTGGCTCTTGTCCGGGTCGCTCAGCCCCCAACGTTCCCGAAACTCATCTCTCCCGCCATCCCCGCCGAAGCTGTTTAAGATGCCGGGATCCACTATGCGCATGATCTCGGCGGTGTCACGGTTGGCCAGGGCCGTCTGCAGCCGCGCCCGAAAGAGGAAGAAGTCGGGGTCGGTGACTCCCTCATCGACCGGTTTCACCGGCAGAGGTAGACTCGAAACGCCAGGATTGGGATCCACGATCGGGTACTCCGCCCGACGCAGGGCGTCCATCGCTCGACCAAGATTCTCTTGCTTCACCATCACATAATCGGTGTCAAACGTCGAGAAGGCAAAGATGCTGATACCGGCCCTGGCCAGCGCCCCCGAAATCCCGGAGATGATGCCGATCAAATTCAGCGGGATCGGGCCCCGGACCTTGATCACCCGCCAGTTGCGCTCGCAGCGGACGTTCCGCGGGGCAACCGAGTCGGCCACGATGATCGACAACTCGTCCGCGGTGCGCGTCACCGACGAAAGGCCGGCAGCGCTGCCGGTGGCCCAGGCCGGAACCTTGTCTCGACTGTTGAGCCGGCAGACGGCTTGTCGATCGGGCAAGACGGTGAGGGGAGTAAGTCGAGCCTGGATCACGACTCCGGCGCTCTCTAATCGTGCCGTCTGGGCAGCGGACCTGGCGCTGTCCGCTTGTGCCGCACGGGTCGCGCTATCCGGGCTGGCGGCACGGCTGGCATCGCGGCTGGTCCGGCCACAAGCGACCAGCGCCAGCAACACGATGGCGATCCCGCTGTGGGCGTCGAGCCGGATCGGCCCGGCGGTCACGCGGCCAGTCCACCGTCGGGCCCGCGCTGCTCGCGCACCTCGTAGTGGGCCGAGCGTTCGTCGAATCGCAGCAGCAGCCGCCGGGCCTGCGGCAGCACGACGGCTTTCTCGTAGTCCTCACCCGCGAAGGTCCGCACCGCCAGGAGGGAATCAAACCACATGATGGTGACGAACTCGACCATATCATCCAGCTCCCGCCGCAGCAGATCGATACCGCGAAAGCCGGTGATTCGCCGGTCGATGATGCCGGTGAAAATTTCAGCCTTGAGCAGCGCCTCGTAGGTGTCGGCGTTCTCCGGTGCGGTCCACCCCCGCCAGATGCGGCTGATCATGAGGCCTCCTGAGGCTGGTTACGCCGCTCCGACCTGGCCCCGCACCCGGAGCGATTGGAAGAGCGTCCGCGACACCGCGGCGACATCGTGCACCGCTTGGTCGAATACCGCCCGGTTGGCGTCCGACGGCGTATGAAACCCGCTGATCTTCCTGACGAACTGCAGCGCGGCATCGTGCAACTCGGTATCCGTCGGGGCATGATCCGCATGCCGAAGCCGCTTGATGTTTCTACACATGGCACTCCCTTTCCATTCGAGTCAACGCTCCTGCCGCCGAGCTCAGGGCCGCAGCAGCCGGAAGGCGTGCATCCATTGGTCCTCCCGAAAGCCCGGTATGCACCAGAGCTGGGCCAGCGGCTCGATGGCCCGGGCCGCCACCGCACTCCCCATGTCGGCTGGCTCCCACCCAACCTGCTCCAGCAGATGCGCCACCACGGCCTTGGCGGTCGAGTCGTTGCCGCAGTAGAACATGGTCGGCGGTCCGCCGGCCAGGAGGGGATGAATCATCAGATCGCTGCCCACACTGTTGAATGCCTTGACGAACCGGGCTCCCGGGTAGGCCGCCTGAAGCCGCTCCAGCAAGGATTCGTTTGGTCCGGTGAAGTATCCGATCACGCCATCAACCGGAGGCTCATCGCTGATCGGATTGGTGGTGTCGACGACGAGCTTCCCCTTCAGGCTCCCTGCTCCGGCCAGCTCGAGCGCGTCGAGCGCCGCCTTGCCCAGCACCGCCAGGACCAACGCTTCTCCCCAGGCGGCTACCTCCTGAAAGGTTCCCTCCCGAATTCCCGTGCTTTTGGAGAACTTGGCCAGCTTGCCGGGCGACCGGGTCCCGATCCGGACCTGATAGCCGCTGGCGGCGAAACCCTTGGCCAGCGCCTGTCCTACGTCGCCGGAGCCGAGAATGCCGAACCGCTTGGGAAGAGGGGGGTGAACCATACGCTCTCCAGTCAAATTTCTCTCGGGTTTCCCGGCTAGATACTTTTACGGGACCCTTTTGAAGGATATGCAAGTATGAAGGTTTTTCTCACCGGCGCTACAGGCTACATCGGCTCTGCCATCGCTGACCGGTTGCGGGCCGCCGGCCACCAGGTCACGGGGCTCGCCCGCAGCGATGCCGCCGCCAGGAAGCTTGAAAGGGCAGGGATCAGTGCGGTGCCAGGCGACTTTTCCGATCCGAAGGGTGTGGGCCCCGCGGCCGGCTCGGCTGATGCGGTGATCAGCACGGCCACGACCTACAACCCGGCCATCGACGGTCCCGCCATTGACGCGATGCTCGACGCGCTGTCCGGCAGCAACAAGCCCCTGATCTATACCAGCGGGATCTGGTCTCATGGCGACACCGGCGGCAAGGTGGTGGACGAGACTGCGCCGCCGCGGCCGGCGGAGCTGGTGGCCTGGCGTCAAGCAGTGGAGCAGCGAGTGCTCGATGGCGCGAAGCGCGGCATTCGGACCGTCGTCATCCGTCCGGCCATCGTTTACGGCCGCGGCGCCGGCATTCCGGCGAGCTTCGTCGAGTCAGCCCAGAAACAGGGCGCGGCCCAGTACGTCGGCACCGGGGAGAATCGTTGGCCGTTCGTTCACGTGGACGATCTGGCCGATCTCTATCACCTGGCGCTGGAGAAAGCTCCGCCCGGAACCCTACTGCTCGGCGTGAGCGGCCCGTCGCATCGGGTCCGGGAAGTTGCCGCTGCTGCCAGCCGGGGAGCCGGCGCCGGAGGCAAAACGGCGGCGTGGCCGCTGGAAGAAGCGCGGGGGAAGATGGGACCCTATGCCGATGCGCTGGTGCTCGATCAGCAGGCGTCGGGCCGGCGCGCTCAGGAACTGCTCGGGTGGCGGCCTTATCGTCCCGACGTGCTCGAGGACATGGAACGCGGGTCTTATCGCAGTATGGCGACGGCCCACACCGGCAGGTGATCGCTGGCTCCGGACACGTTCTGTACAGTGCCCGTTGCCGAGCTGTCGGCAGGGGCGAAACCCTTGAAGAAGATGTGATCCAGGCGGCCCAGGTTGGTCGTGGCCGGGCCGCGCTGGGTGGGCCAGGCATATCCTCTCGCTCGCACCACGTGACCCACTCCGGCGTCGTTCATGTCGCCGCCGATGATGACATACGGGTAGGTCTCCGCGTCCGCGAGCACCGCCGCGATCTGGTCCCGACGAGCTGCCGGAGCCACATCGCCCATAGTGCCGAGGTGGGTTGAGTAGACCCGTACCAGCCGGCTGCCCACCCGGAGTGTGGCGCCGGTGGCGGTGCGCTGGGTCCCGACAAATCGGGAGCGGTGGGGCAGCACGATCTTCTTGTCATCAATGATGGGCCAGCGGGAGAGTACCGCGTTGCCCATGTCGCGCCTGGTCCGGTAGTGGTAGAAGGCCGGGTAGTACACGTACCAGAGGCCCAGCGCGGTGGCGACCGCTTCAGTGGCCTGGGCCGTCATCTCTTGCAGCAACAGCACGTCGGCCTCGCGGAGACCGGGCTCTCGTTGGAGGACCGCGATGGCGCTGTCGACCCGCTGAGAGAACTCAATGTTGAACGAGCCCACTCTCAATTTGAGGCGGCCCTGGTTCTCTTCCGCGGTGCTGGTTCGGGTGCCACCTGCATACCTCGGCCCTTGGACCCCGGTGTAATTCCGTCCCGTCCCGCACCCGCCGAGTACCAGGAGTACGGCGAGACCGGCGTAAACCCTCGCGGCGGAACTGGTCATCGTTCAGGATACCGTCGCGACCAGCGATTCGCCGCTGCGTCGATCACCAAGCCGCCGCCGGCAGCACCTAGAAAGAGGATGGCGCCAAGCTTGGTGGCGGCCGAGCGATCGCCTCCGTTTCCGAGCTGAAGCAAACCAAACATCAGGGCGCCGAAACCGGCTCCGGCGGCCAGTGCAGGATGGTTCTCGCGTCGAAGCCAGAGTGTGTCGATCGCGCTGAGCGGGATGGTGCGAGTGGCAGATCTCCCGGCTACAGTGAGCGAGTCGAGCGGTCGGGCAGCCAGTCGCCCGGTCCAGCGTTCGCCCCCGGAGGCGAGCCGAAGGCGCGCAGAGGGCGCCAGCTCCGCGACCAGTCTGCGGAGGGACGCTGAACCGGGGTTCCCGGCAGCTTGAGCGGTCAAGGTGGAAGGGGCTCCAGCGATCAGCCCGAGCCAGGCCACCGCCGGTATCAGCCGGTGCATACGCAACGATCGATACCCCGCAAACCAGTAGAGGGAGGCGAGCCCATGTTGGCCAACTGGATCACGCTGTCGCGATTCCCCTTGCTGCTCGTCCTCATCCTGATCCTCTACTTCGGATCTCCCGCGGCCCAGCTCGCCGGTGTTGTCCTGCTCTTTGTAGGCCTCATGCTGGACACGGTAGACGGGATGGTGGCCCGGAAGACCGGCCAGACCAGCTTGTTCGGGAGTGTACTCGACATCGCCGCCGACCGCACCTACGAGCTGGTGCTATGGGTCTGCTTTGCCGATCTGGACATGATCCCCCTAGTCATCCCGCTCATCATCATCGCCCGCACCACGCTGACCGATGCGCTGCGGAGTATCGGCGTAGGGCAGGGAACCGCCCCATTCGCCCAGCATCGGACCGCGCTGGGCCGGTTTCTCGTAGGCTCGACCTGGATGCGAACCGGGTACGCCGTGAGCAAGGTGGTGACCTTCTGCGGCCTCGCGCTGGTGCTGGCGCTGGACGGATATCCCGAGGGATCGAGACATACAGCCGCCGCGGCTTCCTTGATAAAGATTTTTCAGGCTACCGCGTGGGTTGCCCTGGTCTTCTGCGTGTTCCGCGGGCTGCCGGTGATCTTCAGCTCCCTGCGCCGGTACTGGGGCGTTCCCGCGGTTGCCCAACCCGAGGGACCGTGACGAGCGCTGCCGTCGCAAGACCGGAGGTTATCTGGGCGACAACCGGCTGGCCACGACTAGCAGCAGCGCCAGGATGGCGAACGCGGCATAGCTCTTCAAGGCTCGGCGGCGAAATTGCAGACCCTGTTCGGTCAGAAACTCGGCCGGCCAGACCATAGACGAGGCGGGCACGCCGGGCCTGCGGTGCCGCACCATCTGCACGTAGCAGTAGATGCCGTACACCCACGTGGAAATCAGCAGCGCGAGCAGCAGTGCAAGGAGCGCTGTCCACCAGGTTTCTCCGCCCGCCGCCTGCGAATGTATTAGTGACATTCTGAGGAAACCCGCTGCTCCACCTCCCCGTACAGGAGAGGGACGCTATTTTCAGTGCGGCTGCTCCCGGCCAACCTCCACATCAACCCAGCGGATCGTGCTCGCACTTCTGCTGCTCCTTCAGGCTTCCAGCACCCAGACAGGCGCTGTCGTGGAGGGTAAGGGGTCACCTACGGCGGACATCCCCCGTCTGGAGATCGAAGTCCAGATTGATGGGCGCCTGGACGAGCCGGTGTGGTCTCGCGCCACCCGGCTCACCGGGTTTTGGCAATACCAGCCGGTGGATGGCCGTCCCGCCGAGGAGCAGACCGAGGTCCTCGCCTGGTACGCGCCCGATGCAATCTACTTCGCGATCATCGCACACGACCGCAGCCCGAAGACGATCCGGGCCACGGTGGCCGACCGGGACAACATCGACAACGACGATTACGTGGTGCTGGATCTCGATACCTTCCATGACCGGCGCCGTGCGTTCTTCTTCGGCGTGAATCCCCTCGGCGTCCAAAGTGACGGCGTCCGCAGCGAGGGGGCCGGCCAGGTCAGCAGCCTCATCCCCGGCAGCACCGATAAGAATCCCGACTTCACCTGGGACTCAAAGGGCCGGATCACCGACCGGGGCTACGAGGTCGAGATCCGGATCCCATTCCGAAGCCTCCGCTATCCGGGAAGTGGACCGCAGACCTGGGGCTTTAACGTCACCCGCATGGTTCAGCGCACCGGCTATACCGATACCTGGACCGATGTCCGCCGGGCCAATGCGAGCTTCCTGGGCCAGGAGGGCGCCATTGGCGGACTGCAGGACATGCGGCACGGCGTCACCGTGGAGGCGCAGCCGTTCGTCACCGCCACCGCCAATGGCAGCCGCGATGACGTCAGCGGAGAATTCACCCGGGACGACGTGAATCCCGATGCGGGGCTCAACCTGCGGCTCGGGTTCAGCAGCTACGCTCTCGATGCGACGGCCAATCCCGACTTTTCCCAGGTGGAGAGCGACGAAGGGCAGGTAACGGTCAACGAGCGGTTCGCGCTCTTCTTTCCGGAGAAGCGGCCGTTCTTCCTGGAAGGGATCGAGCTCTTCGGCTCACCCCAGACGTTGGTGTACACCCGCCGCATCGTAGATCCCAAGGCGGGCGCCAAGCTCACCGGAAAGTTCGGCCAGCTCGGCGTGGCCCATCTCACCGCCGTGGATGAGACCGCCTCCGATGATGCGTGGTTCAACATCACCCGCCTCAGGCGCGACTTCGGCAAGAACTCCATCGCCGGCGTCACTTTCACCAACAGGGACCAGCCGGGCAATCACAACCGAGTCCTGGCCGGCGACTTCCGCTACGTCTGGGGACTCTACTACGCCCAGTTTCAGTATGGCCGCTCCTGGACCAGCGATCCGGCGGGCTCGCGCAACGCTCCCATTTGGCAGGCGGAATACGATCGCACCGGCCGCACCTGGGGATTCAACTATCTGCTCAACGGCCAGGGCCAGGGCTTCGATGCGCAGGCCGGCTTCGTCAACCGGCTTCGCACCGGGGTAGTGAACGGTCACGCGTTCAACCGGCTCACCCATTACGGTGCTCGCGGTGCCTTGCTGGAAAATCTGACCGTGTTCTTTGGCCCGGAGCGGACCTGGCTTTACGACAAGTTCGGCTTCACACCCGGGCTGGAGGGACGGGAGCAGTTGGACGCCACCTTCCAGCTCCGGGGCGGATGGGAGCTGAACGGTCACGCCGAGCGGGTGTTCGTGAACTTCCAGGACTCGAGCTATACGGGCTACACCATTGGCAGCGCTGGAGGGCCGGCGTACCGCCCGGCCGACGAGTTCTCCGGACTTACCGGCCAGGTTAAGGTTACGACTCCCACTTGGCAGAAGCTGGGTGCGGAAGTCAGCTATGGCCGCGGTCGCGCCGCAATTTTTCAGGAGGGTACGACGGGCCGGGCCTGGCAGCTGATCGGGGCGCTCACGCTCCGGCCCACTTCCACCGTTCGGGTCTCCGCCACCGGGACCGTTTTCCGGCTGTCCCGTCGGGATGGAAGCGAGTTTGCCCGCTCAACCATACCCCGGCTCAAGCTGGAGTATCAGCCCAATCGGGCGCTCTTCTTCCGGGCCATCGGTGAGTATCGCTCGGAGCGGAGGGGCTCGCTGATCGACCGGGTGTCGGGGGATTCGCTGTATGTCGATGGCGTGGCCCAGCCCACCGCAGGGTTCAACGGCTTTCGGCTGGACCTCCTCGCCTCCTTCGAGCCCACACCCGGAACCGTCGCGTTCCTGGGGTACGGCAGCTCACTCGAGAGCGACGAGGAATTCAACTGGTCTCGGCTGCACCGCATGAGCGATGGGTTCTTTGTGAAGCTGGCGTACCAGGTACGACGGTAAGCGGGACAGCGGAGCAGCGGGCGGTGAGCCCACGACTGTCATCCTGAGCGCAGCGAAGGATCTCCCCGAGTCACCCACGAACTCAGTAACTTGATCTGGATGAAACCCTATCTGGTTCGCGCGGGACAGACGGTCGACCTCGACCGGTTCGATCCCGACGACACCAGTCTCCTCCCGGGCGGCAAGCAAGACGCCAACGAGCAACTGCAGGGCATTCTGGAGCGCCTGGACGAGGCGCAGGAGCGGCTGTTCGCGGGACACGAGCGGAAGCTGCTGGTGGTGCTGCAGGGAATGGACACATCAGGGAAAGACGGAACCATCCGCCACGTGATGCGAGGGTTCAATCCCCAGGGCACCCGGGTGGTCTCGTTCAGAAAACCGTCGGAGGAGGAGCTGGACCACGACTTCCTCTGGCGAGTCCACGCCAAGGTTCCGGCGCGGGGAGAAATCGTCGTCTTCAACCGGAGTCACTACGAGGACGTGCTGATTGTCCGGGTCCACAACCTGGTGCCCAAAAGCATCTGGAAGCATCGGTACGACCAGATCAACCACTTCGAGCAGATGCTCCACGAGACCGGCACCACCGTCGTGAAGTTCTTCCTCCACATCGGCTACGGCGAGCAGCGGAAGCGGCTCCAGGCCCGGGTCGACGACGCCAAAAAGTGCTGGAAGTTTCAGCATGGCGACCTGGAGGAGCGCAAATACTGGAAGGACTACATGCAGGCCTATGAGGCTGCGCTGGAAAAGACCTCGACCGAATGGGCGCCGTGGTACATCATACCGGCCAACCAGAAGTGGTACCGAAACTACCTCGTGGGCAGCATCCTAGCAGACACGCTGGACCGGCTGCACTTGAAGTACCCCAAGTGCGACCTCTCAGGTGTGGTCGTCGAGTAGGCTAATCGTTGTCGGCGGCCTCGATCTCCACCACCGCACCGTCGGACGCCCGCACCTCTACCTCCTTGTTACCCGACGCCGTCTGGACCTGGACCTCGTAAAAGAGCTGGCCACCCTCCGTTTCCTGGCCCACGCTGACGGCCGTGCCTCCGGCGGCGGCGGCCCCGATGGCCATGGCCTGGTCCTGGGTGACCGGCGGGGGAGTGGTGATGCCCAGATCCCCGGCAAACTCGGTACTGGGGGGATCGAACCGGGTGGTGGGGCCGGAGCTGTTGCAGCCAGCCAGGACAGCGCCGAGTCCCAAGGCTGAGATGAGATGGTGTCTCAAGAGGATCTCCCGGTTGAAGGAAATGAGGCCAGTCTCGCCGTTTCCTGAGGAGCAAATGTCCGGGTTAAATCATGACACGATGAGCCCGAGGAGCCTGTGGAAGA
>CAWJVX010000007.1:0-831307 GCA_963846435.1 uncultured Gemmatimonadales bacterium | reverse complement strand
ATTTCCGAGCAGGTGGTCCTCGGGAACATGCACGTCGTTGAAGCTCAGCTCGCGGGTATCCGAGTGGTGCCAGCCCATCTTGCGGTAGGCCTTGCCCACGACGAAGCCCTCGGTTCCGTTCGGCACGATGATGGCCGAGATCTCCTTGCGGCCGCTGCTGCTGTCGGTTAGCGCAGTGACGGTCACGAACTGGGTGATCGGAGTGCCCGAGTTGGTGATGAATGCCTTCGAGCCGTTTATCACCCACTGGCGCCCACGAGCTTGGCCGACGTCTTGGTCGCCCCGGCGTCGGAGCCGCCGCCCGGCTCGGTAAGCCCGAATCCGGCGAGCTTCTCGCCCCTGGCAAGTTGCGGAAGCCACTCTGGCTTCTGCTCCTCGGTCCCGAAGTGCCAGATCGGCATGGCTCCCAGCCCGACGGCGGCCTCGAGAGTGATCGCCAGCGAGGAGTCCACCCTGGCGATCTCCTCGATCGCCAGGCAGAGGGTGAGGAAATCGCCGCCCATGCCCCCGTATTCCTCGGGGAAGGGCAGCCCGAACAGGCCGAGGTCGGCCATCTGCTTCACGGCGTCCATGGGGAGCTCGCCCTCCTCGTCCCAGCGCTCCGCATGGGGGCGGATGGCGTCGTCGACGAAGGCCCTCGACGGTCTTTTGAAACTCCTCTGCTCGAAGGAGAGATCGAAGTCCATGAGGTCAGAAGCCTAAATCCTGCTTGCCGGCGCAGAAGCTCCTTGCTCCTCGACGCAGGATTACCGGCGGTTACCGGTAGAAACTTGACTCTGTAGTCAAGTAAGCTGCTCGAGCCGCTCGTGTGGGGGGCCGGGCGCTCAAGTAACGACCAGCGATCCCCTCGAGGACCGCGCCAGAGCGGAAGCCGGCGACAAGGAGGAGGCAAGCGATGGATTTCGCCCTCAGCGAAGAGCAGCTCGAGCTGCAGAAGTGGGCGCACGAGTTCGCCGAGAAGGAGATCCGGCCCGTCGCCGCCCAGTACGACGAGTCCGAGGAGTTCCCCTGGCCGGTCCTCAAGAAGGCCGCCGAGGCGGGGCTCTACTCGATCGACATCTACCTGCAGGCCCAGCAGGACCCCACCGGGCTGACCCTGCCGCTGATGATGGAGGAGATCTTCTGGGGCTGCGCCGGTATCGGGCTCGCGATCTTCGGCACCGGACTCCCCCTCTCGGCGCTCGCCGCCGTCGGCACCCCGAGCAGCTCTTCGAGTGGGCGCCCAAGATGTTCGGCACCCCCGAGGACCCCAAGGTCGGGGCCTTCGCCGTCACCGAGCCGCAGGCCGGCTCCGACGTCCGCAACCTCCGCACCAGCGCCAAGCGCGAGGGCGACGACTGGGTCCTCAACGGCCAGAAGGTCTTCATCACCAACGGCCAGTACGCGGAGGTCTACGTCGTCGTCGCGACCGTCGACCCCGAGCTCGGCCACCGCGGCCAGGCGTCGCTTCATCGTCCAGCGAGACGACCCGGGCATCCGGCCCGGGCAAGAAAGAGAAGAAGCTCGGCATCCGCGCATCCGACACCTCCGAGGTGCTCCTCGAGGACTGCCGCATCCCGGTCGACCGGGTGCTCGGCGGGCTCGACAAGCTCGAAGAGAAGCTGGGCAAGGCCCGCAAGGGCGAGTCGAGCGGACGCTCATCGGCCGCGCTTCGGACGTTCGAGGTGACGCGCCCCGCAGTCGGTGCCCAGGCCGTCGGGATCGCGCGCGCCGCGCTCGAGTTCGCGATCGACTACGCCAAGGAGCGCAAGGCGTTCGGCGTGCCGATCGCGCAGCACCAGACCATCCAGAACCACCTCGCCGACATGGCGACGGAGGTCGAGTGCGCCCGCCTGCTCGTCCACAGAGCGGCGTGGCTCGCGGCGAGCGGCCAGCCGTTCAACAAGGCCGAGGGCTCGATGAGCAAGCTGAAGGCCGGCGAGGTCGCCGTCAGGGTCACCGAGCAGGCCGTGCAGGTCCTCGGCGGCTACGGCTACATCAAGGACTTCCCCGTCGAGAAGTGGTACCGGGACTCGAAGATCTACACGATCTTCGAGGGCACCAGCGAGATCCAGCGCATGGTCATCGCTAGAGCGCTTACGTCCTAGCGGAGCGGATTGACTACGGGCCTCCTCTGGAGGCCCGTAGTCGCGCTCACAGGTCAAAGTGGGGCAGGCCCTGCCTTTAAGGTCGCGGGCATGACCAGAGCGTTGACCCTGGACGACATCTACCGCATCCCCGCCGTCTCCTCGCCTCAACTCTCCCCCGACGGCTCGCTGGTCGCCTATGTCGTCGCCGTGTCCGACAGGGAATCGGACTCGGTGGTTTCGATGATCTGGCTGGTGCCGGTCGCTGGCGCCGATCCCGTGCAAGCTCACCGCGGGGCCCTACGACCGTTCCCCGCGTTGGTCGCCGGACGGCCGCAGTATCGCGTTCACCTCGAAGCGACGGGCCGACACCCAGGCTCAGATTCTTCTGATCTCCCCGACCGGCGGCGAGGCCCACGTGATCACCGAGGTCGAGCTCGGTGCCGGTACGCCCGTCTGGAGTCCCGATGGTGCAAAGCTTGCCTTTGTCGGGACGGTAGATCTCGACGAGCGGAGCGTCTCCGAGCGGGAGCATGCGCCGCTGGTCGGTGCGCGCCGCCGACTACAAGGTGGACGGCAAGGGTCTCGTCCGGAGCCTGCGAGACCATCTCTTCGTCGTCGACTTGGCCTCGGGCAACACCGAGCAGATCACCACCGGCGACTATTGGACGGCCAACCCAGTTTGGTCTCCCGACTCGTCGCGGCTGGCCTTCGATGCGGCGATCCACCCCGATCGCGATGTCGAGCCGGGGACCCACGCCTTCGTCGTCGACGCGAGCGGGGGCGAGCCACAACAAGTGACGACCGGAACGGGCTCGGTGAAGTCCGCCGCCTTCACTGCGGACGGCGAACGGATCCTGCTGTGCGGCACGGATCGAGACGGCGTCGGCCACAACCGGCTGCTCCTCCAGGATCTTCGCGGCGGCGCCACTCGAGACGTCGCTTCCGGATTCGACCGCAACGTTATGTTCGGGTCGACGGCCTACCCCGGCGCACCGCCGCAGATCGTCGGCGACACCATTCTGTTCTGCGCGCGCGACCGGGGCTGCACCCATCTCTACTCGGTTCCACTGTCTGGAGGCACTCCGCGCCGGATCATCGGTAGTGCCGACACCGTGGCCTCGGGACTCCACGCGATCGACGAACAGATTGCGTTTGTCGGCGCCAGCCCCGAGGGTCCCGGCGAGATCTTCGTCGCACCCCTTGACGGAGCCTCTCCAAGGATGCTCACGCGCCACGTCGGCGAAGGCCTCGGCTCGGTCGAGCTGCGAACTCCAGAGGAGCGCGCCTTCACCGCGGCCGACGGATCCGAGATCCACGGCTGGATCCTGCGTTCAGGAGAGAGTGAACCCGCTCCCCTGTTGCTCGACGTCCACGGGGGCCCTCACAACGCGTGGAGTCCCGTGTTCGACGGCGTGCATCTTTATCACCAACTCCTAGCCGCAAGGGGATGGAGCGTCCTTATCGTCAACCCCCGCGGCAGCGACGGCTACGGCGAGAAGTTCTTCGCGGGCGTAACGGGGGCCTGGGGGATCGCGGATATGGGCGACTTCACCTGCGCGCTGGACACGCTCATCGACGAGGGAATCGTGGACCCGAGCCGCCTTGCGGTGACCGGATACAGCTACGGCGGCTACATGACGAACTGGCTCACCGCGCACACGGACTACTTCGCCGCCGCGGTCACCGGAGGCTGTCTGTCCAACATGGCGAGCGATTTCGGCACCGCCGACAGCGCAATCTGGCACACGATGGTCGAGCTCGGCGGCACCCCGTTCGAGCTTCCCGAACGCTTCAGAGAGCTGTCCCCCATTGCGGCGGTCGAGCAAGTGGAAACGCCCACGCTGCTATTGCACGGAGAGGCGGATATGCGATGCCCGATAGAGCAGGCAGAGCAATGGTTCACTTCTTTGCGCGCGGCTGGCGAGTGCCCGTCGAGTTGGTGCGTTATCCGGACGCGAGCCATCTGTTCATCATGAACGGCCGCCCTTCCCATCGCCGCGACGACAACGAACGGCTCATCGACTGGGTCGTTAGTCACACGAAGCCCACTTAAACGTCGTACTGTCAGGTTTTCTAAGGCTGATCGAGCGCTCCGGCCTCGACCAGCACCCAGGTCTGGCCTTTGAACGGTCCCTCGGCCACCACGGCGTCCGCATCGACCCCGGCATCGGCCGCGTCCCCTTCTGGCAGCGCGACGAAGTCGGCGTCGAATCCGCCTGAGGCCATGGCCTCGGCATAGCTGCGAGCAAGCTCCTCGTAGCGGATGCGAAGCTCGTTCCCTCCGTAGCGAGGGTCCTCGTGACCGGTCACGCGCACGCCGGAGAACTGGAAGAGCCAGAAGCCCAGCACGTTGTCGTCCCCGTGCGGTGCCTCCACGATGTCGTCGGGGCCAAGCACCTCGGCCGCGTTCATGATGAAAGAACCGTCTGCGAACTCGGGCCGGTTGTAGATGAAGCCGTTGTCGTCGTTGTACAGGACGCGGGCAAGCCCCTGCGATGAGAGCCAGAGAGAAAGCGATCCGACGACCGCGACCGCGGCCACCCCCAAGGGCGCGATGAATGCCGAGTGGCGCTTGAGCCGGTGAAAGCCGGCCGCGAGCGCGGCCCCCGCGAACGCGGCTCCGAGCAGATGAGCAACCGGCCACACACGGCCCTGGTGAAGCGCGGTCGCGTTGCCGCCGAGCTGCCAGTCGAATGCGGCGCGAGCTCGAGACATCACCAACATTGCGACGGTGACCAGCGCGAAGCTCAACAACACACGCGCACCGGTCGTCGAGGACCGCACCGCCAAAACGATGCCGGCTACCGCCAGAGGTAACAACAGACCCCACGACGCCAGGGCGACCAGCACCGGCCATTCGACCCCCAGACGCGAGGTGATGTTCACGAATCCGCCGTAGCGGATGTAGTTGTAGGCCACGGGGACGGCCCACAGCGAAAACACCAACAGGGTGGGACCGGCCAGGGTGACGAGCATGCGGAGGCGCGCCCCAGCCCCGGCCAGGAGCGCGCCCACCACCGTCCAGATCGCCGCCGTTAGGAAGAGCGGAGCGCTAACCAAGCCCACCATCCCCGCGGAGATGCCCGCAAGGACGCCGAGGCGCCGGTCCTCGGTTCTGATGGCCAGCACGATCAGGAGCCCCGTCGCCGACAGAACGACAAGTCCGAGCTCGCGTGGAAAAGCCGGAGGGAAAAGCTCGTAGACCGAGTTGGGCGAGGCGGCGACCATGTCGGCGCCGTGTCGGGCGTTTAGGGGAGACGCCACGAAATCGATCCCGCGCGCCGAAATCCAGCCCCACCCGGCGACGACCGAAGCACACAGCGCCGCCGCCCAACCGGAGCCGGCATAAAGACGGCGCGCCAGACAGGCGCATCCTGCAGGAAGGGCGAGCAGGAGCAGGATGTGAAGGCCCTCTTGCGCCGCGAAGGTCTGTGACCCGGCGTTCGGATGTGCGCCGGTTCCCCGCCTCGCGCGGGAATCTCCCCTGTATAGGGCGGTCCGTCGATCTCGGTCAAGCTCCTCGAGACGCCGTCCGAATAGCCGCCGGTCCGACGGGTAAGCCCTGGGGCCAACGAGGTCGGACGAGCGGAGGTTCGTGATGGTCAGCTTCGGATACACGTTGTCGAGCGAGGAGCACGGCCCCGCGGAGCTCGTCGACCAACGCGCGGCGCGCCGAGGAGGCCGGGTTCGACTTCGTGTCGATCTCCGACCACTTCCACCCGTGGGTCACCGCGCAGGGCCACAGCCCGTTCGTCTGGACGGTGCTCGGCGCCATCGCCGCCGCGACCGAGCGGATCGAGGTCGGGGTCGGCGTGACCTGCCCGATCATGCGCATCCATCCCGGCGATCCTCGCCCAGGCGACGGCGACGACGTCGCTGCTGTTCGACGGCCGGTTCTTCTTCGGCGTCGGCACGCGGCGAAGCGCTCAACGAGCACATCCTCGGCGACCGCTGGCCGCCCGCCGACGTGCGCCTGGAGATGCTCGAGGAGGCCGTCGAGGTGATCCGCGCGCTGTGGACGGGCGACACCGTCGATCACCGCGGCGAGCTACTACGAGGTCGAGAACGCCAAGCTGTTCGACCCGCCGGCAGCCGGCGCCGCCGATCATCGTCTCGGCGTTCGGCCCGAAGGCCGCGGAGCTCGCCGGCCGCATCGGCGACGGCTACTGGGGCACCTCGCCGACAGGCCGAGATCATCGAGCCCTACGTCGAGCGCGGGCGGCACCGGGCCGCGGTACGCGCAGCTCAACGTCTGCTGGGCCGAGGACGCCGCCGACGCGCGCCGCAAGACCGTGCACGACGTCTGGCCCAACGCCGGCATCACGGGCCAGCTGTCGCAGGACCTGCCGACGTGGACGCACTTCGAGCAGGCCGCGCAGATGGTCACCGAGGACGAGGCGACCGCGTCGGTGCCGTGCGGCCCCGACGTCGAGCCGTTCGTCGACGTCGGTCCGGGAGTACCTCGACGCCGGCTACGACCACCTCTACTTCCACCAGATCGGCCCCGACCAGGACGGGTTCTTCCGCTTCTGGGAGGCGGAGCTGCAGCAGGCGCTCCGTGACCTCACGCCGTCGGAAGCCCGCCGCGCGGGCTGAACGCAAGGGTTTCTCGGGTCCGCGCCTCCGTGGAGGCCCTACGGTGGCGGCATGGACCTCCTGCGGTTCGACGGGCACATCGTCGGCGCCTCGTTCGAGAGCGGCGACACGATCGTCGCCGGCCGCTGGCGCACGTCGCCGTTCGGGCCCTTCGCCGACGTGATGTGGCGCCGCGCCGACGGCACGCGGATGGTGCTCGCACCGACCGCGCCCGTCCTGGACTTCGTCACCTCGCACTACACGTTCGACGACACCGTCGATGACGTCCGTCCGGGTCGAGCGGGACACCGACGGAACCGTGCGCGTCACCGGCGGCGGGATCGACATGGCGCTCCGCGCCGGCGCGATCGACCTTCCCGGAAGGCTGATCCACCTGCGACCGCGATGGCTGCGCGAACGGCCTGGGTGGATCGCGATCGAGGATGCGTTCCTGCGGCCGGTCGTCGGGCCCCTCTTCGGTGCGGTCGGCGTGCACGTCCGCGGAACGACGCGCGCGGGAGCCCGCGAGTGGTACGCGATCCACGACGTGCGCGCGGCATCGGCGTCGGCGACGGTCGACGGAACGTCCCTCGGCGCGACCGCGGCGCTCGCATCGGCCGGCTTCGGCTTCAGCGAGTTCCCGTCCCGGTCCGCGATCGTCCGCGTGACGTCGCTGATCGAGCGGCGCTGAGCCCGGGTCGATCCTCGGCTCGACCCTGACCTACGGCGGTGGCGACGACGTGCCCGTCGGCGTCGGGGACATCCCCGGTCGGTACCGCAGCACCGACCCGTTGTTCGGCGCTCGGTCGACGCAGACCGACGGACACTTCTCCCCTGACAACGTCGTCACGGTCCACCAGCGGTAGAACGTGCGGGCGGGACCGAAGGTCAACCGTTTCAGCGGGATGCGGACGGTCACGGCTCCGGCGCCGGGCTTGCGCACCGAGAGCGCGCTCACGACGACGTCGCGATCGTTGTCTCCCTTGCCGAGCCGGTACAGCACCCCGGAGAGGCGGCGGCCGTCGGAGCGGATCTGCGCCGCGTGGTCGGCGGGCTCGCCGCCCACGGTGTCGAGCGAGCACGTAGAGGTACCCACGGTCCCAGATCTTGCGCGCGGACCATCCGTCGAACGTGACGAGCTTCCACGTCGGCGGCTCTCGATCGGGATGCGACCAGCGCACGGTCTTCACGTCGAGCACGCCGCGCGTGTCGTTGCCGTCCTGGACGGTGTTCGGTCCCGCGACCGCGATGGCCGCCACGATGCCGGCCACGACGAGCGCGGCCACCAGGAACGGCGCGAGGCGTCGGAACCTCATGCCCGTCGTCCCCCCGCGAGCCACGCCGTCGACCGCCACGCCGCGAAGACTGCCACGCCCAGTCCCCACGACGGCGAGCACCGCCGGAACGACGTCCGCCCCGTGCGGCACGCCGGGCCAGCGCACGAGCGGCGCGTCGATCGCCGAGGCCGCGGCGAGCGTCGCGAGGGCCGACAGCGAGGCGTTGCGCAGCAACTGGACGGAGGTCGGTGTGGTGGTGCGCTCCCCGAAGCAGCCACACGCCACCCCGGGCCCGATCGTCAGGCGGACGCGGACGATCTCGATCGAGAACGCCACGAGCAGCCCGAGCGCCAGGACGGCCGACGCTCGCCGGAACCCCAGGACCGCGAGCAACGGCACGAGCGCTTCCGCGGCGGGAACCCCTCGCCGCGCTGCCCGGATCGCCCCGCGCGGGAGCCGGCGGTCCTCGAGCGCGCGGACCCATCGGCGCGGCGACGCGAGCTTCGCGATCGCGGACCACGCGAACGTCGCGGCGACGATCGCCGACGCCAGCGCCGGCCATCCCCCCTCGGTCCGCGCGGCGATCGCGATCGCGACGACCCCGACGGCGACCAGCGCGGCGCCGTTCGCGCGCCGGCGCACGCGATCGGACCTCGCGAGCAACCGGTCGAGCACCGCCGCCCCGTCGTCGTCGGTCGTGATCGAGCCCGCCACGACGATCGCCGCGCCGCGCGCGATCCCGAACGCGCCGACGATCACGGCCCCCCAGGCCGGCTCGCCGATCGCGACGGCGGCCGCGGCGACCACCACGAGCGTGCCGTGCGCGAGGAACGTGAGGAACCCGACGCCGAGACCCGCGCCGTAGAGGAACGCCGCGAGCGACGGTCCGAAGTACGTGCGCCACCAATCGGGAACCTGCCGGCGCAGCTGCGGGACCGCCACGCCGACCCGCGGAAGCTCGCCGAGCGCGTAGACGAGCGCGACGACGGCGACCCCGACGGCTCCGGCGCGCCCCCACGGCGCGCCGAGCAACGACCCGATCCCGCCGAGGATCGCGCCGAAGAGCGCGGCCGTGACGCCGGCGCCGAGCACGTGCAACGCCACCGCTCGGATTCCACCTCGCGCGTCCCCCGTGGACCACGGGGGTGATGGTCTCGACCATCGACAGGCCTCAGGGCCCGTAACGGGCCGACCACCCGGCGACGATCGATCCGGCGACGAGCGCGACCAGCAGGGCGCCGTCGAGTGACGGCGAACCGCTCAGCACCGCTTGTTGAGCTCCCGGTACGTGATGCAGAACACCTTCTTGCCGCGAGGGCAGTACCCGCGGACGGCGTAGTCGCCGTTGATGCGGATGTTCGACGACGAGCAGCAGTCGTTGATGTGCCGAAGGCGACCGGAACAGCACCGCGTCCAGCCGCCCCCGTAGTGCGCGTCGTTCACGAAGCCGTACACCATGCCGGTGTACTGCTGGCACGTCTTGTGCCGGACCTGCGTCTCGGGGTCGCGGAAGATCTTCCCCGTGTCGTCGACGGGATGACCGTACGTCGGGTGCAGCGGCCATCCGCGCCGGTCCACGCGCGACAGCGGCGAGAACGGGTGCGGGCACGAGCCCGTCGTGTAGGTGTGACCGCAGATGTGGTACGCCTCGGCGCGTTCGGGCTTCAGCGCCGACGCGACGACGCTCCCGCCGGCGAGGGCGACGACGCCTTTGCCGAGCTTGCCCAGGAAGCTCCGGCGGCTCGTGCGCTGCGCGAGCGCGCGCTGCGCGACCTCGACGGGCGAGAGCTTCAGCTGGCCCACGCGTGCGCCTCCTCGTCGATCCGCCGCGCCGCCGTGTCCAGGAGGCCCTCGACCTGTTCGAGGTTGTTCACGGTTCCCTTCGCTCGCACGACGCCGGCCTCGTCGAGGACGACGAGGAACGGCGTGCCGGGGACGCCCCAGTCGCGCTCGGCCTCAGGATCGTGCAGCACCTGCGGCACGACCCGCGCCGCGGACGCGGCGGCGGGGATCGCCGGAACGATCTCACGGCAGACCGAGCACGTCGGCGACGAGAAGGCGACGAGCCGCACGGCGCCAGGACCCCCGATCGTGAGGGACGTTCCGTCGGCGGCGCGGGCCGAGGTCGGGAGCACCGCCTCGCCGAGCGCGGGCCCTTCGTCGTCGACCTCGAGCGCACCGCGCGGACCCAGGCGGAGGTGCAGCGTGCCGACCTGCCGCGCGAGGGCGACGACGATCACGGCGAGCACGAGCAGGAGGACCCACTGGACGACGAACGCCACGATCCACCACGCGCTCACGATCGCGTCACCGCTGCGTCCAGGTCGGCTGCTCCTCGACGTCGAGGAACTGCAGGAACGGGGTTCCGTCGTTCGCGAGCCCCACGAGGGCCCGGAGCTCGCCTTCCCGACCGAGGAGGCGCAGGATCGGAGCGCCGTGCGCAGCCAGGCCGAGGCGGACGCGGACCTTGCCGTCCTGGTCGTACAGGCCGAGCGTGGGCGACCCCTGTTCCGCGAGCGAGAAGCGCCGCTTGAGCTCGCCGTCGACCTCGTGGACGCCGAGCGTGGGAGACGCGTCGGGCGCGAGCCCGAACTTCGCCCGGATCCTTCCGTGCTTGTCGCCGAACGCGAGCGACGCGGAACCGTCGGCGGCCAGGCCGAGGGTGGCGCGGACGTGACCTTCCTCGTCGGCGACCGCGAGGCCGGTCGCGCCGTCGGCTTGCATCCCGAACCGCGCTCGGACGTGGCCCTCACCGTCGACCATCGAGAAGAAGGGCTGGTCGTCGCCGGACACGCCGATCCGCAGCCGGACGCGACCGTGGTCGTCGACGACCTCGAACTCCTCTGCGCGGACGACGCGTTTCTTCATGCGTGCTCTCTGCACGGGGGAAGGACCCGACGCGGGCGTATCGTCGCGCACCGGCGCGGGCGGCTCAAGCACGGAAGCGGGTGAGGGGACGGGCATCCGGGTGGGTCTCGAGGCTACCCGACGTCGCTCGGAGCGGAACCGCCCGGGAAAAAGCGAGAAACCGCCAGAACCCGAAGGCCCTAGCGGTCTCTCGTGACCAACGTACGGCAGGCCCGTCGCGCCGGTCAAGCGGCCGAGGCCGTTCTTGTCACTCTTTCCGCGATCGTCGTCCGGTCGCGGCCTCGCCCGCGGCCGGAAATCAGGAGGCGACGTCGTCGGGCGGGATCGCGACGAACATCCGGAAGAGCTGTCGCTCCTCGTTCATGTCGACCCCGAAGGCCACGGAGCGGATCGTCCGAAGGTCCGAACCGACCTCCTCGTCGAACGAGTTCCGTTCCTCGGGGGGCAGTGCGTCCCGGATCGAGTTCACGACCCGCGAGACGTCGAGGTAGAACACGCCGTCGGTCGTCGGCACCCCGTCGATCCCCGCCAGGTACGCGGGATCGTCGGTCAAGGAGCCATCGGTCCCGGCGTCCAGCACGCCCTCGATCTGTTCCACGGACGTCCCGATCACGAGGACGTCGCCGCGGACCGCGTACGCCACGAACGAGTCGCGCGCGTACGAGATCGACGTCCCGTCGGGATGCGTGCGGGTGTCCCATCGGAGGTCGGCGGCCCCTCCGGCGTCGGCCGAGAGGAGGTCCGTCACGCCGGTCGCGAAGCGTTCGACCGCGTCGCGCGCCTCGTCGGGGTCGTCCACGCTCAGCAGCAGCGCGCCTCCGACCGTGGTCGTCCGGTCCGGACTCGCCGCGACCGCCATGTCGCCGGTGAGCAGGTCGAGCACACCGCCGGTCCCCGTCAATCCGAGGTCGCGGAGGTCGGAGGCCACCGAAGGATCTTGCGTCTCGAGCTCCCGCACCGCCTCCTCGAGGCCGATCTCGAGGTGCTGGGCCGCCAGCAGGCCCCACGCGTCCGCCGGCACCGAGTCGAGCAGGGGGTTCGGCCGCGTCGGCGCCATCACCTGTTCCCTCAGGACGCCGGTGAGGTTGGCCGCGTCGTACGACGTGACGACGTCCAGCGCGACCCCGTCGGACTCGGCCGAGATCGACATGCCGATGCCTCGCACGGCGCTGAGGTCTCCCAAGCCGCCGACGGAGGTCGCGGCGCCGACCCCGGCCAGGTCCTCGATCGCGTCCTGCAGCGATGCCGTGTCGAGGAACGCGAGCATCAGGCGTCCGTCGGGCAGCTCCGCCTCCGCGTCCTGGAAGGACGCCGCGCTCGCGATCGACTGGATCGAGCCCCGATGTGTGTCGATCACGCGCTCGAGCAGACCGGGATCCGAGGTGAGGATCAACGCCTCGTCGTCGAACGCGTACGACGGCGCGTCGCCGGCCGGCCCTTGCGGGATCGAGAGCGTCGTCCCGAGGTACTCACGCTCGGTCCACTCGACATCGTCCCACGGGGCGCCGGGGGCGCGGAGCTTCGCGAGCATCCGCTCCGCGCCGTCGCGGTCCCCGACGTCGGCGAGGATCGCGACGTGCGGCGTGCCGTCGACCACCTCGGCGGCGACGGCGACCTCGACCCCGATCCAGGACGTGACGTCGTCGAACCGCAGGCCGACGCCGGCGAGCGCATCGTCTCCCCACGCCTCGAGCCGGTCGCCGGCTCCGGCCGTCCCACCGATCCCGGGGAACTCGTCGGCGATCCGAACGACGTTCATCTTCTGCCCCGCCGAAGGGTCGAGGTAGGCGACGGCGACCGCGTCGACGCTGGACGGGACGCGCTCGAGGAGTTGCGCGGAGCTCCCTCGAAGGAAGAGGTAGGCCGTGGCACCACCTGCGGCGGCGAGGACGACCAAGGTCCCCGCGATCGCCAGGACGGCGGTGCGGCGTCGGCGCCGCCCGGGTCCGGGCGGGGTGCTCGCCGCCGTCGCGGCCGGGACGGAGCCGCTCGGCACGATCGCACCGGGGTCGAGCGCCCACCGGTCGGTGGGTCGGGCGGCCGGCGGCGGTGGGAGGTCGCCGGGCGCGGGCGACGCGGGGTCGGGGTCCTTCGGCGGTTCGCTCATGTCGCCGCCGAGGGTAGCCCCTCGGAGGGGCCCAGACGAGGCACTGGCGTCACGGAGCGGTGAGCACCTCGCGCGCCGTCGTGGCCGCGGCCAGCCGCTCTGCGATCGGCTCGACGCCGATGCCCGACCCCGACGGAACCGGCATCGTCCCGTCGCGATCCATCACGAACGGCTCGGTGAGGTCCTCGCGGAAGTACCGCGACGAAGGGCTCGTGTCCCCGGGCAGGGAGAAGTTCGGAAGCGCTGCGAGGGCGAGGTTCACGGCGCGCCCGACGCCGGTCTCCAGCATCCCGCCGCACCAGACCGGGACGCCGGCCGCCCGGCACCGATCGTGGACCTCGCGCGCGGCGAGCAGACCGCCGACCCGGCCCTGCTTGATGTTCACGATCCGGCAGGCGCCCAGGGCGATCGCCGCCGAGGCGTCGGCGGGGCGCTTGATCGACTCGTCGAGGCACAGATCCGTCCGGATCGCCGCTTGGAGCGTCGCGTGGTCGACGAGGTCGTCGTGGTGCAGCGGCTGTTCGATCATCAGCAGGCCGAGGTCGTCGAGCGCCCGGAACACCTCGACGTCCTCCAGCGCGTACGCCGCGTTCGCGTCGACCGAGAGGGCGATGTCCGGCCACCGCTCGCGGACGGCGCGCACTCGGTCGACGTCGACGCCCGGTGCGATCTTCAGCTTGATCCGCCGGTACCCGTCGCCGAGGTATCCCTCGACCTGCTCGAGCAGCGATCCGGTCGTCGGCGTGATGCCGACGGAGACCCCGCAGGCGACGCGGTCGCGTTCGGCGCCGAGGAACGCCGCGAGGGACGTTCCGCTGGCGCGGAGGTCGGCATCGATCACGGCGTTGATGAGCGCCGCCTTCGCCATCGGATGCCCGCGCACGAACGCGAAGACATCGTCGAGCTGCTCCGGTCGGTCGAGATCGCCGGCCCGGAACAACGCGGGCACGAGGAAGGAACGCAGGACGTGCTCGACGCCGGCGTTGAACTCAGGGCTGAAATCCGGCTCGCGGTCGGCGACGCACTCGCCCCATCCCTCGGCATCGTCGGTCCCGACGCGGACGAGGATGCACTCCTTGTCGGTGGACTCGCCGAAGCTCGTCCGGAACGGCCGGACGAGCGGCAACGCGACCGTCCGGATCTCGACCTCACGGATCCGCATCAGTCCACCTCGCGCGCGAAGAGATAGGCCGACCGTTGCCGGTCGAACGCCACGGCGAGGAGACCGCGCGCGAAGCACGCCTCGGCCGCCTCGGCGACCGCGTCGCGCCAGCGGGCGGCCACGTCGGGATCGGCGACCCGGAGCTCGTGGTACTCCGGTGGTACCTCGACGGCGACGGTATCGGCGTCGGGCGCCAGCGGGCGCAGCGCTGGACCGTTCCCGTTGCGCTGCAGGGCCGTCGCGGCGGGCGACACGGAGCGCGGGCCCGGCTCGACGTCGAGGTCCCACCTCGCGGTGAGGCGATCGGTGCGATCGCCGCGGTTGAGGTCGTCGGCCATCTCGCCGTAGAACGCACGCTCGAACCGATCGGCGACCGCGCCGAGCTTCGCGAGGTTGAAGTACGCGTTGCGGGCGACCAGCGGATCGAACGTCCACCGCACCGTGTGGATCCCGTGGTCGAGCGCCTGCGCGCGCTGGGCGAGCTTCAGCGCGTAGCCCGCGCCGGCGTGCCGTCGGTCCGGACGTGCCGCGAGCATGTGCGAGTGCACGTGGAGGCCGTCGGCGTCGACGCCGGCCCAGCCGAGCACGAACGCGACGAGCTCGTCGCCGTCGAACGCGCCGTACGGCTCGTTGCCGCTCTCGGCGAGCGCCCGGACGACCTCGGTGCCGATCGGTTGCTCGCCCCACGTCGCGACGATCACCTCGCCGATCGCCCGCGCGTCCTCGAGGCTCCGCAGCGCCGCTAGACGGACCCCGGCGGTGGCGGCCGCGTCGTGCGCGAGCGCCCACGGATCGGTCATGCGGCGGAGCATAAGACGAGCGCCGCCCGAAGGGCGGCGCTCGTCGACGGTGCAGCGTCGGCCGGCGGCGGGACCGCCGCCGGCCTCATGCGTCCTTGCCTCAGCCGCCCGCGGGCGGCGGCAGCTCCTGCCATTCGACGTCGTCGAGGTCGGAGCTCCGGCGGCGCTTCACGAACTGCACGACCGCCGCGACGATCGCGCCGATGAACGCGAGCTTCATGAGCTTGCGGAAGAAGCCGCCCTTCTTCTCCGTGGCCTCGTTGTCTCCACCCATGTGAGTCCCCTCTCGTGCTCTCGTGGCCGCTGCGGCGCGACCGCTCCGGCCGGCCGATGGGGTCAGCCTACCCCCGCCGGCGCGACTCGCGTACGGGCGGCCGCCCGGCGCCCACGACCCGCGCTCGCGCGAGCGCCGAGTTGTCTAGCCTTGTCCCGTGACGGAACCCGAAGGAAGGCCCACCGGCCACGCCGCTGGCGGGCGAGAAGGCCACCCGTTCGGCGGCGACCCGTTCGGCGGCGACGCGCTGGCCGCGGTTGCGAACGATGTTCACCCACCCGGCGAACGGACCGACGCCGACGAGGAGCCGCCCCCGGCCGCCGAGCTGGTCGCCCCGCTCGAGGAGTTCGAGAACCGCCTCCGGTTCGACTACACCCAGGTCATCCCGCCGGGAGACGAGACGGCCGAGATCGGCGGCGGGCCGAAGCGGTTCCTGAAGCGCGCGATCCTGCGCACGATCCGCCCCGTGGTCCGGCGGTACGACCGGTTGCTCGCCGACAGCGCGGCGATGAGCCGTGACGCGGTCCGATCGTTGGCGGCGACGCAAGGGTCGCTCGCCGAGGTCGCCGCGCAGATGAAGACCGTCGCCGCGGACCTCCACGAGGTCACCGTCATGGCGCGGGAGCACGACGTCCGGATCGGGCGCGCCGCGACCGAGCTCGAGCTGCTCGCGGACCGCCTCGCGTCGGCGCCGGCCGCTCCGACCGGACCCGCGGCGGCCGTCCGGGTCCGCTCCCGCTACGACGCCGGCGTCAGCACCGGCGTCGCGGCGACCCCTCCGCGTGAGGTCCTCCCCGACGCCTACTACTGGCGGTTCGAGACGGCCCTCCGAGGCAGCACCGAGACGGTGACCGCACAAGCTCGAGGCCTACCGCGACCTGGCCGCGCGGATGCGCGAGCGACACGGGCCCGAGGCGCTCTGGCTCGATCTGGGATGCGGCGAGGGCACGTTCATGGAGCTCTTGCGAGGGTGGGGCTGGCGGGTCGCCGGGATGGACCACTCGCTCCAGGCCGTCGAGTCCTGCGCCGCGCGCGGCCTCGACGCGGTCCAGGGCGAGCTGCCGGACTTCCTGCTCGGCGCCGACGATCGGACGCCCGCGGCCATCAGCCTCATCCAGGTGATCGAGCACCTTCCGACGGAGACCTGGCTCCCGACCCTCCGCTACGCGGAACGACGGCTCGCGCCCGGCGGCGTGCTCCTGATCGAGACGATCGACCCCCGGAACCCCGAGGCCCTCCAGGCGTTCTTCGCCGACGTGACCCACACCTGGGCCGCGCATCCCAGGACGCTCGAGGTGATGGCGGGGTTCGCCGGCTTCGCCGGAACCGAGGTCGTCGATCTCAACCCGGGCGACGACGGTCGCGCGCAGGACTTCGCGCTGATCGCTCGCAAGGCGTGAGCCGAGCCGGCGACCGTGGGCCTGGATGGACTTGAACCATCGACCTCTTCCTTATCAGGGAAGCGCTCTAACCGAGCTGAGCTACAGGCCCGCTGACGTGCGGTGAACGGGTCTCGCGACCCGCACAGAGGCTAGCCAGCGCTCGGAAACCGTGTCAAACACGCCTCGATCGAGCGCACGTCGCCGTCGGTGTCCCGCCCCGTCGAGAGGGCGCCGAATCCGGCGGCGGTCATCGCGTCGCCGACCGGCGCCGCTTGGTCACCGCCGAGCTCGAGCAGCAGCGCGCCGCCCGGGCGCAGCCAACGGACGCTGCGGTCGACGACGCGCAGCAGGAGGTCGGTCCCGGCCTGCCCTCCGTCGAGCGCGCGGAGCGGCTCGAAGGCGACGACGTCGCGAGGGAGCAACGCGAGCTCGGACGTCGGCACGTACGGCGGCACCGCCACGACGACGTCGACCGCCCCGAGGAGCTCGCTCGGAAGCGCATCGTCGAGGTCGCCCGCGAACGCCACCACGTCGTTGCGGCGAGCACATGCCACGGCGACGGGATCGACGTCCGCCGCCACGATCGTCGCGCCGGGCCGCGAGGCGCCGAGCACCGCGGCGATCGCGCCGGATCCGGTGCACAGGTCAACGGCGACGCCGGTGGCCGGAAGCAGCGCCGCCGCTCGGCGCGCGAGCGGCTCCGACTGCGGCCGCGGAACGTACACCCCGGGATCGATGCGGACCCGCAGGTCGCAGAACGTCGTCGAGCCCGTGATCCACGCCAACGGTTCGCCGCGGACCCTGCGCGCGACGAGCGTCTCCGTCGGAACGACGTCGCGCTCGGCGGCGGCGAGCAGCTCGGCCGCCTCGGCCCGCGGCGCGATGCAGCCCGCCGACGCGAGCGCACGCGTCACGCGGTCGAGCGCCGCAGGATCGGGAGACGTCGCGTCGGGCGCGGTCAGCTCGGACGACCGCGCTCGGCGAGCGTCACTTCGACGCCCCCCACGATGTCGCTGATCAGGTTGTAGACGATCGCGATGAACGTGTTCAGCAACGCGATCACCGCGGTTCCGGCCACGCCGAGCAGGAACAGCCACGTGAACAGGACCGTGCCGTTGATCTCGTACGGGATGCAGTCGCCCGTGGTCGGCCGCTCTCCCTCCTGGAACAGGCAGCCGAGGATGTTCGTCTCGAGCGTCGTGATCGTGCCCGCCGCCTCGAGCACCTGGAAGATCAGGAACAGGGCGATGAACCCGATCAGCATCAGGCAGAAGTAGAAGAGCAAGCTGTACTTCAGCACCGACAGCGGGCCGACGTGGCGGATCTCGACGCGCGTCCGGCGCCGGCCGGGGGTGGCCGGACGACGCGGGATCTTCGGCAGCCGGATCCTCGCGCCGCTCGTCGGGCTCGATGCGCCCGCCTCACCCGGACGTGCGCGCTCGGCGACCCGCTCCGTGGCCTCGACGGGCGCCTGCGGAGCGGTCACCGGCTCGATCGGGTCTTCGGCGGTCTGCGCCATGTCCTCATCTCGGACGGGGGTCGGGAGGTCTTCCCCGAGAGGTTGTAAGGGTACGCCGATGCAGAGGCAAGCACCCGCAAGACCGCCATCACGTCCGGAAAGGTCCCTCACCTGCGAAAAGGGCCCGGACGTGGAGCGGGGTCATGAGGGCGAGGGCCGCCGGACCGGCGATCCACGAGCCCGTACCGACGTCGTCGACCAGCAACAGGCCGCCCACGGCCAGGCCCGCCACCTTCGAGGGCGAGCAGCGCATCGACCACCCGCCGAGGCAGCCGGGCCCGCAGGAACGACGCGGTGACGAGGATCGCGACGGAACATGCCACGAGGATCGCCATGCCGGCCGGGGAGTTCACGCCGCCATCGTAGCTTCCGGGCGCAGGTCAAGCCGCCGGAACGGCCTGCCGACACCTCTTGCCATGGAACGGTGCGGCCACGGCATGGAGCCGACGTGGTGCTACCTCTGCCGGATCGACGCGAGCGGCGTCGATCCGCACGTCGCCTGGGGCCTCGAGGACGAAGAAGGCCCGACCGTCGAGGACTACGAGACCTACACGGGGCCGATGTCGGCCGCGCAGATCCGGTACCTGCGGTTCCTGTGCGAGGAGTTCGGCGTCGCGTTCGACGACACCCTCAACGAGGGAGAGGCGGCGGTCGTCACGATCTCGTTCCTCGAGGAGCCGATGACGGAGCCGCAGGCCCGCACCCTCGCCTGGTTCGCCGACCACGGCAACGGAGCCGGCGCCTCGTCGCTCTCCTACGGGGAGGCGCGCCAGAAGATCCGGCGGCTCGTCGCGCTCCGCGGGCTGAGGTCCGCGTAGGCGGCCCGACTACTCCTCGTCGTCTTCCATCTGCGTGATCACCGGGGCGAGCGCGACCACGTGGGCGCCCTCTTCGACCCGCATCGTTCGGACGCCCTGGCTGGCGCGGCCCACGCGCCGGATCTCGGAAGCCGGCACGCGGATCACGGTGCCCGATGACGAGATCACGAACATGTCCTGCTCCTTGGAGCCGATGAACGCGCCGGCGAGCAGGCCGGTCTTCTTCGTGAGCTGATGACCGATCACGCCCTTGCCGCCACGGCCCTTCCGCGGGTAGTCCTTCAGCGGTGAGCGCTTGCCGTATCCCTGCTGCGAGACGCTGATCATCTCCTCGCCGTCGGTCGAGAGGCCGAGCGAGAGGACGCGGTCGTCGTCGGCCAGGCGCATCCCGATCACGCCCGCGGTGGCGCGCCCCATCGGTCGCGCGAGCGACTCCTTGAACCGGATGGCCTGCCCCTTCTGGGACACGAGGAAGACGTCTGCCTCCCCGGCCGTCATCTTCACGTCGATCAGCTCGTCGCCGTCCTTCAGGTTGATCGCGGCCAGACCGGTGCGCGGCGACTCGTACTCGGAGAGCTTCGTCTTCTTCACCATGCCCTTGCGCGTCGCGAAGAACAGGTAGCGGTCGTCGGCGTACTCCTTGAGGTCGAGAACGGCGCTGATCTTCTCGTCGCCGCTGATCGCGACGCCCGGCAGGTTCGCCGCGAAGACCCCGCGGGCGGTGCGGCTCGAGTCGGGCACCTCGTGCACCTTCACCCGGTAGACCTTGCCGCGCGTCGTGAAGAACAGCAGCCAGTGGTGCGTCGTGGTCGTGAACACGTTCGCGACGACGTCTTCTTCCTTGAGGTTCGCCCCGCGCACGCCCTTGCCGCCGCGGCCTTGCCGGCGGAACGTGTCGATCGCGACGCGGCGCACGTAGCCGGCGCGCGTCACGGTGATCACGACGTCCTCGTCGGCGATCAGGTCCTCGATGTCGAACTCGCCCTCGTCGGCCCGGATCGCCGTGCGGCGCGGGTTCGCGTGCTTCTTGCGGATCTCGCCGAGCTCCGTCGCGATCACGCCACGGAGCTTCTTCGGGTCCTTCAGGATCGAGGTGAGCTCCTTGATCCTCGCGAGCAGCTCCTCGTGCTCGGCCTCGAGCTCTTCCTGCTCGAGGCGGGTGAGGCGACGCAGCGGCATGTCGAGGATGTGGTTCGCCTGGATCTCGCAGAGCCCGAACGTCTTCATCAGCTTGCCGCGCGCCTCGTCGGCGTCCTGCGAGCCGCGGATGATCGCGATGACCTCGTCGAGATGGTCGAGCGCGATCAGCAGACCCTCGACGATGTGGTCGCGCTCCTCGGCCTTGCGCAGCTCGTACTCGGTGCGGCGGGTGACGACCTCGATCTGGTGGTCGACGTAGTGCCGATCGAGCTCGGCGAGGTTGAGCGTGCGCGGCACGCCGTCGACGAGCGCCAGCATGTTCGACGTTGAAGTTCTCCTGCAGCTGCGTGCGCTTGTAGAGCTGGTTCAGGACGACCTGTGGGTTCGCACCGCGCTTCGTGAGTCGATGACGAGGCGCATCCCCTGCCGGTTGGACTCGTCGCGGAGGTCGGCGATGTCCTTCGAGCCGTGCCGGTGCGGACGAGCTCGGCGATCTTCTCCGCCAGGCGCGCCTTGTTCACCTGGTAGGGGAGCTCGGTGACACGATCTGCGAGGGTTGCCCTTCGGCCCTCCTCGATCTCGCAGACGCCGCGGACCTTGATCGAGCCGCGGCCCGTCTGTAGGCGTCGCGGATGCCCTGGCGCCCCATGATCACGCGCGCCGGTGGGGAAGTCGGGGCCCTTGATGTGCTTCATGCAGGTCCTCGGGCGTCGACTCGGGGTTGTCGAGGAGTCGGTGACCGCGTCGATCACCTCGCCGAGGTTGTGCGGCGGGATGTTCGTCGCCATGCCGACCGCGATGCCCGACGCGCCGTTCACCAGCAGGTTCGGGAACCGCGCCGGGAGGACGACCGGCTCCTGCTCGTAGCCGTCGTAGTTCGGCGCGAACCCGACGGTCTCGTCGTCGATGTCGCGCAGGAGCTCCATCGCGAGGTTCGATGAGCCGCGCTTCTGTGTACCTCATCGCCGCCGGCGGATCGCCGTCGACGGACCCGAAGTTCCCCTGACCGTCGATCGAGCGGAGCCGCGCAGCGAAGTCCTGGGCGAGGCGGACCAAGGCGTCGTAGATGCGCCTGGTCGCCGTGCGGGTGGTACTTCTTCATCACCTCGCCGACGAGCGGCGGCGGACTTGCGGTGCGGACGGTCGGGGCGCAGTCCCGACTCGAGCACGACCAGAGGATCCGCCGCTGGACGGGCTTCAGCCCGTCGCGGACGTCGGGCAGCGCGCGCGCGACGATGACCGACATCGCGTACTCGAGGAAGGACCGCTGGACCTCGTCCTCGATGGTGACTGGCTCGATCCGGCCCGCGAACAGGTTCTGGCTCAACTCGACTCCTCGTGCACGGCTCGGTCTGAGCGCCCCATCAGGACCTCAGATGTCGAGGATCTCGACGTCCTTCGCGTTGCGCTGGATGAAGTCCTTGCGCGACTTCGACGTCTTCGCCCATCAGCACGGTGAACAGATCGATCGGCCGCGACGGCGTCCTCCATCGTCACCTGCAGCAACGTGCGGTTCTCGGGATCCATCGTCGTCTCCCAGAGCTGGATCGCGTCCATCTCACCGAGACCCTTGAACGCTGCGGCTCGAGCTTCTTGCCGTTGCCGTTCTTCGCGCGCCACTGATCCCAGCTCGCGCTCGTTGCGGAAGTAAGCTGCTCCTTGCCCTGCTTCAGCATGGTAGAGCGGAGGCTGCGCGACGTACATGTACCCCGCGTCGATCAGCTGCGGCATGTAGCGGAAGAAGAACGTGAGCAGCAACGTCCTGATGTGCGCGCCGTCGACGTCGGCATCGGCCATCAGCACGATCTTGTGGTAGCGGCCTTCTCGACGTCGAACTCCTCGCCGATGCCCGTGCCGATCGCCGTGATGATCGCCTGGATCTCTTTGTTCTCGAGGACCTTGTGCGAGCCGCGCCTTCTCGACGTTCAGGATCTTGCCGCGGATCGGCAGGATCGCCTGCGTCGCGCGGCCCGGCGCTCTTGGCCGAGCCGCCCGCGGAGTCACCCTCGACGATGTACAGCTCGGCTCGCCGGGTCGGTCAGCTGGCAGTCGGCGAGCTTGCCGGGCAGCGACCCGCTCTCGAGCAAGGACTTGCGCCGGGCCAGGTCGCGGGCCTGCTTGGCGGCGAGGCGCGCCTTCTGCGCCGCTTGGGCACTTCTGCACGATCCGCTTGCGCGTCGCCGGGGTGCTCCTCGAGCCACTCGGAGAGCTTGGCGTTCATCGACGTCTCGACGAAGGACCGCATCTCGGTGTTGCCGAGCTTCGTCTTGGTCTGGCCCTCGAACTGTGGGTCCTTGAGCTTCACGGAGACGATCGCGACGAGGCCCTCGCGGACGTCCTCGCCGATCAGGTTGTCGTCCTTCTCCTTCAGGATGCCCTTCTGCCGCGCGTAGCGGTTGAGCACGTTCGTGAGGGACTCTTGAACCCCTCTTCGTGCATGCCGCCCTCGTGCGTGTTGATGTTGTTGGCGAACGAGATAGACCGACTCGGTGTAGCCGTTGCGTCCACTGCATCGCGACCTCGACCTCGGCTTCGTCCGCCTTGGTCTCGAACGGGATGATCTTCGTGACGGCTCCTTGCCTTCGTGCGAGGTGCTTCACGAAGTCGACGATCCCGCCGTTAGCTTTGAAGTTCTCCTTCGCCTCCGTCGTCTCGCTCGTCGATCAGCTGGATCTCGACGCCCTTGTTCAGGAACGCCAGCTCGCGCAGTCGCTCGGCCAGCGTGTCGAACTTGAACTCGATGCCCTCGGTGAAGATCTCGGGGTCGGGCCAGAACCGGATCGTGGTCCCGGTCTTCTTGGATCGCGCGGCCCGCCTTGAGCTTCGTCGTGCGCTTGCCGCGCGCGTACTCCTGGTGCCAGGCCTGCCGTCGCGGACGACCTCGACGTCAGCTTCTCGGACAGCGCGTTGACGACCGACACGCCGACGCCGTGAAGACCACCGGAGACCTGGTAGCCCTCGCCGCCGAACTTCCCGCCGGCGTGCAGGGTCGTGAGCACGACCTCGACCGCTGGCCGACGGTCCTTCGCGCCTGGGATCGGTCGACGGGGATGCCTCGGCCGTTGTCGGTCGACGCTGCACGCCGCCGTCGGCGAGGAGCGTCGACGACGATGCGCGACGCAGTGGCCGGCCATCGCCTCGTCGACCGAGTTGTCGACGACCTCGTAGACGAGGTGGTGGAGGCCCCGCGAGCTCGTGGAGCCGATGTACATGCCCGGTCGCAGCCGGACCGGTTCGACGCCCTCGAGGACCTGGATGTTGCTGGAGTCGTAGCCGGAACCGCCCTTGCGGCCTCGCTTCGCGGGCGGCTTCGCGGCGTCGTTCCTTGCTTGATCGTGTACCCGCTCGGGGTGGTGACCACGACCGAGGTCAGGTTCTCACCGCCAACCAGGGCCGAGAAGAACTGCGGCGAGGCGACGCCTACTGCCTTGGTGAAGACCACGGCGGAATGCTGGCGTTTTCCGGTCGGAAGCCCGGACGCCACGTCCCGGGGCGATTTCAGTAGATAGGTCAGCCGAAGCCCACCGATGCCTCCACCTTTGCCGCCGGGAAATGCGCCCTGCTTCTGGCCCACAACAGTCAGGCTGAATTCGGTGGTCTGGGGAACGAGCCTCTCCTGGGCGGCAAGGACCACCGGGACTCCCAGGCCAAGCAGAGCCGCGACGACCGACCGCCGTGCGATGGGCATAGAGTCTCTCCGAGAAGGTCGGGGGCGACTACTGAGCCTTACCATTCGGCACCAACTCCATCTTCTCGCAGTAGAGTTCTGCCACCAGGCGTCTGATGGTCTCGGCGCCGGCAACCACGGGCTCGGGCGTCAGCCGGAAAATGCCGCAGTTCGAGAGGTTGACCCGGCCGAGCTCGGTCTTCATGTAGCTGTCGAGGTAGACGATGGATCCCGACCGCTCTTGATCGGCTCCATTGTTCCCCTTGATCACGAAGTCGTCGTGCCAGGTCAGCCAGCTTTGGCCGCTGGTCGCAGCGAGAGTGACTTTCAGGTTCGGAAACTCGATGGCGCTCGGCTCCTTCTGATAGTCACGCGCTTCACCGACAGGGCTTTCGGTTACCGTTTGGCGGACGGTGAAGGCATCGATCTTGTTGACCTTACTGCCATCGAGTCCGGCCATTTCAAAACGGAAGTAGGCCGGCATCCACTTGAGCGTGGATTTCGCGCTCGAAATTGTGGCCTTGCCCGATCCCGCCTGCAGACGGGTGTACTCGGGAGCAAGCTTAACCGTCATGTAGGCGGCATCCTTGCTGGCGGCGTCGAGCGCCGGCATCTTGGTCTCAGCGACGATGGCGTTGAAGAACTCGCGTTCAGCCTTGACCGTGTAGTCGTAATCCGCTTCCAGAATGCTCCCGTTCTTCCGGCTGTAGTTGCCTTTCCAGGACGCGGCGATCCATTCGGTGAGGCCGGGGGACTGGAAGTCCGCGACGACGGTGATCGGCTCGTAGGTGACCCCGGCCAGGTGCTTCTTACTCACCAGATCCGGGCCAACCTTTTCCGTCACCACCTCGGCCATGGCGGTGCCTCCCTCGGCGCTACGGAGCCAACCGGCCTGAACACCCCCGAGCGTGAGCCCGAACTTGCTAGCCACGTAGCTCCGGGTGTCGGCCATGACAGCCTGTGAGCTGCTGGCCGTCGGCTCCGGCGTGGTGCCAATCGTCGTGACACCGGTAGAGCCGGTCACCGCCGTAACCGGCGCTGGCTCGGTCGGCGCCGCGGTCGGTGCTGTAGTCTGGATGACGGCGTCCGTTCTCGGCACGACCAGGCGAGGCTGGGTCTCTGTCGTGGGCACCTGCGCTGACGCTGAATCCGAAACACCGAGCCCGAGCGCCAGGCCGAGGCTGAGTGCGATATGGACTGCCATTGGTACCCGCATGATTGATTTCTCCTGAGTGGGCTGACCTGTCCGACAATCGGAGCCGTTCACTTCGTTACAGCCGCTCCACCTGGAGGTAGAGCACGTACGTAGCCTGGAGGTTTTGCCCCGGCCCGTCGCGCAGCAGGACGGGTATCACTCCCACCGGCACGTCCAGGTACGCCAGCAGCCACATTTCGGCCGGCGCCAGCGACGCAGGGTTGGGCAGGACCCTCGACCCGCTCAGTGCTTGTTCGATGATTTCGCGCGTCAGCACGATCGCGCGACGAGGCAGCGCGGGCAGTACCCCGCTGGACACCATGCCGATCGGTCGATCGCGCGAGCCGGCGAACAGTGCCCCAACCCAGGGCTGGCCCAGGGCGGCAAAAAAGCTCGACGCCACCACCGCTCCCGTGCCGAAGGTTGGTGTCATGTTAGGCGTTATCGATCCGGGAGGGGCGATCACGCCGAGAGCGGTCTGCTTCGCCGCCTGCTGCACCGAAGGATCGAACCATATCTGCGATGCGCTGGCGACCTCGGCCTGGAACCACAGGTCATAGGGCGAGCCATCATTGTCCTGCTCCCACATCGTCGGCAGAATGACGGCCGCATCGGCCTCGTTGGTCAGCGTCCCCTCCCAGACCTTGAACGGAAAGGTCTGGCTATTGGGCTCAGCTCCGTCCTGCCCCCGATACCTGGCATGGCCGGCATCGGGATAGCTGTCGCCGGCCCTCAAGCCACCCGATCCACTCGCGGTTCCGGCGCGCAACCGGTCCGGAAAGTTGTTGATGTCGCCCAGGACCTTGGTCCGCCGGAGATCGCGATCAAGGAGGTCCCCGGTCTTCCGGTCGAAGTGAAACATGGCGAAGCCGCCATACACCTCGTCGTACTTTCCGTCGCGGGACAGCATGTCATCAAACGATTCGTGTACTACGCTGAACCCGTTGGCTACCACCCGGTACCGGCCGCTCGCCGGCGTGGGTGCCGGGGCCGGGCTGGCCGGAGCCGCGGGGGTGCTGGGTGTCGCGGCGGGGGCACTGGGCGCAACGGCAAGCTTTGTCGGCCCAGCCGTCAGGACCGGGGTCGCCTCGGCCAGGCGCAACGGTGTCAGCTGCACCACGCCGGTGGTGGGTGAGGACGGCACGGCGGCGGTTGCGGTCGGGACCAGCGCGGTAGTCGCTGATGCTCCACTCGCTGCTGGAGCGCCGCCCCCGGCCGTGGTGCTCGCCGCCGCCTTGCCACCTGCTGCCGGCGCCGTCGTGGTAGAGGCTTGACCTGCCGCCGGCGCGCCACCCCCAGACGGAGCTCCGGCCGCCGCTCCACCGGCAGCGGCACCCGATGCAGCCGGTTGGCCAGCCGCCGAAGTCTGAGAAGTGCCCCCCGCCGCCGCCGCACCTGCCGCCGAGTTGGGCGGGGCCGACGCCGTGTTGCCGCCGCTGGCAGGGGTGACAACGTCGACCTTGCCGCTGTAGGTGTAGTCCCGATTGGGGTACGCCGCCCGGATCCGGTACCGAAGGGCGCTCTGGGCCGGAGCGTTCGCGTCGGTGTAGGTCGTGCCGGGGATCTTGGCCGAGTTCAGGGTGGCGAAGCTGCCCTGGCCCAGGGCTCGCTGGATCGAGTACCCGTTGCTCCCGGTCGCCGCGTTCCATTTCAAGGTCACCGTGGTTGGCCCGACCACGGTCGCCGTCAGATTGCTCTGGGCGGCGAGCGGCACGCCGGCTGATGCGAAGAGGGTAACGAGGCCAAGCGCCGCCCTGACTACCGTCGGTCTCATGGTAACTGACCCCCATTGAGCACAGTGGTTTCCGATCATTGCGTCTGCGCGATTTCGATCCGTGCGGTCGGCCCGCCCGGCTGCAGCGGCCGAGATGTGCCGTAGCCCAGCGCGATCAGCCGATTCGCATCGACCCCATTGCTGGACAGCGCTACCTTGACGGCAGCGGCCCGGTACTCGGAGAGCACCTGGGCATTCGGCACCGAGTCCACGTGCCCCTCGATCACATACTTGGCGGCCGGCTTGTTCACCATTGCCGTTCGAAGCTCGACGGCCAGGCGCCGCACCAGCTCCCGAGCCGATGGCTCGAGCACATCGGTACCCGGGGTGAACCGCATCTCCAGCAGGACCGCACGGCCCGAGGCGATGGCCAGCGCAAGGTTGTCGGCGCTGGCTCCCCCACGCTGCGGCGCCAGCATCAGCTTCTGTCCCACCCCACCAATGCCCATCCGGGCTGTGTTGGTCACTTCGGCGGTGGTCGAGGCCACCAGCCTGGTGCCGGTTTGAAAGGTGGTGTCGACCACCTGGGTCGCAGCCGCCGTCAGGTTGAGGGCCGTCTGTTCCTTCACTTCTGCGGCTCGCTGTTTGAGGTGGCTGCCGATCTTCTTGAAGAAGCCCCCTCCGCTCTTCACCGCGGGCTGGGCCTCAGCCACCGGAGCGGGGGCAGCCACCGGCGCTGCCGCGGGAGGTTGAGCCGGTGCTGTGGCCTGGGCCGGCTGAGGCGCGTTGGTGGCCGGCTGTGGACTGTATCCCTGGGCCGGTGGTGCGGCAGGCTGGGCCGGCGGTCCATTGGCCGGCGCTGGCGGAGCATAGGTCGGAGCTGGTGGGACGTACGGCTGAGCCGGGACTGTCGCCTGAGCCGGCACCGCTGCCTGAGCCGGGGGAGCCTGGCCAGGCGAGGTGGCCGGGGTCGTCGCGGTTGCCACCTGAGGCGGGCCCGCAACCGGGGTGCCCACCGTGAGAACCGTGGCTCCGCTGTAGGGCGTACCCTTTACCGTGGCTGTAATCTGGGTGGTCACGGCGCCGACGCCCGGCTTGGCACAGAGCTCGGATTCTCCCGAAGCAGTGCTCCTCCACTCGAAGTCCGATCCGTTGGAGGCCGAGTAGTCGTACGAGCCCCACTGCAGTGGGATACCGTTTTCCAGCGTAAGCGCGCGGTTGAGCTCATCCCGCACATCCGCCCAGATGCGGGTGCAGCTCCCCGCGGCGATCGGATTGGGAACAGCGGAAACGCTGACCTTCACCTGCTGCTGCGCCCCGAGTGCGGACGCCGCCAGCGAAACCATCACCCCAGCCACTGCTCCGAGGTTGGCAATCGGTCCCGGCATACCATGCCTCCTGCTTCCGCGTTTTGGCCTACTTACCTTCGGAAACGACGATCCGCGGGTCTTTATCGGACCCTCCACCAGACACAGCCAGCCGCGCGGCTGGGACGCCCCGGGCCGTCAGGGCCGCGACGACGGCGGCGGCGCGCTTCTGTGACAGGAGCCGATTCTCGGACTTCCCGCCCTGGTCTTCCACCCGGGCCTCGATCTTGTAGCGCTTGGCCGTGGCCCGAATCGCCGCCGCCACCTCCTGCATGGCCATGCCGAACATCGGCTCACCGCCCGGCCGCAGGGCGTCGCTTCCAGGCAACCAGGGGAGCTGACGCACCAGTATCCGACCCTTCTCCCGGCTGAGGGCCGGAGCACCGCTCACGGGTTCGGAACCCGAAGCGGCCGCTGCCGCCGGCTGCGAGGCGGCCGGCATCCCGGCCATCATCTGCTGCATCGCCTGCAGCTGAGCGGCATCCATGCCCATCTTTGCGTACTGCTCCTGCATCTGCTTCAACTGCTCGGGCGATATCGCCATCCCCGGAACACCGGTGGAAGGCTGCCCCGGAAGTGCCGCTCCAGAGACACCGGCCCCGAGGGCGCCGACGCCGGCTGCCCCGATTCCTCCGGCCCCCGGGCCCTTTGGCGCCAGCTCCGGCCATTCCCGGCATGCAGCTGCTGCCCCCGTGGCGACGCTGCCGGCCGCTCCGGCCACGTTCTTGGTCTCCGCGGCGTCCAGGGCGCTGGCAATCACCTGCCCGCCAGGTACGGCCGTGCACAAGGCTGTCTTGGCCACGGTCTTGACGATCTTGTTCTTCGCCAAACCCTTGACCTTCCCGAACATGCCGCCGCCCTTCTTCTTTGCGGGTGCGGGGGCTACCGCCGTCGAGTCGGTAGCGATCGAACCGGTTTCGGTGCCGGATTGAGCGGCAGCTGTATCCGGGGCGAGAAGTGCGAATGTGAGCAGAACGGCGAATTGGGAGCGCATTGTTCCTCCTTAGGAACCATCGCCCAGCGATGAATTGGTTGACTCGTCGTAACCGGGATTGCGGTGCCCGGTTGAGGGCTGCAAGTTGAAGTTGAACGCGAACCACCCACCGACCATCTGAAGCAGCTGATCGCCCGACTCAAAGCTTCGTTTCTCGCCTGACCCGAGGCGCTCCACCAAACCAGCCACGCGGTCCGGCGCCCGGTCGGAACGGGTCAAGCGGATCATGAAATACTCGAAACGCTCGGGAGTAACGTCCTCACCATCCGGCTCATGCATGGGTTGCCCCCACCTGGTCTGGATTGATCCGCCCGGGATCTGCTGGAATGGATTAGTGACGATTTTACCGCGAGGCCCGCAACCCGTCGTCAACCACACCGTCAAGTCCCTCTGTCCCAAAGAATTGAGCACTTGGGTATGCCTACGCTGCTGACGCTGGGTGAGCTCCGGCTTGAGGGCGTTGCCACCTCGGCGCTCTCCAGTCCCCGCATCGAGCTGACCATGCTGGCCTACCTGGCGCGCAGAGCACCGCGAGCGATAGGCCGGGGTGAGCTGGCGGAGCTGTTCTGGCGGGATCGGGACACGGGCAAGGCCAGGCAATCGCTGCGGCAGGCACTCCTCGAGCTCAAGCGGTTGCTCGGAGACGGTCTTGTTGCCGACCAGGACAAGGTGGGCCTCGCGCCGGGCGCCGTTGCGCTCGACACCGCAGCGTTCGAGCGCGAGGTGGCCGCGGGTCGCTGGCGCGAAGCGGCGGCATCCTGGCGGGGAGAGTTTTTGAGTAGCGCCGACGATCTCGGGGGAGAGGACTTCCGGCTCTGGCTCGAGTCTGAGCGGGAAGCGCTTCACCGCGCCTTGCGGCTGGTCCTGACCCAGTTGATCGAGCCGGCACGGGGTGATGGCAACTGGCAGGAGGGGATTGCCTGGGCCCAACGATGGGTGGACCTGCTCCCGCTCGAGGAGGAAGGCCACCGCCACCTGATCGAGTTGATTCTGTTGGACGGCCGTCCGGCGGAGGCGCTCGCTCGCCATGCGGCGTTCTGCTCTCAACTCCGGGGGATCGACGCGGAGCCAACGCGGGCGTTCCTCGATCTGGGCGCGACGCTGGAGCACGCTGCCGCCGGCGCGCCTGGACGCCGAACGCCGGGATCGGCTGCCCTCTTCACGCCCGACCTCACCGGCCGGGGGCAGGTGATGGCCGAGCTCCAGGCGGCCTGGAGGGAGGTCCGGGCAGGAACCTCGGCCGCGATTTTAGTCGAGGGTGACCCCGGAATCGGCAAGAGCAGACTGTGCGAAGAGTTCCTTCGTCAGCTGGCCGCCAAGCCCGCTGCCCCTACCATCCTTCGCGCCCGGGGATACGAGGCGGCCGCCCACGACGATCTCGCCACGATCACCGACCTCGCGGCGGTTCTGGCCGCTGCGCCCGGCGTCTCCGGGGCATCGGCCGCAGCCTTGGCGGAGTTGGCTTACCTCGCTCCCGCGATCGGCGAGCGTTTTCCTTCACTCGCCAAGCCCATCGGGAGCCTCCACGCGCTGGAAGACGCACTGCTCGAAGTCCTCGGTGCGATCGCCGCCGAGCACCCGGTGGTCGTGTACTTCGATGACCTGCCATTGGCGGACCGAGCCTCCCAGCAGTTGTTGATGGCGGTGAGCGGCCGCATCTCCGGCCCAATACTCTTTCTCGTCACCGCGCGCACCGGTGAGGACCGGACATCCGCCTACGTCGAGCTGGCGTCCAGGATGGGGATCCGGCGGATCAAGCTCCAGCCCCTGAGTCCTCGGGAAATCGAGCTCCTCCTGGGATCGATGCTCCAGCTGACCCCATCCACCCGCCATCAGCTCGCGCAGCGGCTGCACGTCGATGGCGGGGGAAACCCCTTCTACACCATCGAGCTCACCGCAGCCCTCGTCGACGAGGGGCTACTGCACATCACGGATGGCGGGGCCTGGCAGCTGGCCTCCGATGGCGGGAAGGCCATTCCCCTTCCCGGGACAGTCCGGGAGGTGGTAGGGCGCCGTCTCGAACGTCTGAATCCGGAGACCCGGGCGGCGCTCGAAGCGGCGGCGGTGCTGGGACGCCACTTCGATCCGGCGCTGGTGGCTGCCGTCGCCGGCATCGCACCCTCTACCTGGACGGTGGCACAGGAGGAGCTGATCGCGCGGCGTATCGTGCGCGACTGCACCGGCACGACCGGCGGAAATGAGTTTACCCATGAGATCATGCACCGCGCCGCCTACGACCTGCTTCCTACCCCACGACGAGAAGGGTTGCACCGGGCGGCCGCCGTGGTCTACAAGCCCATGGCACGCACCGATGCCCGGGCGCAGGCAGCGTTCAGCTACCATCAAGACCAGGCCGGGTCCTCGTCACCTCGGGGACGGCGGTGGATCGCAGTGGCGGCCATCGGCTCGGTGTTACTCCTCGGTGTCGCGGGAGTGAGCCTGCTCCGGAAGGACTCCGCTCGCTGGGACCTGCAAGGAGTTCAGGTGCTCCCCTTTGAGAATCAGACCGGCGACTCCACGCTTGGCTCAGTGGGGCGAATGGCGGCCGACTGGATCAATCTCGGTTTGGTGCAGACCCGTCTGGTGACGATCGTTCCAGCGGAGGCGAGCGGAGACAGGAACGGATCAGCGGCAACCCTGGTGTACGGTCGCTACTACGCTGACGGTGACAGTCTTCGCTTTCGGGCAGAGGTGCTTGATGCCCGGTCGGGCAGTGTCTTGTTCGCCCTCGAGCCGGTAGCCAGTTCACGTCGGTCACCCATGGAGGCGATAGAGCGGGTCCGCCAGCATCTGACGGCGCTGCTTGCCACCCACTTGAACCCGCGACTGAGTGACTGGACCAGCGCCGCGAGCAAGCCGACCACGTTTGAGGCGTATCAGGAGTACGCCATCGGGGTGGAGCTCTTCCTTCAGCTCGAGTACCGAGCCTCGATTGTGCATTACACCCGGGCCTCGCTCCTCGACCCTGATTTCGCGATGGCCCAGCTGGACGCGGCCATCGCTTATATGAACCTGGGTGAGTTTCATGCGGCCGACTCCATTGGAAGAATCGTGGGCCGGGCGGCCGAGCGCCTCGCGCCCTTCGATCGCTACTGGCTGCGGTGGATGCAAGCCCATCTGCGGGGGGACCGGGTGGGTGCGCTCCAGGCGGTGCGACAGGCAGCCGAACTCACCCCCGGCTCGGAAGCCTGGTACCAGGTCGGTTACGAGGCGCGCGCGTTGAACCATCCGCGCGAGGCGGTGGAGGCGCTCCGCCGCCTGAACCCGGCCAAGGCGGGCGAGCAGGGGTGGTATCCCTACTGGGGCCAGCTTACCACCTCGTACCACCTGGGGAACGATCACCGGCGCGAGCTCGAAGCCGCTCGTGCCGGGCGGCGACAGTATCCCGGGATTCTTCCCACGCTCTCCTACGAGGTTCGCGCCCTCGCCGCCTTGGGACGCACAGCCACGCTGAGCCAACGCCTGGACGAGGGGATGTCGATGCCCCCGTATGATGGATGGACTCCCGCGGCTCTCCTGCGGGCCGCCGCGGAGGAGTTGGAGGCGCACGGCCACGCGGGCGACGCTCATACCGCTCGGGCGCGCGGGATCGACTGGCTGGAGAGCCGGCCCCCTGAGGAGCAGGCCTCGGAGGGCCACCGCTTTCTCCTCGCGCAACTCTGCTATCGTGACGACCGCCTGGCGGATGCGGAGGCCCTGTTTCGGCGCCTGGCGGCGGAACATCCAGACAGCGTCAGCTATGCCGGCTATCTCGGCGTGCTGGCGGCGCGAGCTGGTCGCGCCGAGGAAGCGAAACGGATGATTGACTGGCTGAGGACCGTCAAGCGCCCCTATCTCGGCGGCCTGCCCACGGTGTGGCAGGCAAAGATCGAGGCGCGGCGGGGGCGTAGGGAGGAAGCGGTGGACCGCCTCGGTGAGGCGTTTGCCCAGGGCGGCCAGGTTGACCTGTGGCTGCACACTGATACCGATCTGTCGAGCCTGCGAGATCATCCTCGATTTCGGGGGTTCTTGCGACCCAAGGACTGAGCCTCCGAGGGCAGCCGCGCCGCCGAACCCTGGCCCAGTAGCTGTGCCTCGAGGTTGGGCTCGGCGGTGCACGGCACGTTGGGGGACCAGGACGCCTACCAGCAGACGTTGAGCCCGGTGACGAGAAGCCACAGCCACCAGCAGCCGCTGCCGAGATTGAACGTCGGCTCCATGGTTGGCGACGTGTCCGGGCGCTCCACGGCTCTCTTGGCCTTGATCAGCCTGCCGTTTCTCTCCGCATAGCCGGTCCACACTCCATTCACCTGAGCCACGTAGAGGTCGTAGGTGCCTGGGAGCAGCGACACGTCCTCGGTCAGAGACGCCTCGGTGTCGAGCATTCCCACGAACACCCCGTCCTTGAGATCGGCGGGCTTGGCTGCGCTGAGATCGGCGGGAGTGAGCTCGAACTTCTTTCCCTGGATTGTTGCCTTCCTGGTCTTGTCGTCGGTGAGCCTCTTTCCCTTGGCCTTGGCCCTGGCCACGATCTGCTGCCCCAGCTGGTCGTCCAACGAGGGAACGGCCGACCCCTGCGCGGTGGCAGGCGTCGCCACGAAGAAGGTGACGAGCGCGGCGAGAATGCCGGTCCCCAGGAAACGCTCTCTGATTTGGGCAAACATCCGACGACCTCCCTCCGTGAAGGTTGGCAACCGCACTTGGCTGCCTCCATCGCTCGTGGCGAACCGGTGAACTCAGCTTACTTCGGGGGTGCGAAAATTCTGTCAAGCGAGTCGTCAAACCCCGTCGGGCGCTCGATTTGACACCACCCATTGCACTGCCCCGTCCGGAGTCGTAGTCTAGGATTTGCGGTCCGACCGAGACCGTTCCCGCCCGGGAGAACCGGCCATGCATCGTCTTCAGACTCTGGGAAGGCTTCGCTTTGAAGGCGAGGGCTCAGCCACGCTTTCGAGCCGGCGTAAGGAGCTGGTGCTACTGGCCTTTCTGGCACGCCGGGGGGCGAAACCGCTGGCGCGGGCAGAGGCGGCGGCGCTCCTGTGGCAGGATCGGGACGAACATCGCGCACGCCAATCGTTGCGGCAGGCCTTGCTCGAGCTCCGGCGACTGGTCGGCGAAGGCCTCGTGGTTGAACCGGAGCACGTCCTGCTGGCCGAACGGACCGTGGAACTGGACGCAAATGCCTTCGAGCGCGATGTGGAGGCCGGCCGACTCGACGCCGCAGTGACCCGATGGGAAGGAGACTTTCTCTCCGGGCTCGAGGATGTCGGCGGCGAGGAGCTGCGATCCTGGCTGGAGTCGGAACGAGAGGGACTGCGGCACCGGCTCCGGACCGCCTTTGCGGGGCTGTGCGAGGACGCGCGGCGGCGTGGTGCGTGGCAAGAGGGAGCGGCCTGGGCCGAGCGGTGGATTTCTGCGCTGCCCCTGGAGGAAGCGGGACATCTTCACCTGTTTCGCCTGATGGATCTGGACGGCCGTGCCGAAGAGGCGCTGTCCCGCTACATCGCCTTCCGTGCCCAGCTGCGGGCCACCGAGTTCGAGCCATCCGCAGAGCTCGAGCAGCTGGGCGTTGTTCTGGAACGGAGCTCCGGTTCGGCACCCCGCCCGCGCGCCAACTCTGCCGCGCTCTTTACTCCCCTGCTGATCGCCCGCGGACCCGCTCTCGCCGAGCTGGTTGCTGCCTGGCGGACGGCGAGCGAGGGCGGCTGCTGCGTCGTTCTGGTGGAAGGTGAGCTGGGCATTGGTAAGACACGACTGTGCGAGGAGTTCCTCCGCCGGGTGGAGCGCGAATCCGGGACCCGGATCACCTCCCGGGCGCACAGCCGCGAGGGGACTGGACCAGTGGAGCTCGGGGTCGTGTCACAGCTCGCTTCCGGGCTTGCCGCCGCTCCCGGCCTGGCCGGCACTCGCTCGGCAGCGCTTGCAGCCCTGGCGACAATCTCCCCTGCCATCCGGGCGCGATTTCCCGGTTTGCCGGAGGGTCCGGGCACCTGTGCCGCGGGGGAGGGGTTTCGGGAAGCGGTGGCGGCCGTGGCGGAGGAGGATCCTCTAATTCTGTTCATTGACGATCTGCCACAGGCCGATCCTGCCAGCCTGCGCGCCCTATCGTCGCTGATCGAACAGCCCCCGCCGGGACTTCTGGTCCTCGCTACGGCCAGGACCGGCGAGGAGGAACCTCAAGTCGCCCTACCCCGCCAGCCTGTCATCCGGCGGCTCAAGCTGCAACCGCTCTCGATCCCGGAGGTAGAGCTCCTCCTCGGCTCCATTCTCGAGCTTCCGCCCGAGGATAGGAGTCGCCTCGCTGCCCGGCTCCACGCCCAGGGTGGCGGCAGCCCCTTCTACATCGTTGAGATGATCTCCGCGCTGGCGGACGAAGGCACCCTCGCGCCAACTGAGCGCGGGGAATGGCGCCTTACCTCGCGGGAGGGTCGTCTCCCTCTTCCCACCAGTTTGCGCGAGGTCATCACGCGGCGGCTCGCTCGCCTCACACCCGCGGGGCGCATCGCGCTCGAAGCGGCGGCGGTTCTCGCCCTGCCGTTCGATCGTGCCCTTTTATCGGAGGTATCGGGCCAGTCACCCGTGGCGGTTGATGCCGCGGTAGAAGAGCTGCTGCTGCAACGACTGATTCGAGAGACGAGAACCGCCGGCAGCTATGAATTCGCCCACGAGCTGGTGCGCCACCACGTGGACCGGAACGTGCCGGTTGCGCGGGGAGAGCAGCTCTCCTCCCTGGCGATCGGCGCGCTGGAGCATCGGGCGAGCACCGACCCGGCGGTAGCCGCCGCACTGATCCATCACCGCGCGCGCGCCTCGTCGCTCACCGCTGCCCATCGCCAACGAAGGTGGCGAGTACTGGCCGGGGCGGGCGGCGCTGTCCTGGCGATAGCCGCCCTCGGGGTAGCGCTGCGCGCCCGGTCCAGTCCGGCCCCGGCGGAGGCGGCGGTTGCGGTGCTGCCCTTCACAGTCAGTGGAGGTCCCGAGCTGGGCTATCTGCGGGATGGCATGGTGACCTTACTGAGCACCGAGCTGAACGGCGTGGGCTCGCTGAGGATCGCGGACCCCCGCGCCGTTCTCGGGATCGCCGCGCAGATCAGTAGGAATCCGCCAGACGCGGCGCAGGGCCGGCGGGTAGCCGAACGGCTGGGCGCCGGAACCTATGTGATCGGGAACATCGTGGAGGGCGGAGGCAAGATCCGGATCGGGGCGGCCGCGTATCGCGAGAGCCAGCCGTCCCAGCCGATCGCGCGAGCGGAGGTCGAGGGTACCATCGGCGAGCTTTTTCAACTGGTGGATGCCGTGGCCGGGCAACTGTTGACCGGCTTGAGTGGCGGCCCCTACGAGCAGCTGACCAGAGTGGCTGCCACCACCACCCGATCGCTGCCTGCGTTGAAGGCGTACCTGGAAGGGGAGAGGTTGTTCCGCGACGGCGCTTTTCACCCCGCCGCCCGGGCGTTTCAGCGAGCGGTCAACGAGGATACCACGTTTGGCCTCGCCTACTACTGGCTCTCGGTCTCCTCCTGGTGGGCCGATGATTCCAAGGCGATCGATTCCGCAGCCTCCCGCGCGGTCCGGTACAGCAGCCGACTCTCCGAGCGGGATCGCCGGCTGTTCCAGGCGTGGGACGCATTCTTGAGCGGTGACGCCATCGGGGCCGAGCGCACCTACCGGCAGATCGTGGGCGTCGAGCCCGAGAACGTCGAAGCCTGGCTCCAACTGGGGGAGGTCCTGTTCCATTCCGGGCCTCGCCGAGGCTACCCTCTGGCAGGAGCCCGCTTGCCGTTCAAGCGGGTGCTCTACTTCGAACCGGAACACACCAGCGCCATCCTCCACCTGGCTCGCATCGCCGCCAGCGAGCGACGGCCGGCAGAATTGGATTCGCTGGTGCGCCGGATCCTGCAGCTCAACCCTGGCGGAGAATGGGCGGTGGAAGCAAAGGCGCTGCGTTCCTTTGCCAAGGGTGACGTCGTCGAGCAGCATGAGGTGCTGGCCGAATTGAGAACGGCCATCGAGGGCCGGGTCTGGAACACCGCCCGGTACGTTGCGGTCGGGGCTCAGGACCTCGACGGCGCAGAGAAGATCATCGCTCTCCTGACCGAGCCCACCCGGCCACCGGAAGTGCGAGCCTTTGGATACATCGCTCGGGCGCATCTGGCGTTGGCCCGTGGGCACCTTCGGGCTGCCTATACCGAGCTCCAGCCTGCGTTCCTACTGGATCCGGTGTCGGCACTGGAGCACCGAGCCCTCCTGGGCCTGTTGCCCTTTGTTCCCATGCCTGCCGCTGGACTGCGGGCCCTTCGAGATAGCGTGATCCGCGGCCTGCCCTCGCCTGCGACCGCCCATCTGGAGACGAGTCACCTGACCAATCTCCACGAAGGGGTCCACTCGGAGCTGCAGGAATATCTTGCGGGCGGCCTCAGTTTGCGGCTGGGTGACGCGGCCGGAGCGCGGACTTACCTGCAGCGACTCGAACGCCCCCGTACCAGCTCTCTCGCCGCGTCGCTCGCACAGGATGCCGCGGGCAGCATCCGGGCCCAGCTGGCGCTCAGCGCCGGCCGCTGGGCTGAGGCGGCCACCGCGCTGGAGGAGGTACAGCGGCTCGAAGCGCGGGTGGGACTCATCGGCGGATCGCCGTTCTACTCCCAGGGTCTCGAGCGGTATCTGTACGCCGGGCTGATGGAGAGGCAGGGAAGGTTCGAGGAGGCCATCCGGTGGTACAGCTCGTTCTCGAGCAACTCGATTTTTGATTTCGTTTTTCTGGCACCCTCCCACATCCACCGAGGCCGCATTCTCGAACGGCTGGGTCGGGCAAAGGAGGCCGCGGAGCAATACCGGTCAGGCCTAGAGCTCTACCGGGACAGCGATGCCGAGCTCGGTTCGCTGCTACAGGAAGCCAGAGAGGGATTAGCCAGGATGACGGTGGGGGTGCCGGCCCGTACATCGGCAATACCCGCAGACCGGGAAGGAGCGCTACTCAGCAGGGGGGGCAAACCATCGCATCCAGGAAGGACCTGAGTCCGGCACAACGCACTGCCAGGTAGCCGTCTCGGCGGCGTAACCGGTCCGGGAGAGCAGCTCATCCGCGCTGAGGACCAGACCCCAGAACAGGAGAACCAACGCCAGGACGTGGGCGACTCCGCTCCGAAGTTTCCAGGCAGTCACCGCAATCCATCCGCCGGCCACCACCACGGCAGCGACCGCGAACAGGTAACCGTAAAGGGGCAATCCGCACTCCCGGAAGTACGGCCACACGGTGATCATGATGCCGAGTGCAGTGCCGAGCACTACCCTGCCCCACAGGCCGATGAGGGTGGGAGGCTCGATGCGAGCCCCGCCGGAAACCGTGTGGAATTGCCCACCGGAGGACCGGATCGCAGCCGGGGCCTGGTCAGCTGCGCTTTGCAGACCCGGAAGCTGTGCCAGCAGGCGATCAACAACGCGAGCCATCGGATCCGGATCGCGACTAGGCGGCGGTTTGGGCATGCAGCTCCATGCGTTTGGTCGATTTATCCCCGCGGGTAGTAGTCGCGGGCGGCATTTGTCGTACCAAGAGGGAGCGATGCGTAAGTGATTGGACGATCAGCGTAGTGCGGTCTTCTGCAGTCCCGCGATCCACCCGACGCCGTGAAATACGCGAGGCGAGTGGAAAGCAAAACGCCCCGGGAGGCCCGGAGCGTTTCGCCACCATAGATCCTTCGCCTTCGGCTCAGGATACAAGATCGGCGGCATACTTAGAGCGGGATACTGCTCCGCTCTAAGTACGGCCGATCTAGTACATCCCGCCCATGCCGCCGCCACCCGGAGGTGCGGCCGCGGCTGACTTCTCTTCCTTCTTCTCCACGACGACGCACTCGGTGGTGAGCAGAAGCCCCGCAATTGAGGCGGCGTTCTGGAGCGCCGTACGGGTGACCTTGGTCGGGTCGATGACGCCGGCCTTCACCAGGTCCTCATACACGTCGGTCGCGGCATTGTACCCGAAGTTCTTGTCCTTCGATTCCTTGACCCGGGCCACCACGATCGAGCCTTCGGCTCCGGCATTCTGCGCGATCATCCGGATGGGCTCCTCCAACGCGCGCCGCACGATCTCGACGCCGATCTTCTCGTCCTCAGTACCCTTCAGCCTGTCCAGCGCGCTCTGGGCCCGAATCAAGGCCACGCCGCCACCGGGCACGATGCCCTCTTCGACCGCCGCGCGCGTCGCGTGCAGCGCATCTTCGACCCGAGCCTTCTTTTCCTTCAGCTCGGTCTCGGTGGCCGCGCCCACGTTGATCACCGCAACTCCACCGGAGAGCTTGGCCAGACGCTCCTGGAGCTTCTCCCGGTCGTAGTCACTGGTGCTCTTCTCGATGGCCGCCCGAATCTCGGCGATCCGGCCCTTGATGTCGTCCGGCTTGCCCTTGCCGTCCACGATGGTGGTGTTGTCCTTGTCCACCACGACCCGCTTGGCCCGGCCGAGATCGCTCAGGGTGGCGTTCTCCAGCTTGAACCCGAGCTCTTCCGAGATGACCTGCCCACCGGTCAGGACGCCGATGTCGCGCAGCATCTCCTTGCGACGGTCACCGAAGCCCGGCGCTTTGACGGCGCAGACCTTCAAGGTGCCGCGGAGCTTGTTCACGACCAGGGTGGCGAGCGCCTCGCCCTCGACATCCTCGGCAATGATGAGCAACGGCTTCCCGCTCTGGGCGGTCTTTTCGAGCAGCGGCAGGAGCTCCTTCATCGCCGAGATCTTCTTGTCGTGGATCAGGATGTAGGGATCCTCGAGGACCGCCTCCATCTTCTCCGGATCGGTGACGAAGTAGGGCGACAGGTACCCGCGGTCGAACTGCATGCCTTCCACGGTCTCCAGCGTCGTCTCCAGGCCCTTGGCCTCCTCGACGGTGATGACGCCGTCTTTGCCGACCTTCTCCATGGCTTCGGCGATCAGGTTACCGATCTCCTTGTCGTTGTTCGCGGAGATGGTACCGACCTGGGCAATCTCTTTCTTGCCCGCGCTGGGAACGGAAATAGACCGGAGCTGCTCGACCACCGCCTCGACGGCGCGATCGATACCACGCTTCAGCTCCATCGGGTTGGCGCCTGCGGTCACGTTCTTCAGGCCTTCGCGGAAAATCGCCTGGGCCAGAACCGTGGCCGTGGTGGTGCCGTCTCCGGCGAGATCGGAGGTCTTGGTGGCCACCTCCTTGACCATCTGGGCGCCCATGTTCTCGATCGGGTCGCTCAGCTCGACTTCCTTGGCTACCGTCACGCCGTCCTTAGTGACGGTCGGGGAGCCGAACTTCTTGTCGATGACGACGTTTCTGCCCTTGGGGCCGAGGGTGACCTTCACCGCCTCGGCAAGTTGATCCACGCCGCGCTTGAGCTTGGTGCGCGCGTCGGTGTTGAAGAGAAGCTCTTTAGCTGCCATGTCTGGATCTCCTGATGGATTTCGGGCTGAGCCGGCTGCGCCGCGCCCCCGCCCGGGTTCGGTTTAGCTGATTTTGGCCAGAACGTCCGAGGCCTTGATGATGATGACCTCGTCGCCGCCGAGCTGGAACGGGGTGCCGCTGTATTTACCGTAGATCACGTTGTCCCCGACCTTGAGGTCCATCGGGACCCGCGCGCCCTTCTCGACCCGGCCGGGACCTACCGCGATTACCTCACCCTGGGTCGGCTTTTCCTTGGCCGTGTCCGGTATGTACAGGCCTCCCCGCATCGATTCCGCCTCGTCCGAGGGCATGATGACCACCCGGTCCTCGAGCGGCTGGAGCTTCAGGCTGGGCTTAGCCTTGGTAGCAGTTGCCATCTGTGCGACCTCCACCATGTGGATAGTTTGACAATTCTAAACGCTTGAGCATCAATAGGTTGGCACTCTACATAGGAGAGTGCTAAGAACCGCAAGATAAAGGGTCCGCGGTCTATGTCAAGCCACCTACCGGGGCCTGGCATAAGCAACCAGGGTGCCCGAGGGATGTGTCAGGATGGCAGGGGTTTGCGGCGGGAGAAACGGTTCCGTGGCAGACTCGTCGACGGAACGTGTCAAGGACTGCTTTATAGATCGATTCTCACCTCCAGTCCGAAATACCGGCTCTCCTCCCGAAAGAATTGCCGCTGGGTGGAGAGACCGTCATGAGCGATGAGCGCGAGGCCGAGCTGAGGCCTTCCCTGGCCAACGAACTCGACCCCGAACTTGGCTGAGGTATTGAGCCGCCAGCGGGTGGCGGAGTTGGCCTCGGTGTAGAGCCCAATCACCGGCTCCACGCCCCGCGCCACCGCTCGACGGCCATGACCGCCGAAGTCGATCCCTAGTGCAGCGGCGGGTCGGGGCAGGCTCAGCTCGTCGGCCAGCACGTAACTGGCCCCACCGGTAAGACGCAACGCGCCGAAGCCGTAGGTGGCCCATCCCGCGATGACCTCCCGGGTCCAGTCGAGGCGACCGACACCGAAGTGGTCCGCGTACTCATCTCCTAAATGGCTGCTTTCGTGGTATAGCTGGAGCGTCAGGGCCCAAGGCCCGAGCAGCGCCGTGGTGTTGAGAGCGGCCACCCAGTCGAGGCTGATGAGAGCGCTCTTGGAGTCGTCCAGGCTGAATCGGCCGTAGGCTTGGGCCCCCAGTCCGAGCACGATAGGTCGAGGCCCTCGTTTGAGCGCCAGTACGGGGAAATTCTCTCCCAGGATGACCTCCCCCTCCTGCTCGACGCCAAAACGGCTCTCCCCCTTCCGGACGGAAAGGACTCGGGCAACCATGCCGTATGCCCGGGGCGACGCTTCCGGTAGCTCGAAGCTGTTCACTGCCGGGAACAGGCGATCCTGCGCCCCGGCGCGACTCGGACAGAGCAGCACGGTGACGCCGAGCCCCAGGAGGCCCGGATGCTTGACATTAGGTTTCCGTCTCGGGATTATGAGCGGGCCACGCTCTTGAGTTCAGTCGAGCGCGACAAAGTTGCCGGCCGGTTTCCGGCAGCGCAATGCCCAGCCAGCCACCCCATTCGGAGCACGCATGATGCTGTGCAGCTTGATCCTGATCACGTCACTGGCCGCCCGCCTCGACGGACCCCCGCCGACCCCGACGGTCAGCGTGACGGTCGACTCGTCGCGTCATGAGCTTACGATCACCAGCGGACCGTTCGACCTGCCGAACATGCCCCCGATGGACGATCACGCCATGATGGACCTGGGTTCGTCTCACGACACCCGGCTGCAGCGCTTTGAGTGGCCGGTGACCGGTTGGTTTCGCGGCTTTCGGGTGGAGCTGGCCGATGCACACGGGCGGGTGGTTCCCCCGCACGTCATGCATCACATGATCATGGTGAACTTCAGCCGCCGGCAGCTGCTTTATTCCGCCGCCGAGCGATTGATGGGTACCGGCACGGAGACAGAGGCAGCGAGTGTGCCCAAGACGATTGGCGTGCCCATGAAGCCGGGCATGAAGCTGGGGATGTACATCGCGTGGCACAACGATACCGGTAAGGATCTCGAAGGGGTCCACCTGAAGCTCACCATGTTGTGGACACCCCAAAACCAAAACCCCCAGCCCCTGAACGCGCTTCCCATCTACATGGACGTGAATCTGACGGTGGGCGGCCACAACACCTTCGACGTCCCGCCGGGAAAATCCAGCAAGGCGTATGAGTTTACCCTCCCCATCGGTGGACGATTGTTGGCCGTCGGCGGGCATATGCACGACTATGGCAGCAGAGTGCGGCTGGAGGATGCCGAAACCGGCAAGGTGTTGACCCAGATCAAGGCGGAGCGAGACGCCAATGGCAAGCTGATAAAGGTGTCTCGCAAGCTGTTCGGAGTCAGCGGCGAAGGCCTTCGGTTGAAGGCCAAGCACCGTTACCGGGTGGTGGGTGACTACGACAACCCGACGGGGGAGATGCGCGTGAAGGGTGCGATGGCGAGCATGGTCGGTCTTTTCGTACCTGACGACATGAAGCGCTGGCCCGCCATCGATCCACGCGATCCAACCTACCAGCGGGATCTGGCCTCACTCGACGTTCGTGGGGACGAAACCGCGTCGATGGAGGAACACCACCCCGGCGGAATGTCCGAGGCACCGGCGAGCCACGGGGATCACGGTGCGCATGGTGCTGAAGATGTCCCCGGAAGTCCGCACACCGGGCACGAAAGCCACGAACAGCATTAGCGGACGATTCGCCTGACCCCTACCCAGCGCTTGTACCACCAGCGTCCGTAGGGGTCCTCAGCACTCAGCGTGCTCACTTGTACGCCGCGGGTCGCGCTGTGAATGAAGCGTCCGCCCCCGATGTACAGCCCCACGTGCGTCACCCGCCCACCCCGATTGGAGAAGGTGAGAATGTCGGCGGCAGCGAGCAACTTGAGCTGCCGATCGATCTTTCTGCCCTCGCGGGCCTGATCGGTGCTCCGACGTGGCAGCGCGATGCCATGCTTCCCATAGGAATACTGAATCAGGCCGGAACAGTCGAACCCTCCCCCGCCCACCCCGGTGCCTCCATAGGTATAGGGACGGCCCATCGCCTCGGTGGCCGTGGCAATAATCGAATCGGCCAGCGTCGCAGGTGAGGGCCCGGAGCCACCGCCAGTTTGCGGTAAGCTCACAACGGCCTCGGGCGGGAGGAGCGGACCGGCCGGCTGGCTCCGCGGGCGACCCCGTTCTGGAGAAGTGGGGCCGCGACCGACGTGGAACGCCAGCCCGATTGTGAGCTGAACCCCCTCAAGTCCGCTCAGCGACAGCTGCTGCCACCGCCCCTCGGCGCCGACGGACATGAAGGAAACGGGGAGCAGATCGTAGCCCGCCCCCGCCGACCACGAGCCCCAAAGCCGGGAGAAGCTGTTGGAGCTCTCCGACCCTAACCCCCCACCGAGGCCGGCGACGAGATAGGGACCCTCACCGCGGGTGCGGAACGCAGTGAGGTCGGTCCCAAGGCCGCCGAACGTACCTTCTCCCGCGACCCGCCGCAGGACATCGCCGTGCAGCTGCAGCCGGAAGACGTTGCCGAGTGGCCGGCTGAATCCAACCCGATACGCAGTCCAGCCGGTCGAGTCAAAAAACTTGCCGATGCTCGCCTCGGCGTCCTGCGCATGAAGCGTGGAGGTGGGTCCGAGGCATGGACCCAGCCCCGCTACGAGCACGATGACCACCTGACGACGGAGCCGGGGACACGCGATCAATGCGCAGCCCTCGGACGATCTCGCACCGGGAGGCCGCTCCGGAGGTTTACCAGGTAGGGGTCGCCGGGCGTGCAGTGGGTCCAGAGTATGGCCCGAATGGTCGAGTCGTTGACTAGAACCGGGACATTGCGGGTATACAGCAGCGGTACTTTGACTCGGCTGGCCCCTCGCCGAACCTCAAGGCCCCGTTCCACGCAGGGCACCCCGTCGCCGCCCTTCGCCGCTCGCATCAGAGTGAACCAGACTTCTGCTCCGGTCCCGTTGGTGAGCACCAGTGAATCGGCCGGAGGTTTCACCGCGGTAGATACCGGATCCTTTCTTGTGTCCTTCTCGGCCTTACCGCAGGCTGCCAGTACCGCGAGTCCGATGTAGCCCAACCGTGGGATCTTCACCGACGCCCAGCCGGGTCGGGCTCGGTCGCCTCGGGCATGATCTCAGCCGGCTCGATGGCAATCTCGGTAGTGTCAGGCGTGCCGTCCTCGGTTACGGCCAGCACTTCCCGGATTTCAGGCGACCGCCGCAGAAAGTGCAACCAGGCGATCAGACAGGCGAAACCCGCGATCCCGCCGCACACGGCGGTGACGGCGAGACCCCTGACGGGGTCATCGAGCTTCAGGGCAAGCAGGGCTCCGGCCACCGCTCCGAAAAATGAAGCTGCCCACGCCAGAAACGGCGTGAGCAGCCATCCGAAGATGCGAAATAAAAGTCGGACCCACCGCATGGGCCTAGGCGTGACGCTTCCTCATGGCGGAGAGCGCTGTAGCCAGGGCGAGTCCCGGCAGGAACGCGATACCGAAAGTGGCCAGCGTCCAGCGTGCTCCCGGGAATCCGAGCAGGACGGCGGCGGCCGCGAAGACCACCGCTGCCGCGACGGCGGTGAGAAAGCCGGTGAGCGGTGAGGGGCCGTCGCCTTTGACGGTCTGGTTGGCGAGAATCCAGGCACCCATCCATGGGAGGAACGTGCCTACCATCCACCAAACCGGATGGTACCACCAGTTGCTCCCACCCCCGAGGTCGTACCAGCGATGACTGTAGGTTCCGATATTCTGGAGCAGGGTCACATCCACGAGCAGGAAGACCACGGTGGCTGCCAGTCCGATCGCCGCTGCTCCCGCGATTCCCTCGATGGTACGTGGTCTGGTCCACAGCCCCGGCAGCATGCTCACGGCCGCCAGGCCCACGAGCAGAATGAGGCCACCCACAATCAGTTCGGGTATGCCGCCGAGAAACCGCGAGGCCAGGGAGAAGAGCAGGACCAGTATGCTCTCGAGCAGCCCCAGTTTGACCGCACCCTGGACGATCAGGGGAAGCCTGGTAAGGTCGTACTCGCCTTTCAGTTCCGCGGTCGAAGTCATGCCGTCTCCCGAAGGGTGTGAATTCCAAAGTATACCGGGACGCAGGTTCGAGGGCCAAGGGGTCGGGATCAGATCCCCCAGGCCAGCACCACCACCACGTCGGTGAGGGCCCAGGCAGCGAGTGCCCGATACATCCCGCGCTGGTGATCCCGCGACTCCATCCGGCCTTGCTGCCGAAGCCAGGAACCCAGGACCGCTCCCCAGACCACGGCAGAGAGCGCGAGGGCTCCCCACCGCCAGCCATCCGCTGCCCTCCATTCCGAGCGCACGCCGGCCAATGCCAACAGGGCGAACGCCACCCCAGCGGCGGCGAGGGAGACCAGCAGACTGCGGCGTATCCCCAGCATCAGGGCCAGCGTCCGGTCGCCGCGGCGACGGTCCTCCTCGAACTGGTAGATCTGGGTGAGTGGATAGAGCGCGGCGAACAAGGGACAGAACGCCAGCAGAACCAATCCGTGGGTCAGGTCTACGGGCACGCCGGTCGCGGCCCATCCGGCGTAGGGCGTCAGCGTCCCAAACCCCCACATGTTGATGATCCAATCGACGCCGGGAACGGCCTTCAGGCGCAGCGGCGGCACGGAATAGAGGATGGAGAGTCCCAGGCATACCGCATAGGCCGCCCGGTATCCGACCGGCAGGAGAAACGCACCCAGCAGGCCCAAAGTCATGAGGCAAAACCCGAAGGTTGCCAGGTGCGCGGGCGGAGGTGGAGGTCGCCGGAGGTAGGCGATGTCGCCTTCGTCGCGGTCATACGCGCTGTTGAGCGCGAGGGTGCCGCCGTTGAGACAGACGACCCAGAGGACAACCCCGAGCAACGCCGGCCCGAGCTGTTCACCTCGCCAGGCACCGTCGAGTCCGACAGCCAGGACGTAGCCCACCACGGTGTGCGCCGCCATGATGGGCCACTCGGCCGGTCGGGTGTGGAGCAGGTAATCGAAGCGGGAGCCGAGCAGGCGATACCCTGCCCCGCGCACCGATGTCACCACTCGAGGCCGAGATGGCCGGCGGCGATGCGCAGGCCGCGGAGGGTGAGATCGGGATCGGTCAGCTCGATCGTCCTGCTGAGGGGAGCGATGACGCTGGCGAGTCCGCCGGTGGCAACCACACGGGGCTTCTGTCCCCCCGGCCATTCTGCGGAAATACGGCGCACCATTCCATCCACGGCATCCGCGGCACCATAGAGGACTCCGGCCTGGATGCACTCCTCCGTTCGACGGCCGATGACCCGGGCGGGAGCCTTGAGCTCGGTGGCCGGGAGCTTGGCCGCGCGCCGGGTGAGCTGGTCGGCTGAGGTTCTGAGGCCCGGCATGATCGCACCGCCGATAAAGCGAGCGTCCGCCGTGACGCAGTCGAAGGTCGTGGCCGTGCCGAAGTCCACGACCAGGCAGTCAGCCCCGAAGAGCTCGACTGCGGCAAGGACGTTGACGATGCGATCGGCCCCTACGGTCAGCGGCTCGTCGACATCGAGGGTTACCGGCAGCGGCGAGGTGGCATCGATCGCCACGCCAGTACACCCGGTGGACAATGCCACCCCCTCGACGACGCTCTGGGTGGTGGCCGGCGCAACTGAGGCCAGGCAGACAGCCCGAACCTCGTTGGGCGAGTGGCCGCCCTGTACCAGAAACCCACCGATCGCGCTGCTCCACTCATCCGGCGTGCGGTCCGGGTTGGTCGTCAGTCGCCAGTGGGCTTCCAGCTCACGCCCTCGGAAGAGGCCAACGGTGATCTCGGTATTTCCGATGTCGAGTGCAAGCAGCATGGGCGAAGTTACCGGCTAGGGGAAGCGGCGGCCAACTCCACGGTGCCGCTGCGGAGCGAAACGTCTGATCCTGAGGCGGTGCGCACCAGCAGCGCCCCATCCTCACCGACGCCGGTGACCTTACCCACAACCGGCTCGCGGATCATCCGGCCTCGCAGCCAATTGCGGCGGGCGAATCGGTTCAGCTCATCCGGCGAAAGTCTGCCGGTGCCGAGATCGAGCCCTCTCAACCCCGCCAGGACGGGGGTGGCGATCTCTTCGACGGTAATATCGGGAACCACGTCAGCCAGCGAGATGGCCACTGCCCGGAGCTCGTCCGGGACATGGTTGCGGATGTTCATCCCGATGCCGACCGCCACCCACCCCAGAACCTCTCCCTGCCACCGGGCCTCGCACAGCACGCCGCCAACCTTGCGACCCTCGACCATGAGGTCGTTGGGCCATTTCAGTTGTAGCGGCTTCGGCACCAGGGTCTGGATGGCCTCGGCAACCGCCAAGCCTACCCGGAGACTGATCACTTCGATGCCCTCGACGGCCGGTGGCTGGAATACCACGCTCAGCCACAGGCCGCCAATCGGCGAGTGCCACGTTCGGCCGCGTGACCCTCGTCCCTCGAGCTGCTCGCCGGCGAGCACGGCGGTTCCGGGCGGGGCTCCCTCCGACGCCAAGTGATGAATGACGTCCATCGTCGAGCTGACCCGGTCGAAGTAGTGCAAACGGGAAGTCACGGGTGACCCAACGGCGCAGATCCCTCCGCCGCCGCTACCAGGTTCAAGGCACGGACGGTTCTGTGATTGGCGGCCATCTGCGCCTATCCTCTGGTCAACAACAGGACCGCCCCAAACCCGATGCGGTACCAGGCGAATGCCTTGAAGCTGTGCCCGGATACATAGGACAGAAATGCCTGGACGACGATCAACGCCGACACAAACGAGACAATGAACCCAACGCTGAACAGCGGGATGTCACTCGGCGCAAGCACCGACCAGCTTTTCATCAGATCATAGAGTGTCGCGGCGAGCATCACCGGAATCGCCAGAAAGAAGGAGAACTCTGTGGCGGCGACTCGAGAGAGTCCCAGCGCATATCCACCCATGATGGTGGCCCCCGATCGGGATGTCCCCGGAATGAGAGATAGCACCTGGGCCAGGCCGATTCCGAACGCCGTTCGGGGTGGCACCTCGGTCACGTCGTGGACCCTGGGTTTAGGGGCCCACCGTTCGATCACCAGAATGAGGATTCCGCCCACGATCAGCGCAATCGCTACTACGAACGGGGTAAAGAGTCGCTCCTTGATCCATGCGTGAGCGAGCAAGCCCACCACAGCCGCCGGGAGAAAGGCAATGAAGAGATTGGTGAGAAACCGGCGACTTGCCCCGCCACGGAGGGCGCCCGCGGCCGCGGCGGCCAGCCGAGCGCGGTAGAGCCAGACTATCGCAAGGATCGCTCCGAGCTGAATGAAGACGTCGAAGGTCTTGGCCCGCTCGTCTACCAGTCCGAGCCAGCTGCTCACCACGATGAGGTGGCCGGTAGAGGAGACCGGAATGAACTCGGTCGCCCCTTCTACCAGGCCGAGTATGGCACCCTTCAGCAGGAGCTCAGGCGACACTGGCCCGCCTCACCCGAGCACTTCCCGATAGTACGCCTCGTACATGGGCACAACCCTGTCGGCCGAGAACTGTTCGGCCTTGGCAATGGCCGCCGCCCGCATGGCAGCATGACGTTCGGGGTCGCGCAGCAGCTCCACGGCCCGGCGTCCCATTGCCTCGACTGAACCGACAGGCTCGAGGATCCCGTTGATCCCATCATCGATGACCTCGGGCAGTCCACCCGCGCGGCTCGCGACGACCGGTGCCCCGCACGCCATTGCCTCCAGCGCCGCCAGGCCGAACGACTCGGTCTGTGACGGGAGGATGAACAGGTCGCTGGCCTGAAGCAGCGATGCGACCGAATCCAGCCGGCCAAGAAACCGCACGTCGTCGGTGACCGCGAGATCACGCGCCTCGTTTTCCGCGTCTACCCGCTCGGGCCCGTCTCCGATCATCACCAGAGTAGCGGGCATGGCCCGGCGCACCCGGGCGAATACCCGGACCACGTCCTTGACCCGCTTCACCTCGCGGAAGTTGGAGACGTGGCTGATCACCTTGTGGCCTTCAGGCGCCACGGTTCCCCGGCACCCGGGTTCGCCAGGGCGATACTCCAGGAGGTTGACGAAGTTCGGGACCATCCTGACATCGCACTGTCCGCAGCCAAACGCGCGATACGTTTCGTCCCGGAGATAGTTCGAGACAGCCGTGACGCCATCGGATCGCTCGATCGAGAACTTGGTGATGGCGTAGAAGCTGGACTCCTGGCCAACCAGGGTGATGTCGGTGCCGTGGAGGGTGGTGATGACCCGCAGCTGCCGCTCGCCTTTCAGCATCTCGCGAGCCAGATAGGCCGTCGTGGCATGAGGGATGGCGTAGTGGACATGCAAGAGATCGAGCTCTTCCCGCAACACCACCTCGTGCTGCTTCGAGGCCAGGGCGAGGGTGTAGGGAAAGTGATCAAACAGCGGATAGCGCCCCATCCGGGTTTCGACTTGATGGAAGTACACTCGCTCGGTGTAGCTCCGGAGCCGGAAGGGCGAGTCGTAGGTAATGAAGTGGACCTCGTGGCCGCGGCGGGCAAGGTCGAGGCCCAGCTCGGTGGCCACAGCCCCCGAGCCGCCGTATGTGGGATAGCAGGTGATTCCGATTTTCATAGGGCTATTGGCTTTCGGGTATTCTCCCACAAACCAGCGATCTCAGCTGCCAGCTTCTCCGGCGGCCGGGTTGCATCCAGGGTGATTACGCCGCCCCCGAGCTGGTGCTTGAACCAGGTCTGCTGCCGTTTGGCGTACTGGCGGGTGCCGACCGCGATCGCCTCAGCCACGGACTCTCGCGGGCGCATGCCGTGGAGATACTGGACAGCCTCACGAATGCCGATGCCGTCGAGGCCTGGTGTGGTGGCCCCGTGTCCCTCGGCCAGCACGGCAGCGACTTCCTCGATGAGCCCGCGCCGAACCATGTCGTCCGCTCGCCGGGCAATCCGCTGATGGAGCACCGGTCGGGGCACGGTGAGAACAATGTACCACGGGTCCAACGATCCCTGAGCCCGCGCGGCCTGCTGCCAGTAGGAGAGCGGCCTTCCGCTCAGGAGTGCCACTTCGATGGCCCGGGCAGCACGCTGCCGCCCCCCACCCCCGAACCCCGGGTCGAGCCGGGCCGCCCAGCGAAGCAGCTCGATCGGCTCCAGTCGTGCCGTCCACGCGTCCAGCGATCGGCGCCGGGCTGGGTCGAGCGCCGGCTCGGCAAACAGGCCCTCGGCCAGTGCCCGCACATAGAGACCGGTACCGCCGACGACCACCGGCAGGTTGGCCCTGCCCCGGATCTCACCCAGCCAGCGTACCGCATCTCGGGCGAAATGACCCGCGCTGTATCGGGCACCGGGATCGACCAGGTCCAATCCGTGGTGCGGTACCCGGGCCCGTTCCTTCCGGCTGGGCTTCGCGGTGCCGATGTCCAGGCGGCGGTAGACCTGGCGGGAGTCGGCCGAGATGATCTCCAACGGCCAATGCGCTGCCAGCGCCAGCGCCACCGCGGTCTTGCCGACCGCTGTCGGGCCGACCAACACGGGAACCCTAGCGCCGGCCAAACCGGCGCTCCAACTCCTCCCGGGGAAGCTGTACGATGGTCGCCCGGCCGTGGACATCGTGCGGCGGAAGGTCGGTAGCGAACAGCCGGAGGAGCAGCTCCCGCATCTCGCGCTCGGTGAGTCGCTGCCCGGCCTTGACCGCGGCGCGGCAGGCGTAGGTAGCCGCGAATCGTTCCAGCCGGTTGGCCCAGCCACCGAACCGGCCGCGGGCCAGATCGGCGATCATCTCCTGGAAGCAAGCCCCCGCATCGAAACGCGGATGCGGGGTGGGTACGGCATGCACCACCACCGCGCGACCACCGAACGCTTCCGCCTCGAACCCGACTCGCCGCAGCTCCTCCCCGTGCGCCTCAAAGGCATCCAGCTCTTCGTCGGTCAACTCCAGGGTAAGCGGAAGCAGGAGCCGCTGAGCCGGCGCGCCGACGCCGCTGAGCTGGACGAGCACGGCTTCGTAGAGCACCCGCTCGTGGGCGGAATGTTGGTCCACAATGATCACTCCATCGGGACCTTCGTACATGATGTAGCTGTCGAACACCTGGACCAGGGGTACGTCAAAGCCCGCTGTCGCGTCGGGCGCCTCGTTTCCGGAAAGGGGTGGAGTCTCCGAGAAGAGTTGACTCGGATCATCCAGGTAACGGATCGAACCTGCCATGTGCCCGCTTCCGCCGGCCACAGGCAACGGTCGCCAATCACCCACCGGAGCCGCCGCCACCAGGGCGCCGAGTGCGGAACGAACCGCTTCCTCGACCACCCGTTCCGCACCAATCCGGTCCCGAAACCGAACCTCCAGCTTGGCTGGATGAACGTTTACATCCACCTCTTCGGCAGCAACCTGAATGCGGAGATAGATCGAGGGGCGATCGCCGGGATGGATGGCGGCACGATAGCCGGCCTCGGCCGCCCGAACGAGGAACGGGTCCTTGAATGGGCGCCCGTTGACGAACAGCTGAGTCCGTCGCCCGGTGGGCTGCGCATCACCAGGCCGCTGAACGTATCCACTGACCTGAAAGGCACCGGCAGCGTACTGCACCGGGATCAGAGTGCCCGCGAGGTCGTGTCCCCACACAGCTGCCAGCCGCTCGGCCGGTTCCTGGCCCGCGGGCACGGCGAGACGGCAGGTACCGTCGATGTGGAGCTCGAAGCCCGACTCGGGGTGCGCCAGGGCCAGTGTGGCAACCGCCTCATGCGAGGCCCGGGTCTCGCTCGCGGCGGAGCGAAGAAACTTGCGGCGGGCGGGCGTGTTGAAGAACAGGCCGCGGATGGTGACCGTGGTTCCCCGCTGCCGCGCGGCCGGAACAACTCGTTCCAGCCGTCCACCAACCACGGTAAGGTCCGACCCCTCGCCCTCGCCGTCGTGGGTGACCAGGCCGAGGCGGGATACCGACGCGATGGCGGGAAGCGCTTCGCCGCGGAAACCGAACGTCGCCACACCTACCAGGTCCGCAGCGCTACGCACCTTGCTGGTGGCATGCCGGTCGAGGGCGAGCACGGCATCCTCACGTCCCATGCCACTGCCGTCATCGCTGACCTCGATCCGCACCTTGCCACCGTTCTCCAGCTCCACGCGCACATGGCGGGCACCGGCGTCGAGGGAGTTCTCGACCAGCTCCTTAACCACGGACGCGGGCCGTTCGACCACCTCACCAGCCGCGATCTGATCGGCGACAGCATCGGGCAGAATTGCAATCCGGCGGGACATCGAGGAAATCTATCCGCCGATAGCGGCGATGGCGTCCGAGGCAACCCACCCTTCGCGGGAGCCGGCAACGCGCACCATGACCCATCCTCGATTACTCCTCAAGATCTCTACGGCCCCCCCGGCGTCCAGCGGGCCGAGTGCGGGCGCCCGACCGTGGGGAGAGAGTCGCAGCGTCGTTCCATCCAGGACGATACCGACCGGCCGCCGGTACCACGCGCGCAATCCAAAACCTGCGACCACCGTCGCAGCCGAGAAGGCGAGCAGGATCAACCACCGGTCTCGTTGCCGGGGGCGCAACACCCAGGCAACCCAGCCAAGCAGCCAGCCCAGCGCCCCCAGGAGCAGCAGCTCCTCGGGTGTAACGGGCGGGGACCAAGTCCACCGGTCCGAGGTTGCGTCCGGTGGCGGCGTAAGCCGGAGGGCACGCCGGATCGCGGGTTCGCGCGGCTCGAGCCGGCGGGCACGGTACCAGGCGGCGGCGGCGTGACCCTTCAACCCCAACCGGTAATAGGATGCACCGAGGTCGTACCAATGGGCCGCGACGGTCGGTTCCAGCTCGGCCCGGCGCGCGAACCCGTCGGCCGCCGCGCGAAGGGCGCCGCTCTCGTAGAGCCGCTCCGGCGGAGGAGACTGGGCCGCGAGGCCTGCGGCAAGCACCCCGACCAACAGGCCGGCTGCAACGCCACGCCCACGCCAACCGCGAAGTGAGCCTCCAAGGCGGCGCATCAACTCCTGAACTTCGGCGACCAGCGCCGCATCCTCTTCCGAGGGAGCCCCGGGTCCATAGCGCCGAGCCAGAAGCTGCTCCCGGGCCGCGGCGAGTCTCCAGGCCGTGTCGGCATCACCACCGGCCGCCCGCACCGCCGCCGCGAGTCCGGTGCGAGAGCGATGGTCGGGATCAGGCACCAGGCTGCGCACCACCGCATCGAGCTCTTGCTCCGCGCCGCGGAGCCCCGTTGCTGGAGGGATGACCTGCCGGCGCCGGCGCCGGGGACGCAACCCGCGGCCGAAAATGGCCAGCGGAGGCAGCAAGAGAATCACGGCCCAACCCCAATCCGGAACCACTTGTGCAACCCGCCGGGCAAGAGGGGGAGACCCGCCCGGCAAAAGCGCGGGCGGCAGAGCCTCGGAGCTGGCCGACTCGCCCCCTGCCGCCACCGGCAGCGAAGCCGCTCCGGTGCCCACCGAGCGGTAAGCGCGGGCCGCCAGGTCGTAATAGGAATAGCTCATCGGCGACAGGGCCAGTGGCCCCACCGAGTCGGGCACCAGCAGATACCTGAAGGTCTTGACCCCGCCCAGCCGGCCGTCCACGGTAGTCACCTGTTCATCGACCCGATCTGCGTATGCCCGGGCGGTGCGAGGCCATTGAATCGCGGGAGGCGGCCAGAGGGCCGAATTTCCAATACCGGAGAGCACCAGGTCAACGGCTACGCCTTCCCCAGGGTGGGCAGTGGGAGGAGTAATCCGGCGCTCCACCCGGAGCGCCGTGCCTACCGCACCGTTGAAGTCCGCTGGACGGCCTTCGGGCGGCAGTGCCCGCACGGTCAGCGACTCGGGCAGGCTGCTCAGCGCAAAACGCTCCTCCTGACTGAAAAACTGGAGCGCGAGCGGGGTGGTGTACTTTAGCATGGCCCGGGGAATCGCAATCGTCCCCGCCACCAGGGGGAACACCACCTGGTGAGCTACGAAGAGGTCGTAGGCGATGCCGCCGATGTTGCGGGTGACCGCGATGCCCGAGGGCGCAGCCTGCGGATAGCTCCACACACCGTCGATCACCGGCGGTTGCAGGGTCGGCGGGCGGCGAAGCTGCAGGCGCAGGTCGCGAGGAAACCAGGCAGCGGTGACGACGTCGACCTGTTCGCCGACTCTCACCGTGTCGGCCGATACCACCAGTGCCACTGCTGCCTTCCCTCGCGGCGGCGGCGGCGTACGCTCCAGTAGGCTTCGGAGCCTGGGATTGAGCGTGGTGGCGGCTACAGCGGCGCTGGGCTCGACATCCACGACCAGGGCCGCCGCTTCGGCCGTTTCGCTCCCCTGAGTGGCGCGGGCCGGACCGATCTGCCAACGCCCGGGGCGCAGCGCACGGAGCCGGACCTCCAAGACAGTCGTGCGAATGGGACCGCCGGAAAGCGATACCTCGGTGCGCTCGCTGCGGGAAACGATCTCGAATCCGTTGAACGGCGCGATGGTCAGACTCATCGGCTCGGACGACCGGCTCATCGCCCGGGCGGTATATACCACCTCGTCTCCCACCGAGATTCGATCCTGATCGACCGATACATGGAGCTCGGGTGGGCCCGACTGCAAGAGCGCCAGCAGGAGGAGAGCGATCACCAGTCCTTGACTCCATCGGCGGAACTGCCCTTGAGCCGACGCTGCTGGTCCGCCCGTGTCTCCCGCTCGCGACGTTCCATCGAGTTCAGGATCTGCTCCGCCTGGCTCTGACTGAGCCCCTGGTCCTGGTTGCCGGCACGGGTAGGCTCTTCCGAAGGCGAGCCACCACCGCCACCAGCCGGGGGCTTCCCTCCTCCACCGCCACCACCTGCGGGCGGTGGACGTCGGCGCTCGGCCAGCTCCAGGTTCCATTTGGCACGGGCCGACGAGGGCTGCAGCAGCAACGCCTCCCGCAGCCGGGCCGCAGCCTGATCGAGGAGCTCGTCCCGCTTGGTCGTGTCAGCCGCAGCGGCGAGCAAGCCGGCCACGCCGAGGTTATACAGCGCGCGGTACCTCAGGTCGGGATCGAGCGACTTGGCGGCTTCGGTCAGCGCGCCTTGAGCTATCTCGAACCGTCGCGCCTCCAAGGCGGCGGTACCCGCGTTATAGAATGCCGTGTCGCGCACGCTGCCGCGTGCCTCGTTGAGGAACGCCGCGGCGGCTCCGGCGGGGTCGCCGGCCGCCATGGCCCGGTCCCCGGCCGTGGAGCGCTGGGCAGCGGCCGTACTCGAAAGCAGGAGGAGGCCCGCCAAGCTGACCAGCGCCGGTCCCGGCCGGAGGATGGTGTACCCCAGCAGCAGCAGCCCTGCCGCCAGCACCGGGATCCAGGCACGGGGAATCAGATCGCTGGTTCGGGTGTCCGACGTGGGACTGCGTTTCATCGCCCCCACGACGCTGCGGACCGCGCCGGCCTGGTCCGGCAGCTCGTTGGGGACCAGGGTGCCTTCCGCCGCGTCCACCACGGCACGCAGCACATCGTCCCGCCGTTGGGTCCGGACCACGTTTCCCTCCTCGTCCTGCTTGTACTCCAGCAAGGTGCCCGAGGAATCCCGGAGCGGTATCCGTGTCGGCAGCGCGCGCCCCTGTGCCACCACGATCAGGCGCACGCCGGCGTCCTTGAGCGCTTCCGCGGCCGCGACGGCCTCCGGCAGCGTATCATGCGCCTCGCCATCGGTGAACAGAACCAGCACTCGATCCGCAGCGTCGGTGGCGGCGCCGAGAAGCTGGGCGCCCTGGGTAAGCACGGCGGCGAGGCTGGTCCCCCCCTCACTGGCGAGATCGGGGTCCAGTGCATCGAGATACATCCGGATGGCGCCACCATCCACGGTGAGCGGAGCCAAGATGTAACTTCGCCCGGCGAAGGCGATCATGCCGAGTCGATCGCCTTCCAGGTCCTGAATCAGGCGGCGCGCCTCCCGTGAGGCACGCTGCAAGCGGCTGGGGGCCACGTCCTCCGCCAGCATCGATCGGCTGATATCCATGGCAAAGACCAGACTGAGCGCCCGGGTCTCGGTCTTGACCTGGATGCGGCCGGAGCGCGGGCCGGCCAAACCGATGGCGGCCAGCAGCGTGGCGACGCCGATCACCGCCGGAGCCCACCCTCCACGTCCTCGCGCCAGCCGGCCCAGCGAAGGGGACCACCGCCGCGCCAGCTGGATCCGGCGGCGCCGGGCCAGCCAGGCTGCGCACGCGAAGGCGACCGCCAGTACCGGCGCAAGAAACAGGAGCAGCGGCGCATCGAACGTCATGGGACCCGCACCACGAGGGTCGTCGCTACCAGGAGCTCAAGGGCGAGCGCGGCAAGTCCCAGCAGGATCAATGGACGGGTGGTCTCATCGTAGCGGGTGTAGCGGGTTACCTGAATCGGTGTCTTCTCCAGCGCATCGATCTGGCGGAAGATCCGGCTCAGGGCCTCGCTGTCCTTGGCTCTGAAGTAGCGACCGCCGGTTTTCTGGGCGATCTCCTGAAGCAGCGGTTCGTCGATGCGCACGGGGAGCAGCTCGTAGCGAAAGCCGCCCAGGCCCCGGCCGGTTGGAATGGGGGCCTCTCCGATGGTGCCGACGCCGATGGTGTAGACCTTGATGCCGAATGCGGCCGCCGTCGCCGCCGCGGTGCGAGGATCGATCAGCCCCTTGTTGTTCTCCCCGTCGGTCAGCAGGAGAATCACCTTGGACTTGTCGGGTGCCCGGCGGAGCCGGTTCACCGCGGTGGCCAGGCCACTCCCGATGGCCGTGCCGTCTTCCAGGCTACCGATCTTGAGATCCATGACGGCCTGCTCGATGACCGGGTAGTCGAGAGTCACCGGCACCTGGGTCAGTGCTTCGCCGGCAAACGCCACCAGGCCGATGCGATCGGCGCTTCGCCCGCGAATGAAGCCCACCGCCTGGCGCTTGGCCACCTCCAGCCGGTTGGAGGGAGCGAAGTCCTCCGCGAGCATGCTGCTGGAGATGTCGATCGTGATGACGATCGCGATCCCCTCCTGCTTGACCTCCACCGTATCACCGCCGATGCGAGGCCCCGCGGCCGCAAAGACCAACGCTGTCAATGCGAGCGCTCCGCAGCCCCGGCGGAAGCATGACCCACCAGCTCCGTCTGACTGCCTCGGCCGCTAAGGTCACGTCGCTGTACCTGGCTCCCGGACGCTCCCCCTGGCGGCGGCGCCACCACCAGAGGGCCAGCGCCAGGAGAAGCAACAACAGCAGCCAGGGACGGGCGAAGCTCATGCGGCGTCGCGCAGCAGCCGGTCGCGCATCTCCATGGTCGATCGCGAGAGGCGTAGCGCGTCAGTGGAGGGCATCAGGCCGAAGCGCGCGTCATCGAGCGCCCGAAGCAGGTCGCTCAACTCCTCGCAGCGGCCACTCAGGCCGCGCGGCAGCGATCTCGGCCAGGACCCGTTCGGTGTCCAACCCCGGATGGGCTGAAGTCACCCGCTGCGCCACGGCAGCGCGGAGACGGGCCGCAGCCACGTTGGCAACCGCTCGATGCTCCCCGGCATCGGCCCAGCGCGCCAGCGGAGGCTCGAGCTCATCGGGCCGAAGGCCGGGTGGCGCCGTGCGGACCGGCTTACCGCGGCGACGCCACCAGAGGTGAACCGGCAGAAGCAGAGCCAGGGACGCGAGCCAGAGCAGGGCGACTGGTACCAGGCTCACCACCCTCCGGGACACGAGGCTTGCGCGAGGTTGGGGGGCCAGGGCCGAGTCGGAGGGCACCGACGGGAGGATGCTCCTCACCGCGATACTCATCCGCTCGCCTAGCAAGGAATCGACCGTTCCTTCCGGTCCGAGCAGAAGCGGTCCAGGGAGGTCGATGGTGTATTGTCCTGGTCGCCAAACAACGACCGGATAGGCGATCTGGGCTGAGTCTCCCGCCAGGACTACGCGGCCCCGCCCGAGCAGCTCGAGCGGATCCGCTGGCTCCCACTCCGCCGCTCGGACCGCATAGCCAGCCGGAACACGCACCGTTCGGCTCAGCCACACCGTGTCACCGACGCTGGGCGCCTGCCCCTGAAGCGGACCGCCGGTCCCCAGCCAGACAGGAAGGAAGAAAAGCCCAGCGAATCCGGCCAGGCTGGTCACGCGCGATTGATCCGGCGAGCCCGGCGGGCGAAGGCCCGGCGCAGGGGGATGGTGTAATCCCTGCCGGTCTCCAGCCGGACGTGATCGGCCCCGGACGCCGCAAGGGCCCGCGCCCGATCCTCCCGGCGGCGCTCCGCGAGGAACGCCACTCGCGCTCGCACGTCCCTGCTACCGGTATCGAGCAGCACCCGCCGGTCGGACTCCGCGTCCACGATCTCGATCCAACCCGGAATCGGGTAGGTCGTGCTCTCGCGGATCGTCTACGGTGATCGCCACGACCTCGTGCCGTGCCCCGAGCCGGCGAAGCGGACGTTCCCAGCCCTCGGCAATGAAATCGGATAGCACCACCACAATGCTGCGATGCCGGAGCACCCGGCTGGCATACGACAGGCTGGCGCCGAGATTGGTCCGGCGCCCGGCGGGCTGAAATGCAACCAGGTCCCGAATCACGCGGAGCGCATGGCGGCGCCCTTTCCGCGGCGGGATCACCCGCTCGACCATGTCGGAGAAGAGCAGCGCGCCTACCCGGTCGTTGTGATGCGCCGCGGCGAGGGCCAACACGGCGGCGATCTCCACCGAGAGCCCCGCCTTGGTCACCGGCTCACCGAACCGAGTCGATCCGGACTGATCCACCACCAGCATCACGGTGAGCTCCCGCTCCTCGGTAAATGTCTTGACATAAGGACTGGCCAGGCGGGCCGACACGTTCCAGTCGATCGAGCGGAAGTCGTCGCCGTGCTCGTACGCGCGCACTTCCGCGAACTCCATCCCCTGCCCCCGAAACACCGATCGGTACTCACCCGCGAACAGTGAGCCCACCAGGCCCCGGGTTCGGAGCTCGATGGCCTTGACCTGTTTGAGGATCTCGGGAGAGACGGACATGGCTAACGGCGTGAATGGTTGAACTGTGAAGGGTAAACGCGAGGAGGTGCGTGTTGAGACCTGTTGACCTGTTCACCGTTTACAGTTCACGCTCTTCAGGGAACCCGAAGCGCGCCGAGCACCCGGGTCACCACATCATCGGTCGTCACATCCTCGGCCTCGGCCTCGAAGGTCAGCACGATCCGGTGGCGGAGCACGTCCGGAGCCAGCGCCCGCACGTCCTCAGGAATCACGTAAGCGCGCTCCCGCAGAAATGCGTGCGCCCGCGCGGCCTGAGCGAGGGCAATGGACGCCCGGGGCGAGCCGCCAAAGGCGACCAGCGGCTTGAGATCGTTGAGACCCACCAGGCCGGGATCGCGCGTGGTGCGAACCAGATCGACGATGTAATCCACCACCTTCTGATCCATGTACAGCCCGGCGATGGCGGCCCGCGCGGTGAGTATGTCGGCGGGGTCGAGCAGCCGCTCGACGGCGATCTCCTGGCCGCCGCTCATCCGCAGCAAGATCTCTTTTTCCTCATCGCGGGTGGGATAGCCAACCCGCACCTTCAGCATGAACCGGTCGAGCTGCGCCTCCGGAAGCGGATAGGTCCCCTCGCTCTCGATCGGGTTCTGGGTAGCCAGGACGAGGAACGGCTCCTCCAGCGGATAGGTGGTGCCGCCGATGGTGACCTGGTGTTCCTGCATCGCCTCCAGCAGCGCCGCCTGCACCTTGGCCGGTGCCCGGTTGATCTCGTCCGCCAGAATGATCTGGGCGAACAGGGGTCCCTTCTTGACGTGGAACTCCTGGCTCTTCTGGTTGAAGACCATGGTGCCGATCACGTCGGCCGGCAGGAGGTCGGGTGTGAATTGAATCCGGGAGAACGAGGCGTGGATGATCTCCGCGAGCGTCCGCACCGCAAGGGTCTTGGCCAGGCCGGGCACGCCCTCGAGCAGGATGTGGCCACCGGTCAGCAGTCCCACCAGGAGCCGCTCCACCATGGCATCCTGCCCCACGATGCGGCGGGAAACTTCCTTCAGGATGCGCTGAACGGGGAGCAGCTCTGCGGGCTTGGGGCTGCGCTTGGCGGCGGTCACTTCGCGCTCCTGGATGCGTGGCTGGTCCGCTTTCCGGACGCCCTCACCCCGGCACCGGTTTCAATGCCTTCGGGATTGAGGTGGACCGACTTGTACAGCGCTGCCTCCTCTCGCGGCGTGAGGGGCCGATACCGGCCAGGCGCCAGGTCCCCCAACCTGACGGGCCCATACGAGAGCCGAGCCAGGCGATCGACCTTGAGACCCATCGCCTCGCACCACCGACGAACGATCCGGTTGCGCCCCTCCTCCAGGGTGAGGTCCAGGATGCTGCGTCCCTCCTTGCCTGGCCTGACTTTTACGTCGGTAGGCAGGACCGCACGTCCGTCGATCACGATGCGCTCCCGTGCCACTGCCGCTATTTCGGCGGCCGGCCGGCCGTGGACCAGTGCCGTGTACCGGCGAGGTATGCGGTATCGGGGATGAGTGAGCCGGTGCACGGCTTCTCCATCGGTGGTGAGGATCAGCAGTCCGGTCGTCATGACATCGAGCCGGCCGACGTACGTCAGGGCGGCAGGATTGGGAATGAAGTCGAGCACGGTCCGACGACCTTCTTCGTCGCTGGCAGTGGTGACCACGCCGAGCGGCTTGTGGAACGCGAGCCACCGACGCGCCTGGGTCTTCACCGACTTCTTGCCGACCGTGATCCGCTGACGCTCGGGATCCACCTTCATGCCCAGGGTGGCCGGCTTGCCGTCGACCTTCACCTGGCCATCCTCGATCAGCTTCTCTGCGGCTCGCCGGGAAGCAACCCCGGCCCGAGCCAGCGCCCGCTGGAGCCGCATCTCACTCATGATTCGGCCTCGACATATGCCGCCGCGTCGTCCGCACCTTCGGCTGTCGCCCGATGCGGCTGCAGGGCGATGGTGAGCTCCTCGGCCTTGGGAAGATCGGCCAGGTCTCGCATGCCCAGCAGCTCCAGGAACAAGGCCGTCGTCCCGTAGAGGAGCGGCCGCCCAAGTGCTTCGCTGCGCCCGACGACCTCGATCAGACCTCGCTCCTGAAGCGACCGCAGCACGCCGCCGGCTGAGACCCCCCGAATCTCCTCGATCTCAATTCGCCCCACCGGCTGGCGGTAGGCGATGACCGCCAGCGTTTCCAGGGTGGCCGCCGTGAGCTTCGGGGTGCGGACCGAGAACTGGGCTCGCTCGATCGCCGCGGCATGCACCGGCCGGGTCAGGATCTGATAGCCACCGGCCAGCTCGACCAGCTCCACCCCGTGCTGGTTGAAGTCGTAGTGCTCGCGAAGCTGCTCCAGTGCCACGCGCACGTCGGCGGCGCTGGCATCCGGGTCGAGCGTGGCCAACTCCTCCACCGTCAGTGGCCGGCAGGCGGAGAACAGCGCTGCTTCAAGCAGCTGGGCGAGTGGACTCACGAGCGATCACCATGGGGCAGAAAGGGGTGGGCTGGAGCAGCCGGAGGCTTCCCCGCTTGGCCAGCTCCAGCAGGGCCAGCAGCGTGGAGAGGACGTCGACGATCGTGCTCCCCGAGCCCAGGGCGTCGAGCCACCGGATCTCGTCCCGGTCCAGGAGCAGGTCTTCGATGCGCCGGGTCGCCGATTCAACGTCCAGCGGTCGGGCAACCACCCGATGCAGGACTGGTGAAGGCATTCCGGCAATCACCCGGTCAATGGCGGCCAGCATGTCGAACAGGTTGAGCGTGAGCGGCGGCGGCGGGAGAGCGGGTGGCGGCGGCAAGTAGCCCCGGACCAGCTGCTCGGCTCGCTTTTCGGCGGCGTGTCCCAGCCAGACCGCCACCTCGCGGATCTGCTGATACTCCAGCAGCCGCCTGACCAGCTCCGCCCGCGGATCCTCCCAGCCATCCTCCTCCGCCCGCCGGGGAAGCAGCATCTGCGCTTTGAGCCGCACCAGCCGGCTGGCCATATCGAGATAGTCCGCCGCCTGGTTGAGACCGAGCTCGTGGACCGCCTGAAGAAATTGATCGGCGATCCGCGCGATGGGGATATCGGCGATTTCGAGCTGCTCCTCCCGCAGGAGGTGCAGCAAGAGGTCGAGCGGTCCGGAGAACGCCTCCAGCTCCACCACAAAGCCCGACCCCGCACCCAAGGCGCTGGTGGGTGCCTCGGGCAGGGTCGTGGGTTCGGTGGCGGTCATGACTGAAAGATGTTCCACCCGTCCCCGACATGGAACGGCAGGATCACCCGCAGCAGCGCATTCCGAATCACATAGGCGGGCGTCAGGAGAATCGATACCACCGGCGGGAACAGGAACAACAGGATGAAGAGGGGCAGATAGCCGAAGCGCTGTAACCCACGGTACCAGCTGCCCGCCTGCGGTGGAAGTGCGTGGTACAGAAGATGGGAGCCATCGAGTGGTGGAACCGGGATCAGGTTGAAGAAGCAGAGCACCAGGTTCAGCCAGATCCCATATACCATCATGCGCTGGGCCGTATCGAGCACCGGTGTGGCGGAGGGCACCGACGCGGCCAGCAGACCGAGAAGGACGAACACCACCGAGCAGGTCAATGCGATTATCAGATTGGTGATGACTCCGGCCGCGGAGACCAAGAGATCGCCTTTGACATAGTCCTTGAACTTGCGCGAGTCCACCGGCACCGGCTTGGCGCCGCCGAAGGTGTATTGTCCGTGGGAGCCGAACCAGATCAGCGCGGGCATGAGAATGCTCATCCAGGGATCGATGTGCGGCAGCGGATTGAGGGTGACCCGGCCAAGTCGGTATGCCGTGTCGTCCCCCTGCCGGAGTGCGGTGGCGGCGTGAGCATATTCATGAGCGCACATAGCAAAAACCAGCATAGGGAAGGCCAGCACAAAATCGCCGAGTTGTCGATCCAGGAGACCGCCTCGATTTGGGGGCGCCGAAGGTTAAACGCGCGATAAGGACAAAGTCAAAGCCGCGTCCCGCTTGACCTTGCAGACTCGGTGGCCTATTTTCTCAGGCTCACCTTCCGGAGCGTTTCCGGAACGCACTTCTCTGTTACTGAGGTCTCCGTGCCCCGTATCAAGTCCGCCGCCAAACGCATGCGCCAAGGTCGGGCCCGCGCCATCCAGAACCGGACCCACCGAAGCGAGTTACGGACAGCGCTCAGGAAAGTCCGCGCTGCGGTCGGGGCCGAGGCTGTCGCTGCCTACGCCGAGGCCGTGAAGCTACTCGACCGCGCCGCGCAGAAGAGCATCGTCCATAAGAACGCCGCAGCCCGGCAGAAGAGTCGGCTGGCGAAGCTGGTGGCAAGTAAGAAGTGAGAGGTGAGAAGTAGAAGTAAGAGGGGAAATCAATGGGGGCGCCTGGGTTGAAGGGCGCCCTTTCAGTTTGACGGGGTGCAGACCTAAGAAACTACTTCAAGGCTAGTACATAAGCTTTGTGCTAGTAAAGTGTTGCTTTCAGATGGCCTTCTCACCTTCTCACCTCTTACTTCTCACTTCTTACTTTTCAGACCCCGGCCAGCTCAGCCCCACAGCGTTCGCAATACCACTCCGTAGGACGGTTGAGCGTTCCGCATTCACCGCACTTCAGTGTCTTGGCGACACCCGATGCCGCCTTCCCCCCACCTCCTGATGCCGGCGCCGGGGCTGCGGGAGCGGACTCGCGCGGCGCGGTGGCAGTGTTGGTAACCGCTGGCATCCCCGGATTGCTCGGACGCCTGCTCGCCAGCCGGGAGGGCTCGTCGTCGGAGACCGACTTCAGGAAGGTCATCTCGTCCACCGGAGCCGCCGCCGGCTCAGGTTGGGGTCGCTTGGGCGAGGGCGGCTGCACCGCCTCGGGCTCGTCGGCAACGTGGGTAACCATGGGCGCCTGCTCGACCATCTCGGGGCGAGCGGCGCGGGGGGCAGGGGGCGGCGGGGGTGCCGGCGCGGGAGCGCCGCGCGGCCCCGCGATCAGGGCCTGGATTTCCGTGAGTCGGGCGATCTCGCTGCCAATCGCCCGGAGCCTGGTGCGGAGCTGCTCGATGCCTCGCTTGCTCTGCTCGCTGTGCCGCCGCCACTCCTCCTCGCTGTATTCTCCCACCGAGTGCCGTACCTCGGCCTCCGCCAGCGCCTCTTCCGCGGATCGCCGTTCCCGATCGAGCTCGGCCTGAGAGGCGTGCTGCCGCTCGAGCTCCTCGGCGATGGCGGCACTGCGCCCTCGCAGCTGCTCCATCACCGACTCGAGTCGAGCCTCGTAGTCGCCCCGCACCCGCTGGCGTACGGCGGGTGAAGCCTTGTCGCCTGACGTGTCGAGCCGGAGGATCCACTCCTCGTACTGTGAGCGTTGCTCCAGCAGCGCCTCGATCGTCACTTCAGAATCCGTGGTCGTTTTGGCCATGGGAAGGGGTTCCTCTCATCCGCCCTTAGGCGTCGATCTGATGCCGGGTGAGCACCCTCAGATGCAAATCTAATTCGGTCGGGGCCTCCCGACAGCCTCTGGGGTGGCCCCCTCTCAGCGGGCTCGCTGGAACACGACCTGGCCCCGGACGATCGTCACCTCGGCCCGGCCGGTGAGCCGGCGTCCGCTGAAGGGCGTGTTGCGGCTCTTGGAGAAGAAGTCGGCCGGGTCGACGACCCACTCCGCCTTGGGATCGGCGATGAGCACATCGGCAGGAGAGCCGCTGGCGAGGGTGCCGCCGGGCAGATTGAAAATACGCGCCGGCATGGTGCTCATGCGGTTCACCAGCTCGGGGAGTGTCAGAAGACCCGGCTCCACCAGCTCGCTGATGGCCAGGCCCAGCGCCGTCTCGAGGCCAATGATCCCATTGGGTGCGTTGTCGAACTCCCGCTCCTTGGCGTCGTAATGGTGGGGAGCGTGGTCGGTACAGATGGCGTCGATGGTCCCATCCCGGAGTGCCTGGCGGATGGCCTCTCGATCCTCCGCCTCCCGCAACGGCGGGTTCATCTTCGCGTTGGTATCGTAGCCTTCGCACCGCTCGTGTGTCAGGGTGAAGTGGTGGGGACACGCCTCGGCGGTGACCCGGATACCCTTGTCTTTCCCCCGCCGGATCAGCTCGGCCGAGCCGCGGGTCGACATGTGACACAGATGCACGTGTCCACCGGTCAGCTCCGCCAGCAGGATGTTGCGTGCGACCATGATCTCCTCGGCCGCGGAAGGTATTCCCTTCAGGCCCAGCCGGGTCGAAACGATCCCCTCGTGCATGGCACCGCCGGCCGCGAGGGTGGGATCCTCGCAGTGGTCCGCAACCGGAATTCCGAACGTGCGGGCGTACTCCAGGGCGGTTCGCATCAGGTGGCTGGAGACCACCGGCTTGCCGTCATCGCTGACGGCCACCGCCCCGGCGCCAACCAGCTCGCCAAACTCGGCGAGCTGCTGTCCCTTCTGTCCGAGAGAGACGGCGCCGATAGGGTAGACCCGCGCCTTACCGGCACGTTGAGCCTGACTCACGATGAAGCCGATGGCGGCCTGGTTATCGGTGACCGGGTCGGTGTTGGGCATGGCGCAGACCGCGGTAAATCCCCCTGCGGCCGCTGCCATTGCGCCGGTTGCCACCGTCTCCAACTCCTCCTGCCCCGGCTCCCGCAGGTGCACGTGGAGATCGATCAGCCCGGGAGTGACGACCTTGCCGGTGGCATCGAGCACCACTGCGCCATCGGGGGTACCGATGTCGCGGCCCACCGCGGCGACCTTGCCCCCTTCGAGATAGACATCGGCGACGCCATCGGTCCCCCGCGACGGATCGATGACCCGGCCACCGCGAATCAGGATCGGCTTCATCGCTCCGCGGCGCCCCGGTGGGCCCAGTCGGGGGAGCCGCCTGCAAGCAGATACAGCACCGCCATGCGAACTGCCACGCCATTGGTTACCTGGGGCAGGATGACGCTGTGGGGACCGTCGGCCACATCGCTGTCGATCTCGACCCCCCGGTTCATCGGCCCCGGGTGCAGAATGAGTAGATCCTTGGGTGCGCGGGCAAGGCGCTCATTGGTAACACCGAACACCCGGTTGTATTCTCGCAGCGAGGGGAAGAAGCCCGCTTCCATGCGCTCCAGCTGGAGCCGGAGCACATTGAGCGCGTCGGCCCACTGGATCGCATCCTCGATCCGGGGCAGGATCGTGACCCCGAGATCCTGGACGTTGCGGGGCAGCAGCGAGGCCGGCCCGCACACTCCCACCTCCGCGCCCAGCTTGGTCAGGCCCCAGATGTTGCTGCGAGCCACCCGGCTGTGCAGGATGTCGCCGCAGATCGCGACCTTCAGCCCCTTGAGTCGCTTGAACCGATCGCGCAGGGTGAGCATGTCGAGCAGCCCCTGGGTCGGATGCTCGTGCTTGCCGTCTCCCGCGTTGATCACGTTGGACCGGATCCGCTGCCCCAAGAACTGCGCCGCACCCGACGCGCCGTGGCGGATCACCACCATGTCGATCCGCATGGCCTCGAGATTCTTGGCAGTATCGACCAGCGTTTCCCCCTTGCTCACCGAGGAGCCGGCCGCGGCCACGTTCACCGTGTCGGCGGAGAGTCGCTTTTCGGCGAACTCGAAGGAGATGCGGGTGCGGGTGGAAGCCTCGAAGAAGAGGTTGACGATCGTCTTGCCCCGCAGCGCCGGCACCTTCTTGATGGCCCGTTCGCTGACCTCCTTGAAGGGCTCCGCCGTGTCGAGAATGAGCTGAATCTGCTCCGCGCTCAGCGGCTCGAGGCCGACCAGGTCCTTCCCCAGCGTGGGAGAGGTCATCCCGCACTCCGCACCAGCTCGACGGCGTCGCGGCCGTCCAGCTCGGAGACAAAGACGTCGACCCGATCCTTGGCGCCGGTGCTGACGCTGGTACCGACGATGTCGGCCTGGATTGGAAGCTCGCGGCCTCCCCGATCGATGAGGACACAGAGCAGCACCCGTCGCGGACGTCCGAAGTCGGCGAACTCGTCGAGCGCCGCCCGAACCGTGCGGCCGGTGTAGAGCACGTCGTCCACGATGACGACCGTCTTGCCGTCGAGGTCCGGCAGCCTGGTCTCGCCTACCACCGGCCGGGGGCCGATGGTCTGGAGATCGTCTCTGTAGAGGGTGATGTCGAGCTTGCCGCAGGGGAGGTTCGAGCCTTCGGAGGCATCGATCAGACGCTTCAATCGGTCGGCGAGCTCGACCCCTCGGCGCTGGATGCCCACCAGCACGAGCTCTTCGGTGCCCCGGCTTCGCTCGACGATCTCGCTGGCCATGCGCGACAGGGTGCGGCCGAAAGCGCGGTCGTCGAGAAGAGGCGTGCGGGAGGGCATCGGGGCGGGAAGCTAGCGAGAAGAGCGGAAGGGCGGAAGGGCGGCTTCCCGCCCTTCGCGTTACCGAAGGCTGACCCGGGCAAGCCGTATTTCGGAGGAGTCTCCATTCGACGTGGTCCAGCCCAGCACAGCGACACTATCGTTGAGCAGGGCGAGCTGCGGGTACTTGCCATCGTCGGAGCCATCAACCACGAGCCGGCCGGCAAGCCGCCCCCCAGGCAGCAGGCGGGCAAGGCTGATGCGCCTCTTTCCGTCAGCCGCCACATCGTAGGCCGCGAGAGCGCCACCGTCAGGAACGGCCACCAAGGCCGGATGGGCCACTCCGAGTCCGCGCCCGGTGACGAGGTCCACCGCTGGCCCGGCGCCTTCACCGGGCGTCTGGCGAGCGTAGTACACGCCAAGCCCGCCTTCCTTTCCGGTGTACCACGCCACATGCACCGTCCCGTCGCTGCCGGTAGCGATAGCGGGGCCAGTATGCGGGCAACCGGCGTAGGCCCAGTCGTCAGGGTGAACTCGCCTCGGCTCCGAGGTGCGGGCGCCTGCCACCGCCGTGACGACGTCACGAACGTTTCCCGGAAAATGTTTCCGCCAGGCAGCAACCGCCTGGCCGTCTCGATCTCGGGCGAGCGAAACTCGGCAGCAGGGACATGCAGCGTTCCAAGCCAGGCGGTTGGGACCCCAGGAACGACCAAAATCGGAGGATGTAGCCAGGTAAATGCTCGCGTCGGGCTCCGCCGCGTGCTCGGCGTGACCGTCGGCCCCCGAGGCCAGCGGGGTAGCCGATCCACGCTCGTCCAGCCACGCGACGGTCAGGCCGGAGTCGCCGACCCAGGCCGCCCCGTGGAACTGGTGACTCACCGGAGCTCGTGTCGTATCGTCGTTGAGGGTGACCGGCTGAGACCAGTGCAGGCCACCGTCACCCGACCTGGCAAAGCGGAGCATCGCCGCCGGCCATTTCCGACCCGGGACTGTGATGCTATTCGGCCAGACCAGCGCCATCCGCTCGCCCGGCCCGATCACGAGCCGGGGTGAGGACTCCCCATGCGGATGCACCTCATCCGGCGCGCCAGCCCCACCGGCCACGCGGACCGGTGCTGACCAATGCAGCCCCCCGTTTGTGGATCGCGCGGTATACAGGCCCCAGATCTTCCCATCGCCCTCGATCCAGCTCAACACCAGATCGCCGGAGCCGGGTACGATTGCGAGACCGGGATCGGCCGATTGCGGCTTGCCCGCGGATGGCATTTCCAGCTCCGAGACGCGGAGGCCCGAGTCGCCGCCGCAGCCCCAGGCGCCCGCGCCAAGCAGAACCAGGCCGATTCCCGCCATCCGGCGGCGCAAAACCTCGGATCTCATTGGAAGGCTCATCATCGGCTCCATTTCAAACCCAGATAGAACGCCCGGCCATCCGCCGGCTCGAATGAACGGCCAGCGGCGTTGTCGACCTGCACCGAGGCGCTGTATCGGGCATCGGTCAGATTCTCACCGGCGGCGAAGGCCGTGAGCCCAAGCCGGTCGATGTCGTACTCGGCGCGAAGCCCAACGGTGGCCCAGCCGTCGTTCGAAGCGGTGTTGGCGCTGTTGATGAAGTAGGAGCCCGGTACCCATTCGACTTTCGGCGCCAGGGAAAAGCCTGACGGATGGCGGTACTGCACCTCGGCCTGAAGGTGGTGCTCCGGAGCGCCGGGGATGTCGTTGCCCTCGAAGTCGGGGTCGTCCAGAAAACGGTAGCGGGCGAAGGTGTAGGCCAGGCGCAGGCGGGCTGCATCCTGCTTTTCCCCCCGGCGGAAGACGCCACCCTGAACCTCGTATTCAACCCCCGTCTCGAGTCCATAGTGCCGGGTACGGGGGGCGTTGCGGTAGGTCGGGACGGTGAACGGAGCGCCGGTGAACGGCTGTACGTTGATGTTGAGGATTTCGTTCTTGAGCTCGACGTCATAAACCGCCGCGTCCCAGCCAAGGGCGCCGGACCGCCCGCGTACGCCAAGCTCGAACTGCCAGGCGTCCTGACCGGCCAGGTCGATGAAGCCGGGCACGGTGAGACTGTTGAGCTCCAGCAGAAGCGGAGGCTCGAAGGAGCGACTGACGTTGGCGTAGACCTGCCCCTGGATCCTGGGAATGGAGTACAACATCCCGACCTTGGGCAGCAGGGGGTTGAACTCGCGGTGGTCGGATTGGTCGCCGTCGGAAAGGAACCGGTCATGCGATTTCCGGATCGCATGATCCAGCCGGAATCCGGCAACGGCCGTCAGACGTGGGGTCAGCGCGAGCGCGTTCTCAGCGTAGACCGCGAGGCCGACCGCTTCATCCTTCTGCTGCTTGCGAAGCTCGCCATGTTCGCCGGCCTGGTTGATGAACTGCCGGTTGTCCATGTTGAGCCAGGACGGCTGCAGCCCCACTGTAAACCGGTTGGTTCGGCCGAAGAGCGGCAGGGAGTTCTCGTAGCGGGCCTCCGCGCCGTAGTCCCGACTCTGCTGGTTGATCACCTGAAAAATGGGATGGTCGATGTCGCGGTACTGTAAGTAGGGGCTGATCTCGAGCCGCTGCCCGCCTCCGAGCTGGGTGCGCAGCTGCAGTCCGAGGTGGTGCAGGTCGTAGTCCCGTCCCCAGCGATCGGCCTGGTTCTCCGGATCGGAGGCAGTGGGCGTGCTGGCCAGCTCGGAGGCCGTAAGGGCGCCGGGGAGCTGCTCGTTGACGTGGGCAAAGAAGTAGAAGGCCCGAATGTCGGTGTCCTCCGAGAGGACGTACCCGAGGTGCCCGTTGACCCGGTCCCGTCCCTGCGCCGCATGGTCGCGGAAACCGTCCAGGCTGGTTCGGGTATAGCTGCCGTAATAATCCAGCTTGCCGACCGTGGCTCCCGAGGCAAGCTGGGTCTTCAGGAAACCGTAGCTGCCACCCTCCGCCGAAACCTCGACCGGGGCGGCGGTATACCCGGTCTTGGTTTCCAGGTTTATCGCCCCACCTAAGGTCGAGCCTCCATACCGCAGCGCGTTGCCGCCCTTGTACACCTCGATGGACTCGGTGTTCGATAGCTCGAGCGATTCGAAGTCGGTGAACCCGTCCGTGTTTCGGTACGGCATGCCGTTCACCAGGATGTTGATGCCGCGGGCGTGAAAGTTGTTGCGCAAGCCTGAGCCTCGAATGGAGATCTGGCTCTCGTCGGCGGCACCGAACCGGGACTGCACGTATACACCGGGCGTAAAGCCAAGCACATCCTTGAAGTTGGCCTGGCGTGTCCTGCGGATTTCTCGCGACTCGATCAGGGCCACCGAGCCCGGTACCTGGTCAAGGCGGGCACGACGTTCCTCCAGATCAGCCCGGGTACCAATCACGGTGAGCTCGGCCAGTTGGACGGCCGCGGGTTGAAGGCGAAGCTCGACCGCTTGCTCACGTCCGGCAGATACCTCGACCGTTTGTCGACCGGGCGCGTAGCCCAGGACCCGGGCGGTAATCCTGATCTTGCCGGCGGGAACGTTGTCGATCCGGAACCGCCCCTCCTCGTCGGCCTGAATGTTCAGCGGACGGCCCTCGATCGAGACCAGAGCCCGGCCGAGCAATGAGTCGGTTCTCGCCGACCGCACTACCCCGTTGATAGCACCGGTCTGCTGCGCCGCCAGCGGCGAAGTAGCCAGGAGCGGCATCAGAAGGGCGACAGCCGCAGCGAGCGCGCGTCGCACCATGAAAGAGATCATGTATTCGTCCTGTGGTTTTCGGTTCAGATAACAGCGGCGTTCCGGGCGGGGTCCCGGGATTCGCCAGGGTCACTGGATCCGACTACTCAGGACTGAAAGGGCGGAGCGGTTGCGGGCGGAAGGAGATCTGAAGGGGTACCGACCGGGATGAAGCTGATGCCGGACGGCGGGACGACGTGGTGATCGGGCCGGAAGACAGCCGCAGCGACGGTAACCGCGACGGCGGGCGACGCGGTACCGGCGGTGTTACAGGAGCCGATGCACTGACAGTTCTGCGAGTGCCCCGCGTCTGCGGGAGCCTGGCTGTGATGCTGATGATCGGCGACAGCCGCCGCCTGAACCGGGCAGGCATGCAGCCATTGCACCGCGCTCCCGCTGACCCCCGGGGCGAGGAACAATAGAGCAAAGGCCAGGACTCGGCTGCGTCGGAGGAGCGCCATCATGGTACGAACATAGGCCGAGGGACGCCGGGGCGAAAGGAGCCGTGATCGCTCTGGGATGAGGCCACGACGGGTGGGCTACGCGGCAGGTTTCGGATCGGCTCTCCTGGTGGATGGCACAACCCGAGCCCGCACCCGGTCCCGGGTGAGCCAGACGCGGGTCCCCAGTAGCACCAACAAGACCGCCCCATAGGCGAGCGGGGCCCGGACGTCCTTCTTGACCAGCCAGAAGTAGTGGAGAACCCCGGCGGCTGCGGCCACGTATACCAGGCGGTGGAGCCGCTGCCACCGCTTCCCACCCAGGCGCCGTACCCACCCGCTGGTGGAGGTGATCGCCAAGGGAACCAGGCAGAGAAAGGCGGTGAATCCCACCAAGACCCAAGGATGTTTCGCGATATCCTTCAGGATCTCCTCGATCGACAGTGACTGATCGAACACGAGGTAGGTGGTGAGGTGCAGGCAGGCATACCAGAAGGCGGTGAGCCCGATGAGCCGGCGGACCCGGATGATCTCGTTCCAGCCGGTGAGCCGGCGCAGCGGGGTGACGCTGAGCGTGAGCAGCAAGCAGCTGAGCACGGTATCACCGGTAACGTGCTGCATGAACTTGACCTCGTCGCCCATCACCCGCCCGGTGAGCAGGGCAAACAGCAGCCAGGCCAGCGGCAGTAGCGCGGCAAAGTAGAGGGCGGGCTTTACCACCCGCGTGATGACGGCGGCGCGGGTCACGCTATGGAGCTCAGAAGTTCCGGCGAAGGTCCATCCCCGCGTACAGCGAGGCGACCTGATCCCCATAGCCGTTGAACATCAGCGTCTTCCGCTTGAAGAGCTCACCGATGCGCCGCTCCCGGGCCTGACTCCACCTTGGATGGTCTACTTCGGGGTTGACGTTGGCGTAGAACCCATATTCGTCCGGGGCCGCCAGGCTCCACGTGGTCTGGGGCTGGCGTTCGGCGAACCGGATCTTCACGATCGATTTGCCGCCCTTGAATCCATATTTCCAGGGCACGATAAGACGGAGCGGCGCTCCGTTCTGATTGGGCAGGGGCTTCCCATACACCCCGGTGACCAGAATCGCGAGCGGGTGCCGGGCCTCGTCCATTCGCAGCCCTTCGACATAGGGCCAGTCCAGGATCCTGCGCTGTTGCCCCGGCATCTGCTGGGGATCGAACAGCGTCGTGAATTCGACGTACTTTGCCTTCGAGGTGGGCTCCAGGCGGTCAATGACCGCACCGAGGGGGATGCCCAGCCAGGGCACCACCATCGACCAGCCCTCGACGCACCGCATCCGATAGACTCGTTCGGCCGGAGTGAACGGCTTGAGGAGCTCATCGAAATCGTAGAGCGCCGGCCGTTTTACTTCGCCGGCCACCTCTACCTTCCAGGGACGGGTGCGGAGGCCGGTCGCGTTCCGCGCCGGGTCGTCCTTGTCGGTGCCGAACTCGTAGTAGTTGTTGTAGCCGGTCACGTCCTCCCAGGGTGTTAGCTTCTCCTCGTCCGATCCGAAGCGACCACGGCCATTGAACGGGAGCAGCCCCCCGACCGCGGCCGCACCCAGGCCGGCAGCCTTGAGGAAGGCGCGCCGGTTCCAGAACAGCGATTCGTCGGTGATCTCGGAGCTGGGAAGGTCGGGAGGGCGATTGATGAGCATTACACTGCCTCGGGTAGCCGTGAGCTGCTGGGTACCCTAAAGATACGCCAGAGGCGGAGAAACGGTTCCCCAGGACGGACAGGGAGGGATTCGAACCCTCGATACCCTTACGAGTATGCCACCTTTCCAGGGTGGTGCCTTCAACCGCTCGGCCACCTGTCCTGAATCGTTGTCGGGCGGCAACTTAGCGGTCCGACAGAGGGAGGTCAACGTGAGGCTGGACCTGTGAGCGATGCCTTCATCACCGCTGCGGTGCGCACCCCGATCGGGCGCGCCGGCGGAGCCCTGGCCGAGCTGCGACCCGACGACCTCGCGGCTGCCGCGATCCGTTCCCTCATCCAGCGAGGACGAATCCCGCCCGAGCGCATTGACGATGTGATCCTCGGCTGCGCCAACCAGGCGGGGGAGGACAACCGTAATGTCGCTCGCATGGCGGCGCTCCTAGCCGGCCTGCCGGTCGAGGTGCCGGGACAAACGGTGAACCGGCTCTGCGGCTCGGGCCTGCAAGCCGTCGTGTCAGCGACCCATGCGATTCGAGCCGGTGAAGGAGAGGTCTTCGTGGCCGGCGGAGTGGAGAGCATGACTCGCGCCCCTCAGGTACTGCTCAAAAGCGGGCGCCCGTGGGATCGCTCGCCGCCGGCACTGGCGGATACGACCGTCGGCTGGCGGTTCATCAATCCCCGCATGCCGGCCGACTGGACCATCTCACTGGGCGAGACGGCGGAGCAGGTCGCCCGGAGTTACGGGATAAGCCGAAGGGAGCAGGAAGAGTTTGCGTTGGAGAGCCAGCGCCGGGCGCTGGCCGCCGCGGCTGCGGGCACCTTTGCTGACGAGATTGCCGCGGTGGAGGTGCCGGCGGGAACAGGCTCCCGGACGGTTGCCGTGGACGAGCCGCCCCGGCCGGGCCTTTCGTTGGACGCACTGGCCCGGCTGGAGCCCGCATTCGTTCGAGGAGGGACGGTGACCGCTGCCACCTCCAGCGGCATCAATGACGGAGCCGCGGCGTTATCGGTGGCAGGCGCTCGCGCCCTCGCTGACCTGAAACTGGAGCCCATGGCCCGCATCGTGGCCACCGCGGTGGCCGGCGTCGACCCGAGCTGCATGGGACTCGGTCCCATTCCCGCAACCCGCAAGGCTCTCGAACGAGCGGGCCTTAGAGCTTCACAGCTCGACCTGGTCGAGCTGAATGAAGCGTTTGCCGTACAAGCCATCGCCTGCATGCGCGACCTGGAGCTCGATAGCGCCCGGGTGAACATCTACGGTGGGGCTATTGCGCTCGGCCACCCCCTGGGGGCCAGCGGTGCCCGCATCCTCACCACCCTGGTCCACGCATTGCGCCGTACCGGGGGTCGCTATGGTCTTGCGACGATGTGCATCGGAGTCGGTCAGGGTATTGCGGTGATCGTCGAATCCACCGGCTAACGCGCGCCGCCCCGCGCTTCGAACTCAGCCCTTGCCCGGCGGATGCCAGCCAGGGCGCTCGATTGCTCTCCCTCGCTGTTCCAGTCCTTGCTGGCAAGGGCGGCAGCCTCCAGGCGGGTGATCCAGGCGACAAAATAGGTGGCATCTCGCGGCGAGCGGATCGGTTGCCCAGCCACCGTGACATAGATCGGACTGGTGGTGGCGTAGGGGTAGAAATCGAGAATCGGATACGCCGGTCCGTTCCCTCTGGCCCGAAGGAGATACCACCCGCTCCCCCGCACCGGCACCCGGACACTGGTCGACACCTTGGTTCGATCACCGGTGAGGGGTATCTCCATCAGCACCTCTCCGTTGCGCACGATCTCAAGATGATCCACCGGCACAATCGAGTTCAGGGTCACCCGGGCCCGGAGCTCGCGCCCACGGTTCCCTAGGGCGAGCTCGCTGCCAAGCTCCTTTCCATCGAGCGTAAAACCCAGCAGCGGTCCGTTGGTGGCAAAGGTGCGCCCCGCCTTGAGTGCCGCCAGCCAACGCCGGTGAGTCAGGGGGCCGGCTAGCTTGGCAAATACCCGATTCATCCCAACCGGCCCCCGCAGCGAGGCGAAGTTGGCCATGGCGTCGGTGCCCGCACCGGCGGGAAGACGGAACCCGCAATTCAGGAGCTGGTACCACACCCGCGCCGTGGCGTCATAGTCGTCCACGAAGCCGATCGCCTCGTAGTAGTCCACCTTGCCCAGCGCAACATCCACCGGCAGCTCATGGGTGAGAGGCTTGGTGGAGTCTCCCGGATTGGGGTAGCTGTCGAACGGGTGGACGTAGCCGGTAATCGCGTCCTGCGCGTGTGCCTGGTCGAACACCGCGGCATTGGTCGGATCCAGACTCGCCGCGGCGGTATTGACGTACCCGGCGTAGCCTGGGAGGATGACGTGGCGTCGAAGGCCCAGTAGGCCAGTGTGACCCCACAGGCTGGTGTGGTACTCCTGGTCGTGCACCACCAGCGTCGTGGACGTGGAAACGGGATCTGGCCGGCCCCTGAAGTAACCGATGTCCGGAACCCGGCCCTCCTTGTTCACGATCAGGTTCTCCACCACATGGAGGTCCTCGGCCCGGGCTTGGAACGCCAGGTTGGTAGGATCGTTGCGGTAGGCGCCACCATAGTTCATATGCACGTGGAGATCGCCACTGTACCAGCCGGCGGCCGGCAGATCAACCAGCCGGTCGAGCACAACCCGAAGCGCTGACGTCGAATCGGGCCGCACCGTGATCGTGCGCCGGACCACCCGGTACTCCGGCCCCCGAGAGACCTCGACGGTGACCGGGCCGGCGGGTGCGCTCACAACCGATGACCCACGAGTATGGAAGTACCCGTACTCGAGACTTCGCTGGCGGCGGTCGAAACCGTCATCCGCATGGCGCCACGCATCATCCGGCCCAAAGCTCCGGCCATCCGGCCCCTGAACCGATATCCGCGCGGGGACGGGGCGGCCGGACGATCGATCGAGGATCGTGAGCGCGAGGCGCCCTACGGGCGCGACGTAGATCCGGCGCTCGGCCTGGATCCGCTCGATGCCGCCGCCGGGCACCTCGACGATACGCAGCGCGGTGTTGCCGCCTTCATTGGAGATGTAGGCGATCCGCCGTCCGTCGGGGGACCAGCGCGGCGCGGTAGCGTCCCCTTCGCCATAGGTGAGCTGCAGCGGATCTCCCCCGTCGGCAGTCATCAACCAGAGCTGGTGCCATTGGCGGCCGAGGTAGGAGCTGTACACCACTCGCCTGCCGTCGCGGCTCCAGTCGGGACGAGCCTTCCAGTTGGTCTCCTCGTAACGCAGCTCCCGCGGCACGGCACCCGCGCTCGCGGCCATCCGCCAGAACCCGCCCGAGCCCCAGATATGACCCCGGTTGGAGACGAAGATCAGATCCTTGCCATCGGGCGACCAGGTGGGTGAGAGATACTGGTCGTAGGCGCCGTAATAGTAGCGCGCCAACCCGCTGTTCCGGTCTTCGGTGACCCGCTCCGCCGGGCCGAGGGTTCCGTCGCTATTCACTGTGGCGATGAAGATGTGCCACCGGCCCTCGAACGCCGATGACACGAAGGCCAGGCGCCGCCCATCGGGAGACCAGCGAGGCTCGACGTTGACGTTGCCGTCAGCGACGAGAGGCCGCGTCTCGCCGCTCGAGAGATCGAGCAGGCGGAGCTCGATGGCGTTCCCGGTGTATGCCACGTAGGCCACGTAGCGGCCATCGGGAGACCAATCGGGCTGGTAAGCGTATCCCGGGCCCGCCGTGAGCTGGCGCGCCTCCTTGCTGCCGAGGCGCTGCCGCCAGAGCGCGCCCTGCATCGAATAGATCAGCTCCTGGCCATCAGGCGACCAGGTCATTGCACTTGGCCCGCTGGTAACCTGCGGGAGGTACATCTCGCGATAGTAATAGCTGTGGGGAACCTTGACCTGAGGCAGCACCGGTTCCCGCTGCGCCGGCAGGAGGCCGGGCAGCAGGAGAAGCGTGAAGACTGGGGCGAGAGTCTTGTTCACCCGCGGGGTAACCGCGCCGCGATCAGCCGTGCGCGCCAGTACACGACGCCGCCGAGGACAACGAACAGGGCAGCCCCACCGATGACCTTGACGCGAAAGAGCCAGGGCTGCGCGGTATCGCTGGGCGGGATGCTGGCCACGATCATGGCCAGGACGGTGAGCAGCAGGCCGCTGGCACCGATCAGCACCGCGGTCGCCTTGCCCCTGCGCCAGGCGCCTGAATCGGGAAGCGGTTCCCGGAGGCGTACGATGAGGTAGCAGACGAAAAGGTAGAGGTAGGGAATGAAATAGATCAGCAGCATGGTGTCGAGCAGCATGAGATACGCCCGCTCGACCGTGGTGCCCTTCCCCAGGATCGACAGCAGCATGAAGACCGTAGCCAGCACCGCCTGGGTCAGGATCGCCACGTACGGGGTCTTCCAGCGGGGGTGCACCCGGCCGAACGCCGGAGGGAAATACCGGTCGAGTCCGATGACGAATGCCACCCGCGCAGGACCGGTGAGCCAGGCACCGATCCCTCCGATGTTCCCCAGCACGTAGACGGCGGCGGTAATCGGAATCAGCCAGGCCAACCCACCGAAGTCCCGGGCCCCGACGGCCATGGCCTGAAAGAAGCCGGAGACAACGTGGACGTCCCTGCTCGGCACCAGCCAGAGCAGCGAAGCCGTGCCGGCGATGTAGAGGAAAGCAATGAAAGGTGCCGCGATGTAGATCGAGCGCGGCAGCGTCCGGCGCGGGTTCTTGATCTCATCGCCCATGACGGCGCACAACTCGAGCCCGGCATACGCAAAGGCGATCGAGGCCCAGAGGTTCAGCTGCGACATGTTACCGAGATTGGGCGTGATGCTATCCAGAGTAAGCGGCGTGGCGGAGGCCCGGGTGAGCGCCGCATGAATGCCGAAGCCAACCAGCACCGCACCGGGAAGGTAGGTACCGAGAGCTCCGAGGTTCTGCAGCCAGCGACCGGTCTTCAGGCCGATCACGTTCAGAAGCACCGCGAGCCAGAGCGCCGTGAGAGTAGCCGTCAGAATGTAGACCCAGTCATCCATGAGCCCGGTGCCGCCCCGTCCAATAGCGTAGGTGCCGATGACCGCGGTAGACATCAGCAGATTAGGGTAGTAGAGGATGTTGTTGACCCAGTAGCACCAGCCGCAGAGAAACGCGTGACCTTCCCCGAAGGTCCGCTTGGTCCAGAAGTAGATCCCTCCCTCCTGGGGAAACCGGGAGGACAGATCGCTGACCGCAAGTCCCTGCGGAATGAAGAAGAACAGCGCCGCCAGCACCCACAGCGTAAGCGAGCTGGGTCCGGCAGCCGCGGCGGTGGCCGTCCACCTGAGACTGAGAACGGCCACGATATTGAACAAGACCAGATCCCGGAGAGTCAGGACCCGCGGGAGGTCCGGCTGATGGGGCACGGCGGGAGCGACGGTGGCAGTGCTCATGCGGCCTGGGTCATTGTTTGAGGTACAACCGCTTGGGATCGAGCACCTCGCGCAGGAGCTGGAGCTCGCGCTCGCTCGGGGTGGGCACGTCGGTCAACCGGTCCCGGCTCCGGAGCTTCCAACTGATTCCCTCGGTTACCTCACCAAGCGAGACTCCGGGGTAGAGCGCGGACAGCACCAGCTCACCACTCTCCGGGTCAGCTGCCAGGATCGCCTTGTCGGTTATCACCGTGGTGGGCCCAGCGCCAGGCATTCCCAGCTCCCGGCGCGTCCGGCCCTTGGCTCTGAGTCCCGGGCTGGTGATGAAGTCCACCCGTTCGGGAAACACCCGCCGGTCGAGTCGGGTGATAACGACCGTTCGACGGGCGTGGATGGCAATCTCCGCGGCACCGCCGCTGCCGGGCAGGCGTACCGAGGGCCGGGCATAGTCGCCCACCACCGTGGTATTGATGTTTCCGTAGCGGTCAATCTGGGCCCCACCCAGCAGGCCAACCTGGATCCGGCCATTCTGTAGCAGGTACTGAAACACATCCGCCATGCTACAGACCATCAGCGAGCCCGTGACCAGGGCCGGGTCCCCAATCGAAACCGGGAGCCGTTCGGGAATCGCTCCCACCGCCCCGCTTTCATAGATCAGCACCAGGTTGGGCGCGTGCGTCTCCCGGGCGAGGTTGCAAGCCAGGTTGGGGAGGCCGATGCCGACGAACACTACTTCGCCATCACGCAGCTCCCGCGCGGCCACAGCGGTCATCATTTCGGAGGGTGTGTAGCTGCCCATCCTAGAACCCATAGTTCACGCCGGCACACATCCGCTGCCCCGCCTTCAGTCGGTCGAGGCCGCCGGATCGCTCGACGTATTCTCCACGGTCTTGGACGCCATGGACGAACTCATCGAGGTAGCGGCGTAAAGACGCGGGATCGCGGGAGATCGCTTCCCACGCGATGTAGAAATCGTTATCGCGGTCGTAGTAGCCCTGCGCGTAGGAGGGGTGCGCACCCCAGGGCTCAACCACCACGGCGTTGACGATCAGTCCGGGGATGACCGTGCGATTGGGATCGGCACGAATTACCGATTCCTCGACCAGCTCCTCCACCACTACGATGACCCGGCCCGAGGCGAACGCGGCCTCCTTCTGCACGCCGAGCAGGCCCCAGATCTGAGCGTTGCCCTCCTGGTCGGCACGCTGGGCATGGATGATCGTCACATCGGGATTGAGTGCCGGCACGGTGGCAAGCGCCTCGCCGGTATAGGGACAGGTCACCGTGCGAATCGCCGGATTCACCGCCGGGAGATCGGTGCCCATGTAGTTGCGCATGGTCCAGAACGGCAGCCGGGACGCACCGGCGCTGAGCCGGGCAACCATTCCGAAGTGGGAGTACTCCTCCAGCTCAAGCGGGGGGCCCTTCCCTTCGACCGCTCGGCGGAAGGCATGCAGGGAGCCGGCCCCCGGGTTCCCCGCCCAGGAGAACACCAGCTTTCTGGCACAGCCGGCGGCGATCATCTGATCGTAGATGAGGTCGGGTGTGAGCCGGCACAGGGTCAGGTCCCGGCGGCCCTGGCGAATGATCTCGTGGCCGGCAGCAAAACAAATGAGATGGGTGAAGCCCTCGATCACGACGGTGTCGCCGTCGTGAACATGCGTGCCGATTGCCTCACGCATGGTGACCACCTTCGAGCGACCGCTCAATCGAGCTCGGCCAGGCAGGCGTCGATCATGTCCATGGCTGTGTCCACATCGTTCTGATCCACCACCAGCGGCGGCGCCAGCCGGAGGGTGCTCTTCCCTGCTCCCAGCAGTAACAACCCCTGGCGAAAAGCCCGTTGGACCAGGTCGTGGACCAGCTGGCCGGCTGGCTCCCGGGTGGCCCGATCCTTCACGAACTCGACACCGACCATGAGTCCCCGGCCGCGCACATCGCCGATGCAGGGGTGCCTCTCCTTGAGGGCCACGGCGCGGGCGAGAAGCTGCTCCCCGACCCGCGCCGCGTTGGCCATCAGGCCACCTTCCACCAGGTCAAGAGTGGCGAGCGCAGCCGCGCAGCAGACCGGATTGCCGCCGAACGTCGAGCCGTGTGATCCGGTCTCCCAGGTGGTGATCGACTCCCTCGATATCATGGCGCCGATCGGCATCCCCGAGCCGAGACCCTTGGCGGTGAGCAGGATATCCGGCACCACCCCCTCGTGCTCGCAGGCCCACATCTTCCCGGTGCGACCGACGCCGGATTGGACCTCATCCGCCACCAGCAGAATCCCGTGGCGGTCGCACAGCTCCCGCAGCGCCGGCAGATATCCGGCGGGCGGAACGATGTAACCGCCCTCGCCCTGAATGGGCTCGACGAAGATGGCGGCGACATCCTTCGGATCGAGATGGCGGGTGAAGAGCTCCTGCTCGATCACGTCGATGCATCCCCGGGTGCACGCGGGCTCGTCAGCACAGAACTGACACCGGTACCGGTAGGCGAATGGAACGTGGTGTACATCCGGCAGCAGCGGGCCGAACCCCGCGTGCTGACGAGCCTTGCTCGAGGTCAGGGTTACGGCACCGGTGGTCCGGCCGTGAAACGCACCCCGAAAGGCGATGATGGCCGTGCGGCGAGTGGCGTGGCGGGCGAGCTTGATTGCCGCTTCGACCGCCTCCGTGCCGGAGTTGGTGAGAAAGACACGCTTCTTTTCGCGGCCAGGCGCCACCTTGGCCAGCCGCTCGCACAGCGACGCCATCCCTTCGTAGTAGAAGTCGGACCCGCAGATGTGAAGGAAGCGGTCGGCCGCGTCTTTTACGGCCGCCACGACCTTCGGATGTCCGTACCCGGTGGACGAGACCGCGATACCGGCCATGAAGTCGAGGTATCGGTTGCCATCTACGTCCTCCACCATGACGCCCTGACCTCGGGAGACGACCAGGGGGTACTCCTTGATGTAACAGGTGGAGGTCCACTCGGCATCGCGCTCCACAATGGCGCGAGCCTTCGGTCCCGGTGGCGGTACGACGATTTTGGGGTAGTCGCGTGCCATAAGATCCCTTGTCAGCCTTCGATTACGGTTCGGCTCTGTTCCCGCATGAACTGGGCGACATAGTAAGGACCACAGCCACCCTTGCCGCTCGAGCCGGACCCCTTCCAGCCGCAGAACGCCTGAGCCCCAGGCCACGCGCCGGTGGTCGCGCCCGTCCGCTTGTTGGCGTAGCACACGCCCGCCTCGACCTCGTCGAAAAAGCGTGCGATATCGGACGGGTCGCCGGAGAAGATCCCCGCGGTGAGGCCATACTCCACCCGGTTGGTCTCGGCGATGGCCTGATCGAGGTCCGCCACCTCTCCAACCGCCAGGAAGGGCACGAACAGCTCCTCCTGAAAGAGCGAGGAGTCGAGCGGCAGCTTGGCAATGGTCGGCGCGACAAAGTGCCCCCGGTCGAAGATACCGCCGGTCAAGCGCCCTCCCCCGAGCAACAGCGTTCCTTCTCGCCGGGCCTGGGCCACGGCCCGGTCGAAGCGCTCCACCGACCGTTCATTGATCACCGGGCCGAAGAAGACGTCTCGCTCCGAAGGATCTCCCATCCGGATCGCCCTGGTCTTCTCGGATAGCCGCTCCACGAAGGGCGCCAGGATTTCACTCTGCACGTAGACCCGTGAGGTGGCGCTGCATTTCTGATTCTGCAGACTGAAAGCCGAGCGCATCACCCCTTCGGCGGCGGCATCGAGATCGGCACCCCGGAGTACGATGGCGGCGTTCTTACCGCCCAGCTCGAGGAGACACGGCTTGATCCACCGCCCGCTCAGCCCCGAGTGGATCCGCATCCCCACCTGCTTCGAGCCGGTAAATACGACTCCATCGATGTCGGGATGCTGCCAGAGAGGATCCCCGATCTCTTCGCGCCGTCCGAACAAGAGGTTGAACACTCCGGGTGGCACGCCGGCGTCGCGATAAATCTCATAGAGCTTGAGCCCGGTCCACGGAGTGTCCTCCGCCGGTTTGTAGACCACGGAGTTCCCCGCGGCAAGCGCCGCCGACGACATTCCCGCCGACAGGGCGAGAGGGAAGTTGAACGGCGCGATGCAGGCAAAGACGCCGTACGGACGGAGCACGTCCGTGTTGCGCTCCACGGCCGTAATTCGAGCCATCGGACGGACGAAGCCGTCGGCGTCCTCGACTTGCTGGCAGTAGTAGTCGATCAGATCGGCCGATTCCTCGGCGTCGCCCATGGACTCGAGCCGGCTCTTCCCCACTTCCAGGCTCATCAGGGCGGCCAGGTCGTACTTGCGCTCCCGAATCAGCGCGGCGGCGCGGCGGAGCAAGGAGACCCGCTCCGTCCAGGGGCGCCGAGCCCACTCCCGCTGCGCTCTCCGGGCCGCGGCCACGGCAGCATCGACGTGGGTTGCTGCCGCGGCCGCAAACCTGCCGAGCACAAGGCCGCGATCCACCGGCGACCGGTCCACCAGAGGTTCGGCCCGGGTTTGCACCGGCTCGCCGTCGATGTAGAACGGATATCCCCGTCCGGCCTGCTGTTTGACACCGGTGATGGCGGCGTCGAAGCGGTGGTGAAACTCCTCGAGATCGCCGCTTGCCGACGTGTAGGTGATCTTGGCGGGGGCGCTCATCCTGTGGTTACCACCCGGCTAGCGGTCTGTTCCACCGCGCGGCCGAGGATCGTCACCATCTCACCGATTTGTTGTTCATCGATGACGAAGGGCGGCGCCAGCATGGCCAGGTCACCGGTTCCGTCGGCGAGCTGTCCCGCGTTGGGCCAGACGACGAGCCCCAGCTCCAGTGCGGTAGCCGCGAACGTTTCGGCGAAGCGTGCCGACCGGGGAAACGGACGCCGGGTGGACTGGTCCTCCACGAACTCAATGCCGGCCAACAGTCCTCTTCCCCGCACGTCGCCGACCCAGGGGGACGAGCGCAGCGCCTGAAGCCGCTGGTGCAGCACCGCTCCCATGGCCGCCGCAGCGTTCGATGAGTCCGTATCGCGTCAGGTACCGTATGGTGGCGACTCCCGCCGCACACAGCGTGGCGTGATGGGAGAAGGTCTGGGCATGGAGCAACCCCCCCGAGCCACGGGCCAACACATCGACCAGACGGCGCGGCGCCACGACGGCGGAGAGGGGTGCGTAGCCACCGGCGATCCCCTTGCCGAGTACCATGATGTCAGGCACGACGCCATAGGGCTCAAGTGCCGACCAGGTCCCGGTCCTGCCGGCACCGGTGAGGATCTCGTCGGCCACCAGCAGGACCTGGTACCGATTACAGATCTCACGGACCCGGGGCCAGTAATCCTGCAGCCGGCACCGAGGCGCCCGTCGATGAGCCGCCAACCGGCTCAGCGATAAAGGCTGCCACGGTATCCGGCCCGGCTCTCAGAATTGCGGCCTCGATGGCCTGGCCATTGCACGCCGGGCAGAGCGGTGGGACCCCTCCGCATGCGCAGCGGAAGGAGTACGAGGCCGGTGCCCGGATTACCTGAACCAGCCACTCTCGGTAGTAGGTCTGGTACTGTTCCCGCGACGAGGCCGAGAGCGCCAGGAGTGTGTTGCCGTGATAGGACGGCGCCAACGCGAGGACCTTGTGTTTCTCCGGGCGTCCGGACTCCACCCAGTACTGACGGGCAAGCTTGAGCGCGGCTTCGACCGCCTCCGAGCCGCTCCCCAACGGATAGACCGTGTCGAGCTCACCCGGCGAGAGCCGCGCGATCTCGGCGGCAGAGCTCCTCCACCGGGTCGGTAGTGAAGCTGGTCCCGCTCACGTAAGCCACTCTTGCTGCCTGACATGCGAGCGCCTCCGCGATCTCGCTCACCCCGTGACCGACGTTCACGACGTAGGCACCCCCGGCCCCGTCCAGGTACCGACGTCCCTGGTCGTCGTACAGATAGCAGCCATCCCCCCGGACGATGCGCGGGTACTCCCGGGTCAGCTTTCGGTAGAAGACGTGGGAGGAGGGGTAGGTATTGGTCATGGATGAATCGCAGAATGTGCCGACTCCCCCGGACCGGCGCCAGGGGAGCCGGTGACCCGGCGTGGCCCATATTCTGCATAACTAATAAGGGTCCGTGCCCTCCCGGCAGGGCAGATGCTGTACCCTTTTTCCGTCGTCGAAACCATGCCATCTCCGCTTGTCGTCGAAGCGTTACGCGAGCAGCTGGTCAGAGTGCTGGATTGGTATCGCCAGCAGCGGCCGGCCTTCGCCTGGGGTGTGGTGCTGCACCAGCGTAACGAGAGAGGCAAATTGCGGTTTGGGGCAATCACTCCCAGCGGGGAGAGCCTGCTCCTGAGCCAGCCACTGTTGGCGGGACTGGCCGAAGGGCCCTGCTGGCTGGATGGCGCTGTCCGGGTCCGGCTGGCGTGCAGGCAGGTGACCCAATGTCACCCATGGCTGGATGCGCTCGAACGGCCGGACCGCCCGCCCCTGGTCGAGGCCCTGGCAGTGTGTTTCGATCCGAACGCGTCGCAGGCGGAATGCGAGAAATTCCAGGCGATGGCCGGCACCCTCACCCCGCCTACACTACCCTCCGAGCTGTTCCTTCTCACGAAACAGAGACCTAACGGCTGGCCGATCTAGAACGGCTATTGGCAGCTACTCACTTCAAGAACAGCAGATCCCGATAGGTCGGCAGCGGCCACAGGTCGGCTGCCACCAGTGTCTCCAGTGTGTCCACCGTGACCCGCAGCTCGGCCATGGCCGGCTTGAGCTCACGGCTGATCTGGGCCGCGTGCTTGATCGGATCCGCGTTATGGTGCGCCGCGGCCTGCTCCACGGTGGCCGTGGTATTTCGGAGCTTCGTGACGAGCCCCACGAAGCTGCGGAGCGCCTCCGTGGTATCGGAGCAATCCACGCCGGCGGCCTTGGTGGAGGTAACCGTCTCCGCCATCCGCTGTTGATGCCGGAGTGCGGCAGGCAGGATCTGGCCTCGCGCGATCGAGACCATGGTCTCCGCCTCGATGGCGAGCTGCTTGATGTACTTCTCGATGGCGATGTGGGTCCGAGAGTCGAGCTCCGCCTTGCTCAGCACGCCATACTTCTTGAAGAGCTCGGCGTTTTTCTTGTCTCGCAGGACGCCGAACGCCTCGACCGAATCCTTGAGGTTGGGAAGTCCCCGCCGGTCCGCCTCTGCGTGCCATTCCTCGGAGTAGTTGTCCCCGTCGAAGATCACTCGCTTGTGCTTGTGGATCAGCTGCTTGAGCACTGAGACAACCGCGGTCTGAAGCTTGGCCTCTGTCGGCTTGGCCCCGATGGCGCTTTCCAGCTCTCCCGCCACATAGTCCACCGACTCCGCCACGATGGTGTTCAGCACCGTGTTGGGCCAGGCGATGCTCGCGCTCGAGCCCACCGCGCGGAATTCGAACTTGTTGCCAGTGAAGGCGAACGGCGACGTCCGGTTGCGATCTCCCGAATGTCTCGGCAGCATCGGCAACGTCTTGGCACCAAGGTCGAGGACGCCGCCCTTGATGGTTCGCTTGGGCAGCCCCGCCTCGATCTGCTCCAGGATGTCCACCAGCATCTCGCCCAGAAAGATCGAGATGATGGCTGGAGGAGCCTCGTTGGCGCCCAGCCGGTGATCGTTCGCCGCGGAGGCAATCGAGGCGCGAAGCAGGTCGGCGTGAATATCAACCGCCCGTATGGTGGCCACGAGAAACACCAGGAACTGCATGTTGCTGTGGGTCTCGTCCTGGGGATCCAGCAGATTAACCCCGGTATCGGTGGACATCGACCAATTGTTGTGCTTGCCCGATCCGTTCACCCCGGCGAACGGCTTCTCGTGCAGGAGGGCCTGGAGCCCGTATCGCGGGGCCACCCGCTTCAGCGTCTCCATGAGCAGCATCTGGTGGTCACTGGCGATGTGGCTGGCCTCGAAGAGCGGCGCGATCTCGTACTGGCCCGGCGCGACCTCGTTGTGCCGGGTCTTCACCGGAACTCCCAGCCGGTACAACTCCCGCTCGGCCTCCGCCATGAACGCGAGCACCCGGGGCGGGATGGTGCCGAAGTAATGATCCTCCAGCTGCTGTCCCTTGGGGGGCTTGGCACCGAACAGGGTGCGCTCGCAGGTGAGCAGATCGGGCCGCTGGTAGAAGAGCTCGCGGTCTACCAGGAAGTACTCCTGCTCCGGGCCCACGGTGGTGACGATACGGGAGACTCCCTGGTCGGTTCCAAAGATTTTCAGAATCCGCAGGGCCTGCTTCGAGAGGGCTTCGACGGAACGCAGCAACGGGATCTTGGTATCAAGCGCCTCGCCGGTCCAGGAGACGAAGGCGGTGGGAATGCAGAGGGTGACGTTATTGTCACCCCGCATGAGGAAAGCGGGACTGGTTGCGTCCCAGGCGGTGTAGCCCCGGGCCTCGAAGGTTGCCCGCAGTCCGCCGGAGGGAAAGCTCGATGCGTCCGGCTCGCCCTGGACCAGCTCGGATCCGGAGAAGTTGAAAACCACTCCACCACTGCCATCCGGGCCGGCCAGCGAATCGTGCTTTTCCGCGGTCAGGCCGGTGAGCGGCTGGAACCAGTGGGTGTAGTGACTCGCCCCGTTCTCGATGGCCCAGTCCTTCATCGATGCCGCCACCACGTCGGCCACGGCGGGATCGAGCGGCTCACCCTGGTCGATGGTTCGGAGCAGGCTCCGATATACGTCTTTGGGGAGCCGCTGCCGCATCATGCTGCGAGAGAAGATGTCGGCGCCGAAGATGTTGTCGATCCGCTCGGACAGGGTACTGCCACCATTCAGGGAGCGCTCAGGGGTGCTTCACAGGTACTCGTGCCTCGGCCATAGAGGATGCAGTGATGGTGAGATGGACAGGCTTCCTATGCCATTGCGGTCGGCGCCGCCAGGGCTTCCTCGAGATCCGGGATGTCGGGATCGGGCAGCTCGGTGTAGACCGGGTGCGAGAGGTAGCGCTCCCCGAAGTCGCAGACGACCGAAACAATCAGTTTGCCCTGGTTTTCTTGCCTGCCGGCCACCTGAAGCGCCGCCCAGGTGATGGAGCCGCTCGAGATTCCGGCGAAGATCGCCTCTTCGCGGGCCAACCGCCGCGTGGTGGCGATGGCGTCGTCGTTGGTCACCCGGATGACTTCGTCGTAGATCTTGGTATCCAGAATGGACGGGACGAAACCGGCGCCGATTCCCTGCTGCTTGTGCGGAGAGGGCTGGCCACCGGACAGGACCGGGCTCTCGGCCGGCTCGACTGCCACGATGCGGATGCCAGGCTTCCGTTCCCGCAGATAACGCCCTGCGCCGGTAATCGTGCCACCGGTGCCGACTCCCGAAACGAAGATGTCCACCTTCCCCTCGGTATCAGCCCATATCTCGGGCCCGGTGGTGCGGTAATGAATGGCAGGATTGGCCGGGTTGTCGAACTGTCGCGGCATCCATGCCCGGTCGCCGAGTCGGGCCAGGATCTCCTCCGCGCGCGCCATGGCGCCCTTCATCCCCTTGGGGCCTTCGGTGAGCACCACCTTGGCGCCGAGCGCGCGCAGCAGGTTGCGGCGCTCAAGCGTCATGGTATCCGGCATGGTGAAGATGCAATGGTAGCCCTGCGCCGCGGCGACGTAGGCCAGCCCTATGCCGGTGTTCCCGCTGGTCGGCTCTACGATGATCATGCCTGGACGCAGCCGGCCCTTCTCGACCGCGTCGTTGATCATGGCGGCCCCGATCCGGTCCTTGACCGAGTTGAACGGGTTGTAGCCTTCGTGTTTCACCGCGAGACTGGCCGGGAGACCGGCAGCCAGACGGTTGAGCCGGATAAGCGGCGTGTTCCCGACGGTGTCGGTGACATTCTGATAGATCTTGCCATGTGGCATGGGTGCCTCGCCTGCTGCCCGAAGTGGATCGCTGGATCTGCTCTGGCAAGAATAATACGCCCGGAGCCGCCCGGCACGCCCCCGTCTGTATGCGCGACCCCATCCCCATGTCCCCCGTGCCTCTGAGGTAAACAACGACCGATAGACCACGGAGAGTCAGTGCGACTCGACAATCGCAGCGCACGACTGGGCAAGCTCCACGAGCGCCACGGCGTTCCACTGACCGTTGTCGTTGAGGCGAGCCACCAGGTCCTGGGGTAGCGCCTCCACCCCGAGCCGTGCCCCGCTGATGGCCCCGGCGATCGCGGCCATGGTATCGGTATCGCCGCCGACCCCAATGGCGGTGCAGATCGTTTCCCAGTAGTCGTCGGGGGAGCGGAGAAAGGCGTAGAGACTCCAGAGCACGCTGGGGGTCACGAACGCCGAGATGCCCTGCCAGCGCTCAATATGCGCGGGGTCCAGGCCAGACTCGTGGACGTGTCGCGCGGCCAGGGCCGGCTCGCAGTGCCACCCACTCGCCCAGTCCCCGAATGGCATCCCCCACCGACACCTCGTCGGCTTCAGCGCACTCGGCCACGTCGGCCAAAAATGCGGCAGTGTCAACCGGCAACCGGCTAGCCGCGAGCGCAACCGCACGTGCGACAGCAGCGGCACCCGCGGCACAGCGCGGATCCAGGTGGGTAATCCTCGCCTGTTCCCGCGCCGCCCGGCACATCGCCTGACGCTCGGGCACGAGGAGGCCTAGTTGACCGGCTCGCATGGCGGCTCCATTGCCGGCGTAGGGAGGCGGGGTGCCGGACTCCTCCCAGGGCACGCCCATGAGCAGCCGGACCGCCGCCGAGCGCGTCCCCCGCCCGGCTCCGACATCACGGCCCTCACGAAACAGCTCGGCGAGGCGTGCGGCGAAGCCCGACGGCTGCCAACCCCTGGCTGCCTCGAAGCTCCGCAGCAGCTCTCTGGCCAGCTGGGTATCGTCGCTGTATTGACCGAAGGGGAATTGCGGGTGGGGCCACTCCCCGGCGCGTCCGGCCTGGAGCCATCCCTCGACGTAAACCCGGGCCACCTCGGGGGCCTGGGCCTCGACCACGAATCCCAGCGCGTCGCCCAGCGCCTGTCCCAGAATCGACCCGGCCAGCCGATCGGCCGTCACCCGGTGGCCGGCGCCACATCCCGTCCGCAGTGCTTGCACACCCGGGCCCGCGCCAGGATTCGCTCGGCGCAGTAGGGGCAGTCACGCTCGACCCGGGCGTCGCGCGGCTCGGTCGAGGCGGCCGGAGCCGGTTGGACCACCTCTCCGCTCTTCCTGCGCAATGATCTGATTCTGGATCTGCCTCCGGAATTCAAGCGGATCGGAGATCCGGGGAAAGGGCTCCTGGGTCCCGCCGGTGCCGGTGATGGTCACCGTACCGAATCCCAGGATTCGGCCGATCACCCCCTGATCCACCGCGATCGCCTCGATCTTGCTGAGCAGGGTCTCGTCCGATTCCCGCTCGATGAAGCCGACCTTGCCGAGCACCCGCTTGTCGGTGACCGCGAACTCCGAGCTCGAGGTAGCGGATGGCGGGCCCGATGGCGAGCAGGAGACCCACGCCCACCAGTGCGGCGCCGGCCAAGGTGTAGGCCGGCTCTACTACCTGCAAAAGGATCGCCAGCCCGATCCCCAGCAGCATTACGACAATCGAGGTGAGGAAGGTCGTCCAGTGAAGCCGGGCACGGTAAACGATCTGCTCTCCGGCCAGCAGATGGTCGTCGAGATAGCTCACGCGGGGACCAGCGAGCTAACAAGTAGCTTTAAGTGGGTGGGCATAAGTGATGATGACACAGCGGACAGGGTGGGATTCGAACCCACGATACCCTTGCGGGTATACCGGTTTTCGAGACCGACGCCTTCAGCCACTCGGCCACCTGTCCAGGAGCGGGGGAAAGATAAAGCGGAACGGTGAAGATTGAACAGCGTAGCCCTACTCCATGGCGGTATCGCCTCCAGCGCTCAGGGTTCTGGCCCGCTCCACCATGCTGATGAACTCACCCCGGTATCCCTCGGGATCCTCTCCCCGGGCGTCCCGGGCCAGCGCCAGCACCATGTCATAGCTTGCCTCGCCCTTGTTATCCGAGTTTCTGAGGACGAGCGCGAAGGCCGCAACCGCGGAGGCAAAGCGAAGGTCCCGCGAGGCGGACGAGCCGCCGCGGTCTTCGACGGCGGTGGAGAGCAGCCGGCTCCGGCTGCCGTCTGGATCCTTGTAGCGTAGCCGCACGGTCATGAGCTCGGAGCTCCGACTGGCGGACGGCCGCAGGGAGACCTTCTGGTAGGTGAGGCTGTCGCCACCGAGTGCCACCGGACGGGCGCCCACCGGCACGATCTCGTACAACGCGGTCACCGCGTGCCCGGCACCCATCTCACCGGCATCCTTCTTGTCGTCGGCGAAGTCTTCCTTGGCCATCAGCCGGTTTTCATACCCCAGCAGACGGTACGCCTGCACCCTGGCTGGGTTGAATTCGACCTGGATCTTCACGTCCTTGGCCACGGTGAACAACGTGCCGCCAAACTCCCGCACGAAGACCTTCTGGGCCTCCCGGAAGCTGTCGATGTAGGCATAGTGGCCGTTTCCCTTGTCGGCCATCTGCTCCATCTTGGTGTCCTTCAGATTTCCGGTGCCGAAACCGAGCACGGTGAGGAAGGTTCCCTCCTCCCGGCGAGTTTCCACCAGGCGGATCATCTCCGCATCGGAGCTCACACCCACGTTGAAATCGCCGTCGGTGGCCAGGATCAGGCGGTTATTTCCTTCCGGGAGGTAGTTCTCCCGAGCCACGTCGTAGGCCAGCTTGATCCCGGCTCCGCCGGCCGTCGACCCACCGGCCTCGAGCCGATCGATAGCGGCGAGGATGGTGGACTTGTCGGCGCCCGAGGTGGAGGGGAGCACCAGTCCGGCTGCGCCGGCGTAGACTACGATGGCCACCCGGTCCTGGGCACGGAGCTCCTTCACCAGCGCGCAGAATGCCTGTTTCACCAACGGGAGTTTGTCCCAGGACTTCATCGAGCCGGAGACATCGATGAGGAATACCAGGTTACTCGGAGGCAGGTCACGGGTTGCAAACCGTTTGGCCTGGAGTCCGATGCGGACCAGGCGATGCTCGGGGGCCCAGGGGCTCGGTCCGACCTCGGTGGTGACGGCAAACGGATGCCGGCCGGTACGATCGGGATAGGTGTAGGGGAAATAGTTGACCAGCTCCTCCAGCCGCACCGCGTCGGCCGGCGGGAGGGTGCCCTGGCTGAGAAAGCGCCGCACGTTGCTGTACGATGCCGCGTCCACATCGATCGAGAAGGTCGAGAGCGGGTTGGCCGCCGCTGCCAGGAACCGGTTCTCCTGGATAAACGCATAGGCCTCGGTGTTCCCCGGCTCCCGCTGCACCCGCCAAGGCTCGTACGGCAGGCCGTCCACGTACGGCCTCCGGCTCTCCGCAACCTTGGCGCCCCGGGGCGCGATGCCGCCCTGCTGCGCGTCAAGACTCTGCCGGGAGTTGAGCATGGGAGAAGCTGCCTCAGCCGCGTCCTTCCGTACGGTGAGCTCGTTGAGCTGGACCGCCGACTGTTCGAGCGTGAAGTCCTGGGTGATCGTACGGCCCGTTCGAACTGCAACTGTCGCCTCCGCCGACCGGTAGCCGATAAAGGCCGCACGAATGGTTGCCCGGCCCTCAGGGATGGCGGGAAATACGTACACCCCGGCACTGTCGGTCAGGACGTTGAGCGCGGTGCCAACCACGAAGACCTGCGCGTTCGCAATGGGAGCTCCCTGGTGATTCCGAACATGGCCTTCCACCCGGCCGGTCGCCGGCACTCGCAGGACGGGAGCAGCAGCGGTGGTGGTGAGAGTGATTAGCAGAAACAGGGCGAGCCCCGGCACCAGCCGGCCGGGAAACGGATCGAGCAGTCGCATAGGAAGCTCCCGCATGCAGAGGATTGCATCTCGCCGCCGCGCTTCGGCGGGCCGGATGTCTTCGGGAGATGCGCGAGCCATCCCCGCTGACACACGGGAGGAGTTCAGGTAAATACTGTTTCAGCCTGGAGCCTACCGCCTGCTGAGGAAGAACCGCTTGAGAAGATCTCCGCACTCTTCGGCCATCAGTCCTCCGACCACTTCCGGCCGGTGATTCAATCGCGGGTTGCGAAGCAGGTCGTACACCGAGCCCGCCATTCCGCATCTCGCGTCGTACGCACCGAACACGACCCGGCCTACCTTGGTCAGGACGATGGCCCCGGCGCACTGGGCGCAGGGCTCCAGCGTCACGTACATGGTCGTCATCGGCAGCCGGTCCTCTCCCACCTTCTGGAGCGCCCGCTGGAGGGCCAGCAGTCTCCGCGTGGGCGGTTGAATCGCGGCGCTGCACCGTCTCGTTGTGGGCCTCGCCCAGGATCTCGCCCTCGGCGATGACCACGGCTCCGACCGGTACCTCCTCCCGGACCGAGGCGGCCCGGGCGAGCCGGAGGGCGGCCTGCATTCCTGCGAGATCGCTCGGTGACGGTGTGCCTCTACGCACCGGCCATCTCGGGCACGGCGGAGGTGCGCCGCTGGACCTTCTCGAAGCGCAACACGTCCCCGTCCCGCTCTACTCGGACGGTGTCGCCCTCGTGGAAGTTGCCCTCCAGCAGCTCTAGCGCGATGGGATTCTGGAGCAGCCGCTGAATCACCCGCTTGAGCGGGCGAGCTCCATACACCGGATCGTAGCCCTCGGCGGCAATGAGGGCCTTGGCCTGAGGCGTCACCTCGAGATGGATGTGGCGGTCTTCCAGGATTTTCTCGAGCTTTTCGAGCTGGAGATCCACGATCTGCACCAGGTCTTCCCGGCTCAGCTGCCGGAACACGATGATGTCGTCCACCCGGTTGAGGAACTCGGGGCGGAAGTGATTCCGGAGCTCGTCGCGCACCCGCTGTTCCACCCGCTCCCAGCCGCGTGGATCCAGCTGGCCTCCGGCATCGACAATGTACTGGCTCCCGATGTTGGATGTCATGATGATCACGGTATTACGGAAGTCCACCAGCCGGCCCTGGCTGTCGGTGAGGCGGCCATCGTCGAGGATCTGGAGCAGGACGTTGAAGACGTCGGGATGCCCCTTTTCGATCTCATCGAAGAGCACGACGCTGTACGGCCGGCGCCGGACTGCCTCGGTGAGCTGGCCACCCTCCTCATAGCCGACATACCCGGGGGGCGCGCCGATCAGCCGGGCCACCGAATGCTTCTCCATGTACTCCGACATGTCGATCCGGATCATGGCGCGCTCGTTGTCGAACAGAAACTCGGCGAGCGCCCGCGCGGTTTCGGTCTTGCCCACCCCGGTAGGGCCGAGAAAGATGAACGAGCCGAGTGGCCGGTTTGGATCCTGCAGGCCGGCGCGGCTCCGTCGCACGGCGTTGGCAACGGCGGTAACCGCAGGACGCTGGCCGATGACCCGCTTGGCGAGCTCATCCTCCAGCCGGGTCAGCCGCTCCCGTTCGGACTCCATCATCTTGGAGACAGGAATTCCCGTCCACTTGGACACGATTTCCGCGATGTCCTCGGCGTCCACCGCCTCCTTCAGGTACATGGCGCCCTGCTGGATCTCGTGCAGGCGCCGCTCATCGTCCGCGAGCCTCCGCTCCAGCTCAGGCAGCTTGGAGTAACGCAGCTCCGCGGCTCGCTGAAGGTCGCCCCGCCGGGTAGCCTGCTCGATCTCGGCCCGGACTGATTCGATCTCCGCCTTGAGCTGCTGCATCTCCTGGAGGGAGGCCTTCTCCGCCTGCCACTGCGCCTTCATCCCGTTGGACTTTTCGCGCAGCGTCGCGATTTCGCGCTCCAGCGCCTCGCGACGCTCCACCGCCGCCTTGTCCTTCTCCTTGAGCAGGGCCTGGCGTTCGATCTCCAGCTGAACGATGCGCCGCTCGACCTCGTCGATCTCCTGTGGCAGACTGTCGATCTCGATGCGGAGTCGGCTGGCCGCTTCATCGATCAGGTCAATCGCCTTGTCGGGCAGGAAGCGATCGCCGATATAGCGATCAGAGAGGGTCGCCGCGGCGATGATGGCGTTATCGGTGATTCTCACCCCGTGATGCACCTCGTACCGCTCCTTGAGGCCACGGAGGATGGCGATGGTGTCTTCCACGGTGGGCTCGGGGACCATGACCGGCTGAAACCGGCGCTCGAGCGCCGGATCCTTCTCGATGTGCTTGCGGTACTCATCGAGGGTGGTGGCGCCGATGACATGCAGCTCGCCCCGGGCAAGGGGCGGCTTCAGCATGTTGCTGGCGTCCATGGCGCCTTCCGCTGCTCCGGCCCCGACGATCGTATGCAGCTCATCGATGAAGGTGATGTACTTCCCCTCACTCTCGGTGAGCTCCTTTATCACGGCCTTGAGCCGTTCCTCGAACTCACCCCGGAACTTGGCTCCGGCCAGCAGGGCGCCGACATCCAGCGCCACCAGCTCACGGCTCCGGAGTGACTCAGGCACATCCCCGTTCACGATCCGCTGAGCCAGCCCCTCCACGATGGCGGTCTTGCCGACCCCCGGCTCCCCGATCAGGACCGGGTTGTTCTTGGTGCGCCGGGACAGGACCTGCATGCAACGCCGGATCTCCTCGTCGCGGCCGATGACCGGGTCGAGCTTTCCCTTCCTGGCCTCCTCGGTCAGGTTGCGGGTGTACTTCTCCAGGGCCTGATACTTCTCCTCGGGCGACTGGTCGGTGACCCGGTGCGACCCCCGGACTTCCTGCAGGGCCCGGCGCAACTCGTCGGCTGCGATGTTCTGGGTCGTGAGAATGTTCCGGAGGGTGGTGCCCTTCTCGTCGGCCATGGCGAGGAGCAGGTGCTCGGTTGAGATGTACTGATCGCCCAGCTTCTTGGCCTCGGCATCGGCCCGGTCGAAGATTCGTTGTACCTCCCGGCTGAAGCTCGGCTCCGCGCCGCCACCGGACTGGGTGGGAAAGCGGGCCACCTCGCGTTCGACGGTCTCGGCCACCGCGCTCAGATTGAGCCCGGCCTTCTGAAGCAGCGGTCGCACCACCCCCTCGTCCTGCCCCAGCAGGACGGCCAGGAGATGGGCATCGTTGACCACAGGATTGCCTCGCGACCGAGCCAACTCGCCGGCATCGCGGAGTGCTTCCTGCCCCTTTATGGTCAATCGCTCTGGTCGGATCATAGGTCCTCAGATGAGCACGGTCCGGCACCCAGCTCGTGGGGGTCCAGCGGGTTGGGTGGAAGGTTCAAAGCATCTCATGGGCTGGCAAGCCTCGTACCCCGGAAGCCTGCCTGTTTGGCAGCATTGGCCGGGAGCATTCGCTTCATCGCTCCTTCCCCGACACGCGAAGAGGCAGCCTTTTTCGGCTGCCTCCCGCGCTCACTTCTGCCTGGCGACCCTCGTCTGTGCGATCATCTTTCGGGTAAACCGTTCGCCATCGACGGTGAGCTGGTAGTAGTAGACTCCCGAAGTGGCCTGCCGTTCTCCATCCAGGTACCGCCCGTCCCAGAAGGCCCGATACTCTCCACAGCGCAAGCGAAGGCTGTCCAGCCGTTCGCTCGATCCATTCGCCAAGGTCGGAATCGCCACCACCTGCACCAGGACATTGTAGATCTTCAGGCTGACCACCGGCTGATGACCCCTCGCGCAAACCGCCCGGGAAATCTCGAATGGGATCGTCGTCGCCGGGAAAAACGGATTGGGGTAGTTCTCCTTCAGCTCGACCCGCGGAGGGAGCACATTCGCCTGTGCCGCTACCGGGGGGCCTGCTCCCACCAGAAGCCCGAGCCACCACCCCGGCCACGCAAAGCGGACCATGGGCGCTCCTCTTCAAACAACGTGTTGAACGGTAGTGGCACCTCCGTGCTGATCGGAATACGGCGTCAACACCTTCTAGGGTGAAGGTCTAGAGTCGAGAGTCTAGAGTCAAGGGTTTTGGGCTAGTCTAGAGTCTAGGGTCTAGGGTCTAAGGACTAATATGTTCCGACCTTCGGAGCCACCTCCGGACTCGAGACTGTCGACTTTAGACCTTTTGCTTCAGCCGCCTCCCCTCCCCCACCCTTACGGTAATACCCTTTCCATCCGCCCATTCGAGCAGCGGGATCAGATATTTCCTGGTGATGCCCAGCCGGTCGCGGATGGCACCGGGGATGATCTCACCCTGCTGGCCCAGGTCGTTCAGGACCGAGGTGAACTGATCCAGGGCCTCACGAGCATAAAAGCGGTCCCGCTCGACGGCCTCGACCTGTCCCCGTGCCGCAGCCAAGCGCAGCAGCGGCAGCAGATCGCGGCGCCCTGTGGTGCGCTCCAGCTCGGGAACGGAAGGTGGATTGAGGCGGGCCTCGAGCAGGATGCGAACGACGCGATCGATCTCCACGTCTCCGCCCACCACTCGGGGAACGAAGCCGGCAAGGGCCACCACCCCATCGGTGCGGCGGAGGCGGCCAGCCCGGACGAGGTCGCTCAAAGCAGCCTCGATCACGACCTCCCGGGCGTGGAGCGAGTGCCTGAGTGTCTCCAACGGCATGCCCGGATCGCTGATGTGCTGCCGGTGATAGTCCCGCAGAACCACGAGGGCACGACTGCCGACCTCCTCCACGGCGCTGGCCATGACCCAGATGTCACCCACCAGGCGAGCACCCGGCTCGACCCGCGCCACCTCGGACGCCGCTGTCGGGGGAAGGCCGAGCAGGAGCGGCAAGGCAGTGGCCTCGACCCCTTCGCTCCGCCGCAGGAGCACCGCCTCGAAGCGCTCGGCCGGGTTGCGAGCGGCCAGGCCTGGAGGCCACGCGCTTCGGCGACCGGGCGGAAGCGGATCGAGCACCCGGCCACCGCCGATGGTGGTGACCGGGCTATAGCTTCGGAGCACGAAGCGGTCGCCAGCACGTGCCACCAAGGGCTTCTCCAACGAAAGCCGGGCCATTCCGGTCGCCCCGGGCTCGATCGGCAAGCGAGGTAGCACTCGGGCCATTACCTCGCCGGTACCGAGATGCAGCCGAACCCGGCTTCGCGATCTCAACGGCCGTGCTGCTCCGGGCAACAGCGTGATCTCGACATCTAAGGCGGATGCGGCAGCCCAGGGAAGCTCGTCGGTAACCAGGACGTCGCCCCGTCCTACCGCCCGTCGCTCGAGGCCGGCCAGGCCGACCGCGATTCGGGCCCTGGGGTCGCTCCGATCCACGGCCTGCCCGTAGCTCTCGAGCGATCGTACCCGTCCCCGCAGCCCAACCGGCAACACGACGACCGAGTCGCCGATACCGAGTCGCCCCGACCACGAGGTGCCGGTCACCACGGTTCCGACACCTGAGAGGGAAAAGCTCCGGTCGATCGGCATCCGGAACGCGTCGCCGGAGAGCCTCGGTGGGAGCGCAGCCGCACGGGCCACGAGCCGATCGCGAAGGACCTCTATCCCGGTTCCGTTCCTGGCGGACACCGGCACTGGGGGCTCGAAGTTGATCGATGAGGTGGCCAGACGGTCGGTGACCTCGCTGGTTACCAGCTGAAGCCATTCGCTGTCTGCCAGGTCGGTTTTGGTGATGACCGGAATTCCGGCCGGCACTTCCAGCTGCTCCAGAATGGCCAGGTGCTCCTCGGTCTGGGGCATGATTCCCTCATCAGCGGCAATCACGAGGAGCACCAGATCGATTCCCGATGCTCCTGCCACCATGGTGCGGACGAAGTCCTCATGACCGGGAACATCCACCACTCCCGCCACACCGCCGGATCCGAGATGGAGCGGTGCGAAGTTGAGCTCGATGGTGATCTCTCGCCGTCTCTCCTCCATCAGCCGGTCCATCGGCCGGCCGGTGAGGGCGCTTACCAGGGTGGACTTCCCGTGATCGATATGACCGGCGGTGCCGATAATCATGCCGCTATCCAGGGACGCTCGGTCCAGAATTCGAGGGCGGGAAGCTCGGCACCTTCGCCCAGGTGATAGCGGATGTATCGCGCCAACAGCCGGCGGTGAGCCGCCCCGTGCTTCGCATCCAGCACCGGCAACGCCTCGGCCGAGTCCATCAACGCCCGGAGGTCACCCCGGGCCTCGCTCCGGGAGCTGCGTCGCACCGTAGTGCGCGGCGCAGACCGGACACAGGGCCCCGCCTTCGCGGGTGCTGAAGGGGAGCGGCCCACCCTTGGGCATCGGAGTGCCATCGATGACGCATGAGTCGAGCGAAGGCTCGAAGCCGAGCACGCTCACCATCTGCCATAGCAGGCGATAGCCGAGAGCCTCGACGCTCGGGAGGGGAGCGACCTCCAGCTGTTCCAGCGCCTGCCGCAGCAGATCGAAGCTCTCAGGGTGGGGGTCCGGTGGAGCAAAGCGGAGCATCACTTCCCCCAGTGCGCAAGCAACCGCGTACCGATCCAGCTCGGTCGCGAGCCCCACGTGGAGCCGTCTCAGATCGAAGCTGGTGAGCAGGTGCAGCTCCCGATGCTCCTTGAGGAGAAACTGCGCCTGCCCTTCACTCAACAGCTGCAGCGCGGCCCCGAAGTGACTCTTCGGCCGCAGAGCGCCCTTTGCGATGACGCTCTGCACCCCGTGCTCGCGGGTCGCAAGTCGAACGATCTTGGAGGTCTCGCTGTATCGGAGCGTGGAAAGGACGATCGCGGGCGTGGACACCAGGGGCATGCAGGGGAATGTAGCCCGGAGCGGCATCTCCGGGTGCTACATGGGCTCGTCCGTCGCCTCGGTACCGGCGGCCGGCACCCGCGCGAGCAGGGCCTGACTGGCGCAGCGTCCGACCGGCACCGACCGGACCTCGGTGAAGTCGGGCCGAAGCACGTGGACCACTCCATTCCCCGAACAACCTGCCTCAAGCGCGTATATCCGACCCTGCGAGTCCACCGCCACGCCGGTGTTGGCCGGTATCACCACTCCGTCGCCCTCGCCCCGGATGACGGTGCGCTCCTCGGTGTCGAACTCCATGAGCCCTTCACTGCGGGAACTGATCAGCAGCCGCTCACCGTTGTCTGCGGTGAGATCGCCCGGGCCGAAGCCGAGCCCCCCGAAACTGGCCAGCTCCCGACGATCTACCGGGTCGACAATGGAGAGTCGCCCCTCATCCACCGTGGGGTCGCCCTCCTGGATGACGTATACCAGGCCGTCTCCGGCTACCGTGCTGAACCGGGCATTCCCCGGCCCGACGAGCGGGATGTGACCGATCCGGCCGACCGCGGGGGGGTTGGCCGGGTCAATCACACTGATCGAGCTCGGTCCGGCCGGCTTGCCGAAGGTATCGACATTGGCGTTCATGACCAGCACCCGGCCTCGGGTGAAGATCAGGTGTTGCGGCGTGGGGCCGACAATGGTGCTGGCAGTATCGCCGGTTACCAGATCCACCCGGGTAACCGTATTGAGGTTGGCGTTGGAGACATAGGCGACGGAGTCGCTGATCAACGCCGCGCCTGCCACACCGGAACCCGGCGCAAGGGCGATGGTGTTTACCAGCGCGCCTACGCGCAGGTCCACCACGGCGAGGGCATCTCTCCCGCGGAGAGGCACCACCGCGGTGGCTCCCCGAGTGGCCACGCCGGCCGGCAGCACGTCCGATGGCCCGAGGGGGATAGTCGAGACCTGGGTCGGGGCGGAAACCGGCACCAGGCTCAGCGTAGCGGCCGTGGTGTTGAGAACCACGATGACCTCCTCCGGGGGAGGAAGCGGCGCGGACGTCTCGGCGCAGGACCAGGCCCCAGCTAAAAGCGGAGCCAGGGCCAAGCGGATCACGGCTCGGCGGGATCGTCATCATTCAAAGATCGAAGCACCGGGTCCCGGCCGCCAGTCGGCTGCCGTCAGAATCGGAACTTGGCACCTCCGAACACACCCCTTCGGCGGCCGGCAAAACCCACCACCTGGTCGTAGTCCTGGTTGAACAGATTCTCCGCCCGCAGCACGCCCGAGATGCCGGGGCGTCCCGGGCCGGCCCGGACCACCTCGATCTCGGTGGCCAGGTCTACCGTGGCGTAGTCGGGGAGCTCTACCCTCTGAGCCGGGAACTGGTTGAAGTCGACGTCCTCCCGAGCCCCCACGTAGATGACCGAGCCCCCCAGGGTGACGCGATCGAGCAGCCGGCCACGCACCGCGAGCTCGGCCGAGTGCCTGGGCCTCCGGATCAGCCGCTCGCCGGTAGCGAAGGTCGCTGACGGCAATCCGCCATCGTCGGTCGCCTTGGCCACGAGGTAGGTATAGGAGGCCGACAGTCTGACATCGGGTGTCAGAGTGAGGCCAACACCGGTCTCGATGCCCTTCGACCTGGCGGCGGCACCGTTGAAATAGGTCGGATCGCCCGGTGCGCCGCTGCCGTCATATACGATCATGTCGCGGAAGCGCTGATCGAAGTACGTGGCCCAGAGCGACACCCGGCCGTCCGCCACCGACTGTTCCGACACCGGCCTCCCAGCTGTTGGACCGCTCGGGCTGCAAGGTCGAGTCGCCCACCACGAACGGGGCGTCGCAGAACTGTTCACAGAAGGTTGGCGCCTTGAATGACCGCCCCAGTGACGCCCGAACCCGGGTTCCCGACGGCAGGCGATACACTGCCCCGGCCCGATAGGTAAAGAAAGTTCCGAAGGCGCTGTTGTCGTCCACCCGGGCATTCAGGTTGAGGGCCAGCCCCGAGGCCAGATCCACAACCCCCTGGGCGTAATAGCCAACGGTGGTTCGGCCTCGATCGAAGGGCGTGTCCGGAACGGTGGCGATTCCGCCGAAGTTTGAGGTGGTCTCCCCTGATTGCCGTTCGGTCTCTCGTTCTACCTGCACTCCCCCGGTGAGGGTCAGCACCGGGCTCAGGGTCCCATTGACCCGTGCGTCGAGGTTGCCCCGTTGAGCCCGCGAGTCCCGCTGCGAGGCGAACCCGAACCCGAGCGTGTCCGCTGCGTTGTCGGGCCGGTCATCGAATTCGTGGAGGGTGCGATTTCCTCCCGCGGTAAGCCGGAGGTCGAACCGGGGACCGAGCCGGCGGCCAACTTCGGCGGCAAGGGTGAGCATCTCCTCAGCGCTGGACTGATTGCTGTCGGCCAGCGCGCCGGCGAAGTCGGTAGGAAAATGATAGCGGCTGTCGGTGAACCGAACCGAAAGCGATGCATCGGTTCGTGGATCGGGAAGCCCCCGTATCGAGCCACTGAGCGCCGTGTTGCCATAATCGTTGTTGAACGGATAGGTGCCGTCGGTGGCGAACCGACTCGCGTCCGCCGAGTAGGTGAGACGAGGCGTTCCGCCGAGGACCGCGCCGCGCCCGTTCAAGGTCCCAAAGGTGCCCCCCTCCGCTCCGCCTTCGACCGAGAAGCCGGGTTCGCCTCGCCGGGTGAAGACCTGTACGACCCCACTCACCGCATCGGAGCCGTAAATCACGCTTCCGGGCCCTCGCAGGATCTCGATTCGGTCCACGTTGTCGGTGGTCAAGTTGGCCCAATTAAACGCTCCACCGGATTGATTTGCGGGCACCCCATCGATGAGAACCTTGACGTAGTCGCTCTCACCGCCGCGCAGGAACACCGAGCTGACCCCGCCGAAGGACCCTCCCTGCACCACCGCGGCACCCGGGACTTCGCGCAACGCGTCCTGCACGAAGCGCACACCGCGAGCGCGAAGGTCGTCACCGGCAATCACCGTGACCGAGGCCACTACCTCGTCGGCGGGCGTCGGCAGCCGGGTAGGCGTCACCACCAGCTCCTCCAGCCGGGTCGTATCCTGCGTTTCCTGTCCGTACACCGACAGGAAGGCGGTAAAGATCATGATGGTAGCGAGCCCTAATGGCCGGAACAGGGATGTTCCCATGAATTGTCTCCCAACATTGATTGTCATTGTTCGCCGACCCGGAGGGGCACTACCTGGGGAGAGCCATCGGACCAGGTGGTTACCGCGACCGGCCATTCGAAGACCCGGGAGAGGGTGTCCCGGTTCATGACCTCCGCCGGCGTACCCTCGGCGACGACCACACCGCGATCCAGGAGGACGATCCGATCCGCAAAACGCGCAGCCAGATTGAGGTGGTGGGTGATGACCAGGCCAGCGAGTCCGCCATTGACCAGTTGGCGAATCAGCTCGAATAACTCCATCTCATGGCGCACGTCGAGCGAGGCGGTCGGCTCGTCGAGCACCAGGGCGCGGGGCTCCTGCGCCAGCGCCCGCGCGATGCGCACCCGCTTCCACTCGCCCCCGGACAGAGAGTCCACCGAGCGCTGCGCCAGTCCGACAATGTCGCAGCGCTCAAGCGCCGCCCGCACCGCATTGCGGTCTTCGGCCCGGGGCGCCGCCAGCGGGCCGAGCCGGGCGTAGCGGCCCAGCATGACGGTTTCGGCGACGCTGAGCCGGAAGACCGCCTCTTCCTGCTGGCCCACGACCCCAACGACTCTGGGCGAGGGCCCCGCGAGGCCAGGTCTTCACCTCCCGGCCATCGACGGCCACCGTTCCCTGCTCCAGCGGCAGCAGGCCCAGGAGGGCGCGAACGAGGGTCGTCTTTCCACTGCCGTTTGGCCCCACCACCGCCACCAGCTCCGAGCCCGACACCTGGCAGTCGACCCGGTCGAGTGCAACGGGAGCGTCCCGGCGGTAGCGCACTGTGATCGCCCTGGCTTCGAGGATCATGTCAGGGTCCGCCGGAGCAGCAGGGCGAAGAGCGGGACCCCGATGAGGGCGGTGATGACCCCCACGGGCAGCTCGAGCGGGCGCACGACGGTGCGGGACACCACATCGGCGAGCACCAGAAAGCAGCCGCCTACGAGGAAGACAATCGGGAGCAGGGTACGATGCAGGGGACGGAAGAGGGTGCGCACGGCATGGGGCACGACCAGGCCGACGAAACCGATGATGCCACAGGTCGCCACGCTCGCCGCGGTCAGCAGCGCGGTCGAGAGATAGACCACCCGTCGCAGCCGATCCACCTCTGCCCCCAGATGGTGGGCTGGCTCATCACCCAGAGCGATCAGATCGAGCGAGCGGGCATGAAACAGGATCAGTGCGACAGGAATGGATGCATAGACCGTGAAAACGGCGAGGGCACGCCAGGATGCGCCGCCGAAGCCGCCCAGCAGCCAGAGGAAAGCATTGCGGACGCCGGGCGCATCGGAGAGCACCATGACCGCGCTCATCAGCGCGCCGGCGAAGGCGCCCACGACCACCCCGGAGAGAAGCAGCACATGGGGATCGAGACGCCGGCCGGAAACCAGGCTGAGCCGGTACACCAGTGCCACGGCAGAGAGGGCGCCGATGAAGGCGGCAATCGGTACCGCCCAGGCGCCGCCCGCCCGAGTAGCAATCGCGATCACGGCGCCGAGCCCGGCCCCACTCGAGAGACCAAGAAGGTACGGCTCGGCCAACGGGTTTCGGATCATGGCCTGAAGGGCAGCACCACAGATTCCGAGGCTGCCACCAACCAGAAACGCGAGCACCACGCGGGGAGCACGCAGGTCACGCACGATGGCGGCGGCTTCCGCGTCCGCGTGCCACAACCCGGCCCAGACCGCGCTGGGCGGGAGCGGAACCGCTCCTGCACTCAGGCCGATCAACAGGCAGACGATAACGATGAGCGCCAGAGCCCAGAGCCGTGAGGCCCTCACGGCCTGACCTCCATCAGCTTGGCAGCGAGCTGACGAATTGCCTGCGGCGACCGTGGACTCGGCCGGGTGAACTCGGAGCCGCTCAGGTGGAGGAAACGGTGTCTTCGCACGGCGGGCACGACTTGCCACTCGGGCCGGGTGGCGAAGGCGGATGGCCCCTCCACCGTGGTAAAGATCAGGTCCGGGTCTCGCGCCGCCACAGCCTCGATGCTCACGACACCGGAGGAGGAGGTCACATCGGCGAAGAGGTTTTCGCCACCCGCGCGCTCCACCAGCTCGCTCAGGAAGCTTCCCCGGCCAACGGTCATGGGCGGCTGTTCCCACACGAACAGCAGAACTTTTGGTCTGCGACCGACCCGGGGCTGGGTTGCAGAGGCCAGGGCGGTGTCGAAGACAGCAGCGAGTGAGTCGGCAGCTTTTTCACGCCCGGTGAGCTTGCCGAGTATCCGTGCCACCCGGGGGACGCTGCTCAAGGCGTCGGTGTTCACCCGGAGCGCTGCAATGCCGAGCTCGCGAAGCCGGGCAGCCACGCCGGCGTTCTGACCGGAGTTGTAGAGCACCACCAGGTCAGGGCGGCTCGCGATGACGACTTCGATGTTGGGCTTGATGCCGTCGCCCAGATCGGGAACGGCTTTGGCCTTGGCGGGATAGTCGCAGTAGCTGGTCCGTCCCACGACGGCAGAATCGGCCCCGATGGCAAACAGCAGCTCGGTGGTGGCCGGAATGAGTGAGACCACCCGGCGAGCGGGAGCGGCCAGCCTGACCGTGTCGCCAGCATCATCAACCAGGTGGATGCGCGCATTGTTTGCCGGAGCGTTGCGGCACGCAACCCCTGCGAGGAGCGCGATGACCAGCCAGAAAATCATACGCCCATCTTCCTGAGCTCGGAGGATGGGCGATGAGCGAGAGCCGAAGGCGGCTGCCGGGCACGCCACCAACCCTCCCCCGAGGGCTTCATGGTGGCACGAACGGCGAGGTCTCCTGGCTTCGGGACTCCACTCGCCTTCCCGGTTTCCCAGTGGCGTTGTGAGTGGAGAGCCTGGCCGCGAGGGCCAGGCACCCGTTACAGTGGCGGGGCCGCGCCGGACTTGCACCGGCTTCCGAGTATCCCCGTTCGTGTGGTCTTCAATTGTTCTGCAGCGGCTAGTCTATTGGCCTGTCGCGCCGGCCGCAAGGGCCGCCTCGAGCTGGACCTTGAGTCTGCGGCGCTCGGCCTGATAAGCGCTCCACTCCTCGGCCGGGGTTTCCGCCTCCCGCCCGAGATAGCGAGCGTCCAGCGCGGCAATCGCATCGAGCAACAGCGCCGGCGTGGCCGGGTGTGATCCAGTCTGGCCCACGAGCAAATACCATCCGGCGCCGCCGAGTACCAGGACGATGGCCGCCACGAGCGAAGGCAGCAACCACTCAGGAACCCCGGCCCGGCCGGGTAGCGCTACCCGCAGCGTAGCGCCTGCCGGCAGCGCGCCGGTCCAGCGGCGGAACGAGCGGCCCTGGAGCACCTGGCTGTCCGCGAGGGTCATGCTGCCACCGCTCACGACGACCCCCATCTCCTCGGCCAGGACGTTGATCCCGGAGACCGGCTGGGTAAACCGAAGCTCGAGGTCCTTGCGTCCCGCCGGAACGACATACTGAACGGTGACCTGCTTCTCCCCTGGTGCCAGCGGTGCCGCCACGAGAAGCGAGTCCCCTCGCCGGGTTACCGCGTCGGGCGAGACATCGCTCTCTCCCAGCTCGAGGCCGATCGTCCCCGAGGGCAGGAGCCCACCCCACGATGCGCCGGCACTGTCTGGCGCGACCCGCGTTCGCGGTCCACTGTTGAGCAGCACGATCAGGTCGAGTACGCTGCGGGAGCCATCCTCACCGGGCCGGGTCAGCACCAGATGCCGCGCTTCCAGCGAAACCGGTGCCGTGCTGGAAGTGTCATATACGATCACCCGAATCGTGGTGTCGGGCCGACTCGGATTGGTGTGCACCGGCGATGAGAAGTACTCGATGCCCGCATGCCGGACGCTGAGCAGGTAGAGCGCCGACGTGTCGGGCCGGAAGACGAAGCGGAAACGGCCACGCCGGTCGCTTCGGGTGGAATCCAGCGGCCCTTGCAACGTCCGGCCCACCCGGTGCAACACCACCCGACTCCCGGGAACTGGAGTGGAGTCGGACTTCAGCACCGCGCCTGCGGCGTTGATGGTCTGGGCCGCGAGGGGGGCGGAGAAGGCGGAGAGGACGGAGAAGGCGGAGAGGACGGACACAATCCGACGCTGAAGGGACGCGGGAGGCTGGCACCTTTCCGTCATCTCCGCGCTTCTGCTACGGATTGAACTTCCCGAAATCCTGGGGGTCCATCTTCTCGAGATAGTCCTTCAGCTTATCTGCCTCGAGCGATGGATTGGGAGAGGGTTCGTCGGTCTCGACGCCGCTCTGGTCGAGCAGCTGGTCGCTGGTGAAGATCGGCGCCCGCATCCGGAGTGCCAGGGCGATGCTGTCCGATGGCCGCGCGTCCACCTGAAAGACGTGATCTTCGCGCCGGATGAGGAGCTCGGCAAAGTAGGTGTTCTCCTTGACCGAGCTGATGACGACTCGGCGAAGATCGCCCCCGAGCCCCACGAGGATTTGCTTGAGCAGGTCGTGGGTAAGGGGACGCTGAGCCTTCATCCCTTGCAACTCCATCGCGATCGCGCTGGCCTCCGCCGGACCGATCCAGATCGGGAGGACACGGCTCCCCTCCTTCTCCCGCAGGATAACGACCGGCGTGTTCGTGGTTCGATCGAGGCCGAGATGCGCGACCGTGACTTCGATCATCGGTTCATCCGCTTATGTCCCTGCATCCCAACTCGCGAGGTACTGGACCTGCTCGGCGGTGAGGGCATCTATCGCAATGCCCATGGCCTGCAGTTTGAGCCGGGCGATCTCCTGGTCAACCGCGGGCGGGAGGCGATGGACCGATTTGGTCATCTTGCCCGCCTCCTTGGCCAGCACTTCCGCCGCGAGGGCCTGGTTGGCGAACGACATGTCCATCACGCTGGCCGGATGCCCTTCGGCGGCGGCCAGATTGATCAACCGCCCCTCGCCCAGCACCATGATACGGCGGCCCTTCACGGTGAACTCCTCGACCATCTCGCGCACCAAGCGCCGGGCCGAGGCGATCTTGGCCAGGCCCTCGAGATCGAGCTCGACGTTGAAGTGCCCCGAATTACAGACGATGGCACCGTCCTTCATGGCCGAGAAATGCTCCGGCCGGATCACATGGATGTTGCCGGTCAGGGTGACGAACAGATCGCCCAGCGGGGCCGCATCGGCCATGGGCATGACCTCGAAGCCGTCCATCCTCGCCTCGAGCGCGGGGAGTGGGTCGATCTCGGTGACGACCACGTGGGCGCCGGCGCCCCGGGCCCGGCTGGCTACGCCGCGTCCGCACCAGCCGTAGCCAGCGACGACGACGGTGCTACCGGCCAGCAGCAGGTTCGTGGCACGGATGACTCCATCGAGGGTGGACTGGCCAGTACCATACCGGTTGTCGAACATGTGTTTGGTGTTCGAATCATTCACCGCGATGATGGGGAACTGGAGGATCCCTTCCTTTGCCATCGCTTTGAGCCGGATGACGCCGGTGGTGGTTTCCTCGGTCGAGCCCCTGACCGCCGCCACCAGGGCCTTACGCTCGGCCTGCGAGAGCCCTTCGACCCAGGTCCGGATCGGCGGAGCGAGGTCGTCCAGCCGGTTGAGCGCAATCATATGCAGCGCACCGACCAGATCGGCCCCGTCATCCTGGGTCATCTGCGGGCCGAAGGCGAGCGCCTGGGCAATGTGGGTGTAGTAGGTCTGATGATCCTCGCCCTTGATGGCGTAGACGTGCACCCCATGATCGCGCGCCAGATGGGCGGCCACATCGTCCTGGGTGGAGAGCGGATTCGAGGCACAGAGGGCAATCTCGGCGCCGGCCGCCCGCAGGGTGATCATCAGGTTGGCGGTTTCAGTGGTGACGTGGAGGCAGGCCGAAAGCTTCACGCCCTTCAGCGGTTGCTCCTTGGCAAAGCGGGCCCGGATCTGCCGGAGGACCGGCATGGACCGCTCGGACCACTCAGTCCGACGTTTACCCTCATCAGCGAGGGCCAGGTCTTTGATGTCGTATTTTGCCGTAGCGGTCTGGACGGTCATTGCACTCCTCAACGGGCAGCCGACAGCAGCGCTTTCACGCGGTCGGACTGCTCCCAGGTGAAAAAGTCGACCTTCTTGCCATCGTATTGGCCACTCTTGGCTTTGCGACCGAAATGACCGTAACTGGCCGTCGGTCTGTAAATTGGCCGCTTCAGCTTCAGTGCGTCAATGATGCCCTTGGGCCGGAGATCGAATACTTCACCGACCATCCTCTCCAGTTCCGTGTCGGGGAGCACACCGGTGCCGAAGGTCTGCACCATCACCGAGACCGGGTGGGCGACACCGATGGCGTAGGCCACCTGCACCTCGCAACGCCGGGCCAGCTTGGCCTCCACGATGTTCCTGGCCACCCACCTGGCGGCATAGGCCGCCGAGCGATCCACCTTCGAGGGGTCTTTGCCGCTGAAGGCGCCACCCCCGTGGCGGGCCATTCCACCGTAGGTGTCGACGATGATTTTCCGGCCGGTGAGTCCCGCGTCGCCGTGGGGGCCGCCGATCACGAACCGCCCAGTGGGGTTGATGAGGAACTTGGTCCGTCGGTGATCGATCCCGGCCTCATCCAGCACCGGGCGGATAACCTCATCGATAACGGTCTGGCGAATCGTTCCGTAGGCCAGCTGCCGGGACCCGTTGCGCTCCGCGTGCTGAGTGGACACGACCACCGTTCTCACCCCGACGGGGCGGTCGTCCTCATATTCGACCGAGACCTGAGACTTACCGTCGGGACGAAGCCAGTCGATGGCGGAGTATCCGTTGAGCCCTTTCCGCACCGCGGCGAGCCGCTCGGCGATCCGGTGCGCCAGAACGATGGGCAGCGGCATCCGCTCCTTGGTCTCGTTGGTAGCGTAGCCGAACATCATGCCCTGGTCCCCGGCACCCTGCTCCTTCTCGCTCTTGGCATCGACACCCATCGCGATGTCGGGAGACTGGCGGTCGATGGTGGTGAGCACGGCGCAGGTGCGGGCATCGAAGCCATAGGAGGAGTCGGTGTAGCCGATCGACTCGACGGTCTCGCGCACCAGGTCGGGGATGTGGACGTAGGTGTTGGTGGTGATCTCTCCGGCGACCACAGCCATCCCGGTCGTCACCAGGGTCTCACAGGCCACCCGGGCGGCGGGATCACGTGCGAGGATCGCATCGAGTACCGCGTCGGAGATCTGATCGGCCACCTTGTCAGGGTGGCCTTCGGTGACCGACTCGGAAGTAAAGACGTGACGCCTGGACGCTGCCATGTGAAGGTTGTCTCTCTCTCTTATTGGGACGAGGGGCAGCAGGACAGCGGGGCTGGTCGCTGGTGTTCCGGAACGCCTCCGGTGGACCAGACCCCTGCCCGACTGCCACGCCGCCCCGCTTTTGTCACCGGCTGCTCTTGCCGGGGGGCAAGGTAGCCACCCGACCACGGCCAGGCAACGCCGACTGGGGGTCGAGGAGACGAACATCGATGTAACCCGCGACTGCTTCCCGCAGCGCGGCGGAAACCTCGGCCGCCCCCGCCGCCGCCAGGGCCGCGTCGGCTACCCGCTTTGCCGTCTCCTCCGGAATACTCCGGATGACCCACTTGACCAGGGGTAGCGCCGGCGGCGACACGCTGAGGCGGTCGTAGCCGAGCCCGAGCAGGAGTACCGCGCTCAACGGCTCCGACGCCATCTCACCGCAGACGCTTACCGGCAACCCGGCCGCCTTGCCGACCTCCAGGACGCGGTGGAGCTGGCGCACGATGGAGGGGTCGTGGGGATTGAAGCGGTTGGCCAGCCGGGCGTTTCCCCGATCCACCGCCATGGTGTACTGGGTCAGGTCATTGGTCCCCACACTGAAGAACGCGCTCACCTCGGCCAGGCGATCCGCCATGAGGACGGCCGCCGGTGTCTCGATCATTACCCCGACCGGAACCGACTCCGCACTCTTTGTCCCCGCCTTCTTGAGTGCCGCAGCCTCCTCCGCCACGATCTCGAGGGTGTCCCGCACCTCCTGAACCGTGGTCACCAGCGGGAGCATCAACTGAATATCGTAACTGGCGGCCGCCCGGAGCACCGCGCGGATCTGGGGGCGGAATACCTCGGGTTGGTCGAGGCAGACCCGAATCGAGCGCCAGCCGAGGAACGGATTGGCTTCTACCGGAGCCTTGAAGGCCGCGGGGAACTTGTCGCCGCCCAGGTCAAACGACCGGATCACAACCGTCTGGTTGGGAAACGCGCGCCCCACCCGCCGGAAATAGTCGGTCTGCTCGTCCTCGGTCGGCAGGCTGGCCCTTCCGGTGAGCAGGAACTCGGTGCGCAGCAGTCCCACACCCTGGGCGCCGTGACGGTTGGCGGCCTCGATTTCCTCGGGGAGGTCCACGTTCCCCATCAGGAGGATGGCCCGCCCCGAGGGAGTGACGGCCGGCTCGCCGACCACCGCCTCGAGCTGGAGCTCCAGCTTGTGGCGGCGGCTGACCTGGAGCTTGGCCTCATCCAGCTCGTCCCGGTTGGGGTCGAGTACGATGGTGCCGCTCTGGCCATCGAGAAGGAGCATCGTGCCGTTGGGGATTCCGGCGAGCACGCCGGCGGCACCCATCACCGCCGGAATGCCGAGTGAGTGCGCCAGAATCGCCGCATGCGAGGTGCGGGTCCCCTCCTCACTGACCAGCCCGACCACATGCTCACGATCGAGCTGGACCGTCAGGCCGGGGGACAGCTCATGGGCCACTACGATCACCTGCTCGTCGCCGGGGATCGACCAAAGTTCACTCTCGGTGCCGCCCATGAGGCGGTGGATCATGCGCATCTGGATGGCATGCAGGTCGGCCAGCCGCTCACGCAGTCTGGCGGCACCGGACCAGAGGGCGCGAAGCTCCAACGCCTTGAACTCGTAGGCGGTCTCCGCGCTCAGCTGATTATTGCGGATCAGCGTTTCAACCGAGGCGAGGAACTCCTTGTCCTGCGCCATCAGCATCTGGGCGTCGAAAATCCGCGACTCTTCTGGCCCGGCCCGTTGCAGAACCCGCTCGCCCAACTCGCGCAGGTGAGAGACCACGTACTCGACTGCCTCGCGCAGCCGGCGCACCTCATTCTCGACCTGATCGGCCCGGACGGTTCGATCGGGCACTTCGGGGAAATCCCAGCGGATGACCAATGCCGGGCCGCAGGCCACGCCGGGCGATACCCCGATTCCGCGAAACAGCCGTGGCATGCTCACTCCTCCCCGAACCCGTCGGCTACCAGGGCGGCGAGCGCCTCAGCCGCCTTTTCCGCATCCGGCCCGTTGGCCCGGATGGTGATCGAGCTGCCGCACTCGGCCGCCAACATCATCACACCCATGATACTCTTGCCATTCACCCCCACCCCATCTTTGTAGATCTCAATCTCGGAGTCGAACGAGCTGGCCAGGCGCACGATCCGTGCAGCGGGACGGGCATGGAGGCCCTCCAGGTTCACGATCGTGGCTTCGCGCTCGATCACACGCCCACCTTCCGTAGAACCAGGAGGAAGATCATGGCCGCCAGCGCGAAGCGGATCGTGGTCAGGAAGGGTGCGAACCACCGGGTAAGGGCGATGCCTGCCATGACCACTCCAGCCGCCCCGATAACGGCCGAGAAACCGAATGGCTTGAGGTACCATGCGGCCACCACTGGAATGGAGGCGCCAAGTGCGAACGCGGCTGGCGGGCCAACCCGCTCGATGGCACGCGGAAGCCAGGAGGTTCCGATCGCGGCCCCGACGCGCATCCCCGACTCCATCCCGGTCCAAAGCGACCAATAACTGGTCCACAGCCGAATCCCGTTGTAGATGAGAATGAAGCCTGCGATCGCCCACCATCCCGCGCCGAGCACCACACCCACCAAAGCGGCCCCCACCAACGCAGGCACCAGCCCGGCCCAGAAGAGCTCGTCTCCCATGGCGCCGAGCGGACTGCAGAGTGCCGTGCGAAGCCGCACGATCTGCGCGCCGGGGAGCGCCTCATACTCCGCGCGAGCGGTGGCCCCCAGCGCCAGCCCGGCCAGGTTGGGATTGCAGTTGAAGAACTCCGCCGACCGAACCACCGCTTCCCCGTGGCGCACCGGGTCAATCGCCTTCAGATCCTCCAGCAGCGGCTCTGCGGCGTAGCCCATCCCTACCCCAAGCATCCGTTCATAGTTCCAGGTTCCCTGCACGGCAAAGAGCCGCAGCATGGCCCGCAGCCGGCCGGTCATGCCAGCACCGCGAGCAAAACGCCCGCGCCCGCGCCGGCCAGGAGCCATTTGAGCCGGGCGCTGCGGCCGGAGCTGCGAAAGGCGCCGTTGACCGCGGCCGCCAGGGCCGACCCGATTGCCACCAGGGTAAGCGCGACCGCGGTTTGCCGGTCGAGGATCACCGACTCCTTGATAGCCGATGCCAGCACGATGCCCAGCAGCGTGAGGATGAATCCCCGTGCACCGTCGCGCAGCAGCCCGCCGTACTGAAGCCGGCGGATGGCGCTGCTCTCGCCTGCGGCCAGCGCTGCCGCGCGCCGCTGAATGGCCCGGGCATTCCACCGGCGAACGACCTGCAGACTCCAGCCCCCGAGTACGGCGAGCACCAGGCCCAGCGCGACGCTGAGGCCGAGGCTCAACTCCCAGGGAGATCCGACCCCGAGCACCACTGCCGCCACGGTCGCCGGTCCATAATCGGGGTACCGCACCGCCCCGACGGGCAGCACGTCCAGTGCGAAGAGCTCGAAGAGCACTCCAATCCTGAGGCCGGCCTCCACATCACCAACCAGCCAGCCGGCCACACTCCCGGCCACCAGAGGACGCGAAATCATCGCCTGGGGAACGCTCACCAGATCGAGGCCGACCAGCATGCCCCAGACCAGGAGCGGAATCACCACCTGAGCCGAGAACTCGCTCATCCCAGGGCCCTCAGGGCAACCGGCGCGGTGGTGGGGAGATCCTGCGCCGTGATCACAGCGCCACCGGCCTCGAGCTCCTGAAGCGTACGCAGCTCCTGGTCGGTCAGATAGATGAACGGCAGCCGCTCCCGACGGCCGGCCCGGTGGTGAATGCCCCCCAGATTGATGCGTTGCACCACCTCGGGGCTGGACATGCGCAGCGCCGCCATGGTCTCCAGATCGCCGGTCAACACCAGGCCGCGCTTCCCGTTGGTCTGCCAGTCGGTCATCTGCCGGGCTGCGTCGGCCACGGTGACAAACCGCACCTCGATCTCAGGCGAGACCGCCATCCGGTAGAGCTCCTGCTCCCAGGCACTGGCCGCGACCTGATCGTCTACCAGGACGATGAGGTCGATCCCCATGGCGCGCCCCCAGCCAATCACAACCTGCCCGTGGATGAGACGGTCATCGATACGGCAAAGAACGATGGACATCAGGGAATCCTGATGGACTGCTCCCCGGCGGCTGCCGCCCGGGTGGCGGCCTCCACGGGTGAGAGCGAGCGATGGAAAACGAAGTCCACCAGCATCGCCAGATTGACTCCGGTGACGACCTTTACCAACTGCTCGCTCCGAAGCCGCTTGAGGACGGCGAAGAGGCAGGAGCCGCTTGCCAGATCCACAAACACCACCGCGGGGCGGCCGTCCACGGCGGCGAGAACCCGCTCCTCCAGTGTGTCACGGTCGCAGCCGGTGTTGGAGACCGCCACCAGCGCACCACCCAACCCGCTGATCTGCTCGGCTGCCTGGACCAGGGCGCCGGCCAAGGCGCCGTGACAGACTACCACACCACGCAACTCCTCACTCATAGTCCTCTTGGAGGTACTCCTTGACCCCACGCTGCTCCTTCATCCGCTTGATGAGGCGCGCGTTGAACGCGGCCGCCACATCCACGCCTGAGTAGCGGAGCAGATGCATCATCGCAACCACCTCAGAGATGACCGTAATGTTTTTTCCGGGGTTGAGTGGCACGACCACGCGTGGTACCGCCACCTCGAGAATCGTGGTCTCTTCCCGGGAGAGGCCGCTGCGGTCGCTGTCCTTGGCGGTCTCCCAGTCCTCGAGCTGAACCACCACCTCGATCCGTTTTTGCTGCCTCACCGCGCGGACCCCGAACAGAGCGGGAATATCGATCAGCCCGATGCCCCGAATCTCCATGTGATGCGCGGCGAGCTCATGGCCGCGGCCGATGAGTACGTCATGGCCACGGCGAGTAACCTGAACCACGTCGTCGGCCACCAGCCGGTGCCCTCGTTCGACCAGGTCGAGGACGCATTCACTCTTCCCGATTCCGGAACGGCCTACGAACAGCAACCCGACGCCGTAGACGTCGGCCAGGGAGCCGTGCAAGGTGGAGCGGGGGGCGAAGGCCTCCTCGACGATGGGCTTGATCCGGCGATAAAACTCGGCGGTCTTGAGGCGGCTCCGCAGCACCGGAACCCCCTTGCCCCGGGCGAACTCGAGTATTTCTGCCGGTACCTCCTGGCCCTTGGTAACGAAGATGCAAGGCAGGTCGAAGCTGAAGAACGTGGCGAGCGACTGCTGCCGCTGGTCCGCTGGCAAGGAGTTGAGGTAGGTGATCTCGGTCTCGCCGAGGACGTGCAGCCGGTGGGCCGCGAAGCGGCCGGTATAGCCCGCGAGCGCCAGACCCGGGCTGGCCACCTCGGCGTCCGGGATCTGTCGGTCGAGCCCCAAGTCGCCGGTGAGTGCCTCGAGCTGGAGCGGATCTCCGCGCCGGGTGAGAAAGTCGCCGAGCCGCAGCATCAGAGCGGGTTGTTGGGCTGGGTAGGCCGGGACCGCCGGCGGGCGGATACTCGTTCCACCTGGCGGCGCAGCTTCTCCTCGGCGCGATCGAGGGCGCTCCGGTGGTCGGGGCCCTCTCCCGTGGCCACCAGGATCTCGCCCCGGGCCACGTGCAACCGAAGCTCAACGGTCTGCTCCAGGCCATCGGCATCGAAGACGACCGTCATCTCGATGGGACGTGAGGCCAGGCTGCCCAACCGCTCCATGACCGTGATCGCGCGTTCCCTGAGCGGCTCGGACACTTCGCAGTGGCGGGCGGTGATAGTGGTACGCATGAAAGCTCCTCCGGGCTCAGCTGGCGGCCGAGCTCACTATGATTTCTTTCAGGTGATCCTCGGTTTGGCGCGCGGTGCGCTCCCAGGTCAAGCCTTCGGCAAAGCGCCGGGCACGATCTCCCAGGCGCGCCGTCAAGGCTGGCGAGTCGGCCAATTCCAGCATACGGGCGGCCAAGGCGTCGATATCGCCATGGGGAACCAGAAAGCCGGTCTCGCCGTGACAGACCGAGTCGCGCAGTCCCGGGCTGTCTGATGCCAGAGACGGCGTTCCGCATGCCGCTGCTTCGATGACCGTGATCCCCCACCCTTCCTTGGGGGAAGGAAAGATATTGGCCCACGCCCCCCGCATCAGGTCGATCTTGCGTTCCTCGCTTACGAATCCATTGAAGACGACCGACCGGTCGAGCCCGAGGCTGGCGGCCAACCGCTCAAGCTCGGCCCGGTAATCGCCGGTTCCGGCGATCTCCAGGCGAAGATCGGGACGCTGGCGTCGAGCGAGCGCCAGGGCTCGGATGGCGAAGCCTATCCCTTTATAACGCTTCAACCGTCCAACATACAAGAAGCTGGGCGTGGCCGAGCGGCGCCCTGGAGGGCCCGGCCTGAAATGCGTGCTGTCCACTCCGGGATGAATGACTCGAATCCGCTCCGCGGGAACGCCGCGCGCCACCAGATCGTCCCGCGTACTCTCGCTGATCGCATGGAACCCAGCACGGCGGTAAGCCCAGGGGAGTGGACGCTCGGACGCCCAGACGATCGCGGCAACCGGCCAGGAAGCCTCGGCGAACGCAGTCCCGCCGAACAGGTGCGGCACGATGGCACAGAACGGCAGCCGGCTGCCGAAGGGTAGAAAGAGAGGGAGCTTGTTGATGTCCTCGACCAGGATGTCGGGCCGCTCGGCGGCGATGGCCCGCCGTACTGCCCGGCGTCCCAGTAATGCGAAGCTGTCGCGACCCCCCACCCGCTGAATGTCGATACCCTCCATCCGGCCCGTCGGGGGCGCGCCCGCCCAGCCCGAGCTGATCAATCGCACCCGGTGGCCCACCGCCGCCAACCGGCCGAAGATCTCGAATAGATGAATTTCGGCACCGCCTGCGTGCGGGTTGGCGCGGTCCTGCCAGTTGACCAGAAGGATGTTCACGATGACGAAAGCAAGGGCAGGTTTTACAGTCGCCCGAGTGAGTGAGCAACACCATCGAGAATACCGTTGACGAAACCCGGGGCGCGGGCCCCCCCAAACCAATGGGCCAATTGCACCGCCTCGTCGATGGCCACCTTCGGGGGTACCTCCCTCCGGCGAAGCTCGTGGATACCCAACCGCAGAATGTTCCGCTCGACCACCGCTATGCGGCTCATTCTCCAATTCTCCGCTGCCTGGGCCACTTCGGCATCCAGGGCATCAACCTCCTCGACCACGCCGGCGGCCAGCTGCTCCGCCCGATCCAGGACTCGTGGCCCCGGCCCGGTGAGGCGGGCCACCCCATGCACCACCACCGGAAGGGGCTTGCTCCCGCCCTGAAGCTCCCAGGCGTAGAGGATCTGGAGCGCGCGGGCCCGGCTTTTGGTCTCAACTCTGAGCATGATGTGCCCGCAGCTGGGCCAGCGCGTCTGCCGCCCGAAGTGCCGCAGCGGCGGCTTCGTGACCCTTGTTGCCCGCACTCCCGCCGGCTCGGTCCGCCGCCTGCTGGAGCGTGTCCACCGTCAGCAGGCCGAAGCCGACCGGCAGTCCGTGGCGAACGGCCACCGCGCCCAAGCCCCGGCTGGTCTCCCCCGCCACGTAATCGAAATGAGGGGTCTCTCCCCGGATAACCGCTCCGAGCGCCACCACGCAGGAATAGCGTCCGGTTTCCGCGGCCGCCGCCGCCGCCACCGGCAGCTCGAACGCGCCAGGCAGCCACACGACGTCAACCTCCTCGCGCGAAAGCCCCGCTTCCTGACAACAGGCGAGGGCCCCCTCGAGCAGCTTGGTGGTGATCAACTCGTTATAGCGGCTCACCAGGATCGCCACTCGCCCGGAGGCGCGGAGGCGGCCGGAGAAGTCGGGCACGGGATCAGTGGGTAAAGAGATGGCCGAGCTTGTCGCGCTTGACCTGAAGGTAGGATCGGTTCTCGAGACTGGGGTCGGCGAGAAGAGGGACGCGCTCTACGATCTCCAGGCCGTAGCCGTCCAGCCCGACCAGCTTCCGTGGGTTGTTGGTCATGATGCGAATGGACGAGAGCCCCAGGTCTCGGAGGATCTGGGCCCCGATCCCGTAGTTTCGGAGATCAGGTGCAAACCCGAGGCGCTCATTGGCCTGGACCGTATCGGCACCGCTGTCCTGAAGTGAGTAGGCCCGAAGCTTGTTGAGCAGCCCGATGCCCCGCCCCTCCTGATCGAGGTAGACGACGGCCCCCTTTCCTTCTTTCGCGATGAGCTCCATGGCTCGATGCAGCTGAAAGCCGCAGTCGCAGCGCTGCGAGCCGAATACGTCGCCCGTCAGACATTTCGAGTGCATGCGAACCAGGATGTTGGGCTGCCCGCTGATGTCGCCATGGACCAGCGCGACGTGCTCGGCGGAATCCACATCATTGTGGTAGCCGATGATCGTGAACTCGCCGAAACTGGTCGGGATCCGTGCCTCGGCCACCCGGTGAACCAGCTGCTCGGTCCGCAGCCGGTAGGCCACCAGCTGAGACACGGTGACGAACGTGAGACCATGCTGCTCCGCGATCTCCTGGAGCTCCGGCCGGCGCGCCATGGAGCCATCGGCATTGAGGATCTCACAGACGACCCCGGCAGGGACGAGTCCTGCCAGCCGGGCGAGGTCGACACTGGCCTCGGTCTGCCCCACACGCTGAAGCACGCCGCCGCGCCGGGCACGAAGTGGAAAGATGTGCCCTGGCCGGCGAAGATCGGACGGAACGGTGGCGGGATTGATGGCGACGTGGATCGTGGTGGCCCGATCGGTGGCCGAGATGCCGGTGGTCACGCCGAACCGGCGCTGGGCATCGATGCTGACGGTAAAGGCGGTGGACAGCTCCTCGGTGTTGCGCTCGGTCATCTGGGGCAGCCCGAGCTGGTCGCAACGCTCGCCGGTGAGAGCCAGGCAGATCAGGCCCCGGCCATGCAGGGTCATGAAGTTGATCATTTCGGGCGTAGCCAGCTCCGCGGCGCAGACGAGATCGCCCTCGTTCTCACGATCCTCGTCGTCAGCCACGATCACGATCTTGCCGTTGCGCAGATCGTCGATCGCCTGCTCGATGGTCCCGAAAGTGGTCATAAACCCCTGAACAATGTGAACGGTGAACAGTGACCGGGAACTCGGGCGGGAGGCGATCCCGTTCACCGTTTACCGTTTACGCTTCTGTTCCTCCAGTAGCGCTGCCACATACTTAGCGATGGCGTCGGCCTCGAGATGCACCCGATCGCCCACCACCCGCTCACCCAGCGTCGTATGCTGTAAAGTAAACGGGATGAGGGAGATCTGGATTACATCCGGAGCCGGTTTCGCGTTGACCGTGAGGCTGACCCCGTCCACCGTGACCGACCCCAGCAGCACGGTAAGCTCGGCTACCTGATCGGGAACCCTGAGATCCAGCAACCTGGCGTCCTCCCGTTGGGTCATCCGCTCAACCCGCCCTATCCCGTCCACGTGAGCCTGGACGAGGTGCCCACCCAGCCGGTCGCCCACCCGTAGTGCCCGCTCCAGGTTGACCCGCCGGCCAGCGGCATATTCCCCGAATCGGGTTCGGTCGAGCGTCGTGCGAATGAGGTGCACGCTGAAGCCGTCGGCGGTAGCCGCTTCGACCGTGAGACAAGCTCCATCCACGGCCACGCTCTCGCCGGGCTCCAGTCCGCGGTAGGGTGACTGGATGGTGAACTCCAGCCCTCCGGCCCGCTCGGCGACATCCCCCACTGTGCCGATCCCGGTGACGATTCCGGTGAACATCAGCCCCGATCCAGGACGAGCAGAGTGTCCTCTCCGAGTGATCTGCGCTCCACGACCCGCCAACGCTCGGCCTGATCCAGGCCCCGGGTCGGGAGTCCGGCCAGGGCCGGGACACCGCCCTCGCCCAGCCACAGGGGAGCCTGAATCCAGTAATAGCGGTCAACCAGCCCGGCCGCGAGCAAGGCGCCGGCCAGCTGGCCGCCACCTTCCACCAGGAGCGAGGCGACGCCCTGCTTTCTCAGCAAGCGGAGCGCCTCCGTCAGACTTCCTGCCTGGAGCACCGTAACCCCAGTGGTTTCCAGGCGCTTGACCCGGGTTCGATCGGCCTCCGGAGAGACGACGGCTACCGTAGGGGTCTCACCGGCGGTCCGCACGAGGGTGAGGTGGGGGCCCAGATCAGCCACCCGGTCAAAGACCACCCGCCGCGGTGCGGTTCGCGGGCGAACCGATCCGCGAACCGTGAGGGCGGGGTCGTCCAGCCGGGCGGTGCGCCCACCCACCCCGATGGCATCGAAGCCGGCGCGAAGCCACTGCACGTAATCGCGGGCCGCTTCGCCTGAGATCCAACGGGACCGGCCGAATCCATCCGCGATTCGGCCGTCCAGCGTGGTGGCCAGCTTGAGGGCGAGGAACGGGCGGGTCGAATCGCGCAGACCGTGCAGGAAGATGGCGTTCTGAACCGCTGCGGCGTCTGCCAGAGGTCCGATCTCCACTTCCACTCCCGCCTGGCGGAGTCGCTCGGAGCCACCCGCCGCCAACGGATTGGGATCACGCATGGCGGCCACGACCCGGGCGACGCCCGCACTGATGATCGCCTCGGTGCACGGAGGCTGTTTGCCTTGATGCGAGCAGGGCTCGAGGGTGACGACCAGCGTCGCCCCTCGAGCCCGCTCCCCGGCGTCGGCTAATGCCACCGTTTCGGCGTGCCGGTCACCGTATTCCGGATGCCACCCCTCGCCTATCAGCTCACCGTCTCGGAGCACCACCGCTCCCACCAGGGGATCCTGCTGCACCTTTCCCCAACCCCGCCAGGCGAGGTCGAGCGCGCGGGCCATTGCCTCCCGCTCGTCCACTCCGGTGCTAGAAGCCCACTCGCAGGCCGAGGCCGGCGAAGAACTTCCCCTTGGTAGTATCAAAGTCTTCGAAATCGGTGGACAGATTCTGGTCCTTCCCGCCCTGATAGCCCACTTCACCAGTGAGCCGCACTACTGAAAGGCTCATCCCCGCGTTGAGAAAGCCGAGGACTCGGGAGCTGCTCAGCTCCACCGGAACCTCGGGCTGCGGAACCCCCGTGATCGGGTCGCGAAACTGGATGACGGCATCGCCGGTGTACTTGTCCCAGCCGAGGCCGGCCGCCAGGTCGAAAGCCAGAAGCTGCTTGCTCGCGACCAGCCGGAGGTTGGTCGCCTTGAGGTCGGCGCCGTAGCTATACCGGTCACCGGCGGGGACGTCACCATAAGTGATCTCCGGAATGTCGCGTCGCATGAGGCTGAACGACACCGCGGGAATGGGCCCGCGCTCCTGTACCAATCCGACGCGTGCACCATATCCCAACCCAACGGCGATCCCACCAATCTTTCGCGCGCCCGACGCGAGCGTGAGATTATCGATCTGGTCGGTCGGAAGCAGCTGCAGCGAGCCTAGCAGGTCCACGGCGATGAGCCCATTCCCCACTCCCCGGTAGACCCCGACGGCGCCTTCGAGCAGCGGGGCTGGCGCGAACAGCTTGTCGCCTGCCGGGACCGCTGAGCTGCTTCCGTTGTACGCCAGATCTGGAAGCACCACCTCTACCGCGTTGGCCCGCAGGGTGAGCGAGGCATGGCCCAGACCGCCAAGCGTGGCAGCCGAGCCGATGGTGGGACTTCCTCCGCTCACCAGCACACCGATAACCGGATGAAACGCGCGGGTACCATCCACCGCTGCCGCGCAGACGCGCTGGGCGCTGGCGACGTACCCGCTGCACTCGGGCGTCTGGGCCATTATGGGCGAAGTGATGGCGACCAGGGAAAGACCGGCGAGGAAAGGAGCAGCGCGCATCGTATTCTCCGTCACGGACGGGCGAAACACACGGACCGACTGCCGCGCTGAATCTCGCCCATCACCCAAGTGGGGACCCCGTCGGCAGTGGCAGCGCTCTGGGCGGCCGCAACCGCATCCGGGGGCAGCACGGCGACCAGGCCCACACCCAGGTTGAAGACGTCCCGCATTTCCCCGGTGGAGACCCGCCCGGCCTGCTGCAGCGTCATGAAAAGCGGCGGGGTCTCCCAGCTATCGGGGTCCACCATCGCTTGGGTCTCCGGAGGCAATATCCGCACCAGATTCCCCCCGATACCGCCCCCCGTGATATGGGCCAGACCATGCAGCCGATCGAGCACCGGGACAACGCTCCGGTAGTAACTGCGATGGACGGCCAGCAGCGCCTGAGCCACCGTCAGGCCGGTGTCACCGAGCTGGTCTCCCAGATCCAGCCCCATCTCCTGGAACACGATCCGCCGGGCCAGGGTGTAGCCGTTGGTATGAAGTCCGGTGGAGGCGTACCCCAGGAGCACGTCGCCGGGCGCGATTGCGTCACCGTGGAGCGCGCGATCTTCCTCCACGACGCCGATGATAGTCCCGGCCAGGTCGTAGGTTCCTGGCTGGTACAGGCCGGGCATTTGCGCCGTCTCGCCCCCAGCAAGCGCCATCACATGGCTGCGGCAGCCGCGGGCGATTCCCTCCACGATCTGCGCGATCTGCTCAACCCCGAGCCCGGCGCCGGCGATGTAATCCATGAAGGCAATCGGCGCTGCCCCGTGCACCAGGATGTCGTTCACGCTGTGGTTGACGAGGTCCTCCCCCACTGTATCGAAACGTTGCGCCTGTAACGCCACCAGTACCTTGGTACCAACCCCATCGGTGCTCAGAACCAGCGTGGGCTGCCGCATGCCGGCAGGGATGCGCACCATGCCCCCGAAGGCCCCGACGTGACCGGTGGACAGGGGGGTGCGGGTGCCGGCCACCAGCTCCCCGATCCGCGCCTTGGCGGCCTCCGCGGTATCGAGATCGACGCCAGCTGCGGCATAGGCTCGAGTCGCACCGGCACTCTTCTTCACGTGAGTGGCTGCGCCAGAGGAACGTGAGTCAGGTCCTGAAAGGCGCGGACCCGGGTTTCGACGTCGGCCAGGGTGATGTGATCGAAGCCCCGGATTCCGAACTGCTCCACGGCATACGACCCCATCGCCGCTCCGTAGACCATGGCACGCCGCAGATTGTCCTCGGTGATGGTACGGGTACGGGCCAGATAGGCCATGAACCCGCCGGCGAAGGCGTCGCCGGCCCCGGTAGGATCGAATACCGTCTCCAGCGGAAAGGCGGGCACGTAGAAGGTGCGCTTCGGCTCGATGAGAAGCGCTCCATGCTCGCCCTGCTTGATGACTACCCGCTTGGGGCCGTGGTCCAGGATCCAGCGGCCGGCACGGTGGATGTTCCAGTCGCCGCTCAGCTCGCGGGCTTCACCGTCATTCACCATGAGCACGTCCACCCGGCTGAGCAGCCGAAGCAGTGCGGCCTTCTTGCTCTGGATCCAGTAGTTCATGGTGTCGCACACCACCAGCTCGGGCTGCTTGACCTGCTCCAGGACGCCGAGCTGAAGCTCGGGATCGATGTTACCCAGGAACAGGAAGCGGGCCGACCGAAATGAGGCCGGGAGCTTGGGTTGGAAGTCGGCGAAGACACCGAGCCGAGTTTCCAGCGTCTCGCGGCTCTGAAGATCGTAGGAGTATTTCCCTTTCCAGCGAAAGCTCTCGCCTGAGGCCTGCTCGACCCCGGACCAGTCGATGCCGCGGGAAGCGAGCCGCTCGAGCTCGGCGTAGGGATAGTCCTGCCCTACCACCCCGACCACCTGGACCGGATGCAGAATCGAACCAGCCACGCTGAAATAGATCGCCGAGCCGCCCAGGGCGTCAGCGGTCTCGCCGAAGGGCGTGAAGATGGAGTCAAGGGCTATGCTTCCTACCACGAGCAACGTCATCCATTCACATCCTGTCAGGGGCGGAAATACCGAGGAGGCCAAGCGCGTTGGCCAGAACGATTCGCGCCGCCCGGGCGAGGAGGAGGCGCGCCAGCTCGGTTGCCTCGCCTTCGGGGGCGTCCACCGCCCGGGTGTGGTGATACCATCCGTGCACCACCGCCGCGAGCTCGTGCAGGTAGGTGGTGATGCGGTGCGGCTCCCGCTCTCGTGCCGCGGCCTCCGCCACCTCGGGGAACGCGGCCAGCTTCTTGAGGAGCTCGATGTCCTGCGGTGCCGGGAGCGCACCCAGCTCGAGATCTCCGGTGATCGTGTCGGGATCGCGTTCGGCGGTCCGGAAGATGCCGCTGAGCCGGGCATGCGCCATCTGCACATAGAAAACGGGATTCTTGTCGGTTTGCTCCCGGGCAAGGTCCACATCGAACACGAGCTGTGAGTCGCCCTTCCGCATCAGGAAGAAGTACCGGACGGCATCGATTCCGACGTCGTCGATCAGCTCCCGGACCGTGACATAACTCCCGGCCCGCTTGGAGATCTTGACCTCCTCACCACCCTTCATCACCGTCACCATCTGGTGCAGCACGTACTCGGGGTAGCCGGGGGGCACCCCCATTCCCAACGCTTGCAGGCCGGCACGGACCCGCGTCACCGTGCTGTGATGATCGGCGCCCTGGACGTTGATGGCGTGCCGGAAGCCGCGCTCCCACTTGGTGACGTGGTAGGCCACATCGGGCACGAAGTAAGTGAAGCTCCCATCCGACTTCCGCATCACCCGGTCCTTGTCGTCGCCGTAGGCTGTCGTGCGGAGCCACAAGGCCCCCTCGTTCTCGTAGGTCTGGCCCCGGGCGCCGAGCGCGCCGACGACTGCGTCCACCTTGCCTGCGGAGTAGAGCGAGGATTCCAGGAAGTAGACATCGAAGACCACGCCAAGGGCCTTCAGATCCCGGTCCTGCTCCTTCCGCAGTTCGCGAACTGCCAGCCGGCGGACATCCTCGAGGCGCTCGGCTCGGGGGTCGTCCGGGTGCTCCCGGATGTATGTGGCCGCGATCTCCTTGATGTACTCGCCGTGATAGCCGCCCTCAGGAACGGTGGCCGCCTCACCCCGAGCCTGGCGTACCCGTGCCTGCACGCTGTGCCCCAGATTGGCGATCTGAGCCCCGGCGTCATTGTAGTAGAACTCGCGAACCACCCGGTGACCGGTCCACTCGAGCAGCCCCGCGATAGCGTCCCCCAGCGTGGCCTGGCGGCCGTGACCGACGTGCAGGGGACCGGTGGGATTTGCGGAAACGAACTCCACGTTGACGTCGACCCCTTTGCCGAGGTCGCTCCGTCCGTAGTCACCGCCCTGGGAGAGGATGCGGCGGTGTACGGCTGCGAGCTGGTCGCCGGCTAACCAGAAATTGATGAAGCCGGGGCCGGCGATCTCGGTCTTCTCGACCAGATCGGGGGAGAGCTGAAGCTCCTGGAGTACTCGCTCGGCGGTTTTGCGTGGATTGGCGCGTTCCCGCCGCGCGAGCACCATGGCGAGGTTGGTCGCGAGGTCGCCGTGGCCGGCGTCCCGGGGCCGCTCCAGCACGAACTCGATTCCGTCGGCGCCGAGCCGCGAGGCGACCCGCGACAGCTCGGCGCGAAGGATTTCGCTCACTCGGGAGCGGCCTTCCCGCTCTTGCTTGGCGGATGCTTGCCGGACTTGGTCTCTGATTTAGTGGCTGGCTTAGTGTCCGACTTCGAGGCGGCGCCCGGCTTGGCCTCGGCTGCCGGCTTCGTTTCCTTGGACCCCCCGCTGTCGGACTTCTCCGACGGATCCTTCCGCGGACCTTTGCCGTCCTTGCCGTAGTCCGTGATGTAGAAGCCGCTGCCCTTGAAGACCAACCCTGCCCCACCAGAGATCTGGCGGGTGGCGGTCTTCCCGCAGGCCGGACACTTGGCGCGAGGCTTCTCGCTCATCTTCTGAAAGAGCTCGAACTCGTGCCCTTCGGGGCACACGTACTCATAGGTCGGCATGATCGTCCGTCTGGGGTAAACGAAATCAGCTACTAAACTTACCGAGCCCTGCGAGAGGGTACAAGCGGCAGGAATTCACCACAGAGGCACAGAGGACACGGAGGTTGCCTCAATCATGGACAATGCGGTAGATGCCGGAACGGAGCCATTCAACATTGAAATTGATTAGGAGGCCCAAGCGAATGCCGGTGAGCTTTAGGTAAGTCAAGACCTGAGCCCGATGAATGGGGAGGACTTTGTTAACAGCCTTTACCTCGATGAGAATGGATTTGTACGCGACAACATCTAACCGGTATCCACAATCCAGCTTCACCCCCCGATACTCGAGTGGCAGCGGAACCTGCCGCTCCAGGGGAATCATACGGAGGTGCATCTCCCGACACAGGCATTCCTCATAAGCTGATTCGAGGAGCCCCGGTCCCAGCCGACGGTGCACCTCAATAGCGGCACCCAAGATGTTGAAGGAGCGACGCACCGAGGGACCCTCTGTGTCCTCCGTGGCTCTGTGGTGAGTCATTGTGAAATTCTGGTAAACCAGATTTTCAGTCGCGAATCGGCCGAGCGCGGAGAGGATCCGAATTATCCTGGCCGGTAAACCCCCCAAACCTCACGGAGTGAATCACTGATCTCGCCGAGAGTAGAACGGGCGCGAACGGCGTCGATGATGGGCGGCATGAGGGGATCCGCGCTACCGGCGGCATTGCGGACCTTGGTTAAGGCTCCGCTCACGGCGGCGCCATCGCGGGCCCGTTTGACCTGGGCGAGGCGGGCCCGCTGTTCGGCCTCCAATGCGGAGAAGTCGGGCGTCTGGATCGAAAGCGGCGGCGACTCATCGGTGTAACGGTTGACCCCCACCACCACATTGCCGCCCGACTCCTGAGCCTTCTGGAGCTCATAGGCGCTCCGGGCAATGGCCTCCTGGAAGAAGCCCTGCTCGATCGCACGGGCCGCGCCCCCGAGACCATCGACCACGGCGATAAGCTCGAGGGCCCCCGCTTCGATGGCATCGGTGAGCGCTTCGACGTAGTAACTGCCCCCAAGCGGATCCACTACATCGGCCATTCCCGACTCGAAGCCCAGAATCTGCTGGGTCCGAAGGGCCAGGGTCGCTGACTGCGTGGTCGGGAGGGCCAGGGCTTCGTCGTACCCGTTGGTATGAAGGGACTGGGTGCCGCCCAGTACCGCCGCCAGCGCCTGCACCGTTACCCGGACGACATTGTTGAGCGGCTGCTGCGCCTGCAGGGTAACGCCTCCGGTTTGGGTGTGGAACCGCATTCGCGCGGTCGCGTCACCGGCCCCGAAACGCTCTCGCGCCACTCTGGCCCACAACCGTCGGGCGGCTCGAAACTTCGCCACCTCCTCGAAGAGGTTGTTGTGGCTGGCGAAGAAGAACGATAGCCGGGCTCCGAAGCTGTCGATGCTGAGACCGGCATCGAGGGCGACCCGGACATATTCCATCGCATTCGCCAGGGTAAACCCGACCTCCTGTACCGCCGTGGCGCCCGCCTCTCGCATGTGATAGCCGCTGATGGAGATCGGGTTGAAGCTCATCCCTTCGTCGGTGACGAAGCGGAAGATGTCCGCCACCAACCTCAGCGATGGCGCGGCGGGATAGATGTAGGTGCCCCGTGCGATGTATTCCTTGAGCACATCGTTCTGAACGGTTCCGGTCAGCTTGCTTCGCGGCACCTGTTGCTCTTCGCCTGCCACGACATACATCGCAAGGAGAATCGCCGCGGTTGCATTGATCGTCATCGAAGTGGAGACCCGGTCCAGCGGGATTTCCCGAAACAACGTTTTGAGATCCTCCACCGTGTCGATGGCGACTCCTACCCGTCCGACCTCTCCTGCCGCCATCGGGTGGTCAGAGTCGTAGCCCATCTGGGTAGGCAGATCAAAGGCGGTCGAAAGGCCCGCCTGCCCCGCCGCAAGGAGTTGACGGAACCGCTGGTTGGTCTCCTGGGCGGTGCCGAACCCGGCGTATTGGCGCATGGTCCAGAGCCGGCCGGTGTACATGTTGGGGTAGGGACCCCGGGTAAAGGGAAATTCGCCGGGGTGTCCGAGATCGCCGGCCGGATCGCCGGTCCAGTCCTCGGGTCCGTAGACGGTTTTCACGAGGCCGGCTGGGAGACGGCTCCGCTGGTGCGCGCGGCCACGCGCCGCAGCGTGTCGGCGACGAAGCCCACGTCTTCCCTCGAGCCAATCACCAACGGCGTGCGCTGGTGCAGCTTGTCGGGCATGATGTCGAGGATCCGGTTGACCCCGTCGGTGGCCGATCCTTCGGCTTGCTCTGCCAGGAAGGCCATGGGGCTCGCCTCGTACAACAGCCGGAGCTTACCCTGTGGATTCTTGGTGTCGGCGGGATAGAGGAAAATGCCGCCCGCGACCAGGTTGCGGTGAAAGTCTCCCACCAGGGAGCCCATGTAGCGGCTGTTCTTCGGCGTGACCCCGTTGGGTCCCGTGCCGGCGGGCGGGTCCCCTTTGAGCCCACGCACCGCCGCCTGCATCCCCTTATCCCACCTGCCGAAGTTGCTCTCATTCACGCTGTAGTACTTGCCAATGCGGGGTGTGGTGATCCGGGGGTGGGACAGCAGAAACTCGCCGATGGTGGGGTCGAGCGTGAATCCGTGCACTCCCTGCCCTGTGGTATAGACCAGCATCGTGCTCGAGCCGTACATGATGTATCCAGCCGCCACTTGCTTGCAACCCGGCTGGAGGACATCGGCCACGGTGCCTCGCCCGTGCATGCTGACCCGCCGGTAGATGCTGAAGATGGTGCCGACCGCGGAGTTCACGTCGATGTTGGAGGAGCCGTCCAGGGGGTCGAAGAGAACAGCGTACTTGCCGACCGGATACTCCGGAGGAACCGGGATGATATCGTCGTCTTCCTCGGAGCCCATCACGCAGACTCTCCCGGTGTGCTTGAGGCAGTTCTTCAGGGTCTCGTTGGCGAAGATGTCGAGCTTCTGCTGTTCCTCCCCCTGTACGTTCAGTGCGCCGGCGGCACCGAGAATGTTGACCAGGCCGGCCCGCCTGATGGACGCGGCTATGATCTTGGCCGCGAGACAGATGTCATAGAGCAGGTTGGACAATTCACCCGTGGCCTCGGGATAGCGATCCTCCTGGTCCAGGATGAAGCGCTCGATGGTTGTGACCTGAGAATTCAAGGAGATCTCCTGTCAGATCGATGGACCCGGACGGCCTTCACCACCAGAGATTCACCGCACATCGAACGTGGTCGAGCGATCCTTGGTTTGCACCGTCATTTCAGTGCCGTCGGTAGTGACGGTGATGGCGCCATCCCGATCGGTGCGCCAGACCTCCACCCGGTGGCGTCGCAGCCGGGCGAGCGTAGGAGGCGAAGGGTGCCCGTACTTGTTCCGGCCGACCGAGATCACTGCGGCCCTGGGCCGCAACGAATCGAGCCACTCGTCGCCCGTACTGCCACGGCTTCCGTGGTGCCCCACCTTGAGCAGGTCTACCGCCCGGGCGCGATTCCGCATCTCGGTCTCGGCGGGAAACCCCGCGTCCCCGGCGAACAGGGCCTGGAAGGCACCATACTCCACCAGGAGGACCAGGGAGTCTTCGTTGACATCCTCCCCCCATCCGTCCCACGTTGGATCGGGATGAAGCACGGTGAACACCACCCCGTCCAGGTCGAACCGCTCATCCCGGCGGGCAGCGTGCCACCGAATGGCACCGGCAGCGATCTCGTCGAGAAAAGCGTAGTAGAGCGGGTCGGCCACCCGCTCGCCCGGCTCCATCACCACTTGAGCGTCGAACCGATCCAGCACGCTGGCCACGCCCCCAAGATGGTCCGCGTGGGCGTGGGAAACGACAACCATCGCCAGCTCCCGGGCCCCCTGACTGGCCAGGAACGGCACAACCACTCGCCGTCCCGCATCGCTCTGGCTACTTCGGGGACCCGCGTCAATCAGGATCCAACGACCCGCAGGGGTACGCAGAACGGCCCCATCCCCCTGCCCCACGTCGAGAAAATGTAACGCGAGTCCTGAACCGCTGTTAGCCGTACGAGGGGACCAGGACCAGAACAGACCGGCCCACAGTGCCACGACTGCCGCCCAACCCCACCTCCGGACGGCTTCCGCCAAGGTATTCCGCCTGCCCATGCACCACAGGCTGACGCTAAGGCCGAGGATCCAGGGAACCGCCGACCGCATCTCGGCGGTCTCGACGATGTGACCTCCGGGCATCAAAGCGCCCGCGGTAGCAAGAAGCTCCAGGAGATGGAGCGCTAGACCAGCCCCGCCCGCAAGCGACCTGGCGAGCTCAGGCCATAATGGAAAGACCAGGAGACTGGCCAGGACACCGGGCACGGCGACCGCGGCGAGCGGAATGGCAAGAAAGTTGAGAGCGATGCCAATCACCGCCACTGCCCCCAGCGTTGCGGCCGTGATCGGCGCGGTGGCCAGGGTAGCTCCGACCGACGAGCCCAGCGTCCTCCACCACACCGCCACGCCGAGTGCCCGGTCGGTCCACTTGCTGAAGGTGGTAGCACCCCACAGTGCCGCGGCCGACAGCCACGCCCCCAGATCCATGATTGCCCAGGGATCGAGCAACAGGACGCAGAGACAAGTCGCCGACAGAAGCGAGTTGGCTTCGACCCGGCGATCCCGCATTCGAGTGACCGCCAGCAGCGTCGCGAGCGCGGCCGCCCGGGTGGCCGGCGCCGGCCAGCCCAGGAATGCCACGTAGGCGGCACTGGCTCCGGCCGCCAGGGCGAGGGCTCGCCCTCTTCCCAGCCGCAGCGCCCGACAGAGAAGAAAGACCCAGGCGGTGATCACCCCCACGTGAAACCCGGAAATCGACAGAAGGTGTACCAGGCCGGATTGGGCAAACCGGTCCTGGAGGCCTCGGTCAATCCCGCCGCGCCGCCCCAGAATGAGCGCGTCCACCATCGGCGCCCTCTCGCCATACAGCGTTCGGCTGCTGCGAGCGAGGGCGGTACGAAGCCGGGCAGTCAAACCCGGAGGCCCCGCAGCGCCCTCGATCTCGCTGACCACCAGAGTTCCGGATGGTCGGTCCGCCACACTCGGCCGCGGGATCCACTGCCCGGTCACTTTCACCAGCAGACCCGCATCCAGCGGACGGCCGGCGGGCCAGCGCGAGGCAACCGGTCCGCTACAGCCGGCCCGCATCGGCTGGAGGGCCAGGCGGCCTCCGGTCGAATCCGCCGGCTCGAGGAGGCGGGCGGACAGCATCACGCGCCCCGCCGGAAGCCGGGCGGCGCACTGGTATGTCTCCCGCAGCCACGCGAGCTCGCCGCTCAGGCGCCCAAGCAGCGCGGCGGCTGTGAGGAGGGTAAGGAGCGGCTTTCTTGTGAGAAATGTCGCCGCCAACGGGATCGCCACCACGCCTACAGGTCCACCAAAATGCAAGAGGCCGGTCGCAAGACCGGCCCCGTAGGCGGTGGTAAACAGGATGGCAGGCCGCATTCTCATTGCGGCCGACCAGCTAGCCGGGGGCGGCCCCCCCACGCCGGCCGCAACGGGGCGCCACCGAGATCTTGCGCAGCGCCTCCATGACTACGACCTCGATGGCGGCGCGGCTCTGTTCCTTCTCCAGACTCACCTCCGTCACCACCGCCCCCTCGCGCCTCGATACATAGCGGGGCGGAACCCGATTGAGCGCGAAGGTCAGTACGTCGTCGCGGCACAGGTCGCAGCCGCAGTAGGCCGGAAAGAGAGGTCGCAAGGTGTCGTATGCGGCCATCACGTGGTCTTCGACGAGATTCCGGATCACAGCACCGCCAGTTGAGAGCCTGCCCTGAGTGCAGCAAGGGGACGAACCACCACCCCCGTGAAGGTTGATCCAGTGGTACCGGTGAGCAAAACGGTATGGTATTCCCCGATGGCGCTGGGAGGTAGGTCCAGAAGAACAAGCTGATTGGTACTGGTGCGTGCCAGCAGGAGATGGCCACGCCGCGCCGGGCGCTCGACCAGCACCTCGTGAGTCTCCCCGATTCGCGCCATGTTCTTTCGACGCACGTTGGCTCGTACGACCTCGATGAGTCGATCGAGACGGTCTGACGCCACCTCCTCGGGAACGTGATCCTTGAGCCGAACCGCCGGGGTGCCTTCCCGCACCGAATACTTGAAGGTGTACGCGTCGTCGAAGTCGGCATCGGTGACGAGGCTGAGGGTTTCCTCGAACTGATCTTCGGTCTCACCCGGGAAGCCTACGATGATGTCGGTCGAGAAGGTGATACCGGGAACCGCACGGCGGAGCTCAGCAACCACCTCCAGATATCGTTCGCGGGTGTAGCGGCGGAGCATGCGCTTGAGGACCGCGTTCGAGCCGCTCTGCACCGGCAGGTGGACGTGCTCACAAACTGCCGGGGTGGTGGCAAGGGCCTCGACGACGCGGGGCGTGAAGTCGGTGGGGTACGGGCTGGTGAACCGGATTCGCCGTAGCCCACCGATAGCCCCCACGGCACGGAGGAGGTCGGCGAAATCGTGCTCGCCGTCGTGATAGCTGTTGACCGTCTGCCCCAGCAAGGTGACCTCGGTGGTTCCCTGCTCGACCAGGCCGGCCACTTCGCGTTCCACGTCCGCCAGGCGTCGACTCCGCTCAGGACCACGAGTCTGAGGGACGATGCAGAAGGTGCAGCGGTAATCGCACCCGCGCTGTACCGTGACAAACGCCGTGGGGCCCTTTTCCCGCACAGCAGGCACGTCTTCGTAGTGCTCCCACGCCCGAAACTCGGTGTCGCTGACCCGCTGACCGCCGTGTGCCAGGTGGATGAGCTGAGGGAGGTTGCGGTATCCATCGGGGCCCACCACCAGGTCCACTCGAGGCACCTTGGCCAGAAGGGCCGGGCCCAACCGCTGCGCCATGCACCCAACCACCCCTAAAACGCTGCCGGCTCGCTTGTGTCGCTGGAGCTCACCCATGCGGCCGATTACCCGCTGCTCTGCGTTGTCCCGGACGGCACAGGTGTTGACCAGCATCACATCCGCGTCCTCGGGTTTCTCGGCGCGCACGTACCCCTCGCGGCCGAGAACTCCAAACATCAGCTCGGAGTCCGCCACGTTCATCTGGCAGCCGTAGGTCTCGATGTAGACGGTCTTCGACATTGGCGGAAGATACATCACGGTCTCACCGAAATCCCCAGCGACAGGATGAAGCCGTTCTCTGAATAGACCCCCTCGGACCGCCAGACGTGCTCGAGCGCCAGGTCCAGGCCGGCCCGTTGCTGAGCGAAGCGCACCCCGCTCCCGGCCGAAACACCATACTCTCGGCCCTGCTGCCCGGGCAGCAACGAAAACGGCAGCGTGGCATAACGGGCACCGAACCGGAGGGGGCGCCGGTACGGCCGCTTCGGGTCCGAAGTGTACTCCGCACCTACGGCTGCCTCGACTGTATTCTGTGCCCCTGCTCCGCCCAGGGCCAGCAGATCGCTGTTCGCCGCAGACCAGGTCCGAACCAGAGTCTGGCCGGCGACCTCGAGCTTTGGCCCCGGACGCCAGCGGAGGCCCAGGCCGAATGTATAGGGAAGATCGATGGTGGCCACCCGGGTGGAATCGCGGTCCATATTGACGTGACCGTCGGCCCGGGCCACCGCGGAGAGGGCGAAGCCGGGGCCGAACTGGCGCGTCACCCCTACCGATACCCCGACTCCGGTAAAGGAAAGCTCGGATCTCTGGCGGCTGGAGAGGTACTGGGGATCGTCGAACACCCGGGTCGAGGTGAGCCGGTTCGAGCCGCTGATGAGGTGGAAGCCGCCGCCGACCGCCCACCGGGTCCCGAAGCGGTAAGCCCCTGCAATCCGGAAATCATTGAGTCCGCCACGCGATGACAAGGTATCGCTCACACCGACGGAAATCCCGCGCAGGTCGATTATCTCCGAGGTGGCCAGAGTGAAATCGCGGCTGGTGTAGTTGGAAAAACTGAACCCTACTGCCGCTGGAAAGCGGTGGACCGGTCCCGCAACCATGAGCTGGGGGAATCGGGTGTCCCTTACCGAAGCGGTTCCCGCGGGGTTCTCTACCTTCCGGAAGCCCTGAGTGATCGTGAACACGCTGGTGAGGTTTACCACGCTGACCAGCGCCGCGGGGTTCTGGCTCGACTCCGGGTCGAAGAGGCCGAAAGCGCCACCGGTACCGATCGCCCGAACCGCGAGCGCCCGCCCCGGGAACCCCAGCCCCCGGGCACCGAACTGGGAGGACTGAGCCTCCAGAGTTCCCGGCAGGATCGCCAGGACAAGGACCGCAAGCGCCCGGCGCACCTAGGGAGTCTCGAAGGGGAATGAGAGCAGGTAACTGATGCGGAGCCGAGGTCGGACGGCGGGGTCTGCTGCCCGGGTGGAAAAGAAGATCGGCCGTGAAAAGCTGGCGGCCTCCGGCGTCAGCGACAGAACCAGCGCAGTGGGCCGGCCCGCGGCACCCAGCCAGAGCTCGATCATCCGCACCGCTTCGAGGCTGACGGTGCTGGTTCCGGACTCGAGCGTATCCTCGGGCACCCGCCCAGCAGTAGAGCTCACCGGTGATTTCGCCCCCACGTCGGCCAGCACCGCCCGGCTCAGCAATCGAGCCGGGTCGCCCGTGAGCCCCGTGATCGGGGCGACCGGGGTCAATTCAAGCGTGGCCCGAACGATCGTGGCCGAGTCCAGGATGCGCGAGGGCAGGTCGAACCGAAGCAGCGCCCGCGACGACGGCGCTCCACCCACGGCCAGCAACGTCGTATCGATAACCGGGGGAACCTCGGACACCGAAGTGTTGAATGCGGGACCCAGTGGGATGGTTCGGAGCCTGGCGGTGCCGGTGTCGGGTACGTCGAGGGTGGCGTAGGTGGTGAAAACCGGACCGGACCCGGCGGCGAGCGCACCGAGCCGTGCGCCGGTAGCGGCAGGTGCAGCGATTCGAATGCCGAGAGCCAGTCGCCCGCTATCGGAAGCCGGTATCTCCACCCGGCTGAGATCCGCCCCCTGGATGACCGTGCGCACCACGCCGGCGCTGAGGGTGTCAGGCACGGCGATGGTGGCGATGAGACTGTCCGGTACGAACGCCGGGGCCACCGCGGCAAAGGTCGTGCTCGAGTCGAACGACGGTGTGAGGCGGTACAGGAGGAGCTGGAGGCCGGTGAGGTTGGGATCTCGCGCGGCTACCGTCACGCTGAAGGCGACCGAATCGATGGTGTAGGTGCGCAGCGTGTCCCGGACGCTGACCGTGGAGTTGCGCACCAGGAAGCGCACCAGCGCGCGCTCCTCGAAGCCCTGAAGGCCGTTGGAGACCAGCAGGTTCCCGGCCTGATGCGGTTGCACGTATCCCACGAAACTGCTGTCGGCCCCGCTGACGGCCGTGAACACCTCGTCAAACACCTGCGGCTGCCCGCCGGGGCAGAGGGCGGGACAGTCCGCTGGGGCGGTCAGCTTTTCCTGACAACCAGCGATCGTTATGACAGCCAGGAGCCCGCCGATCCACCACTTCACCGAAGCTGCTCCGGACCAAACGCGACCGGGAGCAGATCGGATAGGCGCCAGCGGACGGCCCCCCGCGACCCGACTCCCTCGATTATCAGGTCGAGACCGAATTCCGCCAGCACCTGGCGGCAGGCCCCACAGGGAGCCGCCGGCGGATCGACATCGGACACCACGACTGCGCGTCGGAACTGGGTTACACCCGCGCTCACCGCCGCGCAGATCGCCGCCCGTTCGGCGCAGATCGTTAATCCATAGGATGCGTTTTCGACGTTACACCCGCTGAAGACCGCGCCGTCATGGCTTTCGAGCGCCGCCCCCACCCGGAAGTTCGAGTATGGGGCATAGGCCCGGGCTTGCGCGGTACGTGCCGCAGAGATCAGGGAATCAGTCAAGCCAAACCTCGGGTAGAAACGAGGTGCCGGCAGCCAGTGCCGGTGCCCCGAGAAAATCGGCCACGGTCTGACCGATGTCGGCAAACGTGCGACGGCGACCTAGATCCGCCGGACGGATCCGGGGGCCGAACACGAGCAGCGGAACGATCTCGCGTGAGTGATCGGTGGATGGGGTGGTCGGGTCGTTGCCGTGATCGGCGGTAAAGATAACGAGGTCATCCTCGCGGACGCCCTTGAGCAGCCGGGGAAGACTCCGGTCGAGCTCCACCAGTCCGCGATGGAAACCCTGGACGTCGTTCCGGTGGCCCCAGCTCTGGTCGAACTCGATCACGTTGGCCAGAAGCAACCCCCGGTTCATCGCGGCCATGGCTCCCTCGATCAACGCGTACGCCTCCCCGTTGGTCTCGGTGTGAATGCTGGTAATCCCTCGGCCGGCGAACAGATCGTCCACCTTGCCCACGCCCACCCTCGGTATTTGGCACTCGGCCAGCCGGTCCAGCAGGGTCGGGCCGGGTGGCGGCAGACTGAAGTCGCGCCGGCTACCGGTTCGCTTCCAGGCGCCGGGCTCACCCACAAAGGGGCGGGCAATGACTCGGGAGACGCCGTGCTCGCCGCGGAGCAGCTCGCGTGCGGTTGCGCAGGCCGCATAGAGCTCACCCAGCGGAACCGTCTCCTCGTGGGCGGCGATCTGGAACACGCTGTCCGCCGAGGTATAGACGATCCAGCTGCCGGTTCGGCGATGCTCTGCACCATACTCGTCCAGGACCGCGGTGCCGGAGGCCGGCTTGTTGCCGAGCACGCCGCGGGCCGTCCGCCGGGCGAACTCATCGATCACCGCCGAAGGAAAGCCACGGGGATAGGTGGGAAACGGCGCTTCCAGCAGCAACCCGCAGATTTCCCAGTGTCCCGTCGTACTGTCCTTGCCCGGGCTCGCCGGCTCGCAAGTCCCATGCGCTGCACCCGGCGCGGGAACGGGTTTGACCCCGGCGATGTCGGCGCAACGGCCGAGCCCGAGGGCCTCGAGCCGGGGAACCGAGAGTCCTCCCACTGCACGAGCCAGATTGCCGAGGGTGTTGCTGCCCGGATCTCCGTACGCCTCGGCATCATGGGCCGGTCCAATGCCTACGCCGTCGAGAACGATGATTGCCGCGCGCCGCATCAGGCCTTCGGCATGGTCTGCACAAAACGGAAGCGAAGCGCCGTGACCGCTTGATCGAGCAGCTGCTTTTCATCGGGATCGAGGCGACCCGAGGTCTTCTCGGCCAGCATGCCCAGGGTATCGATCAGTGTCTGCCCCAGTTGGCGTGCATCGCCGATCCCCTCAGCCCCCGGCGGCAGGTCCCCCCCGAGGGCAGCCTCGGCCTGGTGAGCCAGGCCCAGCACCAGCGACGCAAAGTGAGGGTTCACTGTCTCCTCCCGTAACGGCGGATAACCCGCGGGCCCAGACGGGTCAGCAGCTCGTAAGAGATAGTCCCGGCGGCTTCGGCCTGTTGATCCAGCGAGATGAGGCCGCCGAACACCGTGGCCACGTCTCCCAGCGCCACGCTCTCACCTACCGCCGCCATACACATGTCCATGGTGACTCGTCCGACCAGGGGTGCCAGCCTACCGTTCAACTCGAGCTGACGCGGGGAACGGTCCGGACCGGCAGCCGGGCTCGCACGGGGAAATCCGTCCGCGTACCCCAGCCCGACCGTGACATACCGTCGTTGGCCGCTCCGCTCGCCAGGTCGCGCCGTATCCGACTGTGTCTCCTGCCGCGATCGCGCGAACCGCCACCACGCGAGCCCGCAAGGCGGCGACCGGCTGCGGCGAGGGCGACGCGGCAGCGCCACCGTACAGATAGATCCCGGGCCGCACCAGGTCCCCGGCAAAGGTCTTTCCCCGAGGGCAGCGGCGCTGTTGGCCGCATGGATCAAGGGTGGGCGTCGCGGCAGCGCACGGAGCACCTCCTGAAAGCGCTCCCACTGACGCCCGGTCGTATCGGCGTCGGACTCCGCGGCAAGAAAATGAGTGAAGGCCCCTTCCCAGCCGCTCGCGCGCTGCAGCAAGGTGGCAAGCCGGCCGAGAGCTGGCTCGATCGTCCCACCGTATGCCCGTCCGGCTCATGCCGGTATCGAATTCGATGTGGAATGGTCTTTCGCCGCGGGCAATCCAGCTCTCGAGACCCGAAAGATCGCCGATGGTCGGACGCAGTTGTAGATCGAAGTACTGCTCGATGCATTGCGACAGCAGGGGCGTCATCACCAGGATCGGCCGCTGGATTCCGGCCTCGCGCAGCTGCCTCGCCTCGTCGATTGACGCCACCCCGAAGCCCCAGGGATCCACCGTCTCGAGCGCGCGAGCCACTTCCGTCGCGCCCAGGCCGTAGCCGTTAGCTTTGACCATCGGTAACAGCCGGCTGCCAGAGACCGCGGCCACCGTGCGCGCGTTCGCTACCAGCGCCGCCAGGTCGACGTCCACCCAGGCGCGTGTCGTCTCGGGGGAAAAGGTCATGGGCGAGCCGGCGGTATGATATTCGGCGCGAGGGATAAATGCAAGACAATTCAGCGCTTGGACGCGCGATGACGATGGTTCGCGACCTTCGGATCCGCTGCTCGTGGGATCGGGCCCAAACCCGGGAGACGCTTCGTCCCTACCTGGTCGAAGAAGCGCTGGAGCTGGATCACGCACTCAGTGAGGGAGAGCCCGGTGAGATCCGCGCGGAGGTCAGTGACTTACTGCTTCACCTGGCCTTTCAACTCGTCATCGCCGAAGAGCTGGGCGAATTTACCGGCGCAGATGTCGCTGGCGAGCTGGAGACGAAGATGCGCCGGCGCCACCCCCACCTGTTCGAGCTGGGGGAAGCTGAGCCCTGGGAACACATCAAGCGGCGGGAACGAAAGGGGCACGTGCTCGGCGGACTCATTCCTACTTTGCCGCCGTTGTTGATGGCGTACCGGCTGCAGGAGCGGGCTGCCTCGGTCGGTTTTGATTGGCCCGACGTGCAAGGACCGCTCGACAAGACCCGGGAGGAGCTGGCAGAGGTGGAGAAAGAACTGCCTCCCCTTCAGCCCGTCCCTGAGCTGCCGCGTGAGACCGACCCCAACACTCCCGGCCGGGCGCCGAGCCCGGAGCTGGTGAACGAGATCGGTGATCTGTTGTTCGCGGTGGTCAATCTGGCGAGAAAGGCCGGCATTGAACCCGGCCTTGCCCTGGATCGAGCCAATCGGAAGTTCCGCCGCCGCTTCGAGGAGGTCGAGCGCTTGGCCGCGGAACGGGGAATCGACGTCCCGGCGGCGGGGCTGGAGGTGTTGGACAGGCTCTGGGATGAAGTAAAAGCCTCACGGATATAACCGATGAATCTGCCTCGGGAACGCGATGGCCTCGCGAATGTGAGGGATCCCGCAGATCCAGGCCAGGGTGCGCTCGACACCGAGCCCGAAGCCTGAATGGATGAAAGTCCCGTACTTGCGCAGGTCCAGGTACCAGCGATAGACCTCGGGGTCGAGTCCCTGCTGCTTGATCCGGGCTAGCAGCCTTTCGTAGTCGTCCTCGCGCTGAGACCCCCCAATGATCTCGCCGTATCCTTCGGGCGCCAGGCAGTCGTTGTTGAGCACCGTTCGGGGGTCATCAGGGTTTTCCTTCATGTAGAAGGCCTTTACCTGCCTGGGGTAGTTATATACGAAGACGGGACGATCGAACTCCTTGGCCAACAAGGTCTCGTCATCACCGCCGAGGTCGCTGCCCCAGCTGATATCGGAACCCAGGGCGTTCAGCCTGGTGACGGCATCGGTATAGGAGATGCGGGGAAAGGGAGCCAGAACCCGCTCCAGTGGTGCGGTGTCGCGTTCGAGCTCCTTCAGCTCCTCCTTTCGCCGCTCGAGTGCCCGGCCCACGATGTAGCTCACGAACTCTTCCTGGAGCCGCATGTTGGCGTCCGAATCGTTGAACGCGACCTCGGGCTCGACCATCCAGAACTCGGTGAGATGGCGCCGAGTTTTCGACTTCTCGGCGCGAAACGTGGGGCCGAAGCAGTAGACCTTGCCATGAGCCGCGGCGGCGGCTTCCACGTAGAGTTGTCCGGTCTGCGCTAGATACGCATTGCCGAGGTCGAAGTACTGGGTGGAGAAGAGATTGCCGGCCTCCTCGCCGATCGCGCCCGTCAGGATCGGGGTGTCGACCAGAACGAATTCGCGCTGGTAAAAGAAGTCGCGGATGGCCTGAACCACCTCATGGCGCACCCTGGCTACGGCCGCTTGGCGGCGGCTCCGGAGCCACAGGTGTCTATGCTCGAAGAGGAAAGTCGTCCCATGCTCTTTAGGAGTGATCGGGTAGTCCTGGCTGGAGCCCAGCACCTCCACACTCTGAAGCGCCAGCTCGTATCCACCGGGGGATCGCGCCTCCTCCCGTACGCTACCGGTGAGGGCAACACTGGTCTCCTGGGTCAGCGCTTCGAAGGCCGCCCAGGTCGACCCGGGCACCTCTTTCTTGGACAGGACCCCTTGCACTGTTCCCGAGCCATCTCGTACCACCACGAAAGCGATCTTGCCACTCGACCGGGTGGTCACCACCCAGCCTTGGACGGTGACCGTGTCGCCGACGTGCGCGCGGAGCCCGCTGATGTGTACTGCCGCCATGCCATATCCGATGGGAGAATGAGGCTGAGCCGAGGAGCGTTGAGTCTAGCCGTCCTCCTCGGAAGCGTCAACGCGGCCTGCGTGAACTTCCGGCCGCCACCCGCCCCGCTGGCAGCGGCGGCCGGCGGTGATGCTCCAACTCCGGTCTGGTCCTCGCGAGCCGGCCGGAGGCTCACCGGATCGGTCGGAGTGCAGGACAACACTCTCTACCTGGGCGGGATGGACCGGAAGGTCTACGCGGTGAATCTGGTCAGCGGCGAGATACGCTGGTCGGTGCGCCTCTCGGGCATGGTGGTCGGCGGTGTGCTGCTCTCGGGCGACACGGTCTTCGTGGCGACCTCCCGTCCCGAAGGTCAGGTCCACGCGTTGCGCCGGGCCGACGGCAAGCGAATCTGGCGGATCTCCCCGGGCCCCATCGCGGCGCCGTTGGCCATGGTTCAGGGGCTACTCGTGGCCGAAACCCAGCGGGGCGAGGTACTCGCGCTGGATCCGGGAAACGGGAAGGTCCGGTGGCGACGCCGTGTGGGAGTCGCCCGGGCCCCTGCCGCGGCGGCAGGGGACGGGGGCATCCTGGTCTCGACCACCGATTCCCTCCTCCGCCTGGCAGTCGCCGATGGAAAAGTGACCCATCGGGTGGCCTCGCCCGGAACCGTCATGGCTTCGTGGCTAGCTCACAAGGGAGCACTGTTGGCGGGAACCACCGATTCGCAGGTGGTGGCGATCCGTCCGGCTGACCTGGGACGCATCTGGACGGCAGCAGTGGACGCTCCGGTGCTCGGCTCGCCGGCTGCCATGGGAGACACGCTCTTTCTGGCCACCCGGGTGGGAACGCTCTACCGGGTCGATCCCGACTCCGAACCACGGGCAGAGCGGGTCGCAAGCCTCGACTGGCCGGTCACCGCCCCGGTGACGGTTTGGAGAGGGCAGATTCTCCTGGGCGGGGCCGACGGGACGGTTCGCGCATTACGGCCGGACGGGACCGAGGTGTGGCGGTTGCGAATCTGGCGTCCGATCGAGCTCGGACCGGTACCCCTGGCTGACGGCCTGCTCGCCATCGGCGGGGACGGCGACCTGCACCGGTATCGCAGATGAGAGCCCGAGTTTGCGCTACTCTGATCGTCCTTCTCCTGGCGTTTGCCGGGCGGGCCGAGGGTCAAGGCCTCAGCCCCGCGGTCAAGTACGGGAAGTGGGTTCTGCTGGCCGGGTCGATCGGAATGAACTATCTGGCGGTGCGGGCTCACAACCGGGCCGAGGACAGCTTCGATGTTCTGGAATCCCGTTGTGGTGAGGCACAAGCGCGATGCGCGCTGGGCCCCAGCGGCACCTATACCGATCCCGAGATCGAAAGTCTCTATCAGACGTCGCTACACCATGATCGCCGGGCCCGGCTGTGGCTGATCGGCGGCGAGACGGCCCTTGCCGGTGCGGCGGCATTATTCGTCTGGGAGCTGACCCGCCCCAAGGGCCGGCCGGACAACATCCCATTCGAGCCTGAGGTCAAGATGATGCGGGGGGGAACCACGGGAGTCGGGCTACGCATGCAGTTTTGACCCGCGGGCGTCGGCGGGCCATTGGCTACCCCACGCGGAACAACTCTACTGCCCGAGGATAGCGCGCCACTGCGCGCTCCCGAAGCTGCTGATTCTCTCGCCGCTGCAAAGCGGGATCGGCCGCGATGATCTTGATCGCCAACTCCCGGGCCCGCGCCAGGAGATCGGCATCGGCCGGCAACTGGGCGTGGCGGACCTCGAACCCGCCCGACTGCCTCGCGCCGATCAGGTCTCCCATCCCCCGCTCCGCCAGATCCAGCTCCGCAATCTTGAATCCGTCCTGGGTAGCCGCGAATCCGTGCAGCCGGTCCGGCGCGCCTCCCTCTGCCAGCAGGATACAGTAACTCTCCTCCGCTCCTCGGCCGATTCGCCCCCGCAGCTGATGGAGCTGCGCCAGACCGAACCGGTCGGGATGCTCGATCAGCATGATTGTCGCCGCGGGTACGTCGATCCCCACCTCGATCACCGTGGTTGCCACCAGGACCTTCAGCTCTCCGCCGCGGAAGCGCCGCATCACCCCATCACGCTCTTCGGCCTTGAGCCGGCCGTGAACCAGTCCTACCTCCAGCTCGGGCCAGCGAGCGGCGAGGCTCTGCGCCATGGTCGTCGCCGCACGGAGATCCGCCCGCTCCGACTCTTCGATGACGGGCAGGACAATGTAGGCCTGCTTCCCCTGACCACACTCGCTGCGGACGAATTCGAGCACCCGCTCCCGCTGACTGGTACTCCGAACCGCGGTGCGCACCGTGCCGCGCCCCGGCGGGCGCTGTCTGAGCGTGGAAACGTCGAGGTCGCCATACAGCGTCAGGGCGAGCGACCTCGGAATCGGTGTGGCGGTCAGGAGTAGCACGTCGGGGGCTGCCCCCTTCCCGATCAAGGCCGCCCGCTGTTCGACCCCAAAGCGGTGCTGCTCGTCGATCACCACCAGACCGAGCCGCCGAAACGACACACTCTCCTGAAGCAGCGCGTGAGTTCCCACTACCACTCTGGCCTGCCCGGCAGCGATACGCTTCCGAACGGCCGACTTCTGAGCCGCGGTCTGCCGGCCGAGCAGCAGCTCAGGCTTCAGCTCGAGCGGGGCCAGCAGTGCCTCCAGGGTGGCTCCGTGTTGCTCGGCCAGAAGCTCGGTCGGGGCCATGAGTGCGGCCTGGAATTCATTCTCGACGGCCAGCAGCATGGCGAAGAGCGCCACCACTGTCTTGCCGGTCCCCACGTCACCCATGAGCAGCCGGTGCATCCGGTCCGGCGCCGTCATGTCGGTCGTGATCTCGCGCAGCGCCTGCTGCTGGTCTCCAGTGAGCTCCCAGGGCAGGTGCTCCTTGAGCTGGGTCGTGAGCTGCCGCTTGACGGCGAAGGCCACTCCGCTGCGGTGCCGCTTGGCGACTGCCCTAGCCCGGATCAACATGAGCTGGAGATCGAACAGCTCATCGAACGCCAGCCGCCGCCTTCCCCGCTCGGCCTCTTCGGCGGAGTCCGGCCGGTGCACCGCACGCAGCGCCTCCGGCAGCGCCGGTAGATCGAGACTCTGTCGCAGCGTCTCGGGCAGGGTGTCGTGGGACAATGAGATCAGCTGGTCCAAATGCCGGTCGATCAGCGACCGGATGACCTTGTGGCTCAGGCCTTCGGTGGCGGGATAGACCGGCAGCACCTTCCCCGCGGTGAGCGGCTCAACCTCGCTGTCGGCATCGGCCAGGATCACGTACTCTCGCGGGGCCATCTGGCGGCCGTGATAAAAACGGACCGGGCCCGACACGAGCAACGTCTGGCCGATGGCGATGGTTCGATCGAGAAACGCCTGCCCGGGCCAGACGCACTCGAGGACCCCGCTTTCGTCCCGGAGCACCGCATGGAAAATCCGGAGCCCGCGGCGGGTCGGAAGCACGCCCTTAGCGACGACCCTGCCCACACAGGCGACCTCGTGGCCCAGCTCCGCCTTGGCCAGCGGAGTCACGGTGGATGCGTCTACATAGCGGTGGGGAAGGTGCCAGAGAAGGTCGCGCGCAGTGCGGATGCCCAATCGTTCCAGTGACTCAGCGCGCCGCTCTCCGATTCCCTTGAGGAACTTGACGGGGGTCTCTAGGCGGATGGCGGCCGAAGGGGCGCGGAGGGGCATTCGCGCTCAGGCGGCCTCGACCGGTGTTTCTGCCAGCAGATTCTCGGCAAAGCGCTCGGGATCGAAGGGCTCCAGGTCCGCCACCGATTCGCCCAAGCCGATGAATCGGACCGGCACCCCGAGCTCCCGACGGAGCGCGGCAACGGCGCCGCCTCGGGCGCTGCCGTCGAGCTTGGTGACGACGATACCTGTTGGAGAGACCGCCTCCGAAAAAAGTTTGCCTTGCTGAATGGCATTCTGACCCACGGTGCCGTCGAGCACCAGAAAGGTTTCGTGCGGCGCCCCCGGCAGCCGTCTGGCAATGACCCGGGTGACCTTCCGCAACTCCTCCATCAACCCTTCCTGAGTGTGGAGGCGGCCGGCGGTGTCGATGATGACGGTATCTATGCGGCGGGAGACGGCTGCGTCGATCGCGTCGAACGCCACGGACGCGGGATCCCCTCCGGGCGCCCCTGCCACACACGGCAGCCCCAGCCGGTTGGCCCAGACCTGAAGCTGAGCAATGGCCCCAGCCCGATAGGTGTCGGCTGCCGCCAGCAGAACCGTACGTCCCTCCTGCTGAAGCCGGGCCGCGAGTTTGGCGGCAGTGGTGGTCTTCCCGGTTCCGTTCACGCCGACCAGAAGCACGATGGTTGGCCCCGGTTCGGCTCGGGCTATGGTGCCGGGATTCTCCGGTCCGGCAAGCATGGCGCTGAGTCGCTCCCGTAGGGCCCGCTTGAGGTCGGCCTCCGTCTTGAGCTTGCCCCGCCGAACTTCGTCCTCCAACGCACTGGTGAGCTCGACCGTGGCGGCGACCCCGAAGTCTGCCTCGATCAACACCCGCTCCATGTGCTCGAGATCCTCGGCGTTGAGACCGCGCATGAGCGCGCCCACGTCGGTCAGCGCAATCTGCTTGATGCGCGACCACAGACTCGGCTTCTCGTTGCTTCCCAGTCGGTTCGGCTTCATCTGCTCGCTATCCGCAAGGTGCAGTACTCTCTGCCCGAACCCCCTCGGGAATCTACCACCTCAGCGGAGCCCCAGACGCCGGCGGGCCAGCCATTCGCCGGAGAGTGCCAGAACGCAGATTCCGAACAGCCAGAGCCAATCGCGGGCTGTACTTCGCGCACTGGATCGAGCGTCCCGCCCCTCATGGGCGGCCAGGGTGACCTGCCGGGGGAGCAGCTCATCGGAGTACTGCTCCACCGCAACTGACCCGACTCCACCACCGGAGAGTCGATAACGGTACTCTCCCGGTTGGAGCCATACCGGAGCGCGCCCATCGCCGTCGAAGTGGAGCGTGTCGGTCCACTGTCCGACTGCCGCACTCTGGGTGGGCGTGGTGCTCGACCAGACCACCGCCTGGGGGACCGCCGGGCCCGGGGCCAGCCACTCGAAGGCGATCGGACGGCCATTCTGTACCACCGCCTGAACCGGCCTGGCGACTCCTCGCGCCGAGTCCACCCCGCCCAGCAACCAGCTCGTGGTTGCCGCCACCCAGGAGCGGTAGCTCTGCTCGCTCGATCCGCCACGAAAGGGCCAGCGCCAGAGACCCTCGACCGCCACCGTGACACGGCGAACCCGTCCCTCCTGTCGCCCGAAAACAGCAGGCCGCTGGGGTCCGCGGCGACCCAGTTGGGCGTACAGTGCGACCCAGTCGCGCGGGCCGGTTTCCATCGGTGTGAGCAGAAACGTCGGGGGGAACGAGTCCACGGGCTGCCCAAGGAACGCGCCGGCGACCGGTGACGCGTCAGCCTGAGACAGATACCAGTCGCCGGGGACCTGGGTCTCCCCGCCTTCGCCGCTCGGCCAGCTCCAGATACCCCCCGCGGTGGTTCCCGCCGCGAGATCAGTCACCCCGCCCTTGAGGATCAGCAGATCGGCCCGTCGCGCAGCGCGCCGGATGACCTCGTTTGCGACTGGGCGGAGATCGGTCATGGAACGCCAGCGGTTGCCTTCGAGACGGACATACCCCCGGATAGGAAGCTGCCCGACCTCACGGAGAGTCTTATAGAGGAACCGGCTATCCCAGTCCGCGGGCGCTGCCAGGAACACAACACCTGGGGTGGGGGCCACGGTGACGAGATGCAGCCGAACGTCGGTGCGCGGCTCGACATCGCCACCGGAGGCGAGAGCGACTCGCAACATATGGTCGCCCGAGGACAGGGACCGGGACGGAACAAGAATTCGAGCCCGGCCCCCAGCCTGGCCCCGAAGTCGCACGGTTCTGAAGGCCAGGCGGCTGGTCCCCGAGAGCACCTCGACGCCGACGCTATCGCGGCCGTTCCCTCCGACCGGCTGGACGTCGATTTCCAGGGGGATCGAATCTCCTTCGCTCACCCTGCCCGGGCCCGTCACCCGGGTAAGCACCAAATCGGCCTGCGGAGTGCGCTCAAACAACCGGATACCGCTTCGAGTGAGAAGGTCCGGTGGGATCTCCCGAACGTCTTCGATTTCACCGTCGGTTACGACGACGAGTGGCCGATCGGAGGCCGAAGCGGCGAGGAGCGTTGGCCCGAGTAACGAACGTCCCCGGGTTGGGATGGAGTCGGTGCCGGAGCGCGCATCGCCGAACTGTCGGACTTCCCCCCAGCGGGTGGCGGAGTCCCTGGCCTCGGCCCAACGGCCGCCGGCGGCGCCCATGCTGAGCGAGGCATCGAGCAGGACCAGGGGCCGCAACGGCGTGCGGGAAACCGGGCAGCTGACGTTCACCAGCAGGAGCCCGAGTGCGGACCAGGCGACCGCGCGGCAGGCGAGAGGGATCCAGGCACGGCGCCCCAGCCGCTCCAGACCGAGATAGGTGGAAGCGGCCAGCCCAATTGCGGCGAGGATTACAAGGACGAAGAGCATGCTGACGCCTGCAAGGCCTCGCTGAGCGTCAGCCGCCCCTCGTAGAGCGCACGTCCCACAATGACGCCGTCGAGGCCCGCCTCGCAGGCGGCCCGAACGTCGGCGCTGCCGGCGATGCCGCCACTCACGATCACCCGGGCGCCCACAGTCCGGAGCGACACGGCCCCGGAGAGATCGGGGCCGCTGAGCATGCCGTCGCGATCGATATCGGTATAGATCACGGTCTCGATGCCGTCGTGGACGACTTGACGGGCCAACTGCTCCGCTCTGGTGCTGGAAGTCTCCGTCCAGCCTCTCACCGCAACCAAGCCGCGCCGGGCATCAATCCCGACTGCCAGCCGCGCGGGACTCGCCGCCGCCAGCATCTCAGGCACGAACGCAGGGTCGACCGCGGCAGCCGTCCCGATCACGGCGCGAGCAAATCCCAGGTCCAGGGCTTCGAGGATCAGATCCTTGTTACGCAATCCACCGCCAAGTTGGAGCTGCAGTTTCCCGGCTAGCCGCTCGGCAATCAGGTGGACCACCCCGAGGTTATCGCCGGTGCCGAATGCGCGGTCGAGGTCGACCAGGTGAATCCACCGGGCCCCCTGTTCGAGGAAACGCTCGGCAACCGCGAGAGGGTCATCCCCATAAACGGTTTGCCGCGCCCGCTCGCCCTGGCTCAGGCGAACGACGCGGCCATTTCGAATATCGATGGCGGGGAGGAGATCCACTACTCGGGCGTTACGGGAGCCACGGTTTGGAGGTTCCAGCCGCTTGTCGAGCAATCGCGTCCGGCTGAGCGACGGCGCTGGCGGAGTCGTGGAGTGCAGCGAGCAATCGGTCTCGCTGCTGCTGAAAGGCGGCGCGATCCGCCTTGGGTACCGGCGCGCCACCGCCGATCTTGACCCGCCTCGAGTCCTTGGCGACTCCGTTCATCCGGAACTCGTAGTGGAGGTGCGGGCCGCTGGCCAGACCGGTCGAGCCGACGTATCCGATAATCTGTCCCTGCTCCACCCGGATACCGCGACGAACTTTGCGGGCGATGCCGCGGAGATGTCCGTACCGGGTGGTGATTCCGTTGAGGTGCCGGAGCTCCACCAGGTTTCCGTAGCCGCCGGCCCACCCGGCCCGAAGCACAACACCGTCACCCGCGGCCATGACCGGGGTGCCGGGTCGAGCCGCGTAGTCGGTGCCCTCATGCCGGCGGGTGCGGCCCAGCACGGGATGAAACCGCGCGTTGGCGAAGTTGGAAGAGATCCGGCGGAACTCGACCGGTGCCCGCAGGAAGGCCCGCCGGAGTGAGCCACCCTCAGCGTCGAAATAGAGCGCGCTTCGCGACGCCGAAGGTATGAAACGGATGGCCGTCAGGCTCTTACCCGAGATGGTAAGGTCGCTGGCCAGAACCCGGCCGAAGCGCACCTCGCCGTCTTCGGAGACCAGACGCTCGAAAACCACCTTGAAGCGGTCACCTGGCCGGATGTCGCGGGTAAAGTCGATTTCCCAGGCATAGACGTCTGCCAGATCCCAGGCCAGCCGCTGGCGATTGCCGCTGTCGAGCTGGTCGTCGCTGACACCCGCGTCGAGCGCCTCGTAGAGGGAGTTGTCGATGGCGCCTTCGATGCGCATCTCCTGGGTGCCCCACCGGATGGGCTCTGACTCCGTGTTCCAGCCGTCGGAGATCCGGCGGAAGGTGACCCGCTGCTCCGGGGTGGTGCGCACCACGATATGAGTGGGAGCAGAGTCAGTCGCGGTCTGGCGGAACCTGAACACCATGCCCGGCCGCAGTCTCCGCGGATTGAGCGCGAGGGCTGGATCGAGCCGATGGAAGTCGATCCCGGCAACCTTGTGGCGGGCAAAGAGATCCGAAAGCGTCTCGCCCTGGTGCAGGGTGTCGATCGTTTCAGTGAAGATGGCGGGGGGCGGTGCGGCCGTAGCCGGCTCGGCGGGGGACGCGGGCAATCGGTGCCAGGGCCACGTCCCGCTCAGGCCGAAGAAGGCCGCCGCGCCGAACACCAGCGCGGCGATGGAAAGGCCGGCTCCCCGCAGCATCAATCCATCTGCCGTCGGATGAACGTGGGAATCTCCATCTCAGGCACATCGGTCGGCGTGCGGCGGCACCGGGGTTTGATGTATCCGGGGCTGCGACCGGGTGATGACCGGTGCTGCGGCGGGGACTGGGGTCGAGGGCCGCTGCTGTCTCTGCGACGGAAAGTTGATGACACCGGCCGCGCCCGACACCCGTCCCGTCGGCTGCTCGGCGGTGACCGGCCGGTCGAAGCCGGTGGCAATGACGGTGACCCGGATCTCGCCGTGCATTGCCGGGTCGTTCCCCGCACCAAAGATGATCTCGGCGTCGTCGCCCACCGCATCGTGAATGATGTCGTTGATCTGGGTCGTTTCACCCAGGGTGAGGTCGTCGCCGCCGATGATGTTGATGAGGACGCCCATGGCGCCGGCGATGGAGATATTGTCGAGCAGTGGGCTGGAAATAGCCTGCTGGGCCGCCTCGAGTGCCCGATTCTCTCCCCGTCCGATGCCGGTGCCCATCAACGCCGCCCCCCCGTTCTGCATGACGGTCCGGACGTCGGCGAAGTCTACGTTGATGATGCCGGTGGAGGTGATCAGGCTGGCGATACCCTGGGTGGCGTGGAGCAGGACTTCATCGGCTTTCTTCAGCGCTTCCTGGAAGGGAATTCCCTTCCCCACTACCGCCAGAAGTCGCTCGTTCGGCACCACGATCATGGTGTCCACGTTCTTGCGCATCTCGCCGATGCCCCCCTCCGCCTGCTTCATCCGGCGGCGGCCCTCGAACAGGAAGGGCTTGGTGACGATCCCCACCGTCAGGGCTCCGGCCTCGCGGGCCATCTGGGCCACGACCGGCGCCGCCCCCGTTCCGGTGCCGCCCCCCATGCCGCAGGTGACGAAAACCATGTCGGCACCCTGAACCGCGTGGAGGACCTCGTCCCGGTTTTCCTCGATCGCCTGCCGCCCGATCTCCGGCCTGGCACCGGCGCCGAGTCCGCGGGTTAGCTTGCGCCCGATCTGGATTTTCACATCGGACTTCGACATGGCGAGGGCCTGGGAATCGGTGTTTACCGAGATGAACTCGACACCGCCAAGCTGATCCTCGATCATCCGATTGACGGCGTTGCCGCCACCGCCACCGACGCCAACCACCTTCATCCTCGCGGTCTGTGCCGCGCTCTCTTCCAGCTCAAAGATCATGGTCATGTCCTCGGCCCGACTCAGAAGAAGTCTTGGAGCCACCGCTTCACGGGAGCAAGCACCTTCTCCACCGTGGGTGACTTCCGGGTACCTGTGCCCAACCCGCCGCTGACCGCGACCTGCCTGGCACCATACAGCACCAGGCCTGCCGGTACTGCCATGCGCGGAGATTCGACGCTGTCCGCCAGACCCCGCAAGCGCTGCCCGGGAACGCCGCACCGCGCCGGCATAGCGAAGACCTCGCGAGCCAGCTCCACGATGCCCGGTGCCAACGCGCCACCACCGGTTACAATCACACCCGCGGGTAAGCGCTGATGATACCCAGCCCGGGTGATCTCGTCGAGCGCGTACTCCAGCACTTCCTGGAGCCGCATGTGCATGATATGCGCCAGCACCCGTCGCTGCGCGTTACGGGCACCCTGCCCCGGTGTACTGGGAAGATCGAACACGTCACTCTCAGGAACCAGCGGCTCGAAGGCGGCGCCGAACCGCTCCTTCAGCCGCTCCGCATCGTGCTGGGTGACCTGTAGACCGTGGACGATGTCTCCGGTCACGTGGCCCCCGGCGCAGAGCAGCGAGCCGGTGTGGCGAATCTTCCCGCTATGGAAGATCGACACGTTGGTCGATCCGCCCCCCAATTCCACGATCGCGCAGCCGAGCTCAATCTCATCCGGTGTGAGCACCGCGAGCGAAGCCGCCAGCGGTTCGAGGACGAATTCGGCCACATGATATCCGGCCCGCTCCACGCATTTCCGGAGATTCTGGAGCACGCTGGAGAGTACGGTGACCAGGTAGACTTCGGCCTCGAGACGGGACCCGGTCATTCCGATCGGTTCGCTGATCCCCCCCTGCTGGTCGATCAAATAGTCCTGGGGAATGGCGTGCAGCAATTCATGGTCACGGCCGAAGCTGACGTTGCTGGCCATGTCATTCACCCGCGCGACATCGCTGGTGCGAATCTCGTCACCGGTCACGGATACCATGCCGTGGGAGCTGCGCCCGGCCACGTGCTCCCCGGCGATTCCACAGTAGATCGACGCCACCTCGACGCCCGCCATCCGCTGGGCGCTCTTCATGGCCTTGTCGATCGCCCGGGTGGTCTCCTCGATGTCGCGCACCACTCCACGCCGCATCCCTGCACTGCGCTCCACACCCAATCCGAGGATCTTGGCCCCGGGATCGCGCGCATCGCCGGTCACTTCGGCGATCACGGCCACCACTTTGGTTGAGCCGAGATCCAGCGCCGCCACCAGGCGCTGCGGCTGACTGCTCATGTTCCGGCCCAACGGACGATCACCTGGCCCGCGTAGCGTCCATCGAGCTCATGATATTTGCGCCCTTGTCGGGCGAGGTCCTGCGCGACCGCCATCACCGCTCGTATGTCCTCCGCCGTGACCGCCGGGCCGAACCAGAACCGTCGCCCGTCCACATCGAGAAGCACGTCCTCCCGCACCCGCCAGGCCGTCCGCACCAGAGCGAACAGCACCGGGTCATGCTGCTGCACGCTGGCGAGCACCCGCGCCACCCGCGCGTCGGCGCTCGCCGCGACCGGCAAATCGGGCGCGGACCCGGCCGGATCGAATGGAAGGACCTTGCCACTCGAATCCAGCAGCGCCATCCCGCCGTTGCGGGGGGCAAGCGCCACGGGTACGGCCTCCACGACCTCGATCTCAAGCGTGCCGGGAAGCCGCCGTGTTACCGTCGCCGACGCTACCCCGGGAAGCGCGCGCACCCGGCCCCCGGCAGCAGAGAGATCGTCGAAAACGCTGGCCTCGGAACCCAGTTCCAAGGCTGCAATCACCTTGGCCGCAGGAAGATACTGAAGTCCGGCGATTTCCACCCGTCTGATCCGGAAGAAGTCGAGCCGGTGCAGCACCTTCGGACCGCCGAGCCAAATCAGGTAGACCGCAAGCAGAACAGCCACGACCTGCAACCCGAGCAGAAAGTGCGGAGCGCGGATCTTGCCGCGCTTCAGGCGGCGCTCAGCCAACGCACCAGCTCTGGGGCCACCCGGGTGATGTCACCGGCACCGAGGGTCAGCACCACATCACCCGCGCGAAGCTCCTGAAACACATTCCGGCCCACATCGGCCCGGGTCGGCTCGAACCGCGTATCCGCACCCGCTCGCTCGGCGGCGGCCGCCACCTGCTGGCCGCTTACTCCCGCGATCGGCTGCTCTCGGGCCGGATAGATCTCGGTCACGAACACCACGTCAGCCACCGCCAGCGCCTCGCCCATCGCCTGCCCGTGAGCCGCAGTCCGGGAGTATAGATGGGGCTGAAAGACCGCCACCAGGCGTCGCCCCGGAAAGGCCTGCCGGGCCGCCGACAGGGTGGCAGCGAGCTCCGACGGGTGGTGGGCGTAGTCATCCACTACAGCCACGCCGGCGAACTCTCCCAGGCGCTCAAAGCGGCGACCAACGCCCTGGAATTCACCCAGCGCGCGGGCGGCGGGCTCGAGCTCGCCACCGAGAGCGTCGACGGCCGCAAGCGCCGCGACCGCATTCCGCAGGTTGTGCAGGCCGGGCACCTTGAGCCGAAGCTGCAGAGAGCGGCCGTCGCTCCAGGTAATCCGGGCCTCAGTGAAGTCCGCCTGCTGGAGGACCCCGCTGATCCGGATGTCTGCGTCGGCAGCGCAGCCGAAGCTGCGAACCGTCGGCCCGACCCGCTCCCCCGTTCGACGGGCGCCGAGGTCGTCGGCGTTGATGATCGCGACTCGCGCCCGTCCGGCGAACTCGGCGAACGCATCCTCGAGAGCCGCCATCGAGCCATAGCACTCGAGATGATCCGGCTCCACGTTGTTGACGACCGCCACGGTCGGATAAAGGGTCAGAAATGCCTTGTCGAACTCGTCGGCCTCGACCACGAACAAGTCGTCCCCGGCGACGCGGGCGTTGCCGCCCCAGCTGCCCACCCGACCACCGGCAATACCAGTAGGATTCAACCCGGCGGCGGTCAGCGCCTCTGTAGTCATGACGGTCGTCGTGGTCTTGCCATGGGTACCCGAGATCGCCACCGCCCGTGCGCCTGCGATCAGCTCGGCCAGGGCCACCTTGCGGGGCACGATGGGCAAGCCCAGCTCCCGTGCTCGGTCGAGCTCAGGATGCCCGGGGGAGACTGCGGCAGTGACCACAACCGCACGCACCCCGGACAGATGAGCCGGGTCGTGCCCCTGCGCGATCCGAACCCCGAGTGCGGCCAGGTCGGCGGCGCCGCTAGGGTCCGCATCGCATCCACTCACGGCAACCCCACGGCGACACGCGATCAGTGCGAGCGCACTCATCCCGGCCCCGCCGATTCCCATGAAGTGGACAGTGCGCTTATCCGAGGGATTAAACAAAGCCATGTTTGGTGCGCTAATTGTAAGATGTTGCTGCAAGTTCCGAAAGTGCGCGGCTTAGGAAATTAGTGTCAATAAGTTCGACACTATGTCCCGAGCCGCTTGGGGTCTTCCTCGCGCGAAGGCCCGCTCGCCCATCACTTTCCGGCGGGCCGGATCGGTCAATAATTCGGTGACCACAGCGCGCAAACTATCCGCTGTCAGCTCGGCCTGGGGCAACATCAGTGAGGCCCCTGAAGCTGTGAGGACCCTGGCGTTGTAGGTCTGGTGATCGGCGGCAGCGGTCGGCAGCGGCACAAGCACGTTGGGCAACCCCCAGGCGCACAGTTCGGCCACGGTGATCATCCCCGCACGGGACACCACCAGATCCGCCACGGCGTAGCCATCGCCCATCGGATCCAGGAAATCCAAGACGTGCACCTGAGGGGGGCGATGGTAACGGGTGAACTCGGCGTAGGTCCCTCGGCCCGTCACCCAGATCAGGGCGGCGTCGCCCGGTCCTCCGGTATCGAGCCACCCGGCCACAGCAAGGTTGATGGCCCGGGCGCCCTGGCTCCCGCCGGTGACCAGGACCACCGGCCGTGAGCCATCGAGTCCCAGCTTGTCTGCGGCTGCGCCCTTGCGCCCCGGCGTCGGAGGAGTGATCGGATTGCCGGTATCGAATACCTGGGTGCTCTTACCAAACCGGAGCAGCCGCCGAGCCTCCGGCAAACCGAGGTACACATGACGTACCCGGCGGCTCAACCACCGACTCACCAGGCCGGGATAGGCATTCTGTTCCTGGATAGCGGTCGGAATGTTATGCCGGGCGGCCCACCAGACCACCGGGCCGGAGGCATATCCTCCAGTTCCCAGCACGGCTGCCGGACGCTCGGTCTCGAACACGCGCGCCACCTCCCGCAGCAAACGGCCCGCCACGAACGGCCAGCGGAGGTTTTTCCACCACGTCCGCCGGTAGATTGGCTCGGTTGGAAGCAGGTGGAATCGGAAATCACGGCTGGGAAGTAAGCGGGCCTCAACTCCGCGCGTAGCCCCGATCAGTACCGGCTCGACCTCCGGCGCCCGCTCCCTGATGGCATTGGCAATGGCCAGGGCGGGCATCAGGTGCCCTCCAGTACCTCCGCCGGCAATGAGGACGACGGACGGGCGGACAGTCGGACGGGCGGACTGTGTCAACTCCTCTCCCTCTCCGATCGCCGCGTGGCCTTTTCTCCTGTCCTTCTCTCCACTTCTCTACCTGTTCCCCCGCTCTCCTGTCCATCCGTCCGCCTGTCCACCCGTCCGCCTGCCCGCCGCTCCCGCGGTCCCCCTGCACGTGCGCTTCCCCGGAGCCGGCCAATGTTGATGAGTATCCCGGTGCCGAGCAGGGAGATGACCTGGCTGGATCGGCCGTACGACATGAATGGGAGCGTCAACCCGGTAGTCGGCATGAGGCCGAGGGAAACGGCCATGTGCATGAACGCGGTGAGACCAATCGTCGCGGTGAGGCCCACCGCGAGATACTGTCCAAAGGGATCGGTGGCGGTCTTGGCAATGCGAAACCCGAGCCAGCAAAACAGCGAGAACAGCGCCACGACCACCAGCACGCCGAGAAATCCCCACTCCTCTCCGATGGTGCTGAACAGGAAGTCGGAATAGGCGTAAGGTAGGTAACCCAGCTTCTGCTGACCCTCGCCGAATCCAACCCCGAAGATCTGCCCCGACCCGATACCTACCAGCGATTGCTTGATCTGAAAGCCGGCATCCGTAGTGGCATCTCCCGGATTCATGAACGTCAGCAGGCGGGCCAGCCGGTACTGGGCGTCACGGATCTGGTGAAAGACCAGGATCATGCCGGCACCCGTCAGGAGGACAAAGTGCCCGATCTTCGCTCCGGAGGTAAAGAGCACGAGCCCTCCCAGCAGTGCTACGAGCGTGGCCATCGAGAGGTTGGGCTCCAGCAGGATGAGGACGGAGACCAGCCCCAGAATGAGCATGAAAGGCAGCACGCCCTTCTTGAACTCGCGTACCTGGAGGCCCTTCTTCGACGCCAGCATGGCACACCAGATGACCACGACGAGCCGCGCCAGCTCGGACGGTTGGAAATTGATCGGACCGAGATCCAGCCAGCGTCGAGCTCCGTTCACCGGCGGGGCTATGGCAAGGGTGAATGGAAGCAGGGGGATCAGCAGAAGAGCCAGGGTGACGAGCAGGAGCGGCCAGGCGAGCTGACGCCATCGATAATATTCCAGCCGGGAGGCCAGCAGCAGCAGGATGCCGCCGATGGCGGCGCCGGAGAGCTGCCGCAGCGCAAACCCGAATCCCGCGTTCTGGCCCTGTAAGGTCACCAAGCTCGCCGCGCCGTAGGTGGCCGCGATTCCAAAGACCACGAGCACCGCGGTGACCATGCCCAGGAGCCGGGTCTCCCACCTCAGCTCGCCGGGGTGGCGGACTGCGCGGGGAGTCATAACGCTTCGACCGCCGCGCGGAACCGCTCTCCACGCTCCTCGTAATTCTGAAACATGTCGTAGCTGGAGCAAGCCGGGGACAACAGCACCGCATCGCCGGATCGCGCCAGCTTACGTGCCGTCGTGAGCACCTCGGCGAAGGTGCCGGCCGGCACGACGTTCAGGCTCGGGCCCAGATCCTTCACGATCAAGGGACCCGCCTCTCCATAGGCTACCACGGCGCGACAACGGTCGCGGAGTCGGTCGGCCAGGCGAGTGTACGGCTCACCCTTGTGCCGCCCACCCAGCAGGAGCACAAACCGCCGGTCGAGTGCCTCCACGGCGACCTCGGTCGAGGTGATGTTGGTGGACTTCGAGTCATTGATCCACAGGACGCCATCGACCTCCCGAACCGGCTCGACCCGATGAGGGATCGCCCGGAAGGAGCGCAATCCCTCGGCCATGCGCTCGATGGAGCAACCTACACGGCCGGCGACCAGCACCGCAGCCAGCGCGTTGGCCACGTTGTGGTCACCCAGCAGCGGAAGCTCCGTCCGGGGCAAGACCGCCGTGTCGCCCAGCATCAGCCGGCCGCCCGCACGGTCATACCAGGCCTCGGCCCGTCGCTCGATCGAGAATCGAACCCGGCGCCCGGCAAGGGAGCGGGTCATCTCCTCCACCGCCGGGTCATCGGCGTTGGTCACCCAGAACGAGGCGGAATCCGCGTTGCGGAACAGCAGCGCCTTGTCACCGTAGTATTGGTCCAGCGTGGTGTAACGGTCGAGATGATTGGGAGCCAGGTTGGTGAGGACTCCTATGGCCGGCTTGAGATTGGGCGCGTCATGCAGCTGGAACGACGACAACTCCAGCGCCAGCCAGTCGGGCCGGTTGCTCGACCGAGCCACCTCACACAGCGGCCGTCCGATATTCCCCGCCGTTTCGGCCCGCACTCCGGCGCTGGCCAGCACGTGGGCGATCAGCGACGTCGTGGTAGTCTTGCCATTGGTTCCGGTGATTCCCACGCAACGGGTATCGCGGAGGGCTACAAACCCTACGTCCACCTCGGCGTGTATGTCGAGCCCGGCGCGGCGCGCCGCTTCCAGCGCGGGGACATCGGGCGGCACACCAGGGGCAACGACTACCGCCGCCGAGCGTTCAATTCGCTCGAGGTCGTGCCTGCCAACCTCCACGGCCGCGCCAGCCGCGCGCAGGTCACGCGCCCAGGCGTCGAACATCGGCCCTGATCCACTGTCGGAGGCGTAGACGGGAAGGTCCAGCGACCGGAGCAGGAGGGTGGCCGAAACCCCGCTCTTTCCCAAACCCACCACCGCCACCTCTCTGCCGCTCTTCCGCCAGCGGTCGAAGAGTCCGCCCCCGGCTGCGACCGTCATCGCACCTTGAGGGTCGAGAGAGCCACGAGTGCGCACAGCAGTCCGAGAATGTAGAAGCGGGTGACTACCGTAGTCTCGGCCCACCCGAGCTTTTCGAAGTGGTGGTGGAGAGGAGCCATCCGGAACACCCGGTGGGCATCGGCGTATTCCTTCCCCCGGGTGCGTTTGAACCACTTGTAGGTGCCGGTCTGGAGCAGCACGGAGATCGCCTCCGCCGCAAACACGCCGCCGATGACCAGCAGGAGGAATTCAGCCTTGAGCAGGATAGCCACCGTTCCGAGCGCCCCGCCGATCGCGAGGCTGCCGGTATCCCCCATGAAAACCTCGGCGGGGTGGGCGTTGAACCAGAGGAATCCGATAGTGGCGCCCATGAGCGCCGCGCAGAAGACCGCCAGCTCACCGGCCCCGGGGAGGTAGAAGACGTTGAGGTACGTCGTGACGTCCACCCGGCCAAACAGGTAGGCGAACACGGCAAACGCCGCGGCGGCGATCCCTGCCAGTCCGGTGGCCAGGCCATCGAGGCCATCTGTAAGGTTGACCGCATTGCTGGATCCGGTGATCACGACCGTGACGAACACCACGAAGAGCCAGGGCGCGAAGTTGACCACCAGGTACTTGAAGAAGGGCAGCGTTGTGGCGGTGGCGGGGATGGTCTCGGTCGGAACGACCGGGTTAAACGCGAGGAAGAGGCCCAGCAGCAGTCCGAAGCTGCACTGCCCCGCCAGCTTCCAGCGGGCGACCAGGCCGCGGGACTTTCCCTGAACGATCTTGAGATAGTCATCCAGGAACCCGATGCACCCCATCCAGAGTGTCGACAGCATTGCCACCACGACAAAGCGGTTGGTGAGCGGAGCCCACAGCAGTGTGGGGACTATGGTGGCGAAGAGAATGATGAGCCCGCCCATGGTGGGCGTACCGCGCTTGCTCTGGTGGCTCGCCGGGCCTTCGGCACGGATCACCTGCCCTACCTTCCGTGCCCTGAGGCGGCGAATGACCGAGGGCCCCAGCACGAACGCCAACAGCAATGCCGTGACGGTGGCCCCTGCGGCGCGGAAGCTGATGTAGTTGAAAAGATTGAAGATGATGTACTGCTTGCCGAGCGGGGCGAGCCAGTGATAGAACATCAGTCCTCAGCGGGAACGGAGAGGTGCTGGGGGAGCACCTGGATTCTTCGCGCGGGCCGCGAGTGCCGGAAGTATACGCTCCAAGGCCACGCCACGGGATGCTTTCAGCACAATCATCTCATCCCCCTCCAGGCGTTGGGCCAGAACGGATGCAAGCGCCATGGGCTCGGCCGCAGTCATCAGGCGGTCGCCCAAGGCGCCGGCGTGACGCTGGAGCGCGGGCACGAAGTCACCGACCACGGCAAGGAGGTCGGGGTTGAGCCTGACCAGCGCGTCTCCTATCTCCAGGTGCAGCGCGGCGGAGTCCTGACCCAGCTCCCGCATGGTACCGGCGACGAAGACCAGCCTGCGCTTGCCGCGCAACGCCGCCGCCGTGGCAATGACAGCACGAAATGATTGGGGATTGGCGTTGTAGCAATCGTTCAGAATCGTGAGTGCTCCCTCCTGGAGTACCTCCCCGCGGCCACCCGGCATCGAGAACTCCTCCAGTGCCCTCCCGGCCGACTTGGGATCGAGTCCCAATGCTTCGACCACCGCCCACACGCGAATGGCGTTGTCGGCCTGATGCAGTCCGCGGGCCGCCAGAACAAATGTGGTTTCTCCGATCGTGATGACCGGCCGCGCCGACTCATCGAGGGTGACTCTATCGGGGGTGAGATCGGCGTTCTTGAGCGCGGCGGTACGCACCATGGCCGCCCGCTGCCGGGCTCCGGTGGCCAGGTCCGGGGGCTCGACGCCCACCACCGCGAGGGGCACCCGGTCGGTGAGCGAGAGTTTCTCAGCCACGACGCCGGCCAAGGATCCAAAGCCTTCCAGGTGTCCCGCCACGGCGTTGGTGACGACCGTCAGGGAGGGCTCGATGATCTCACGATAGCGGGCAATCTCCCCCGGCAGGTTGGCTCCCGCCTCGACGACAAGGGCCTCGGTGCCGGCCGGAGCCTCCAGGATGGTCAGCGGGACGCCGACCAGATTGTTCAGATTGGCGCGGGTGGCGTACGTGACGTAGCGGGTGCTGAGCACCGCGGCCAGCATCTCCTTGGTACTGGTCTTTCCATTGGTACCGGTGACCGCTACGACCGGGCCGGTGAGTGTTCGGCGCCGGGCCCGGGCGAGGAGCCCAAAGGCCCGCAGCGTGTCGGGGACCTCAAACAGCATGAGGCCCGGAACCGGCGGCGTTCCCTGACGCACCACGGCACCCGTAGCGCCGGCGGCCTTGGCCGAGGTGAGATGATCGTGTCCGTCGAAGCGCTCACCCTCCAGCGCCACGAACAGGGCATCGGAGGGGATGGACCGGCTGTCGGTGCTGATGGCCGAGAAGGTGGCGGGAGTGCGGCCGCGAGGCATCGCCAGACCCAGCGCTTCCCGAATTACACTCTCTGACCACGGTGGCGTGGCGCCGACGTCCCGCGTACCGCTCACTGCCTGCCTCTTACCGCTTTTTGGACGATTTCCCGTTCGTCGAAATCGATTTTCTCTGTCCCGAGTACCTGATAGGTCTCGTGACCTTTGCCCGCGAGCAGGATCGTGTCCCCCGCCCGTGCCTCGTTGAGCGCTGCGTGGATGGCAGCCAGCCGGTCGGGAATCCGCAGGTGGGGCATGGCCCCCATCCCCTGCTCGATGTCATCGATGATGGCGTCCGGATCCTCGGTGCGGGGGTTGTCGGAAGTCGCGATGGCCAGGTGAGACAGCTCCGCAGCGATCCGGCCCATGATCGGGCCGCTTGCCCCGGTCCCGATCGCCGCCACACCCGAACACCACGATGAGGCGTCCGGCGGTGAGAGGGCGCAGCGAGGTCAGGGCTCGCTCCAGGGCATCCGGAGTGTGGGCGTAGTCGCGCAACACGATACAGGGAGTGTCACTGATCCGCTCCATCCGCCCGGGCACCTGGGGCGCCGCAGCGAGCCCACGGGCGACGTCAGCCACCGACCGATCGAGGCCCAGCGCGGTCGCCGCGGCCGCCAGTGCGTTGGCGATGTTGAAATCGCCCAGGAGAGGCAACGATATCTCGGCGCACCCGAACCTTCCGCTCAGCTGAAATCGAGATCCGGCCGCGTCGAGCACGAGATCTGTGGCCCGAACATCCGCCGCCGGGTGAAGCCCGAAGGTCAGCCGGCGCGCGCGGGCCGGCATTGCCCGCCAGGCATCGTCATCCAGATTCACCACCTCGATGCCATTCAACCCCAGCAGTGTGCTCAGCCGAAGCTTCGATGCGAGGTACGCCTCCATCGTCCCGTGATAATCGAGATGATCGCGAGTGAGGTTGGTGAATACGCCGGCCGCGAACGTCAGCCCGTCCAGCCGTCGCTGGTCCAGACTGTGGGATGACGTTTCCATGGCGACATGGGTCACCCCCCGGTCCACCATGGCTGCGAGGGTGGCCTGGAGGTCGATGGGTCCCGGGGTGGTCAACGAACCGGCGGTGGAAGGGATTGCCTGACCCTGCCCGTCAAAGGCGCCCAGCGTCCCGATGCTTCCGGCGCTTTCCCGCTGGTTGAAGAGGTGGCGGATCAGCCCTGTCGTGGTGGTCTTGCCGTTGGTGCCGGTCACTCCGATGAGCGTGACGGCTCGTGCCGGGTGACTCGTACCACGCGCTGCCCAGAACCAGGGCAGCCCGCTGACCGTCCTGCACCACGATCTCGGGAACGCCCGACTGTTGCGGCGCTTCCACCACGACGGCTGTCGCTCCCCGGCTGACAGCATCGGAGACGAACCGGTGGCCGTCAGCCTGGGAGCCGCGCACCGCGATGTAGACCATTCCGGGACGGAGGCTGCGACTGTCCACGCCGATGCCAGTCGGGTCGCCGCCCTTCGGCGGCGCCGCGATGAGTAGATCGGCCCGGCGAAGCTCGTCGAGCAGGGCGGTCCAGGTCAGCGGCATCGCGTCATCATTGGCCGGCCCACACGATCACGGCCGTTCCGGCCTTTGCGCTCTCGCCGCCGGCAGGGAGGGTACGGCTCACCCGCCCCAACCCGCGAAGGCTCACCCGGAATCCGCGCCGATGCAGCGCGAGCGCTGCTTCTCGAACCGACCGGCCCGCGACGTCCGGAACCGGCCGGGTCACGCGGCTTCGCGGTCTGGCCGGTACGGCCAGGAGACCACCACCCGCGACATCCCGACAGGAGTCGCCGCCGGCCGGGGAGTCCGGGGAGGGGCGCTGTCACGGGGAGTGAGGCGGCTGCGGTCGATGGCCACCCGGCGAGAGGCCAGCGCCTGTTGCAACATGGTCCGGGTGACCGGGGCGGCCGTAAGACCGCCGTAGTACTTACCGGTGGGATTGTCGATCTTGACGACCACGACCAGCTGAGGATTGTCGGCCGGAAAGAGCGCGGCAAACGAGGCGGTGTACTCGCCCCTTACGTATCGGCCTCCCTCGAACCGCACGGCGGTGCCGGTTTTTCCGAGCAGGGCGTAGTTGACCAGCTGGGCTCCGCCCCCGGTGCCCCCTTCCCCCACTGCACCCTTCAGGAACTGGCGAAGCTGTGCCGCGACCTGGGGTGTGACCACCTGGCGAACCGGCTCGGGCTGGTGGCGATAGAGCAGGCCGCCGTCCGGATCCCGGATCTCACGCACCAGCGTTGGCGTGAGCAGCAGGCCGTGGTTGGCGATCACGGCGTAGGCCGCCGCCAGCTGCACCGGGGTCACCCCAAACTCGTACCCCATGGCCACGCTCGCTCGGGTGTACATCGGCTGCCACTTGTCCGGCCGGGCCAGACGACCTCTGGATTCGGAAGGAAACTCCGCACCGGTCGGCGTCCCGAAGCCGAAGTCCCGCAGCATCTCGAACTGTTCCTCAGGGGAGAGTCGCGACGAGAATTTCGCCATCCCTACGTTGCTGGAGATCTGTACCGTCTGCGCCAGGGTGAGGTTTCCGGTGGTCTTGTGTACATCGGTGATCAACCGGGTCCGGCCACTGCTGGTGACAGGCATCTCCCACCGGCCACCCTCAATGAAGACCGCATCCCGGCTGGTCACCTTCTGGTTCCTCAACAGCGCCGCCGCGGTAAACAGCTTGGCGGTGGAGCCGGGCTCGAATGGATCGGTAAAGGTAGAGGCGCGCACCGACCCCGAGCTGGATCCGCGGGCCTGGCGTGAGGCCAGAGCCAGCAGCTCGCCGTTGGTCGGGTCAAGGAAGACGACGTCTCCTCCCTCAGCCTTCATCTCCGTCAATGCATCATCGAGCCCGCGCTCGGCGATCTCCTGCAACTCTGCATCCAGGGTGAGGACCACGGTGTTTCCCGCCACCGGCTCACGGACCAGGCGAGACGGCGAGTCGTACCGGCGGCCCGCTCGGTCTTTGAGCAGCACCGCTTCACCCGGCTGGCCGGTGAGAATTGAATCCAGGGCGAGCTCCAGTCCCGCCGCTCCATCCGGGCCATCCGGAGACAGTCCCCCGATGATGGGTCGGGCAAGGGCTCGCGAGGGATAGAAACGCTGAAAATCACCGGTGAGGTGGACGCCCGCGAGCCGTCGCAGGGGCTGCACCTGGGTGGCAGTGAAGGGGCCGTGGAAATAAATCCATCGCTTGCCGGTGCGGACACTCCGCTCGAGGGCAGCCCGGGAGACCCCGAGATGTCGGCTCAGCAGCGGCACCGTGCGCGCGTCGGCCAGCTCGTTTGGCGCCACCCCGACGTGGTAATACTCCTGGCTGACCGCCAGCGGTACGCCATCGCGATCGAACAAGGCCCCACGCCGCGCGGGAAGTACCGTGCGTTCGGTTCGCTGCCTCTGGGCCTGCTCCGCCCAGCGGCCACCCTGAACCAGCTGGAGCTGCACCGCCCGCGCGAGGATGGCCCCGATGCCCAGCGCAAAGGCGAATTGGATCGCCGCGATACGTGCCTGGGGCCGGGCCATCATGGCCCGCTCTCGGCCGGAACCGGAAACAGCACGAACTCCGAATCGGCGGGCTCATGCAGGCCAAATGTGCGCTCCGCCATCGGCACGAGAACCTGGCGGCTGGAGGCAACCCGGATCCGGCGCTCGAGCTCGGCCCGGCGGGCTTCGAGGCTGCTGCGCTCGTCACGCAAGTCGTGGAGCCGGCGCGCCGTGTGCAGCGCGGCGGTCTGCCGGGTCACCACTGCCACGGCTCCTCCCAGAAAGATCAAGAGCCAGAGCAACACCCAGTGGCGCCCTTTAAGCTGCTTCATCAACCTGAAAGATTCGCAGTTTGGCGCTCCTGGCTCGGGGGTTGCCAGCCAGCTCAGCCGGCCCGGGGACGATCGGCTTTCGGGGCTCCACCCGGCCCAGCGACCGACCCCGGCAGATGCAGATCGGCAGCTCGGCAGGGCACACGCAGCTTCGCGCCCAGTCTCGAAACGATTGTTTCACCAATCGGTCTTCACCGGAGTGATAGGTAATGATCGACAGGCGGCCGCCCGGCTTGAGGGCGTCGCGGTACGCCGGTAACGCCCGCCCGAGCTCTTCCGGCTCATCGTTGACCGCCATCCGCACAGCCTGAAAAAGCCGGGCGAAGTCGGACGGCCCGGACTGCGCCCCCAGGGTGGCGCGGATGGCGTTCACGAGATCGTCGCTGGCTGCAAACGGACGCCTCCCCCGGCGCCGCACGATCTCGGAGGCCAGCCGGCGCGCCCGCCGCTCATCGCCATAGTCTCTGAAGATGGCCTCGAGGGCTCGCTCGTCAGCAGTGTTCAGGAGATCTGCCGCGGAACTTCCACTCGAGCCCATGCGCATGTCCAATGGCGCGCCAGGACGGAAGGTAAATCCGCGAGCCTCTTCGTCCAGTTGCCGAGAAGAAACCCCCAGATCGAGCAGGATGAAGTCTGGCCCGAACCCGGCGACGGCTGCCAACGCCTCGGTCGAGGCATAGGAGGCCTGGAGGTACCGGATCCCCTGGTCACCCAGCCGAGCCCGGCTCACCGCCAATGCCTCCGGATCCCGATCGATGCCGAGCACCTCGATCCCCTGGCCTATCAGAGCCGCCGAGTGCCCGCCGTCACCCAGGGTGGCATCCACGGCTCGACGGGCGCCGCGGGCCGCCGCGAGAATCGGGGCCAGGAGCACGGGGACGTGGACGGGTGAAGTTTGTTCGGGCATGAGCGCCTCTGACCGGCTGAAACACAACACCCCGTCCGTTCGGACGGGGTGAGGGTTCTTATCAGGGCGAGCGGGGCTGACGGGGCTCGAACCCGCGACCTCCGCAGTGACAGTGCGGCACTCTAACCAAGCTGAGCTACAGCCCCCCGTTACGGAGCGGGCAATATATATGGGCTCTACCCTATTGGCCATTGGCTGCTCCTCGCGAAGCAGCCAGGACCCCACAGCCAATAGCAGATGGCTAATAGCTCACTTCTTCTTGCAGTACGCCTTCAGCATGGAGGCGACCCGCGGCTGATACTTCTTGATGATGCCGAGGTTCTTGTCCGCCGCCTCCGGATTGACACTACGGCCGGCGGTGAGCGCCGAATCGGATGCCGCCAGCAGAGACTGTTCCTGCTTGGCCAGGTCGCACGACTTCTGCTTCTCCGCTTGGGGATCGATCTGCGGCACCTGGAAGAGCGTGGCGAGGCCCAGCATGTAGTTGGCGGCCGGGTACACCTTGCCCGCCGGGTTAGCTGACTGGATCGACATCCGGAGCAACTGTTCGGCACCCTGGAGATCCTGCGGCTCCTGCAGCAAGGGAGCACCCGCGGTGTAGAGCAGCGCCGCGGCATTCTCCTTGGCCTGGGCATCGCCATGCTTGATGGCGAATTCGAGGAAGGGCACCGCTTCTTTGGACCGGGGGGTGAACTTGACGGAATCCCGGGGGGCCGCCGATGACCGACGGGTAGTATCCGCCGGAGAGCTCCGCCGGGTCGTGTCCGTCGCCGCCGGCCCCGGTGCAATCAGGAGAGCCTTGGCCGCCGAAAGGGCCGCGACGACGCCGGTCTCGGTCGTGTCCCGGGCAATGACCCGGTTGGTCACAGAGATGACACTGTCCACTGGCCCGGACATGGCGTACGCCCGGTTCAGATAGCCCAGCAGCGTGAGATTGTCCGGATACTTCCGGACGCCTGCTTGTGACCACTTGAGCAAGCGAACGCGGTCAGGATTCTCGCCCTCCGCGGCCGCCGCCGAGATCTTAGTGAAAAAGAGCGTATCGGCCTTGGTGGAGTCGGTGGCGTACATCGTCTCCAGCGCGTCCACAGCGCACTTGAAGTCGCTGAGGAAGAGGCAGGCGTTGCTCTTCAGATCGTACAGGTCGGCGTTGTACGGATCGAGCTTCAGCCCTTCGTCGGCCACTTCACGTGCGGTCTCGGGATGACCCGACTGGAGGAAGTATTTGAACAGCTCTTCCCGCAGCTTCTGGTTGGTGGGAGCGACCCGGAGCATCTGCTTGAATGCCAACAACGTATTGGCGGTATCGTTGGCCGCTTGATAGTGCTCAGCCAGGGAGGACCATGCCGGAAGGCTTAAAGGGTCACCCTTTACCGCCGCCTGAAGATGTTTGACCGCTTCCGCCGGCTTTTTCTGAGCCTTGGCAATCTGGGCCAAGCAGAACTGGGCGAGTCCATGATTCGGCAGTGTCTTGATAGCCTTGTTGGCGGCCTCCGCGGCCTTGTCCGGCTTACTGGCCTGCTGGTCAACACAGGCTTTTGCGTCGGGTAGCGACTTGACCGCTGGCCCGAGCGCCAGAGCCAGCTTCTTTCCGAAATCCTCGAGGCTCTGACCCTGCTGCTGGGTGAGCGTGACCACGTTGCCGGCGTCGTCGTTCACGCCCGTGAGTCGGGCGGTTACCGAGGTGCGGCCCCCAGCCCGCGCCATCGTCCCACTCATCAGCACTCGGGCCTGAATATTCTTGGCCAGCGTGGTGGCGAGCGGCGGGCTCAGAATGGCATCTACGGGGTATCCGTACTGCTTCAACGCATCGTTCATTTGCGACTGTTCGACGACGCTGAAGTTTCGCCCGGCAATGCCCTTCATCTCCTCCCGGGAGGCGGTGCCAATCTTGACCGCCGGGGCCGAGTCAGCTGGAGCAAACGCGAACGGATTGGCGACCATGAGTCGCGGGGCCGCGTTCACCGTTTGGGTGCGGGCACCGCGGGGTATGCCTTGCGCCGCCACCGGCACGGCAGAAACCACACCGACGAGCGCAATCAGAGCCAGACGCAGCAGGTACATTCTCGATCTCCCCAACAGGACAGCCTAATAGGCCAGGAACAGCTCCGCGTTCACGCGGGTCTACATGGGCGAAGAGGGATTCGAACCCCCGACATCCTGCGTGTAAGGCAGGCGCTCTGAACCAGCTGAGCTATTCGCCCGAGAGCGACGCGGGCCCACTTCGTTTTTAGCGATATTGCAGGGACCGTGCCGTGATGACCGACACTCTCGCTATGACGCGATACCGATCGGAAACAGCACGCAGTAGCCGAAGACCAGAAGCACCGCCGCCGCACTGGGATGACCAGCCTGCAGGGTCAGGTAACCCGCTATCAATACCACCACCGCCACCGCGAGGATGACGAGGTTCCGCGGCGCAAGCACAAAATGCCGCTGCGGGGCGGAAGGGCGTGGATTAGACATAGGGGTTGAGGCTACTACGGTTCCTGGGTCCGGTCAAGTTCAGGCGGGTCGGTGGCTTCCGGGGGGATCTCCCACCCTTCATCGAGGGCCGCACGGCGCGGCAGGTCGGCTCTGCGGCGGATGCGGACCAGCGCCCACATCGAGAACGCCAGCAGGCCCCATCCGCCCCCGGCCAGGAGCCAGGTTGCCAGGCTGTACCGGCGGCGGACAGTTCGCCGCCACTCCTGGTCGAACTGGGACATGGTGAGGCCGGTGGTTGCCAGAACTGCGGCGTCGAAATCCTCGCCCGCCTCCAACCGCCGGAGCAACGGGCTCAGGGCGCCGGTGGGATTCCTCCGTGCGAGCTCGGTAACCGCCGACACGGCCAGGGCGTAGGCGGCGTCAGCGGTACTGGCCGAGCCCCGCAGGGCACCGTCCAGCGCGCGAAGGTCCGGCACCGCCCCCCGCACCACCGCCAGGTTGAGGTCGAGCACACCCAGGCGGTCCCACTCGCCCGCGGCCCACGACGCGTAACCCTCATCGAACCAGAGTGGTACCCTGACCTTCACGGCCTGATGCAGAGCCAGGTGCGCCAGCTCATGCCGGAGTGTTCCGTAGAGGTCGTCACGATCGGCCCGGACTACGATGGTGCGGGCACCCGGCAGCGCGACCCCGACCCCCCATGGTGGCACCCGGCCGGTGGATAGGGAGTCGAGCAGCCGGCCATCAGGAATAACGATCAGCTGGAGTGGCTCGGGCGTCCGGAGCCCGAGACCGGGCCATTCGGTGGGTTGACCCGCCCGCCGGGCCAGGTCCATGGCGAGGGTACGCTGGCCAGGCCAGGCCACGACCGTCACCTGCCCCACGCGCACCGCGGTGGGCTCTCCCTGAAGGGCCCCCAGGCTGTTCCCGAGTAGAATCGAAAGGAGGAGCCAGACCACCAACGAGCGGAGTGCTGCTAGGCGAGGGGGCTGCGCGGAACTTCACCTCCAGCGGAAGCCACCTCCAACATCTCCTGGCACCGCTTGGCCCACGGGTTGAACTTGTTGGCCTTGTGACCATTGGTCCACACTTGCACCGCTTCCTCCCGTTCTCCGCCGAGCCAGAGAGCGCGACCCAGCTCGAAATAGGCCTCGATCAGGTTTGGTCCCAGCTTGAGCGTCTTCCGGAGAAACGACTGCGCGTCCTCGTACATCTCCCGCTCGAGATATACCAACCCGAGATAATAATGGGCGTACAGGGTGGCCTTGCGATCGTTGTCCAGCCGTATGGCCTTCGACAGATGCTCGATGGCCTCGCCGAAGATGCCCTTCTTGAGGCAGATGTAGCCGACGTTGATCCGCGCCAGGGCGTTGGCCGGTTCCTTCATAAGCACCTTGGAGAAGTTTCCTAACGCCTCGTCGTAGTCCTCGTGAAGCATCTGCGCCCAGCCCAGTAATGACTGGGCCTGCACTGCTCCAGGCGAGAGGGTCAGTGCCTTGTCGAGCGCCTGGATGGCCCCGGCGTGGTCACCCAGGGAAATCAGGCTCCAGCCTTTCTCTATATAAGTGGAGGCACCCAGGTGGTCGGCGTGGACGGCGGGGCGGTCCCCGTTGAACTGGGGCACCGGGCTGGTGTCGGCCACGCTGCTCGCCTGCTTGTAGCGCTCCACCAGCCCACGGATGTCATCCTTGATCTGAGTGAGATCGGTGAGCATCACGTCCACCCGCTTGAACAGGGCGATGATCTGCCGCTTGAGCGCCTCCCGCTCGGCGGGAGCGGCGGCCGCGTCAACCCGGCCGGAAATCTCCTTGAGCTGGGTGCGAAGGTCGGCCAGCCACTGGTCGCTCATCTACGCCGCTCCCAGCTTTTCCAGCGCCAGCCGCTCGGTGGCGGAGAGCAGCTTGCGGGCGTTGAGAATGATGATGGTCCGGCCGGGGCGGGTGATGATGCCGGAGATGTAGACCGCTGCCAGCCCGCTCACCATGGGACCCGGAGCCGTTATGGTCGTCGTGTCCACCCGCAGCACCTCGCGGACCTCATCCACCAGCACCGCCACCCGCTGGGTGTCGAGCTCCAGCACCATGAGGCGGGTCTCCTCCCGTATCGGCGCATCCAGCTCGAATCGCTTGCGCAGATCGAGCACCGGTACCGCCCCGTCGCCGTACTGCATCACGCCCTCGAGAAACTGAGGCGCATTCGGCAGGGGTGACGGCTCGGAGTAGCGTAAAATCCGCTCGACCTGGAGGATGTCGAAGGCGAACTCCTGACGACCGACCCGGAACGTCACGACCTGGATATCATCGCCTGAATTCATGCCGATGCGGCCTCCATGAAGCGGGAGCTGAGCGCCGCAAGATCCAGCAGCGGAACCAGTCCCTCCTGATACCGGGCAACGCCGATCGCCCAGGGGAAGGCCGCGCCAGGAGGTACTGGAAGCGCCGGCTCCCGCACCACTACTTCGGCGTCATCGATCTCCAGGGCGATTCGGCGCCCGTCAACGGTGACCACCACGACCAGACTCCCGACTATCGGCGGACACACGCCACTCTCCAGCAGGGCACCCAAGTGGACCACCGGAACGATCCGCCCGTGTACGGCGGTGACTCCGCGTACCGCGGGCTCACGCGAAGGAACCGGGTGCACCAGACCGATCTGGATCACCTCGTTCACCTGCGCCAGCTCGAGGCCGACCCGCCGGCTCCCGGTGCGCACCAGGAGAAAACCCCCTCCGGCCCGGCTCATCGGGGCTTCATCCGGCCCAGCTCGGTGGCGATGCGGCCGGCGATCTCGGCGACCGGAAGGACGAGGCGGGCACCGCCGGCCTGCAGCGCGGCGGCAGGCATGCCGTAAACCGTCGCCGTTTCACGGTCCTGGGCGATACCGATTCCACCGGCATCGTGGATCCGGCGCAGTCCTTCGGCACCGTCGCGCCCGATCCCGGTCAGAACGACGCCGATGGCCCGGGTGCCGAACTGAACGGCGACGCTGCCGAACAGGGGATCTGCTGCTGGCCGAACTCCCCACACACTGGGTTCCTGATCCAGGGTGAGGATCGGGCCGTTTGGTCCCAAGGCCACCCGCATGTGGTAGTCTCCCGGTGCTACATAGGCCGTATCTACCAGCACCGGCATGCCGTGCTGCGCCTCGACCACTCTGAGCTGGCTTTGAGATGCCAGCCGCTCCGCCAGACTCCGGGTGAAGTTCGGCGGCATGTGCTGCACGATGAGCACCGCGGTATCGAGTCCGATGGGCAGCTGGGGCACGATCTCCGCCAGCGCGCGTGGGCCTCCGGTCGAGGCCGCCACCGCAACGCAGAGTTTGGCCCTGCCGGTAGCGGTGGAGCGCGCCGGGGGAACGACCTCCCGCGGCCGATCTTCCGGCGCCGCGAGCCGCTTGACCTCCGCAAGACGTGCGGCCCGGAGCACGAGCATCAGCCGCTGGGCGAAACGCGCCGTGGCCGCCGTCCCTCGCTCCTCTTCCTTGGCCACCAGGTCCACCGCACCGAGCTCGAGCGCGCGAATGGCGGCGGTGGCCCCGGGACCGACGTGAGCGCTCACGACCACAATGGCCCGGGGTGACTCGGCCATGATGTATCCGATGGCGCCGAGACCATCGAGCTCCGGCATCTCGATGTCCATCAGGATGACATCGGGTGTGTGGGCCCGCACCTTCCGGAGGGCGTCCATGCCGTCCCGGGCGGTGGCCACTACGCGGAACTCGCCCGACCCATCGACCACATCGGTGAGGAGGCGGCGGAAGAAGGGACTGTCGTCCACCACGAGTACCCGGGCCAGGTCAGAGATGCTGGATACCATGGATCACCGTGCTGATCTCGACCCGCCCGTCGCAGACTCGAAATCGTACCGTTCGGCCGAAGTCGCCTCCGACGGACTCTCCCACCAGGGGAACCTGGTGGCTGTTCAGCACCTGCCGTGCGGCCACCAGGTTTCGCTCGCCCATCTGAATGGTTCCGGGTGGGGCCAGCGCCGCAAACATGCTCGCCCCGCCGGCCAGTCGGGCGGTGATGCGTTGGGGCTTGGCTCCGTCGGCGGCCATCAGCTCGAGGAGCCGCGGCACCGCAGTCTGGGGGAACTTGGCGGGATTGCTGTCCCTCCGGCTCAACACGGGCGATGGGAGAAGGATGTGGGCCATGCCTCCAACCCGGGCCTCGGCATCGTGAAGCAGGATTGCGACACAGCTACCCAGGCCGACCGTGACCAAGGTGTCGTCGGCCAAACCACTACGGAGGTCCGCTACCCGGACCATCACCTCCCGGCCACTCATACGACGCGCCGGTAGACCCGCTCCCGCGGGTCCAACAAGGTGAGCCGTTCACGAGCCGGGCCGAAGAGAGTCTCGACCTTCCCCAGCACCAGAATGCCGCCGGGTGCGAGCGCTTCGGCAAATGCCAGGAATACCCGTTCCTGAGTGGCCCGCTCGAAATAGATGACGACATTGCGGCACAAGATGAGCTGGTAGTTCCGCCGGAGTGGCGGCTCGCTACTGAGGTCGAGCGCCCGCACAATGACACGCCGCCGGAGCCGCTCGATCACCCGGCAATCGCCGTTGTGGTACTCGAAGTAGCGCTGGGTGAGATCGGCCGGGACCTCGGCCAGCGCCTCGCGGCGGTAGCTGCCTGCCCGGGCCCGCTCGAGGCATTGCCGGTCGATGTCGGTGGCATCGACCGTCACCCCGCCGAGACGGCCCGGCCGACCCTGGCGGTCGTAGTAATCGGCCATCAGCACTGCCAGCGTATAGGCCTCTTCACCCGAGGCGCAGCCGGCGCTCCAGGCGCGCACTTCTCCGCCGCCGGCCTCGCAGACTTCGCTCAGCAGTCCGGCCCGGAGCAGGTTCCAGGTATCCGCGTTCCGGTAAAATCGGGTGACGTTGATGGTGATCGCATCCTTCAAGCGCTCGTACTCCGCCGGACTGCGATCGAGGACCGTTTGATAGTCCGAAAAGGTGTGGACGCCGCACGCGCGCATCCGAACCGCGATGCGGCGGCGAAGGCACTTGTCCTTATAGGCCTCGAGGGTAATTCCGGCCTCCCGGGAGATTTTCCGGGTGAGCGCGGCAAAGGCGGCGTCATCGGCCGGGATCATTGCGCCAAGTCCAGCATCTCGAGGTTGGCGCGGGCGAGCTGATGGCCTGGGTTGAGAAACGTCGCCTGGGCCCAGCTCTCCCGCGCTCGGGCATGATCGCGCTTCTTGTAGGCGATGTTCCCCAGCTTGAAGTAGAGATCGTCACCCAGCTCGGGGTTCAGCTTTGCCGCCCGCTCGTAAGCCTCGGCCGCCTCCTCGTAGCGCCCGTTGCGATACAGAATGTCCGCCAGGTTCTTGGAGACCTGGGGCAGAGCGGGATCCGCGGCCAGTGCCGCCCGGAGCATCGCCTCGGCTCCCTCGACGTCGCCGCTCAACTCCAGCAGCACCGCGAGATTGTTCTGCAGCACGGCGTTGTTGGGAAACGCCGCGACGCCATCTCGAGCAGCCTGCAAGGCCCCTTCGCCATCCTCCAGGCCGGCACAGGCCAGGCTGGTGGCCCAATACCATACCGCGGGGGCCGGCTTTTCCTTGAGCAGGTCGCGGGTGTGCACCAACCGGGTGTGGGCCACCTGGTGGTCGCCCCGCTTCAGCGCCACGATGCTCCAACCCAGTGTGATGCGGGGGTCTTCGCGTGCCCGGCCGGCGGCATCGCCATAGGCGGCCTCTGCCTCGTCCAGCCGCCCCAGCTGCTCCAGGGCGAAGCCCAGATTGTGGAGCGCCGCCGGCTTTGGTACCCCGGAGTCCGAGGCATGCCGCAACGCCTCGGCGGCCTCCTCCCATCGGGCCTGCCGGATGGCGATCAGGCCGAGGAAGAGCGGGGCGCTGCTATCTGAGGGGCGCAGATCGGTGACTCGCCGGAACTCGCGCAGGGCTTCGTCCAGCATCCCGGCCTTGTAAAAGGCCACACCGAGATTGCGGTGCTCATCTACCCGGCTGTCATTGGCTTTCGGTGCCACCGCCGTGGACGTGCCCACCCGGTGGGCAAACCCGGCGGTGATCAAACCAAAGAGCGCCTTACCGACTTCGAACTCGACCAGCCCCGACTCGTTGATGATCTGCTGCACATCACGAGTGCCGTCGATCAGCGGCAGCAGCCGCTGCTGCTCAGCCGAGAGGGTTGGCGCCGACTGGCCGATATGGTCCTGGTCAACCGAGAAGATCAGATCGAAGGAGGGAACCTTCTTCTCGATGAGACTCCACTCGTCCACCCGCCGGGCTCCTTCAAGCAACAGGGCCTCGGGACTGATGCAGACCAGGAAGTCTTCCCGCTCGGGGCGCAGGCCGGCCTCGAAGTTGAAGGTTCCCGACGTCCAGGTGAACAGGTAGTACACCGCCTCCTCGATCTGGATGCGCATGTAGTCTTCCAGCTCGTCCCGGGTCAGGGTACCGAGTCCGACCAGGATCTCGCCCAGCTTGTGCTGCCGGTCATCCTCCTGGGCCGCGATGGCCTGCTGAAGCTGTTCCGCCGTGATCCGTCCCTTCCGGATGAGCAGATCTCCCAGCCGATCCCGCCGATTGACGATGGTGGCAAAAGTGATCTGCCCCTCGTCCAGGTAGATGGTTCCGAAGTTGTGCCGGTCGGCCAGGGCCAGACAGCCGGTGCGACGACCCAGGAACAGCAGCTGGATGACGTCCGGAAGACTCGCCTCCTTGAGGCTGCCCTTGATGGCCATCAGCGCCACTCCTCGACGATGCGGTCGCCAACGTCGGGCCAGTCCCAGACGATCTTCTCCCGGCTCTTCGCCCCGCTGGCGGGAGCAACGATGCCGCTCGATCGGCCCGCGAGAGGACGCCGGGGCGGCTTGGGTGGCGGAGCCTCCAGCACCTCCCGGGCAAGCGCCACCGTTGGACTGGCCCCCTGGGACTCCGCCGCATTGAGCACCCGCTGAAACAGTCCGTGCACCGCCCGCACCGATTCAACCGGCCGGGACCCGAGATAGTCCACCAGCTCGGCGTCCCCAGCGCCCATCTTGGTCTGAACCAGGCGCTCGAGCACCTGGTGCTTGATCTCCCGATCGGGCGCCGGCAGGTCCACGACCAGGCCACCCTCGAGCCGGGTCCTGAGGCGGGCCTCGATCCCGGTCAGCTCCGACAGGGGCACGGTCGAGGTGAAGATCATCTGGCGGCCGGACTCGATCAGGAGATTGAACAGGACGAACAGCTCGTCCTGGCTGCGTTCCTTGTTGGCCAGGAGATGCACATCGTCGAGGAGGAAGGCGGCTGCCGCCCGGTATCTCGCGCGCCAGACGCCGACGGCATTGCGGTCTATTGCATCGATCAACTCGCTGGTAAGCTCATGGGCGCTGAGGCAGGCAACCGGCGTCTTCCCCGCGGCCGCCAGGGCGTTACCGAGAGCGTGGAGCAGGTGGGTCTTGCCCACTCCGCTTGCCCCGACGATGACGAGCGGGTTGTAGCGGGTAGCCGGCTCGGCCACGACCGCGCGGCCGGCCTGGAGCGCCATGCGATTGCCGGCGGCTTCGATCATCTCGTCCAGCTTCCAGAGCGGCGAGGGAGCCGGTGGCGGGTGAGCACCCTGGCGAGCCCGGTTGGTGAGGGCCTCCGCCCCGGCGATGTCGTCCGGATCTCGAAAGGCGGTCGAGCCCGCCAGGTCTGGCGCCAGCTCCGCGGCCTCGGCGTGCAGTGCCTGGAGCCGGGCGACGTCCGCCGCGAACGTGCGGAGCACCTCCTCCGGGTCGACAGTCATCTCCCGCTGAAGGAGGGCCTCGATCCGGGTGGTGCTGAATCCCTCGCCCTCCCAGCGGAGGATGGCGGCGGCGACCTTGGTTCGCCACGAGTCCACCTGCTGCGCAACCGTGGCGGAGATGTCGGAGAGAAAGTCGGTGAACTCGTCCGGGCCCTGCTGAGCCGGGGCGGATGCCTCTACCGCATCGGACCCACCGGCGAGCGCCCGCGCCTGAACCGGCTGGAGGGGCGTGTCGCTGACAGCCTGGAACGCCACCAGTCGGTTGAGAGCACCCAGGAGCTCGCGCACGTTATCAATCGGCAGCGAGGCCACGGCCTCTAGCACACCAGCGCCGAACGTCGCGCGCCGCTCTTCCGCCTTACGCCGGAGGATTGCCACCCGGGTTTCGTAGTCCGGCGAAGCCACGTCAATGACCAGCCCGCCGGCAAAGCGGCGTATCAGCCGCTCGTCCAGGGCTTCGATCTCGGCGGGGGGCCGGTCGCTGGTGAGTACGATCTGCCGGTTGGCCGACTGGAGTGCGTCGGTGAGCCGCAGGAGCTCGGACTGCATCTCCCGGCGGTGAGTCAGGAACTGCACGTCGTCCACCAGCAGCAGATCAACGTCGATGAATCGCCTGCGGTACGCTTCACCCTGCCCCGCCGCGATGGCGGCGTGGAACGACTCCACGAACTCATCCAGGGTGAGATACTCGACGGAGAGCCGGGGATTGATCGCCCGGGCTGCGTGCCCGATGCCCATGAGGAGGTGAGTCTTCCCCAGGCCGGGGCGGGCGTAGACGAAGAGCGGGTTGTAGACGGTGCCGGGCGACTCCGCCACCGCTTTGGCCGCCGTAAACGCCAGGCGGTTCGCCGCCCCGACCACCAGGGTGTCGAATCGGTACAGCGGATTCAGCGTGGCGGTCACGCCGCCGGGCTCCCGGCCGCCAGTTTCTTCAGCACCAGCTCCGAGACGCCCTTGAGGGTCTCGAACACCCCGGCGCCATGCAGCGCGTCGGCGGAGAAGCTCTGGACCTCGCGAAAGTTCAGCGCGTCATCCATCTCGTCCTGGGTCAGGATCAGATCGCGCGGCAGGTCCTGTTTGTTGTACTGGAACACGACCGGCAGCTGCCGGATGTCCACCCCCTGCCCCAGCAGGTTGTCCTGCAGGTTCTGGAGGCTCTCGAGATTGTCGTCGAAGCGGCGAGCCTGGCTGTCGGCCACGAAGACGACCCCGTCAGCCCCCTGGAGCACCAGCTTCCGGGTGGCGTTGTAGTAGCTCTGCCCCGGCACGGTGTAGAGCTGAAACTTGGTGCTGAAGCCGGAGATGCTGCCCAGCTCCAAGGGCAGAAAATCGAAGAACAGGGTCCGATCGGTCTGGGTGGCGAGCGAGACCATCCGGCCGCGGCGGGCTTCAGGAACCCGGCCGTAGACGTACTGCAGGTTGGTCGTCTTGCCGGACCGGCCCGGCCCGTAGTAGACGATCTTGCAGGTGATCTCGCGCGCGGTGAAGTTGACCAGTGACATTGCGGTTACCGTCCGAATAGCTCTTTGAGGCTTGCATTGAGCTCGTGCTCGAAATTCTCGGCCAGCAGCACCGGAGCGGGGTGTTCCCGCGGCGCCGCCTCCACCAACTCCTCGACCATCTGGTCAAAGAACAGCTGAACGATTCCGATCGATGTTTCGGTCCCGAAGACCACCAGGCCGATCCAGCGACCTCGGGGAGTCCCGAACGCCGACAACATGCAGCTCTGCCGGCTCCCACCGTGGACCACGACGCCGAAGCGGGGCGCACCCATGATGCGCGCCAGCTCCTCGGTCGAGGCCACGATCGCCGAGCCCAGCGCTGCCGCCGTCATGACCTCGAACGACCGGGAGAATCCGTGCTGGGCCACAACCTGGCCCGAGGTGGTCATCAGCAGAATGAGCCTGGCCGACGACTCGGTGAGGAACGTCTGCAGCGGCGTCTCAACCCATGGCTCGAGCGCACGCATCAGGCGAGGGTACCGACCGCGTCGAGCATCTCGACCCGGGCGAGCCCCAGATTGGCGTCCACTCCCGCCAGCGCCACCAGCACCAGATCGTTCTGGCCCGGTGCAGCAAGCACCGATCCGGTATTGCCGCGCAGGTGGACGAATGTCGGGATCTGGATCCCGGCACCCACGGTGGCGCGGCCCAGACGCTGAACCAGATTGGCAGCCAGCGCGGCAATGGCGCGACCATCGATGCCGTCCATCAGACGCTCCGCCACCACCAGCCCGTCGGTGGCGGAGATCAGCAACGACCCGCGGACTCCCGGCACCCGGGTCACCCGTTCGAGTGCCGCGCTGGCCAGGCTCATGCCTGTCCCCCGAGCCAGACGCGCGCGTCGCGCGCGGCACGCTCGGCGATCAGACCGAGCCGAGCCATGGGAAGCGAAGGATCCCGCATCGTCAGCAGGACCGTCTGCGGCGTCGGCGCCACCAGGAACAGGTTGCCCTTGGGTGACTCGACCGCGATCGCTTCCCAGGCGCCGAGGCCCAGCAGCTTGGTGGTCCTCGATGCCTCTCGCGAGACACCGGCCAGTTCGGCCGCGACCCGATCGCCCACATCCTCGTTGTTCGGGCTCCGCAGATTGCCGCTGAGCCGGAGCCCGTTGCCATCGACCAGCATCACGCCCTGATCCCCCTGCTCCTCGCCGGGGAATAGCGAGGTCGCTGCGGCCGCGCTCTCGGCCGACGCGGCCTGCGCCGGTGCCGGTGCGGGGGTCGATGTGCTCTCTACCCGCGCGGGCCGTGCCCCCGCGCTCCCGGCGGCGGCCCGCACCCGGGCGAGCGCCTGGGCAATCGATTCATCGTCCGGATCGATCTCGGCTGCGCGCCGAAGATGCTCCAGCGCGGCAGCGACGTCACCGGCTCGGAAGTAGAGGAATCCGATTCCCTTCAGCGCACCGCTTCGCATCGGATCGAAGCGCAAGGCGTCGGCCCACGCGTCGAAGGCTCCGGCGAGGTCGCCCTGGTCGCCGAGAATGCGGCCCAGGAGATCGTGGGCATCGGCCAATCCCGGATACCGGCTCAGTCCGCCGCGGGCGACCTTGAAGGCGGCCTCGAGCTGGCCCCGGCGCCTCAGGGCTTCACCCAACTCCAGGAAGGCAAGACTGGACGGCTCATCAGCCAGCCGCGCCGTCAGTGTGCGTATGTCATCAGTCACGGTAACTCTCCAGCTCTTCCGCCAATGTCTCCGCTGCTTGTCTCAGCCGATCGACCGCCGGTGAGAGCGCCTCTTCAGCGGCAGTGTGCGTGCCCAGCCGGGACCAGGCCTTCCAGGTTTCCGCCGCGCTGCGAAAGCGTCCCAGTGCCGCCTGACAGACGCCGAACAGCCGGCGCGCCTCCGGCATGAGGGGGTCGGACCGCAGCAGTTCCTGAAGCGCGGTCGCGGCCTTCTCGTACTCGCCCTGGGCCAGGGCCTGGCGGACAGGCTCGAGCATGCGCTGAGGCCCGCCGTTGTCCTTCCCCGATGTAGCGTCGCCGGTGTCGAGCACGATCACGCCGACAGAAGTCAGGGTGTACACCGTGCGCGCCACATCGAACTCGGACCGCCCCAAGGCAGCGGCGAGCGCGTGCAGATCGCGCTCGCCGTCCACCGCCGCAAGGACCTCCCACTCGAATGGGGTCAGATCGAGTCGCTCGCCGACGGCCGCGTCGGCCGGCGGCAGCCGGGGGACCACTCGCAGGTGCGGCACCTTGGCCTCGATCCGAGACCACTCGTCGCTGCGACGGGCCGCTTCCATGAGGAGACCCTCGGTCGGAATGCGAACCGGGGCCTCAACCACACCTTCGCAGGGCGCGCCGTCCTCGAAGCGGAAATAGCCTTCCGACCAGCCGAGCAGCTCGAAGATCGCCTCTTCTACCTGCGCCTTGAGCTGGCGGTCGAGCTCACGCCGCGCGATGGCGCCGGCGGCCACCAGAATGTCACCCAGGCGGCGCGAGTCACCCGAGTGCTGGAGGGCCAGGGCTCGCTGGAGCTCGTCCGCCGAGATCTTCCCCATCCGCACCAGCCGGGCGCCGATCGGCTGGGGGTCACGACCAAGCGTCGCGGCCACCACCCCGCCCCGCTCGAACGACACCGTACCGGCAGTCTGGCGCAGCTCGGATGTGACTCGCAGGACCCCGCTCTTCCGGCCGAGATCCAGCAGCTGGAAGACGTCCTGGATGTGGAACTCCTTGAGCGGCCCTTCAAGTGCCACCGTTCACCCCGCCGCCGCAAAGATGTGCTGGAGGTCGCGGGCCGAACGAGCCCGGCTGCGCGCCTCCGTGGCGAATGGGCCATCCGGTTCGATCTGGATGACCCGCTCCCAGACCAGCACCGCCTCGTCGAACCGCCGCTGCCGCGCGAGGCAGGTGCCCTGGTTGTAGAGCGCCGCGGTGTGCTGGGGATCGAAGCGCAGCACCCGGGTGAAGGCCTCGAGCGCCTGGTTGGTACGGCCATCCTCCAGCAGAGCCCGTCCCAGCGCCGTCAGCGCCTCCAGCTCATACGGGTCCGCCTCGAGCAGTCCCACCAGCACCGGGATAGCTGCGCGAGGAGACTCGGTACGGCGGATCAAATCCGCCAAGGCGAGAGCCGCGGCACCGTAGGTAGGCAACAGGTCGAGCGCGCGTTCATAGGCGGCCCGGGCGGCGGCCCAGTTGCGCCGCTCCTCCTCCATCGCGCCCAGCTCACACCAGACCCGGACCAGCGAGGGATCGAGCTGCAGCGCGGCGTTGAACGCGGCCAGTGCCGCCGCACGGTCGCCGAGGCGCACTGACACCTGGGCCTGGAGGTGAAACAGGTCGGGCCGACCGGGGGCGAGGGACTGTGCCGCCCGAATGGAGTCGAGCGCGTGGACCGCGTCGCCTGCCGCCAGCCGTACGCGCGCTTGCGCAGCCAGGACGTCGACGTCACCCGCGACCCGAGTGGCGAGGTCGTCGGCCAGCGGGGCCGCATCCTTGGCCCAACCCAGGGCCAGAAGTGCGCGAATCTCGCCCAGGGTGGCGTCGCGGTCGGTGGGAAGCATTGCTCGCGCTTCCCGATATCGCTCCAGCGCCTCGCCGTAGAGACCGCGCTTGGCAAAGATGTCGCCCAGAAGCACCGCGGTGGCGCCCCGGGGCGCATTCCGGGCCGCGCCCCGGCTCAGCTCGGCGGCGGCCTGATCGAGCAGACCCTGCGCAATGAGATCCCGCACCGCAGCGAGCGAGTCATCGGCCGGCTCGGCCGGTATCGCTGCCTGGGTTGGGGCCAGCTCGTCGAAGAGCCGGTCGAGCGAGGACCGATCGAAGCTGAACTCGCCCGCAAGCTCCTCGCCGCTCACGTCGCCCACCAGCTCCGGGGCTATCGCGATCGTCGGGTCTTCGTACTGAAGGTCGATGGTGAGGGCGAACTTCTGGGGCACATACAGCGGCTCCAGCTCCAGCGCACGGCGGGTCTCGCGCAGGGCGCCGTCGAAGTCGCCCAGCTGACTGAGGACGAAGCTCAGGTTGTAGTGCGCCGCCGCGAAATCGGCGTTGGCATCGACCGCCCGCCCGAACGCATTGCGCGCATCCTCGAACCGCTTGAGCTCCATCAGCACCAGGCCGATTCCGTTCCACCCGATGGGGCTGGCCGGCTGCTCGGTCAGGGCCCGCTGATACTCTTCCAGGGCGGCCTTGAACTGGCGGCGCTGGTGCAGGAGGAGGGCCAGGTTCAGGCGGGCGGTGAAGAGGGGCCGGGAGCCGCCCAAGGCCTGGCGGAAGGCGGCCACGGCACTGTCGCTCGACGCCTCACCGGAGCGGATGACCCCCACGTTGTTCCAAGCCAGCTGATAGGCGGAATCGGTACCGACCGCCCTCTCATAGGACGCGAGGGCTTCGGCCCGCTTGCCAGCCTGGTGGAGACACACCCCCCGCTCATTCCACAGCTTGGGAGAATCGGGGAACTCCTTTACCAGCGCATCGTAGAGCCCGAGCGCCTGGGTGAGCTCCCGGCGCAGCAGGTGCACCTCGGCCATCGCCTGAAGGTTGAGCCGGCGATCCTCGCCGCTGTCCAAGCCCGCCTGGTACTCGCGCAGCGCCTCGTCATGATAGCCCTTCTGCCGGAGGGCGACTCCGAGGTTGTAGTGCGCCAGCGCCGCGCCTGGTATGGTCTGGGGGACAGCGGGGCTGGGGGACGGCGCCGCGTTGACTCCGGGGGATGCACCATTCGGCCCACCTGGCCCTCCGGTCCGCTGGCCGGCGGACGCCCGCTCGAGCGCGAGGTTGGCCTGGGCCCGGGTCAGCATGGGGTTGAGCGCCACCGCGCGCTTGGTGGAAGCCCGGGCCGCCTCGTGCTGGCCCAGGTCGCCATAGACGAAGGCAAGCAGATAATGGGCTTCGGCGTAGTCGGGGTTCCGCGCGATGGCGTCCTTCAGCGACTCCAGGGCCGGCTCGCTGAGGCCGCGATTGTAGAGCACTTCGCCGTGATGGAACCGGGCTGCCGCATTGGTGGGGTCCACGGAGCAGGCCTGCGCCAGCCACTCGCTCGCCGCGTCGAGCCGTCCCCGGGCCTTATCGGCCAGGCCCAGCTGAATGAGGGCGGCAACGTCGTTGGGGTGGTAGGCGAGCAGAGCCTCGAACTCGGTGACCGCCTCCTCGTGGCGGCCCACGGTGGCGTAGGCACGGCCAAGCTCCCAGCGGGCGGCGCGATCTTCGGGCCGGGCCAGCGCCGCTTTGCTCAGCTCCGCAATCCGGCGATCGTAGTGGCCGCTATCCCGGTAGGCGATCTCCAGGTTTGTCTGGGCCACCAGCATCCTGGAGTCGAGCTCGAGTGCGCGGGCGAACTCGGCGATGGCCTCCTCGATCAGGCCTTTTTGATAGTAGAGGACGCCCAGGTTGTTGTGCGCCCCGGCGTCGGACGGGTCGATCCGACGGGCAAAGGAGCGGAGCACCGTGAGATCGCGCTCCGAGAGCGCCGGCGCCGGCATCGATCAGGGCAGTCGGATGGCGTCGAAGATGGACCGCAGGGACGCCATGTCGGGCAGCAGCAGAAAGTGCCCTCCCAGCGGTTCGGTGGCTCCCTCGAGCCGGAACGAGGTCTCCACACAGAAGGCGTAATCGCGATCGTGCCCGAAGTTCAGGTGGGCGGTCGTCAGCACCGCCCCGCTCAGATCGATGACCAGACTGGGAACCGAGGGCACCAGCATCATCCCCATGAAATCGCTGAGCGCGTTCAGGTAGGCGCTGGCGAGAATGTTGCCGGCCTCCTTCAGCGCGGACTGCTCCATCACGCCGAAATCCTGGGTGGTGCCGGTCTCGCGCCGCAGCAGGAAGTCGCACAGCGTCCGAGCCGACTGCTGGGGAAACAGGAGCAACGCCCGCCCGGTAAGGTCCCCCATCATATGCATGAGAATTGCCGCGATGACTTCGTCCGGCGAGACGACCGTATCGCAGGCGTCTTCCAGCGGACGCACGTTGACCCGAGGGACGGTGATCATGATCGTGCGATTGGTCATCTGCGACAGCGCGGTAGCCGCGTGCCCGGCGCCGATGTTGGCCACCTCACGGATAGCGTCGAGCTGGGACTCCTTCAGGTCCCGCACGTCTTCCATGCTTTCCTCCTACAGGACCGCTGCGGCGTCCAGGATGAGCGCCGGGTTCCCGTCGGCGAGAATAGTCGCCCCTCCGATGAAGGACGGCATCCCGCGGGGAGCGTCGAACGGCTCGACCACGATATCCTGCTGTCCCAACAACGCGTCGACCACCAGAGCGGTGCGCCGCTCGCCCACCTCGAGAATGACGGTCGGCTGCCGAGCCGACCGGGCCTGCGAGGTGGCGGAAACCAGATCCCGCAGGTGGACCGTGGGAATGACTTGGTCTCGTACCACCAGGGCCTCCCGATCCCGGACTGCCGTGACCGCTCGTCGGTCGAACTCCACCGTCTCGGCCACGTAGGCCAGAGGCACGGCATACCGCTCGCCACCCGCTTCCGCCAGCAAGGCCCGGACAATGGCGAGTGTGAGGGGCACCCGGATCAGGAAGGTGCTGCCCCGTCCCAGCTCGCTCCGCACCTCGAGGGTTCCGCCCAGCGCGCGCACCCGGGTCATCGCGACGTCTACCCCAACCCCGCGGCCGGACACGCCGCTCACCGACTTGGCCGTGCTGAACCCCGGCCGGGCCAGCACCCGGACCAGGAGATCGTCCGTCAGGGTGTCGAGCTCGCCGGGCGCGACGCCTTCGTGGCGGGCCTTGGCCAGAATTCGCTCGCGGTCGATGCCGCGGCCGTCGTCCACGACCCGGATGGCCACCGTGTTCCGCTCCCGGGTGGCCGACAGCAGGATCCGCCCCTCGGCCGGCTTGCCCGCGCTTACCCGCTGCGGCGATGGCTCGATGCCGTGGTCGGCGGCATTGCGGATGAGATGCAGCAGCGGCTCGCCGATCTCGTCCAGAATGGAGCGATCCAGCTCGATCTCCTCGCCCTCCATATCGAAGCGAATCTGTTTCCCCAGGTCGCGGGACAGATCCCTCGCCAGCCGGGGGAACCGCTCGAAGACCTCACCCACCGGCGTCATCCGGGCCGCGAGCACCTCGGTCTGCATGGAGGAAACCAGCCGCGCAATACGCTCGCTCAGCTCGATCAACGTGGGGTCGCCCCCCTCACCGGACAGCGCGGTGAGCCGGTTCTTGGCGACGACCAACTCGCCTACATGCTTCATCAGCGCATCGAGCCGGCGCAGGTCCACCCTGATCTGGCGACCACGGCCGCCGCCGTCCGCGTCGGGGGCCGCCTCCTCCACCTGCACGGCTTCCACATCGCCGAGCGCAGCAAGCGCGGCGGCGATCTCCGCATCGGGCAGTTTGGTCTGAAGCCGGAAGAAGAAGCGTCCATCGAACTCATCCCGCTCGAGCTGGGCCGCCGGCGGCCGCAGGCCGCTCACCGCCCCGAGTCCCTCCGCCCGACGGAGCACCAGCGCCGCCCTGGCACCGCGCATCACGGCGGCCGCGCGAATCGTCACCTGCACCGGGCGGGATCGGGGAGCATCGCTCGCCCGCCGGGACCTCGACTCGGCGGGCGCAGGCGGCGCATCAGCCGATGCGCCCGCCACCCCGGAAATCGGTCCAGCCGCGGCCGCGTCCAGCTCCGCGATCAGTCCTGCGTCGGCCTCAACCTCGGTGCCCGCCGCGGTTCTCTCGACCGCTCCGCCGAGCGCGTCCACCGCGCGGAAGAGGAGCTGAAAGACAGCCGGTGTAGCTGGTACCCGCTCATGCCGCAGCGAGTCGAGCAGGTTCTCGGCCGAGTGCGCAAGCTGGGCCACCCCGGCGTAGCCCATCGTGGCTGCCATGCCTTTGATGGTGTGGATGGCGCGAAAGACCCGGTCCACCGGCTCGACGGAAGCCGGGGCCCGTTCCCATTCCAGCAGCGACCCATTGCAGGCATTGAGATGCTCGCGACTCTCGGCGAGAAAGAGGGCTGCATATTTGGACAGGTCCATCGATCAAGCCAGGACGCGCTGGACCGCCTCGAGTACGCGAGATGGCTGGAACGGCTTCACCACGAAATCTTTGGCGCCGGCCTGAATCGCTTCCACGACCAGGGCCTGCTGTCCCATCGCGCTGCACATCAGGATCTTGGCGTCGGGATGGTCCTTGCAGATCTCGCGCACCGCCTCAATGCCACCCATGTCCGGCATGACGATGTCCATGGTGACGAGATCGGGCTTCAGCATTCGGTACTTTTCGACCGCCTGGAGCCCGGACTCGGCCTCACCTACGACCTCGAATCCGGCCTGGCTCAGGATGTCGCTGATCATCGTGCGCATGAAGATGGCGTCGTCGCAGACCAGCACAGTTTGATTCACAGACTTCCTCCGTGCGTGTGTAGCGGGGCGGCGACCACCTAGCCTCCGATGATCGGCGCAAACAAGGCGTCCACGTCGAGCAGGATGAAGTGCTGGTCGGCTCCCAGGCCCACCGCCTTCACCAGCCGGGGGTCGACCCCGGGCAGATCCCGGCGGGCGACCACCGAAGCCGCGGGGACCTCGAGGAAGTCGAGTACCTGGCCGACTCCCAACCCGTAGCCGCGACCCTTCACTTCGAGGACCACGATGGCGCCCTCATCAGTCGGGCGTCGCTGCTGGTCCAGGAGCAGGTGACCGTCGAGCACGGTGAGCAGGCTGCCGCGCACATTCACCAACCCTTCGACCGCGTCCGGCACACCCGGGATTCGGGTGGCCGGCAGGCGAGGGAGGATCTCACGCACGATCCCTGCCGGGGCCGCGCAGATAACCTCACCGATTCGAAAGAGGACAGCGTGAAGCGCGGGGGAGTTAGCCATCTCTATTAAAGAAACGAAGATAGCTCAGAGGATCAGGCAGGGCAACAAGTTCTTCGCCACCTGCTACAATGAGTGCATCCCTCAGGTCGGGCGGCCACTCGGAATGAAAATCCAGTGGTGCTCCGCTCACAGGGTGGCGGAATGCCAGAGCCGCGGCATGAAGGGCCTGGCGCGGGGTGACCCGCTCCAGGGCCTCGGCCCCCCGGCGAGCGACCCCGGAGATCCTTCGGCTGCCTCCCCCGGCGTAGACCGGGTCACCCACGATCGGGTGCCCCACGTGCTCCAGATGCACTCTGATCTGATGGGTGCGGCCGGTATGGAGCTCCAGCCGAAGCAGGTCGACCACGTCGAACCGGGCCACCACCGAAGCGTCGGTGCGGGCCTGACGGCCCTCCGCCGACACACTCATTCGCTTTCGGTCGCGCTGGCTTCTGGCGATCGGCGCCTCGATGCGGATCGGACTGTCGTCCAGATGGCCCCACGCGAGGGCCGCATAGCTCCGATGCACCCGACGCGCCGCGATGGCGGCACCGAGCTTCCGGTGGGCGAGATCGGTCTTGGCAATGATCATGAGGCCCGACGTGTCCCGATCGAGCCGATGGACGATTCCCGGCCGCCCTTCGGCACCTCCGGCCAGTGTGGTCCCCCGCGCCACCAGGGCGTTGACCAGGGTGTCATCCCAATGACCGGGCGCCGGGTGAACTACCAGGCCGGCGGGCTTATCGATGATGGCAAGGTGCTCGTCTTCGAAAACAAGAGTGAGAGGAATTGCGGCAGGTTGGAGCGTTCGGGGCGGTTCGTGGTCCGGGATCTGAACCGTTACGACCTCACCCCGGGCAAGGAGCCGGGAGGCGCGGGCGACTTTGCCGGCGACTGTAACCCGCTTGTCCGCTACGAGACGCGCGGCCTGGGTCCGCGAGATGGCCATCTGGTCGGCGAGAAACCGGTCCAAGCGCTCGGTCTCTTGACTGACAACAGTGAATGCGACTTCGCGCCCGGGATTTGCCTCGGACTTGGTGTCTGAGCTGTCCTGCTTCCCTACTTCCCCGCTTCGCACCCGCCCAGGGGGCACCCGACCCGCCTTCACGTCAGGCAGCCGGAACCGATTCCGCCTCCGCCCTGCGAGCATCCTCCCGCCACAGCGAGATGGCCAGGGCGATGGCGCCGCAGCTGACGGCAATGTCGGCCACGTTGAAGGTCGGCCACCGGTATGCACCGATGCCGACATCGAGGAAGTCCACCACCCCCCGCGAGCTGCGGACCCGATCGATCAGGTTTCCCGCGGCGCCACCGGCAACCAATCCCAGAGCCAGCTGGCGGAAGCGGTCGGCCGCAGGGCTGCTGCGCGACATCCGCGCCAGCACGAACACGGCCACCAGGGCCACGGCGAAGAAGATCCAGCGGGAGTAGGGACCCACGTGGAGGCCGAATGCCGCACCCTGGTTGAAGACCAGCCGCAGCTGAAACCAGTCACCGAACACCGGAATACCCGGGGTCCGGAGCAGGGTGGCCTCGGCAATCAGCTTGGTGACCAGATCAACCGCCACCGTCGCCAGCGCCGCCAGAACGAAAAGCCGGCGGGGAGAGCCGGCCGTGGCGACATCAGCGTCGCTTGCCATCTTCCTCTTTCTCCTTGCAGGTGATGCAGAGCCGCGCGTGCGGCAGGGCGTCGAGCCGCTCGAAGTTGATCTCCTGCCCGCACTGATGGCAGTGCCCGAACTTGTCGGGCGTGCCATACAGGCGGCGGAGCGCCTCATTCACGTGCCAGAGATAGCGGCCTTCCTGCGAGGCGAAAAGGAACTGCTTCTCCCGTTCCATGGCGTCGGTACCCTGATCCGCCATGTGGAACGAATAGGAAGAGAGATCGCCGTCGGATGACTGCAGGGTGGCGTTGAAGGATTCGTCGTAGTAGCCCAGCTCCTTCATCACGCGAGCTCGCTCCTCCATCAGGCGCTTTTCCAGGTGCGAAAGCTGTTTCTTGTTCATCACTCGTCCATAGGTTGAGGGCCGGCTCCGTCCCGGCCGTCCTGATGTCGTTGCACTCCCACCACCACCCCGTGCCCGTCGATGTCCACCTGCTGCTCCAGATCGGGCGCCGGCGCGCGCGCCACCACTTCCAACCCCCGGGCCAGCGTCTCTCCCCGGATGAACCCCGCATGCACCCGGACCGCGTCGAGTACCGAGGGGTCGCCATCGATCCAGAGCGAGATGCGATCGCTGTACAGATAGCCGGCTTCTTTCCGGATCCGCTGCACCCGGTTCACAACCTCCCGCGCCAGGCCTTCGCGTCTGAGCCCTTCATCGAGCCGGGGATCCAGCGCGGCTACGAACGGCCCGCTACTCTGCACCAGCCAGTCGCTGGCTACTTCGCGCTCGACCGCTACATCCTCGGGCAGATAGGTAACCGCCTCTCCATCCACCTCGAGCGTCGCCGGAGTTCCCGCTTCCAGGCCGCGCAGCTGCCCCGGAGTGAGCGTGGCGGCCGCTGCCGCCACGGCCGGGGTGCGCTTTCCGTGCCGCTTGCCGAGGGTACGAAAGTTCGGCTTGGGGCGGAGCCGAACCAGATCGGTGTCGGAGGCGACGACTTCGATCTCCTTGACGTTCACCTCCCGGCGCAGCAGCTCCAGGAGCTGGTCCAGCGCCGGTCCCCGCACCGTCGCGGGAACCGCCACCTGCATGCGGCCGAGCGGTTGACGCACCCGCAGATTCAGCTCCTCGCGCGCAGACCGGGCGAGCGATGCCAGCCGGCGGACGGCATCCATGGCCGCTTCGAGGTCCGGCTCCCGGGTTCCGTGCGGTACAGGAAACCCGGCCAGGTGCACCGAGGTTCCCGCCAGCGCCCGGTGGAGCCAGTCACTCACGAACGGGGCCGCGGGAGCCAGCAGCCGGCTGACGGTGGTCAGGGCCTCGTGCAACGTGGCCAGGGCGGCGGGATCGGCGGTGGAATCCGGCGCCCAGAAGCGGGCCCGGTTGACGCGGACGTACCACTGTGACACGTCGTCCACCACGAAGTCCAGAATGGTGCGCACCCCGGCGGTCACGTCGTACCGCCCCCACGCCTGCGTGACCGTTTCCACCGTCGCGTCGAGCCGGCTCAGCAGCCAGCGGTCCACCAGTGGCCGCTGCTCCGCGGGTGGCGAATCTAACGGAGTCCAGCCGCCGGCGTAGCCGGCAAAGAAGGTGTAGCTGTTCTTCAGCGCGTTGAAGAACTTGCCCGCCACCTCGGGAATGGTCCGGGCGTCGAATCGCTTGGGCAGCCAGACCTGGCTCGACGCCAGAAGGTACAACCTGATCGTGTCTGCACCATACTGCTCGATCATGGTCCAGGGATCGATCACGTTGCCCCATCTCTTCGACATCTTCCGCCCCTGCGCGTCCTGGATCAAATCGTTCACGATGACGTGCCGATAGGCCAGACTGTCGAACGCGGTGGTGGCAATGGCCAGGAGCGAGTAAAACCATCCCCGGGTCTGATCGAGGCCCTCGCAGATGAAGTCGGCCGGGAAATGCCGGGCGAACTCCTCCTGGTTCTCGAACGGATAGTGCCACTGGGCATACGGCATGGCACCGGAATCGAACCAGGTGTCGATCACCTCCGGGCTCCGCCGCATCAGCCCACCGCAGTGACAGGCCCAGGTGTACTGGTCGATAAACGGCTTATGAGGGTCGAACCCCTCTGGCAGAGCGCGACCCCACCGCCGGCTCAGCTCGTCGTAGCTTCCGATTACTTCCACATGTGACGGGTCGTCGTCGCAGACCCACACCGGAAGCGGCGTGCCCCAGTATCGGTCCCGCGAGAGAGCCCAGTCGACATTGTTCTCCAGCCACTCGCCGAAGCGCCCGGTTCCGACCTCCGGTGGGTGCCAGTCCACCTCCCGGTTGAGCTCCAGCATCCGCTCCTTTACCGACGAGGTGCGGACGAACCAGGAGTCACGCGCGTAATAGATGAGCGGGCTGGAGCAGCGCCAGCAGTGCGGGTAGCTGTGCTCGTAGGGAGCGGTCAGATGCCAGCGGCCCTCCTGCTTGAGCCGCTGGACGATGAGGTCGTTGGTCTCCCGCGCAGTGACCAGCCGCCCTTCGATCTCCGGCCAGGTGGTACCACTCACGGTTCCATCCGGCGCCACCGGCCGCACCAGAGCAAGGCCATGCTCGACGCCGGCCTGGAAGTCATCCGCCCCGAACGCCGGAGCCAGATGCACCAGGCCTGATCCATCGCCGGCCGTCACGAAATCAGCCGCCACCACCAGCCGCGAGGCACGATCGTCGGGCAGCGGTACCACTTCGAGGGGCCGTTGGTAGCGCAGGCCGATCAGCTCGTGGCCCTTGAAGGTGCGGCCGGCGCCGAGCTCGCTGAAGCTGGGAGCGCCCGCCTGACTGCTGCTGGGCAGTGAGGCTCGCTGGGTGGCCAGGATGATTCGGCGGTCACCGACCGCATACTCGCCGTACTCCAGATCGGGATTCACCGCGACGGCCACATTGGACAACAGGGTCCACGGCGTCGTGGTCCAGACCAGCAGCTGACGCGTCGGGTCGTCCTGAAGCGGAACGGTCAGGTACACCGAGTTGGTGGTGACGTTCTCGTAGCCCTGCGCAAGCTCGTGACTCGACAGTACCGTTCCGCAGCGGGGACAGTAGGGCAACACCCGATGGCCGCGATAGAGCAGGTCGCGCTGGTGCAGCCGCTGAAGCAGCCACCAGACGCTCTCGATGTAGTCGTTGCTCAGCGTGACGTAGGGGTGCTCATAATCCAGCCAGTAGCCGATCCGGTCGGAGAGGTTCTCCCACTCGGCTTGATACCGGAAGACGCTCGTCCGGGCCCGGGCGTTGAATTCCTCGATCCCGAACCGCTCGATGTCCTTCTTGCCGGTGAGCTGGAGCTCCTTTTCCACTTCGATCTCGACCGGTAGCCCATGAGTATCCCAGCCGGCAATACGGGTGACCGACTCTCCCTGCATCGAGTGGAACCGGCACACCAGATCCTTGATCGTGCGAGAGAAGACGTGATGAATTCCCGGCCGGCCATTGGCGGTGGGAGGGCCCTCGTAGAAGACGAACGGCTTTCCGGCCCGACCAGCTTCCATGGTCTGGCGGAACAGACCCTCCGACTTCCACAGCTCCAGCTGGCGCTGCTCGAGATCGTTGGCGGTCAGGTCGGGCCAGGAGGGAAATGCCATCAGGGAAGCCGGGCTACCAGGGCACCGATCAGCCGGGTGAGAGAAGGTTCGGCCTGCGTCGCGGTCGCGATGATACGGCCGATGTCGGCGGGCTCGAGCGCGTCCGGAAGACACTGATCGGTGATGATCGAGATACCCATCGTCCTCATGCCCGCGTGATTGGCCACGATCACTTCGGGCACGGTGGACATCCCGACGACATCCGCTCCCATCGCACGGAGCATGCGGTACTCCGCCCGGGTCTCGAGACTGGGCCCCGGTACCGCCACGTAGACTCCCTCCCGGAGCACGATGCCGAGCTCCAGAGCCGCGGCCCGTGCCAGCGAGCGGAGCTCGGGATCGTATGGGGCCGACATGTCGGGGAATCGCGGTCCCAGTCGCTCGTCGTTGGAGCCCACCAGCGGGTTGTCACCCAGCAGATTGATGTGGTCGCTGAGAAGGACAAGCTCACCCGGGCCCCACAGCGGATTCATCCCGCCACAGGCATTGGAGACGATCAGGCTTCCGGCCCCCAGCGCATGAAGTACCCGCACGGGGAAGGTCACCTCGGCGAGTCCGTACCCCTCGTACCGGTGGAAGCGGCCCTGCATGGCCACGACCGAGCGCTTTCCCAGCCGGCCGAGCAGCAGCCGGCCGGCATGGGTCTCGACGGTGGACAAGGGAAAGCCCGGGATCTGCTCGTACGGAATCGAGGCTTCGACGTCGATCTGCTCGGCCAGTGCGCCGAGCCCGGTGCCCAGAATGATGGCCACCTCAGGAGTGACCGAGCTTCGCTGGCGTACGACGCCGGCCGCGGTCTCGATCCGGTCGAACAGAAGCGGCGCCACCGTCACGGCGTCCCTCCGGGAGCGGCGCTGCCGCGTGGGTCGGTCACCTCCGGACCCGTGCGGCGTTGCAGACCGTCGACCTCACCCAGATGTCGCTCCAGCAGAGTGCGAAAGCTCGCGACGTAGGTCGTGAATTGACGGGCGGCGCCGTCGGCCCGCTCCCGCACCACGGCCTCCTCCTGATGAGCCCGCTCGAGAATGCGTTCCGCTTCCGACTTGGCCTCGCGCAGCACCAGCTCCGCCTCACGCTCGGCCTGCGTTCTGCTGTCCACCCTGAGCTGTTGCGCGGCCACCAGGGCCTCGTTCATGGCCCGCTCCCGGTCGCGGAATGAACGCAGCTGTTCCTGGATGCTCCGGAGGCGCTCTTCCTGCTGGGCGCGGTCCCGCAACAGGCGCTCGAGCTCCTCGGAGATGGCGAGCTTGAATTCGTTCACCTGATTCCGATCGTAGCCCCGCAGCGCCCGGGTGAACTCCTGCGACCGCACATCGAGCGGCGTCAAATGGAAGGCGTGGTCCTCGCTCATGAGTCCCGCGCTCCAAACAGGACGGTACCCAGCCTGATCATTGTTGCGCCCTCCTCTACGGCAATGGCATAGTCGCCGGACATACCCATCGATAGCTCCGGAAGCCGGTGCCCGGACCGCTCGGCCGCGTCACGCAGCTCCCTGAGGAGCTGGAATGCTCGGCGTTGCTCCGCCTGATCGTCGGTCAGCGCGCTCATGGTCATCAGCCCCTGGACCTCGAGCCGCTCCAGCTTCTGGAGCTCGTCCAGCAAGGCGGGCAGTAGTCCGGGCGCAACCCCACCCTTCTGGGGCTCGGCTGAGCAGTTCACCTGCACCAGCACCCTCTGCCGACCCCCGCCGTCGGTCGAGCGCCGGTCCAACTCCGCCGCGAGATCCACTCGATCGACGGAATGGATGAGCGTGAACCGCCCGACGACATTCCGGGCCTTATTGCGCTGGAGAGTCCCGATCAAATGCCACTCGACCGGCAGATCGGTCAGCGCCGCCTGTTTCTCGAGGGCTTCCTGCACCCGGTTTTCACCCACATCCCGGAGCCCGGCTGCCACAGCCGCGCGAACGGCCTCGGGCCCATGGGTCTTGGTGACCCCCACAATGCGAACCGGATGCCGCCACCCACGGGCTGTCTGGCTTCGGCCGACCGTCTCGCGCACAAGGGCCAACCGAGCTGGAAGGCCTGGGAAGTCCATAGCCCCCTAATTTATCGTGGGATGGGCAGTTATTGAAGCGGGAGGCGATGACGGGAAGGGCGGTCGAGCGTCGAAAGATGAAGCGGCGGCGCTAGGGAGGCGACCGACTATTCCACCACCCCACTGTCGATGCCCCGGATCTTCAATTCGGTCAGGGCGGCACGCAGCGCCGGATTGGGCGAGAGCCTCAGCCCATAGTCCAATGCCTTCTGCATCTTGTCGACCTCACCCCGATCGCTATACGCGTATGCCAACTGGACCAACGGGAAGGACAGCGTGGCGGCTATGCTGGCGGTGGTGCTCTCCAGCCGGGTGACATCGCCTTCGAGCAGGCCCGCGTAGCGGTACGTCCCCCACACCAGCCGCTCCGTCACGGGAACGTCGAGCGGAGCACCCGCCAGGCGGCGGAGATCGAGCGAGCGCGACGCAGTGTCCGGCTTGCCGGCCTGGAGCGAGAAGCCGAGGGCCTGCTGGATGACGTACTCACCCAGGCCCGCAAACTCACGCCCCGCCGTAATGGCCCACACGATGGGTCGCCGCCCCACGTTCTGCTGCACCACGCTCAGGGTGAGAAGCTCGTTGGGCAGGAGATAGGTTCCGGATTCGAGCTTCCGCGTCAGGGGCCCCAGTTTGAGCTCCTGAGTCTGGGAAACCACGTAGCCCATCATGGCGGTGGCGATCGCCGAGTCGGACATGGTATGCAGCGCCCAGGTGGGCGCCGGCCTGGCCGCGCCCTGCCAGACCGGGGGAAGCGCGGCCTGGGCAAGCGGGCGCACCCGACCGTCGCGCAGTTGGCGCATGTACCAATCGGTGTTGGCCAGCGCCAGGCAGACCACCGTGACGTCTTGCCGGATTCCCGCGACTTCCTGAGCCCACCAGAGAGGGAAGGTGTCGTTATCACCGTAGGTAAAGAGGACCCCGTAAGGCGGAACCGTATTGAGCATGTCGTACGCGAAGTCGGCGGCCAACCTGGCATCCGGACCGTGGCGCCTGGAGGCGGCCGACCAGTTCAGCACCAGGGGAAGCAGCGCAACGACGAACGCTGCGTTGGCCAGAAGGCGCGGTCTTCCTCCGCGTTCCATCAGCTGTCGCGCGAGGACCACCAGGCCCATCCCGGCCCAGAGACCCCACACGATGAAGCTCACGACGAAGAAGTAGTCTCGCTCCCGAACCTCATGACTCCCTCCCTGCGGGTAGTAATCAAACCAGCGTCCAAACCCAGGCCTGAAGTTCATGTAGATCACGAGTCCGATGCCGGTCACCATGAACAGGGCAAACAGCAGCCACCAGGCGGAGCGGTCGGCCCGCCGCTGCGCGAACGAGCCGCGGAGTCCGAGCCCGAGAAAGATCAAGGCGATGGGCACCTGGATCCACGAGATGACCGACTTGGCCCACTGCCAGGTGAAGTATTGGAAGTAGTCTCCGAACTGGATCGCGAGCAGACCCAGTGTCCGGCCGGGATTGTCTGGCCCGTGCGCCACCGTAGGATCATCCAGCGGGGTGCGTGGCGGATACTGGGCGCGGCGAATGACGTCGAGCAGGGCATCGAAGCGGCGCGCCAGGTCGTATACGGCGGGGGCGGCCTCGTTGATCGGCGGATTCTGGGCCGATCGGATGAAGATGTAGAGATACGGGGTCACGGCGATGCAGGCGATGAACAGGCTGAGGGCCGCAAAACTTCCGACCCGCCCCATGGCCGCATAGATCGCGGCGGCCAGGAAGCAAAGACTCCCCAGCACGATCAGACCGGTGCTGCCGAGCCCGGTACCGATGAGCAGCGCCCAGACTCCGGTCACCACGGCGAGTTGGCCCCATTCCGCCCTCCGCTGAATCGGATCCCTGGCGGGCGTACCCTGCAGTGTCGTCGCCAGAAACATCACCACTGCTGGACCGGCCAGCAGCGCCAGCAAGTGGTTGCCGATGGATACCCCGGCCAGATACACGATCAACAGCAGGACCCGAGGTGCACGATCGGTTCCCCGCTCCCGACGCCAGACGTGAAGCAACCAGCTGATGGCCGCGATGGTGAACGTGGCGACGGTGTAGACCTCGGTCTCGTTCGAGTTCTGCCAGTTGGTAAAGGTGAAGGCGCCCAGCATCGCGGCGACGGCGGCACCGCCCAGGGTCAGGACTCGTGCCGTACGGCCCTCGAAGCCAGTGGTGAACAGCCTGATCGATTCGTGGGTAACGAGGAAGAACAGGCCGGCGGCGGCGGCGCTGAGGATGGCGCTGAGGAGGTTGGTGCGGACCGCGTATTCGCCGAGGGGCATCAGCATCGCCCAGACGTGGGCGATCATGACAAAGAGGGGTGTCCCGGGTGGATGCGGAATCCCCAGGGTCTTGGCGGCCGCAATGAACTCGCCCGCATCCCAAAAGGTGACGGTCGGAGCCAGGGTGAGGACGTAGACCGCCAGCACCAGACCCGCAACGGCGAGCGCGATGCGGTAGGGCGGTCGGTCGGCGCTGGAACCGGTCACGAACCCTCTGCGACCGCGTGGACCACTGCGAGAGCCTCCTGCGTCGCCGCCACGTCGTGCACCCGGAAGAGCCGGGCGCCCCGCTCGTAGGCCAGGGCACACGCCGTCGCCGTGGCGCGGTCGCGGTCCTCCACCGGGCCGCCGGTGACCGCGCCGAGGAAGCGCTTGCGGGATGGTCCGACCAGCACCGGACGGCCCAGCGCCTGGAGCGCCGGCAGCTGATCGAACAGCTGGAGATTCTGGTCTGCCGTCTTCGAGAAACCGAACCCGGGATCGACGACTGTTGCATCCGGAGCGATCCCCGCTCTACCAGCCAGCTCGAGCGCATCTCGCAGCTCGGCCAGCACGCCACCAACCACGTCCCTCCCGTAGTCTGCATGGCGGTATGACGACACCTCGAGAATCGGGCCGCGCGAGTGCATCAGGATGACACCCGCATTCGCGGCCGCCACGGTGGCGCCCATGTCCGGATCCAGACGGAGGGCGGAGACATCGTTCACCACCGCGGCGCCGCCCGCCAGGGCCGCCCGAGCCACGCTGGCCTTCACCGTGTCCACCGAGATCACCAGGTCCGGGTACTTCCGAGCGAGCCCCTGTACGACCGGTATGACCCGGCGCAGCTCTTCCTCCAGCGGCACCTCCTCGGTCCGGCCGGGCCGGGTAGACTCACCGCCCACGTCGAGGATGGTTGCGCCGGCGGCGAGCAGCTCCTCCGCGTGCGCGAGGGCCGCTTCGGTTCCGGCGAAGCGGCCCCCGTCACTGAAGCTGTCGGGAGTGACATTGAGAATCCCCACCAGAACCGGGCGGTCGAGAAACACCGAGCCGCGTGCGGTCTGCCACGAGGTCGGCGCAGCCGGGGGCAGTGCCAAGCCGATTCCCACCGCGATCTGGGCCAGAGGCTCGGGGACCGTCCAGGGGCGCGCCAGCGCACTGAGCCGTGATCTGCTGCCCGCGAGGATCGCCCAGTCCTCACCGGTGAGCACCTCGAGGCCCAGTCCACCTGCGAACGGGACCAGAGCCTCGAGGGCGCCCTGGTCCAGTCCGGTAAGATGAAATGCCGAGGTGTGGATTCCTTCAGCGGCGGTGCCGGCTAGCGCTTCCTCCCAGCCGTGGGAGCGGAGCGCTTCCCGCACCGCCCGAGGTGAGTGAAGCGCCAGCGGCGTGACATTCACGCGCCGGCGGGTTCGGCCGGAGGCGCTCCTAGGATCGGGGCGCGGGAGGGAGCCGCGCCCGGCTTGGCTGCCTGCCCCGCCGGCGCCGCGCTGGGCTCCGCTGGCGGCAGGGTGCGGGGCGGAAGCGGCTGGTCTTTCACCAGCCGATCGAGATCCTCGCGGTCGATGGTCTCGCGGTCCAGCAGCGCCTGGGCAATGCGATCCAGCAGCTCGCGATGCGCGCTCAGGATCGTGCTGGCGCGGGCGTAGGCTTCGTCGATCAGACGCTTGACCTCGTCGTCCACCATCTGCGCGGTACGCTCCGAGATCTCCCGCCGCTGGGCGAACTCGCGTCCGAGAAAGATCTCCTGCTCCTTGTCGCCGACGGCCAGCGGGCCGATGAGCTCACTCATGCCGAACTGCGTGACCATCCGGCGCGCCAGTCCGGTGGCACGCTCGATGTCGTTCCCTGCCCCGGTGGTGATCTTGTCGGCGCCGAAGACCAGCTCCTCCGCTACCCGCCCGCCGAAGAACATGGCGAGGCTGCCGATGAGCCAATCCTTGCTGTAGTTGTGCCGGTCGACTTCGGGCAGCGAAGCGGTGAGGCCCAGCGCGCGTCCCCGGGGCACGATCGTGACCTTATGAATCGGGTCGCTGCCCGGGATCTTTATGGCGACGATGGCGTGTCCTGCCTCATGGTATGCCGTGAGGGTCCGCTCGTCCTCGGTCAACACCAGGCTTCTGCGCTCCACGCCGAGCATGACCTTGTCCTTGGCATCCTCGAAGTCCGACATGTCTACCAGGGTCTTGTTGCGCCGTGCCGCCAGGACAGCCGCCTCGTTGACCAGGTTGGCGAGATCGGCCCCGGCCATCCCCGGCGTGCCCTTGGCGATCACGTCGAGCCGTACATCGCCCGCGAGCGGAATCTTCCGGGTGTGAACCCGAAGGATGCCTTCCCGGCCGCGTACGTCCGGCGCATCGACCACGATCTGGCGGTCGAAGCGGCCCGGCCGCAGCAGCGCCGGGTCGAGCACGTCGGGACGGTTGGTGGCGGCAACCAGGATGACGCCGTCGTTGGACTCGAATCCATCCATCTCGACCAGCAGCTGATTCAGGGTCTGCTCCCGCTCGTCGTGTCCGCCGCCGAGACCCGCGCCGCGATGCCGTCCCACGGCGTCGATCTCGTCGATGAAGATGATGCAGGGTGCATGGGCCTTGCCCTGCTCGAAGAGGTCGCGGACCCGGCTCGCGCCTACACCCACGAACATCTCGACGAAGTCAGACCCCGACATCGAGAAGAAGGGCCGGCCGGCCTCGCCGGCGACGGCCTTGGCCAGAAGAGTCTTTCCGGTGCCCGGCGGGCCCACGAGCAATGCCCCCTTGGGGAGCCGGCCGCCGAGCCGGGTGAACTTCTGTGGGTCCTTGAGGAACTCGATGATCTCCTGGAGCTCCACCTTGGCCTCGTCGGCCCCGGCCACGTCGGCGAAGGTCACCTTGGGCGTGTCGCCGGCCAGGAGCTTGGCCTTGGACTTACCAAAGGCAAAGGCCCGGCTTCCACCGGCCTGGAGCTGGCGCAGCAGAAAGAACCAGAGGCCGAGAATCACGATCCACGGAAGTGCGGCAATGATGATGGCGGTAATCCCGCCCTTGGGCTCCTTGGCCAGGATGGGGACGTTAGCATCTTCCAGCCGCTTGATGAACACCTCGCTGTTGGCCACCGGCAGCAGCACCTGGAAGCTCTTGGCACTGCGGCCTTCCTGGGTGACAGGGTTGCGGAAGTCTCCCTCGAGCCGTTTCCCGTCGAACACCTCGACCCGGGCCACATTGCCCTGATCGAGCTGCTTGCTGAATTCGGTGTAGGAGAATTCCTGGGTCGGGTTGCGCTGCCGGCTCATCATCTGGAACAAGGCGAGCGCCAACAGCCCGACCACGAGCCACAGAGCGAGGTTCTTGCTGAAGTTTCCCCAGTTGGTGCGAGGGGATCGGGTTGGGATTCGGTCTGCCATTTATTCCAAGTCCGCTATGAACGGGAGGTGACGGAAGTTCTCCGCGTGATCGAGGCCGTATCCCACCAGAAAGGCCGGTGGCGCCCGAAAGCCCACGAAACGGAGCTCCGGGCGCGGCTCGGACGCCAGTTCCTTATCGAGTAGCGCGCAGATCGCGAGACTCCGCGGCTGGCGCGCGGCCAGCAGCACCATAAGGCGCTGAAGGGTCTTGCCAGTATCAATAATATCCTCCACCAGGAGGATATGTTTGCCTTCGAGCCTGGTCTCCGGGTCGTACAGCAGCCGAACCTTGCCGCTGGACACCTTTCGATCCCCGTAGGAGCTGGCCACCAGGAAATCGACCTGCATCGGCCGCTGGATGCTGCGGACCAGATCACTGAGAAAGATAAAGCTGCCCTTGAGGAGCCCCAGGACCAGGAGCTCCCCGTCGGGGTACGCCTCCGTGATCTCCTCGGCCAGCGCCTGAACCCGCGCCGCAATGGTACCCTCGTCGAAGACGATGGATTTGACCGGCCGCCCCCCGGTCCGGCGCAGCACCTCAGGCGAGCTCAGCATCAACGCGCAGCGCCTCCGTTCCGCGGGCCGGGAGCAGGGCATCGGAACGGCAGACGCCCGGAATCCAGATGATGTCCTGATTCTGCGCCAACACCGGCCAGGTTGTCCGCCGGCTTCGTGGCACCCGCACCTCCTGAAAACACCGCACGACCAGCCGGCGTCCCGTGCCTCCCAGGGGCTTTAGTTTCTCACCCGGGGACCAGCCCCGGACCGTAAGCGGATGGAGGGTGAACCAGGCGGTCATGCCGGTCCGCTCCTGCTGATCTGGGGCCCTCGCAATCCCCCAGCGGAAGCTCCATTTGCCCCAGGTACCCTGCCCACTCTGGCCTTCGAGCAGCCACTCCCCCCGGGAGGGAACCCTAAGGTCGCGCCAGATGCGCAGGCGGTCAAAGGCGAGCTCGGCGGTCCAGGCGCCGCCCAGCGGTACTCTCGATCCGCTCACACCGCTCTTTATCAGGGCCAGAACCCGCCCGACGCGAGAGGGCCCCAGCTGGCAACCTGCTCGCCGAGCCGCCGCCAGAATCACCGCCTGCGCCAGAGCTGAATCATAGCCCCCGAGAGACGGGGCAGCAACGGAAATCCCCTCTTTCTCGGTGAGAAAATCGAGCTCCGGCAAGGCATCGAGAACCGAGTCCCAGGCGGCCCGGTCGCGGCCGGCATGACGGGAGATTCGCTGGATCCTCGCGTCTACATCGGGGAGGCGCCGGCGGAGCATGGGAAGCACCTGGTCGCGCAGCCAGGAACGCAGATGCCGGGGATCGGCATTGGCCGGATCATCCCAGGATTGCAGGCCGGTTTCCTTCAGATAGCGAAGCAGATCGGCCCGCGAAAACGGGAGAAGGGGTCGGACTACCTCCCCGCGGATGGTCGCCATTCCGGCCAGACCGGCGGGGCCCGAGCCACCGAGCACCCGCATCAACACGGTTTCGACCTGGTCGTCGGCGTGGTGGGCGGTAAAAATCACTCCCGCGCCGACGCTCGAGCGGAGTGTCTCGAGCCAGGCGTATCGCTCGGCGCGTGCTTCCGTCTCGCCCGCGTCGGGGCCAAGGGCTAGCTGGCCGATATGGACCGGAAGCTGGTAGGACTCGGCCAGCGCCTGCACCTGCTTCGCCACACTCGCGCTCTCGGGATGAATGCCATGATCCAGATGAGCCACGATCAGGTCCAGCCCATGCACGTCATGGCTCTGGACCAGCAGATCGAGCAACGCCACCGAATCGGGTCCTCCGGACACGGCAACCAGAGCCGGCCCAGGCGTCAGCCCCAAACTCGCAATCTGGCGACGAAACTCCTGGAGGAACGACATGACTCGAAGCTTAACGGGCCAGCCCCTCCACCCCCACCTTGCCGATGGGGTGGAGGAAAGACCCAGGATGGAGAACCGGGAGGTGTCAGCCGAGCAGAGCTATCGGGTGCGGAGGGCCATCAGGCGTTCGTACGCCGACGCCGGCCCGGTCTTCCGTGCCGGTGGCTGGGGAGCGGTGCCGGAGGCCGGCTGAGTCGTGGCGGTGTCGGCCTGCCCCCGGTTGGAATGCCACACCCGGCTCTTTCCCTGGGCGATCTCATCCATCGTGCGCCCGGTGGCCACCGAGGTCTGGTGCTCGGTTCCGACATCCGAGCCCGGCGCGGCGTACTCATCCTGGTGCTTGATGAGGAGCCACTGGGGCTTGCCTGGCTTGTCGCGCCGTTTCATGCGCACCAGGGCCCAGGAGCCGCCGAGACGCTTCCCGTTGAGGACGAATTTGAAATCGCCCTTTTGTAGGCCCTGGCGGATTCCTTCGGCCGGATCGGGATTGCTCCCGCCATAACTGTACGTGCCCCGATCCCAGAGCATCACCGTGCCGCCGCCGTACTCGCCCTTCGGAATTGTTCCCTCGAACTTGTTGTACTCGATGGGGTGGTCTTCCACCTGCATGGCCAGACGCTTGACCGACGGATCGAGGCTCGGCCCCTTAGGAACGGCCCAGCTCTTCATCACTCCGTCATGCTCGAGACGGAGGTCATAGTGCATATGGCTGGCCGCGTGCTTCTGGATGACGAAGGCCGGCCGGTGTGCCGTCCTGGTCGACCCGCCCTCCGGTTCGGCGGTACGGGAGAAGTCCCGCTTGCGCCGATACTCGGCAAGCTTCGCCTGCGGAGCCGGCGCCTTGGCCGTCTTGCTCGCTCGAGCCTCCGGGGTGCTCTTCTTTCGGGTTGTTGTCTTTCTCGGCATCAAGCTTTTCCTCGGCCTAGGTCTTTCGCCTCCGTGCCACACGCTTGGCATGCCGGGAGAGGGCGCGCCGCGAAACGGTGGACTTGGGCTCGCGCTTGAGCTTTTGAGTGGAGGCCTTGCTGCGCTTTCGAGAGGGGGCGCGGGCCTTTCGCTTCCCCTGGCCAATCTCGTAGTCGCGCCGGGCCGAGCGACGGGTCCCCTTCTTGGCCTGCCCCTTCTTCGGCGGTTTCAGTGGCACCCCTGCCCGGCGTGCCTTCGACAAACCGATTGCGATGGCCTGTTCCGGTGAGCGGGCCCCGTGCTTCCCTTCCCGGATGTGCTCGATTTCCTCCCGAACAAATTCGCCGGCAGCCGTCGTCGGGCTCTTGCCCGAACGTAGATCCGCACGGGCCTTTTTCAGCGTCGCTTTTTCCGGCATCTCCAGTACCTCCTGCTCTGATGATCTGCCCCAGCATGGCTACCTATGTTCGGACTCCTTCGCCAACGGTGCAGTGCCCGGAATCACCATAGTTCCTTCCTGGTGCACTGGTCCGGCAGGGTCAGAGCAGCCGCTCCAGCGGGAACCTTCCGCGCGCAGCCAGCAGCGGTTTCCAGAGATCGCCCAGCTTGCGTACCCGTTCGGGCATATTGTCCATCCTGAAATCATCGATTTCGAAACCGGACTCGACCTCCTCCCAGGTCACCGGGGCCGAGACCGTGGCTCGCGCCGTGGGCCGCACCGAATAGAGGGAGGACAGCGTACGGCCCCAGGCGTTCTGGTTGTAGTCCACCAGCACCCGTCCCCGGGGACGCTTGGCGACGCGGTATTCGGCCGTGATCAGCTCGGGGTAGAACTTGTCCAGCTGCTGGGCGAGCGCCTTGGCGAACCGCCACACGTCCTTCTGGACCGGGCCGCGTACAATCGGAACGTAGACATGCATTCCCCGGGAACCGGTGGTCTTGGCGAGCGGGCTCATGCCCAGCGACTTGAGCGCGTCGCGCACGACCAGGGCGGTCTGGCGCACCCGATCGAAGCCCGCTCCCTCGACAGGGTCGAGGTCGAAGTGCAGATAGTCGGGTCGGTCGACGTCGTCACAGCGAGCGTACCAGGGGTTGAGATCGATGCAGCCGAGATTCACCACCCAGAGCAGTGAGGCGACGTCCTGCACCAAGGGAAAGGCGATGAGGTTCCCGGAACTGTGCATGATCTCGCAGGTCTCCAGCCACTCGGGCCGAGGGGAGGGGGTTCGCTTCATGAAGAACCACTTCCCATGAATACCGTTCGGGTACCTCTTCATTACCATCGCCCGGCTCTTCAGATGAGGCAGCAGCGCCGACGAGACATCGGTGTAGTACCGGAGGAGGTCCCGTTTGGTATAGCCGAGCTCGGGCCAGAACACCTTGTCGAGGTTGGTGAGCTGCAGCTCGCGCCCCCCGACCCGCACAAATGCGTTCTCCGCCTCGGGAAGCTTTACCCGGCCGGCCGGCGCCTTGATCGTCGTCATTCCTGGACCCCCACCTTCCGCGCCCGGGCGCCGCGTCGAATGGCACCAGCCACGGGCTGGTAGGTCAGCTCGGCATCGTTCCGCACGGCCCGAAGCAGCAGTGCCCCCCGGCTCATGTCTCCCCGTCCGACGAACTCGGCGGGAAAGAGCAATCGCTCGCCCAGGATCTCCAGCAGGATGTCCACGTATTTGCCGGTTGCCACACTGCCGAGCAGCACCACTTCGGCGCCTTCGAGCTGCTGGAGCAGCCGCGTGTCCCGCTCCAGCGGCAGGCGATAGTCGGGCTGGGCCTGGTTGATGTCCACGGTGCCGAAGCTCCGCAGGTCTTCGACCCCCACGCGAGCGTCACCCGACAGGAGCCCCCGATCGGTGGTGATCACCTGCACGCCACCCGCGCCCGCCGGGGGGCGGGCGAAGTGCTCCGCGTAGGCGAGCTTGCCCCGGAAATAGAGACCGCTGAGGAAGCTGAACGCCTCACCCAGCGCGACACCCGGCGGCGAACGCAGCCGGGCGGCCAGGGGGAATGCGGCGCGCTCGTTGAGCAGTAGCTCCGCGCGCTTTCCCCCGCAGTGCGCAGGGGAAAGGAGGAAGATTCTGAACGGCGGCATGACGGATCAGCTCGATTGTCTGGTGCGGTCGCGGTAGGGGACTCTGTCGTTCGCCCGCCGCCCGCGGACGTTGGGGGGAGGTCCCAGCAGTGGGGTGAGCACCTGGTGGAGCTTCTCGGTGGTGAAGGGCTTGGCCAGGAACGGCAGCTCAGGGTACCCCGCGAGCAACTCACCGATGTCCTCGACCGGGCGAGACGACATCAGCACGATCGGCAACCGAGGGTGGATGTCGCGCGCCCGCTCGGCGAGCTCGCCGCCGTCCATATAGGGCATGACCACGTCGGTCAGCACCAGCCGGACTTCACCAGGATGTTGCTGGAGGTAGCGGAGAGCCTCGCGGCCGTCCCGGGCAGTGCGGGCCTGGTAGCCCAGCCCTCGTACCATGCGGCTCGTCACCGAGCGGGGAGTTTCTTCGTCATCGACAATCAGCACCGTAGGCTCGGCGGAGAAGCGGGACCGGCGCTCTCGGTTCGTGGGCATGCGGGCTCCTGCGGCGGTGAGCCGCCTTCCCCCTCCCCACGAAGAGAGGCTTGGACAGTGCGCGTGTCCACGCGCGGGGTAAGCCTACCCGGCTCCGAGGGGACGCCGCTGTGATGTGCGTCAACACGCAGTCAGATGGGCCCATGAAACGTACGCTGGAAGCGGGCCGACGGAAAGCGGAGAGAATTTTCACAACATGCTGCTGGGGTATCACATAAGATCGCCTATGTGAAGCGATTTGTTACTATGGCAGCCCCACGCCCTCAGTCGGATAGCTCCGCGATCGCTATGCCGAGGGTGAGGTAGGCCAGGAATCCGATCAGGAGGATGGCGAAGCTCACGTCAGTCGTCCCGAACCGCAGCGTCGGGTCTCATACAAACCTCCGGTCATGCCACCACTATCAAGGGCCAACTCCCACTCAGCTTTGGGTGAGCGTGTCAAGTGCGCGTCAAGCGAGGCAGTCAGGATCCGAGAGGTATTCACGCCTGCCTACTCTAGAAAGCCACCAGTACAAGCCGAGGATTAGTAGACCCCCAAATCGGTTGACCCCGACCCACCAGCTTGCCGAGGCCACATGACGCAGCCTGCCGTCCGCACCCACGAGCGTATCGAGGTAGCCCGCTGGCCCAGCGAAAGGCCTCTCTTCCTTCTGGCCATGCTGGTGTCGCTGGTCCTCTGGGTCGTCCTTATCGTATCGATCGTCGGTCTCTTCTACGCCATCATATTCGGCGTGCTGTTCTTCGTCATGCACCTGGCGTTTGTGGCCCATGTTCGGGGCAGTGCGGTACGGCTCGGCCCGGACCAGTTTCCCGAGATTCACGCTGCAGTCGAGCGAATCGCCCGGCGGATGGGGCTCGAGCCGATCCCTGACGTCTATCTGATGCAGGCGGGTGGCGCGCTCAATGCGTTCGCCACTCGTTTCCTTGGCCGCCACCTCGTAGTCCTGTATTCCGACCTGCTCGAGGCCTGCGGCGATAACACGGGCGCCCGCGACATGATCATCGCTCACGAGCTGGGGCACGTGCTGGCAGGGCACCTCAAATGGCACTGGGTGATGATGCCGGCCAATTTCATCCCCTTCCTTTCTCAGGCGCTCTCGCGGGCCCGGGAATACACCTGCGACCGCTACGGACTTGCCGGTGCCGGTAGCACCGACCAGGCTCTGCTCGGCCTCGCCATTCTATCCGCGGGGGCCAAGCACGGGCCGCTGGTGAACCGGCGCGCATTTGTCGCCCAGCGATCATTCCTGGACAGCGGCTGGATGACGATCGGCACCTGGCTCATGACTCACCCGCCTTTGAGCCAGCGTATGGTTGCGCTGGATCCGACTCTCGCGGGTTCCACCCGGTTTCGCCCGGCGGGATCGTTTCGAGCCGCGATGATCGTCGGCCTGATTCTCCTCCCGATTGTCGGCCTGGGCTGGATGGGAGCCTCCAAATTCAGCCGCCTGGTTGCGGAAACCCAGCGAAAGGCGGCGCAGAATGCTGGAGCGACGACCGCAGATCCAGACCGTTCTACCCGGCCGGCCCGATCAGCCGCGGAGATGCAGCGTGACAGCGCCGAGGCTGCACGGCGCCTGGGGGTGATCGGCGCCTTTCTCGATGGAGAGCGACAGGGCGAGCTCGGCCTGCCGGCCACCAACCGCGAGCTGACGGCGCGGTGGATGCTGAAGCATTCCGGCGAGGTGATGCCCCGCGACCCGTTCGACGGCGACTACTTCGGCTACGCGCGGACCGGCAATCTCTTCGTGCTGTGGAGCAGCGGGCCGGATGGCGAATCGGAAACCGAGGACGATATCATCTGGCGTTCGGTGCCGGCGGGAGGGAATCGGTGAAGAGGTTTGCTATGTGCCGTGCGCGGTCACCGCTCACTGGCCATTCGAACGACCGCGGCTAGGTTCACCAGAATTCGCACGTTGTTGCTGCGGGCGTCCACCGGCAGCACAAAGAAGAACTGGCCCTGGGGTGGATACCCCGCGGTCAGCCCAATCACCCGCTCCCCATCGCCAAATTCGACCTCGATGGGGAACGCGCCGCGGGTCCGCGGGTCCTTGGTCTCAATCCGACTACCGTCCTTGCGCTTGGCATCCCCGGCCAGATCATTCACGAAAAACAGCGCCTTGAGATCACTCAGCTTTACCGAGACTGTTCCCTGTTCTGCCGTGCGAATGTGACAAAAGGGTCGCTTGGGATTGATGTCATGGCTCACGCCCTTCACTACCCGTCCACCGATATAGTGGGCCACGACCTTGTGAGTCACTGGAATTCCTCGATTGGAAATCCGCAGCTCTGCGGGATCAGGATTGTCGGCGTAAGAGTAATTGAACGTACCGGTCTCAGCCGCTCCTGAGCGCCGAATCGTACGTCAGCCCCTCCTTTTACGTCTCCCGTCTGGCCTGGAAGCCAACAGCGAGCCTTGAGTGATCGGCTGCTATGCGAGACACCACTTGAGCTAAAGAGCCCAAGTGTTTGTCCTGTAAGTAGCAGGCGCGAGGCTCGAATCCGCGAACCCCGCATTTCCTACACGGAATCGTTAGTGCCCCAGACCCAAGCTACCCGGGCAAAGTGAGCCGAGACCTGTTTTCAGGATAGGAAAATTCACGAGGGATTCACGATGTATCACTAGACTAGCGGTCCGTCACCCTACCACCCGGAGGATCAAATGGACAAGCAGAGGCGTGTCGAGATCCAACTGACCGAGGCGCAGAAGGCGCAGATCAGGGCCGCGACCGGCCAGGATACTGAAACGGTTGAATTGACGGTTGAGGAACTGGAAGAGCGCATAGCGCCGGGCAAAGTGAGTGTCACCCCGAAAATCGGTGGTCAAGCCTGACCAGCAGAAGAAGGTACGTTCAGTGTGATGCGGCGATAGCCGCGCCTTAGCAGTAGAGCATGGGGAGGGGAGGCGGTGAAAGATGTGAGGAACCACTTGGGCCGAGAGCCTGGGTGGTTCCTTCACTATTGCAGGCGGGATGGGAGCCGGATCTGAGGCTAAGGGCCCTGGAGGTCTCTCCAGGGCATAGCAGGGGCGGGACTCGAACCCGCGACCCCGGCATTATGAGTGCCGTGCTCTAACCAGCTGAGCTACCCTGCCGTCTCTCCAGACAGCGTGAAAAGTAAACGGTGAACAGTGAACAGGAACTGCTGGCTGGCCCCGCTTACCGTCTATCGTTCACGCGTTTCTGTCTTGCCGTGGGTGCTTTCCGCGTCGGCAGAAGTGGGGACCAACCGGTACAGGAACTCGCCCTTCTTGATCATCCCAAACCGCTCCCGCGCCACCCGCTCCTGAGCCCGGGGATCGAGCTCGACAGCCACCGCCGCCTTGGTCAGCGAGTCCACCACCCGCTGAAGACGCAGGACGCTGGCCTGCTCCTCCGCCTCCTCCCGCCGGAGCTGAAGCAGATCCAGCGTCCCGTATTCCCCACCCTGCAGCGCGAAGTACAGCGCACAAGCCAGGCCGATGATCGCGGCCCAGCGGCCGGCGCTCACAGAGGGTAGAGGTCCCGGCCCGGATAGTGAGCCAGATCGCCCAGCTCCTCGGCGATCCGGAGCAGTTGATTGTACTTGGCCGTGCGGTCGGTCCGGCTGGCGCTGCCGGTCTTGATCTGCCCTGCCCCGGTGGCCACGGCGAGGTCGGCGATGAAGGTATCCTCGGTCTCGCCCGACCGGTGTGAGATCACCACTCCGTACGCGCTCCCCTTGGCCAGCTCGATGCACTGGAGCGTCTCGGTCAGGGTGCCGATCTGATTGACCTTCACCAGGACCGCGTTGCCCACACCCTCCTCGATGCCGCGCCCGAGCCGGTCCACGTTGGTGACGAACAGATCGTCCCCCACCAGCTGGACCCGCTCGTGCAGCCGCTCGGTGAGCAGCCCCCAGCCCTTCCAGTCGTTCTCCGCCAAGCCATCCTCGATCGACACGATGGGGTACCGGTCCACCCAGCCGGCATACAGGTCCACCATCTGCTCGGCCGATTTCCGGCTGCCATCGCCTTTCTTGAACACGTACTCCCCATCCTGATACAGCTCCGACGCCGCCACGTCGAGCGCGATGGCCACGTCAGCGCCGGGCTCGTAGCCGGCCGCCTTGATGGCCTGCATGACGACGTCGAGCGCGGCCTCGTTGGAAGGGAGCATGGGAGCGAATCCGCCCTCGTCCCCCACGGCGGTCGAAAGTCCCATCTTGCTCAAGACCTTCTTCAATGCATGGAACACTTCCACACCCATCCGAAGCCCCTCGGGGAAGGTCTCCGCCCCGATGGGCACGATCATGAACTCCTGGGCATCCACGTTGTTCGACGCGTGGGCGCCCCCGTTCAGGATGTTCATCATGGGCACGGGCAACACCCGCGCCATCGGTCCGCCGAGATAGCGGTACAACGGCAGCCCGCAGTCCTGTGCGGCCGCGCGGGCGACTGCGAGGGACACGCTGAGAATGGCATTGGCGCCGAGCTTGCTCTTGTTGGGAGTTCCGTCGGCATCCATCATCTCGGCGTCAACCTCGATCTGGTCGGCCGCTGCCCTGCCCTCCAGCCGGGGACCGAGCACCTCGTTGACGTTGCGCACCGCCTCGCTCACGCCCTTCCCGGCGTAGCGCTTCGAATCCCCGTCGCGTAGCTCGACCGCCTCGTGCTCCCCGGTGGACGCACCGCTTGGCACGGCGGCGCGTCCCTGGGCACCACTCGAGAGAACTACGTCGGTTTCGACGGTCGGGTTGCCCCGGCTATCCAGGATCTCGCGGGCATGAACTTCGATGATGGTCGACATGTTTATCCGGAACGAGGAAACGGCGGATCGGTAGAACGAACGGCCACGAACCTAGCGGACCTGCCCGGAGCCCGTCAACCGAAGTGGTTGAATCCATGGAGCTCGAGCGGCTCGCCAGCCAAGCGGAAGACGACGCCGCTGCCCTCTGTCGCCAAACCGATGCGAGTCAGCGGGATGCCACACTCCCGGACGAAGAGATCCCGGGCGTCAAACCGGGCTGGAAGCGCCACCAGAAGCTCGTAGTCCTCGCCACCTTCGGCAGCAAACCTGGCGGGCGGCACACCCATCCTCTCGGCTTCCTCCATCGCCTCGGACGCAACGGGAATCGCCCCCAGATCGATCTCCAGCGCCACCCCGGACGCCGCCGCGACGTGCCAGGTGTCGCCGCCGAGACCGTCGCTGAGATCGATCATCGCACGGGCTCCATGCCGAGCCAGCCAGCGACCGGCTGCAATCCGGGGCTCGGGATGGGCGAAGCGGGTCCGTGCTCCCGGGAGCGGCGCCGCGCCCCGTCGCCACGCCTCCAGTGCGGCGCGAGCTCCCCCGAGGCTCCCGGTGACCCAGAGCCGGTCTCCAGGTTCCGCCCTGCCGCGGGTGACGGGTGCCCGGGTGCGCCCGACAACGGTGATGGTCACACTCCACGCGGGGCCCGAGGCGAGGTCACCGCCCAGGACGATCGAGCGTACCGAGCGTGCCGCCGCACCCACACCGGCCATCACCTGGAGCAGCTCGCTTTCCGCAGACCGGGCCGGCATGGTGACCGCGCAGAGGATGCCAATCGGTTCGGCACCCTCGGCGGCCAGGTCTGAGAGCGCCGCGGCCGTCGCCCGCCAGCCGACCTCTTCGGGGGTGATCCATTCCCGGCGGAAGTGAACCCCTTCCACGCTGACATCGGTGCTGAAGGCGATGAACTCCTCACCCTCACGCACGAGACCGCAGTCGTCGCCCAATCCGGTTCCCTGGGCTCCCAGGACCTGGGCGATTTTTCGGATGCGATCGAACTCGGCTCCGGGACCGAGCGCCAATCCCTGCGGGCGTAAACGCGTCATGGCCGGATCATGCTCAGGCGGAAGCGTACCAGTCCCCGGTCGGTCGCTACCCACAGGTGTTCGTCGTCCACCGCGAGATCGTTGATGGCGCCCGGCAGGTCGCCGTCGCGGAGAGGGCGGATCGGCGGCGTGCCGAGCCGGGCGAATCCAAGCGCTCGATCGCCAGCCACCCAGAACCCGGGTCCGTCGGGCGCGAAGCGGCGCAGCCGTCCGAGCAACGCCGAGAGGTTTGGCCCCAGGGTCCAGCGCCGAGTCTTCGGATCGCGCCACAGGAGTCCGTCACGGGTGAGCGCCACGAGCGTGTCGCCCAGAGTGGCCAAGTCCACTACCGGACTCTGAAGACTGGGTGAGGCGAGACCGTCTGGCCGGACCAGGCCTCCCAGCCCTGGCAGGGAGAGCAGCACGCCGGAGGGGGTACCGACCCAGACCGAGTCCCCGGCCGGAAAGACGGCGTAGGCGGCATCGCTGTAGGATGGGGCGATCCGCTCCGCCGCGAGGGAATCGTTGATCCGGGCGATACCGCGCGCGGTGCCAGCCGTGATACGACCGCCTCGCGAGGCAATGGCGTACACCCGGCTGTCGGGCAGGCCGCGACTGTCGTCCACCAGATCTACCCGCCCGTCGCCGGGGTTGGCTCGCGCCACACCGAGATCGGTCGCGGCCCAGATTGCGCGGCCCTGGCCAGCCAGCTCACGGACCTGATCGAACGGGGCTCCCCTGGCGGATGGACCGGGAAGCGAACGGAACTCGGTAAGATCGCTGGCAACGAAGGTGAGCGACGCGTCGGCCAACGCGGTTCGGTTGGTGCCTGCCCAGACTCCGCCGGGCCAACTGAAGACCGCTCCGACCAGCCCGGATGGCAATCCGAAGCTGAGCCGCTGGGGCAGCGGGGCGCCGTCCTCGACGTACAACGCCCCGATCCCGGAGGTACCCAGGTACCACCCACGGTTGTCGAACGCCCGCGCGGCCGCCGTGTATCGCACGTTGCGCAGGCGATTGTCGCGCAGGATGGCCGCCGCGTTCGCCTGGAGCGAGGGGTTGCTGCGGACCGCCTGCTCCACCGAGGCCGCCACGATCGGGCGCGCGGGCGGCTGAGCCGGGAAGGACACCGTCCCGCCGCGTGGCAGCTGCTGCCACTCGCGCCGGGTCCGGATATAGAGACCCGTTCCGGGGTTATCCTGGTCGAAGGCGATCGCCAACACCCCGTCGGGCACCGCCCCTTGATCCCAGAGCTGGATATCGGCCTGATAGTGCACCCACCCGTCAGGACGGGCGAGCCATAGGGAGTTGTCGAGCGGATCGGTCAGGCCGGTGAAGACCCGGGTCAGGAGCGATGGATTGGGAGGATCGAACGAACCTTCCCAGCGACGGAATTGTGGATTCCAGATCAGCACCGCGGACGGCGTCGCGATGTACACCCGATCGGAGGACGCGGCAATGGCCGTAATGCGGCTGAAATCACCGATGACGGTGCGGTCTTCGGGACGCCAATCTCGGGTGAATGACTGAGCCTCGCCCGGAGATGCCAGACACAGACCAACGAGCACCGCCAGGAGATGACGCATCGAGAGAATCTACATGGATAGGGTCGCGACGGATTACGTCGTCTGGGGGCGGGCCAGCTCGAACAGGACGGGAGGACGAGGCGCAGGGCGGGCAGTTTGGAGCACTTCCCACTCGCGCCAGAGGTCGGGCAGGGTCTGCACCACGTCCATGGGCCGAAGGCCGCGGGCGGTGTAGCGGCGGGCGGCGAGATCGGCCGCTCGCCCCAACACCTGGGCGCCCAGGGCTGCCGCCACCTCGGGCTCGAGCCCGCCGGCGAGATTGGCGGCGACCAGCCCGCTCAAGACGTCACCACTTCCACCGGTTGCCAGCCCGGGATTGCCGGAGACGATGGTCAGCAGTGGCCCCCGAGGGGAGGCGATGACGGTGGGAACCCCCTTGAGCAGAACCGAGGCGCCGGTCTCCTGTGCCGCAGCCGCAGCCGCGGCCCAGGGATCGAGCTCGCGGCCGGACGCGAGCGCGGGAAACAGCGTGCGGAACTCCCCGGGGTGGGGAGTGAGCACCAGGGCACGTCCCGACGCCAGCGGAGCCAGCGCAGCGGCGGCACCTCCGAAGACCACCAGCGCGTCGGCGTCGAGCACCACGGCGCGGGCTGCCTCCACCACTGCCAGGATGAGCTTCCGCCTGCCCGGCTCGCGGCCAAGACCGGGGCCGATGACAACCGAGTCCGCTCGGGCGACCAACTCGAGGAGGGCGGCCGACGGCGGCTGATCGAACCGATGAGCAAAGGTCTGAACATCCGGCTCCGCCTGCATGAGGACCGAGACCGTATCGGGCGGCGCCACCACGTGCACCAGCCCGGCCCCGGCGCCGAATGCCGCGCGCCCCGCCATTCGGACCGCACCGCTCATGCCGGCGTCGCCGCCGATCACCACCACCCGGCCCCGATCGCCCTTGTGGTCCCGAGCCCGCAGCCGTCGCATCCACTGGGCCGCCTCGATGTCGGTGACCACGGCAGGCCAGCCCTGGATCCCCAGGAGGATGGCCGATGTCCGCTACAATGAGGTCACCAACCTCGTCCCGTCCCAGCAGGTGCCCCCGTCGGAATCCGCCGAAGGTCACGGTGAGATCCGCGCGGGTCTCGCCGTGAACCATCCCGGTCAACAGGTCAACACCGGTGGGCCCATCGATGGCCACAATGGGAACCTCGAGGTCGAGCAGGCGGGCGAGGAGGGCGGCCACCTCGGCACGAGGTGCGCCGGCGGCGCCGGTGCCAAGCAGCGCATCGATCGCGAGGCCAACACTGGGCCAGGGCCCGTCGGCACCCACTTCCCTGACCCCCTCTGCACGCGCGAACCTGGCCATTCGCTCGCGCAGCTCCGAACCCGGGCCCGGTGACGCGACCCAGACCGGAACCTCGAGGTGATGCAGCGCCCTGGCGACCACCCAGCCATCACCGCCGTTATTGCCGGGCCCCGCGGCGACCAGCACACCGGCCCGAAGCAGATGCGGATAGCGATCGGCCAGCACGACGGCCACGGCCCTGCCGGCGCTCTCCATGAGGGTGGCGAGCTCGATGCCGGCACTGACGGCGAGACGGTCCCAGCTGTTGGATTGTTCGGGGGTGAGGACGGGGATCATCGAGGGTGAGAAGTGGGAGGTGAGAAGTGAGAGGGAGAAAGTATAAGGAGCTCCTCGTCCCGAGCGAAGCGAGCCTACCTCTCACCTCTCACTTATAGCTCTGCCCTATCGCCCTGCCAAAGCTGATCTCGCCGTTGTCGATTCGCAGATTGAACCCGCATTCGGGATTGGTACAGACCCAGGCCTTGTAGGTAATGGGCGCCCCTTCGCGGCCGTAGTCCGACAGGGGGATGAGGGTTCCCTGCGAGCATTTCTGGCAGCCCGGCCACTCCTTGGTCTCCATGCTTCCTCCCGGTGCTAGGCGCCGCGCAGGCCTTGCCATTCATAGGTATCACCAAAGGCCTCGGCGAACTGGTACACGGCCTCGAAGTCGGACTCGGCATCGCCCGGCTGGGTCACCAGGAGGCCGACCTCAACCAGGGTGAAGACGATGCGGCCGATGTCCTCGGTGCGGGTGATGCCCCAGTGGGCCAATACGACCGGGGCCAACAAACCGAACTGCTTGCGGGCGAAGTCACGGCAGGCCCAGGCCAGCTCCGCGCCGGTTACGTGCCGCCGGGCCTCGAGGCTGGTCTGAAGAAACTCGATCGTACCGAGGACAAAGAGATACCCGCGTTCGTGGAAATGACCGCCTCGAGCACGAATGCGAGCCATCACGTCGTCCGCGAACTGCAGATCGTTCACCGATGTGCTCCCACTGGAGAAGCCACCCGCACCTTGCGCGCGCCGTCGGATCCGCTTCGCGCCCGCTTCGGTGCGTAGAGTGGAAAGGCAGATGCCAGCTCCTCGACTTCGACCTTGATGGCGGCGAGGGTCCCCTCGTCCGGATGGGTCAGCGCCCGATCGATCAGCTCCGCGACACGACGCATCTCGCCGACCCCCAGCCCGCGGGTGGTGACCGCCGGGGTGCCGATGCGGATCCCACTGGTCACGAACGCGGACTGTGGGTCGTCGGGGATCGTGTTCTTGTTCACGGTGATGCCTGCCTGGCCCAGGATCTTCTCCGCCGCCTTCCCGGTCAGGTTCTTCGGCCGCAGGTCTACCAGCATAAGGTGCGAGTCGGTGCCGCCCGACACGATGGCAAAGCCGCGACCGATGAGCGCATTGGCCAGGGCCTTGGCATTCTCCACCACCTGCTTGGCATAGGCCTTGAAATCGTCGGTCAGCGCTTCACCGAACGCCACCGCCTTGGCCGCGATGACGTGCTCCAGCGGACCGCCCTGGGTTCCCGGGAAGACCGACTTGTCGATCGCCTTGGCATGCTCCGTGGTGCACAGGATGAGGCCGGCACGAGGGCCGCGCAGCGTCTTGTGCGTGGTGCTGGTGACGACCTGCGCGTGCGGAACGGGTGAGGGATACACCCCGCCCGCCACCAGGCCCGCGAAGTGCGCCATGTCCACCAGGAAGAAGGCGCCGACCTCGTCTGCGATAGACCGGAACGCGGCAAAGTCAATGATCCTGGCATACGCGCTGCCGCCGGCAATGATCAAACGGGGGCGCTCCTGCAGTGCCTGCTCGCGCACCTTGTCGTAATCGATCCGACCGGTGCCCGGATCCACCCCGTAATGCACCGCCCGCCAGACTTTCCCGCTGTGGTTGACTGCCGCGCCGTGGGAGAGATGACCTCCGTGTGGCAGCGACATGCCCATGAGCAGCTCGCCGGGGGGGATCAGCGCCATGAATGCGGCGAAGTTGGCCTGGGCGCCCGAGTGCGGCTGTACGTTGGCATGCTCGGCCCCGAACAGCAGTTTGAGCCGGTCGATAGCCAGCTGTTCCACTTCGTCGATTATTTCACAGCCGCCGTAGTAGCGCTTCCCCGGCAGGCCTTCCGCGTACTTGTTGGTCAGCGGCGTGCCCATCGCGTCGATTACCGCCCGGCTGGCGAAATTTTCGCTGGCAATAAGCTCCAGCCCGTCCTGCTGACGGCGGAGCTCGGCATCGATCAGCCGGGCGACGATGGGATCGGCTTCCCGGAGGGATGCGTTATGGTCGAGGCTCATTCTCGCTCCTGATCAATCTTCTCTACCCGACGAATGTGCCGGCCACCGGCAAATCCGGTGTCCAGCCAGGTCTTCAGGATCTCGACTCCCTCCTCTTCGCTCACGAAGCGCGCCGGAAGGATGAGGATGTTGGCGTCGTTGTGCTCGCGCGCAAGCCGGGCCAGCTCGGGTGACCAGGCCACCGCCGCGCGGACACCCGGGTGCCGGTTGGCGGCATACGACATTCCAAGGCCGGTCCCACAAAGCAGCACCCCACGGCTGGCGTCGTGGTGCTCCACCTTGGACGCGACACTGTGCGCGTAGTCCGGATAGTCGGTGGAATCAGCACTGTGGGTGCCGAGGTCCAGCGGCTCGTACCCCAGCACCCGCAGCTCAGTAAGCAACCGCTCCTTCAGCTGGAAGCCGGCGTGGTCCGATCCGATGGGAATAACTTCGGCCATTTGAATCTAAGGTAAGAGATGGCAGGGAAGCGGGGAAGCGGGTGGGCGGGTAAGCAAGAATCAGGCTTGGCTACCCGCTGACCCGCTTGCCCATCCACATCCGGTCGAGCCCGGCCACCGCCGCAATCCGCTGTTCGGCAAGACGGTCGGCGGCGCGGTAAGTGGGGATCCGTTCGTGTTGGGCGATCTCGAAGATCCGCAACAGCGTTTCGTAGATCTCCCCCGCCTTCTTCTTGGCCCGCTCCACCGGCCAGCGGTGCAGCTCGCCGTAGACGTTGATGACCCCGCCGCCGTTGATGACATAGTCGGGGGCGTAGAGGATCCCGCGCTTTTCCAGCTCATCCCCGTGCCGATCCTCGGCCAGCTGATTATTCGCCCCGCCGGCGATGACCTCCACCTTGAGCCGAGGCAGGGTCTCGTCATTGATTACCGCACCCAGCGCGTTGGGTGAGAACACGTCGGCCTGCTGGTCGTAGATGGCATCGGGCGAGACCGGTCGGGCGCCGAACTCCTGTACCGCACGCTTCACCTTCTCCGCGTCGATATCGGTAACGACGATCCTGGCGCCTTCCGCGTGCAGATGCTGCACCAGGTAATACGCCACCTTGCCCGCTCCCTGCACCACCACCGTCTTTCCCGCCAGGCTATCGCTGCCCCACCGCTCCCTGGCCGCCGCCTTCATCCCCACGTAGACCCCGTAGCCGGTGACCGGCGACGGGTCGCCCGACAGCCCCAGCAACCCCGCGACGTGATCGGTCTCGAGCTTGATGTACTCCATGTCGGCCGGACTGGTTCCGATGTCCTCCGCGGTGATGTAGCGGCCACCGAGAGTCTCGATGAAGCGGCCGTGGGCGCGGAACAGCGCCTCCCTGTCGGCCAGCTTGTTGTCTCCGATGATGACCGACTTGCCGCCGCCCAGGTTGATTCCGGCCACGGCCGACTTGTAGGTCATGCCCCGGGCCAGCCGCAACGCATCGGTGACGGCCTCATCGGTATTCGCGTACTGCCAGAACCGGGTTCCGCCGAGCGCGGGTCCCAGGGTGGTATCGTGGATCGCGATGATACCGAAATAGCCGCACGATGGATCGTGGGACAGGAGGACCTGCTCGTGTCCCATGGTCTGCATGGCCGCGAAGATATCGGTGCCGGCCCCGGTGGCGTGCGCCGCGAGCGGTGAGCGGTGTGCAGGGCCACTGGGTTGGATGGCTGCAGCCGCCCCGCTTACCACTGGCCGCTTACTGCTTACGTTCTTGCTGGTAGTCATAGAATCCTCGTCCACTCTTCCGACCAAGGTGCCCTGCCGCTACCATCTTTCGCAGCAGCGGGGCGGCGCGGTATTTGTCGTCGCCCAGCCCCTTCTGAAGCACCTCGAGGATGGCCAGGCACACATCGAGCCCGATGAAATCGGCCAACGCCAACGGGCCCATGGGATGGGCCATGCCGAGCTTCATGACGGTGTCGATCGATTCGGCAGTGGCCACTCCTTCCATCACACAAAAGATGGCTTCGTTGATCATCGGCATCAGCACCCGGTTGGAAACGAACCCGGGGTAGTCGTTTACCTCCACTGGTGCCTTGCCCAACGCCCGGGCCGCTTCAACCACTGTGGCCGTGGTGGCGTCGCTCGTGGCGTATCCCCGAATGACCTCGACCAGCTGCATCACCGGTACCGGGTTCATGAAGTGCATGCCGATGACCTGTTCCGGCCGTCGGGTCCGGGCCGCGATCTCGGTGATCGAGATCGAGCTGGTGTTGCTGGCGAGGATGGCACCCGGCGGCGCAATGCGATCGAGCTGCTCGAATAGGGAGAATTTCACCGCGGGATTCTCGCTGGCGGCCTCGACCACGATCTCGGCGCGAGCGGCAGCATCCAGCTTCGACCCGGTGCTGATCCGCCCGAGAATCTGAGCCGGTGCTTCCGGAGCCAGCGCCCCCTTCTTGACCTGCCGCTCGAGATTGCTCCTGATCGTCGCGGTTGCCTTCTCCAGCGCGGTTGGGGCGCTGTCGATCAGGGCCACGTCCCAGCCATACTGGGCAAACACGTGGGCAATGCCGTTGCCCATCGTGCCCGCGCCCACCACCGCGGCGCGCTTCAAAGGGTCTCCTTTCGCGCCCAGCGCAGGGTCACGAGCAAGGCAACGGTGATGCCGACGGTGCCCATCAGGCCACCTTCCGGTCCAAACCGCCCGCCCGACAACCAGTCGGGCTGGCCGGCGCAGTAATCCAGGAACGGAATGTCGAAGGGTAAACCGCTGACCGGGGCATCGAGGGCGGCGAGGGTGGTGTTCCAGCCGAGATGGGCTCCAAAGGCGGTCCACAGTCCACCAGGGGCGTAGAAGGCTACCCCAAGAAAGATCCCGGCCAGCGCGATGTTTCCGAGTCCCAGCGGTGTGACCCCGGGGTTGAGGCTGTGGAGGAGTGCGAAGACGAGCCCTGCAACCAGCACCAAAGCGGTGCCGCGGCCCAGGGCCGCGGCGATAAGGACGAGCGGGAGCCCTCGCACCATGACCTCCTCACTCAGGGCGGCAGGGGCGAGCACTACCAAGGTCTTCACGACCTGGACGATGTAGTCCTTGAGTCCACCCTGGTCGGGCGTCCAATGCGAATGGGCGAAAAGGACGGAGCCCAACAGGGCCAGGCCGGCCGCGGCCACTCCGAGGGCCAGTCCGATGGCCAAGCCTCTGAGCCCAATGCGAGGAGGCGCCCAGCGCAGATCCTGGGTCCGGAGGCGTAACGCCCGAAACCCTATGGCCCAGGTGGCGAAGAGGAAGCCGAGAAGCTGGCTGGTTCCGGCAACCGTGATCTGCTCGGGGCCCGGTAGCAGAATCCGGTTCAAGCCATCGACGACGCTGCCGTGCCGTGCAAGGGCCCAGAACGCCATGATCGTTCCGCTGACGCTGATGCCCAGTAACATGAAGGCGACCGTCCATCCGATCGCCCTCCAGGGGGACATCCGCGCGGCACCGCTGTCTACCGAGGTCAAAGCAATGCGCGGGTCTTCGGGCCGGCGGCGAGGATCAGGGCAGCGGCCAGACCGACTTTAAGCAGGTCGCCTGTGAGGAAGGGCACGAAGCCAACCCGAAACGCCAGCGCGGGATCGCCGCCCAGCAAAGCGAGCTGCGCCACCCCACCGACGTGGATGATGACCATCCCCAGCGCGCAGGCCAGGAGCACCTGAAACACACCCCGGCCGTTCAAACGCCCGAAGGGAATAAGCCCCGGTTTGGTAAGCACTCCGGTGATGGCGGCTGCGACCGGGAACGCGAGCAGATAACCTCCGGTTGGACCGAGCAGATGCCACGCGCCTGACCCGCCCCCGGCAAAGACCGGGAGACCGAGGATGCCCAGCAGCAGGTAGAGAACCAGGGCGCTGAGTCCGCCGGCCGCACCCAGGAGTCCACCGACCACCAGCACGGCCAGTGGCTGAAGTGTCATCGGGACCGGACTGAACGGCACCGGCAGGGCGACCTGGGCGGCAAGCGCGACCACCAGCGCGCCCAGCGCGATGGCCACCACACGGCGCCCGGTCAGGGTTCTCGTACCCAGGACTCGGCTCGCCTCTACAGAGGTGGGGCCAATGTCAGGATTCATCACATCCGCTCCACACTGAGGGCAACCGCATTGCCGCCACCAAGGCAGAGAGTGGCGAGACCGGTGCTGCCACCTCGGTCCTGCAGCGCATAGAGTAGGGTCGTGAGCACCCGGGCCCCGCTGGCCCCGATAGGATGTCCCAGCGCCACGGCACCACCGTGCACGTTGACCCGATCCCAGTCCCAGCCAAGCTCCCGGCCATCGGCCAGAGCCTGGACCGCGAAGGCCTCGTTGGCTTCGATGAGGTCGTAATCGCTAATCCGGGTACCGGCCTTCTCCATCAGCGCCCGCACGGCGAGCACCGGGGCGAAGAACAGGTCGCGCGGCTCACCTCCGCCCGTGGCATACGCGGTGACCCGAGCCAGAGGCTTGAGTCCGTGGGCCCGGGCGAAGGCCAGCGAGGTGACCACCAGCGCACTGGCGCCGTCGTTCAGTCCGGGTGCGTTGCCGGCGGTGACCGTCCCGCCGTCCTTCCGGAATGCCGGCTTCAGCTTGGCCAGCGTTTCCGCCGTTGTGTCGCGCCGGGGAGACTCGTCGGCCGATACCGTCGTTGGGCCGCCTTTGCCGGGGGCTTGCACCGGCAGGATCTCGGCCTTGAACTTCCCGGCGTCGGCGGCGGCTACGGCCTTCCGATGGCTGTCGTAGGCCAGGGCGTCCTGGTCGGCCCGGCTCACGCCGGCCTTGTCGGCGGTGTACTCGGCGTACTCCCCCATGTGACAGCAGCCGAACGAGTCCCAGAGGCCATCGTGGATCATGCCGTCTACCATCGTCTGATTGCCGGCCTTGATCCCGCTCCGCATGCCATAGACATAATGTGGGGCGCTCGACATGGATTCCTGGCCACCGGCCACGATACACTCCGCGTCGCCCGCCTTGATCGCCTGGGACGCGAGCATCACGGCCTTGAGCCCGGAGCCGCAGACCTTATTGATAGTCAGCGCGGGAATCGAGGCGGGAAGACCGGCATGGATCAGCGCCTGCCGTGCCGGTGCTTGACCGGAGCCGCCCTGCACTACCTGCCCCATGATGACCTCCTCCACCAGGCTCGGATCTACCCCGGCGCGGGAGACCGCGTCCCGGATGACCATGGCGCCCAGCTGGGGGGCCGTAAAGGAGGACAGGCCGCCGAGATAGCGGCCGATCGGAGTGCGGACGGCAGAGACAATGACTGGGGTGGTGCTATCGCTCACGGTGTACTGGTCCGGTTCGGGTTCGGGCTGCGGTGAAATTACGCGCGAAGTCGCCGTTTGTCACCTAAGTACCATCGAGTCGCGCCACCAGGAGCTTCGTAGCGGCGGCGAAGGGACCTCCTCGAAAGACTGCGTTCTTTTGTCGGGAGACGAGGCCCCTCGCTGAGGCTCCCGGACGACCTAGGGAACCATGCTCCGACTGCGAACCTCTCCCCCCAACCGCTCCAGAAAAGCGCTGACAGTCATGACCTCCTGCTTCTTCCCCGCCCCACGTACTCGAAGTGCCAGGCTGTCCGACTCCGCTTCCCGCTGTCCGATCACGGCCATGTACGGCACCTTCTGCACTTCGCCCTCGCGGATGCGGTAATTGAGGGTCTCGTGGCGGTCATCCACATGGGCCCGGAGCCCGGCCAGCTTAAGCCGCTCGGCAAGGCGGCGCGAGGCCTCGGCCTGGGCATCCGAGATAGGGATGACACGGACCTGCTCGGGGGCGAGCCACACCGGGAACGCCCCCGCGAAGTGCTCAATCAGATTCCCGATGAACCGCTCCAGGGTGCCGTAGATGGCCCGGTGGATCATGGCCGGGCGATGAGGCTTGTTGTCGGGACCGGTGTACTCCAGCTCGAACCGATCGGGAAGGTTGAAGTCGAGCTGGATCGTGGGGCCCTGCCACAGCCGGCCGATCGAATCCCGGAACTTGATGTCGATCTTGGGCCCGTAGAACGCCCCACCGCCGGCATCGACCCGGAAGGGAATGCCCTTTCGCTCCAGCGCCCGCTGGAGCGTGGCTTCGGCTCGATCCCAGATGGCATCATCGCCCAGCCGCTCGGATGGCCTGGTGGAGACCTCGAAGTCGAGCTCGAAGCCGAACGTCTCCCGCACCAGGCGATCGACCTGATCCAGGCAGAGAAAGATCTCGTCCTCCACCTGGTCGGGAGTGCAGAAGATGTGGGCGTCGTCCATCGAGAGCCCCCGCACCCTCAGCAGCCCGTGCAGCACACCGGATCGCTCGTTGCGATAGACGTTGGCCACCTCCGAGAGCCGGACCGGCAGGTCGCGATAGCTCCGCTGCTGGCTCTTGTAGATGAGTGCGTGCATCGGGCAGTTCATCGGCTTGACCCGGTAGCGCACGTCCTCGGCCTCCTCGTGGCCCGCGGCCATCGGGGGGTACTGGTTGGCCTCGTAGAGCGGGAGGTGACCCGAGATCTTGAACAGCTCCTCCCGGGTGATGTTGGGTGTGTAGACCAGGTCGTATCCGCTGCGCACGTTGTCGTCCTCGACGGCCCGGGTCAGCAGCCACTTGATCATGGCCCCCTTGGGATGCCAGAACGCCAGTCCGGGCCCGACCAATTCCTGGATGGAAAAGAGATCGAGCTGCTTTCCGAGCACCCGATGGTCTCGCTTGCGGGCCTCCTCCAAGCGGTTGAGGTAGGCGTCCAGGTCCTCCCGCTTGAACCAGGCGGTGCCATAGATCCGCTGGAGCATCTGCCGCTTCTCGTCACCCCTCCAATAGGCCCCGGCGGCGTGCAGCAGCTTGAAATGCTTGAGCTGGCCGGTCCGCGGGATGTGCGGACCACGGCACAGATCGACGAACGGGCCGTCGGTGTACACGGTGATGGTCTCGTGGTCGCCCAGCTCCTCGATCCGCTCGAGTTTGAGCGGGTCGTCAGCGAAACGGCGCCTGGCCTCGGCCCGATCGACCACCTCGCGAACAAAGGGAAAATCCCGCGCGGCCACCTCGGCCATCTTGGCTTCCAGACGCTGCAGGTCCTCGGGCGTAAACGGCCGGTCCACCTGGAAGTCGTAGTAGAACCCGTCCTCGATGGGCGGGCCGAAGCCGATCCCTGCGCTGGGGAACAGCTCGCGCACGGCCGTCGCCAGGATATGAGCCGAGGAATGCCGCAGAAGCTCGAGCGCCTCGGGATCACGATCGGTCAGAATCGCAATCGAGGAATCCGAGTCCAGCGGCCGGTCAAGATCCCGGATCTCGCCATTGACCCGGGCTGCCAGCGCCGCCCGGGCCAGGCCCGGGCCAATGCCTTCGGCGATCTGCCGAGCCGTGGTCCCGGCCGGGGCCTCGCGTTGACTGCCGTCCGGCAGGGTCACCCGCACAGTGGTCATGGACTGGATTCCTCAACCGAGGGCCGCACCACCGGCTCGGTCGAGGGCGCGAAGTAGAAGAAGAGCGCGATCCCAGCGATGACCAGTGCGGCTACGACGAGCCACCGGATCAGCTCCGAGCCGCTCAGTTCTACGCGATCGTGATCCATGAGGTACCCACTGATGGAAGATTTCTGCTTTCAGACCGGAAAAAGGTTAACTTAATCGAAGTATAAATTCTTCTGTTAGAGGACTCCGCGTGCGGCGAAACCAGCGTTTGAGCGGCACTCAGATCTTGCTCTGGAGCAGCTTTGGCGTGGGCGCCGGGCTTCTAGCCGGGTTTGCCCTGGGTGAATGGGTGGGCGGGGTGAACCAGACCCGGGTTCGCCGGGCAGCCAAGAGCCTGGGACAGTCGGTCGGGCTGCATCATACCTCGGCCGCGTCAGCTCGGGCCGTCCAAACCGCCCTCGGCGCCGAGCCGCGTCTGGCAGGCTGCGCCCTCGAGGTGGTCCCGATCAGCCGCCGCAGCGTCGAGCTTCGGGGGTGGGTGGGGACCCGTCCCGCCCGCACTCTCGCCGCCCGGGTGGCCTGCGCGGTGCCCGGCGTGGAAACCGTCATCAACAGCATTCTGGTTCGCGGCGAGGACGATCGGGTCATCCCCGGCGGCAAGCACGCGACCGACCAGAGCGCATGAGCGAACCGCTCGCCCCGCAATACAATCCATCTACGATCGAGTCCGAGCTCTACCGCTGGTGGGCCGAGCAAGGACTGTTCTCGCCCCAGGCGCATGCCGCCGGATCGGGCGAGCCCTACGTAATTCAGATGCCACCGCCCAACGTTACGGCGGTGCTGCACATGGGCCACGGCCTCAACAACACCGTGCAGGACGTGCTTATCCGCTTCGAGCGCATGCGCGGGCGGCGGGCCCTGTGGGTTCCCGGCACCGATCACGCCGGTATCGCCACCCAGAATGTGGTCGAGCGGCTGCTGGCCCAGGAGGGGCTCACCCGCTTCGATCTGGGGCGCGACGCGTTCGTCGAGCGGGTCTGGGCCCATGTCCGGGAGACCGGCCCGGTGATCCTCGACCAGCTGAAGGCCATCGGCAGCTCGGCCGACTGGTCCCGCACTTACTTCACCCTGGATGAAGGTCTCTCGCGCGCCGTGCGCGAGACATTCGTCCGCCTGTATGAAAAAGGGCTGGTCTACCGCGGCCATTACATCATCAACTGGTGTCCCCGCTGCCTCACTGCCCTCTCGAACGAGGAAGTGGATAAGGAAGAGGTGGATGGGAAGATCTGGCATCTGCGGTATCCACTCGCCGACGGCAGCCGGCATCTCACGGTCGCCACCACCCGTCCGGAGACGATGCTGGGAGACACGGCCGTGGCGGTGCACCCGGACGACGACCGCTACCGGCACCTGATCGGTCAGGAGGTGCTGCTGCCTCTCGTGGGGCGCAGGATTCCCGTGGTGGGGGACGACGCGGTGGACCCCGAATTCGGGTCCGGCGCGGTGAAAGTCACTCCGGCTCATGACCCGCTGGACTTCGAGATCGGCCAGCGCCATCGGCTCCAGTCCATAGATGTGATGACGCCCGAGGCCCGCATCAGCCTGGCGGCGCCCGAACGCTTCCAGGGGCTGGACCGATACGAGGCTCGGCGTCAGGTGCTGGCGGAACTGGAGGCATCCGGCCTGGTGGAGCGGGTGGAAGAGCACCGTCATGCCGTGGGCCACTGCTACCGGTGCGCCACCGCGATCGAGCCCCGGCTGTCTGATCAGTGGTTCGTGAGGATGGAGCCACTGGCCCGCCCTGCCTTGGCGGCCTACCGGGACGGAACCATTCGCTTCGTGCCGGAGCGCCGGGGCGAAGACTACACTGCCTGGCTGGAAGGAATCCGCGACTGGTGCATCTCCCGGCAGCTGTGGTGGGGTCACCGGATTCCGGTCTGGTACTGTGACGCCGATGGCTGCGGCATGGTCAGCGTGAGCCGGACGGATCTCACCCTGTGTCCCGGCTGCCGTGGTCCGGTGCGCCAGGACGACGACGTGCTCGATACCTGGTTTTCATCCTGGCTGGTACCGTTCTCCAGTCTGGGGTGGCCGGAGCAGACCAAGGACCTGGCGACCTACTATCCGGGACACACCCTGGTTTCGTCGCCCGACATCCTGTTCTTCTGGGTCGCGCGGATGATCATGTCCGGCCTCCATTTCATGGGGAAGGTGCCGTACACCCGGATCTATCTGCACGGCGTGGTGCGCGACACGCAGCATCGCAAGATGTCGAAGTCGCTGGGCAACGGAATCGATCCGCTGGAAGTGGTAGATCGCTATGGCGCGGACGCCTTGCGCTACTCGCTGATCTCGGGGATGTCGGTGGGGACCGACGTGATCCTCGATCCTCAGGACCTCGAATCCACGTTTGGTCCGGCCCGCAACTTTGCCAACAAGTTGTGGAATGCAGGGCGCTTTATTCTCTCGAACCTCGAGGGCCCTACCCGGCCGCTCGCCGGGAAGCATCCCGGCGTGGTGCGGCGGCAGGAGCTGACTCTGGCCGACCGGTGGATTATCGCACGGTGCGACGCCACCGTGGTGGAGGCCACCGAAGCCTACGAGCGCTTCAGGCTCAACGAGGCGGCGGGCGCGGTCTACCGGTTCATCTGGAGCGATCTCGCCGACTGGTACATCGAGCAGGTCAAGCCCCGCCTGTACGGCGACCAGCCTGGCGGCGACGCCGCGCGGGCGGTGGTGGCGCAGACCTTCGACGTGGCACTCCGTCTCTTGCACCCGGTGATGCCGTTCATCACCGAGACGCTGTGGCGCCGCTTCCCCGGCCGCCCGGCCGCCGCCTCGATCTCGGTGGCACCCTGGCCTCGGCACGACCGCCGGGCGCAGGATCCCGCCGCCCTCCGCGACTTCGGACTGGTTCAGGAGCTCATTGGGGCCATTCGCGGCATTCGGGCCGAGTACGGAGTGCAGCCGGGCCAAGTGGTGCGAGCCGTAGTGAACGGAAACGATGGTGTCGCCTCGGCCGCGCTGGAGCAGGAGCGGACCACCATCATCCGCCTGGCCAAGCTTTCCGCTCTTTCCTTTGCCGAGAATCGTGAGCGGGTGGGCGGACACGCAGTGCTCTCCGACCGCACCACGGTGTTCGTGCCGCTGGGCGACGCTATCGATATCGGACGCGAATGCGGCCGGCTGGGCACCGAGGTGGACCGGCTGCAGCGCCTGGTGCGGTCGCAGGAGAAAAAACTGGGGAACGAGCAGTTCGTGTCCCGCGCCCCGTCGGATGTGGTGGACCGGGAGCGGCAGAAGCTCACCACCTGGACGGAGCAGGCAGGAGTGCTGTTGAAGAAGCGCGAGCTGCTGGGGTGTTCGTGAGGGCGGGAAGTCCGGGAAGGGCGGGATGGCGCCTGCGACTCGTCCGCCTCCTCCTTCCCGTCTTGCCCGCCCTTCCCGCCTGCGCCCGCATCGAGCCGCCGCCGGGTGGCCCGCCGGACGCGGCAGCGCCGAGGCTGATCGCCACCAGGCCGGACTCCTTCGTACGGCTGTCACCGTTCAAGGGAGACGCCGAGTTCCAGTTCGACGAGGTGATCTCCGAGGGTGGCACCCCCAATCGGGGTGAAGGAACCGGCGGACTCGAGCGGCTGGTCATTCTTTCTCCCAGCAGCCGGGTCCCGGAAGTCAGTTGGCGGCGGAGCCGGATCACGGTTCGGCCTCGGGAGGGGTGGCGGCCCAACCGGGTGTATCGCGTCGAACTTCTCCCCGGAGTGACCGACCTGAGAAACAATCGGGCCAGGGAAGGCGCGGTGCTCACCTTCAGCACCGGCGCGCCTCGCCCCCAGACGATGCTCGAGGGGCAGGTGGTGGATTGGTCTACCAGCCGGCCGGCACCAGGTGCATTAGTCGTCGCTTCCCTGCTCCCCGACAGTCTGCCCTATCGCGGCGTGGCCGATTCGAGCGGCCGCTTCTCACTGGGGCCGCTCCCCCAGGGAGACTACCTGGTCAGCGGAGTGCTCGATCAGGACACCGACCACCGGCAGGGTCCGCGCGAGGCATACGGGACCGCTCGCGTTGCCCGGGGCAAGTCCGCGGTTGGCGAGCTCTGGGCTTTCGTGCACGACACCAGCGCTCCCCGCATCCAGACGGTCACCGTGGATGACAGCGTGAAGGCAACCATCACCTTCAGTCAGAAGCTCGACCCGCGGCAACGACTCAGTGCCAAGGATGTGTCCCTCCGCCTGCTCCCCGATTCGACCCCCGTCGCGGTGTCATCCATCCTGCCGCAGCCGGTGGATGACAGCATCCACGGAACCCGGACGCCGGCCCCGGATTCGACCGGACTGGAGGACTCAACCGGTGCCGACACCAGCCGTGTGGGCCGACGCGTCGCCCCCGCCCCTCGTGGCCGGATTGCGGAGGGACCTCCCCCGTCCCGGCCACCCTTGTACGAACGGCTGGTTCTCAGGGTACCAAGACCCTGGGCCCCCGGCTCCCGGATGGCACTCGAGGTGCGGGGCGTGAAAAACGTGACCGGTGTTACCGGCAACGCGGCCGGGGTGGTCGCCGTTCCGGAGAAGCCCAAGGTCGAGCCGAAGGACAGCGTGAAAGCCGCGCAGGCCCGGGACAGCCTGAGGCGCGTGCAGCCACGCGACAGCCTCAAGAAGCGGCTGCCGGGCGACAGTCTCCGGCCATCCAACCCGAAGCGCAGCGCCCCAGACTCGCTGAAGAAGAAGAGATGACCGACCGCCGGCGGCAGCTCCCTTCGGTGGACCGCCTGATGCATCAGCCTGCGGTTGAGGAGCTGCTGCACATTGCCCCCCGCGGCGCCGTGATCGCCGCGGTGCGCGAGGCTCTGGACGCGGCCAGGACCCGGCGAGCCGGGGCGCCTGAGCAGTGGGAGGACGATATCCGGGAGCGGCTGGTGCGGCGCTCCGGCTCTGAGCTCCGCCCGGTGCTCAACGCCAGCGGTGTGGTGCTCCACACCAACCTGGGCCGTGCACCCCTGGCCGATGCCGCCATTCGAGCGATGTTGGCGATCGCCGGGGGCTACAGCAACCTCGAGCTCGATCTTTCTTCCGGGATTCGGGGCAGCCGCAGCGATCATTGCCGCACCCTGCTCCGGAACATCAGCGGCGCCGAAGATGGTCTGGTGGTGAACAACGCGGCCGGCGCGCTGCTCCTGGCGCTCAACGCCATGGCTGAAGGTCGCGAGGTCCTCATCTCCCGCGGCGAGCTGATCGAGATCGGTGGCTCGTTTCGCATTCCGGACATCATGGCCAAGAGTGGGGCTCGCCTCCGCGAAGTCGGCACCACCAACCGAACCCACCTCCGGGATTACCAGCAGGCGCTCGACGGCGGTGTGGCCGCCATCCTCACCGTGCATCGCTCCAACTTCGAGCAGCGGGGATTCGTGACCTCCCCCGAGCCGGAGCAGCTCGCGGAGCTCGCCGCCGGCGCCGGGATCCCCTATCTCTACGACATCGGCAGCGGACTGATTCCCGATCTGTCTCCCTGGGGCCTTACGGGTGAGCCTCGGGTGGGCGAGGCACTGGCCGCGGGGGCGGGCCTGGTCCTTTTCAGCGGTGACAAGCTCCTCGGTGGCCCCCAGTCCGGCTGCCTTGTTGGCCGAGCCGAGCTGGTCGCCCGTTGCCGAGAAAACCCCATCGCGCGAGCGATACGGGCCGACAAGCTGACCCTGGCCGCGTTAGCGGCTACGCTGAGTCTGTATCAGGATCCGGAAGCCGCGGTTCGTCTGGTTCCGGTACTTGCCATGCTGACGCTCGATCCTGAGGAGCTTGCCCGCCGGGCTCGGCGGCTGGCCACGGCCTGTCCGGCTGTCGTGCGAGCCGACACTCTGCCCGGTGAATCGGCTGTCGGGGGCGGCTCGTTTCCGGGAGCGGTCCTGGCCACCACGCTCGTGGCGCTCGACGCCGGCTCGCTCGGCCCGGATGGGCTGGCCCTCCGGCTTCGCCTGGGCCAGCCATCCATCGTGGCCCGGGTAGCGGGTGACCGGCTGCTGCTCGACCCTCGGACGCTCCCCGAGGACAGTTTTCCCATCGTCGCGGCAGCCATCGAGCAGGCCCTCGCGTCGTGAAGCCCGCCGCGGACTCCCCCCGCCGGCGCGCCGTATTTCTGGATCGTGACGGGACTATCATCGAGGACGTGGCCTACCTGCGGGACCCGGAACGGGTTCGTCTCCTTCCCGGGGCGGCCCACGCCATCAAGCGGCTGAACGCGGGCGGCTTCCTCGCCATCGTCGTAACCAATCAGTCGGGAATTGCCCGCGGCCTGCGTCTCCCGGAACGACTACCAGCTGACCGAACGCCGGGTGGACGAGCTCCTCGCCCAGGAGGACGCTCACCTGGACGCGCACTACTTCTGTCCCCATCTGCCCGAGCTCACCGGCCCCTGCGACTGCCGCAAGCCCGGAGCGCTGCTCTACCGCCAGGCGGGAGAGCAGTTCCATCTCGACCTCCGCGGAAGCTGGTGGGTAGGCGACCGCATGCGTGACGTGCTTCCGGCGGACACCTTTGGTGGGCGAGGCATTCTGCTGCTCAGCGACGCGGGCCAGGGTGAGATTGAGGAGAAGAAGGCAAGCAGGTTTCCGCAGGTGAGCGATCTGGCGGGGGCGGTGGAGTTGATCCTGAAGGAAGTTCGAGAGAAGGTGTCATCCTGAGCGCAGCGAAGGATCTCTCCGAAGCCGCAGTCATCCTTCGGTCGCGGAGCTTGCCCTGAGCGAAGTCGAAGGGCCCCCTCAGGATGACAGGTCCTCCACCCCCCCATTAGCTTCCGCCGCCATGACGATGCGCATAGCCGTGGCCATTTCCGGCCGCGGCAGCAATCTCGAGGCGCTGCTTCGCGCGCTCCAGCCTGGCGCGCCCGCGGAAATCGTCCTGGTGCTGAGCGATCGCGCGGGCGCGGCGGGTCTGACTCACGCCCGCAGCCGGAATATTCCCGCCGCGGTGCTTCCCGACCCCGCCGATGCGGCAGGGTGGCTCGATCTGCTGCGGGAGTACCAGATAGAGCTGCTGGTGCTGGCGGGATACCTGAGACTCGTCCCCGCACCGGTGGTCGCGGCGTATCGCGGGCGAATCATCAACACCCACCCTTCCCTGCTCCCCGCGTTCGGCGGCAAGGGTATGTACGGCGAGCGAGTGCATCAGGCGGTGCTCGAAAGCGGCGCCCGGGAGACGGGAGTCACGATTCATCTGGTGGACGAGGTCTACGATCGGGGAGCGGTACTGGCTCAATCCCGAGTTCCGGTTCTGCGCGACGATACCGCCGAGCGGCTCGCCGCCCGGGTACTGGAGGTCGAACACCGCCTGCTTCCCGCAGCGGTACTCGCCGCGGCCGCGGCCGGCCATCCGGTCCCTTTGAGTGAGTCAGGAGCCACGTTCGGATGATGACATGCCGCGGGCGTTAATCTCAGTCAGCGACAAGCGCGGAGTGGTTCCCTTCGCCCAGGCCTTGGCCGAGCTGGGCTGGGAGATCATCTCCACCGGGGGCACGGCGGCAGCGCTCCGCGCGGCCAGGGTGCCGGTGCTCGAGGTAGAGAAGGTCACCGACTTTCCTGAGCTGCTCGATGGCCGGGTCAAGACTCTGCACCCGGCTATTCACGCCGCACTCCTGGCCAGACGTCAGATTCCAGGACACGTCGCGGCCCTCAAGAAGCATGGGATAGTCCCGATCGACCTGGTGGCGGTGAACCTGTATCCGTTCCAGGCGACGATCGCCCAGGAAGGCGCATCGATGGAGGATGCACTGGAAAACATCGACGTCGGCGGCCCCTCGATGCTGCGGTCTGCAGCGAAAAACCACGAGGCCGTCCTGCCGGTAGTTGATCCTACGGACTACCCTGTGGTTCTCGAGCTGCTGCGGAAGGGCGGACTTACGCCGGAGATCCGGCGTGAGTTTGCAGCCAAGGTGTTTGCCCATACGTCCGATTACGACGCCGCGGTAGCTGCGTACCTCACGCCTGGCGAGGAAGGCCTTCCGCGTCGTCTTGGAGTGGCGATGGAGCGGGTCCAGCCCCTGCGCTACGGCGAGAACCCGGAGCAGCGGGCCGGGCTCTACGTAACCGAGGAGCCCCGCGGCATGCGGGACTTGACCCAGCGCCAGGGGAAGGAGTTGTCGTTCAACAATCTGCTTGACGTCGATGCCGGCATGTGGGCGGTGGCCTGTTGGACCAACCGGCCAGCGTGCGCCATCATCAAGCACACGACGCCCTGCGGCATTGCAGTGGCCCCGTCGGCGGTGGAGGCGTTTCGGACAGCTCGCGCTACCGACCCGGTCTCCGCATTCGGCTCGGTGGTCGCCTTCAACACCGTGGTGGACCAGGCCACGGCCGAGGCGATGAGCGATCTGTTCGTCGAGGCCGTCGTGGCCCCCTCCTTCCATGCCGAGGCACTGGCGGTGTTCGCGGCCAAGAAACAGCTCCGGGTGGTGGAGTTGCCGGTGAGCAAAGGCTCGGGGACGCTCGACTACAAGCGGGTACGGGGAGGCTTTCTGGTACAGGATCAATTCCAGTTCGACCCCTCGGAGCTCGGATGGACCATCGCCACCAAGCGGCAGCCGGCCGAGGCCGAGTGGAACGACCTCCGGTTCGCCTGGGCCGCGGTGGCTCCGGTCAAGTCGAACGCCATCCTGCTGGCGCGGGGCGAAGCGGCCATCGGCATCGGGGCCGGCCAGATGAGCCGGGTGGACAGCGTTTTCCTGGCGGTGCACAAGGCCCGGCAGCAGGGCCACGATCCGGCCGGCAGCGTGCTGGCATCCGATGCGTTCTTCCCCTTCGCCGACGGTGTCGAGCTGGCGGCCGGCGCGGGGGTGACCGCGATCATTCAGCCCGGTGGCTCCGTTCGTGACGCCGAAGTGGTGGACGCGGCCAACCGTCACGGCATGGCGATGGTGATGACCGGGAGGCGGCAGTTCAGACATTAGGAGAGTAAGAAGTAAGAAGTAACAGGTGAGAAGGAAGGTCGGGTGAGGCGTTCTCACCTCTCACTTCTCACCTCTCACCTCTCACTTGTTGCTTCTCACTTCTCACTTCTTACTTCTGACCTATATGAATGCTGAGCTGGAAAAGCCACCCTATCTCGGGGCCGTCCTGACGGCGGTTGTGGTGTTCGCGATCTATCTCGCCACGCTGGCGCCCACCACCGCGTTCTGGGATACCTCCGAATACATCGCGGCCGCCAAGGTGCTGGGGATTCCTCACCCCCCGGGCAACCCGCTGTTTGTGATTCTGGCCCACGTCTTCGGACTCCTGCCGCTCGCCGCATCGTACGCGGTGCGGATCAATCTCTTCGCGGCGGTGACCAGCGCCGCGGCGGCGGGACTCTGGTTCCTGGTGGCCGAGCGGTGGCTGCGAGGGATCGTGACCCATCGCTGGGCCCGGTATGGCGCGGCGTTCGGGGGCATCCTGGTCAGCGCAACCTCGTGGACCGTGTGGAATCAGTCCACGGTCAATGAGAAGGTCTATACTCTGTCGCTGCTGTCGATCGCCGTGGTCATGTGGCTGGTGGTGCGCTGGGGCGACGACGAGCCGGGCACCCACCGGGACCGCTGGCTGGTGCTCATCGCCTATGTGATGGCGCTGACCTCGACCAATCACCTCATGGGAGTGCTCGCCCTTCCCGCCCTGGCCGTGTACGTCCTCTGGACCGACTGGCGCACGGTGCTGCGCCCGTGGGCGGTGGTGACCTTTTGGGCCCTTCTGCTGGCCGTCACCGGCAAGTGGAGCGACATGGTCCTGGGCGGGACGCTACAGGTGCCCCTCATCCTGGGCACCCTGGCGGTCTTCGGCTACGCGGGCTGGAAGTCCCCTCGCGATCCGCTGGTATATCTCGGGCTCGCCGCGGTCATCGTCGGCATCTCTCTCAACTATGCCTGGCTTCCCCTCCGGGCCGCACAATATCCGCCGATCAACGAAGGCGAGCCGGTGGGCTTCCTCAGCCAGGCGCTCCAGGATGTGCTGAACCGGGTGCAGTATGGGAAGCCCCCGCTGTCCCAGCGCCAAGCGACCTTTACCGCCCAGCTCGCCAACTTCTGGCAGTATTACTCGTGGCAGTTCGCCAAGGACTGGACCCGGCTGTCACCGATCGTGACGGCAGTGTTCACCGTGCTGGGATTGAGCGGTCTATGGGCCCTGTGGAAGAGCGATCGCCGAGCAGGGCTGGCCGCGCTCGCTCTCCTCGGCACACTGTCGGTCGGGCTGGTGTACTACATGAATTTTAAGTACGGCTTCTCCCAGTTCCCCGGTGAGGAGGCCCTGCCTCGGGAGGTCCGCGAGCGCGACTACTTCTTTATCGGCTCGTTTGCGGTGTTCGGGACTTTCGTGGCGCTCGGGCTCGGCGCGCTCATGCGAGGCATCGTCGAGTTCCTCCGGGATGCGGGGACGTCCACCAGCCGCTGGGCCGTCGCCAGCCTGGTGCTCGCCCTGGCGTTGATACCGCTCTTCGGCAACCGGATCACCGCCAGCCGGGCGCACGAGACCCTGCCCCGGGACTTTGCCTATGACATTCTGCAATCGGTCGAACCCTACGGGATTCTGATCACGGCGGGAGACAACGATACCTTTCCGCTCTGGTACGCCCAGGAGGTCGAGGGCATCCGGCGCGATGTCACCCTGGCCAACCTCTCGCTGATGAACACCCGCTGGCATTTGCGCCAGCTTCGGCGCCGGCAGACGCCACAATTCGACGCCGCCGCGGCCGCCACGCTGTGGAAGCCGCGCCCGCTGGAGGCTGGTGTGCCGCTCACCGATTCCGCCAAGGCCGGCGCCCCCGCTCGTGCGGGCTGGCCCTACCCCACGGAGCCGGTCTTCAGCCTGAACGCCGATCAGCTCGACAGTTTGCCCGAGGCCATGCAGGTGCCTGCCAACGGGGGGGTGGCGTTCGATAGTCTGAAGCTCTCGTTCGGGCAGGACTACCTGATGTTGCAGGATCTGGCCACGATCTTTCTGATCCGGGACAACATCGGCAAGCGGCCGATCTTCTTCAGCTGGAGCGATGGTGGATACCCGGATCAGACTCTCGCCCTGAGCCCCTATCTGGTGTCTCAAGGATTCGTGCGGAAGCTGATGCCCAAGCCGGTGGTCGCCAACGACTCCATCGTGCTCAGCCCCAGCCTCGGTTTTCTCGACCTGCCCCGGACGGAGAAGCTGCTGTGGGACGTGTACCACTGGCAGGCCGCCACGCGCAATCGGCCCCGGGGCTGGGTGGACCGGCCCTCCGGATCGATTCTTCAGTTGTATGCGGTGGTGTACGGCGGGGCGGCGAGAGCCTTCGCGAGCGCGGGCCAGACCGCGCTGTCAGCGCGCGCCGATTCAGTGGCCCGGGGAGTAGCCCAGAACCTCACTCCCGGGGCGCCCTACTAGTCGATGTCGTGCGGCCGCACGCGCGCGATGTCGAGTCCAGCCGCTCCACCGTTCCAGCTTGCCCACGTCAGCGGACAGCCATCGCCGAACGGTGGGTCGGGGTGGCCGGGACGTCCGATGATGTCATGCAGCATCTCGTGCCGCACGACCATCTCGTCCATGGCCCACGCGCCGGCAAGGAAGATGTGGTGATTGGTACGCCAGTGTCCGGCGCATTCGCCACTGGAGCAGGGGAAGCTGTACCCTTCAATGATGGACCAGCTGATCCGCTCGAAATTTCCCGTACGGCCGGAGCAGGCCTCGGTTTTGGCAAACCATTCCCGATAGATCGGCGGCGGATCCAGCGGCACGTCCCCTTCGGGATCGAAGCCACATCCGCTCAGTGCCAGCAGTAGCCCGACCGCCCACATCAGGCGGGCCGGAGCCCATCTCCGCTCCATGCTTCCTCCGACAGCCAGAACCCATCTTCAAGGGGGGGTCTTTTCTGGTATCGGCGTCAGGTGGACCAGACTTTAAGCCGCGGGAGCCTCCAGTACCTCGCGAACCTTCTGCGCGAGTGCGTCCGGGGTGAAGGGTTTCTGAATGAATGCCGTGCCGGGATCCAGGACCCCGTGATGGAAAACGGAGCCATCGGTGTAGCCTGACATATGGAGGACCCGGAGGCCGGGCCGGGCACGGACCAGGCGCTCAGCCAGCGTTCGTCCACTCATCCTCGGAAGCACCACGTCGGTGACCAGCAGATCGATCGGCGCGGGATGCTGCTCCGCGATCAGCAGCGCCTCCCCACCGTTCTCCGCCTCGAGCACCGTGTAGCCATAGGTCTGCAGCACGCGGCAGGTCAGCGACCGAACCCCGGCCTCGTCCTCCACGACCAGCACCGTTTCTGTCCCCCGCACATTGACCGGTCTGACGAACGCGGGTCCCGCAGCAGGACCCGGGGCCGTTATCCTCGGGAGGTAGATCTTGAAGGTGGTTCCGCGGCCCGGCTCACTGTACACATAGATGATTCCCCCGCTCTGCTTGACGATGCCGTATACCGTGGAGAGACCCAGGCCGGTGCCCTTGCCGCGCTCCTTGGTGGTGAAGAACGGTTCGAAGATTCTCGCCTGCGTGGCTGAGTCCATTCCTATGCCGGTATCGGTTACCGCCAGCATGACGAAATCGCCCTCGCTAGCGCCCGGGTGCTGGCTGACGTAGGCCCGGTCCAGCCGTACGTTCCGGGTTTCCAGCGTGAGTTTGCCGCCCCCCTCCATCGCGTCCCGGGCGTTGACGGCGAGGTTGACGATCACCTGGGCGATCTGGCCCCTATCCGCCTTGACCACACCCAGGCCCGTCTCCGGAAGAATCGCGAGCTCGATGTGCTCGCCCAGCAGCCGTCCCAGCATGCGCATCGTGTCCGAGAGCACCGCATTGAGATCGATCACGCTGGGCTGGAGCATCTGCCGCCGGCTGAACGCGAGCAGCTGCCGGGTGAGCTCGGTAGCGCGGGTGGTGGCGCGGTCGATTTCGAGCAGGTCTTCGTGTTTGGGGTCGTCGGGAGGAACCGCCTTCAGCAGGAGGCTGGTATAGCCCATGATGGCAGTCAGCAGATTATTGAAGTCGTGGGCTACGCCGCCGGCCAGCTGTCCAACGGCTTCCATCTTCTGCGACTGCCGCAGCTGGCTTTCCAACCTTTTTCGCTCGGTCAGGTCCGCCGCCAGCGCGATTACACCTCGCACCTCCGACACCCCGCCGTAGAGCGGCGCAAGGGCAAGGCTCAGCGTGACCGGTGTTCCGTCCCGCCGCTGCCATCGCACCTCGAGATCGATGAATGATTGTCCCTCCAACACGGCCAGATGACGGTCGTGAAACTCCTGCAGCTGCTCGGGGGCTACGGCGGGCAACTTGTGGCCCACCACCTCCGACGCCCTCCACCCGAACAGGCGCTGAGCCGCGGCATTCCAGCTGGTCACCTTGCCGGCCGGGTCGAAGGCGAAGATGGCCAGGGGTGAGGCCTGGATCAGGGCGGACAAGGTATCGCTGGTGTTGCGCAGGGCGGTCTCCACCCGGCGGCGCTGGGTGATGTCGGTTAGACTGGCAATGGCCTCCACCAGCTGTCCGGTCGTCGGATCGAACACCGGAACCGCGTCTACCAGGCACCATCGCTCCGAGGGTGTCCCGGTACGCACGCCGTGCACCACCCCGCGAACCGGCATCCCGGTTTGCAGCGCACGGCTCAGCGGGTAGGCATCTCCCTCGGCGGAGCTGCCATCCTCGTGCACTACCCGATGATCGGCGTCTGGAGAGCCGGCCCGGATTACGTCGGTGGTCCCGAGCAGATCCTTCGCGGCCTGGTTCGCGTGCACCAGGTTGCCGGTCGCGTCCTGCACGATGACCCCGCACGACAATGCGTCGTAGAACCGGCGGAGCCGCTCGGCCTCGTGCGCTCGACTTCTGAGCCGGCGCCTGAGGGCGCTGGCCCCCAAGCCGAGGGCAACCGTGCCCAGGGCGGCCATGGCAAGGAGAACCATCGGCTCGAGGTTCACCTGGCAGCCGGAGTCGCAAACGGCCACTTTAGACCGCGGATTTCCTGGAAACGCACGCCGCAGGGGCCGACGGCCGGCCAACTCGGCTCCTTGGCCGGTGCGACCCGGCGAGTCGGTTGGGTATGGGCCCCTAAGTCGTGTGCCGAGAATGGGGTGACCCACGGCACGATGCCGGAGACGAGTCCCCGTCGCGAGTTGGGTGCGCGTTGGAGCAGCATATAGCCCTGTTCGACAAGGAGTCGGAGGCGGATACTGAGCGGCGTTTGGCTGGGAGAATGGCAAGATGTGAGCCTTCCGGCCCACAAACGCCCCAACGGCAGGGTTTTACTTTAGTTCAGGCCGGGTGGTCGGCCACGCTGCGCCGGAGAGCCCGTGGCCTCACAAACTACTCGAATGAACTTGCGCAACAGACTGTACTAGAAGAGGTTTGAAGCCTTGGGCGTGGTGGCAGAGTGGTTGAATGCAGCGGTCTTGAAAACCGCCGAACGGGAAACCGTTCCGTGAGTTCGAATCTCACCCACGCCGCTCGGGCACCGGCCTATCGCCTCCGGCAGCCCTTGTTTTCCAGACTCTTTGCCTTGTCGCTGAGCTCAGAGAGCGCAGATCTGATCCCCTCGCGCGAGAAGTACGCTTCGGTGTACTTCCAGCTGAGAAAGGCGCAGACATACGAATCGGAGAGGAGCGCGTCGCCCCAGGTCTTAATCTGGGCCGCACTCATCCCGTGTTTCCCTTTCGTGTACCCCTTGATGCCGCTTCCCTTGGTCCCTCCATCCAGCAGATTCAGTCCCACCACCAGTGCGAGTCCTGCCTCCCTGGCGTCGCGGACGTTGTCACTCATGAAGGTGGAGATCGGCCCGAATCGCTCCGAGTACTGCGCCCACGCCGCATCGAGATACTTGTAGTCGTACCCCTTGAGGTACGCGGGCCAGCCCCGAACGATGGTGGGCATCGAGGGCCAGCGCTCCTTGCTATATCTGGCCATCTCGTCCACGGTCGCCCGCGAGATGAGGCTGCCACCCCAGTTCGACTTGTCGTGCGGCTCATCGAGAATGAAGTGGCCGACGATTGTCCCGTCGTCGATGTAGGATGAGAAGTCGATGTCACGATAGCGGTCGAGCCGCGCCTTCCACAGCTCCATGTCGAACCCGCCGCTCTTCCCGCGGTACCGCCTGTGCCCCCCGACCAGCCTGATGATGACTCTGGCCCCCGCCTGGCGGGCGGCTTCGAGCTCGGACAGCAGGATCTTGGGCGGCAGCGCCCTGAACGTGGCGTTGAACTCTCACCGTAGAGCTTGGCGGGAAGACCGAACGGGCCGAACGGTATCCCCACATACGATCCCGGCGGCGGAGGTGCCGCGGTGGAGTCCACCGGAGGAGTCGCGGGGTCCAGCGGAATCTGGGGTGGGGTTGAATCACTCGGCAGACTGTCTCCACCACCAGGGGCGATGGAATCGCCCGGCACTAACGGGGCTTCCGCCGCCAACACCCGGTCGTCACTACCGCAGGCGGCGAGCGGAAGTGGGAGGAGCAGGAGCAGGCGGATTCGCCACCGGACGGCGGCTCGGGCCAGAAAACGGACGCAGTTCATCTCCAATGTTCTATTCTCCAAATCAGCCGGTGGACGAGGTTTGCGACGATCGCGAACGGAAGGGGAAGGCGGGGCTTCGACACCGGGTCCGACGCTAGGCTGGTGCAATAGTTTGCACCAAAGGGGGGATTGTCAAGGCTTGGAGTCGGATCTGGGAGGGTTCACCGGCCGGTCTTGCGGGCTTAGAGTAGTGCCCAGCACCGGCTTCACTCGTCAGTCGTTAGTCGTGTTGATTCCTCCCCCTTAACGCCTTAACGCGTCACCCCAAACGTTTGCCACTCGGCCCGAAGCTCAGCGTCCATCTCCGCCGGCGGAACGATCTCCCGGTAGACCTCGGCCGCCACCCCAGCTTCCGGTATTCCCAGCCGGCGGCGCGCCTCGGCCACGGGCACCGCCCACAGCTCCTCGACCGGAATCTCGAACAGGTTGGTCAACCGGGCGCGGCGGGCGTAGTCGTAGGCCCGGTTGAAGATGCCGAGCCGGATGCCCCGGCCCACCTGACGGAAGGAGGCGATACGCCGGGCACACTCCACGAAGGCCCCACCATAGAACAGCACCCAGCCAACTGCCTTCGGCACTCCTCGGGAACCGAAATAAAGGCCCTGCTCCGCCGCCTCACCCGCGAGCAGGACCAGCGGTGGCTCATCGTGAGTGAAGGTCGTGCCGGTGAGCACGTGCGACGCATCGTGTACCAGGTAGATCTTCTCCGGCGCTCGTGAGCCGTTGATCAGCTTGCGAAAGAGCTTGAGGAAATGCGGCTTGGCAGGGATCGGCAGGCCCACGTACCCGTTGACGTCCCGAAAGCGCGCGATCGCGTCGCCCAGGGTCATGGACTCGCGGTCACCCTCCCAGTTGTAGGAGGATGTCAGGAGTGCGACCCCGGTACTCCTGCCTGCTTCAGGACGCGAGCTCGACGGCGGTGGATGAAGCCTGGAACTCACGAGGCTCTCCGCGACAGGATGCCAACTCCCGGCTCGACGAGTCGATCCGCCAGCTCGATCTCGAGATCGGCCTCAGAGCGCCGGCTGATATAGCGCCGGTACCATACCTCGGCGCTCAACAGCAACCAGATTCTGTTGCCGTGGTCGTAGCGGCGGGTCAGGTGCTCATCCACGATCTGCTTCACCCGCTCGCCTCGGAGGTAGCCATCCCGCACCAGCTCGCTCTGGTACAACAGCCGGGGCGCCAGAGCCCGGACCTCGCCCTCCAGGATATACATCAAGGGCGACGCGAAGCCCTGCTTCTTCCGGCGCAGCACCTCAGGCGGCAGGTAGCGCTCGCCCAGTCGCCGCTGGAGGTGGCGGAGGCGGCGGCCGCGGATCTTGAGCTCGAGTGGGGACCCGGGCCATGAACTCGGCGAACCGGGGGTCGAGGAACGGCGAGCGGGACTCCAGGCTGTAGGCCATGGTGGCCCGGTCGAGAATGGTGAGCGACTGACCCGGAAGGCGCGACATCGAATCCACATACATCATTCGATCGATCGGCGTGGCGGCATTCGGGGCGGCGTACAGCTCGAGCAAACAGGCGTCCGGCCGCGTGCCGAGCAGCTGGTCACGGAAACCGGGGGCGTACAGCTCGCGTCGGTGCGCCTCATTGAACCAGAAGAACTGGAGACTCTCGGCATACCGCTCGCCGCCGGTCTTCCGGGCCATCTGGTCCACCCAGCGGAGCTTGTGAGTCAGGCTTTTGAAGGTGAACTGATCGGGCAGCCGCCGGAGCACCTGGCTGGCCACGACGTTTCGAATGGCCTCGGGCACCGCCCGGTAGCCGTCGAGCCAGCGATCGGCTGCGTAGCGATCGTAGCCACCGAACAGCTCGTCGCCTCCATCCCCACCGAGCACCACCTTCACGTGACGGGCGGTCATCTTGGCCAGGTGAAGCAGGCAGATGGAGAGTGGATCGGCGGGCTCATCCAGCGCCGACACCAGCCGGGGGAGGTCGCCCACCACACTGGGAGTGACCTCCTCGGCGTGGTGACGGGTCCCGTAGCGCGCCGCCACCGCGGCGGCATACGGCAGCTCGTTCAAGTCCCGATGGGGAATGCCCATCGAAAAGGTTCGGAGCTCGGAGCCGAGCGTTCGTGCCGCGTAGGAGGCGATCAGGGTGGAATCCAGTCCGCCGCTCAGGAAGGCACCGACCGGGACATCGCTCAGCAGATGCAGCTTCACCGTCTCTGCCAACAGGTCGTCGATACGCTCCAGGGTCTCTTCCTCCGAGTAGCTCCACTTGGGTCCGTAGCTCAGGTCCCAGTAGCGCTCGATGCGGCCGCGGCCGTTTTCCCAGACCATATAGTGTGCGGCGGGAAGCTGGCGCACGCGGGTAAAGAACGTCTCGGGGGGATGGACGAACCTCATGGTAAGGTATTGATCGAGTGCCCGGGGCGAGAGCTCCGCCAGTGAGGGATCGTCGGCCAGGAGCGCCTTGATCTCGGATGCGAACGTGATCCTGCCACCGGCCTCGGTGTAGAACAGCGGCTTCTGGCCGAAGTGGTCGCGGGCCAGCAGCAAGCGGTGACGGGTTCGATCCCAGATGGCAAAGGCGAACATGCCGCGCAGCCGCGCCACCATCTTCTCGCCTTCGTCCTCATACAGGTGCACCAGGACTTCGGTATCGCTGCGGGTCTTGAAACGGTGTCCCTTGGCCACGAGCTCGGCGTACAGGCTCTCGAAGTTGTAGAGCTCGCCATTGTACACCACCACGACGGTGCCGTCTTCGTTCGCGAGCGGCTGGTGTCCGCCCTCCAGGTCGATGATGCTGAGCCGGCGCATGCCGAGGCCGAGGCCGCCTTCCACGAAGGTGCCCCAGTCGTCGGGTCCCCGGTGGGCGATGGCATCGCACATGCGGAGGATCTCCGCCTCGCTCACCCGCCCCGCCCCGGCCTTACCGGCGATGCCACACATGTCAGCCCACCTTCTTCCTTCCCCAAGCCACCATCATGTAGCCGGCTGAAAACGGGATCAGGTTGTCAAGCAGGGTCCAGGCCCGAAGGGCGGGATAGACCGCGGAGTACAGCTTGTAGGCTGTGCCCACCTTGTTCAGCGCCTCAGCCGACATCGGGGCGGTGTCTCCATGGAAGTCCTGTTCCGCACCGTTCTTTCCTTTCATGGACTTCTTGTGGTACGCGTAGTTGAGCAGGTCCTCGATCGACTCGGTGAAAAAGCGGCAATAATCGTCGATTCCGGACACGACCAGGCCGTGGCGCTCCATGATTGCCCGGGTGGCGGCGGGCGGATACCCGTCACGGGCGTGCCCGAACCCTTCGGTGTCGGCGGTGAAGCCGAGCAGCTTCTTGAGGGCATAGCCCGGCCGCCCCCTCTCACCCTTGGGAGCCATGAAGAGAAAGTCACCACCCGGCTTCAGCACCCGCACCATCTCGCGGAAGAAGGTGTCGTCATCCTCGATGTGCTCCAGAAAGTTGATGGCCGCCACCACATCGAACGAGGCGCTGCGGAACGGCAGCTCGGCGTCGCTGGTCTGGAGCACACGGTCGCCGACCAGTTGTTTGGCCGAGCGCACGTGATCGCGCTCGAAGTCGGTGCTCACCCAAGTGCCGCCCCGCTCACGGACGAAATGCGAGGTGAGGCCGGTGCCGCAGCCCACCTCGAGGCACAGGCGTCCCTCGGCCGGCGGCAGGTGCCGCATCAGCGCGTTGACCGTAAGCCTCTTCTTGAGCGAGCGACGATACAACTGCAACTGCCAGGGCTCAGCCAATTGATGATCTCCGTTAGGCTATGGGCTATGGGCTATGGGCCATGGACCAATCGGGGCTCGGAGCAGGCCCAACGCCCATAGCGCTTAGCCCATAGCTCCACTCCTCCGGTAGTCCTCCAGCGTCCGCCGAATCCCTTCCCCTAAATCTACCTTGGGCTCCCAGCCAAGCACCCGCCGGGCTTTGGAAGTGTCGAACTCGGAGTCGCTGTGAAAGAAATCCATTCGCCGCCGGTAGATCGGCGGATCGATCGCCAGGGAGGCACAGACGTCCTCCACCACCGCGGCCAAGGCGAGCATTGGAGCCAGCGGCAGCCTGATCCCGTAGCGGGAGCTGCCGGTGGCTGCCGTCACCTCGTCGAGGAGCTCCCGCAGGGTACAGGCGCGCGGCCCGGCCACGATGAGCCCTTCCCCCACTGCTGCCTCGCGCTCGCAGGCGTTGAAGAACGCGGATACGACGTCGTCCACATACACCATGTGGCGGCGTCCGCTCCCCGAGCCGAAGAGCGGGAACCGCCCCCGGCTCACTCCCCTGAACAGCTTGAGCAGGCGTTGATCTCGGGGACCATAGACGTCGGCCGGGCGGAGGACCACGGCGGAGAGCCCGCAGTTCTCGGCGAAGTCGCGCACCAGGCGCTCCGCTGTCACCTTGGTCCGCTCGTAGATATTGCCGGGCGACAGCGGCGATTCCTCGCGGGTAACGCCGGGAGCGCGGTGGCCGTAGATCCCGATGGTACTGCAGTAGACGAAGCGCTCGACCCGCTCTGCCGTAGCCGCCTGGAGCAGGTGGCGGGTCCCGTCGAGATTGATCGACTCGAAGAATTCGTCGCTCCTGCCGCCCTCGCGCATGGCGACCGCGAGATGAAAGATGTGGGTGGCGCCCTGGGCCGCACGACGGCAGAGATCGGCATCGGTGATGCTTCCGGGCAGCACCTCCACCCCCAGGCTGGACAGCAGTGCGGCGTTTGCCCGCTCCTCCGGCCGTTCGGTCAGACCAAGCACGACGACCTCGGCCCCGCGACGCCTGCCCTGTTCGGCGAGGTGGGAGCCGATGAAGCCGGTTCCCCCGGTGACCAGCAGCTTCATGCGAATCGCTCGGCGAGTGCCGCCACGATCCGGCCGCTGGCCTGCCCGTCGCCGTACGGATTTACCGCGTTGGCCATGCGGTCGTACGCGGCCCGCGAGGTCAGCAGCTCGCTGGCTATCCTCACGATCCGGTCCCGGTCGGTGCCGACCACGACCGCGGTTCCGGCCTCGACTCCCTCCGGCCGCTCGGTCACCTCGCGGAGCACCAGGACCGGCTTGCCCAGCGAGGGGGCCTCCTCCTGAATACCCCCGCTGTCGGTAAGCACCAAATAGGAGCGTTCCATCAAATGTACGAACTCGACGTAGTCCACCGGCTCGATCAGATACATCCCGGGCAGGTCGCACAGGAGGCGTTCGACCGTCGCTTTGACTTCGGGATTAGGGTGTACCGGGAGGACGAACTGCAGATCGGGGTGCAGCCGGGCCAGCTCGCGAATAGCGGCACAGGTGGATTGCAGTGGTTTCCCGAAGCTCTCCCGCCGGTGGGTGGTGACGAGCACCAGCCGTCGCGCGGGGTCGAGGGCCGCCAGTTGCGGAGTCCGGAAGGTGTAATTCGGCCGGACAGTCTGCAGCAGCGCGTCGATGACGGTGTTGCCGGTGAGGTGTACGTCGGCGGGCGGGATCCCCTCCTTCAGAAGGGCGGTCCGCGCCTGTTCGGTGGGAGCGAAGTGGATCGAAGCCAGCCGGGTGGTCAACACCCGGTTCATCTCTTCGGGGAACGGCTGATACCGGTCGCCGGTGCGGAGCCCTGCCTCGACGTGCCCGGAGGGAATTCGCTCGAGGAACGCCGCGAACGCCGCCGCGAAGCTGGTCATGGTGTCGCCCTGCACCAGCAGAACGTCGGGACGAATTTCCCGCAGCAGCGGCGGCAAGCGGTCCAACACCCGAGCGGCGACGCCGGCGGGCGATTGCCCGGCGACCATCAGGTCGAGGTCGTGATCCGCCCGCAGCCCGAAGACATCGAGCACCTGGTCGAGCATCGCGCGATGTTGGGCCGATACGCAGACGACGCTCTCGAACCGATCGGGAGCATTCTGAAGCGCCTGCACCACCGGCGCCATCTTGATGGCCTCCGGGCGGGTCCCGAAGACGCTGAGAACCCGGATCATTGCCCGGCCGGGACCGCCCCCAACCGCTCGGCAAGGGTTTGCATGGTGACAAAGCGGAAGCCCCGCTCGAGTACGGTAGCAAAGACCTGGCGCAGGATGCGGTCCCGAACCCCTTCGTAGCAGGGGTGGCCGTAGAGCACCACCGACTCATGCTCGTCGAGATGCTGATTCAGCTGACGGAGCACCTCGGGCTCCGGTGTCCCGCGCGCGCCGTGGAACTCGAGGAAAGGAATCGTGCGAGGTCCGGACAACGTCACCGGGATGGTCCAGTGCCGGACCGGCCTGCCCGCCACCGTCGCCCGCGCGGGCTCGCCGCCGATGGCATCGCCGTTATAGGCGAACCCGAGCTTGTCGAGGAGCGCCATGACTCGCTCGTCGGAGTAGAACCCGGGCGAGGAAAAGCCGGCCGGCTTCCCGAAGTGCCGCACGAAATGACGGTACGACTGCTCCACATCGGCTTGAAGGACGCGGTCGGGCAGCTGGTGGAAGCGGCGGCTCCAGATCACGTGGTCCATGCCGCCGTGCAGGCCGAGCTCATGCCCCTCGGCCTGAAGCGACTGGAGCAGTGGGATGAAGGAGAGTCCAACCGGGCGGGACAGCGCGGTTTCGATGAGGAAACGGGGCCAGCCGGTTTTCTTGATGAGATGGACCGCATCGCGATCGGCGAGCTTGGCCTTGGACCGCGCGGTACCGGCACCAATCCACTCGACCAGATTGGTAGACCGGCCCATGTTGACGAAAAACGTATTTGGCACCCCGAAGTCGCGACAGACCGTCCGGATCCTGGGGATGCCGTCGGTGGCACAGACGCGATGATCGACGTCCCAGCGAAACACGAACAGCCGTTCGGTCACCGTACCGTCCTGGCGGCGACTTCGCGATAGATCTGCTCGAACTGTTCCGCCGACCGGTCCCAGTCGAACAGCCGGAGCGCCCGAGCCCGGCCCGCCTGGCCCATCACCCGTCGCCGGTCCGGATCGGCCAGCAGAGACCCGATCGCCTGGGCCAGCGCCGTGGAGTCACCGCGGGGCACCACCAGGCCGGTGACTCCGTTCTCGACCACCTCAGGAAGCCCGCCTGCGTCGCTGGCCACGACGGCAACCTCACACCCCATGGCCTCGGCGGCCGGAATGCCGAATCCCTCCTCCAACGAGGGAATGACCGACAGCGCGGCGGCGCGATAATAGGGCGGCAGCTCGGTGTTGGGAACCCAGCCCAGAAAGGTCACGTCGGAGGCCATGCCCAGAGTCTCAGCCAGCCGGGCGAGCTCCGGACGCTCGAACCCATCGCCGGCCAGAACGACCTTGAGATCGGGAAACCTTGGCTTCAGTTGCGCCGCGGCTTCCAGCAGGAAACGAATGCCTTTGCGCGGAAATAACTGGCGACAGGCGAAGATCATGTGCGGGCCGTAGGCCGGCTCGCCGCGGCTTCCATTGTCGGCCGGGCTGAAACGGCGAAGATCCGTTCCGTTGAAAACCAGGCGGATGCGATCAGCCGGCGCCCCGGCCCGGAGCGCATGCTGCCGGCAGTCCTCGGTAATCGCGGTGAGGGCGCCGGCATGACGCAGGGTCCAGCGCAGGGCCGGTCGAACGTACCACCGAGTCGGAAAATCGTACCCTTGCTCGGGATTCACGTACACGTCACCGCCGTGCATGGTGATAATGCTGGGAACTCCGAGTTTTCGCGCGGCCATGACAGCGGCGGGGCCGGTCGGTATTGCCCAGTGGGCGTGGATCACATCGGGTTGGCCCGCGCGGGCCTCGGCCAGGATGGCTCGGTGTTGTGCCTCGAGATAGCGCGCCATCACCGCGAGCCGGGCCAATTTTCCCATCCAGGAGACTCGGCTTTGAGCTACCCGGCCATAGGTCAGATCGGGAGGAAGCTCAAGCGGGAAACGAACGATTCTGACGCCATCGAACAGCTCCTCCCGGGCCAGGGAAGGATCTCCCGGCGTCACCACAGTCACCGAATGTCCCCGGCGCACCAGGTGGCGGTTGATGTCGTGAACGTATGTGGCCTGAGTGTCGCTGGCGTGCTGAGGATACCAATAGGTGGGACAGATAATCCGCAACGGTGTGTCCAGCCCCCCGGATCGTCGAGGGGACGTCTTCGGTGCTGCAACCACCAGTCCCCCTGCAGTCATAACATGGTCATTTCAGAAGATAGCTGCTCAGCTAAAGGCTAGAAGAACAACCTGCAAAGATCAACATTTATGCCACCTAAACCCCCCTCCTACAGCGGAGTTACCCCCCGCCGGGGACCGATTTGCGGGCCGGGTGCAACAGAAATGTGCTGCCTGGGTGCCGCGGGGTCTCACGGCGGGGCACACCTTGGGCCCCGAGGCTCGGCTCCGGTGCCGGGCCGATGGGCGGGCAATTAGCTGTACAGACCGGGCCGACCGCCCGCGCTGGAGTGAAATTCAGCCACCCAGGAGGGCCCGCACCTTATGGGCAAGGTCGTCCTGGGTAAAGGGCTTGGAGAGAAACGGGGCGCCGCTTTCCAGCAGCCCGCCCTGGAACACTTCCGAAGCAAACCCGGACATGTAAAGGATCGGCTTGCCGGGCCAGCGCTGCTCCACGTGGCGGCCGAGCTCCCGCCCGTTCATACCCGGCATCTTGATATCGGTCAGCACGAGGTGAATGGCTCCCGCATGCTGTTCGAGGGTGGCAATAGCCTCACGACTGTGGCTGGCCTCGAGCGTTTGATACCCGGTGAAAGTCAACATCCGGGAGGCCAGATGGCGGACCGCCTCCTCGTCGTCGACTACCAGAACGGTATAGCCTCCCGGCGGGCGCTCGGTCTTGGCTGAGTTGATTCGGTTCGAGCCCTGCAGCGGCATGGGTTCGGGGGCCTTATTGAGTGCCTGCGAATTATGACTCTTTCGGTCGGACCCGCAAGGCTGGATTTGTGACGGGAGACACCAACAGAACTAAACCGCTGCACCATATTCTCTTGGAACCTCTACTCCGCAGAAGCGGGGGCAGCAGGGCGGCGTTGCGCTCCGGGGGCGTGCCTCGTATTCTCCTCCACTACTTTGGGCTCGGTTCCCAGCCAGGTGCATCTGCGATGCGCCTTTAAGGAAGATCATGACGTCCTGTGCAGAGCTCCTCGACAATGTTGATCCAGAAGAACATCTGGTCCAGCTCTATGGCAAAGACGACCGCCTTCTCACCCGGAACATCACCCGATTCCTGTCTGAGGGGCTGCGGCGCGGGGACGGCCTTATCACGATCGCCACTGCGGAACACAGCGGGTCGGTGGCTCGGCAGCTCCGGCAGGAGCCCGGCTATCCCAAGGCCGTGCTGGAGGGCCGGTTGGTCTTCCTCGACGCCCAGGCGACCCTCGACCGCTTGCTGATCGGCGGCCAGCCGGACCGAGACCTGTTCGAGCGTGTGGTGGGAGACGCGCTCAAGGGAGTGCAGGAGCGGGCGGGACACACCGGGATTCGTGCCTACGGCGAGATGGTGGGACTGCTGTGGAAGGCTGGGCAGCGCGAGGCTGCGATCCGCCTGGAAGGCTACTGGAACAGCCTGCTCCGCTCCAGCAATATCAGCCTATTCTGTGCCTACCCCATCGATATTTTTGCCGAGGAGTTCCACTCGGCGAACGTTGATGCGGTGCTGTGCGCGCACACCCACATGGTCCCGATAGACGACGAGCTCGAGTTGGCACTCGGTCGGGCGATGGATGAGGTTCTGGGAGAACGAGTGGCCGCACTGCGGGCGCTGATCAAGGCCAACCACCGCCCCTCTTGGGGAGAGGTCCCGAGGTCCGAGTCCATAATCCTCTGGCTGCGTAATAACCTGCCGGGGTCAGCCAGTCAGATCGTCAGCCTGGCTCGCCAGTACTACCAGCCTCTGGCCGCGGCGCGCCACTAGCCGCACCCTCGCCTCCCCGACCTACCGGAGGCGAAGCACCTGCCATCCTTCACTCCTAGCCGGATGTCGCTGACGCGCGAGAAATCGCGAGTCAGCCGGCGGCGGGGCACGCAACCCGGCGATAGGGAAACTCGATCCGTTGGCGCTTGCCGTCCTGTCTCCCATCGATCCAGGCTATGACGGAATCCGGGCCCGCCCTTCGGTATCCTACGACCTGAGGGTAGTCGTGCTCCGGGGCCTCGAAGACGACGCTGTCGCTCGTGGCGGTAGTGGCGGAGAAGATCGCCGCGGGCTGGCCGCTGGGGTGGGCTTCGAAAAGGATCTTGCCTCCCTTCTCGCGAATCAGCGTGAGCTCGTAATCACCAAGACCGGTGGACGTGGTGGTCCGCCCCATGCCCAGCATCGTGCCCGCGCGAAGCGCCATGCGATGCTCTTCCACCACGCGATCGCTCGAGCGCATCTCGAGGCATCCGGCGAGCCAGCGGAGGCGCTCTACTGATAGAGCGGGCGGTACGTGCACCGGCCCGGCAGCAAGAGGAGCTGTGCCAATCCCCAAAGCCACGATTGGCCGAAGGCTACGCAGCCGCAGCATGTTGGCTCCAAGAGGTGAGGTGGTGGTCGACTCGGACGGGCCAGCCTTAATCAAACGTGCACCGAGGGTCGCGGCAATCGGCCCCCCGGGATGCGCGAAGCCCGGGCGGGGTGTTAATTTCCTCGCTCGTTGGAGGTCGTGGAGTGGTGGCCGAGTGGCTGAAGGCACCGGTTTGCTAAACCGGCATAGGGGGTCAACCCCTATCGAGGGTTCGAATCCCTCCCGCTCCGCTCAAATTCAGAACAGTGTGAACGGTGAACAGTGAACGGTGAGCGGGCTGTACTCCCCTGCTCCCGTTCACCGTTTACCGTTCACTGTTTACGCTTTTCGACAGGCCTTCATGTCCAAACCGCGCGTCCGCTTTGCCCCTTCCCCGACGGGATACCTCCACGTAGGCGGCGCCCGCACTGCCCTGTTCAACTGGCTCTTTGCCCGCCATACCGGCGGCACCCACATCCTGCGCATCGAGGACACCGACCGGGAGCGGAGCACGCCGGAACACACCCAGGTCATCCTCGACGGGCTCAGCTGGCTGGGTATCTCGTGGGACGAAGGCCCCTACTTCCAGGGAGAGTACGCTGCCCGCCATCAGGAAGATGCCGAGCGGCTGCTTGCGGCCGGAAAGGCGTACCGGTGCTTCTGCACCCGGGCGGAGCTCGACGCCCAACGCGGCAGGGCCGAAGCGTCCGGTGTGGGCTTTCGTTACGACCGGCGCTGCTACCGACTGACTCCGGCCCAGGTGGAGGAGCGCATCCGCGCGGGGACTCCGTCAACCATCCGGTTTCTGCTGCAGGACGACGAGATCGCCTGGGAAGACGCGGTTCATGACCGGATCAGTTTCCAGGGACGGGACCTCGACGACTTCGTCATTCTACGGAGCGACAACAGCGCCATCTACAATCTGGCCGTGGTCTCCGATGACATCGCCATGGGCATCACTCATGTCATCCGCGGTGATGACCACATCTCGAATACCCCGAAGCAGATTGCCCTCTACCGGGCGCTCGGCCAGACGCCACCGATCTTCGCTCATGTCCCCATGATCCTGGGAGCGGACGGCAAGAAGCTCTCGAAGCGTCACGGCGCCACCGCGGTGGGTGACTATCAGGAGCAGGGGATCTTCCCCGCCGCGATGCGCAACTTTCTGGCGCTGCTCGGCTGGTCTCCCGGCGGCGACCGCGAGATCATGCCGGAAGACGAGATGATCCGGCTGTTCACCCTGGATGGCATTCAGAAGAAAGCGGCGGTCTTCGACACCACCAAGCTCGAGTGGATGAACGGCCAGTACCTCTCCTTGGTACCGGTCGAGGAGCTCGTCGAACCGGTACGTAGGCAGCTCACTCTTATGGGCGTGAGAGCCGACGCGGACCTTAGACCCCTGATCGATTCAGTAAAGGCTCGGTCGCGAACAATCCTGCACGTGGCAGAGCAAGTGGCGGTCAGGCTCGATCCGATGCGATCCAAGCCGGACGACAAGGGTAACGCGCTAATTAGGAAGATGGGCCCAGCCTTTAGGGGGAACCTGGAATTGGCTTTCGCTGCACTCGAACCGCTTGCGAACAAGCCTGCGGAGTGGAAGCCGGACGAGTTACTGGCGGCCCTAAAAGGTGTGGCTGAAACCCATAAGCTCAAACTCGGAGATGTGATGCAGCCAGTGCGGGTAGCGATTACTGGTTCCACTGTTTCAGAACCCGTTAACGAGCTCCTATTCGTCGTAGGACCCCAAAGCAGCATCAACACGCTGAAGAGTACGCCACAGCGTTGGGACCAGGGCACAAACCCGAAGTGAGACTGAATCGTTGTTGGCTCGTGCTGGTGGCCGCGCTTGGTTGCGCGAAGTCCGCTCCTCCACCGCAGCCTGAGCCTCAGCCGGTCCCGCCGGCGCAACGGGCCGACACCGCGTCCCCCCCTTCCCCATTGCTCGAGCCAACACCCGAGCCTGCCGCCCGGCTCTACGCGCCGGTTCGCCTTGCCTTCGTGGGGGACATCAACCTGGGAACCGCGACTCTTCCTGACGGCGTTCCGCCCGACAGCGGACGCGGCCTGCTCGATCGGGCTCGCCCCAGCCTGCGCGGCGACCTCGTGGTGGGAAACTTCGAAGGCGTGCTGGCCGATACCGGCACGTCGGTCAAATGCCTGGTGCCGCTCACCCCGAAGGAGCAGCGGCGCAAGGAGCGGCTCCGGAAACGGATGCAGGTGGACACGTTGCCCCCCGCCACGCGCCCGAACTGCTACGCCTTTCGCACCCCGACAATGCTGGCGCCCCGGCTGGTGGAGGCCGGGTTCACCCATATGAACCTGGCGAACAACCATGCCAACGACTTGGGCCCCGCCGGCCGGAAATCGACCGAACAGGTTCTCGAGGGGCTGGGCGTTCGGCTCTACGGCCCCCTGGGCCGGATTACGGTGGACACGATTCGCATGGGCGACAGCGTCACCACGGTCGGGCTGGTTGGGTTCACCACCTACCCCTATGCCTACAACCTTCTGGATATCGAACGCAGCGCGGCGGTGGTGGATTCGGTGCGCCCGCTGGTCGATCTGCTGCTGGTGACCTTTCATGGGGGAACCGAGGGGGTACGGGCACTTCGCACCGGCGAGGCCGCTGAATCACTTGGCCGCGAGCCCCGTGGCGACCTCCGGCGGTGGGCCCGGGCGGTGATCGATGCCGGCGCAGACGCCGTGATCGGGCATGGACCCCACGTCCTTCGAGGGATGGAATTCTACCGGGGGCACCTCATCGCGTACTCACTGGGAAACTTCGCCACCTATCGCGGCTTCAATCTGGTTGGCCCGCTCGGCATCACCGGCGTGCTGCAACTGGAGTTTGCGGCGGACAGGACGCTCCGAGCAGCTCGCTTCGTTCCCATGAGGCAACTCCCCCGGCAAGGCCCCATGCCTGATCCCGACCTCACGGCGGTCCACCTGGTGCGCCGGTTGTCGGTGGCAGATTTCGGTGCTAATGCGGCGGTGATCAGCGAGACGGGGGACATCCTCCCGCCGACGGATCCGGAAGACATGAACCGTTAAAGGAGGATCCTGAGCCACGACCGCTTGCCGTATTGCTGTGCCCCGCATACTGATTCCACATGACAGCCGACGCAGTCGATCCCGCCGAGGGCAACCCGATCCCCACACCGGCGGCGATCGCCGCCACCGAAGAGCCAGTCCAGCTCGAGGTCGCCCTGGTGGAAGACACCCGGGTACCCGCCGGGATGGTGTGCATGGGCACCTATCGCAACGGCCGCCTGGTTGCACGCGCGGTGCTGTCGCCCGAGGCGTGGGCTCAAATCGAGGAACATGGATTTTTCGATGAGCCGCTCCAGGTGGTGCTGGTGGCGCGGCTCGCGCCACCAGGGCTCCAGTGCCAACTCTTCGCCATGGTTCCGATTGCGGAAGACGAGACCGAAGACCCCGCCGAGCCGTGGGCCGCCAGCGTGCCCAGCTCGTCATACGAGTCATCACTCGAGTCGGAGGCGGATGGGCAGGAAGAGCCCCAGGTGGCCCCCATTCCGCTGGGGAACATCGTGCGATTCCAGAGTGACCGGGTGCACCCCGAGAGCCTGCCGCTCGAAACGGCCGATGTGCTGAGGAAGATTATCGAGGGAGGCACTTCGGAGGTGGTGGATCGGGCGCTGGTGGATCTGCTGGGGCTGGGAGAGAGTGAGAAGTGACTCAAACAAAAACTTCGGTCCGGAACCGCCAGATTCGGCTGAGGAGATCGTCCAGGTAGCCTTCGGTCATGAAAATGTCCACCGCGGCGGAGGTGCATGACGCATCGACCCCCCACAGGCTCGCCCGCTTTCGCTCGGCCTCGAAATCCGCCTGCACAAACACTCGCTCATCCCGGGCATAGACCGTGGGCAGCGCCTCCGCAAAGTCGTGCGAGACGCCATTGGCCCCGGGCCCGCCGATCGCGATGGTGGGATTGAGCTGGAAGATCCGGTTCTGCAAATACCAGAGGTCGGCCACGACCACCGCGCGACGGTAGGCATGTCCAGCGCCCCGGCGATCGATCTCCGACTTGAGCCGGTACGCCAGGGGACGGTCCCGCTCCTCGGCGGTTACCGAAGAGCCGGTGACGAGCACAACGGTTTCGTCGGTATCGACGAGCTTCAAGGGGTGGCCGGGGTCTCGGGAGGCGGGGCGGTGCGCTGATTTTTTTCGAACTCGCGCTCGCGTTCCTTCCGGAGCCGGATCTCGCGGATGACCTGCTTGAACTCCTCCAACGTCTGCGCCCGCTGAGCCGCATAAAGCAGGTCGGCCCGAAGATCCATCAGGCGATTGTAGGCCCGATTCTGGTCGATGTTCCCACCTGATATCGGAAGCAAGGCCAACACCGCGGCCGGAATCTTGAGTCCCGCAATGTAGATGTTCTTGGAGTCGATGCCGAATTTCTTTCCCGCCACTTCCGTGGTCCAGCTTGGCAGACCCACGTTCTTGCTGGCCGGATCGTTGGCAATCGAGTCCAGGTAGGCCTGCACGATGGCGGAGACGGCGCTGTCTACCAGCTCGGCCCGGTTCTGGGTGAGCCGTTCCGCCAGGTCTCGGGGGGGCAGCGGTAACGGACGGACCCAGAGCCTGCCCTCCGCCAGACCGGGACCGATCCGGGAGGCACCAGTCCTTGGCACGGTGGTGCTCCCACTGTCAGCCGGTGTCTCCCGTGCTTCCGGCCTGGGCAGCAGGGTGACCGCCTCGGGGACCCTGGGCAGCTCGGGCCTGGTGGCCCGTACCCGCGCGGTGCCACGTCGAGAGGCAGGGACTTCGCTGCTCCCCTGCTCTCCGACCCGTTCCGGCAACTGATAACGCATGGCGGTCTGGTCGGGGCCGTCGGCAGGCGGGGAAAGCACGATCAGCTGGCGGGGGAGCCGGGGCACAGCGGGCAGCCGGCCGGTGACCCAACCGAATAACAGGAGGCTGTGTACCAGGACGCTGGCCCCGACTGCAATCCAGGGCCAGGGCGGACGTTTCCGAAGGTGGACCTCAAACTGTCGTGGCAAGTGCGCCTCTGCGCGCGCCTTCCAGGGCGCGACCCAGCCTTTCGGCCGCCAGGCGCAGCCGATCGGCATCGACCGTCAATGCAATGCGGAAGAAGCCCTCTCCTGCCGGCCCAAATCCGCTTCCAGGCAAAACCACCACCCCCAGCTCCTCGAGAGCCATCCGAGAGAACATCGCCGAGGGTACGCCGGCGGGCAACGGCACCCAGAGATACATGGCCGCTCGGGGTGACTCGACGGTGAAGCCGGCCTCCCGGAGAGCGATGACTGCGGCGTCCCTCCGCCGCTGAAGCTCGGCTCGGATCGGTTCGACCAGGCTCTCGCCCTGGTCCAGGGCCGCGGCTCCGGCCTTTTGCACTGCCAGGAATGGCCCGGTGTCCACGTAGGACTTCACCCGGGTGAGCGCGCCAATCAGCTCCCGCCGGCCGGCCGCAAACCCGAGCCGCCAGCCGGTCATCGAATAGCTCTTCGACAAGGAGAAGAACTCGACAGCGACATCGCGTGCGCCCGCAAACTCGAAGATACTGGGTGCCCGGTAGCCATCGAACGTCAGGTCGCAGTAGGCGTTATCGTAGGCCAGCAGGATCCCGTGCGCTCGGCAGATGGCCACCGTGCGCTCAAGATAGGCTGGGGTGGCCACGGCCGCTGTCGGATTATTGGGATAATTGAGGAAGACGATTCGGGCCCGGTGCAGGATCTCCTCCGGAATCTGATCCAGCTGGAGCAGAAACCCGTTTTCCGGGCGCAGGGGAGCGATGTATGGCTCCGCACCGGCCAGCAACGCCCCCCCGAGATATGCCTGATAACCGGGCTCCGGCACGATCGCTACATCGCCCGGATTGATCACCGTGAGCGGCAGATGCGAGAGCCCTTCCTTCGATCCGATCAAGGGCAAGGTCTCCGTGGCTGGATCGAAGCCCACGCCAAAGCGCCGCTCGATCCAGCGGGAGGCCGCCTGCCTGAACTCGGGAAGGCCCTGCTGGAAGCCGTACTTGCTGAGCGCGGGGTTACGGACGGCGGCCCGCAGGGCCTCGACCGCGACTTCGGGCGGAGGAGTGTCGTTATCCCCTGCGCCCAGGTCGATGACGTCCACACCGGCTTCGATGAGCCGCCGCTTGATGGCGGGGATCTCGGCCAGGGGGTATCCCGGGAGGCTCTGTAGCCGCTGGCTGAAGCTGATCATCAGTTATCGGCACCGCGAACGGGGTTGGAAAGGATGCCCACGCCGGGAATCTCCACCTCCACAGTGTCGCCGTGCTGCAGCGGACCGGTGCCCGCCGGCGTGCCGGTGGCGATGAGATCTCCGGGCTCCAGAGTCATGATCCCGCTTAGAAACGAGATCAGCTCGGGAATCGAGAAGTGCATGTCGGTGGACCGGGCTCGTTGGCGCTGAGTGCCGTTGACCCGGCAGATCAGCTCGAGCGCGCGCCAGTCGAGTCCCGCGACGACTTTAGGCCCGACCGGGCAGAAGGTGTCGAAGCCTTTCGCCCGTCCCCACTGGCCATCGATCTTCTGAAGGTCGCGGCAGGTGACGTCGTTCACGCACACGAACCCGCCGATCGCTCGCTCCGCCGCGGTCTGGTCCACGTTCCGGATTCGCTTCCCGATCACGATCCCGATCTCGGCTTCGAACTCCACTCGGCTGCAGACGCTGGGAAGGAGGATGGCCTCACCGCTGCCGATGAGCGCCGTGGTCGGCTTGAAGAAGAGGATCGGTACCGCGGGGATTTCGTTGCCCAGCTCCCGGGCGTGCTCGAGATAGTTGCGGCCGATACCGATGATCTTGGCGGGGCGCACCGGCATCATACGGCCGCTCCAATACCCTGGCGAGCGAAGAAGTCTTCACACTTGGTGCGTACCAGGGCCCAGCTCCCGACTACCCGTTCCGCCCGCGGAAGACCGCTCAGAAGCAACGGGCCGTAGCGCTTGGTGACAACCCGGCTATCGAGCAGTATCACCACTCCGGTGTCCTGCCGGCTTCGGATCAGACGGCCAAACCCCTGCTTCAACTTGAGCGCGGCGTGGGGCAGCAGGTAGCTCATGAATCCGTCGAATCCCTCCTCCGCCAGTCGCTCCAATCGCGCCGCCGTGATCGGCTCGGAGGGCACCTTAAAAGGTAGTTTGTTCAAGACCAGGGTGCGGAGCGCGCGGCCCGGTACATCGACCCCCTCCCAGAAGGAATCGGTGCCGAGCAGGATAGCGTTCTCCAGCTCGCGAAAGCGCCGGAGCAGGACGTCCCGGGGCGACTCGCCCTGCACCAGGATTGGCCAGCGGTCCCCCAGCACTACTCGAAGCTCCTGCGCAGCTCGTCGCAGCGCGGCATGACTGGTGAACAGCACGAACATGCCGCCGTCCGAGGCGTAGGCCAGATCGGTGACCACCTGCACCACCGCCGCGCCGTGGGCAGGCTCGTCTTCCCGGGGCTCGGGCAGATCATTGGGCACCCCGAAGAGGCACTGGGACGGATAATCGAACGGCGACGCGAAGATCTCCCGCACCGTCACGGGTGACGATTCTCCACTCAGGCCGAGGCGGGACTCGAGAAACGTGAACTCACCCGCTGCAGCCAGAGTCGCGCTGGTGAGTACTACCGTCCGCAGGCGATCGAACAGCAGCTCTCGCAGCACCGGAGCCAGATCCAGGGGCACGGCTGACAGGCTGACGTGCTGGCCACGGGGTGTGCGCTCCATCCATCGCACGGTGGGTGCCCCGCCGGGGGCGGGCACGAAGGGTCCGGTTGAGTCCGTCGGATATGGCTTCCAGGCGCCGCATCACTCCCCGCAGCTCCTGGAGGAGCTGGCCCCGGCGCTCGGTCTCTTCGGCTTGCGATAGGCGATCAGCGATGGTCTCCACCGTATCCCGCAGCGATCGGAAGGCGCCCAGCGCGGAGTCGAGATCGAAGCCGAGGCCCTCGGTCCAGATCGGATCACCGGCAAAGCTGTCGTCGAGACGCTGCTGCCCGCCTGGAATATCCTCCAGCCGCTGATGAAGACGAAGAAAGAGTGCCTCGCTGGATCGCCGAGCATCGCCGATGGCCGGCAGAAGCCGCTGCTGGAGCAGATCCAGGCTCGCTCGGCTCAGCAGATCGCTCCGACTCTGGAGCTCGTAGGCCAGGGTCGGAGCCAGCCCCCTGCCGTTCCGCTCGAACCGAGCCAGCAGACGACGCACCGCCCGGCTGGTGACCTGGATGCCGAGGTGATTCGCCGCCACATCCTCGAGATGGTGGGCCTCGTCCAGGATCAATCGCTGGTAGGGCGGCAGCACGGCCGCATCCTGCCAGTTGTCCTGCGCCTGCCGGACGGACAGATCGGCCGCCAACAGATGATGGTTCACCACCACCACGTCGGCCTCGGCCGCGCGCCGCCGGGCCCGGAACAGAAAGCAGCGGTCGAAGTCGGGGCACTTAAGGCGGGCACAGAGATCCGGCTCGGCGCTCACCTCGTCCCACACCTCCGGGCTCGGGCTTACCGGCAAATCGCTCAGGGTGCCGTCCGCGGTGTGGCCCGCCCATTCCGCGATCGAGATCAACTCGTCCAGCTTGTCCTGCTCCAGCAGCGTTCGCTGCCCCGACACCGCCTGGTGCATGCGCGACAGGCAGAGATAGTTTCGCCAGCCCTTGAGCAGGGCGAAGGTAGGGGTGTAGTCGTCGACGGCCAGGGCCCGGCGGAGTAGCGGCAGGTCCTTGCCTACCAGCTGCTCCTGAAGATTGATCGTGTTGGTGCTCACGACGGTGCGCTCGCCGTTGGCTCGCGCCCAGGCCAGCGCCGGCACCAGATAGGCAAACGACTTCCCCACCCCGGTTCCCGCCTCCAGCAGCTGCACCCCGCCGGCGTTGTAGCCATCGGCGATGTGCGCCGCCATATCGCGCTGGCTGCGGCGGTCCTCATACCGGCTGAGCTGCTTCGCAACCGATCCCTTCTCACCCAGGGTGTCGATGATGTCGAACGGGTCGATCGCCACCAGGGGCCGGTCACGGGGGACCTCTACCACCATGTAGAGATCGGTCGCGCTGTTATTCACAATGCCGAAACCCACCCCAGCATCGTGCAGCCGCACGGCAACGTTGAGATCGGCCCCGGAGGGTTCGAGCGATCCGCTTGGGTGATTGTGGAGCAGGACGTCGCCTCGACAGGCGCCCCCGGGGAGGGCGAGCACCATGTCGGCGGTGCCCCGGGCCAGGGCTCTGGCGCCGGTAATCACGCCATCGCGGTCCACTTGAGCCACGAAGCAGACCTCCCGGCCACCCGCCAGAGATATCTCCTTCGCGAGGTAGGCCCGGATACCGGGGGCGATTCGCTCGCTCAAGTCTTCAGCTCTTTCTTCTTGGCCGCCGGAAAGAGGACGTTGTTCAGGATCAGCCGGTATCCCGGCGAGTGCGGATGCAGGGAGAGGTCGGTGGGGGCGTCCCCGATCTGGTGCTGGGGGTCTTCCGGATCATGCCCCCCGAAGAAGGTCCAGGTGCCTTGTCCGTGCTCGCCGTGAATGTACTTGACCCAGGGAGCGCCGGGCTCTTCGGCCAGGACGGTTACGCTTGGTTTCAATGTCTTCCGGGTAAACGAGGTGGTGAGGCCGTAGAAGTCAGGAATCACCTGGCGGTGATTCTGCACCAGCATGGTGGCGACCGGATCGATCTTGGCGCTGAAGTTGAATAGGGTGTACGAGCCCAGCGGCTGGCGCCGGTCGGCGGAGTTGACCTGATGTCCGTCGATATCGGAATAGACCGGCGTTGTGGGGCTGAGCTCCAGCTGCGCGTTGTGAAAGGCAAAGGCCCGGTCCCACTTCATTCGACGCGTGGCATTGGGATCCATTGGATCGCCATCGGCGTACGAGGCCGCGATGTCCACCCCATCGGCCGCCAGGGCCAGGTCGAGGGTCTCGGTGGCGGTGCACATCGCGAACAGGAATCCGCCTCTCTCCACGAAATCGGCGATCGCCACCGCGACCGCGCGCTTCTCAGCCGGGACCGAGGCAAAACCCAGCGACCGGGACATGGCCCGGTTGCGCTCGACCATATCCACCAGCCACGCCGACCCCGCATAGTTGAGAAAGAATTTGGAGTACTGGCCGGTGAAGTCCTCATGGTGCAGGTGCAGCCAGTCGTAGGTCTTCAGCTTCTGCCCCAGCACCTCGGCGTCCCACACCTTCTCGAACTCGATGCCGGCGTAGTTGAGCGCCATGGTGACGGCGTCGTCCCACGGGGGAGCGTTCGGCGGCGCGTAGACCGCCACCTTGGGGGGCTTCTCCAGAGGGACCGCGTCCATGTTGCCACCCTGGAGGCTGCCCCGGATCTGAACCAGCTGCCCATCATCGAGCGGCTCCACCATCACCCCGGCCAGCGCGGCATCCCGGGCCGTCCCGGTATCGCTGGGGAGCAGGAACGCACCATTTCGGTAATTGAGGAACCACTCCGCCTTCACACCTCGCTTGAGGGCCCGATACGTAAGTCCATATGCCTTAAGATGATCCGTCTGAGCATCGTCCATTGGCACCAATAACCAGGGAGCGGCGGAAGCGAAGCGGTACAAGGAGGCCGCGGGAGACAGCGCCACCAGCCCAGCGCAGGTGCGGGAAACGAACTCGCGGCGTCTCATGTCTTGGGCACTGCTCCACGCGCCTCATCGAGTTTCCGCCGGGCCTGGGGTGCTAACGCGCTTTGGGGATAGGTGAGAATAAGGTGCTCCAGCATCTCGACCGCCTCCGCCCCCCGCTGGCCGGAGATGAGCAGCTCCGCCAGGGCTAGCTCGGCTGCCGGTGCGGTCGACGGCGCCTCCTTCACTGCGGCCAGCCGCAACAGCCGCTCGGCCTCCTCCGGCTTCCCCGTTGCCGCGGCAAGACGGCCAGCCAGCAGATGGAGCTCTGCCCCGCCGTGCGACGCCGGCAGGTCTGCCGCTGCCCGCTCCAATCCGGCGGTGGCCTGCGCGGTATCGCCCTGATCCAGCTGCATCAGCGCCCGGCCCAACTCCGGCAAGCTATCTCGTTCCAGCGGCTGGAGGAGCGCGAGCAGCATGGTGCGGTGAGTCGCTTCCGCGCGCTCGCCGGCGTAGGGTCCCGCCGCCTTGAACAACTCCACCGCCCCGCGGATATCGCCCCGATACAATTGGATCCGGCCGTTCAGCGCGAGGCCTTCGACGCTGCTGTCCGCGGCGATGGCCGAGTCAGCCTGCTCCAGGTTGCCCTGCTTCATCCATCCCACCGCAATCCCGCGGCTGATGGCGTCAAAGTCATCGGCCGACAGGGTGGGACGAAGCTCCGTCAGCCTCCGGGTTGCGTCCTCCAGTTTGCCATCACTGATGAGTACGCCGATTAGCGTGGTGGCTGCATCGGCCGCGACCGCGCGGGGTGTGGTGCGGTCATCGGCCAGGCCCCCGAGCATCCGGCGCGCGGCTGCCCGATCGCCGGCCGCAGTGTACGCCTGGGCAGCCTGGAGCCGTACCCGCGACGCCTGTACCTCGGGTGAGCGCGCAGCGATGGCCTCGAACACCATGCCCTCGGTCCGCCGGGCTGCCTGACTCCGCAGCGTTCGAAGCTGATCGAGAAAGCCGCGAAGTGCGGCGATCGCCTGGATCCGGTCCGTCGGCAGGACTGCGGCCAGCACACGGAAACCGCCGAGTGGGTCTCCCCAGCGTGCCCGGAGGTCCGCTTCGATCCGCCTCGAGGTGAGGTCGGACTCCTGGGCCAGGCGGCGAAGCAGATCGGCCCGGACAGCATCCGGAGCCTGGGTGAGAGTCGACACCGCCGTGGCCCGGTAACCAGGAAGCCGGCGTACCGCGAGGAGCCACTCACGAAGCGCGGCGGGATAGTCTCCTTCTGCCAGGGACAGTTGTGCCATCTCGGCGGACATGGCATCAGGCCGTCCCAGGCGTTCGCGGCCGCGGAGATACGCTGCGCGGGCAGCGGAACGATTTTGCCGGCCCAGCTCCGCAGCTCCCCACTCGCGATACGGAGCTTCCTCGGTCGGTGCTATCCGGGCCCACCGCTCGGCCGTGCTGCGCACGCTATCCGGCTGATCGGCGGCGGCCCAGGCCCTGAGCGCAACGCCATACACCGCCGAGCTCGCAGGGGCGGCGGCGAGGGCTGCGCGCACCGTTGGCAGGATATCGGCGCTGCGGTTGAGGGGCAGTAGCGATCGCTCCAGACCGAGCAGGGCCGACACATCCGCCGGCTTACCGGCCAGGATGGCTCGATACGTGTCGGCCGCGCCGGCATAGTTCCCCTGGCGCTCGAGGTCGAACGCCCGGGTCATACTCGGCTGCTGGGGCCACGCTCGAGCAGGCACTAGGAGCAAAGCGATCCACAGGGCGGAACGAGCCAGTGGGGCCATCAGATCACCTCACGGAGGGCTGGGATAGGCGGCGGAAGTAATCTACCACCAGCCGTCTTTCCTCCGGCGAGAGCTGCTGGAGCTCCTCCCATGTCGGGACCCGGAGCCTCCGGTTCTCATCCTCCAGCCGGGCTCGCAAGGCCGGGGGCAGGTGGATGCTGTCTCCGGTGGCCGTGGTGCTCTGCCGCTCCTTTTTCTCGTCCTCCTCCCGGCCCTGGAGAGTCCTTCCCGCATCGAGCATCCGGCGGAACAGGCGCTGCTGTCGCTCCACGGTCTGCCGCTCGAGGCGGCCTCCTTCCAGCTTGCGGGAAAGCTGGGCCGCCTCGTCGGCCATGTCGCCCGCTCCGGCAATGCTTCCCTGCCCTCGCATCTTCTCCAGCTCCTGGGCGAGGGCTCGCTGCTTGGCGGCCAGCCGTTGCAGCTGCTCCCGGATCGCCCCACTCCCGGCCATCGGCAGCATGCCGGCGCCTTGCTGACCCAGCCCTCCCTGCTGTTGGGCGAGCTTCGCTAAACGCTCCAGTGCCTCGGATAGCCCGGATCCCGACTGCGAGCCGGAGATGTCTCCGCTGGCCCGGAGCAACTGATGGGCTGCTGCGTTGAGCCCATCCACCGCCCCGCCGGCCTGGTCGGCCGCCTCCCGGCTGTTCGGAGCGGCCGAGGAGATCGCCTCGCGAGCCTGCTGCATGCGCAGCTGAGCTGCTCCGAGCGCGGCACCGATCTGGGGGGGAACCAGGGCGTTCTTGCCCCCTGCCTGTCTGACCTGCTCCAGGACCTTCTGCACGCCCTCCTCTATGGCAGCCTGTTCAGCCCGGGTTGAGGCGCTCGGCTCGCCCGGTTCACCCAGCTGTTCCTGCACCTGAAGCTGGCGTTCGGCGAGCCGGCTGGTCTCGCTCAAGGCCTGGTCGATCGCTTCCACCACCTGCCTGCGCCACTCCCGCTGCATCTCCTGCCGCCGCTGTTGCAGCTGATCTCCCAGGGGTGCCAGCGAGCGCGATGCCTCCTCGCCCTGCTGCTTCGCCTGGGGGCGCTGCCCTCGCTGGGCTGACCTGGCCGCCTGCTGCATCTGTCCGGAGGCCTTCCCCGCCTGCTGAGCCATGTCCTGCATTGCGGCCGGCTTCTCCTCGGCGGCAGCATCCTTCGCGACCCGCTGGAGCGCGGCTGCCAGGGAGTCCGCCCTGGCGGCGAGCTGACGCTCCGCCAGCGCGGAGCGGGCGCTATCGCCGGAGCCTACTTGCTGGTTCCATTCCCGTTGCTCTCGCGCCAGGTCCTTCGACTCCTGGCTCAGGTTCGCCAGATCGCCCTCGAGGGCGGCGCGCCGGAAGAGCTCGCGGCTCCGCTCCAGCGCTTCGCGCAGCTGTTTCTGCGCCTCCGCCAGCTGCTGAAGAGCGTCCTTGGCGCGTTCCGCATCAAGGTCCTTGAGGGCTTGCTGCAGGCTGGCCAGCTTCTCCCGGAGCTCGGGCGAGAGCGCCCGCTCCAGCTGGTCCCGAATCTCGGAGAGCTGCCGCTGCCAAGCCGTGTCATGCACTCCCGCGGCCTCGGCGCTTCGTCGCAGCGCCTCCAGTGATTTCTCCAGCGACTCGGCCTGCCGGATGAGCTCCTCCTGAGACTTGGCGACGCCCTCGGCTCGCTGCGCCTCTTCGTAGGAGAGCGACTCGCTGTCCTTGGCACCCAGCCCTCCAGCCGGCCGGGCCCGTTCGCGCGCCAGGTCGTCGGTCTGGCGTTCCACCCGCCGGCTCGCATTGGTGATCGAATCGAGCTGGCTGGCCACGCTCTCGGTGGCCTGTCGCTGCGCAGCCCGGACCTCGCTCATCGTCGGCAGACGAAGAACGAACTCGCGCGAGCGTCCCACCTGCCCGCCTGGCGTGTTATCCCTGGCAGTCGCGAAGTAGCGCACGGTGTCGCCGGGAAGGAGGCCGCGGCGGTTCAGGTCGAGAGTGAATGTGAGGATGGCGCGATCGGGCCGTTCAGCGGGCACCGGCACCTTCTCCCGGCGTGCCGAATCGACCTGGCCCAGGCGGCTGATCCTTCGACTCTCCAGCACGACGGCGGTGACGCTGTGGTCGTCCCTCGCGTCAATGATCAGCGGTACCAGGAGACTCAGGGGAGCCAGGGTATCCGCCCCCGGCACCGGGATCTCCACCCCGGGGGCGCTATCCGGCACCAGCCGGATGGGCAGCCGGACGGAGTCTCCCGCGAGGGGTGCTCCGCTGGCAGTGACGAGGGACAGGCGGTACTCGCCCGAGCGGTGGGGAGCGAACGTTCCGGCAAAGCTGGTTGCCGTCACCTTCAGCGATTCGGTCCTCTGGCCGGAGAGCCAGGCCGCGCTGGCGAGCTGTGCTGTCGCTTCGCCCCGGGTTTCGAGCCGTGTTCCCGCCGGGAGGATGAGGGTGTCTCCGCCGGTCGGCACCGGCTCGCTCTCCAGCCCCAGGTATGCCGGGTATCGTGCGATCACGTTGAGCGTGCCAAGAAAGACCGGCAGCCGCACGCGAACCGTCACCGTATCGGACGAGCGTCCCCCACTGGTCAGACGGGCGAACAGGTCGCTCTGGAGGGGCGGCGTGGAGATCGTTGCCTGGCCGAGAGAATCCAGGCGCACGCCTCTGGTCTTCCAGGACTCGCCGGGTGCACGAAGCCACAGCGTCGCCGTCTTACGGCCCAACGCCTCGAGGTGTAACTCTGCCGGCTGCCCGCGGTCCACCAGGATCTCGGCCGCACGTAAGCGGACCGGAGCAACCGTGGCTTCCCAGGCCCGGTGCGGATGCCACAGCGCGGCAGCAGCACCAGTCACCGGGCCGGCGGAGGTAAACGCGGCGGCCCCAATGAGGAGGCAGACCAAGCCGGCTCCCGAAATCATCCGCACCGGCCGGGCGATCGGCTCGACCGCCGCAGTGCCGCGCCGGGTCAGCTCCGCCGCCTCAGCCCGGTCGGCCAAATCGAGCAGTGCCCCGCTGGTGCCGGCGGCGGAGGTGTCGAGCAGCGCTGTCAGGGTACCGCGCCGCCAGGCTCCGAGCTCCTCCAGTCTCCGCGCCAGCCGGGCCGTCGAGAGTCCGGCCTGCGCTCCCCATGCCAGATAGAGGATGGCTCCGAATCCAAGCAGAGCCATGCTCCAGGCGAGCAGCACCCAGTAGGGCGCGCTGAACCAGCCAAGCCGCACGCTCCAGGCCGAGGCCCCGAGGAGAGCGGCCACCGTGCCAAGCCCCAACGCGGCCCATCCGGCCCCATTGCGGCTCCTGAGCGGCCGCCCCAGCCGCTGGAGAGCCCCGTGCGTGGCTGGCGCGGTCACCCGCCGTATCCTACCGCGTAGGCGAAGAGGTTTACCCCCATCCGGAGGGCAGCCTCACGCTTGTCCGGGGTGTCGTGATGCACCTGGGGGTCTTCCCATCCGTCGCCGAGGTCGGACTGATACGAGTAGTAAACTACGAGGCGACCGTCCAGGAAGATGCCGAAACCCTGCGCGGGCTTGCCGTCATGCACGTGAATCTTGGGCATGCCCTTGGGAAAGTCGTAGACGAGATGATAGACCGGATGGTCGAGCGGGACCTCCACCAGCGGGTGATCGGGAAAGAGTCGCGCCAGCTCCCGCCGGATCGATGTATCCATTCCGTAGTTATCGTCGGCGTGAAGAAACCCTCCCTGCTGGAGGTAGCGGCGCAGGGTGGCGAGGTCCGGATCGCTCCAGTGGACGTTGCCGTGCCCGGTCATATACAGGTAAGGGACGTTCCAGAGATCGTCGTCTCTCAGGGTGACCACCTTCTCCTCCGCCGCCACACGAAGCGTGGTGCGGGTCCCGATGGCGGAAAGCAGGTTCGGAAGACTGGAGGGATTGGCATACCAGTCGCCGCCACCATCGTAGTGCAGACGTCCGATGGTCATGACGGGCCCGGGATCGATCCCGGCAGCGGGCGCAGCAACGGCAAGACCCAGGGCGAAGAGCATCCGTGGAATCACGGCAACTCCATGACGAGCTTGTAGGCTTCGTTTCTCGGAAGGCCGAGGGATTGGGTGAGCCGTTGCACCACCTCGCGGCGGCTGAGGCCCTCGGCCAGAAGCGAGGTAGCCTGGTCGATGGCGTCTTCGGTTCGGTCCGGCTCGGAGGCCGGCTCGCCGGTTCCCTGAAGCACGATCGTCAGCTCTCCCCGCGGGGGCACCGCCGAATAATAGTCCACGAGCTCGCCCAAAGTCCCGGCGCGGATCTCCTCGTGCATCTTGGTCAGCTCGCGGCAGACCACCGCGGATCGGCCGGGTCCCGCCAGGGGAATGAGGTCCTCCAGCAGGGAGATCAATCGCGGTGGCGCCTCGAAAAGGACGACGCTCCACTCCTCGGTTGCCGCACGAGTGAGCAGCCGGGAACGTTCCCTGCCCTTTCGGGGAATGAAGCCCAGAAACAGATACCGGTCGCCCGGAAGCCCGGCCGCGGACAGGGCGGTGGCGACCGCCGAGGGGCCCGGCACCGGGACGACCGGGATGCCGGCGGCACGAGCCTGGGCCACGAGATCCGTCCCCGGGTCGCTCACGGTTGGGGTCCCCGCGTCAGAGACTAAGGCAATGTCCCGGCCCGAGCGCAGGATATCGAGCAGGCCATCGAGCCGGTTTTCACCCGAATGAGCATGAAAGCTGAGGAGACTGGGGCGGGCCCCGAGATGACTGAGCAGCCCCCGGGTACGGCGGGTGTCCTCGGCAGCAACCACGCCCACCTTCGCCAGCAGCTGCGCGGCGCGGGTCGAGAGGTCGCCAAGGTTGCCCAGCGGGGTTGCGACTACGTAGAGGGTGCCGGGAGGCATGCTGGATCTTAATAGGGGGGAATGAGAGAGGCGGTAGATGAAGGGGCGGTAGATGAAGCGGCGGTAGGTAAAGGGGCCCGACGGTGTCGACCGCCGCCTTACCTACCGCCGCCTTACCTACCGCCGCCTTACCTGCCGCCGCTTCTTCCTTATCTACCGCCTACCGCCTAGCTGAGATGCTGCTTGATCTTCCCTTCGAGCGTGGCCTTGGGCACCGCCCCGATGACGGTATCCACATGCTGGCCGTTCTTGAAGAACAGGATGCTGGGAATCGAGCGGACGTTGAACCGCATGGCGGTCCGCTGGTTCGCGTCCACATCGACCTTGGTCACCTTGGCCTGGCCGACATATTCGCCTGCAAGCTGGTCGAGGATCGGCGCCACGATCTGGCATGGCCCGCACCACGACGCCCAGAAATCCACGAGTACAAGGCCGTTCGCTTGCTCGATTTCAGCCGCGAACGAGGCGTCGCTCACGTGCACAGTCAAGGTATTCGTCGCGCCCATGTTGATTATTCTCCTGTGTGTTATTTCGGGCGGTTGCCTCGATTGGTGGGCACCGCCGTAAACCATAGGGAGGACCCTTGGCCGATCTCCCCCGCATTGCCCATGTCGGAATCGCCGTCGCCGACCTGGAAACCGCGCTTGCCTTTTACCGGGACGTCCTCGGGCTGGTGCCCCATCCGCCTGAAAGTGTCGATGGCGCCATCATCCTGACGCTTCCAGTGGGTGACTCGGAGGTGGAGCTGCTCGCCCCGCTCCAACCGGACAGCCCCATTGGAAAATTCCTGGCCCGGCGAGGCCCCGGCATTCACCACATCTGCTATCGGGTTGCCGATCTCGACGCGGCATTGGAGGCCTGCCGGGCCGCCGGATACCGCCTGGTAGACGAGGTCCCACGTACCGGAGCGGCCGGCCGCCGGATTGCCTTCGTGCATCCCAAGGCAACCGCTGGAATCCTGCTCGAGTTGACCGAATAGCTGACTAAAAGATAACAGCGCCCGGCGGGGAAGGTTCCCGGGCTAACCTTGAGGAGCGCTGTCTCTCGGGGCGCCTTCCTGACAGGGACGCGCCGGGTTCCCGGCCGCGGCCAGGTCGAGCTGGGTGACGATCCAGGAACCGTCTCGGATCTTGATTGCGGTGAAAGGCACCGTCCAAGTGCAGCTCTGGCGCTTGATCTCGACCAGCAGCCCCCGGCGGCTGTCCCCCGCCTCCGGCACGTCCGAGGTGATCCGGAAGGAGTCGTTGCGGAGATAGGCCTGCATGATCGCAACCCGGCGCTGATAATCAGGGGGCTGGTTGGTCTTGGCTGCGGGTCCGCTGGCGGTACCCCAGAGGTGCGCCATCTTATCGACGTTGCTGTCGGCAACCGCCTGCATGAAACTCCGCACCGCACTGCTCGCGGAACTGGCGGGTTCTACCTGGGGTGCGCTGCCGCCGCCGCATGCGGCCACGAGAAGCACCGATCCCAGCCACCGTTGCTTAATCACAAGTGTCTCGCTCAGCTAATGTTAGCTAGCGAAGTTAACCGGCACCGGAGCAGCGAGCAATGACTTCGACGCGGCTCTACATCAACATCGACCACGTGGCTACCGTGCGCCAGGCGCGTCGAGCCGAGGAGCCCGACCCGGTCGAGGCGGCGCTGCTGTGCGAGCAGGCGGGAGCGCAGGGCATCACGGCTCATCTGCGGGAAGACCGGCGGCACATCCAGGACGTCGACGTGGAACGTCTCATGGCCGCCGTCCAGGTGCTCAACCTGGAGTTGGCTACCAGTCCCGACATCGTGGCCATTGCCTCCCGGTTGCGGCCCTACCAGGCCACGCTGGTCCCGGAGCGGCGCGAGGAGATTACCACCGAGGGAGGGTTGGACCTCAGCCGCCCCAATCCCCGAATGCGGGAGACCATACGCCGCCTGGAGGAGTCGGGGGCACGGGTCAGCCTGTTCATCGATCCAGATCTCCGCACGGTGGACGCCGCCAAAGACCTCGGTGTACCCGCCATCGAGCTTCACACCGGTCGCTACGCCCACAGCTGGCGGCAGAGCACCACGGCGCTGGAAGAGCTCCAGCGCGCCGCGCGTCACGCCGCCGACATGGGCCTCTTCGTGCATGCCGGCCATGGACTCACCTACGCCAACGTGGCGCCGGTTGCGGCGATTCAGGAAGTCGAAGAGCTCAACATCGGCCACAGCGTGGTGAGCCGATCCCTGATGGTGGGGATGCGGCAAGCGGTTGAAGAGATGCGAACGGCGATGGACGCGAGTCGCGAGTCAGGGGTCGCGAGTCAAAAGCCCCGAGACTCCGAGTACCGTTGATGCCATGGGCTACGTCCGATACCTTCCAGCCACCCCCAGGGACCCTTTGATTCCTCGAAACTCTCGACTCGCGACTCGCGACTCGCGACTGGCGACTGACGACTGATGACTTCCCCTCTCGGGGCCGCTGACTTCTTCGCGTTGGAGGCAGGTGAATGCCTGGACCGGCTGGAGACCCTGGTCTCTCAGCCGGAGCCACCGGCCCCCGACGAGTTCCTTCGCAGCTCCCGGGTGCTCCGAGGCTCCGCGCTCATGGCCGCCCAGCCCCACATTGCCCGGGCCGCGGCCGGGCTGGAGGCGCTGGCCCGCGCTCATCGCGAGCATCGGCGGACCTGGGATCCGGCTACCCGGGAGCAGGTGGCGCAAGCGGTTGAGGAGTTCCGCTTTCTCGTCCGCCAGGCCCGGGAGTGGAGTGAGGCCGACACGGCCCGCGCCCTCCGGCTCGGGCGAGGACTCGAGACCCTGGCCGGCAGCCCAACCGCCCCGGCGCCCGATCGCCGAGTCGAGGCCGAACGAACAGAGCTACACACCGGCGTCCGGGCCTTCGTCGCGCGCGAAGGAGCCCTCATCGCGAGTGCCCTCGATCGGGCCGCCCGAGCCTTGAGAATTACCCCCACCGACCGGGAACCACTCTATAACGTCATCCGGCGCATGCAGTCGCTGCGAGGGCTGGCCGAGCTGGGCGACCTGGTGCCGCTGCCCGAGATCCTCGATGGTATCGAGCTGGCAGTGGGAGACCTTACCCGGCTCTTCGCGCCCCCGCCGGACGTGGACCAGGTGATGGAGTCCGCCGGGCAGGCGCTGACCCGTATCTCACGCGACGTTGCCGAGCGCGGACGGCCCGATCCCGACGCCGAGGAGGCCCGCCGGTTCACCGAGCTGCTGCTCCGCGCCTTTGCCGTCGAGCGGGACGTCGTTCCGATCGAATCGCTCTATTTCAGCGGCGATCCCGAGCCGTCCACCCAACCCTTGTCGCAGCCCCAATTCACCCCGCCCGACCCACTGGGCCCGCTCGAGCTGGTCAGCCACGGCGAGCATCTGTGTCAGACCGCCGATCTGATCGCCGCGGCCCGATCAGCTACCCAGCGAGATCTCCGGCTGTACCATCTGCTCGGTGCGCTTCGCTCAGCCGCCATCCCCAGCCCCGATCCGGTGGCGGGCGCGCTCGGCATCTTCTCCCGCTCGGCCCAGGAGTCGCTCGCGGCTGGGGTGGCAAGCCATTCGCTGCCCGAGCTGGTTGGGAGGCTGCGCGAAGCCGGGGAGCTGCTCCGCGCCGTGGGAGAGAGTGATGACCGGATGCTGATCTCCCGCCGGCTGCTCGACGTGGCCCATCGGCTGGACGGTTTGCGGGCCGGGAAACCCGCGGCCCCTCCACCCGAGACTTCCATAGTCCCGATCGAGTCGCTGGACTACGAGCCCGACCACGACGCAGTCCCGATCGAGACCCTCGGCTACGAGTCCGGCCAGGATGTCGTCCCCATCCGAACCCTCGCGCCGGACGAGCGGGATGAGACCCCCTCCGGCGGCCTCGAAGCCAGCTTCAAGACATTCGATCTCCTGATCCGCCAGGGTGTGGTGCCGGCGACTCCATCGCTCGATGCGCTGGTGGGGGGATCCGGCAGGCCCCAGCGCCCTGCCCCGGCGCTCCCGGACGTGATGGCGCCTGCTCCCCGCCCATCGGTCCCTCAGGCCGAGCAGGCGGCGGTGGCTATCGGCACTCTGTGCTACAGCGGGCAGGCGGCTCTGGAGCGGGCCCTCACCGTGCGCCATGAGATTGCCTCGGCGCTCACCCGCGACGCGAGCCTGGAATCCCTGCAACCGCTGCTCCAGGAACTGCTCGACCTCGTTCCACTCGCGCTTGACCATTCCTGAATCACCTGCCCAGCGGGGTCTCATCCGCCGGGCCCTGCCTGCCGCGCTCGGCATCGGTGTCTCGGTGGCGCTGCTGGCCTGGGCCCTCCGAGGTGTCAGCGCGGAGGAAGTGCTGCGCCACATCGCTGGTGCCCGGCCCGGCCCTCTGGCCGCGGCGGTCATCGTGGCCACGATCAGCTTTCCTCTTCGGCTGATACGCTGGCGCCTGCTCCTCAGGGATGAGCGCGGGGAGCCGTATCCTCTGGCACCACTATGGCACGCGATCGCCCTGGGGTTCATGGCCAATAATCTGCTTCCGCTGCGGGCCGGGGAGCTGATCCGGTCCTACACCGCCGCCCGGCTGGCCCAGGCGCGATTCACCACCGTGATCTCCTCCGTAGCGGTAGAGCGAATCTTCGATGCGCTGACCGTGGTTGCCCTGTTGACGTTCGCGCTGCTTACCTCCGAGCTGCCGAGCTCGGTCACGGTGGCCGGCACCTCAGTCACCCAGCTAGCCCGCGCCGCCGGGGTGGCGAGCATGGTGGCGCTGCTGCTGGCGGTCATGGTGGTGGCTGCGCCCCTCGCCGCCGAGAAGCTGGTGCGTCGGCTGCTCCCAAGCAGGAAACTGGCGGACCGAATCGTGGACCTGATCGAAGGGGTCCGGCAGGGGTTAACGGTCCTGCGTTCTCCCTCCCGGCTGGCGGGAGTGATCCTCTGGTCGCTGGTTATCTGGCTGGTCAACGCCCTGGCGTTTTATCTGGGGTTCGCAGCATTCAATATTCCGGTGAGCTATGCCGGCGCGCTTCTGATGCAGGGGCTCTTGGTGCTGGGCATCTCCGTCCCCTCGACCCCGGGCTTCTTCGGTCCGTTCGAGGCGGTTATCGTCGCGGTGCTGGCGCTCTACGGCGTATCGGGCAGCCTCGCCTTTTCCTACGCGCTCGCCTTCCATGTCACGACCTTCGTCCCCATCACCTTGCTTGGCCTGTGGTCGTTAACTCGGACTCCGGAGGGATTCAGCCTGTTGCGACGGACGCCCACATGACGACGGTAAGTGTGGCCCTGCCCGCTCTGGCCAAGGTCAACCTCTTCCTGCGCGTGCTCGCCCGGGAGGGCGATGGCTTTCACGGCATTGAAACCCTGCTGTGTCTCGTGAGCCTGGCGGACACGCTCCGCGCGGAGCGGCGGGAGGGGCGCGGAGTGACCATCGAGGTTTCCGGCGCGGATGTGGGCTCGGCGGAGCAGAATCTGGCGGCCAGGGCCGCGACCGCGCTGCTGGAGGCAGTCGGCCACCGGTTCGCCTTACACCTGACGCTGACCAAGCGCATTCCGGTACGTGCGGGCCTGGGCGGTGGGTCGAGCGACGCGGCGGCGGCACTGCATGCCGCGAACCGGCTGGCCGGTGACCCGGTCCCCCGTCACGAGCTACTGCAGCTGGCGGCCCGGCTCGGCAGCGACGTGCCTTTTTTTTGCACCGGCGCCCCCCTCGCACTGGCCTGGAACCGAGGCGAGCGCATGCTGCGGCTTCCGCCTCTGCCCCCGGCCCCGGCCCTGCTGCTCACGCCCACGGTGGCGATCGCGACGGCCGAGGCGTACGGATGGGTGGATGCGGCCAGACAATCGGCTGGACGCCGGGGGGCCGTTGCGCTCGACCTCGAGGCGTTATCGGGGTGGGGAGATATCGGCCGGATGGCGGGAAACGACTTTGAGTCGCCGATCTTCGGCCGTCACAGCGAGATCCGCAACGCATTCGAGGCGCTGGTGGGCACCCGGCCCCTGCTCTGCCGCATGAGCGGCTCGGGGTCCACTCTCTTTGCTATCTACCGTTCGGTGCAGGACCGGAACGATGCCGCGATGATGCTCGGCCGGAAGCACGGCACCCTGACGCCGGTCGAGACCATCGCAACGCCCGCCCCGGCACCAGAGGCGGACACCGCGCTCACAACTTGAGGCGAAAGCTCTTGCCGGTGGATGGCACGCCGTTCTTGTTGACAATGAACAGCAGGTAATGTCCCGGCGGCGCCAAGTTGGGGCTCGACGGTGTGGTGACGGTAAGCCCTCCTGCAGTCAAAACGAACGACAAGCGATTGAATCTCTGGTTGGAATCGAAGGCGTGGGTCACCGAGCCGAGCCGGACCAGGGTGACTGCCCCGATGGTGCTTGCCTGCGAAGTGCCCACAAAAAAAGACTGTGCGTATCTCGCCGAGCCCGGTGAGCTCGATATAGAAGGCCGGGACCCCTTGAAGAGATAGGGAGGCGAGAAGATCTCCGCGTTCCGACGGTCGGTGGTACCGGCACCGTCGCCGCTCCCGGTGAGGAGAACGCGTCCGTCACGCATCAGCAGTGCGGTGGCGTGATAGGCCCGAACCACCGAATTGCTTGCCATGGTGGTCCAGGTTCCCGTGGCCGGGTCCCAGAGCTCCGCTGGATATACCGGGCGCGACTCGTCGCTGAACAAGGTTCCGTTGGTTCCACCGGTCACCAGGACCTGGCCGGTGGGAAGAATCGTGGCGTTGAGATGCCGCCGGGGATATGCCATGGAGCCGGTCCACTGCCAGGTGGGACTGGCCTGGTTCAGATCGATGATCTCGGCGGTGTTGGTGGTCCGCCCACCTCCGGCGTAGAGCACCTTGCCGGGCTCGTACATGACTGCGGAGCCGTAATCCCGGGTTCCGTAGCGGCGGCTTCCCACGGTGCTCCAGGAGCCGCTACCGGAGGTAGTCAGATAGTACGTGGACTGCTTTTCCCCGGCGTAAAACACCTTCCCGTTGGGCGCCAGGAAGCTGCGGGGATAATAAGGAAGGGAGCGGCTGGCTCCCGTCAACGCGCTCCAGCTGGTGCCGGTCCATACCTCCGGGATGGTAACCACCACCCCGTTCTGATCCCGACCGGCGAGCGTCACTGCCCGGCCGTTGGCGAGGGTCGTAGTCGTCGGGTACCAGCGCCCTTTGGCCATCGGAGAAGAGGACGTCCAGGTGGCGGCCGTCGCATCATATATGTTGGTCGCAGGTATGCCGTGGTCGTCACTCTGATGCCCCCCGTTCACCAGCAGCTTACCATCGGGCAGAAACGCGTGTCCACTGCAGAACAACCAGGAGGCACTGGGTGCCGCGCTGAAAGTCTTGGTCGACGGGTTCCAGAGCTGCGGGACACCTTCCTTCCCCCAGCTCAGAACCTTGCCGTTAGGCAGCAGATGCAGGTGAACCGCGACGATCGGCCAGTCGAATGGAGCGCCCCATTTTCCGGTGGTTGCCTCGGTTCCCACCGCAGCTACTGACGCAGAGATCGGCGCCGCACCGCAGGGAACACCCTCGTTCCGCCTCCGCACCACCAGCTGGTCGTCCTGGTACAGCTCTACCACTCCGGTTGTCTCGGTTTGCAGTTCGGTCTCACTGTAACCCGGGTCTTCGCCGGGACCTTCGCGCAGCGTGAGGCCGCCGGTCTCGGGGGTGCCGGCGACCCGATAGGAGACCTGGACCGGGGTCGAGGTGGCATTGGTGGCGAGGAACTTGTTGCCGCAGACGTACACCAGATCGAGCGGTCTCAGCATGCTCCCCGGCGGGTCGCTCTCCACCGGTGCTTCAGGGCGCATCTGGGGAGACTGGGATGCGTCCTGGCACGATGCGAGGACGCCCGCCGCCGTGATACAGCAAATAGGAACAAGCGCGGAATAGGCGCGCATACAGGACTCCTGGATGGCACAGGGGGACGTCGTCATCCTAGCCGGATAATCCGTGCGAGCGACGGGGTCCCCGCGCTGTTCAGAATGAATACCATGTAATGTCCCGGAGGCGCCAGATTTCCGCTCGCGGGAGCGGTGAGGCCAAGGCCGCCGGCCACTCGCGTGAGCGGCAGCTCCAGGAGCCGCTGGTTCTGGTCGAAGGCATGGGTGACTGAGGCCAGCCGGATCAGAGTGGCCCGTACGACCCGTCCCGCATCCGGCGTAGCTATCACGAACTGCTGGCCGTACCCGATAGTCTCCGGGGCCTCGGTGATGGCCGGCCTATCCCCCTGAAAGAGATAGGGAGGCGAGAAGATCTCGGCGTTCAACTCCCGAGGAAGACCGCCGCCGTCGCCGCTGCCGGTGTGGAGAATCCGGCCATCCGGTAGCAGCAGCGTGGTGGAGTGATACACCCGCGCGATGCGGTTGCCGGCCCAGGTGGTCCAGCCTCCGCTACGGGGATCCCACACCTCGGCCGCATGTACCGCCCCGGCTGGATCGCTGAAACCCGAGGCGCTGGTTCCTCCAGTGGCGAGTACACGACCATCGGGCAGCAGCGTCGCATTGAGATGGCGTCGAGCGTAGGCCATCGACCCGGTATATCGCCACGCCGGTGCGGCCTGACCCAGATCGATCACCTCCGCGGTACTGGTAGGGGCGTCGGACGGCGGGTCGCTCCCCCCACGATCAGCACTTCACCCGGACGGTACATCACCGCTGAGCCGTAGTCGCGCCGGCCGTAGTTGCTGGTGGCCACTGCGCTCCATTCCCCTGACCCTTGGGGATCGAGGTATGAGGTTCGCGGCAGCTCTCCGGCGTAGAACACCAGGCCGTTTGGGGCCACGAACGCACGAGGGTAATAGGGGAGCTCCCGGGCAGCGCCGGCGAGCTGACGCCAGCCACTGCCGGTCCATACCTCAGGAATGTCGACTTCGAGACCGTCCTCATCCCGGCCGGCCAAGGTGAGCACCTGCCCATCGGGCAGCGTGGTGCTGGTGGGGTACCAACGCCCTCTGCGCATCGGCGCCAGCAGGCTCCAACGGCCGGTAGCCGGGTCGAAGAGGTTCGCATCCGGCAGTCCATGGTCATCGGTGATGTGGCCTCCGGTGACCAGGAGTCGCCCATCAGATAGGAAGGTGTGGCCGCTGCAGAACAGCCGGCTGGAGCTGACCGCAGGCATGAACTGGCCGGCGACGGGGTCCCAGACCTGGGGCTCTCCCGCCCGGCCCCAGGAGAGCACCTGGCCAGACGGTAGCAGGTGGAGGTGGACCGCCACCACCGGCCAATCAAACGGAGTGGTCCACTCCCCGGAGGTAGCTTGAGGTTCCTGCCTGTCTCCTCTCGGGCAGGTTATCCCCGGGTTGCCGACCGGAGGGAACCCGTCGTTGCGGTAGGAGACGTTCAGGGTCCCGCGGTGCAACGTGGTCAGGCGGGTGGTGCTCGGCGTACTTTCGGCGGGGCGAGGCGGGAGGAGCAGCTCGCCCTGCTCCGACCTGCCGCTGACGCTGTATCGGACGGTGAGGGCGGTGGGGCTCAGGCTCCGGAGATCGAAATCATTGTCGCAGACATAGACCAGAGAAACCGCAGCACTCCCACCTCCCGCCGAGTCCGGCTTCAGCGTATCCTGACAACCAGCTGTGGTGCCCGCCAGTAGAGTCGCGATGAGCCGTGCCGATCTTACCCGCGGCATTGGCGGGGGAGGCACGGGATCAGCGTTTGGTGGCCTGGGCGTCCACCATCTCGCGAACCTTGCGAGCCAGCTCCTCCGGAGCCAGCGGCTTCTGCAGAAATTCCCGGCCCTCGTCGAGCAGGCCGCGACGCACGACATCCAAACCGGTATAGCCGGAGGTGAAGAGCACCGGCAAGTTGGGCCAGCTTTGCGCCAGTTGGGCTGCGAGTTCCCGGCCGCCCAGATCCGGCATCACCACATCGGCTATCACGAGATTCACCCGTCCAGCCTCGGCCTTCAGAATCTCCAGGGCAACGCGACCATCCGGGGCCTCCAGAACTTTGTAGCCGCAATCTCGCAAGGTTCTCGCCATGATCCCTCGCACCATCTCTTCGTCCTCAGCCACCAGCACCGTCTCATCCCCACGAGCGGTCGGAGACGGGGCGCGGTGATCCGCCGCGTCGGGGGGAGTGATCACCACCGGGAAGTAGACCTTGAAGGTGGTGCCGAGGTCCGGCTCGCTGTACACCCAGATGAAACCCCCACTCTGCTTGACGATACCATAGACCGTGGACAGCCCGAGCCCGGTCCCCTGGCCGACACCCTTGGTGGTGAAGAACGGCTCGAAAATCCGCCCCAGAGTGGCCCGGTCCATCCCGTGCCCGGTGTCGCTCACCACCAGAGCGGCGTACTCTCCCGGCCTGAGCGACTCCACCGACTTCCCGGCGGTGTACGCCTCGTCCAGCACCACATTCATGGTCTCGATCGTGAGCCTGCCCTCGCCGGGCATCGCATCGCGGGCGTTCAGAGCAAGGTTGATCAGGACCTGCTCGAGCTGTCCCGGGTCGGCCCTGATCGGACTCAGGCCGGGAGAGAGATGCATCCGCAATCCCCGGGTCTCTCCCAGGGTTCGGGCCAGGATCGGCTCCAGATCCCTGACGGTGGCATTCAGATCCAGAATCTGGGGTTGGAGGACCTGCCGGCGGCTGAAGGCAAGGAGCTGCTGGGTGATCCCTGCCGTGCGCTTGGCGGCTTTCCAGATCTGATCGACGTCGTCGCGGACCGCCGGGGGAAGGTCGGTGCGCTGGAGCACGTAGTCGGCGCAACCCAGGACGACCGACATCATGTTGTTCGCCTCATGCGCGATCCCGCCGGCCAGTTGGCCTACCGAATCCATGCGCTGGGCCTGGCGCAAGCGCTCCGCCATCACCCTCCGCTCCGTCGTATCGATACACACGCCCGTGAGGTACAGCGGGTTGCCCCTGGCATCTCGCGCCACTCGCCCTTGATCCGCCAGCCAGCGGACCCTTCCATCGGGAAGCACAATCCGAAATTCGTAGTCCAGCCCGCCGCCATCCTCGAGAGCGCGCCGGACCGAGCCGGCCACAAACGCGCGATCGTCGGGGTGGACCCGGTCGATGAAATGCTCATACTGGGTCACCTGCCGTCCAGGCTCGATGCCATAGAGGTCGTGCAGCTGCTCGTCCCATGCCAGGGCGTTGTTGGCCACGTCCCACTGCCAGGTGCCCATGCGGGCGGCCTTGAGGGCAAGGCGAAGCCGCTCCTGATTCAGCATCAGCGCTTCCGCCGCCTGCTTGCGCTCGGTGACGTCCCGCTTGATCGACGAAGCCCCTATCACCCGACCTCGGGTATCACGTATGGGAGACACCGTCACCGCGATGTAGATCCGCCGCCCATCCTTCCGGATCCGTTCGGTTTCGCCGAACTCGACCCGCTCTCCCCGCGCAATCCGCTCCAGCAGCTCTCGCTCGGAGTCGTGGAGCTCCGGCGGGATGAGCGTGAAGATGGATTGACCCACCATTTCGGCTTCGCTATACCCGAAAATTCGCTCGGAGGCGGTGTTCCAGCTGGTCACGACGCCTTCCAGCGTCTTGCCCACGATGGCGTCGCCGGACGACGCCACGATAGCCGCCAGCCGGGCCACTGCCTGCTCCGCGACTTGATGGGCGGTAACGTCCCGGGTGAAGCACCGGGTATGCACGAACTTGCCGTCCTCGAAGTAGCCGCTGGAATCGATCAGAACGTGCATGGTGGAGCCGTTCTTCGTCCGGAGCCTGGCCGGGAAGTCGTGCAGCACCTCCCCCGTGATAAGCCGCTGCAGGATGTCGTCGATCACATCCCTGTCGAGGTGAAAGTCGACGATGTTTTTGCCCTGGTATTCGTCGCGGTCGTAGCCCATGAGATCGAGCTCGGCCTGGTTGACCCTGATGATGGTCCCGTCGGCCGCGACCCAATGCATGGGAACCGCGGCATTCTCGAAGAAGTCGGCGAGCTCCTGCTCCCGCCGACGGATCTCCTCACCGGCCTGCTTGAGATCGTGGATATCTACCGAGGTTCCCACCCAATGCTGCAGCAGTCCGTCAGGACCTCTCAGGGGGACAACGCGGGCCAGCATCCAGCGGTACTCCCCGTCGTGCCGCCGGTAGCGGAGCTCCATCTCGAAGGCCTGCTCCAGCTCAACGGCCCGGCCCCACCTCTGCTGCACCTCTGCCACTTCGTCAGGGTGGTTGAACTGCCCCCAGCCGCCCGCGTTGAGCTGCTCCAGACTGGACCCGGTAAACAACTCCCAAGTCCGGTTGGCATACAGGATCTGGCCCTCCAGATCGGTGATCCAGAAGAAGCCGGGAGCAACCTCCCCGAATGCCAGGTACCAGGCTTGGCGCGTGGGGAGCGTGGTCTCAGTCATGGGGCGGAAAGCTAAGGGAGTGGCGCCGGAATAGGCGCATTGGAGTTTGAGGTGGGGGCTGAACGCGGCATCGGTCCTGGAATCAAGGGTGGTGGCACCTCATCGGGGGGCACATTCAAAAGGTATGGGCGCTTGAAGGGGCCTAGCAAGGGCGGCTGGGAGTGCCCTAGGTCCTGGTCAGTAGATTGTTTAGCTTCAGACCTCCGGCAGTCAACCCGGCGCGCTGGCCCTTCGTCCAATGGCAGGACAGCGGACTTTGGATCCGTTAATGGTGGTTCGAATCCACCAGGGCCAATCGAACTTACGACTTTGTGCTCCAGTTAGGTCCCAGAAGCTGGATCGCCACTCAGAGCCTCACTTCCGCCTTATATACCATTCCATTAATCCCAGCGCGATCAACGCCAGCACGAGCGATTTCATGGGCTGCAGCGTCTCGTCAAGGTCGTCTTGGATCGTTGCGGCTGACTTAGCGTAGGGTGCGGTGCAGCGCTAGTCAACACAAGGTTCGTGCCTGTCTTGACCCTCGCTTGACCCCCACCAGCCAAGCTCCCGGGGAACAGTCTGGCCCCTCCAGCAGCCGGGTCCATCGGAACGGCCGCAGGAGCTGCCCGACTCCGACCCTGGAACCGGAGCCCGGGGCAACTACGACAAGCGAGCTTCTACGAGCTTCTAATGGAGGAAGAGAGCATCGCTCGCTCGAACCCGAACCAGCATGGGGACGGGCAAGGTGAAAAATGTCCCGCGCCAGCTGCAGATCATCGTGACGGGCGGAGAGCGGGTGGGAAGCCGAGGAGACTGTCCCGTAGCCCTGCTTGACAGGGGGACAGCCGGAGGGATACTAGAGGAACCCGCGTCCCCTGCCCCAATTCTCCTCTCATTGGACGACTCCCCAGTCACCGGATAGACGGGCAGCATCCAAGCGGGTCTACGGCAGCATCCAAGCGGGTCTAGGGATTAGTGTTGCACAACGAGAGACGCCTATGGGCAGAAGCTTCGCTCACCTCGGTGCCTTACAGCTCCTCGGGCGCCTCGCAGTACTCGTGTTGGTGGTGCTGGTGCCTGCCTGTGCCGGCGGAGAGGACTTGGGCTGCGGGGGCCCATTCTGCATCACCCCTCCGAATCAGGGACAGCCGGCCAGCCTGAAGGCCGGTGGTGGAGGGGGCCAGACCGGAGGCCCGGGGCGGAAGCTGGCCTCGCCGCTGGAGGTCATCGTAACCGACGACGACGAGCGCCCAACGGCGGACGTGGAGGTGAGCTTTGCCATCGCTCAGGGAAACGGCAGCCTCTCCGAGCTCCGGGTTCGTTCCGACAACCAGGGAGTGGCCCGGGTAGAATGGACTCTCGGGCCTGACCCGGGGCCCAATGGGGTGCAGGCCACCGCCACCACCTCCTCCGGGCAGCCACTCGCTGGATCGCCGCTCACATTCTCGGCGCTGGCAGTCAAGCCGCCGCCGGCCAGGTTGATTCTCCGCGTCGCACCCTCCGATGCCGCCCAGAACGACATTCCGTTCGCGCGCCAACCGGTGATCGAGGTTCTCGATGCAGACCTCATTCCGGTGCCGGGGGTCGATGTTCTGGCCTCGATGATCTCAGGCAGCGGCACCCTGGGCGGTGTCACCACTGTTTCCACCGACGCCTCTGGCCGGGCCACCTACACCAATCTGACGGTGGTGGGAACCACCGGCCCGCGAACCCTGCGTTTCACGGTGGCGGAGCCGGCATTGGAAGTCACCTCCGGGAGCATTCAGATCGGCGCGGGTGCCCCCTCGGAGGTCACCGCGAACCCACCGGTCCTCTATGAAGCCATAGTAAACTCCCCGGTTGCGCCCGCTCCATCGGTCACGGTCAAGGACCGAGCCGGTAACCCGGTGCCGGGGGTCGAGGTCAGATTTGTCCCTGATCGCGGCGCCTCGGTGTCCCCTGAAATCGCTTCCACTGACGGTGACGGCGTCGCCCGCGTAACGAGCTGGACCCTTGGCACGGCCAACGGCCAGTACTCCCTCAGAGCCCAGGTCGAGACTTCCAACATCAGCCCCGTGGTTTTTACCGCCGGCGCGAAGGCAGGGGCCGCCGGCCGTCTGGCTATTACGCTCCAACCATCCTCGCCAGCGGCGAGTGGCGCCCCGTTCGCCGGCCAGCCGGTGATACAGGTTGTGGACCAGCTCGGAAATCCCGCAGCTCAGCCCGGCGTGCTGGTCACCGCGACGGTATCCTCGGGACCGTCGGGAAGCCTTGCGAGCGCCACCGCCGTGACCGGTGCCTCCGGCATGGCCAGCTTCAGTGGTCTCTCACTCAGCGGCCGGGTCGGCGACTATACTCTCTCCTTCAGCGCGCCCGAGTTGGCCGGCGTTACTTCTGCCCCGATCTCCCTCACGGCGGGACCACCGGCGCAGCTCGCCCTTGTGGTGGCACCCTTGCCTACCGCTCGAAGCCGGGTGCCGCTGGGTCAGATGCCGTCCATTCAGCTGCAGGACGCCAGCGGCAACCCGGTCGGCCTGGCCGGCGTACCGTTAGCCGCGTCCATCGCCACCGGGGCGGGGGCGCTCGGAGGTCAGACCGCGGCGACCACCGGCTCCGACGGTAGGGCCACGTTCGCCGATCTCTCGATCATCGGACCTCCCGGCCCCTACACGCTGCGCTTCACCAGCACCAGTCCCGCATTCGAGATCATATCCGGCCAGGTCACCCTGCCCAACGTCGTCGACGTCGTGCGCCTCACCACTCCTTCGGGACCCGCGGTGGTAGGCAGTCGACTCTCCACCCCGGCCTCGTGGCAGTTCACCGACGCCAGCAACCAGCCTGTTGCCGATGTTACGGTGGAGCTGTCGGTCTCACCCGGCGGCTCGGTGGAGCCTGCCAGCCCGGTAAGCGATGCCTCCGGAATCCTGCAGCTGCAGTCATGGACCCTCGGCACAGTGGCGGGCCAGCAGTTCGTCGATTTCCCGCTGCCGGGAGGCATTTCCACCCCTGCCGCCTTTGTGAACGCTCTGCCAGACGTGCCGACCAGGTTGCGATCGGTCTCGGGGGACGGTCAAACGGCACCGGTCAACTCCATCCTCTCCGATCTCCTGGTGGTTCAGGTAACCGACCGGTATGACAACGGTGTCGGGGGAGTTACGGTCCAGTGGCGGACCTGCGACGGTCGGGGCGAATTGGAACAGGCGACCGACGAGAACGGCTTATCCAGCGCGGCGCAGTCAACGGGAACGGTAGCGGGCAACTTCTGCGTCCGGGCTTCCAGCACCGGCCTGGAAGGCTCACCGGTCGAGTTCCATTTCACGGTCACACCGGGCAGCGGCTCGGTCGAGGGACTGCGCAGTAATGGTCAGCTGGAAAGAGCGCCACCACCACCGGCAAAGCCCGGCAGCTTACCAAGGTGATCCAACGTTTTCTCTAGCGGACCGGAGTCGCCCATGCCGAGTGCCCGACTGCTCCTGATCCAGGCCACGCTGGCCGGAGCACTGTGCAGTACCGTAGAGGCACAGTCGGCACAGCCGATCTCGCTTCAGGCTTCGGCTCTCTTCAACGGGGTCTTCGGCAACGTCTTCAATGGGCTGCAGGACGGCATTGGAGGGGAAGCGCAGATCCGCTACACGCCGGGTGCCCTCTCGGTCGGTGCCGGGTTTCAATACACCACGCACGGCCTCGAGGTTCGGGATGAAAACGCGCGGCTGTATGGCGGATTTATCGAGCCCCGCTATCGCATTCGCACCGGCAGCAACGTGGTTGCCCCCTATGTGTCGACCCGTTTCTCACTCCTCAAGGTCGGATTCTCGGGTGGGGACCTGTCCCTCTCTTCCAATTTCATTCAAATCAACGGCGGAGGGGGACTGCTGTACCGGGTCGGCTCCCAGGTCAATTTGGATCTGGGAGCGACCTACGGATACAACCGGCTGGGAAGAGGCACGCTGAGGGACAGGTTGAGCGGCACGGCGGTACCGGTGGAGCCCAGTTCCGGGTCGAATATCATCGTCCGTTTGGGGGTGGCGATCGGGCTGGGCGGGTGACAGCCGCGGTTAAAGCTTTGGCGAGCCGACGATCCGGCAGCTCGTCATGTGCCACTGATTGTCCCGGCGCGCGTACTCGACCCGAAAGACTGGCCGGCTGTTGACCCGGCCGCCGAATGCGTCCTTCCAGGTGAGGTGGAAACTGAACTCTGTTGTCGCGCTGGCCGGCCCGATCTGCTGAGGAGTGTCGACCCGCCGATCCACGGCAGCATCCCACTCGTCGGTTCGAAGAATGCGGCTCAGCTTCTTGAGGTTATCGCGGTCCGACCTGGTGACTGGGTTATACATCTCAGCCAGCTGGACCACATCCTTCCGCTGAATCGCGCCGTAGCACCGATCCACCGCCGCCCCGATCTCTTCCAGCGCACGCTGCTGCTGGACAGCCGAGGTGTCCAAAGGGGGAGCAGCGCCCGCTTCCGCTTGGGCCACCTCGGCCCGCCCGGTTCTGGGCCTGGGGAGCACGGTGATCCTCACTCGGCCCGACACCCCCTCTGAAGTGGCGGTGATTTCAGACGACCCGGGTCCTTGAGCGTGAACGATGCCCGACGTCGCCTCCACGACCGCAATTGATGTATCACTGGTCGCCCAGGTCACCGGACGATCCCCGATCCCCCGGCCATGTTTATCTCTGATCTCTGCCCTGAGGCCGAGGGTGTCCCCCACCTTCAGCGGCCTGCCACCCTCAACGCTCAGGGTGGCTACCGCCGCTGGGAGAACGTGCAGCGCGACGGTTGCCGATTGAGTGCCGGCTCGAGCCGAAATGAGCACGGTACCCGAATCAAGCGCCCGCAGCCGTCCGGTCCGAGCATCGACCGCCACGACCGGTGGCAGGCTCGAGCTCCAGGTGATCCGCGCCGCGCGAATGGCAGCTCCCTTCTGGTCGAGCACAGCCGCCGCGATAGTGGAGGTGTCGCCCACCCGCACCGTGCCCTGCGGAGCGATAGTGATCGAGGCCGGGACGCGTAAGGCGGCTTGGGGCGCCTTCGAATCGGCGGAGGCTCCTGGCACTGAAATCGTCGCACTGTCCTTTGACTCTCCGCCGGTCGCCATCACCTGCGCGGCGGATCCGCTATCCACCGCAGGCTCCGTTGCGCCAGAGGCCGGCCGATAGACATCGCCCGACACGGAATCCTGGATAGCGGCCGTGGTCCCGGAGACCTTGGCATCAGGAAGCTCTCGGTCCGCACCTGCCCACCAAAATCCTCCAGCGAGGAGCAACGCTCCTCCTGCTATCACGAGCGGGCCCCGTCTGGAAGGGGACGATCGGCGGCGGGGGGCCAGGCGTTCTGCGCGTGGCTCGAGGTCCCAGGCGGCGGTGGCGCCGGACGAGGCCCGGCGAGCCGATGCAGCGCGAGGTTCGGTAGGGGCCTTTGCCAGCGATCGTTCCACGACGTTGAGAGTGACCGAGGCACTGGCCGCCTCACACGTGGCGGTGAGCACTACCACTCCCGGGTGGAGGGTCATCACCCAACCGCTGACCGTGACTATGGCCACGTTGACCTCGCTCACCTTCCACACGACGGTCCGGTCGGAAAGCGGACTGCCTGAACGGTCCAGCGCCGTGGCGGTGAGAACGAACGAATCACCCGCGGCGACTTGCGCTGGCGGTGGCGAAATGTGCAGCGCCGCAACCTCCGCGGGGTGTACCGTGACCGTCACGCTGGTTCGAGCTTCGTCGAGCTGAGCCGTGATCAGGGTCGACCCCTCGGATCGCGGGGTGAGCAGTCCGGCCACGCCTACCGTCGCGACCGAGTCGTCCGCGGAGCTCCATATGATCGGGCGCGAGACCAGTTGCCCCCGCTTGTCTCTCGCCGTAGCCTGGAGCTGGACCTCCTCGTGCACTCTGACCTGCTTGTCGGGGAGTCGAATAGCGATTGTATCCGCTCGAGCGGGTGCGACGTCAACCCGGAGCCGGTCCATTCTTCCTTCGCAGGCGGCAGTGATCACCGCCGAGCCAGGGGCAACAGCGGTGGCCAGAGCCTTCGTGGCGCTGATCCGGAGAACCTCAGGGCTATCGCTGCTCCATTCCAGTGGCCGCCGGGGCAGCCGTGCGGCGTCCCCCTCAAGAACCCTGGCCACCAACACGAAGCTGTCCCCCACCTCCAGTGCAGGTGGTGGCGGGAGAATGGTGATCGCTCGGACCATGCCGGGAGGCGTATCAGACTGGGCCTGAGACCGTCGCGTATGGGGGATAGGGCTGGTGGGAGTTGGCTCGAGCGATAAGGTCGAGTGCAGGCCGGTGGTGGCGAGCTGGCTCAGCGTCGCCCGCAGCGGATCGTTCTCCATCAGCGGGACGGCGCCGAGGGCAGCCACCGCCTGGGCGATGCCTGGAAAACGATCGGCGGGATTCTTTGCCAGCATCCGGAGGATTGCTTCCTCCAGCTCGGGCGGGCAATCTGCCACCTGCGCTGCGATCGGGGCGGGAGGCCGATCGATATGCGCCTGAATCACGGTGTAGGTCGAACCGCTGAAAGGCGGCACTCCGGTCAACATCTCATAAGCCACCACCCCCAGGGCGTATTGGTCGGTGGCCCCGGACACCTCTTCGCTGTTGCATTGTTCGGGGCTCATGTAGGCGGGAGTCCCCACCAGAGCGCCGGTATGCGTGTGACTCGGCGATTCGGCCGCCTTGGCAATGCCAAAGTCGGTGACGACGGCGTTGCCCTCGTCATCGATCAGGATATTCGCCGGCTTGATGTCTCGATGGACCACTCGAAACCGGTGGGCATAGGCGAGGGCGGAGCCGACCTGAGCCAGGATCGAGAGCACAATCGGAATCGGCAGCTTGCCTGCCTGGTGAATCACCCGCTCCAGTGAATGGCCGTGGATGGCCCGCATGACGAAGAAGTGCAGACCCTGCGCCGCCCGGACCGAGTAGACCGCAACAATATTGGGGTGGTTGAGGTGGGCGATGGTGATCGCCTCGCGCTTGAACCGCTCGATCATTCCCTCGCCCATGAGCAGACCGGGCGACATGACCTTGATGGCAACCTTGCGATCCAGCGAGATCTCATGCGCCAGGAAGACCGCCGCCATTCCGCCCCGCCCCAGCTCGCGTCCGATCTCGAATTCTCCCAGGGTTGCCCGTCTCAGCCGCACGACCACTTCCGCCCAGGGTGACTCGGGGTCGTCATCCGGGTAGGGACCCGTGACAGACTGGGGGTCGGGAATGGCTGAAGCACCGCACTTCGGGCAGGAGTGATCGGCCTCAAGGAGGTGCTCCCCACAGGCCGCGCACGAGCGGAACTCGGCCCCGCATTGAGCGCAGAAGCGGTCCTCGGGGCTGAGGTCGCCGCCGCAGGAGAGACAGCTGAGGGTTTGAGGCATGGTACGGCCGGGAGGACACCCTGTCAGGAGAGACACCCTAAAATTGGAGTCCCCTGCACCCGAATGCAATCGGATTCTCTGTCCAGCGTCGGAGCTGGCTCGACAATGCGGCCAAGGGGGCCGCCGGGCCACTCACGTGTAACCGCTTCCCCGGCAATAGGTTCCAGCACCGCCGCCGCAGGCTCTGATGATTGTTCTCCGCGCTATGGCACCAGGGTCACGCTGTGGGTGATGGTGCCGGTCGCACCCCGGTTATCGGTGACGGTGAGGCGCACCTTGTAGGTGCCGCCAGCCCGATAGATGTGGGTTGGATTCCGAGTAGCCGAACTGGTTCCATCGGCAAAGCCCCACTTCCACGCCACGATGGTTCCATCGCTGTCCTTGCTGCGATCCGTGAAGCTGCAGCTCAACTTGGTGCAGGCGCTCCCGAAATAGGCTGAAGGCAGGACGTTCGCAGCAGGCGGCGGTGACGACGCCGGCAGAGTGCTGGAGTGGTGGCAGTTGCCGCTGCCCACATCGGTGAAAGTCTTGCCGGCCTCCGGAATGAACTGCCAGGCATAGCTGCCCGGGCTCAGAGTGAGCTTCAACACGCCGAAGGTCTTCCCTTCTCTCAGCTGGCTGTTGGGGTGAACCTTGGCGACGGAACCCACACTCTTGCCGCCGGTACCGACGATGAACTGGCGGATCCCTTTTTCCGGATCAGGCACTCCATCGGGAGTTTGGGGCAAGAACCGCTCGTAGTTGTGGGCGTGACCGTTCAACACCAGATCGGCCCCGGCCGCATACAAGGCCTGCCAGAACGGCTTGACCCACCCGCGCTGGAGGCTGGACGCCGCATCGCTGGAGGAGAAGAACCGGGGATGGTGCCAGATCGCCGCGATGCACGGCTTGCTGTTGGCCGCCAGGTCCTCCCGAAGCCACCTCTCCTGGGGAGATCCGATGATGCCGGGAACAAAATCGGGGTTGCTGTTCAGGACGATGACATGCCAGGAGTCGCCCAGATCGAAGCTGTAGTATCCGCCCCGGGCCCGGCTGTTTCCCCACAGGGCATCGCCGAAGTAATCGAACGAGGGCTTGGCACGCTCCACCCCGTCGTACTCGTGGTTGCCCAGTGAGGGCCTGGTTCTGGCCTTGAATCGGCCCCAGCTAGGGCCATAGCAGTCCCGGTACTCAGCGGCCGACCCGTCCTCATACGCGTTGTCGCCGGCGACAAAGGCGGTCGCGGTGGGATCGGCCTTCAGGATATTCTCGACCAGGGGAGCCGTTTTTTCGTCACCTCCCCCGACGCAGGAGGCAATGTCCCCCGCCCCTACCAAAATGAAGGAGGGTGAGGACGCCAGGTCAGGGGACGCGGCCGGCTCCGGAGCATCCGGGTAGGACGGCCCGGACGGATCGGAGCATTGGGTCGTCGCCGATGCGAGGGCGACCAAAGCGATCGAGGCGAGTCGGCGACAACGGCGCGCCCTTCGAGATCGTCGACCGGGAAGATGTTGCGTCCACATGGGCCCTTTCCTGAAAGCGTTGCCTCAGGATCGGGTCCATGGGTCAAGCAGCGGTCAAGCTATCGGCGCCGGCTTCCTGCACGAGTCTGGTGCCGGGTCCAGGGCTCACGTTGATTTAGAGGAACGAGACTCCCAGTCCTCCACATCGGGGATTGAGCTGGTGCCACTTGGAAGGAGGAGAGACCGACATGGTTTACGATCCACCGACGCCGTGGTCGCCCTCTGGCCCGGACGAGCAACCGTCCACCCTCCCGAAAGACGCCCGGGGGCAGGCCATCAACGAGCAGCGGCGGGAGCTGAACGCAGCCATAGAAGCCTTCGAGGCCAAGCACGGGCGGAAACCGACGAAAAAGGAACGCAATCGCCTGCTGAGAGGGTAGCCTCGCTACCCCGGCCGCTGTCAGCAGCCAGGCGCCGAGTCGAGGCTGATGGGCACCATTTGCTCCACGAGCTCGTCCCCTTGCCCCGATACGGTCGTCACCACGTAGGCGCCGAGCCTCCCTCCTTCACATTGGAAGACCACCGCCGGCTGCTCAGCAGCGCTATCCGGGTCCGCTGCCCTGAAGGCGGCGATGGTGTCGCCTTCAGTTGTGGCGCCACTGATGACCGGCGGTGCCGGCGGGGATTCCGTGTCGGATCGGGCCTCCGGGCCTGAGCACCCGAAAAGGACGGAGAAGGAGAGGAGCAGGCCTCGGCGCACAAATCCCCCATTGAGAGCGATGCCAACCAACAAACAGCCCCGGTGTGCCAGATTGGTCGCTGGCGACGCCGGGGCCAGTACGTTCACGCAGTGCAGTCTAGGGCAACGCCCGAAGGGTCATTACCAGGTCGTTGAAGTCTTCGTCCTCGCCATCCTCGAAAGTGAGGGTCCACACCGGATAACTGCCGGACACGCGCAGCCGGGGAGCGTCCTGGAGCACGGGAGCCTCCACTTCGGCGCTGATCTCGGTTCCGGCCGGGAACGGCCCGGCGAAGGTCAGCGTCTTGCCATCCTGCTCGTAGCAGCCGTCGTTGGTCAGGACGCCTTGCACCGGCGTTGTGACCCGGAAGATGTTGCCGTGGGCGGTACAGCTCGAGCTGTTCAGCACCACCTCGAAGCCAGCCTCTTCCTCCAGCCGGAGAGTACACTGGACGAAGCCGCCCGGAGCCGAGGCATTCTCGCAGGTGAGCGAGGTCACCAGCGGATCGGTTGCCAGGACTTGCTTGGTCTGAATAGATGTCTCCCCTTCCTCATCGGTGACCGTCAGGCTCACCGTATAGGGGCCGGCGCTACCGTATTTGTGTACCGGGCTCTGCTCGTTTGATTCGGCCGCATCGCCGAACGTCCAGCTCCAGCCGGCGATTCCTACGTCATCGCTGCTGCTATCGTGGAAATCGCAGCGCAGGGCGGCGCAGTCGAAGGAGAACTTTGCGTCCGGCGCCAGGTTGCTCGGGCCACCGGATTGATCGGGGCCCTTCGAGTCCTTACAGGCCGTCATCAGGCCCGCTCCTATCAGTGCTACTGCGAGCCAACGCATCGTTCTCATCGTACGCCTCAGGGGGTGGGTGGGCTACTGCACGCCGGGAATCGGCGCGGACTTGGGTCATGCCCGCCGGAGGACCCCCTCCGGCGGGCTGGCTGCACTTCGGTTTGTTAGGCTTGCCCTACGGTGTGGCTGCTACCTTCCTCGTCCTACCGCCGGAGGAAATCCTCCGGCGGAATCCCGTCTTGGTTTTCTCGATCGAGTTACGGCACGACCGTGGCATTTACATCCAGCACCAGGTCGTTGAAGTCGGGCTCGCCCAGCGTGTTCGGATCCTCACCGTCGTCAAACTCCAGGTGCCAGGTGGGGAACGACCCAGTGATTCGGAGCTGCGGGGGCACCCTCTCCGGATCGGTCGATCCCGAGGTGATCTGCACCTGCAACTCGGTGCCAGCATCGAAGGTGCCGTTGGCGCCCTTAACATCGAAGGGACCCGCAGGCGCAACCAGCGTGCAGCCACTGCTGAAGATCTTTTGCGAGAATCCCTGCGACGGCACGGTGAAGGTCAAGGCATTTCCTCTCGCCGTGCAGTTATTGCTGAGCAGGGTCACCGTGATGTGCGACCTCTCGGTCACGTCCAGACCGCAGCTCACCAGGGTGCCGGAGCCGTTATCGCACTGGCCAGCGGCCGGCGGCGTTACCGTCACCACCTGAGTGACCGAGTTGGTGGCGCCGTCGTCGTCGGTGACCGTCAGCTTCACCGTGAAGGGACTGGTCTGAGTCGCCACGTAGGTATGGTTGGGACTCTGCTGGTCCGAGCTGCCCCCGTCGCCGAACTCCCAGGCGTAGACGTCGATGCTGCCGTCGGTGTCGCTGCTTCCGTCAGTGAAGCTGCAGTCGAGCGAGCTGCAGAGGTAGGTAAACGCGGCCGTCGGCGCGGCGTTGCCCGGGGGGCCCGCGGTTACGACTACATCCTTGGAGAAGTCATCCGTAGCACCGGCAACGTCTGTCACCGTGAGCACAACAGTCTTGGTGCCTGCGGTGGTATAGACGTGTGTCGGGCTGGCATCGACCGTGTTGGTATTACCGTCGCCGAAGGACCAGCTACGTGAGGCGATCGTCGTGTTGCCATCCGGATCGGTGCTCGCGTCGGTAAACACGCAGCTCAGCTGGGTGCAGACCTCGGAAAAGCCCGCCACGGGCGGCTCGTTGTCCGGCGGGGGGGTACCACCACCATCGCCGCACGCCGACGCCGCGGCCAGAGCCGCAACTGCCACAGCAAGAAAACGGATTGATTTCATAGAAGTCTTCCAGACAGAAGTGACGGTATGCCCACGGGAACTGGCGAAAGTGGTGGCGCGTCCTCAACGGGGCGCATGCGCCAGAGCCGTGCCAGTCGGCGTTGGCTCGCGATACTCTAATACGCCAAGTGTCCAACGACTGATGCCATATAGACCTAGACCGCTGAATCGAGAAAACAATCTAACGGTGCGGCGGGCCCACAACTGTGGCGGGCGGCCCATACCCCACCGGCGGCGTGTGTCAGACCGCATCAGGGGCAAGGGGCCGCTCACGGGCTAAAAGAGGCCGGGAGCGCCGGTTGACTGAAGCCCCTTGGGCGGGCTAGGTTTGCGGGCTGCAACCATGACGGACCTGTCGCTGTCGCGCAGCCAGATGCTGCTCCTGAGCGGGTCGGCCAACCGCCCCCTCGCCGAAGAGGTGGCCGCCCATCTCGGGCAGCCTCTCTGCCAGGTCACACTCCGGCGCTTCGCCGACGGCGAGATCTTCGTCAAGATCGACGAGAACGTTCGCGGCCGGGACGTCTACATCATTCAGCCGACGAACCCGCCGGCCGAGAACATGATGGAGCTGCTGCTCCTCATGGATGCCGCCAAGCGGGCCAGCGCGGCGCGGGTGACGTCGGTCATACCCTACTTCGGGTATGCCCGGCAGGACCGGAAAGACCAGCCGCGGGTGGCAATCAGCGCCAAGCTGATGGCGAACATGGTGTCCATGGCGGGGGCGGACCGGGTGCTGGCGATGGACTTCCATCAGCACCAGCTCCAGGGGTTCTTCGACCTGCCGGTCGATCACCTCTATGCCGCCCCGGTGTTCGTCAACCATTACCGGCAGAAGTCGTTGCGCGACCTCGTCATCGTGGCCCCGGACGTGGGCTCGGCCAAGATGGCCCGCGGCTTTGCCAAGCGGCTCAACGCCTCGCTGGCGATCATCGACAAGCGGCGGCCGTCGGCCAACATCGCCGAGGTGCTCAACGTGGTCGGTGAGGTGACCGGGAAGGACTGCATCATCCCGGACGACATGATCGATACCGCGGGCACGATGGCGGAGGCGGTCACTGCGCTGAAGCGGCTGGGAGCGGAGGACGTGTACTGCTGCGCGACCCACGCCCTGCTGTCCGGACCGGCGGTGGACCGGCTGATGGCGTCAGGGGTGAAAGAAGTGGCAGTCACCAACACGATCGCCATTCCGCCCGAGCGGCGCTTCGATCGGCTGAAGGTGCTTTCGATTGCCGGGCTGCTGGCCAAGGCAATCGGCTACACTCACAGCGACCAGTCGGTGAGTTCGTTGTTTGATTGAAGAAGGCTATGGGCCATGAGCTATTGGCTATTCCGATGTCAGGAAGGCCCCTGGCCGATGGCCAACAGCCAATGACCTATAGCGCATAGCCCATAGCCCATAGCGAGAAAACCCATGGCCCAGCAAGCAAACCTCCAGGCGGCAATCCGCTCTACCACCGGAAAAGGCGCCGCCCGCAGTCTCCGCCGGGAGGGAAAGGTTCCCGGCGTCATCTACGGTCATAATCGCACGCCCGAGGCGCTGGCCATCGATACGGCTGCCCTGAACAAGATGCTGGTGGGTATCAGCGCAGGCACCACGGTGCTGGACGTCGTGGTCGACGGGAGGCCGGCGGTCAAGGCCCTCATCCGCGAGATCCAGCGCGACTCCGTCCGTCCCGCTGAGATCCTGCATCTCGACCTCTACGAGGTGCGGGCCGACGAGAAGGTCACCCTGTCCGTGCCCGTGCACCTGATCGGCATTCCGGATGGGGTTCGGAATTTCGGAGGGGTGCTGGACCATTCCCTGCGCGAGCTGGAGATCGAGGTCCTGCCGGCCGACATCCCGGAGCATGTGGAGCTGGACGTCACCAATCTGACGATCGGCCATTCGCTGTTCGTCCGCGACATCAGGATCGAGAAGGCCGAGATCCTCAACGAACCCGATACCCCGGTGTGCACCGTGGTGGCGCCACGGGCTGAAGAGGCGCCGGCGGTGGTCGAGGAGATCGCGGCCCCGGTTGAGCCCGAGCTCATCCGGAAGCCGAAGCCTGAGGGCGAGGACGAGGGCGAAGCCGAGTCGAAGGCCTAAGCTCTGCACACGATCGTGGGGCTGGGAAACCCCGGCCCGGAGTACGAGGACACCCGGCACAACGCCGGGTTCCGCCTCGCCGATCGCTTGGCCGCTCGCTGGAAACTGGCTCAATTCCGTCGGGGGGAACGCGCCCGCGAAACCCAGGGAACCTGGCAGGGATTGCCGGTCAGGGTTCTCAAGCCCCAGACGTATATGAATAGAAGCGGAGCGGCCATCTCCCCCCTCCGCACCCTCGCCGGCTTCGACCCCAGCCAACATCTGCTCATTCTGGTGGACGACGTGGCCCTTCCGGTCGGGCGCTTCCGCTTGCGCGGAGCCGGTTCAGCCGGGGGACATAATGGCCTCAAGAGCATCGAGGGTGTTCTTCAGCGTCAGGATTATGCCCGGCTGCGCATCGGGGTCGGCCCCGCCCCGACCGGCATCGACGACCTGGCGGACTTCGTGTTGGATGAGTTCAGTGCGGACGAGCGCGGTGAGATCACTGCCCTGCTCGATCCCATGAGCGAGGCGGTTGAGTCCTGGCTCGAGCACGGCATTGAGAAGGCAATGAATCAGTTCAATCGCTAAACAAGTAACTGCAATCACGGAAGCACGAAAAGAAGACGAAGGCACGGAACACAGCAAGGTTGTTTGTTTTTGTGTTTTCGTTGTCTTTCCTGTGTCCGTGATTCAAAAAGCAGAGATCTATGCTCCGGCTAGGAATTGTGGGACTCCCCAACGTAGGCAAATCCACACTCTTCAATGCCCTCACCTCCGCCAAAGCGCTGGTGGCGAACTATCCGTTCGCCACCATCGAGCCCAACACCGGGATCGTGCAGGTTCCCGATCCTCGACTCGATGCGCTAACGAAGATCGTGAAGCCCGAACGGACGGTCCCCGCCGTGGTCGAGTTTGTCGACATCGCCGGATTGGTGAAAGGGGCCAGCGAGGGTGAGGGACTGGGTAACCAGTTCCTGGCCAACATCCGGGAGGTCGACGCGATCGTTCACGTCGTGCGCTGTTTCGAGGACCCCGACGTGCAGCACGTCGCTGGGGCGGTGGATCCGGCACGGGATCGTGAGATCATCAACATCGAGCTGGGGCTGGCCGACCTGGCAAGCGTGGAGAAGCGGCTGGACAAGGCCGGCCGCGCCGCCAGATCGGGTGATTCTCAAGCGAAGCTGGAGTTCCGGCTCCTGGAATTGGTTCAGCGTGCGCTCGCCGCCGGCAGGCCGGCCCGGGTGGTCCAGCCGACCGAGGAGGAAGCGGCTGAGCTACCGCAGCTTCAATCTGCTCACCGCCAAGCCGGTCCTCTACGCCGCCAACGTCCCGGAAGATGAGATCAGCTCGGGAAACCGGTTCGTGAACGAGCTCCGGGCCGCGCTCGAGCGCGATCAGGAGACCGCGGAGGTGGTCACCTTCTCTGCCAAGGTAGAGGCCGAGCTGGCGGAGCTGGCCCCCGAAGACCGGAGCGAGTTTCTCGGCTCGCTCGGGCTCACCGAATCGGGGCTGGACCGCCTGGCCCACGCGGCGTACCACCTGCTGGGCCTCCAGAGCTACTTCACCGCCGGCGAGAAAGAAGTGCGCGCCTGGACCGTCCACCGGGGAGACAAAGCCCCCGCCGCCGCTGGCGTGATTCACTCGGACTTTGAAAAGGGCTTCATCCGGGCCGAGACGGTGGCCTACGGCGACTTCGTCCGGCTGGGAGGCTGGAAGCCGGCCCGGGAACAGGGCGTCGCCCGGGCAGAGGGCAAGGAGTACGTCGTGCAGGACGGAGATGTGATGCTGTTTCGTTTCAGCGGGTAGCCCGCTATCTTCCGCCCTACAAATCTCCTCCCCGGCGTCCACACCAGACCCGGGGCAACCGAGCCGGCCAGTCGTTGCCGGCGCCAGACCGAAGGAAGGTGTCATGACCCGTCAGTACGAGGTGGTCTATATCTTCGACAGTGCGCTCGAAGAGGCCGCCATCAATGAGCGCCTCACGCGCTTCAACGCTCTGATACAACAACCCGGCATCGAGCCACCCCAGGTGAACCACTGGGGCAAGCGGACGCTTGCCTATCCGGTCAAGAAGCACGAGACCGGCTACTACGTCGTGGCCAAGTTCGACGCCGACCCCACTGCCCTGCCGGAGTTCGAGCGGGCGATCAAGCTGGACGAAGGAGTCCTCCGGTTCCTCGTCGTCGTCAGCGAGGGGGCCCAGCCAGTGCCGGTAACCGCAGGCAAGAGTGACGAGGAGGACGACGAATGAGGCGGCCGCAGAAGACCTGTGCCATCTGCGAATCGGGGGTGCGGGTGGTGGATTTCAAGGACGAGCGCACCCTGTCCCGCTTTCTGACCGAGCGCGGCAAGATCCTGCCCAGCAGGCTCTCGGGCACCTGCGCCCGGCATCAACGCCAGCTCAGCACCGCCATCAAGCGGGCGCGCATGCTGGCGCTGCTGCCGTACATCAAGGGATTCGGCGGCTGACCACGGCGGGCGGGCGGGTGAGCGCCGCAGCGGGGCAGCAGCATGACGCTTCGCGGGCCGGTTGGGGGGCTGTGCTGGCCCTCGCCGGATACCTGCTCCTGGCTCCGCCGGTGCTGTTGTTCGGCCCTCTGGTCGGGTTGTTGCTTCTCAGCCGACCCAGCACCTGGCGCGAGTGGCTCTGGCTCGCAGGAGCAGCTACCTGGTCCGCCCTCTGGTTGAACCAGCCCGGGGGGCTGGCAGCGCAGTTCGCTCGTGCCGGTGCGGTCCTGTTGGCCGGAATGTTCGTGGCTTTGACACTATGGCGGCCCTCGGCCCGGTTCTCCCGGGCGCTGACCGCCACTGCCCTTGCGGGAGCGGCGCTGTTCATCTGGATGTGGCACCTCGGTCTGGAATGGGGCGAGATCCAGCGTGCGGTGGAGCAGAGTCTGTGGACCTACAACCGGGAGCTGGTCTCCCGGCTGGGCGAGGCCGCGCGATCCCAACCGGGAACCGAGCGGATGATCAACGAGATGTCCTCGGCGGTGCGTGCGATTGGATCGATCTACCCCGCCCTCTTCATCCTGGCCGGCATCGGCGGCCTCAGGCTCGCCTGGACCTGGCACTACCGGATCGCCCGACATCCGATTGGTCCACCGCCTTCACGCTTTAGCGCCTTCCGGTTCAGCGACCAGCTGGTGTGGGGATGGGTAGTGGGACTGGGGCTCTGCTTGTTGCCGGTGCCCCGCGCGTGGTCGTTCGTAGGCGAAAATCTGTTGTTGGTCTGGGCGGTTCTGTACGCTGTGCGGGGCCTCGCCGTGTTCTCCGCCGGATCGGGCCGGGTATCCGGACCGGTGATCGCAACGCTCAGCATCATCGCCATGTTTCTCTTGCCGTTCGTAGCGGCGGGGCTGACACTGCTCGGCCTGGCCGACACCTGGCTAGATTTCCGACGTCGCCTCGTGCCGACGTCGGCTACTCGAGGGTAAGTCCATGATTGAAGTGATCCTGCGTGAGGACGTGAAAACGCTCGGCCGAGCCGGGGAAATGGTCCGGGTGAAGCCGGGCTATGCCCGAAACTACCTGCTCCCCCAGGGCCTGGCTTTCGAAGCCACCGAGGGCAACAAGAAGCGCATCGCCGCCGAGACCAAGGCACGCGCTTCCCGCGATCAGGCCGAGAAGGTCGAGGCGCAGCAGGCCGCCGACCGGCTGAGTGGGGTAGCGCTGAGCCTGTCCGGCAAGGCCGGCGAGGAAGGCAAGCTGTTTGGCTCCATCACCTCCCAGGACGTGGCCGACGCCCTGGCTCGTGCAGGCCACACGGTCGACAAGCGCCGGATCGAGCTCGAGCACCCGATCAAGACCGTTGGCGAGCACGCGGTCACCATTCGGCTGCACCCCGAGGTTCATGCCGAGCTGCGCGTCTCCGTCGTCGCGGAGTGACCCGCCGGCCATGACGGTCGGCATCACGTACGTCGATGGCCCCCGATTGGCGCGCTCCGTTTTCGCCGCCGCGGACTGGGTGGCTGCCGGCCGCGATGAAATCAACCGCATCAACGTGTTCCCCGTACCCGATGGGGATACCGGCACCAACTTCAGCCTCACCCTTCGCGCCGTCGCCGACGCTCTCAGAGCGCTCGGCGACGCTCCACTTTCGGAGACCGCTCGCACCATGGCCCGGGCCGCCGTACTGGGGGCCCGGGGCAACTCCGGCATGATGCTGGCGCATTTCCTTCTCGGGTTCACCGAGGCCTTGGGGGACCGGGCCACCGCTGCCGCCCCCGACATCGCCCGAGCCATCAGACTGGGAGCCGAACGGCTCTACGAGTCGCTGGACGACCCTCGCGAGGGCACCATCCTCACCGTTGCGCGCGAGGCCGCAGTCGCCGCTGAGCCGATCGCCCAGGAGTCGCCCGACCTCGGCCGATTCATGCGGCGGCTGCTGGAGGAGGGCGAGGCGTCCCTGGCCCGGACCCCCGAATTGATGGCCGTGCTCAAGGAAGCCGGGGTGGTGGACGCAGGCGGCAAGGGGTTCGTGCGGATGTTGGAGGGCGTGGTTCGGTATATCCAGGGCGATCCGATCCTGGCCGGCCCGGTGATAGACGAGGCGGCTGGAGAAACCTTCGTCGCGGCCGCCGGGGTAGACGTCGCCGCGGAGCGTGACTTTCAGTATTGCACCGAAGTCCTGGTGCGGGGTGAGGATCTCCCACCGGCCAACGAGGTGCGGTCGGCCATGCACGCGTTTGGCGGCTCCACGGTGGTGGCCCTTATAGGAGACATTCTCAAGATCCATGTGCACACCGACACCCCGGATGCCGTCTTTAGGTATGCGTCACGCTGGGGGCGGGTGGACAGCACCAAGGCCGAGGACATGCGGGTCCAGCACCGCCGGCTGGCCCACACCAGCCGCCGTGCGGTGGCCATCGTAACCGACAGCTCCGCCGACCTTCCGGACTCCGTGCTCGACCGGCACGGGATCGCCCTGGTGCCGTTGCAGGTGATGTTCGGTAGCTCCACCTTCCGTGACCGGGTGGAGCTCAAGCCGGAGGAGTTCTACCGGCGACTGCGCGGAACGGTGGAGCTCCCCACGACGTCGCAGCCCACACCCGCGGCGTTCATACAGATTTTTCGGGATGCCCGGCAGGAAGCGGACGAGGTGGTGGCGGTTCTCCTCGGGTCCAACCTCTCGGGCACCTTCGCCTCCGCCCAGGCGGCCATCCGCACCGGCGGGGTGCAGGGCATACACCTGGTGGACACCCGCCTGGCCTCACTGGGCGTGGGCATGCTGGCGCTCCGGGGGGCCGAGCTGGCGGAGTTGGGGTGGTCGGGCGAGCGAATCGCAAAGGAATTGACCCGCCTTCGGGGCCAGTCCGGCATGCTTCTGACCGTGGATCAGTACGATAACCTGCTTCGGTCAGGGCGGATCTCACGCGGAAAGGCGTGGCTCGCCGGAATGCTGGACGTGAAGCCGATCCTTTCATTCGACAGCGAGGGTCACGTCGTGCCGGTCGAGCGGGTGAGAGGCCGGGAGAACTTGGAGGCGCGGGTGCTGGCGCTGCTGGATGAGCGACTCACTCCCCGTCCTCGAGCGATGCGCTTCGGCATAGCTCATGCTGATGCGCCTGAGGCGGCCCAGCGGATACGAGACGCGCTGGTGGCGAAATACCAGCCCCAGGATTGCTTCGTCACTCTGGCAACCGGGGTGCTGGGTACGCACGTCGGGCCCGGAGCCTGGGGCATCTTTTATCAGGTCGAGGACGGGGCCACGAGCCCGCCAGGCCAGGGGAGACCCCGGGACGGATGATTCGAGACGCACGCTCAGACCGGCAAGTGCCGTCGCAGCCCCCTGAGGCGCTTCGCCTGGCCTTGGATGCCATACAGGACCTGAAGGGCACTCAGTTGGTAGTCCTCGACCTCCGCGGACTGAACGACGCCACCGATTACTTCGTCATTGCGTCCGGCACCTCGGATGCACACGTCCGCGGCATCGCGGAATCGGTAATGGATAAGCTGAACCGCCAAGGCCACCACACCCACCATGTAGAAGGGTTGAACGGCGGCCGCTGGGTGCTGATCGATTTCGTAGATTTCGTGATCCACCTGTTTCACCCGGAGACCCGCTCGTTCTATCAGCTGGAACGTCTCTGGTATGATGCACCCGAGCTGCTGATCAGCTCCTCCTAGATCGAGGTAGTTATGCTCCGACGCGCCGCCCCGACCCTGCTGCTCCTCCTGCTCGCGCCGGGACTGCTCTCCGCCCAGTACTTCGGACGGAATAAGGTCCAGTACAGCTCGTTCGACTTCAAGGTCATTCAGACCGAGCACTTCGACGTCTACTACTACGAGCGCGAGCGGGTGGCCGCCATGGATGGCGCCCGCATGGCGGAGCGGGGATACGCCCGGCTGTCCAAGGTACTGAACCACGAATTCCGTGAGCGCAAGCCGATCATCCTCTACGCCTCGCAGTCCGACTTCCAGCAAACCAACGCTTTGGGGCAGGCCCCGGGAGAAGGCACCGGCGGAGTCACGGACTTTCAGCGCAATCGCGCGGTCATGCCGTTCACCGGCTCCTACCAGGAGTTCGAGCACGTCCTGCAGCACGAGATGGTGCACCAATTCCAGTACGACACCTGGTCTCGAGGCCGGGCCGGTGGCGGACTATCAACTATCATCGCTATCAACCCTCCGCTCTGGTTCGCCGAGGGCATGGCGGAGTATCTGTCGGTCGGCCCGATCAATTCCGAGACGGCGATGTGGCTCCGGGATGCGGCCCTCGAAGGCGCCCTGCCCACCATCGAGCAGATGACCCTCGACCCGTACAAGTATTTCCCCTATCGCTTCGGCCACGCGCTGTGGTCCTATATCGGCGAGCGGTGGGGCGACGAGGCCGTGGGCGCCATCCTCAAGGCCACGCTCGCCGGCGGCGTTGATGGCGCCTTCCGGCGCACCATCGGCCTGACGCTGGACCAGCTCTCCGACCAGTGGCGTGATGCCGTTCAGAAGAAGTACCTCCCCGAGATCGGCGCCCGGGCCAAGGCAAGCGCGGTGGCCTCTGCATTGCTGACCGAGAAGCGCTCGGACGGCACGCTGCACCTCGCCCCTGCCCTGTCGCCCGACGGTTCCCAGGTGGCCTACTTCAGCGAAAAGGACTTCTACTTCGTCGACCTGTACCTTGCCAACGGGACCACCGGCGAGGTGAAGCGGCGGATCCTGAAGTCGGGGATCAGCAGCAACTACGAGACCTACCGCTTCATCAACTCCCAGGCCAACTGGTCGCCCGATGGGAAATACCTCGCCTTTGCCGCCAAGCGAGGCGCGCGCGACGTGATCGTCATCGTGGACGTGGACCGCAACAAGGAGGTCAAGCGCATCGAGCTCAAGCTGAGCGGGGTCACGACACCGTCCTGGAGTCCCGACGGCAAGCAGCTGGTCTTCACCGGCTACGACGGCGGGTTGAGCGATCTCTTCGTCGTTGCGCGTGACGGCAGTGGACTGCGGCGGCTCACCGAGGACAAGTACGCCGATCTTCACCCGGTCTGGTCGCCGGACGGAAAATCGATTGCGTTCGCGACGGACCGCGGGGGAGAGACCAACTTCCAGACCCTGGCCGTCGGGAACATGCGCATCGCCCTCTACGATCTCGACACCGAGTCCATCGAGCTGCTCGAGCCGACGGACCGCAGCAAGAGCGTGAGCCCCCAATGGGCCCCCGACGGCGCCTCCATCGCCTTCGTGTCCGACCGCAACGGGGTGAGCAACATCTACCTGTACGAGCTGCGGGAGAAGGCGGTCTACCAGCTCACCGACTTTTACACCGGAAGCCAGGGGATCACGCCTCTGTCTCCCGTCCTTTCCTGGGCTCCGGATGCCGACCGTCTGGCGTTCGTGTACTTCGAGAAGGGGAAGTACGACGTCTACACTCTGGCCAACCCGCGCGCGCTGAAGCGCAAGCCGTACCAGCAGCAGGCCCCGGACAGCAGCGGCCTGCTCGCCAGCACCACCCCGGCCCCGGCGGACACCAGCCGGTCCTTGCAGGTTCCCGAGGAAGTTCGCCCCCAGGTCGGCGAAGGCGGCTCGATCTACCGTACTCCTCAGGGCTTCCGTTCGTCGAGCGAGGTCGGCCGCGTGGGTGACACCGCGTTCGTCGCCCCGCCCGTTTCCATTGCCGCGCTGCTGGACTCGGCCAGCTACAGTCTCCCGGATACCAGCGAGTTTACGGTCAAGAATTATCGGGTGCACTTCTCTCCCGATTACGTCGCCAGGCCGTCCATCGGATACGCCCGGGACAACTTCGGCCGTGGGTTCTTTGGCGGCACGGCTGTCTCCCTGAGTGACATTCTGGGCAACCATCAGTTGATCTTCGCCGGCTACGTTAACGGCCGCATCAGCGAAGCCCAGGTGCTGGCCGCTTACGCCAACTTGAGCCACCGGATCAACTGGGCCGCCGGAATCTCCCAGGATCCTTACTACTTCCTCGAGCCCAGCCAGGTCCGGTTCGACGACCCCGGCCCGGGAGAGAACACCTTTGTCACCAATGTCCGGCGCCTGGTGGTGCGGTCGGCCTTCGGGCAGGCTTATTACCCGATCAGCCGGTTCCAGCGGATCGAGGGCAGCCTCCGCGTGGCCAACGTAGACGATGCTTTGCTGAGCATTCTGGAGCCGTACAGCCGGGCCACGCTCAATCCGACGGACGACCCCACCCTGGAGACCAACAACCGGCCGGGCATCAACTATCTCCAGCCCTCGACAGCGCTGGTGTTCGACAACTCCCTGTTCGGGTACACGGCGCCGTTCTACGGGCGGCGTTACCGGCTCGAGTTTGCCCAGACACTGGGAGACTGGAAGTTCTCCCAGGTCACCGCCGACTACCGCCGCTATGACGGGATCGTCGGCCCGATCCTGCTTGCCTCCCGGGTTCTGTATTTCGGCCGGCTCGGCCGGGATGCCTCCCGGTTCCGCATCTTCGGCGGCAGCACCGAGCTTATTCGGGGCAATACCTCGGGCTCCTATCGGCGAAATGAGTGTGTGAACGCCAACGACCCCGGTACCCAGACCGGATGCGCGCAGCTCGACCGGCTGGTCGGGACCCAGGTCGGAGTTGCCAGTGCGGAGCTGAGATTCCCCATCCTCACCCCACAGTTCGGATTCCTGCCGGACGGGTTCCCCCCGATCGAGGGCGCCATCTTCTACGATATCGGCCTCACCTGGGACGATCAGAGTACGATCAGATGGAGCCGCCAGAGCGGTGACAATCCGATTCGGGTTCGCACCCCGTCCCAGACCTTCGGGGTTTCGGTGCGGACCAATCTGTTCGGCTTCGCGGTGGCCAGGGTGGACTACGCCATCCCCCAGGAGCGGCGCGGGGTGAAGGGGTTGTGGACGTTCAGTCTGGGGCCGGCATTCTAGAGGCGGGTAAGCGGGTAGGTGGGTAGGCCGGGTAAGCGGCCCAGCACTCGCGCGTCATCCCGAGCGGAGCGAGGGATCGCCCACCGTGACGTCGGTTCGAGATCGTGGTGGCAGCGTTAACCCGGCCGATTCCTCGCTGCGCTCGGAATGACACAGTGTGCTGGCTCGCTGCGACTCTACTTACCCGCTTACCCGCTTACCCGCCTACCCACTATCTTCCAAGCCGTGAATCCCACAACCACTTTGCTGGTGGCCGCTTCCCTCCTGTCCGCCTGCGGCCGGAAACAGGAGTTGGCGACGGACTCCGCTCCGGCTTCATCCCGGGGCATACCTGGGGTGAGCGTGCTCCGGATCCCGCGCGAAGGCGGGGTGGCGCGGCTTTACCGTGTGCCTGGGCTAGACTCCGCTGCCTGGAAGCCCGCCGACCCGCTGCCGGCGATGGACCGCCCGATCGGCGCGGATCCTGAGCAGGGTCTCGTGTTTGCGTTGGACCGCAAGAGCAATGTGGTCGCGCTCGACCTCGATACCCGCCGGGTGCGCACCTACCTGGAGAATATCCGCTACGCCACACTGGGGCCCGACGGAGCGCTGTACGCCGTGGACACCGGCAGCGCGGTGACCCAGCTCGTCCGCCGGACCCCGGTGCGCTTCCGCTCCAAGCTTCAGGGCAAACCAACCCAGCTCCAGGGCACCATGGATGGGGCGCTGGTGGCGAGGCTCGGAGGCGACCGACCGGAGCTGGAGTACCTGGGCTCGGATCAAGCCCCGAGCTCTACCCCGCTCCCCAAGGGCCAGGTGACCGCGACCTTCCTTGGAGATCTCGTGGCCGTCGCGGCGGACACCGCCGTGGTGCTCTACGCTCCGCAGCGAAAATCGGAGCCGCGGTCCATCCCCATCTCCGGTGATGCTCGGGCAGTGTTGTTCTCGCCGTCCGGGCACCGCCTCTACGTTGCCCGCGCCGCCGCGCCGCTGCTGGTGCTCGACCGGGTCGACGGGGCCCAGCTGCAAGAGATCGAGCTTCCTGGACCGGCTCGCGACCTGCGGGGCGATATGTACGGGAGGTGGCTGCTGGTCCGCCCCGAACAAGGCGACTCCGCCTGGGTGATCGATGTGGGGACTGGGAAGTACGTGGGCTCGGTTGCCACTCGCTGGAGCGATGACCTACCCGCCGTGGCGCCGCCGCAGACTCTGCTGGTCCGGAAGGGAGCTGATCTGGCCGGCCTCGATCTCGCCGCCACCGGATTCACCGAGTCGGGACGCATCACCGGTGGAGCGGCTGACTTCTGGCTCCCGCTTGCCTGGCAGCCGGTCCACGAAACCGAGCTACCCTTCGATTCCGACTCTGTTCTCGCCACTACGGACACCGGGCCGGCCCGGCCGACGGTTTACCTCCAGGTGAGCAGCTCGCAGAACCCCGCCTGGGCCAATGAGCTGTCCGCCAAGCTCAGCGCGGCCGGCCTGCCGGCCTCCGTCCTCACCCCGCGCCGCTCGGAGGAGGTTTACCGGGTCGTGCTCGGGCCCTACGCCACCCGGGAGCAGGCGGAGGCGACGGGCCGGAAAATCGGCATGCCTTCATTCGTCGTCACGGCTCAGGAAAAGTCCACGGCTCAGTAGCTTCCCCCCCTCCCCACCGACAGGGATCGACGGCATGAAGCTTACCAAGCTGGAGCTCTCCGGTTTCAAATCCTTTGCGGATACCGTAACCCTGACATTCGAGGAGGGCGTCACCGCCATCGTCGGGCCCAACGGCTGTGGCAAGTCCAACGTTTCCGATTCGGTGCGGTGGGTGCTGGGCGAGCAATCCGCCCGCCTGCTTCGGGGCGGCAAGATGGAGGACGTGATCTTTCAGGGCTCGGCGGCCAGGCGCCCGGTCAACGTCACCGAGGTCTCGCTCTTCCTCGATAACAGCGATGGCGACCTGCCCATCGCCTACCGCGAGGTGGTGGTGACCCGGCGGCTCTCCCGCTCAGGCCAGAGCGACTATCTCCTCAACGGATCTCCGGTGCGGTTGCGGGACATTCAGGATCTCCTCCGCGGTACCGGGCTGGGGAGTGACGCCGGGGTGGTGATCGAGGCCAAGATGATCGACCTCCTGCTCTCCGACCGGGCCGAGGAGCGGCGATCACTGTTCGAGGAGGCCGCCGGAATCGGGCTCTATCGCGATCGAAAGCACAGCACCGAGCGTCGGCTGGAGGAGACCGCCGTAGACCTCCAGCGGGTGGAGGATCTGATCGCCGAAGTGCAGTCCCAGATCCGGAGCCTGGCCCGCCAGCGCGGCAAGGCCGAGCGCCACGCCAAGCTGTCGGAGGAGAAATTTGCGGTGCAGCTCACGCTGGCGCGGCGCCAGCTCGATCGCCTCACCGAGGAGGCGGCAGGGATGGAGGCGCGCTTTCGGGTGCTGGCCGATCTGCTGCCCACAATGCGCCAGCGACTTGCTGAAAGCGACCTTCGCCGGGACGAGGCCGCCCGTGCCCGCGCCAATGCCGAGGCGCAACGGACCGAGATGGTCCACCGCCTCGCGGGCCTCCGGGTTGACCTCGGCAAGCTCGATGGCGATCTGGCTCTCGCCGGCGAGCGGCTGGCTAACTCCGCGTCACGACGGCTGCGTGCCGCCGAGGAGCGGGCCGGGATGGAGCAGCGGGCGGCAACCGCGACCACCGAGCAGTCGGCCGCGGCGGAACACCGGGAGAGTGCCGCCGCAGAGCACGAGCGCATCCTGAGAGAGTTGAGCGGCCGCGCCGAGGCCGAAGAAGAGGTGCGCCGCCGCCTGGCCGAACAACGAGGCACGGTACGCCGCCTGGAGCAGGAGCTGCAGTCCAGCGCCCAGACGCTGAAGGCCCTCGAGGGCGAGCGCACCGCGCTCGAAGGTGAGCTGGCCTCGCTGCGTGAGCGAGCCGGCCAAGCCGCCGTGCGACGCTCCAGTCTCCAGCAGGAGCTGGCCGGCGCCGAGCGGCGCCGCGACGCGGCGGTCGAGCGCGCCGGCTTCCTGACCCAAGAGACCAAGCGGGCGTCCGCCGCTGCCGAACACGCCCGCCATGCCCTGGCGGAAACCCGCGAGCATGAGGCGATGAACCGGGCCGAGCGCCGCCAGGCGGAAGAGGCCCTGGCTCAGATGACGGCGCGCAGGCAGGCGCTGGAGGAGCTGGAGCGAGACCGCGTGGGGTTGGCCCCGGGAGCCGCCGCACTTCTGGCTGCGCGCGACCGGTTCGAAGGTGGGGTGCTCGGCCCGCTGAGCGATTTTGTCAGTACCGGTCGGCAGGACGCCGAGCTGGCAGAGCGGCTGCTGGGCGATTGGATGCATGCCGTGCTCGTCCGGGACGATGCCACGATCAAGGCCATTCAGGCCTGGCACGCGGAGCAACAGCCCGGCGCCCTCGTGTTGCTTCCGCTCGATCCCGGACCGGTCACTCCTCCCGGAGCCCAGCCGGTGGACCCGCGGTTGCGTGCCGAGGAGCCGGCGGCCGGCTGGGTGTGTGCGGCCCTGGCCGGCTCGGAGGCTCTGGACGACTCGGGCCGGATTCTGCGGCGGGCCAGCGGTGCCATCTTTCTCTCCGGCGCCGGCGCCCCCTCGGGCCCGCTTCGCCGCCGTGCCGAGCTCGCGGCACTGGTACAGGAAGTGGCCCAGGCCGAGGCATCGTTGGCTCACGCCGAAAAGGCCCTACGCTTTACGGTCGAGCGGCTGGCGGAGCGGGAGCGGACCCTGGCGGAAACCGTCGCCGCCGCCGAGCGGGCCCGCGATGCGGAGAGGCAGGCACAGGCCACCCGTGACGACGTGGTCCGCGTGGTGGGCAATCTCGCCCGCGAAGCGGCCGACTCCGATGCCCAGCTGGGGCAGGTGACCGGGCGGGTCACCCATTCGGAGCAAAGGCTGGCGGAGATCGACGCAGCCCTGGTCGAGGGCGAACTGAATCGCGGCCGGGTCGAGGAGGAGCTCGGCACCTGCCGGAGCCTGCTGGCTGAGCTGGAAGCAAATCAGGAGGATGCCCGGGAGCAGCGCGCCCACTGGCAAGTGCAGGAGGCTCACGTCGCGGGAAGTCTGCGCGGCGCGAGCGAACGGCTCGAGCGGGCGGGACGCACCCGGGCCGAGGCCGAAGCCAGCGCTCGGGAATTGATCGAGGAGCTCACTCAGCTCGACACCGATACCGCATCCGTGGCGGCGCAACAGGCCGAATGGCTCGAGGCTCGAGCCGAGCGCCGGGTTGCCCTGCAGGAGCTGGAGGTTGCGAGCGCGTCGGCCGAAGCCTCCCTGGTAAATGCCGACGCGACACTGGTGGCCGCGGAGCAGGACCTGGACGCCACCCGTGCCGAGCTGGAGGCCGCCGGCGACGAAAACCATGCCCTGCAGGTACGCCTGACCGAGGCCACGGGGTTACGACGATCCATCGTCGAGAGAGTCGAAGCCGAATGGCACAAGCCGATCGACCATCTGATGGTAACGGCTGTGCTGCTGGATCTGGACCTCGAGACCTTGGAGGCGGAGGCGGCGCGAATTGGGGCGGCGCTGGAGTCCATCGGGCCGGTCAATCCGCTGGCGGTGGAGGAGCACGCCGAGGAGTCCAAGCGGCTCGAGTTCCTCACTTCCCAGCGGGACGACCTGGTCAGCGCGCGGCAGTCACTGCTTCAGGCCATCCGCGAGATCGACGGAACCGCCCGGAGCATGTTCCTCGAGACCTTCACGGCGGTGCAGGCCAATTTTTCGAAGGTCTTCCACACCCTCTTTGGCGGCGGCGAGTGCGAGCTTCGGCTGGCCAATCCCGACGACCCCCTGGAGAGCGAAATCGACATCCACGCAGCCCCGCGTGGCAAGCGAACCCAGCGGATCCACTTACTCTCTTCCGGGGAGCGCACGCTGGTCGCCGTCTCACTCCTGTTCAGCATCTATCTCACGAAGCCGAGTCCCTTCTGCCTCATGGACGAGGTGGACGCTCCGCTGGATGACGCCAACGTCGGCCGGTTCACCCGGCTGCTGGAGGAGTTTAAGGCGGATACCCAGTTCCTGGTCATTACTCACAATCCCCGGACCATGCAGGCGGCGGACGCCGTGTACGGTGTCACCATGCAGGAGCCGGGAGTGTCTACGATTGTAGGCGTCAGGCTGGGTGAACGGGAGCACGTTTGAAAAGGGTCAAGAGTCGAGGGTCTAGGGTCGTGGTTGCGGCCAGGACGAGCTCCTAATGACCTCGTGCAGGTGGCACGCAGCGTGCATCTTAGACCCTAGACTCTAGACTTCCGACCCTCGACCCTCCGGAGTTCCGACCAGCATGCTGATCGTCATGCGCCACGGCGCAGCCGAAGAGGAGATCCAGCGGGTCACCGCCACCATCGAGGAGATGGGGTATCAGGCGCGCCCCATGCCTGGCAAGCAGCGCACCACGGTCGGTCTGGTGGGCAACGACGGCCGGGTGGACGGATCCCGGCTGGCGGCGCTCCCCGGTGTGCAAGAGATCATCCATGTCACCAAGCCCTACAAGCAGGTGTCCCGGGAGTGGAAGCCGGAGTCCACCGTCGTCCGGCTTCCCGGGGGTCTCTCCGTTGGTGGCGACGAGGTCGTGGTCATGGCGGGCCCCTGCTCGGTGGAAAGCGAGCGGCAGATCCTCGATGCTGCATGGGCGGTACGCGAGGCGGGAGCGACGGTACTTCGCGCGGGCGCCTACAAGCCGCGCAGCTCGCCCTATTCATTTCAGGGACTGGGGCGTGCCGGACTCAAGTTACTCGCGCGGGCTCGGGAGGAGACCGGCCTGCTGATCGTCACCGAGGCGATGGACGGCGAGGAGATGGAATTCGTCGCCGAGACCGCCGACATCATCCAGCTCGGCGCCCGGAACATGCAGAATTATTCGCTGCTGAAGCGGGCCGGCCGCTCCGGGAAACCAATTCTGCTCAAACGTGGTCTCTCCGCCACCATCCAGGAGCTCCTGCTCTCGGCCGAATACATTCTCGCCGAAGGGAACCCCAACGTCATCCTCTGCGAGCGGGGCGTGCGTGGCTTCGATCCCACCACCCGCAACATCTTTGATCTGAGCGCCATCGCCGTGGTACACGGGCTCTCCCATCTCCCCATTCTGGCGGACCCCAGCCACGGTACCGGCCACCGGGACATGGTCATCCCGATGGCGCGCGCGGCGGTTGCGGCCGGTGCCGATGGACTTCTGGTCGAGGTGCACCCGACTCCCGATCGCGCGCTTTCGGATGGCGCGCAGAGCCTCTACCCGGAGCAGTTCGATCGGATGATGAAGGAGATCCGCCTGATCGCGGAAGCCATCGGCCGGCGGGTGGCGGAGCCGGTGGGGATCAGGGCATGATGAGACGCTGGCTGATTCTACTTGCCCTGGCGAGCCCGGCCGTGGCCCAGGCTCAGAATGGGGGAGAAGTCATCGGCCGGGCGGCGCGGGTGTACCGATCGCTCGCGAGCCTTCAGGCGGACTTCGAGCAGGTAATCGACAACCCGATGATCGATAGCGCGGAGAGCAAGGGTACCCTGGTCCAGGCAGGCAATGCCAAGCTCGCCATGCGCTTCACCGATCCGCCGGGTGAAGCCATCGTGATCGACGGCAAGCATGTCTGGGTGTATACGCCCAGCACCGTACCGGGCCAGGTTCTTCGCCTCAAAGTGCCCAGCGGTGGTCCCGCATACGGCTACAATCTTCTTGCCTGGCTGCTCGACCGGCCAGCCGAGAGGTATCGGGCGTCGTATCTCCGGAGCGAGCGTCTCGGCAGCCGCACCATCGACGTCATCCGGCTGGTGCCGGCCGTTCCGGACATTCCGTTTACCGAGGCAGTGGTCTGGCTAGACCGGGAGGACGCCCTGCCCCGCCGGCTCGAGATCCATGAACAGTCTGGCGCTACCCGCACTCTCCGCCTTGCCCGACTCCGGGTAAACCAGAAGGTGCCGGAGCGGACCTTCGTCTTCAAAGTTCCTGCTGGAGCCCGAGTCGTCGATCAGTAGGGGACCTCGTCCCCGTCGTCCGAATCGTCGCGGCCGTGGTCGGTCCTACTTCTGGTCCAACGCGTCATCCACCCGCTTTGCCGCTGCTTCGCTGAGTCCTGCCTCCCGAGCAAGCGCGATCGCCGCCCGGCTGACCGTGCGATAAAGCGTGCGGTCCTCACCGCTCAGCGCCTTCAGGTGGGCTCGAATGGTCTGCTCGTCCCCTCTCCGCACCGCACCGGTCAGCGACCCCGCCGGGCCCAGGGCATTCAGGTTGGCAACCGCGCCGCCCAGCAGCGGCAGATAGATCCGGGCAGCGATATCGGCCGGTACCCCCGCCGCCCGGGCGAGTCGTTCCGCCACGCCTACCAGCGCAACGGTGTAGTTGGCCACGAACGCAGCCCCCGCGTGATAGGCGGGTTTCGCCGCAGCCGGAATCCGCACCGGAATCATTCGGAGAGTGTTGGCCAGCCGCTCCGCGGCGACCAGCGCGCGATCGTCGCCCTCGATACCTACGTACGCACCTTTCAGCCGCTCTGCGGCAGTGCCGGCCTCGGCTACTGATTGGAGCGGATGGAACGAGCCACATCCCGCTCCGCTCTCCTCCAGCGGCAGCAGCGCGTTTCGGTCCAGCAATCCCGAGAGATGCAGGACGACCTGATCCCGCGAAATGGCACCCTCCGCCGCGAGCTCGGCGGCCACCTGCCCAATCGCGTCATCGGGTGTGGCAATGAGCACCAGCTCGGCCCCGGTAGTGGCTTCGGCCCGGCTTCCCTGGTGCAGCATCAGTGGAGGCGTGACGTCGCGTGGGGTTCGAGACACCAACACGATTTTGTAACCCCGACGCTTCAAAGCCAGACCCAGACCCTGCCCCATTCGGCCTGCCCCGATGATCGTCACCCGTGGCTGCGACACCCGCACACTCCTTGAATGCTCGGATTCTAAACGCGCGAGCCCGGCCGACCATCAATGGCCGACCGGGCTTGGAGAGTCATCGTCCCGCTGTCGCAGCCCTAGTTCTGGGCCGGGGCCGCGGACCCGTTCGCCTGGGCCAGGCTCATCAACTGCTTCGGAGTTTGCGCCTTGCGCAACAACCCCATGGCGGTCTGCATCTGGGGATCCCGCGCCGCGCGACGGCGGAACTCGGCCGGCCGGCCGAACACATAGCGCGCGATTTCATAGCCGAGCTGTTCGTCGATCAGATTGGCGGCGCCGTCGAACACAGCGGGGCTGATCTGAAGGTCCTTGGTACGGAGCCGCCGGTACACCTGCTGCCGCATCTCCGGGGTCACCTTGAATGACTCGGACTTGACGCCATGGGTCTTCTTGGCGTCCAGCGCGATGGTGGTGAGCGCGTCGCGGTACTGCGGCAAGCCGTTACCCAGCGCCTTGGCGAAGTCCCGCTCGGCAGCAGTCAACGAATCGGGGCGGATCACCAGATCCGGCACGATCCCTCCACCGCCGCGGACCACCCGTCCGGCATCGGTGTGGAAGATGGGCCGCTCCTTTAGCGCCGAGTCGGTTGACGCCTTGTCCGGCGCACCGAGGACCGTGTCAGCTACCACCGCCATTGCCGCCTGAGTAGCCTGGTCCTCCTCGTCCTTGGCGATCCGCTGAATGGTTCGGCCACTAGGGGTGAACCAGCGGGCCGTGGTCAGCTTGAGTGCCACCCCCTCACCCAGGGGGAACAGAGTCTGGACCAGCCCCTTCCCGAACGTGGGAGCCCCGACCACAACCGCGCGATCATGATCCTGGAGCGCGCCGGCGATGATCTCGGCGGCACTGGCGGTTCCATCGTTCACCAGGACCACGATCGGCAGATCCGGCCAGGCCTGACGGGCCTCATCCATGAATTCCTTGGTGGATCCCCGTGCCCGGCCTCGGGTCGAGACAATCTCCTGCCGGGTATCGAGGAACAGGTCGGCCACCTTGACGCCCTGATCGAGCAGACCGCCGGGATTGCCCCGCAGGTCCATAATCAGCGATTTCATTCCCTTGCCCTTCATCCCGGCGATTTCCTGCCGCAGCTCTTCCGCGGAGGTCTCGCTCACCGGATTCAGGGAGATGTATCCTACCCCGCCCTCGAACATCGTACCGGGGGGTACCGACCGCATATGGATCTGGGCCCGAGTCAGGCGATACTTGATCGGATCGACGATTCCGCCGCGGCGTATTGTGATGGAGATCTTCGAGCCGGCATCGCCCCGAAGTGCCTTCACCGCCTGATCGTTCTTCCAGCCTTCGGTCGACTTGCCATCGACCTCGATGATCTGATCGCCGGTCTCGATGCCAGCTCGCTCGGCGGGGGTCTCCGGCAGTGGGGCCACGACCGTGATCCACCCGTCCCGCACGTCGATCTGGATGCCGAGGCCGGCATAGTTGCCGGAGGTCTGCTCGGTGAGCGCCTTGTAGTCATCCCCGGTCAACAACACCGAGTAGGGATCCATGAGCTGTTCCAGCATCCCCCGGGTAGCTTTTTGATAAAGATCGGTTTCGCCGATCGAATCGACGAAGTAGGTGTTGACGTGACCGAGGACGTCGTCGAACAGCCGGGCCTGTTGATAGACATTGCCATCACTGGCAGCGCCCCGCTGCAGCAACCATCCGCCGCTGAAGAATGAGATCAACGCCACCAGTCCGATCACGCCCCAACGCTGCTTCATATTCGCCTCCACTCCCGCAGAATAGCTGACACAGTCATTCCAAATTGAGCTGGGGGGACACCGCGTCGGCCCCACTCGAGGAGGAAGACGACTCCGGGTCTAGTTTCCTGATCTGCTTACGCTTACCCCACCGCCGCCCGAAACATAGCCGGGGCGGCCTTGCCGACCTCAGCCCACGCGACCTGCAAGAGCCGGTCCGGCGGCAAGCGTCCATCTAAATGTCGCACCCCACTGCCCTTGACCGCTAGGTAGTACTCGACGACCCGACGGTGGAAATCCGCGCTCTCCCGCTCCAGCCGGTCCTGTCGCTTTCCCGCGGCCAGCTGCCGGGCCTGGCCGAGCTCGGGGGTCAGATCGAGGATCAGGGTCAGGTCCGGCTGGAGCCCCTGAGTGGCGGCATGGTTGGCGGCCCGCACCATGGCGGGATCGAGTCCGCGACCCGCCATCTGGTAGGCCTCGGTCGTAAGGGCAAAGCGGTCCGAGAGCACCACACGTCCCGCGGCGAGCGCCGGCTGGATGACGGTTTGCACCAGGTCGGCCCGTGCCGCCAGAAAGAAGAAAAGCTCGGCCACCGGCCCCATAGGATGATCCGGGTCCAGGAGCGCCCGCCGTGCGATCTCCGCGGCGTGGGTGCCGCCCGGCTCCCGCACGATCACGGGCTCCACACCGCTGGCTCTCATGCGCTCAGCCAGTGGGCCGATCAGCGTCGACTTGCCCGACCCCTCAGGCCCCTCCAGAACCAGGAAGAAGCCGGGTCGGCTCATCCCAGCGTGATGATGCTGCTGGTGGCTCCCTTTTCCATGCCCTCACTGATCTGCTGATTGACGCGCTGCATCAGCTTCTCGAAGTTCGACCGCGCAACGACGTAGGCCTGGCCCGTGGGGCTCATCTCCAGATCACGAATGGCGCCTTCGTACGCTTCGGCCGTCGCCTGGTCGGGCATTTGGCCGGTGGAGACCACCTGGTCAACCTGGCGCGCAAGCGTCTGGATCTGGTCCAGCTTGGCCACAGTCTCCTTGTCCTCCCGCAGCGAGGTCTCAGCCCGCTTTAGGGCCTGGTATTCCGCCGACTGGCCAATCTGACGGCCCAGCTCCTGCGCCTTGTCCCAGATCACCTTGTCTCGCTCCTCTGCGCGAGCAGATATCGCTCGCGGCCGAATAGGTCCATATGAACGGTCACCTCGGTCCAGCCCAGGGCTGAGGCCTGCGTCGCCGCCGCCGCGGCCCGAGAGCAATCGACTTCCAGGGCCAGCCATCCCCCAGGCCGCACTACCTCGAGTCCCTCAGCCAGCAGCCGGGTGGTAGCGGCCATCCCATCCTCCCCACCCACCAGCGCCACGGCCGGCTCCCAATCCCGTACCGAGCTCTCGAGTAAGGAGTACTCGGCTGCTGTAAGATAGGGGGGGTTCGCAATCAGCGCGTCGAGACTGCCGTGCGCGAGCGGCGCACACAGATCTCCCTGAACCAGACTCACCATTCCTCCCACTGCCTCACGGTTCAGCCGGGCAAGGGCGAGCGCGTCGGGCGAGCAGTCGATGCCGATGACTTCCCGGTAGTCGCCTTCCAGGGCCAGGCTCAGGGCAATGCACCCGCTTCCCGTTCCGATGTCGGCCACCCGGCCGCGTGGCACCCGCTGAAGCAACAGGTCGACCAGGCCCTCGGTTTCCGGGCGTGGAATCAGGGCCCGCGCGTCGGAGACGAGAGAGAGTCGCCGAAAGCCGCTGCGGCCGGTGACGTGAGGCAGCGGCTCACCGCCGGCCCGTCGCGAGATAGCCTCCTGAAAGCGTACCGCGGCAACCGGGTCGGCCGGTTGCTCCTTTTGGAGGAAGACTTCGGCGGACCCACCGAGCTCAGTCCAGATACGGAATGCCTGCCGTCTGGGCTCGCTCAGGCCCGACCGTCGCAGCCGGGTGGTACCCTCATCGAGCAGCGTGCCTAGCGAGACGGCGAGCTCAGGCATCGATCAGCTCCTGACGGCTCGCCATGCGAAGCGCGTCGACCATCTCGTCCAGGCCCCCATTCAGCACGTCCGCCAGGTTGTGGACCGAGAGGTTGATCCGGTGATCGGTGATCCGGCTCTGAGGAAAGTTGTAGGTGCGGATCTTGGCGGAGCGGTCTCCGGTGCCGACCATGGCGCGCCGGTCTCGGGAGCGGGCTGCCTCCTGCTCAGCGAGCATTCGGTCGAACAGTCGCGCGCGCAGGACCTCCATGGCCCTGATCTTGTTCTGGAGCTGCGATTTCTGATCCTGCTGGCTCACCACGACGCCGGTGGGTAGATGGGTGATACGGACCGCGCTGTCGGTGGTGTTGACGCTTTGTCCGCCGGGTCCCGACGAGCGGAACACGTCGATCTTGAGATCCTGGGGCTCGATCTTGATGTCGACTTCTTCTGCCTCCGGGAGCACCGCGACGGTGGCGGCGGAGGTATGAATTCTCCCTTGCGTTTCCGTCGCGGGCACCCGCTGCACCCGGTGAACCCCGGACTCGCGGCGGAGCAGGCCGTAGGCCTCCGGCCCCCGCACCGCCACGATGGCTTCCTTGATGCCCCCGAGAGATCCCTCGCTCAGAGAAATCGGCTCCCAGGACAGGCCGTGGCGTTCGCTATAGCGCTGGTACATCCGATAGAGGTCGGCACCAAAGAGGGCGGCCTCATCCCCACCCGTGCCGGCCCGGATTTCCATGATGGCGTCGCGGTCATCGTGCGGGTCCCGCGGCAGGAGGAGCTCGTGCAGCTCGGCTGTCAGCGTGGCAATCTCCGCAGGCAGCCGGGCCATGTCGGCTCTGGCTAATGCGACAAGCTCGGGGTCCGGCTCTTCAGCCAGTCCCCGAGCCTGTTCGAGTTCATCCTGCAGCCGTGCGAGGCGTTCGGCGAGCCGGACCACCGGGATCAGCCGGGTGTGCTCCCGGCCCAGGGATCTCAGCTTCTCCGGATCCTTCCCAACGCCCGGATCGGCGAGGGCCCGGGCGACCTCCTCCGCCTGCGACAGCGCCTGGCGGAGTCGGGCCTCCATGGCTTACTCCTTGGGCGTTGTGGTCGTCGGCTCGGTCGCGTACCTCCGGCGGAACCGATCTACCCGGCCGGCGGTGTCCACGAGACGCTGCTTGCCCGTAAAGTACGGGTGGCACTGGGCGCACACCTCCACGTGGATCGACGTGGCGGTCGAGCGGGTCTCGAACTGATTGCCGCAGGCACACTGAACCATGAGCTTGCGGTATGTCGGGTGTAGATCGGCCTTCATTGGTGCTCCTCGGTTGGCGCTAAGCCCTTCAATTTAGACGCGTTGGGGTATCGTACGCAACCGACCCTGTCATCCTGAGCGCAGCGAAGGATCTTTCAGATTGACAGCTTCTCCGGGCGCAAGTATGCTACCCCCAAACACTTCCACTATCGAGAGGCGCGAGTGGCATTGTCCCCGATGGAGGTCCTGCGGAAGGTCCCCCTCTTTTCCGGGCTGGGGGAGGCCGATCTGGTCGCGTTCGCCGAGCTGACTCGGGAGCGCAGCTATCCCAAGGGTAGCGTGATCGTTTTCGAGGACGACCCAGGAGACGCGCTCTATCTGGTTGCGGCAGGCCAGGTGAAGGTCGTACTGATTGCCGAAGACGGCCGGGAGGTCATCCTCTCGGTGCTTGGAGAAGGCACCTTCTTCGGCGAGATGGCGGTGATCGACGAGGAGCCCCGGTCGGCTCACGTCATCGCCATGGACGACTCCAGCCTGCTGGTGCTCCGGCGCGAGGATTTTCACGCCCGGCTGCGGAACTCGCCCGAAGTGGCGATCTCACTCCTCAAGGAGATATCCCGCCGGCTTCGACGCGCCGATGAGAAGATCGGGAGCCTGGTCCTGCTCGACGTGAATGGGCGGGTGGCTCACCTGCTTCTCCGGATGGCGGAGGATGAAGGTGGGGACCGCATCACCCGGAAGCTGACCCACCACACCATCGCCCAGATGATCGGCTCGAGTCGCGAAACGGTGTCGCGCACCATGCGGAATCTGGTCGAGCGAGGCATTATCCAGGTGACCCGCAAGGACATCACTCTCAAGGACCGTCGCTCGCTCATGCTGGCGGCACGGAGATCGTGATCAGCATCACACCTGCCTGGTGACTACCCCCGCTGCCGGCGTCCGGCGCGCCGAGAAGGTTGCGGGATGACCGTCCCCGCCGCGCGTGACGCAGCGTGAAACACCCGGTGACATTTTGGGGGACTCGAGGCTCGATCCCCACGCCAGGTCCCGATACCGCCCGCTACGGTGGCAACACCGCCTGCATCAGCATCGGTGGCCGCGATGGGCACCTCGTGATCCTCGATGCCGGCAGCGGTTTGCGGCCCTTGGGCCACGAGCTGATGAAAGAGCGCAACGGCGTCCTCACGGCCGACATCCTGCTCTCGCACACCCACTGGGACCACATTCAGGGCCTGCCGTTCTTCAAGCCCCTCAGCTCCCGCAACACCTCCGTCAACATCTATGGTGCGGCACAGGAGGGAGTACCGCTCAAGGATATCCTTGGCCGGCAGATGGACCCCATGGTCTTTCCGGTTCCCTTGAATGCGCTCGCCGCCTCGCTCACCGTAATCGAGATCAGCGAGGGGGAGTTCGAGCTCGACGACTTTCGGGTCTGCAGCTTTCGATTGCGGCATCCCGGGACCACCCTCGGCTACCGGCTCGCCCCTGCTTCCAGCAGCCGCGAAGTGGCGTACCTGACCGACAACGAGCTTGGACCGGGTGGGACCTACGAGGTGCCTGCCGACTGGCGTGCCCGGCTGGTGCAGTTCGTCGAGGGGGCCGACACCTTGATTCACGACGCCATGTACAGGGATCAGATCATTCAGGCACGCGCCGGCTGGGGGCATTCTACCCCGCGTCAGGCCGTGGATCTGGCGGCCGAAGGCCGCTGCGCCCGGCTGGTGCTCTTTCATCACGAGCCAGAGCACGACGATGAGGCGATGGACCGCCTGGTGGCCGATACCCGTCTCTACGCCAGCCGGGTGGCGCCCAAGCTGGTAGTCGAGGCGGCCGCGGAAGGAATGCGGTTCTCTCTCTGAGGAGAGCGATCATGAGACGGTATCTGCTCTGGGGAATCACGGTGGCGGCGGCAGTGGGACGGCCCGCGGTAGCGCAACAGGCCGGCCCCATCGTGATAGCGGTCCTCCCATTCGAGGACCGCGGCTCCTACGGGCAGGACAAGGAAGTGTTTCGGGCGCTGGAGTTGGGAATTCCCGCCACGCTGGCCGCTGAGCTGAGCCGCCACCCTCGGGTGCGGATTGCGGATCGCGCCCGGACCGCCCAAGCGTTACAGGCGCAGAAACTCGGACCCAATGCGCGGGTCGATGCGACCACCGCCGCCAAAGTCGGTGGCGAGGCCGGCGCCCGCTACGCGATCAGCGGAAATTTCGCCGATTTTTACGGCAAGTTCCGCATCGACGCCCGGGTGGTGGATGTGGAGAATGGCCAGATCCTGAAGGTCATATCCAACAGTGACCCCAAGCTTCAGGATCGTGCCGACCTCTCCCGGATCATTCAAAACCTGGCCGAGAAAGCCCTCGCGGCGGTAAACCTGCCTGCTCCCGGCAGTTCATCAGGCGCGCGCGCGACCGGAGTCCCGACGGACGCGCTGAACCATTACAGCCTGGGGCTGTTGTACGAGAGTCAGGGCGACAAGGCAAAGGCCGGGGAACACTACCAGCGGGCCCTGACGACTTTCCCCGACTACTCCGACGCGCGGGAAGGAATGCAGCGGGTGAGGTAGGCGAGTGAGCGGACCTTAGGGCAACTCTCGCGTCGAGCGCGAACGGCGCAGTTGCCAGACCCCGGCCGCAACTCCCAGGTGGATGGGCAGGGCCAGAGCGATGATCTCACCGTTCACCTGGTAGAATGCGGGAAGCAGCTTCATCACCAGTCCAAGCTGGGAGAGACCCGCCACAATGCCGGCCGCAACCAGCGCTCGCCGACGCATGGCGCCGCGGGCCGCCTGTGGTAACAGCCAGAGCAGCGCCAGCCCGAGCGGATTGGCCTGAAACAGGTTTTCGTTGTGGTACGCCGCAGTGTGATCGGTGAGTGCCCACAGCCCGACCAACACCAGCCCGACCACTCCCACCACCAGAGCCCAGGTCCCGCCCACCACCATCAACCCGCCGCGCGCGAGCCGGCTCTGATGGGCCTTGGCTGCCAGCAGGAAGATCCCGGCACCGAGGAAGATCCCGATCGCCAGGTAGACCGGCGTCCAGAAGGGCGGAGACTCCGGAGGCGGAGTGCCACTGGACTCAAACAAGGTGCGTTCCGATCGGACCAGCGGCGTTGGCTGGCCATCGCTCCCCGGAACGGTGATGCTCCGCAGGTGCTCGCGCAGGGAGAGAGGAAGAAACATCTCCTCCCAGGCTGAGATGGGACGGTCCACCGGCTGGCCCAGGGCCAGCAGCAGCCCGGTGTAGACCAGAGGATCGTTCTCGGTGAGTCGCCGAGTATGAAAGCGATAGGTTCGACCGGTGGCGAGCTCGGACGTCCCCCGCCGGATGCGGCCCTGGAGCGCCCGGTCGAGTGCATCTCGCACCCGGGTGGAGCAGTTGTCCCGGTAATAGTCGTAATGATAGAACCGGTTCTCGGGCCGCTCATTCCACTCCAGGAATTCCTGCAGCTCGCGCCTGGCCCCGGCGGGGATCTCGAGCTCCTGAATCCACACCGACCGGTTGGCCCGGCGGTAGAGCTCCACATAGGACTGCGCCGGAAATCCTTGCATCCAGTACCACATGCGCCCCTGAAGGAACCGAACCAGGAAGTTTTCCTGTCGCAGATCGAAGAGGCCGTAGTTATAGGCCTTGTCGGTTCCCTGCACCGGATCGTGGATCCAGATCGCGTTGTGTCCGAACCGCTCCCATACGGCCCTTCCCGGACCCATGGTCATGAGGTAGACGGTGAGGCTCTCCGGCGGGGAAGCGGGTAAGCGGGGAGGCAGGGAGGTGTCCTGAGCCGCTGACCCCCTAACTGCCGTGCCTAGCAGCAGGGCAGCAGCGAGCAGAGCTCTTGCCCCGCGCATGATCGTCGTTGCTTCCCCGCTTCCCCGCTTCCCCGCTTCCGCGACCCCCCTCACAACTCCACGTCTCGACCGTCGAGCGCCGAGCGGTAAATGGCGTCCACGACCTTATGCAGGACGAGGTGCTCCTGAAGTGAGGGTACCCGCGCTTCTCCGGCGATCGCCGCCTGGAAGTGAGCCCACTCGGCACGATAGGACGCGGTGAAGGCATTCTCCCGGCCGACCGAGCCGGTGGGCGACACGTCCACCGCCACGCCGTGGAGCTCCTTCCATACGTTGAGGGGGTTGATCCCGGCGGTTCCCTTGCTGCCACGGATTCCGACGCCGAATCGCTCCCCTTCCCCCAGGTGGCGCCAGGTGACATCCACGAAGATCGACATCCCGTTCTCGCAGATGACGAAGGCGCTGCCGGACTGTTCGACGGCCCGATCCCGGGCCGCATCCAGGCTGGCGCTCACCCGCACCGGGGGCGAGCTGCCACCCAACCAGAGCCCCAGATCGAGGACCGACAGACCAAGATCGAGCATTGCGCCCCCACCAGCCTGGTCCCGTCGCTGCCGCCAGCCGAGCTGGGATCGTCCCGGCCGGAACACATGCCAGCTTCCCCGAATACTCTCGATGGCCCCAAGCTCGCCGCTCTGCACGAAGCTCCGCACGATCTGAACGTCGGGGCGATAGCGGTGATTCATGGCGACCATGACCACCCGGTCGCGCTTCTCGACGGCCCGGAGGATGCGTTGCACGCTGATAGCCGACATGGCGAGCGGCTTCTCGACCAGCACGTGCAGGCCGGCCGACAGCGCCGCCAGGATGTGCGACTCATGCAGGTGATTGGGCGAACAGATGACCACGGCATCGAGGGCCTCGTAGCGCAGCAGCTCCTCGATGTCGTCGAACGCGTCCTTGATGCCGAAGCGGTCGGCCAGCGCCCGGGCCTTGGGAAGGTCGGTATCGCAGATGGCCTGTACGTCGACGGTGCGGACCTTCTTCAGAACGGGAAGGTGGGCCACCTGCGTAATGGCACCACCGCCGATGATCCCCACCTTGAGACGCTCGCTGGTGGCCCCGCTGCGACCGCCGGTCATGGTGCTCCCTCCATCAGTAGCGGCGCTCCAATCTGGTACCCGGATAGTAGGCCGCAAGAATCTGCTGGTAACCCTGACCGGCGCGGGCACGACCCACCGCTCCCCATTGGCAAAGACCGACGCCGTGCCCCGCCCCCATGCCATCCACCATCAAATTGGTCACGTTCCGCCCGGCACCGGTGGCAATCAGGCTGAACGCCGTGCTTCGTAGCAGCTGGCCGCTGGGCGGGCGCAATACCTGCCTGATTTTGGCGTGCCCCTCAACCCGGACCTCGGTGCCGCCCAGCGCGATCGCGAGCTGCTCTACCCGTCCCGAAGCCGAGCGCTGGGTGACCCTGACATCGGTGACTGTCCCGACGGCCGCGATCCCTTGGCCGGCGACCGGCGGCAGAGTGCGTTGCAAGGTCGCACGCAGCGCCTCCCCGCTCCACTCCTCCCGCCAGCGATAACGCGGCGAGATGCTGCAATAGGCTGAGCCGCTCTCGTTCAGATCGGCCACGGATCGGAGGTAAGGACGCACAGCGCCACGGAAGACCTCGTAGCCTTCCGCGGTCCGGCCGCCGCAGGTCGAGAAGTAGAAGGCCTCGATCAAGCCGCCGTTGTAGGTCAGCACCCGTCCTCGTGTCTCCCGGACCGCCGCGCGGCCCTCCGCAGTTTCCGCGGCCACGCCCCCATAGGCCTGATCGGCCACGGTGCCATAGAGATCGAACCCCTCGCGGCGCCAGCGGCGCAGGTTCCGAAGTGCGTAGGTACGGGAGACGACCGCCTGCGCCCGGAGCGCCTCCTGCTCGACCGGGTTGCGGCGACCCATCTCCGCCGAGACCACACCCAGCAGGTATGACTCCATGCCGAGGCGATTCACGACGGTCAGCCCGCTCCGGTCGCGGAGAACTTCGCCCGATCCGCGATATGCCTTGCCGTTCAGCCAGAGCGGCGCCCGCGGATCGGTCGCGGCAAACGTGACGGCTTCCAGTGGAGAGGAGACCCAGCCGCTCGGACTGGTCAGCACCAAGCCCTGCCCGGCCACCGTAACCTGCCACTGCACCCCCCCGGGGATGACGGCGATGCGGGTGCCGTCGGGCTCGTTGACCGCGACCGCGCCGCCTCCGCCGACCATGGCCGAACCGGCACCGACCAGGAGACCGATGCGAACCTCGACCTCCGGCGATGAGGGCGAAGGCGCCGCGGTAGGCCGGACCGGGCCCGGCCCCGACGTGCAGCTCGCCAGCGCGCCGAGGAGCAGCACCGCCGACCGCGGCCAGGGCATCGGCCGGCTAGCCCCGGTAATTTCCAAACTTCAGCTCGATCCCGAAATCCTGGCCCTTGAGGAAGGCGATAACGGCCTGCAGTTCGTCGCGGGACGGTGCCGTGACCCGCACTTCATCACCCTGGATGCTGGTTTGTACCTTCTTGAACCCCCCATCCTTGACCGCCTTGGCGATCCGCTTCGAGACGTCCTGCGGAATCCCCTGAGTCAGGGCGAGCGTGCGCCGAACGCTCTGGCCGGTAGCGTGTTCGAGGTCGCCCAGGTTGAGGTTTTTTGTCGGCACCCCGCGCTTGATCATCTTGGTCTTCAACACGTCCACCAGCGCGTCCATCCGAAACTCGTCATCCGCGCTGAGTTTGATCTCGGCCTTCAGGCGATCGAAGTCCACGGTGCAGTGGCTGCCCTTGAAGTCGTACCGCTGGGCAATCTCTTTCAGTGTCTGATTGACGGCATTGTCGACCTCCTGAAGGTCGGCACCGGTGGATACATCGAACGAGGCGTTGCTGGCCATAGAGGTCGTTGGGAGGTGCGAAGAGTGGGCGATGGCGCTGACGCCGGAAGAATTACCCCGGTGGTGGGGATGCAGCAAGCGCCGATTCTGTGAGGCGTGCGCGGTCCGCTTGACAGCCCCACCCGCAGTGTGTAGTCTAGATCATCGGCGGTGGATTTCAGGCCACTTGCTCCCGCCGGGGCCCCTGGTCCGAAACAAAGAGCTAAAGCGCCGGACGTGCCCTCCGCGCTTTTCAGGCCCGGGGGGCTTTTTGCTCCCGCCAATTCAGAACGAGGTCCGAGTGGTGCGCTTCCAGCTCGAGATGTGTTGCCGAATTTGCATGTGTTCCCTCCTCACGGGGTGGACCGAGCGTTCGGCGTGCATGCGGCAGGAGGCGGAGAGCTAGCACTCTCGTTTTCATCCGACGACCGAGGCCCGGACCACTGACAGTGATCCGGGCCTTTTCATTTCCTACACTCGAGGAGCACGTCCATGACCTACCAGCCCAACACCCTGGCGCTACACGCGGGCCAGGCACCGGACCCGACCACAAACGCTCGGGCGGTGCCGATCTACGCCACCACGAGCTACGTCTTCAACGACACCCAGCACGCCGCGGATCTCTTCGGTCTCCGGGTCTTCGGCAACATCTACACCCGGATCATGAACCCCACCAGCGACGTGTTCGAGAAGAGGATCGCGGAGCTCGAGGGGGGAGTCGCGGCACTGGCGGTGGCCAGCGGCCAGGCCGCCACGACGCTCAGCGTGCTCAATCTCGCCGGCGCGGGCGACAACCTGGTCTCCTCCCAGACTCTGTACGGCGGAACCTACAACCTGTTCGCCTACACGCTCCCGAAGTGGGGAGTCACCACCAGGTTCGTCGACATTCATAATCTGGATCAGGTCCGGGCCGCCATCGACGGCGGAACCCGGCTGTTGTTCGTCGAGACCATCGGCAACCCCCGGCTCGATGTCCCCAACCTCGAGGCGCTGGCCGACATCGCCCACTCGGCCGGAATCCCGTTGGTGGTGGATAACACCTTCGGCGCCGCGGGCACGCTGAGCCGTCCGATCGATTACGGGGCCGACATCATCGTGCATTCAGCCACCAAGTGGATCGGCGGGCACGGCACGGCCATCGGGGGTGTGGTTGTGGACGCGGGTCGCTTCGACTGGGCCAGCCCCTCGTCGCGGGCGCGCTTCCCCGAGTTCACCACCCCCGACCCGTCCTACCACGGTCTGGTCTATAGCGAGGCTTTCGGACCGGCTGCCTTCATCATCAAGCTCCGGGTCCAGCTGCTCCGTGATCTCGGCCCCGCCCTGTCACCCTTCAACTCGTTCCTGTTCCTTCAGGGAGTAGAGACGCTGCCGCTCAGAATCGAACGGCACTCGAGCAACGCACTCGCCATTGCGCGCTGGCTGGCGCAGGACAAGCGGGTTGACTGGGTGTCCTATCCTGGACTCGAAACCCACCCCGAGCACACCAACGCGACCAAGTATCTCAAGGGGGGGTTCGGCGGCGTTCTCACCTTCGGGGTGAAGGGCGGCCACGCGGTGGCGCGTGCGCTGATCGACAGGTCCAAGCTGTTCTCCCTGCTCGCCAACGTGGGCGACGCGAAGTCACTGATCATCCACCCGGCGTCCACCACCCACGAGCAGCTCACGCCGGAGCAGCAGCGCGCCACGGGGGTCACACCCGAGCTGGTGCGGCTCTCGGTCGGGCTCGAGGACGTGCGGGATCTGATCGCCGACCTGGATCAGGCGCTCGGCGAGGGAGTCAAAAGTCACGAGTCGGGGACAGGGAGCCGCGAGTCACGAGTCACGAGTCACGCGTAGCAGTGGGGAGTCGGGAGTCAGCCAGCCGTTAAAACGTACTCCCGGCTCCTGACTCGCGACTCGTGACTCTCAGCTCCACAACTTAAGGAGAAGACCCATGTCCGTCATCGATGAGCTGGTCCAAGCCAACACGGAGTATGCCCGAACGTTCGACCGAGGAGACCTCCCCATGCCCCCCGGCCGCCGGCTGGCGGTGGTCACCTGCATGGATGCGCGAATCATCCCATCGCGCGCGCTGGGCCTGGAGGAAGGAGACGCCCATGTGATCCGTAATGCCGGCGGCAGGGCCCGCGACGCATTGCGCTCCCTGGTGATCTCGCAGCGGCTGCTGGGCACCAACGAGATCGCGGTCATCCACCACACCGACTGCGGCATGCTCACGTTCACCAACCGCGACCTCCACGCCAAGGTCAAGCAGGACCTGGGAGCGGACTCGACCGCGATCGATTTTCTGCCGTTCTCGGACGTCGAGGAGAGCGTGCGGGAGGACGTCGAATTCCTGCTGTCCTCTCCCCTCATACCCAACGACGTGCCCGTTCGCGGCTTCGTCTACGATGTGCGCACCGGCCGACTGAACGAGGTGGCCATCCCGGCAGCGGTCGAGACCAGATGAGCGGGACCGTCACGGCCGATTCACTCACCCGGGACTTCGTCCTCGAGGAGTTCACGACTACCGCCGGCCGAAATCTCAAGGGGCTTCGCCTGCGGTACCGGGTATTGGGTGATGTGGAAGCCGCGGCAGAGAATGGATGGATCCTGGTCTTTCACGCCCTCACGGGAAGCTCGGAGGTGGACGCCTGGTGGGGCCCGCTGGTGGGGCCGGGCAAGGCATTGGACACCACCCGCCACGCGGTCCTCGCCGCAAACCTGCTGGGGAGCTGCTACGGCTCCAGCGGCCCCACCGAGTGGAGAGGAGAACGCGGGGAGGCATTTCCCGAGCTGACCTCGGCCGATCTGGCCGGGGCCCACATTCCCCTGCTCGAGCACCTCGGTGTGCGGCGCCTGGCCCTGGCCACCGGCGGATCGCTCGGCGGAATGGTGGCGCTGCAGTGGGGGCGGCTCGCAAGCGTGCCGACCGACCGGCTGGTAGTGTTCGCCGCTCCCGCCGCAGCCTCACCCCAGGCCATCTCCTGGAATGCGGTCCAGCGCATGGCGATCGAGGCGGATCCGGCCTGGGGGGCGGGAAGCTACCCGCCGGGCGAAGGCCCGGTCGCCGGGCTGGCAGCCGCTCGAGCGATCGCGATGATCACCTATCGCTCCGGGGCGGAGTTTCAGGCCCGGTTCGGGCGCATCTCCTCCAGATCGAAGGGCCTCTTCGACGTCGAGCACTACCTGCGGCGGCAGGGCGACAAGCTGGTGGCCCGATTCGACGCCGCCAGCTACGTGGCGTTGATGCGCGCGATGGACCTGCACGATATCGGCGATGTCACGGCGGCCGTGCGGGAGACCGCGCGGAGGGTCGGGCTGGTAACCGGTGTCGGCATTGATTCCGACATCCTCTACCCCGCTTCAGAGGTGCGGGACTGGGTGGCGGCTTATCGGGCGGGAGGAGCTAACGCGGAGTACCGGGAGATCGCCTCGCTCTACGGTCACGACGCTTTCCTGATCGAGTGGGACCAGGTCGAGCAAATTCTGAGGACTTAGACGTCAGGCGAGAAAACTCTCCAGGGCCCGGGCCCGGCTCACGTGGCGCAGGCGGCTCAAGGCCTTCTCCTTGATCTGGCGCACCCGCTCGCGAGTGATCCCCAGCAGGCTCCCAATCTCCTCCAGCGTCATGGGCTCGGGACCGTCGAGGCCAAAGTAGAGCCGCAGTATCTTGGCCTCGCGTTCCTTGAGGGTCGAGAGCACTTCCTCGATCGATTCGGTGAGCGCGTGCTCGAACGTCTCCGAGTCGGGACCGGGATTCTGGGTGTCGGGCAGGTAGTCGAGGAGCTTGTTGTCTTCACCGGGGGTCAGCGGCGCGTCGAGCGAGAGATGGTTCTGGGAGATGGACAGAGTCTTCTGGACCTCCTCCATCGAGATGTCCATGCCTTCCGCGATCTCCGAGGGGGTCGGCTCCCGTCCCAGCTCCTGAAGCAGGGCGGACGAGCGCTTGCCGATCCGGTGCAGTGTGCCGGCACGATTCAGGGGCACCCGAACGATACGGCTCTGCTCCGCCAGCGCCTGGAGGATCGCCTGGCGGATCCACCACACGGCGTAGGAGATGAACTTGATCCCTTTGGTCTCGTCGAACTTGTGGGCCGCACGGATGAGACCCAGGTTGCCTTCGTTGATCAGGTCGGCGAGCGACACCCCCTGATTCTGATACTTCTTGGCGACGGACACGACGAAACGAAGGTTGCTGCGGACCAGCTTGTCGAGCGCCTCCTCCTCCCCGACGCGAATCCGCTGCGCCAGGTTGACCTCTTCCTCCTGCGGGATCAAGGGGTACTTGCTGATCTCGCGTAGGTACTGGTCCAGCGAGCCCTCATCGAACGAAGGACCACGCTTACCGGAACCGACCTGCATTGGACGCATGCGACTCGACCTCGTACTGATCTGGGGAGTCACTCGAATAGCGGAGGCATCGAGGTACGATCCATCATCTTGATCACGACATGGGGGAGTGGCCTTTGACGAACCTTACTCTGCGTTCAGGGAGTACGCAATGGAGCAAAAATGGTCTAGGGTCCAGGGTCGATGGTCTAGTGATCCTTGTCACACAAATCCTTGCACTTCGACCCGAAACGTGACCCTAGACCCTCGACTCTAGATCTCGTAGTTGTCCATCTGGGCCCGCTGGAGCTTTCCGGAGTAATCCACGTAACAGACCTTGGTTTCCGAATAGAACTCATACACTTCCCAACCACCCTCCCGATGGCCGTTCCCCGTAGCCTTGACTCCGCCGAAGGGTAGGTGGGCCTCGGCCCCGATGGTCGGGGCGTTGACGTAGGTAATGCCGTTGTCCAGCTCCTGCATCGCCCGGAACGCCTGGTCGACGTTGCCGGTATAGATGGAGCTGGAAAGGCCGTAGCGGACGTCGTTGTTGACCCGAACGGCCTCATCGAAGGACTCCACCTTGATGACGCTCAACACCGGCCCGAAGATTTCCTCCTGTTCCAACCGGCTCTTGGGCTTGACCCCGGCAAACACCGTAGGCCGGTAGAACCAGCCCTGCTTCAACTTTTCACCGCCGGGGGTCTTTCCCCCGGTAACCAGCTCGGCGCCCTCCTCCTGCCCGATCTCGACGTAGCGCTCCACCTTTTCGCGGGAGGCCTCGTGAATCAGCGGGCCCACATCGGTCTTGTCGGCCCGACCATCGCCGAGTCTCAGCGACCCCGCGGCGTCGGAGACACGATTAAGGAAGCGATCGTGGATCTTACGGTGGAGGATCAGCCGACTGGTGGCGGTGCAGCGCTGTCCCGTGGTTCCGAACGCCCCCCAGAGCACCCCCTCGAGGGCCAGATCGAGGTCGGCGTCGTCCATGACGATCATGGCGTTCTTGCCGCCCATCTCGAGCGACAGCCGTTTGTGCATCCGCCCGCAGGTTTCCCCGATCAGCGCCCCGGTCTCGGTCGAGCCGGTGAAGGAAATGACCGGGACCTCCGGGTGCTCGACCAGGGCCTTGCCCACCGTCTCACCCCGGCCATGTACCAGCTGGATGACTTCAGGTGGGAGTCCGGCCTCCAGCAGGATCTCGACCAGGAGGTGCACGGTGTGAGGTACGTCCTCCGAGGGTTTGATGATCACCGAGTTCCCGCAGAGAAGCGCGGGAAACATCTTCCAGGTCGGAATAGCCAGCGGGAAGTTGAACGGCGTGATCAGCCCTACCACCCCGATGGGCCGGCGATAGCTCATGGCCCACTTCGAGCGCAGCTCCGAAGGAACCACCTGGCCGAAGAGCCGGCGCCCTTCGGTGGCCGCGTAATACGCGGTATCGATCCCCTCCTGCACATCACCCCGGGTCTCGGCCAGGACCTTGCCCATCTCGCGCGTCATGGCGTTGGCGATGGCCTCTTTTCTCTCGACCAGCAGATCGCCGACCCGGCGGAGGACGTCGCCTCTCGCCGGCGCCGGAGTCCGGGACCAGAGGGCAAACCCCCGCTTGGCCGAGCGGACCGCTGCGTCCACGTCCCGCCGGTCCGAATCGGGGAACCGCCCGATCAGGTCGGTTGTATCCGCGGGGTTGCGGTTGTCGAAGTAGGCATCGGTGCTGGGGGCGACCCATTCACCGGCTATGAAGTTCTTGAAGGTCTTGGCCATGTCTCTTGATCAATATGGGGGCGCACCACCTGCGCCAATGAGTGTAACACCGTTCAAGGACCGGTCGGTGCCGGCGCCGGGGTTGTCGCAGGCTCCTCAGGACAGGTCCAATGCAGCTCCTGCTTGGCATAGCCGACCCGGGGCAGGATCTCCCGTGTCGCCATGACGCCGGCCCAGAGGATGGCCACCAGTGAGAGCACGAACGCGAGCCCCCGCCGGTGTGACCAGCTCGCCAGCGCACCGAGCACACCCATCAGCAGGGCGATGACGGCCGCACCCAGATAGAAGACCAACTTGAGCCCGCAGCTCTTGTCGTTGGGCCATAGCGGTAGTGCGATGGCGAGGATGATGGCCAGGCCGGTCCAGAACCAGGTCAGGGCGACGAAGCGGCGCTGCGCCGAGGTCGCCGGCTTCCCTGCCCCGGCGGGGGGAACGGGCGGCGGCGGCGCCGGCTGCCTGGCAATCGCCTTGTCGATGTCGGCGAGTTCCTTGTCCCAATTGCGTGGTTGCTCGGTCATACCGACTCCCGGCTGAGGCCGTAGCGCTCGATTTTCTTGTAGAGGTTGGATCGCGGCATTTTCAGTGCGCGGGCCGTCTCCGACACGTTCCAGTCGTGCTCCCGCAGCTTCTGGACAAGGAAATTCTTCTCGGCTTCCTGCTTGAACGTCTCGAAAGTCTGGCTGCCCGAGGCCTCCGCCGCGGAGCCGACGGCGGACGGCCCCGGAAGCAGGTGGTCGATGTCTGCCGCGGTGACCACTTTGCCGGAGGCCAGGATGAGTCCTCGTTCGACCGCGTTGCGCAGCTCCCGGATGTTTCCCGGCCAGGTGCGGGACTGGAGCCGGCGCACGGCATCATCCGCAAACCTCCGCCCGGGAACCCCCGCTCCGGCCGCGAGCTGCTCGGCGAAGTGGGTCACCAGCGCCGGAATGTCCTCGGTACGTTCCCGCAAGGGAGGAACCTCGATCGGCACCACGTTGAGCCGGTACAGCAGATCCTCCCGGAACCGGCCCTCTCCGATCTCCGATTCCAGATCCTTGTTGGTGGCGGCCAGAACCCGTACGTCCACCTGGATCGATTTGGACCCGCCGATCCGGGTCACGACGCCTTCCTGGAGGACTCGCAACAGCTTTGACTGGGCCGACAGCGACATGTCGCCGACTTCGTCCAGAAACAGCGTACCGCCGTCGGCCTGCTCGAATTTTCCGGCGCGGTCCGCAAAGGCGCCGGTGAACGATCCCTTCATGTGGCCGAAGAGCTCGCTTTCGATCAGCTCCGAGGGGATGGCCGCGCAGTTTACCTCGACGAAGGGCTTGTCCCGCCGGGGGGAAGCCTCGTGCAGCGCCCGGGCCACGAGCTCCTTCCCAGTTCCGTTCTCACCGGTGATGAGCACCCGGGCCGAGGTGGGGCCGACCTTGTCGATCAGGGCACGCACTACCTGGAGCGACGCACTTCCGCCCACCATCGTATAGCGGTTCTCGCTCGCCTCCCGAAGTCGGCTGTTTTCGCCAACCAGCTCGGAATGCGCCAGGGCGTTGCGAACGGTGACCAGCAGGCGGTCGGTGTCGAGCGGCTTCTCCAGAAAGTCGAACGCACCCCGCTGGGTGGCCTCCACCGCGGTCGCGATGGTACCGTGTCCGGAGATCATGACCACCTGGGCGGCGGGATCCAGGTTTCGGAGCCGGGTCAGCGTCTCCAGTCCATCGAGACCCGCCATCTTCACATCGAGAAAGACCAGATGCGGCCGAAACTCGGAATAGACGGTGATCGCTTCGCCGCCCGAGGCCGTGACCCGGACCACCAGGTCTTCATACTCGAGCACTTGCTTCAGGGCCTGACGAATCCCCGCTTCATCGTCGACGATCAGGATCCGATGGCTCATGGACGCGCTCCAAACAGGGTCGCTCCCGACGGCCGGATGCGGATCTCCCGGATCCCGGGTGGGATCCGCACCGGAACGGTGCGCCGGGTTGAATCGCCGAATGCCTTGGCAACCAGCTTCGGGACCGCGTCACGCGGAATCGGAAAGTCCCTGATCCGAAAGGAGCGTACTGCCCACTCCGCCTTCCCCGGCGCGACCACCTGGATCGGGCCGGCGGCTTGAACCGGCTCCCTCTCTCGCAGCGCGACCGAGAGGGGGCCGGTGAGCTCCCGAGGCAGCCGGGCCGTCGCAAGCTTGGCGTTGACTGCCACGGCTCCATCGAGGAGCTCGACCTGGAGGGAATCGAGCTGACGTCTGAGACTGGCGTCGAGCCCAGCGCCGATCAGCGATGCGACCTCCGACGGAGTGAGCACCACCGAGTCCGCGCCCCACCCGTGGAGCGAGTCGATCTTGGATTGGGCAGAGACCAACGCCCGCGAGCCGGGACGGCCGGCGACCGTCGCCGGGTCGCCGGAGTCGGACGAATCAAATATTCGATGGAGCTCCGTGGCGAGTCGGTCCCGGTACAGCCAGCCGATGGCGAGCGCGGCGATCAGGGCCAGACCGCCCAGCAGCTTGAAGGGCATCGACAGGCAGCCCATCAGGGTCCGAAGTCGAGCGTCAGGCGGGATTCGTAGCGCGGACCGGTGGTGGTCAGCAGGCTTTCGTACAGCACCAGCTCCCGCGCTACGAACGATACCGGCTCGAACCCCTCGGCGTGATCTTCGAGCCCACCCGTAGGAAGGCGCTGGCCTTCCCGAACCCGGCCCAGGGTGATGTGGGGTTGGAACGGAGCGCCCTCGGGCGGAAAACCAATCGCCTCGCAGCCCCGCTCGATCCGATCCTGCAACAGCTCGAGCGCGGCTGGCGCCTGGACACCCACCCAGAGTATCCGGGGTCGGTTCCGACTCGGGAATGCGCCGAGGTCCCCGAGCTCCAGCGCCAGCGCTTCGGTGCCGTGGGCCGCAAAGCGCAGCGCCTCGGCAATTACATCGAGCCGCTCGGAAGCCACCTCTCCGAAAAACTTGAGCGTCATGTGAAGACCCTCGTCGTGCACCCACCTCACTGGCCAGCCGGCCTCTCGCAGCTTGCCCAGCAGCCCCAGGATCTGCGCCCGGGCAGGATCCGGGACCGGCACCGCGGCAAAGAGCCGCATCAGCGCGGGGACCGGGGCGCTATGGCGAGAAGGCCACCCCGGCGATAGCCGTTGGGATCGAGCTCGACCGCAGCGAAGCCCAGCTCCGCAAAAAACTCGGCGAGCGTGTCCCAGTTCGCGCGGAGGCAATCCATCTGGTCGGGAGCAACTTCCAGTCTGGCCTTGCCACCGTGGTGCCGGACCCGGAGGTCGCCACTGACGCCGAGACTCCGAAGGTATGCCTCGCCCTGCTCCACCTGTCGGAGTCGCTCGGGCGTAATTTCCAGGCCATACAGGACCCGGCTCGACAGACAGGGCGCGGCCGGCGCGTTCCACATCGGCAGGCCGAGGTCACGCGCCGCGTCGCGGACGTCCTGCTTGGTCCAGCCCAGCTCTGCCAGTGGAGATCGGACAGACCGCTCCGCCGCCGCACGCAGGCCCGGGCGATGCTCTCCCAGATCGTCCGCATTGGTACCATCGATGATCGTGTCGAAGGAGCGATCCCTGGCGATGTCATCCAGCCGGGTCCAGAGCTCCGACTTGCAGAAGTAGCAGCGATCGGTGGAGTTCTTCAGGTAATTCGGATCCTCGAGCTCGTGGGTCTCGACCTCGAGGACGGGGACATCGAACCGCTGCGCCAGCTCGATGGCCGCGAGGGCCTGAACCGCGGGATATGAGGCGCTGCGCCCGGTGACGGCGAGGAAGTTCTGGCGGCCGAGCGCCTGCCGTGCCGCCACAGCCAGAAGACCGGAGTCCACCCCGCCGGAATAGCCGAGAATGACGCGGCCCAGCGTCGCCAGATGGGCGCGCAGGGTTTCGAGGTGTGCCATGCGCAGTAACGTAATGCAGCCAAGGCAGGTGCGGGAAGAGAAAAAGGCAGTAAGCTTTAGCGATGGCCGACGACCAGTACCTGGAGGTCACGCCCGAGCTTCGCCTTCCTCTGGCGGAGCTCGAGTATCAGGCGTCTCGTTCCGGCGGGCCGGGTGGTCAGCACGTAAACACCTCGTCGACCCGCATCGAGGTATGGTGGGACGTGGCAGGGTCACCCAGCCTGAGTGCCGAGCAGCGGGAACAGCTGCTGGAGCGCCTGGGGACCAGGCTGGATACGAGCGGTCGCCTGCGGGTGGTGTCGAGCGGGACGCGGAGCCAGCTTCGCAATCGGGAGGATGCGACCGAGCGGTTGCGGTCGGTCGTCGGCGCCGCGCTTGCCATCCGGAAGAAGCGGAAGCCGACCAAGCCCAGCCGGGCAGCCAAGGCGGCCAGGCTGGAGGCCAAGCGGCGCCGGGCATCCACCAAGCAACGCCGGCGCCCGCCTGGCGAGGGGGATGACTAGAAGCGGGCCGCCCTGCCTAGTATGTTCTTGAGCCCGTCTACATCGCATCGTGTTCGCTGCTCGGCTCAGTCGTCGATTCGGCTCCCGGTCTTTCGCCCGCACTGGACGCTCGCAAAGGAGTAGAGATAATTGCGCACAGGCTTCCTGTTCGTCTCAGCCACGCTGCTCGCAGCTGCATGCGGGCCCAAGCAGGCCGAGCCGGCCCCGGCACCCCGTCCTGTACCGCGCCCCACTCGCCCAGGCACCTCTCCTGCCGATCTCGAACGGCGCATTGCGCGGCTTGAGCTCAGCCTGATGGAAAAGGAAGCCCAGGTCGACGAGCTTCAAGCCCGGCTCGATGACACCCGCCAGGAGGTTGTGAGAGCCATGGCGAAGCTCCAGACTCTGGCCAGCCGGGCCGAAGCGGCGTCCGGCATAGCCGAAGCGGAGGTGGCGCTCCAGACCCTGAAAACCGCACCGGGACAGCCGGCCACGCCAGAAGGCGTCCAGGCCACCAGGCTATTGAAAGAGAGCTCGGCCGAGTTCGACAAGCAGAACTACGGTGGCGCTCTGTATCTGGCAAACCAGGCCAAGACGTTTGCCGGCGCCGCGCGGGGACGATTGTCGGCCGGTGAGCGCGGAGCGCAGCGGCCGGGCGAGACCGCGTTCGCGCTGCCCATCCGCCTGGTCGCGGCGGGACGGGGGAACGTGCGGGCAGGCCCTGGTACCGGCTCGCGGATCGAGTTCGCCGTGGAGGCCGGTGATGCCCTGATCGGTTATTCATATGTCGATGAGTGGATACGGATCGGCGACGACAACGGCCGAGGCGGCTGGATCTTCCGGAGTCTGGTGACGCGGCCCTAGTCAGCGTTCCTGGTTGATCGGTTTCTCCTTCCGGCGGGCGCACACCACTCGATTTCGGCCCTGGCGCTTGGCCTCGTACAGGGCTTCGTCGGCGCTGGAGATGACGGCCTCCGCGGTGTGACCGTGGTGCGGAAACTCGGCGATCCCACCGCTGATGGTGACCTTCCCCCCAACAAACTCCTCGGCCGCCACCCGGTCTCGGATGCGCTCAGCCAGCTGTAGCGCGGTGTCTCCGCCCTTGCCGGAAAGCAGGACCGCGAACTCCTCGCCACCATAACGCGCAGTACAGTCTCCCGCCCGGGTACAGTTGCGGAGGATGTTCGCCACCTTCTTCAGTACTTCGTCACCCGCGGGATGGCCGTGGGCGTCGTTGTATTTCTTGAAGTGGTCCACGTCCAGCATCAGTATCGAGAACGAGTGGCTTTGCCGCTGGCCACGGAGCAGCTCCTCGGACAGCCGCTGGGTCAGGATGCGCCGATTGGACAGACCGGTAAGAGAGTCGGACGCGGACAGGCGTTCCAGCTCTTCATTCTGCTGACGCAGGGTTTCGTTCACGTCGTCGAGATCCTGCCGACTTTGCCGGAGCCGACCGACCATGTGGTTGAACACGTAGGTCAGGTCACCCACTTCACCGGTGGCCGTCGGGAGGTCTACTGCCAGGTCGCCTTCGGCGACTTCGGCGGCGCCTTTCGTGAGCCGCTCCAGAGGTCGGACGATGAGCAGGGCGAGGCGGTAGGCAATGGCGGTGACGGCGAGGAGGAGGCCCGCCACCACCGCCAGGCTGAGGTCCCGAAACCGCCGGACCTGTTCGTATGCCGCATCCACCGGGATCTCCGCCAGAACCGCCCAGCCGACGCGGGAGACCGGCTTTAGGCTCCCCAGGACCTCGGCTCCAGAGACGCTCTCGTAGGTGACCACGGCCCCCTCGCGCGCCGTCAGCCGTTGCAGCAGCGTCGGCCTCAGGGTGATCTGCATGAGCTCGGCAGAACTGGTGCGGGAACTGATGATTACCTTCCCCCCGCTCGCCATCAGGTAGGCCTGTCCGCTGCCAGGAGCAAAGTTTTGCAAGCCTTCCCGGGCTCCGCGCAAATTCAGCCTGGCGGCCAGGGCTCCGATCATCCTGCCATCCCCACGCTGGACCGGAACAGCGACCAGCAGGATTCCCTTAGCCAGCGATTGATCCCAGGATGCGTCACCGACAAGGGCGTTGGTGGAGGTTAGCTCGCGGCTCCAGCCGCTGGGCAGGCGGAGCGGCCGAGGCTGTGGCTCGCTGCTCGCGACCAGCCGTCCCTGAGGATCCAGTACTAGGAGCTCCTCGTAGTCGCTGAACCGCTCCCGGACCGAGTTGAGGTAGTCGCTCAGGCGACCCTGGGTCGGCGAGCCGGTGGCCCCACGCGCCAGGTTCTCCGAGACCTCGTACGAGCTGGCGAACACCCGCAGATCGTAGAGCCGCTCCTTGAGCCACACGTCCATCTCTCGCGCGGTCTGAGCGCTGCTGCTGAGGAGCTCCTGCGAGATCTTCTCCTCCAGAGCCCTTCGATTTTGGGTGTAGGAAATCCACGCGGTCAGGCCGGAGGGGATCAGGGTCACCACCAGGGCAAACGCCAGGATCTTGCTCCGGACGGTGTCCAGGCGGAAGAAGCGCTGGTAGGGAGAGAGCGGATTACCCAGGAAGCTCAACCTCACCCCCACGCTGGCTGATGGGAAACGGGCACACTGTCTCTGCGGTGCAAGGTCTGGCCCCCATCCTCCAGGGGGCTCGGTGACATGCTTGATGGGCCAAGGGATCTTTAGCAGATCCCGGGCCATCCCTTATCCTCCGCCATTTCAAGGTGATAGAAGCGCCTGCAACGGCATTACAGCGGTGGGCTGCGTAGTGTATGGCAGATTCCGAGAGCCGGTGCGGCAGGTCGAGTGCAACGGCCGTGTTGGCTCGGACCGCAACCGGCGTGGTACTGGTGCCGCCCCTACCCCCTGGTGGGACCGGCAACATCCAGCTGTTCTCGTACCGCCCGGACCAGCATCCCGGGCGTGAGTGGCTTCTGAATGAACGCCGCTCCGGGGCCGAGCAACCCTCGGCGTTCTATCTCCCCATCGGTATACCCCGACGTAAAGAGGACCGGGGTTCGCGGGGCTAACCTCGAAACCTGATCCGCCAGCTCGCGACCGTTCATGCCCGGCATGGCGACGTCGGTCAACAGGAGGTCAATCGTCTGGCCTGTGCGGGAGACCAAATCGAGGGCTTCGGCGCCGCTGCCGGCCTCGAGAACGCCGTAACCCGCGTCCTCCAACGCCCGTTTCATCATATGACGCACCTGGGGCTCGTCTTCGACAACAAGGATCTTCTCGCCGGCCTTCGATCGCGGCGCCGCCGCGGTTGTTTCAGCGGGAACGGTCGCCTCCGTGCTCCGCGGGAGGTAGACCTTGAAGGTGGTGCCCTGCCCCGGCTCGCTGTACACCCAGACGTATCCATCGGATTGTTTTACGATACCGTACACGGTTGAAAGCCCGAGGCCGGTTCCCTGGCCGACCCCTTTGGTGGTGAAGAACGGCTCGAAGATGTGAGCCAACGTCTCCTTGTCCATGCCGTGGCCGGTATCGCTCACTGCGACCACGACGTACTGGCCCGGACGCACCACGGTGCCCGGCTTCATTCGCGCGTAGGCCTCGGTGAGCTCGGCAGGAAACGTCTCGAGCGTGATCTGCCCTCCGCGCGGCATCGCGTCCCGAGCGTTCAGCGCCAGGTTGAGCAGCACCTGCTCCAACTGGCCCCGATCGGTCTTTACCATGCTGAGGTCAGGTGTCAGGCGGAGTGTCACTCCACAATTCTCGCCCATGATGCGGTGGAGCACCGGCTTCCATGCAGACACGACGGCATTGAGGTCGAGCACCTCGGCTTTCAGGATCTGCCTGCGGCTGAAGGCCAGGAGCTGCGCGGTCACCGCCGCCGTGCGTTCCGCCGCCTTTTGGATGAACTCGGTATCGACACGCACCGCCTCCGGCACGTCGGAACGCCCCAGAATGAAGGCGGTTGAGCCGAGTATCACGCTCATCTGGTTGTTGGCTTCGTGTGCCACACCTCCTGCCAGTCGCCCGACCGATTCCATCTTTTGGGCCTGCCTCAGCCGCTCCTCGGCCATCCTGCGGTCGGTGACATCCGTGCACACCCCGGTGAGGTAGACAGGGCGACCCCCTGCATCGCGGCGGACCTCTCCCTGATCGGCGATCCACCGGACCCGGCCGTCGGAAAGAACTATCCTGAACTCGTAGTCGAGGCTCTTAGTTCCCTGGAGCACTCCGCGGATGGAGTCTCGAACAAACTCCCTGTCCTGGATATGCACCCGTCCGAGGAAGCTCTTCGTGGGTGGATACCCGCTCGCCGGGGGCCAAGCCGTATAGCTCACGCAGGTTGTCGTCCCAACTCAGTGTGTCTGTTTCGATTGACCAGACCCAGATCCCCATGCGCGCGGCGTCCAGCGCACGCCGCAGTCGGTCCTCACTCTGTGCCAGAGCCCTGGTGGCCTGGTGCCGCTCCCAACGAACCGCTGCCGCGAGAACCAAGCCCGTTACCGCCACGACGCCGAGATAGCCCGCCAGTTCAAAGAGGGTCCTCGAAGCACTCGCTCCCACGAAGGGACCGCCTCCCTGCACCGTGTGTCCGACCGCGATCGCCGCTACCGCGAGGGTCATCAGGGATGCGCCGCGGGCGCCGAAGCGCAAGGCAGCCCAGATGACGAATGGAAAGAGCAGATACTGATAGTTGACCAGACGGAACTGCGTGATGTCGAAGAGTGACCCCAGACCCAGCTCGGCGGCGGCCAGAGCTCCCAGGCAGAGGACGACCACCTCGAGGAGACCGGGGGTGCTGTCCCGACTCTCAGGAGAAACTGCCCAGGTAAAGAAGACCGGTGCCACGATCAGCGCGCCGAGTACATCGCCCGTCCACCATACCGCGGCGGCGGCCGGGAGCGCGTAGGTGGGCAGCGTGCCGACCAGCCAGAGGCTCAACGGTCCGATGAGGGCAGCGCACAAGACTCCAACCGGCACCGCAACCAGCACGAAGGTCCACACGTGGCGGAGGTCGTCCAGCTGGGGGCGCGACCCCGCGGCACGGCGGAGAAGGTAGGTCGCCAGGAGGGCTTCGAGCGTGTTCCCTAGCGCGATGCCTGCGGCGGCGGCGAGAGGAATCGGCGTGGCGGCGTTGGCCAGAAAGGCGCCAGTGACGATCGCCGGCCAGTACCGGTACCCCCACAAGGTGAGAGCGGCAATGGCGATCCCGGTAGGTGGCCAGACCAGGGAGACGCTGGGCCCGACTGAGGCGTATCGCAGGCCAAGCCGTGCCGCCACGTAGTACAGTGCGGCCAGCAACGCCAATTTGCCGATGTAAAGCATGGCCGGGGTGAAGGCGACTCTGCTTCTCATGAGCCTTGGGGATGCGTGGCGACGTGGCCGGGGGTCCTCGGCGCCTTGCCGGAAGGATGCTTAAAGCATATCGGGGGACCAGAGAAGGGGCCAGCGCTGGAGCGGCAAGACCTACGAGGAGGCGGAATCGGGGAGACCGGTTGTGGGCGGCGGGGCAATCATGCAAATTCCTTCTTCCGATCCAGGCTTCGATACTGAATCGCCTCGCTGACGTGGGCCGTCGTGATGTCGGCTGCCCCGGCCAGGTCGGCGATGGTCCGCGCGATCTTGAGCACCCGGTGATAGGCCCGGGCGGACAGGCTCAGCCGCGTCACCGCCTGACGGAGCACCGATTCCACCGGCTCACTCAGCCGGCAGTGCCGCCGCAGGTCGCGAGCGCTCATGTGGGCATTGGCGTACACCCCCCGCTGATCTCGAAACCGCGTCCGCTGCACCGCCCGGGCCTGCTTCGACCCGGCTCCGGATATCGGCACTGGCCTCCCCCGACTGCTCCCCAGCCAGGTCGCCATAGGCCACCGCGGGGACCTCGAGGTGAATGTCGATCCGGTCCAGCAGCGGCCCCGAGATCCGAGACCGGTAGCGCTCGATGGCGAGGGGTCCGCAGCTGCAGGCATGGAGTGGGTCGCCCAGGTAACCGCAGGGACAGGGATTCATTGCTGCGGCGAGCATGAACCGGGCTGGATAGGTCAGGCTCATGGCCGCGCGGCTCAGTGTGACCACGCCGTCCTCCAGCGGTTGCCGTAGCACCTCCAGCACGTTTCGCCGGAACTCGGGCAGCTCGTCGAGGAACAGGACTCCGCCATGGGCGAGGCTCACCTCTCCCGGCCGGGGAGACGAGCCGCCCCCAATGAGCCCGGCATCGCTGATGGTGTGGTGGGGCGCGCGGAAAGGGCGCTGGGTGAGGAGCGACTGGCCCGACGGCAGCGTTCCCGCGACGCTGTGGATCTTGGTGGTTTCCAACGCCTCCTCCAAACCCATGGAAGGCAGAATCGTAGGAAGGCGGCGGGCCAGCATGGTCTTCCCGGCTCCGGGCGGGCCGATCATCAGGATGTTGTGGCCTCCGGCCGCCGCCACCTCGAGCGCCCGTTTGGCCGCTGCCTGGCTCCGGACATCCGCGAAGTCGGTATCGCTGGAACCGGGGTCGGCCATGAGCGCAGGGATGTCCACTCGAGTCGGGGCAATCGAGTCGGTACCACACAGGTGAGCGCAGACCTCGAGCAGGGTACGCGCACCGCACACGTCGAGTCCCTCGACCACCGAGGCCTCGGGAAGGTTGGCGTGGGGAAGCAGCACACCGCGATAGCGCGCGGCGCGCGCCGCGAGGGCCATGGAGAGCGCGCCGCGCACCGGCCGCAGATCTCCCTCGAGGCCGACCTCACCGATGACGGCTTGATCGCGCAGCCGCTCCTCTGGCAGCTGCCCGCTGGCCACCAGGATTCCGAGCGCGATGGGCAGGTCAAACGCCGAGCCGTCCTTGCGGATGTCTGCCGGCGCAAGGTTGACCGTGATGCGCCGGAGGGGAAAGGAAAAGCCCGCGTTGGCCAGGGCCGCGCTCACCCGCTCCCTGCCCTCCTTTACGGCGCCCTGCGGGAGGCCGACGGTGGAGAAAGAAGGCAACCCATTGGTGATGTCGACCTCGACATCCACCGGGTAGGCGTCGATCCCAAGAACGGCGGCGGAGCAAATTCGGGCAAGCACGGGGATCGGCTCCGGACTGGGGCTCGCAACCTACCGGGGGCCGCGGAAGCCCCCGGTACCCGGCCGCCGCAAAAGTGGACCGAATCCTGCAGCGAATTGGAGTCCGGTGCCGGTCCCCGGTACCATCGTGGCGGAGATACCCCCGGCCCACCGCCGCCCCGAGTTTCTGATCCGGAGCTCTCCATGAGTCGGTTGTTCTGCGCTGTCCTCTTGATGACGGGGTTGAGTGCCTGCGCCGCTCCACGGGCTGCCGGCGCGCCACTCGCGCCACTCGCCCGCGCCTGGGCTGTCCCCACGCTGGGACTGTATCAGGAATGGTGGGACAAAACCGTCGCATGTTCCGGCCGGCACGGCAAAATGACCGACGTGACCTTCTACGCCGTAGACGCCCCTTCAGGGGCAATCGAGCTCGCCGGAGAGATGGCCCACGCCTGGTGGGTCCGGCAAGGGAACCGTATCTATCTCCCCGCCAACGCGCTCGGGCAGGAATGGCTGGTACGCCATGAGATGCTGCACGCGCTTCTCCAGCGCGGCAGCCACCCATCGAAGGTATTCGTCGAGGCCTGTCACGTGGCTTCCGCCGCCGTATGGCGCGACTCGACCCTGGCCTTAGACCCGGGAAATCCGCGGGGAAACTGACCAGAAAGGCACCTCCCCGCCCCTGAGCGGCCCTCATCTTGCTGCTCTACCCTGAGACCGTAGACGTAACCCAGGTCCCCTTCCCGAGGGGTATGCATCCGGCAGGCCTTCTGGCATTTCGCGGGAGCGACACGCCATGGTAAAACCTTCTACTAGAGCGCGGTGGGGCGGTCTCATAGCCATCCTCGTGCTCGCCATCATCAGTGGAGGCTGGCTGCTCCGCCGGAAGGCCGCGCCGGAAGGAACCGTCTATCAGCAGGCCCGCCTGTTCGAGAATGTCGTCGCCTCAATCCATAGCAACTACATCGATTCCTTGGCCGAGGGAGACCTCTACCAGACGGCGGCCAAAGCCCTGGTCGCCTCATTGCGCGATCCGTACGCCGAGCTGCTCACCCGCGAGAGCTACCGCCAGTATCAGCGGCAGATGTCCGGTACTGAGGTGGATGTGGGGTCGACCGCGAGCTCCGAGGCTCGCAGCAGTAATGCCCGCGGTGGGTTTGGGCCTGGCGACGAGATCCTGAGCATCGATGGGAAGAGCACCAGGGGCTGGTCGGCGCGCCGGGTGGAAGAGGCGCTTTCCGCAGGCTCCGGGACGGTCGTCACCGTCATAGTGCGCCCCAAGGGATCCGACTCAGCGGTGGTACGGCGGCTAACCCGAACCGTGGTACATGTTCCCGCCACCTCTCAGGGCATCCTTCTCGGCGGCGGCGTCGGTTACGTGGAGCTCCGGCGAATCAGTGACGGTGCTGCCACCGAGCTGCGCCAAGCGGTGGACCGGCTGGTTGCGGACGGCATGACCTCACTCGTGCTGGATCTCCGGGGCGATCCCGGTGGGCTTATCAACGAAGGGGTTCGGGTCGCCAGCCTCTTTCTGAAGCCCGGCGACACGGTAGCGGTGTCCCGTGGCCGCTCGGCGCAGCACTCCAAGGTCTATCTGGCAGGGACCTCCGGTGGTTGGAGGGGGCTCAAGGTTGCGCTTCTGGTCAACCATGGAACCGCCAGCTCGGCCGAGCTGATTGCCGGAGCCCTACAGGACCACGATCGGGCGGTGATTCTGGGAACGCCCAGCTTCGGGAAGGGAGTCCTCCAGACCACCTACCCTCTGGGCGAAGAGATCGCCATCAAGTTGACCACGGCCCGGTGGTACACGCCGAGTGGACGAACGGTACAGCGGCCCAGGGCAGACGCCGAGGGTGCCATGGGCAACCGAACTCCGGCCCAGCTCCCGCAAGTATTTCGCACCGCCTCGGGTCGGCCCATCCCCGATGCCAGCGGCATTCTCCCCGACCTTCCGGTCCGGGGTGTTCCCCGCTCCGATGCCGAACGTGCCCTGCTCAACGCGTTAGGGGAGGACTTGACCGCGTTCCGCTCGGTTCTGTCGGGATACGCCGCCGAGGTGAAGAGGACCAGTCCTCCGCCGACGGAATCGTTTCGGATCACTCAGGAGATGCGGGACGACGTATTCGGGCGGCTGACACGGAACGGCCTGGACCTCAGTCGTGACACGTTCGACATCGCCAGTGGCTACGTCGACGAGCAGTTGGGTTACGAGATTGCGCGGGCCGTGTTCGGGCCGGTGGCGGAGGCCAGGCGGCGGGCGCTCTCCGACCGCCAGATGCAAGCCGCCGTGCGGCTCCTCCGTCGAGGTGGAACTCAGGAGCAGATACTGATCGTGGCCGACACCGAGCGGGCCAGGACGTCGTCCAGGTAGTTCACGAGGGCAGCTGCACCGTCACCGCCGTCCCCCGTCCGGTTTCACTCTCCACTTCAATCCTGCCTCCCCAGTTCTCCACCAGCCTCCGCACGATGGCGAGCCCCAGCCCCGACCCGCTGGTCGTGGTGGAGAAACGGGGCTCGAATACGCGGGGCAGCAGCTCGGAGGGAATGCCCGCCCCGTCGTCTTCGACCCGGATTACGGCCGGTCCCACGGTGACCCGCACGACCGTCGCGCCCGCGTTCCGTGCGTTCTCCAGCAGGTTCACCACCACCTCCTTCACTTCATCCGACCGGGCAAACCCAAAGGCCTGAGGCTCGACTGTGAGCCGGACTTCACATCCCTCCTCGGCGAGCCGGTACAGCTGCACCACTTCACCGACGGTGATAGCGAGGTCGATCCGGTCCAGCGGCTGATGCTGGTCGGCGGGGGCCGCGAAGCGGCTGAACGCCCGGGCGATGGTGTCGAGCCGGTCGATCTCGCCCAGGATCCGTTCAGCCGTTTCTTCCAGCGTGCGATCGAATTCCCCTCTCCGATCCCGATAGACCCGGCGCAGGTGTTGGATGCCCAGACGCATCGGGGTGAGCGGGTTCTTGATCTCGTGCGCCACCTGGCGCGCCATCTCGCCCCACGCCAGCACCCGCTCCGCCCGTGAGACATCAGTGACGTCGTTCAGGGCCATCACCACGCCGCGCACATCGGGGCCCAGTGACGCCAGCTGCAGAGTCAGCCGGCGTCCACCGACCTCAAGCTCCGCGGTTCCGTCCACAGCCGGATTGCTCAGAAACCGCCGCACCGCGCCTGTGAGTGGTGCCCACTCGGAGCCGAGGCGCTCGAGGAACGGCTCACCCTCTTCGAGCCGGGTGCCGAGGAGATCCACCGCCTGTCGATTGGCGATGAGCACCCTGCCCCGCAGATCCATTCCAACGACACCAGTGGCCACCGTGGCGAGCACCGCCGCAGTGCGCCGTCGGGCCTCTTCCAGCGCGTTCTGGCTGGAGCGGATGTCGGCAGCCATGCGCTCGAAGGCGCCGAATACCGGCTCGAACTCCAGCGGGGGGCGCCCCGAATGCGCGGGCATGGGCTGGCCCTTACCCAGCGCCAGCGCCGAGCGGCGAAGCTCCGCGACCGGCCGGGAGAGCGTTCGCGACGCGACCTGGGCTCCGGCGAGCGCCGCGGCCACGCCGGCCAGGGTCGCCAGGAGCAGTACCAGCGCGAGGTCGAGCTGGCGCGCGCCGAGAGAGGAGTCGTCCGCCAGCTGGGGTGTGGCGAGTACCGCAAGCTCGTTGGCCCGTCCGGGCTGGACCACACGATAGCCCACCCTCTCGGCGAGCTGAGGAAGCGAGCCCTCACGGGTGACCTCGAACTGTCCCTCCAGTGCCAGCGATCGGAACGCCTTGGGGTCCATCAGTTGGCCGACGACTCCCAGATCCTCGAGTACCGGAGTGCTCGTCCCCACCAGCCTGCCACCGCGATATAACGCCAGATCGGCGTCGATCCGGCGACTCAGCTCGCGGAGCCGCTCCGCAAGCGGAGTGTCGCGGCCGAGGAGGCCGCCGGAGGTGAGTACCGCATCGCGGAGAGTCTGGGTAATCAGCAGGTCGCGGCTTCGCTCCGCCTCGTCGGCCAGGCGCGCGAAGCTCCAGGCCGCAAACCCCACGGCCGGCAGGATGAAGAACGCGCCCAGCGTCACCGCCAGCCGCACCCGGAATGAGCGGGAAAGGCTCCGCCAGCGTGGCCGTCGGGGCCGAGCTCCGGACAGCAGCTCCGCCACAAACCAGAGCAGCGCAAGCACCGCCGCATCGAGCAGCACCACCAGGACGCCACGCACGAATAGGGGGAGTGGCCCTCGAAGATCTACTGCGGCGTGAATGGCCCGAGTCCCTCCGGCGATCGCGAGCGGATATTCACTCCGGAGGGTCCACCCTTCGCGACGCCAGCGCGAGCGGCGGAGCTGTCCGTCGGGATTCGTCAGGGGCGGCGAGAGCGTAAGCGTGTACAGCGGCGCGCGGTGCCGTGAGGGATCGAGCAGGCGGCCGACCCGTCCGGGGAGGATCAGCTCTGAGCGCGGTCCGACCGAGGCGGTCATGACCTGATCGGGGCCGACCCGGACCACGAGGACATAGTGCACCCCGGGAATCCGGGCCAATTGCACTACGCGACTGCTGTCGGTCGTCGGGAGGTTCCTCACGATGGTCGAGAGCAGCGAGGGCGGGAGATCGAGCGAGTCGAGCGTCAACTCGTCGCGAAGGGCGCCGGCAGCCGACCACAGACCCAGGTGCGCCGGATATCCCTGGTTGCCGAGCGAGGAGCTGTGCCACAGCGCGTACATCTCCGAACCACTGGTCGGAGCGGAGGAATGCCTGACCTGCTCACCAAACCGCTCCAGCAGCGGCAGGGCCAGCGGATCAGGTTCCGCGCCCAGGCGAGCAATGTCCCGCTGGGCGACTTGGAGCCGGCCCGACATCTCCGCCCCCCAGGTGACCAGGGCGGCCGAGCTTCCGGCCACCAGGGCGATTCCGCTGATGGTGGCCCACCGGCTCGCGGGGAGCGTCACCAGCAGCAGCGCAGGGGTCCAGAGGAAGGTGTACCAGCTGGGCCACCCACCGCCCCGGGGCGCCCAGACCAGTACGCCGATGATGGCCGCGGCGAAGGCGATGCCCGCCCCGGCAACGATGCGCCACCGGGTACGGCTTTCGGGCCCGCTGCCGCGAAAGAGTGCGGCGGCGAAAACGATCAGTACGGAGACCGACGCCAGGAGGGTGACCTGCCAGACGAGCCAGAGGCCGACCGAGACGCCTCGAGCCGGCGGGGTGATCCCGCGTCCCAGACTGCTGATCAGGTAGGGCGACGCCAGCAACAGAGCCACGCCGATCACGACGCCGTACCAGCGGCGCGGGACCCGGCGGCGCCAGAGCCATACGCCCGCCATCGTGAGCAGAATGCCGGCGAGCGCCAGGACCCCGGCGGAGCTCGATAGCGGACCCAGCTGGGGACGGAAGAAGGTGGCCGGAGAGAACAGCGGCTGTAGGTCGAGCGCAGCGCTCACCGGCGCCCGCACGACGAGCCACAGCAGCACCGGAAGCAGGACAAACCGTTCCGCCGGCTGCGAAGCGAGCGCCAGTGCCACGGCAAATGTCAGGAGCGCGAGCAGGATCACCGCCCGGCTCCCCCGCTCAAAGGCCAGCTCCTTGGCGGATCCCTGCTCGGGTGGAATCGGCTGAACGCTGAAGAGCAGCCGGGGCCCCGCCGTGGTGGGCTCCTCGTAGTCGAAAACATCCGGGCCTTCCGGAGCAGCACCGGCAGGATACACCGCGAGGCCCACTTCGGTGCGACGCCGGAAGAGCTCGGCCAGGCTGCGGCCCCGGTCGGGAACCGCCGGGTGTGCCCAGACCAGCACCGTGGCAACCGCCGCTCGGCCGTCGGGCGAGTGGCGCCGGGCCTCGAGCACGACGTAATATCCACTCGCCCGCGAGGCGACCGAATCGCCCTCGCTTCGAGGCGGTAGACGGTGACGGCCGGCCCAGGCCCAGGGATCGCCACCGGGGTCGAACACCACCACGCTCATCTCGGGCCCGCCGGGAGGCACCAGGCGACTCAGTACCTGAAGCGTCGCGGCTCGATCGGTCGGAGAGGTGCGAGCGGCCGCCGCCGCCAGCCGCTCGGCGCGGTGCAGCACCGAGTGCAGATCGCCGGCGAGACGTCGCGAGGCCGCGGTCACCCGGCCTTCACGTTCCTCGGGCCACCGGGTCTCGATAGCCTGGAGCTGCCGCTGCGCCAGCGTCAGACTGAGCGCCAGGCCCAGGAGGGCTGCCGCCAGCGCGCGGCGGCGCCAGCCGTCGAAGGGATAGAGGGCCGCGGCCCCGGCGACGACGCACGCCCAGCCGACCCACACCCATACCGGTGAGGGGTGCCGAAGCCACTCAGCCGCGGCGCCGACGGCCGCCAACACGACCACAACCCACGATCGCCCGCGATGACTCAAGACCAGCACCCCTGGCGTTTGAAGGAGATGACCCCCGTTGCGGTAGGCGAGCGACTGCGGGTGCGACCGACGCTCATTGTGCCGGTAGGCACGACCGAGCAGCACGGGCCCCATCTGCCGCTTGGCTGCGATACCATAATTGTAGAACGGTTGGCGGATGATCTGTCCGCGGCACACGCCGTCCCCCGCGCCCCGACGGTCGAGTACGGCGTGCATGCCGCAACTCGGCCCTTCCCCGGAGGCGCTGCCCTCAGGCGGCGCACGATTCACCGTGTGATGAATGAACTTATCGAGTCATGGGAGGACGGGGCAGGCGTCAAGGAATTCCTGCATCCTTACCGCCCAATCGAGCGACTCGCACCTGGAGGCGCTCAGTACCATCCGGACCGATCAGGCCACGGTCCAGGTAGTGGACATCTTTAGTCTCGATTTCGGCTCGCTGCTCGAGCGCCCCGCCCCGGTACAGGGTGGAGAGCTCGACACCTCCCTGATGCTCTATCTTGCGCCGCATCTGGTCAGAATGGACCTGGCCCAGGACTTCGACCTCACCCCCGGTGTGCTGTCCCGCTACCGCCCCGGCCATAGCCGGCACCTTCCGGCAGGTTCGCCCGGCTCCGTCGGTTACCCCAGCCTGGCGTCCCCCCAGAAGGGCGAGTCCCTGTATACATTTATTCTCGAACGGGTCGGCCGCTGCCTGATCCGGTCCTGACGTAAGGGAGTCGCCATGCGCACTGCCGCGGTTCTGCTCCTGCTGCTCCCGGTCACCGAGGCTGCGGCACAGGAGGCCCTGGAAACCAAGCTGGTCATCACCCAGGAGGGTCGCGAGACCGGCCGCGAGGAATTCACCCTTCGGCAGGGCCGGGGACGGGGTGCGCCAGGGTCGTCGCTGATTTCTGTGGCCCGCTACCCCGCCACCAACCCTACCCTCAAACTCGCCGCCACGCTCGAGCGCACTCCTGAGTCGGCGCTGGCCAAGTTCCAGCTCGATGTCGAAGGCCCTAACGGCACGACCGTCATCCTCGCCGCCGGCTCTGGGGCGCGACTGATCGTCCGCACCGTAGCCAAGGGCTCCGAGGCCGGCCGCGAGCTGCCCGGGGGACCGGATGTAGTCCTGCTCGACGAGGGGGTGTATTCCCTATATACGACGGTGGTCGACCTGGCCACACCGAGCGGCAAGGCGCTGACGGGCGTGTTCCCCCGGACCAGCCGTCGAGCGGCCTTCGTAGCGCGGCGAGAGGCCGGGGGTGGTGGGGCGACCCGTGTGACGCTCAGCGGAGACATCAACGGCAGCGTGGCGACGGACTCGCAAGGGCCGGCTGCAGCGCCTCGAGTTCCCCGGCTCCGGCATACTGGTCACGCGCGCTCCCGACTGACGCTGGGCCGGGCAGACCGATACCCTTCTTCTAAATCGTTAACGACAACAAGAGAAGCCGAGCTTTGTCGCAAGTTGAAACCTCTGCGGCGAGGCCCGCGTATTGGGCCGGTCGCGTCTCACCACAAGGGGCCTCTCACATGATCCGTTGGTCCGGTCTGGTCGTGCTCGTCTGCGTGTTTCCGGCCGCGGCGTTGGCACAGGACTCGGCACAGGCTCCCCTCCCCTCCCGATTTGTGGGCCTCACCCTGGCCGAAGCACTGCAGCAGGCGCGTGCCAACAGCCCGATCTACCGCCAGGCACTGAACGACGCCGGCCCGGCCAAGTGGGGCGTCCGGAACGCCTACGGCAGCCTGCTTCCCTCGCTGACCGCCTCGAGTGACCTCGGCTACACCGGCTCGGGGGAGTCCAACTTCGGCGGTGGCTTTACCCGTCCGACCTCGGCGTTTCTCACCTCGGGTTACAGCCTCGGCCTCCAGTGGCAGCTGAGCGGCCGCAGCCTTCAGGCTCCCGGCCAGCAACGGGCGCTTCAGCGCGCCACCGACGAGGACATCGGGGCGGCGGGGGTGGGACTGACGGCGGAGATCTCGAGCCAGTACCTCAGCACCTTGCAGGCGGGCGCGCAGGTCGCCATCGCACGGCAGCAGGTCAAGAGGAACGAAGACTTCCTGGCGCTCGCCAAGGCACGCCATCGGGTTGGTCAGGCCATCCTGCTCGATGTCCGACAGGCCGAGGTCACCAAGGGCACGTCGGATGTGGCGCTGTTGCGGGCGGTTCAGACAGAAAATGAGGCGAAACTGGACCTGCTCCGGCGAATGGGAGTCGAGTCTCCGGTCTCGATCGATCAGATCGTGCTCACCGATTCCTTTCCGGTGACCCCGCCCAACTTCCAGCTCGACAGTCTGCTGGCTCTCGCCGAGCGACAAAACCCGGCGCTGCGCTCGCTCCGCGCCCGGGGACACGCCGCACGGCTCGACGTGCGAGCCGCCAAGACCGACTTCCTCCCAACACTGTCACTGCGGGCCGGGTGGAGCGGCTTCACCCAGCAGTTCACCAATCGAGGATCTCCTGCTGGGGCAGACGCTCGCCGACGCCCAGGCCCAGGCTACCGATTGCCAGTTCGACAACGCGGTTCGCACCGGCCTGTCGCTCGGTGGGCAGACCGCTAACTGCTTTAGTTCGGCCGGCCTTGTCGATGGCGGGGGAGCGCTGCTCGACCCCGTAGCCCAGCAGATCCGCAATCAGAACAGCGTATTTCCCTTCTCCTATACCGGGCAGCCCTTCGGGGCCAACCTGACCGTCTCGTTGCCGATCTTCACCGGCTTCAGCCGTTCCCTCCGTCTTTCGCAGGCGCGAGCACAGGAAGACGACGCGGAAGAGGAAGTCCGGGCGCGCCGGCTTCAGGTGCGAACCGATGTGCAATCGCGCTATCTGGGGTTGGAAACATTCTACCGGGCCATCGGAGTTCAGGGCGCCAGTCGTGACGCCGCGCGAGACCAGCTTCGTCTGGCCCAGGACCGCTATCGGCTCGGGGCCGGAACGGCGCTCGAGGTCTCCGATGCGCAGAACGCGGTGCAGCAGGCCGAGGGTGATTACGTGAATGCGGTGTACGACTACCACAAAGCCATCGCTGCGCTGGAAGCCGCGGTCGGCCGCCCCCTACGCCAAGAGGAACTGACATGTCGCGCAGGACCAAGGTCGGGCTGATTGTGGCAGCGGTGGTGCTCCTGGTGGGCGGGGTCGTGGCGTTTCGAATCCACAAGAGCCGGAACGCCGCCACCGAGGTTCGGCTGGAGCAGGTGGGCCGCCGGGATCTGGTCAGCGCCGTGACCGCCAGCGGGAAAATCGAGGCCAAGACCTCGGTGGACATCAGCGCCGACATCACCGGCCGGATCATCGACATCGCAGTGCGCGAGGGCGATCTGGTCAAGCGGGGGCAGTTCCTGCTTCAGATCGATCCGGCCCAGTACCAGGCGGCGGTGGCTCGCGCTCAGGGCGTGGTGGCTTCCACTCAGGCCATTCTGCTTCAGACCCGGGCCAGCCGGGACCAGGCCCAGCGGGCCTGGAACCGCGCCAGGCAGCTGACCGAGCTGGGGGAAAACCTGATCGCGCCGGAGACTGCGGAACAGGCGCAGACCGCCCTCGAGGTTGCCGAAGCGAACTATCAGTCCACCAAGGCACAGCTGGAACAGGCGCGGGCGGGACTCCAGGAGGCCAGGGACAACCTCGCCAAGACCCGGCTCACCGCGCCCATCTCGGGACGGGTGGTCCGGCTGGCGGTGGAGGAGGGTGAGGTTGCCGTACCGGGGACCTTCTCCCGGGAGACCGGACTGCTGATGACTGTGGCCGACCTGTCGGTGATCCTGGCCAAGGTGCAGGTCGACGAGACCGACGTCGTGCGTCTGATGCTCCGGGATTCGGTGGAGGTCAACATCGATGCCTATCCCGATACCACATTCTCCGGCCGGGTCACCAAGGTCAGCCAGAGCGCCAAGCTCACCGCCACCGAGACGGCCTCCGGCTCAACCGACCGCGCCGTGGACTTCGACGTCGAGATCACCCTGAAGAGCCCGCCGGCCGACATCCGGCCCGATCTGAGCTGCACCGCCCGCATCGTGACCGATACCCGGAACGGGGCGCTCAGCATTCCCATCATCGCCCTTACCGTGCGCGATCACGAGAAGATTCCCAATGAAACCGAACCCGGACCAGCGGTGGACACCTTGCGAGCCCGGTTCCAGAAGCGAGAGGCCGAGGGGGTGTTCATCGTGCGGGACGGGGCCGCCACCTTCCGGCCGGTCAAGGTCGGGGTGGCGGGCGACGAGTACTTCGAGGTGGTGGAAGGCCTCCGGGAAGGTGAGACGATCGTGGCGGGCACCTACCAGGCCATCCGGGACCTGAAGGACGGAGCCAAAGTCCGCCAGGCCGACACCACGAAGACGCGGGAGGCGAAGTCGTCCTGATGCGCCTGCTGGAGGCGGTCCGGATGGCCCTCAGGACCCTCCGCGCACAGAAGCTGAAGAGTTTCTTCTCCCTGGTCGGTGTGCTCATCGGGGTGACGTTTCTCATCGCCGTGGTGTCGATCGTACAGGGCATGAACCGCTACATGGTGGATCGCTTTGCCAACACTCTCATCGGAGCCAACACCTTCGAGCTGCGGCAAAGACCCAGCATAACCAGTGGCCACATCCCGGATGATGTCTGGCTCGCCTGGCGCCGTCGGCCGCGAATCAGTTATGCCGATGCCGACTACGTGCGCGAGCGCATCCGCACGCCGGCCACCTTCGCCAAGTTCTGCGAGGACTACGTCGCGGTGCACTATGGCGGCAAGGTTGCCCGGGGCATAAGGCTGGCCGGGACCGAGGAGAGCTACTTCAAGATCAAGAACTATGAGATCGTCGCGGGCCGCGCCTTCACATCCCAGGAGGTCAGGACCGCGCAACCCGTGGTGGTCATCGGCCAGGAGCTGGCCGACAAGCTGCTCAAAGGCATCGACCCGATCGATAAGAAAGTGATTATCGGGGGCCTTCCCTATCGGGTGATCGGCGTGGTAGCCAAGCAGGGAAACCTCTTCGGGCTCTCGATGGACAAGTTCGCGATCATGCCGTTCAGCGCCCAGGGGCGCCGGCTGATCTGCCCGATCAATATCCTGGACGCGCTCATCGTTCAGACCGACGATCCCATCCAGATGCAGATCGCCATGGACCAGACCGAGGCGGTCATGCGCAGCCGGCGACAGCTCAAGCCCGAGCAGGAGAGCAATTTCGCGTTTCAAACCGCGGAAGGCGCGCTGGGGAGCTGGCAGAAGATCTCGAAGGTGCTGTTCGTGGCGTTGCCCGGGCTGGTGGCCATCTCGCTCGTGGTGGGCGGGATCGTGATCATGAACATCATGCTGATGGCGGTGAGCGAGCGCACGCGCGAGATCGGGATCCGCAAGGCATTAGGCGCGCGCCGGCGCGACATCCTGGCGCAGTTTGTGGTGGAGTCCGCGACACTGTCGGCGGTGGGAGCGATGCTCGGCATCGGACTGGGAATCGCGCTGGCTTTCGTGATCAAGGCCTTTACCCCCCTTCCCGCCGCCGTCGCTCCCTGGTCCATCGTCGTGGGCGTGGTGCTGGGGGTGAGCGTCGGCATTGCGGCCGGCGTCTACCCGGCAACCCGCGCGTCCCGCCTCGATCCGATCGTCGCGCTGCGGGCAGAATGATCCGGTCACGCGGGAGTGCGCTTACCCGGATGCTCGAGGGCTCGGCCATCGCCCTCGACTCCATCCGGGCCAACAAGGTGCGCGCGGTCCTCACCATCCTCGGGGTGGCCATTGGGGTGACGGTGGTGATCGCCATGGCGTCGGCCATCACCGGAATCAACCTCAGCATCACCCGGATCCTCGAATCCGCCGGTCCCAAGACGTTCTTCGTCTATCGCTACTTCTCCGGCGGTATCGAGGTCTCCGATGGCTCGGACGAGTTGTCTCCCTGGCGCCGGATGCCATGGCTTACGGTGCAGGAAGCGGAGGTTATTCGCAGCCTTCCCGCGGTGCGTGACGTCAACATCGGCGAATATTCCAACGGCCCGGTGAGCTTCGAGGGGGTCGAGCTCAAGAGCGTCAACATCGCCGGCATGAGTCCGAGCTGGAACCAGGTGAACGGGGGCGATATCCTGGCCGGGCGGAACTTTACCCCGATGGAGTACGCGGCCGGAGCCAGGGTGGTCGTGATCAATGACAAGCTCGCCGAGTCGCTCCTTCCTGGCCGCGACGCCGTGGGCAAGCGGATCAAGATCCTGGGACAGCCGTTCGAGGTGGTAGGGCTGCACGCGGAAGCAGCCTCTCTCTTCAGTAACGCCAACGAGCCGCGCCTGGCGATTCCTCACACCACGTTCACCAAGGTGGCGGATTACGAGAAGGGCTGGATGGAGATCGCCGTGCTGCCGACCGAGGCGGCCACGGTGCAGGAGACCCAGGATCAGGTGACGATGGCGCTCCGAACCAAGCGCGGGCTCCGTCCCGCCCAGGCCGACAACTTTGCTATCGTAAGCCAGGACCGGATCCTCGATACCTTCAACAAGATCACCGCCGCGTTCTTCATCGTCATGATCGCCCTGTCCAGCGTGGGGCTGATGGTGGGGGGCGTCGGGGTGGTGGCCATCATGATGATCTCGGTCACCGAGCGCACCCGCGAGATCGGCGTCCGAAAGGCGCTCGGCGCCACCCGCCGCGAGATCATGTTCCAGTTCCTGGTGGAGGCCGCCACGCTGACCCTGGTCGGTTGCCTGGTCGGCATGGCGGCCGGGGCGTTGATCGCTTGGGGCATCCGGTCGTTCACCCCCATTCCGGCCACGGTGCCGCTGCTCTCGGTGGTGGCCGCCGTGGTTGCGTCGATTCTCACCGGGGTGCTCTTCGGGATCTACCCCGCCAGCAAGGCATCTCGACTGGACCCCGTCGAGGCGTTGAGGTACGAGTGAGCAGTAAGAAGTGAGAAGTGAGAAGTGAGAAGCGAGAAGTGAGAAGTCGAACAGGGCGCCCTCTCACTTCTCACCTCTCACCTCTTACCTTGTAGGGATGCCCTTCAGCGAAGCCCTCCGCCTGGCCCTCCAGGCCATCTGGCACAGCAAGCTCCGCTCCTTCTTTACCCTCCTCGGCATCATCGTTTCGGTCGGTTTCCTGGTCGTCGTCGTGGCGGTGATTCAGGGAATGAACGCGTACGTGAAGGAGAATCTGACCGGCGCTGTGATCGGAACCAACGCGTTTCAGGTTCGGCGCACTCCAATTTCGGTCGGTCTGCTCGATGAAGAGCTGCTGAAGCGGATCAACAAACGGCCCCGGATCTCCGCCGACGATGCCGAGGCGGTACGTCGAGCGGTACCCGAGGCCCGGGCGGTGTCGCTCCAATCGGGATGGCCGACCCCGGTCAGCGATGTCGGCTACCGCAACCGGACCGTAGGCACCGTCCTCATTTTCGGGGTAACCCCGCCCTATCAGATCGTGCAGGATTATCGCTTCGTGGCCGGCGGCCCCCTCAGCGATCCCGACGTGCGCGAGCGGCGGCCGGTGGCGGTCATCGGGTACGACGTGGCCGACAAGCTCTTCGACGTGGCTGAGAGCGGTGTGGGGCGGAAGATCAGGGTCGGGCGCAACGAGGTCCTCGTCAAGGGCATCATCGCCCGCAAGGGCCGGATGCTGGGCCAGTCCTTCGATGGATTCGTCCTCCTGCCGTTTACCACGTTCGAATCGCTGTACGGCCGCCGGAAGACCACCGTCGTCTCGGTCAAGATGGCCGATGCCGACGCGATCCCGGGAGCAATGGCCCGGGCCCAGGAGGCGATGCGGATCGCTCACCAGCTCCGGCCCGGCGAGCCCGACGATTTCACCGTGGACAAGGCCGACGCTCTGGTGGCGTTCTGGCGCAAGCTCACCCGGCTCCTGTTCACCGCCATCCCCGCGGTGGTCTGCATCGGAATCGTGGTGGGTGGGATCGTGATCATGAACATCATGCTGATGACGGTGAACGAGCGCACCCGTGAGATCGGTATCCGCAAGTCGCTGGGTGCCACCCGGTCCGATATCCGGCGCCAATTCCTCATCGAAGCCATCGTCCTTACTACCCTGGGCGGACTCCAGGGCGTGCTCGGCGGATGGGCTCTGGCCGCGGCGGTCTCGACCTTTACCCCGCTCCCCGCACGGGTGACGCTCTGGTCGGTGGCGGTGGCCCTGGCGCTGGGCGCTGGAGCGGGCATCCTGTTCGGCGTTTTTCCCGCCACCCGTGCCGCGCGGCTCGACCCGATCACCGCCCTTCGAGCAGAATGATCCGGAATGTCGGAGAAGGCGTCGCGATCGCGGTAGACTCGATCAGGGCCAATAAGCTCCGGTCGGCTCTCACCATCCTCGGCGTGGTGATCGGTGTAACCACCGTCATGACCATCGCCTCCATGGTACAGGGGATCCGCACCCAGATCTTCAACGCCATCGAGACCGCCGGACCGACCGCATTCTACGTCGTCCGCTTCTTCTCTCAGACTCCGCTCAACCCCGACCGGCTCCCCTACGAAGTCCGGATCCGTCCGATCGTGCAATCGAGTGACGCGAACGCGATCCGCCGGATCCCGGAGATCGGGTACAGCGCCATGTGGGTCCAGTTGTTTCAACGCATGGAGTATCAGGGCGAGCGAACCGGGGGTCTGGCCGTGTTCGGGGCTGATTCCCGCTACATGGAGATTCAGGGTGGGACACTGCTCCGGGGACGCTTTTTCACCCTCGGTGAGCTGAAGGGAGCGGACGTGATGGTGCTCGAGGCCGATGTGGCCGAGCGCCTGTTCGGCCGGATCGATCCGCTCGACCGGGTGCTCCGGATCGGCAGCAAGCCGCTCCGGGTCATCGGCATCTACCAGAAACCCGACAACATCTTCGAGCCGCCGGGCCAGGAGATCGGCGGGGTGATTCCGTTCGAGACCGCTCGGCAGAACTTTCGGTATGACGAGACCAACAGTCTCTTCATCGCGGTCAAGCCGCGTACCGGGGTGGCAGTGGCAGAGGCGCAGGACCTGGTAACGGTGGCGTTGCGCCAGGCCCGCAACCTGCGACCCGGAATGCCCAACACCTTCGACCTCATCTCCCAGGACCAGATCCTGGAAGTGGTGGGGAACTTCACCTCCTATTTCTTCGTCGCGATGGTCGCACTCTCCAGCGTCGCCCTCCTGGTCGGCGGGATTGGGGTCATGGCCATCATGATGGTCTCGGTGACCGACCGCACCAAGGAGATCGGGCTGCGCAAGGCGCTGGGGGCCACACGGCGGGAGATTCTCTGGCAATTTCTGGTGGAGGCCGCCACCCTCACCCTTCTGGGTGGCCTGCTCGGGATCCTCTTCGGTCTGGGCGCGGGCGAGCTGCTGAAACACGTCCTGCGCCTGGAGTCCGGGGTGCCGCTGTGGAGCGCGGGCCTGGCATGCGTCGTCAGCATTGGCATCGGTCTCGTCTTTGGTCTGTATCCCGCCAACCGGGCGGCTAGGATGGATCCGGTTGAAGCGTTGAGGCACGAATAGGGGGGAAAGCGTGAACGGTGAACAGTGAACGGGTGAGGCGGCGGCCCGTTTAGTGTTTACCGTTTACGCCTTGTTTTTCCCTATGCCATCCCCTGCACTGTGCAAACCTCACGACCATCCGCATCTCCCGTGCTCCCCCAAGGAGGCTCCATGCGAGTGCAGACGATGGTTATTGGGCTGCTCCAGGCGGCCATGCTGGTGGCGTGCGATCGTGCTCCGAAGATGGCCGGCGGAGACGCAAAGGCAGTGGACGCATCCCGCGACCGGAACTCCAGCCCGGTATCGCTGGGTACGGTCGGGAACGGCGCGGCCTCCCGCGAAGAGGCTGCGGCTCCGGCCTCGCAACAGGCCGACCAATGGTTCCGCCCTACGGAATTCGACCCTGCATCCCGACTCATCATCCGCACTGGCCAGGCGAGCATCGAGGTGGATTCGCTCGAGCGCTCGATGGCCGAGCTGCGGCGAATCGCGCAACGCGTCGGCGGGTTCGTGGCGGACGCCTCGGTGCAGAGCGGCCGTAACCAGCTTCGTTCGGCAACCCTGGAGCTGAAGGTGCCGGCCTCCCGCTTTGACGAGCTCACTGAGGGTCTGGCCCCCCTGGGACGGCTGCAGTTCGTCAATGTCGGCGCGCAGGATGTGAGCGAGGAATTTGTCGATCTGACCGCCCGGACGGCGAATGGCCGCCGGCTCGAGGATAGGCTGGTGGAGCTGCTGCGCACCCGCACCGGCAAGCTCCAGGACGTACTCACGGTAGAGCGCGAGCTGGCCCGGGTCCGGGAAGAGATCGAGCGCATGGAGGGCCGACTGCGCTTCCTCAAGACCAGCGCCCAGTTGAGCACCCTCTCGGTCAACCTGTACGAGCCGCCGCCGCTGGTCGCATCCCATCCGGGCCGCAACGTGATCACCGACGCGTTCAAGACCGCCTGGCGTAATTTCGTCGGCGTGCTGGCCGGCGCGATTGCCTCACTCGGCGTCGTGGTGCCGGTTGCGATGGTAGGCTGGGGTGCATTGGTTTTGGCGAAGCGGTACAGGCGCAAGACGGCGTAGACAGTAAACGGTGAACGGTAAACGGGTCCTGCACCACCCCGTTCACTGTTCACCGTTCACTGTTCACGCTTTATTTGCTGCATGCCTGTGGACATCCTGGCGATCGCCGCCCACCGCGATGACGTCGAGCTGACCTGCGCCGGGGCCCTCCTCAAGGCCGCCGACGCCGGCTATCGGACCGGAATCCTGGACCTCACCGCGGGAGAGACTGGCACCCGGGGAAGTGCAGCACTCCGGGCAGAGGAGGCCGAGCGCGCCACCAAGATCTTGGGCGTGACCGAGCGGCGGAACGCGGGACTGCCCGATGCTCACCTTCACAACACGGATGAGGCAAGGCAGGCTATAGTGCTACAGATAAGGCACTTCGCTCCACGCGTCGTCATCCTCCCCTTCCCGGTCGGCCGGCACCCCGATCACCGGATTGCCGCCGAGCTGGGGCGGGATGCCTGCTATCTGGCCGGTCTGGCACGCTATGACGCCGTCGGGCACGCCGCACCGCCCGCACAAGCTGCTCTATGCCCTCTCCTACCGCGAAGACCCGATCAAGCCGACCTTCGTGTTAGACATCACCGCCCAGTTCGACCGCAAGCTGGCCGCGATCAAGTGCTATGGCAGCCAGTTCGACGGTGCCAAGGCCGCCGGCGAGATCTTTCCCACCGGACAGGATCTCTACTCCCTGGTGGAGACCCAAAACGCCCATTACGGCTCGCTTATCCGCAAGCGATACGGCGAGCCGTTTTTCACCCCGGAGACCGTGGAAATCGAGGACGTGATGAAGCTGGGTGTCCAGAGCATTTAGGCATCACCCGATCTAGCCACTATCTTTCTTTCCCAGCTATGCGTCCTCCCGTCTACCTCGACTATGCCGCCACCACCCCGGTTCGTCCCGAGGTGCTGGAGGCCATGCTGCCCTACCTCACGGACCAGTCATTCGGGAACCCGTCCAGCGCCCACCGGTTCGGCCGCGCGGCGCGGGCCGGAATCGAGCAGGCTCGGCGGCAGGTGGCCGAGGCGGTGGGTGCCGAGCCCAACCAGGTCGTGTTTACCTCGGGGGGGACCGAGGCGGATAATCTCGGCATCGTGGGTGCCGCCCTGGCGGCGCGGGAGCGGGGCAGCTCGATGTGCGCCGTGGTCTCCGCCATCGAGCACAAGGCGGTGCTCGCCGCCGCACACGCGGTCTGTCACCTGGGCGGCCGTGAGGTGCTCCTTCCCGTGGACGCCGGTGGCCAACTCGATCTGGATGCGCTCGACGCCGCGCTGGCTGAAGGCCCAGCCGTGGTGTCGGTGATGTGGGTGAACAACGAGACCGGGGTCATCCAGCCGGTACACGAGATCGCCGGCCGGTGCCGGGACGCCGGCGTCATCTTTCACTGCGACGCAGTCCAGGCGCTCGGCAAGGTGCCGGTCTCGGTTTCCGAGCTGGCCTGCACCCTGCTTACGCTCTCGGGACACAAGATCGGGGCGCCCAAGGGCATTGGCGCCCTTATCGTCCGCGATCGAAAGGCGATCGAGGCCATCATCCACGGTGGCGGTCAGCAGTTCGGTATCCGGCCGGGCACCGAGAACGTGGCCGGCGCCGTGGCTCTAGGCCGGGCAGCTCAGCTGGCGGCCGGCGAGCAGAGCTCCCTGGCGGAACGGCTCTGTGCTCTGCGCAACGAGTTGGCCGACCGACTCAAGGCGGCGGTGACGGATCTGGTGGTCAACGCGGAAGGCAGCGCGCGCGCGCCTCACCTCCTCAGCGTCGCGGTTCACGGTGCGGATAGTGAAGCCTTGCTGATGCATCTCGATCTTGCCGGTATCGCCGCGTCGAGCGGATCAGCCTGCTCTACCGGTGCAGTCGAGCCTTCCCATGTGCTGGTGGCCATGGGCGTGCCACGGGAGCTGGCGCTGGGAGCCATCCGCTTCAGCTTCGGCCGGGAGAGCACTCAGCAAGACGTCGACCGCGCAGTCGAAGTGGTCCCCGCCGTGGTGGCGAAGGTACGGAAGCTGGCAGGAGTGCTGGGAAGGGCGGGCGGATGACTCCCCGCGTGCTGGTAGCGATGTCGGGCGGGGTTGATAGCTCCGTAGCGGCCGCCCGTCTCGTCGAGCAGGGCTACGAGGTCGTGGGTGCCACGATGAAGCTCTTCTGCTATGGCGACGATGTCCCCGACCGTCCCTGCTGCTCGCTGGATTCAATCAACGACGCACGGGACGTGGCCCACGCCCTGGGAATTCCGCACTACGTTCTGAATCTGGAAGACCGCTTCAACCTGCACGTGATCCAGAATTTCGTCAGCGAATACAGCCGGGGCCGCACACCCATTCCCTGTGTGCGCTGCAACTCGTTCACCAAGTTCCGGGACCTGCTGGCGCACGCCGATGCGCTGGAGTGCGACTACATCGCCACCGGCCACTACGCCATCGCCCGGAACGGCAACCTCTACCGGGGGCGGGATCCCAACAAGGACCAGAGCTACTTCCTGTGGGGAATCGACCGGCAGGTGGTGGCGCGGATGCTGACGCCGGTGGGTGACCTGTCGAAGGCGGAGACCCGGGCGTATGCCCGGCGGCTGGGCCTCACCACCGCGGAGAAGGAAGAGTCGGTCGAGATCTGCTTCGTCCCCAACGACGATTACGCCTCGGTCCTCGAGCGCCACCTACCTTCCGATGCTCCCGCCCTTGTGCCCGGCCCGCTGGTGACAACCGCCGGTGAGGTGATCGGCGAGCATCGGGGATATGCCCGCTACACGATCGGGCAGCGGAAGGGACTGCCGGGCGGCTCCGCCTCAGCGAGATACGTGGTTGCCATCCGTCCGGAGAGCCGGGAGGTGGTGGTGGGCAGCGCCGATGACCTTGCCGGTCACAGTCTGCGTCTCGACGAGCTGAACTGGCTGGGCCCGTCGCTCGAGCCAGGCGATCGGTGCGAGGTGCAGATTCGCTATCGGGCTCGCGCCGTTCCCGCCACGGTGCTGGAGCGACACGACGATACCGTGAGCCTTGCCCTCGCCACGCCGGTCCGGGCCATCACGCCCGGCCAGTCCGGCGTCCTCTACGGAACCGGGTGCCGCGTCCTGGGCGGCGGCGTCATCGGCTGAGCCGTGCGCTCCCTGGTCCTCCACTGGGTGCTGAACGCCGCGGCTCTCTGGGCTGCCGCCGCCATCATTCCCGGCCTCGACTTTAACGGCGGCCTGGGTCGCCTGCTTCTCGTTGCCGCCGTCTTCGGAATCGTCAACAGTACTGTTCGGCCTCTGTTGACGATTCTCACCTGCCCTCTCATCGTTATCACCCTCGGGCTCTTCACCCTCGTGATCAACGCGCTGATGCTGTTGCTCACCGGGTGGCTGTCGGAGAGCTGGAATCTCGGTTTTACGGTAATGGGATTCTGGGCGGCGTTCTGGGGGGGGTTGGTGGTGGGACTGGTAAGTATGGTGCTGTCTCTCCTCCTACCGGGAAGGCCCACCCGGCCCTACGCATCGACCGGAGAGCCTCCCTCAGTACGGTAGCTTGGCCGAGTCGGCGAATTTCTTCATGAGATCCTGCTGCTCCGGCGTCAGCTCGTCGGGCACAGTTACCTGGACTCCCACCAGCTGGTCGCCCTTCCGGCCGTTTTTCTCGATGCCCTGACCCTTGATGCGGAACTTCCGTCCCGGCTGGGTTCCGGGTGGGATTCGCAGCAGCACCTTCTTGCCGTCAAGGGTGCGCACCCGGAGGCGGGTGCCGAGCGTCGCCTGCGCGAGATTGATCGGCACGTCCGCAACGATGTCGAGCCCCTCACGCCGGAAGAACCGATCGGGCTGAACCTGGAAGGTGATGATCAGGTCGCCTGGGTGGCCACCGGGGCGGCCGGACTGCCCCTGCCCCCGCAGCCGGATCCTGGTGCCGCCCTCGGTGCCGGGCGGCACCGGGATCACGATTCGCCGCTCGGTGCGGACCGCTCCGGCGCCGCGACAGGTCGGGCATTTCTCCGAGGGAATCTTGCCGCGGCCGCGGCACTGGGGACAGGGACGGCTCACGGCAAAGCTGCCCTGACCGAACGAGATCGTGCCCCGGCCCTCGCACTCCGGACAGGTCGAAAAGGTAGCTCCCGGGGCCCCGCCACTCCCCTTGCACGTCGGGCAGCTCTCCGTCACCGGTAGCGTCACCGGAATTTCTCCGCCCAACATGGCCACACGGAACGGCACTTCCACTACGGCTTCGAGGGTATCGGCCTCGGCCTCCTCAGCCCCGCGCCGACCGCGACCGAACATCGATGAGAAGATGTCGCCCAGTCCACCCAGATCTCCAAACTCGAACCCCTGAGCCTCCAGATCCTCGGGGCCCATGCCCCCCATTCCACCGCCGCGGCGACCACCCGCGCCGGCGCCCGATGGCCGACGCGGCATGCCATCGAAGGCCCCATAGCGACGCATCTGATCGTACTGTTTGCGCTTGTCTGGATCGGAGAGAGTGCTGTGCGCCTCTGATATTTCCTTGAAGCGCTCCGCCGCACCGGTGTTATTCGGGTTGGCGTCGGGATGATACTGCTTAGCCAACTTTCGATAGGCCTTCTTGATCTCGGCCTGGCTGGCCGAGTCTGAAACGCCGAGGACCTGATAAAAGTCCTTGGCAGCCACCTACCGCTTGCCCTGGTAGGAGTAGACCTGGACGCGGGCCGGACGCACGAGCACACCCTTGAACCGGTAGCCCGGTTGGAAGGTGGCGCTCACCTGTTGGTCCAGCGACCGATCGGGGGCCGGTAAAGTGGAGACGGCCTCGTGCTGGCTGGGATCGAAGGGGGTGCCGACCGGGTCGATCCGCTCGACGCCCGCGTCCTCCAGTTCCTTGGAGAGCTTCCGGTCCACCGCGCTGAGGCCTGCCCGCAGGGAGGGCAGCGGCGTTGCCGGGTCGCTGGCGACCAGGCGGTCCATATCGTCCAGCACATCGACCAGCTTGGCCACGAAGCTCGCCTGAGCGCGATCGCTCAACTCGGACCGCTCACGGTTGATTCGCTTGCGGTAGTTGTCGAACTCGGCGGCCAATCTGAGGTGCCGGTCCTTGAGCTCGGCTACTTCGTTGTCCAGCTTGCCTTCACGTCCGCCACGGAACATGGGCTGAGTATCCTCACTCCGAGACGAGGGCTTGGCGCTCATATCGGTCGAGGCCATGTCGGCACCGTCGGATTTGGGGTCGATCGAGTCGGAGGAGTCGCTCCCATTGTCGGGAGGAGTCTCGGCTTCGGCGTCGTGTCTAAAGTCGGTTTTTTCAGTCACTTGAAGACTCGCTCTGTAGGACCGGGTAAAGATAATAGCAACCCGTGTGCCGGAATGGAGTGTCAGACTGGCAGGAACCGGCGCACGTCACTCCGAAGAGGAGGAAGCTGCAGCCAATAGCCGGCGGTAGAGCATGAGGAGGGCCGCCTGTGCGGCCCGGGCGCGGATCTCCTGGCGGGACCCGGGAAAGAGGCTGCGCCGGGTCTGCAGGGTCCCTTTGTACCAGCATCCTATCCAGACGGTTCCCACGGGCTTCTCCGGAGTGCCACCACCTGGTCCGGCCACGCCGGTAACCGAGATGGCAGCGGCCACCTCGAATCGCCGGGCTGCCCCCTCGGCCATGGCACGGGCCGCCGGCTCGCTCACCGCGCCATGCTCGGCCAGCAGCCTCGGCGGTACTCCCAGCAGATCAATCTTGAGGGCATTGTCGTACGCGATGACGCCGCCAACGAAGACCTCCGAGCTACCCGGAACCTCGGTGAGCCGGGCGCCGACAAGGCCGCCGGTGCACGACTCGGCCACAGCCAGCCGCACCCCCTGCGAGCGCGCCTGGTCGAGCACCAGGGCCGCAAGATCGCTCTCGCCCTCGGCGTAGACATGCTCTCCTCCGCGCGATCGCAGCAGCTCCGCGGCCGCATGCAGCCGACGCTCGGCTTCGTCGGGGAAAGATTCCATGCGCTCAACCGGAGGTCGACGCCCTCCAGGCCGGGGAGGTAGGCCAGGGTCAGCGGCGCGATCTCCTGGTCGACATCTCCCATCCGCTCGGCCAGCGAGGACTCCGGAATCCCCGACGTCCGCACCAGAACCGAGCGGATCACCGATCCCGTGCTCCGCGAAGCCAACCGTGGTACGACCTCGTGCTCCAGTAGCCGGCGCATCTCGAGCGGCACACCGGGCAGCATGATCACCAGTCCTTGTGGCCCTTCGAGCCAGAGTCCGGGCGCCGTGCCCCACCGGTTGGTCAGCACCGTTGCTCCCCGCGGCACCTCCGCCTGACTCCGGTTGCTTTCGGCCGGTTTTCGCTCGAGCCGGGCAAAGCGGGCCAGCAGCCCGGCCCAGATGGTCTCGTCGAACTCCAGCGGCGCGTTGAACAGGTCGGCGACCGCCTTCTTGGTAATGTCGTCGCTGGTAGGTCCGAGGCCCCCGGTAGTGAGCACGGCACCGGTTCGCTCGAGCGCATCGGTGACCACGTCACGGATCTCGTCGCCCCGGTCCGCCACCGACGTCCGCCGGGCCACTCGAATCCCCTGAGCGGCCAGCGCCCGGGCGATTTCCGCTCCATTGGTGTCGACAGTCATTCCGAGCAACAACTCGGTGCCGATGGTGACGAGCTCGATGTTCATGATGGGAGGCGCTGGGGGCTATTGGCTATTGGCGATGGGCCTTGTGTCTGCGATGCGAAGGGATCTGGCCAGAGGACGGAACAGCCAATGGCCGATAGCCAATAGCCAATGGCTAATAGCCCGCTACTGCGCCCGGTCGTAGAAGAGCCGCCGGTTGCGATAGAGATAGAGTCCAAAGGAATAGACGGTGAGCAGAGCCGCGACGGCGAGGGTGACTGCCACGAACCCGCCATGGAACTCATTCCAGTACTGGGCGTAACGGTTGTGCTCCCAGCCCATGGGCTTGCGGGCATCGCGGAAGGCAAACCACAGGATGATCGCGCCGACGAAGATGTTCTGGATGGTGGTCTTCAGCTTTCCCGCGTTGCCCGCCGGGATGATGACACCACGGTGGCTGGCCCACCACCGGAAGCCGGTCATGGCCAGCTCACGGCCGATGAGCAGCAGACAGACCCACAGCGGGATGCTGCCCCAGATCGGGATGTCGTACAGATCGTGGCGCTGGCGGGAGATCCAATAGATCGGTATGAGGGTAGCAAAGAGCAGAAGCTTGTCGGCAATGGGGTCCAGCATCTTGCCCAGGTCACTTACCTCGTTCCGGCTACGGGCCAGGTATCCATCGTAGATGTCGCTGACGGCGGCGATGATGAAGATGATGAACGCCACGAGCTTGGGCCAGTAACCTTCGATAAACGGCAGGAGGGCGATGACCGGCGTGAAGCAGATGCGAACCAGGGTGATGATGTTCGGAAGGGTCCACATGACGCCTACCCCAGCGTCTTGACGACGTTCTTGCTGATACCCTTGAGCGTATCGAAGACGCCATCGCCGGTCAACGCGACGGCCTCGAAGTAGGGCGCCCGCTCGATCCACTGGCCGTCTTCCTGGCTGATGAGGAACTCGGAATCGTGGTGTGGATCCGGGAGCGGCCGTTGCTTCATCGGGTCGGTGACCGGCCAGCCCGGATTGAGCGCTGCCTGCAGCTCGGCAATGGGCGCCGCGTTGGGCAGGTCGCGCTTGTTGTACTGGATGGCAAAGGGGATCTTGGCCAGGTCGTACCCGTGCTGGGTCATGTTCTCGTAGAGGTTCTGCATGGCCTCGATGTTGGCGTCCATCCGCTCGATCTGGCTGTCCGCCACGAACACCACCCCGTCCACTCCCTTGAGGATCAGCTTGCGGGACGCGTTGTAGTAAACCTGACCCGGTACCGTGTAGAGGTGAAATTTGACCTTGAACCCGCGGATGGTGCCGAGATCCACCGGCAGGAAGTCAAAGAACAGGGTGCGCTCGGTCTCCGTGGCCAGAGAGATCATCTTACCGCGGGCGGCAGGGGCCACCTTGTTGTAGACGTGCTCCAGGTTGGTGGTCTTCCCGCCCAGGCCAGGGCCGTAGTAGACCAGCTTGCAGTTGATCTCGCGCGAGGCGTAGTTGATCATCGACATCGATAGCGCTCCCCTCAGGCCCCGAAGAGTTTGTCGATCTCGTCTTCCGCCTCACCCAGGAACTCGGATTCGACACCCGGCGCACTGGTTCCGTCACGGTTGAACATGTCCGTGAACACCTGGGTCAACTGCCCTACTGCCGTCTTTACTCGCAGCTTCACCAGTCCCAGCGTGGTGCGATTGTCGAATAGCACCACCAAAATCACCCGCCGTGCGATATCGGCGAGGTACATCGATTCCCGTTCGCCCTGGTGAAAGAGGGCCCCGAACTCCGATTCTCCCAGCATGCGCGCCAGCTGATCGTTGGCGCTGAAGTCTGCCGCCGTAAGGGAGGCGAACGCGGTAGGATCGAACGCCGGAGCCTCGCCCACGGTGGCCACCATCTGGCCGGTACGGTCGACGATCAGGGCGGTCCGCGCGTTGGACTCCCCGAGAAAGCCGCTCAGGATTACCTGAATCCGTTTGGCATCCTCTTCCCGGAATGACCAGCTCGAGGCACCGCTCATCTCACACACCTCATACGAGGGTGGCTTCCATCCGGCGCACAATCGCCTCCGCCCTTCGGCGTAGCATCGGCTGGCGTTCCCAAGCGAGGTAATCCCTGAGCAGTCGCACCGTATCGACCCCGTCCTGCCCCGCCAGAAAGCCGAGCGCGGCCAGCCGCCGGAGGGGGCGAGGACTGAATAGATCGCGACGATGATAACTGAATCGGCTCTGTGCCAGTAGCCAGCCCCCGGCGGCACCGGCCACGATGCCCCCCACGAAGAGCCAGGTGCGGGAGCGCATCAGCCCAGGTCCTGCCGCGCTACCAGCGCGTGGGCGAGGGTGACGCCATCCACGTACTCGAGGTCCCCGCCCATCGGCAGCCCGCGTGCCAGTCGGGTGACCCGGACGTCCATCCCGGCCAGCAGCTGCTGAATGTAGGTGGCCGTAACCTCGCCCTCCATCGAGGGGTTCGTCGCCAGAATGACCTCCCGGACGCCACCCTCGCGCACCCGCTGCACCAGACGATCGAGACGCAACGCTTCGGGGCCGACGCCATCCAAGGGTGAGAGCCGCCCGCCGAGCACATGGTACTGGCCCCGGAAATCGGTGGAGCGATCGACCACACCAACGGTCGAGGGTTCCTCGACCACGCAGACCAGTCCCTTGTCCCGCCGTGGGTCGCGGCAGATACCGCAGGGCTGTTCCTCGGTCAGATTGCCACACTCCTCACAGGACCGCACTCGCTCGCTCACCGAGGCGAGGACGGATGCGAGGCGCTGGGCCTGTTCAGGAGATTGCTGGAGCAGATGAAAAGTGAGCCGCTGAGCGGTCTTCCGGCCTATCCCCGGGAGCCTGGCGAGTTCGGTAATCAGCTCCTCGATGGCGCTCACCGGTCAGAAAGGCGACGTGAGGGGCAGCTGCGGCACTTTCCGCATCTCGGCGTGGAGCATCTCGGCCGCGCGACGCTGCGCCTCGGCCACCGCCGTGAGCACCAGCTCGCTGAGGAAGTCGGCGTCACGGTCCTGGAAGATGGCGGGGTCGATCGAGACCGCCCGGACCGTACCCCGGCCATCGGCGGTCACCTTGACCATCCCGCCGCCGGCGGAAGTTTCAATGGTGCGGGTGGCCAGCTCGGACTGCAGTTGCTGCAGCCGGCCTTGCACCTGCTGCCCCAGTTGAAAGAGCTGCTGGAGGTCTGCCATGCTATCGGGTAGTCCTGCCATGTGAGGCCAGAGTAGAAGAGTGTGAGAGTACCGCAAGAATCTGCAGTCTAGGGGTCTAGAGTCTAGGATCTAACCCCATTCAATCCACGATCTCTAAATCTAACGCATCCGCCGCCGTGTCGAGGGCCGGGTCCTGGGAGCGGAACTCCCGCAGCCGCTCGGCCTTGAGGGTGGAATCGGACATTCGGCGCGGCTTGGACGGGGGGCCCGATCCCAGGCCCGAGGTCACCCGGAGCCGCACCGCCTGCCCCAAGCTTCGGCTCAACACCTCCTCGACCTTACCGGCCTCCTGGTGGAGCCGGTCGGCGAAGAGCTGGTTCGGTTCGGCCATGACCACCGTGAGCCAGGGCAGCTCCAGGGTGGCCGGCTGGCTGGCCGCCAGAGCCTCCCCCAGAAAGCGGCTGTGGACCCGGACGGCGGCGACTATTGCTGGCCAGCTGGCGCGGAGGGCCTCAAGGGACGGCGGGGAAGCGGGTAGGCGGGTAGGCGGGGAAGCGGGACCGCCGAGGTCCGCGGATGGGGATGACTCAGTTCGCGCTTGAGGACTCGGTTCCGAGGTCTTTTCAGCCCCTCGAACCTCTGCCCGGCGCTCTGGCCTACCCGCTTCCCCGCTTACCCGCCTGCCCGCTTGCAGCACCTCCTGCAGATCCACAATGCGATCCAGCATGGCCCAACGCAGGAGCAAGGTCTCGACCACCAGGCGCGGGCTCACGCTTCGCCGGATCCCAACCTCGTTCTCGGCCAGGAGCCGTAGCATGCGCAGGACATCGCCCGGTTCGAGCCGGCCCCGGTAGCTTTCGAGAGTAGTCCGGAGCGCCTCGGTCAGACCCTCGGGACGGGCCCCTACCTGGAGCATCAGCAGCCCGCGCAGCACCTCCGCCGCCCCACCCATGAACTCTGCCAGGTCAACTCCCGCGTCCATCAGCCGGTCCACCAGCGCGAAGACCCCCGCCGGGCGCCGCTCCACCACCAGTTGGAGCACCTCGGCATAGAGCTCGTCGTCCACCAGGCCGAGCACCTCACGGACCCGGTCCACGGTGATTGCACCCTCGCCGAAGCTCAGGCACTGGTCCAGCACCGACAGGGCGTCCCGCATGCCCCCATCGGCGTGGCGGGCGATCAGCGTAAGCGCATCATCATCGGCCGCGATCTGTTCGGCAGTCAGAACCTGGCGCAGCCGGTCGCGAATGGCCGTTGGGCCGATCCGGCGAAAGTCGAACCGCTGCAAGCGGGACATCACCGGAGCGGCCGTGGCGGCGATCTTCTGCGGCTCGGTGGTGGCGAACACGAAGACCACACCCGCCGGCGGCTCCTCGAGGATCTTGAGCAGCGCGTTCCAGGCCTCACGGGTCAGCATGTGGGCTTCGTCCACGATGTAGACCTTGTGGTGGCCCTCCTGCGATGCGGCGTACATGGCGCGCTCTCGCAAATCCCGAGCGTCCTCGACCCCGCGATTGCTCGCTGCATCGATTTCCACCACGTCGATGTTGGCTGATCCGTTCCAGACCCGCACGCAGTTCTCGCACTCGCCGCACGGCTCGCCCGACGCTTCGCGATCCGGGCAATTGAGCGCCATGGCCAGGATGCGGGCCGCGGTGGTCTTGCCGACGCCCCGGGGACCCGTGAGCAGATAGCCGTGACCGACCCGACCTCTGGCTACCGCGCCGCGGAGGACGGCCACAACATGGTCCTGCACCAGGAGATCACTGAAGCGTTTGGGACGGTATCGGCGGGCAAGAGCAATGGTCATGAGGACGTAAGCGGTAAGCGGTAAGTGGCGAGCGGATGGGCTGGGCTCGCTTACGGCTCACCGCTCACCGCTCACCAAAAAGGAAGTGCCTCAGGCACCCCGAAGCGACACCGGACATCGCTTAGCGCTGCTACCGGCGAGGTCCTGACGCGGTTCACGCGCCGGCGCCCTTCGGACCTGAGGCATCCGCAATATAACCAAGGGCTATCCGGGAGGGAATCACTCACCCATCAGTGCTGGAGCGCGAGATTGGAGCTATACATGTCCACCACATACTTCCAGCTCCCATCGGGCTGCTTCTTCAGAATCTCGACGAACTTACCCTCGTCGGCCACACCCGGAACCCCCTTGGCTTTGGGCACGGCGGTGAAGCGATAGTGACCCTGGTTGTAGGCGAGGTCGCCCCGCCCCTCGATCGTATCCGACACGACCTCGAAGCGGACGGTGTAGGCGTCGAGGAAACCGCCCCAGAACGACTTGATCGCCGCCCGCCCCTTCTGCGGTGGCAGGTTGGGAGCCAATACCGCCCCGTCGTCGGCATAGACGGCCGCCACCTTCTCAGCGTCACCGGCGTTGGCTGCCGCCACGAAGGCAGAATCAACCGCCCGGATCCCGGCTTCGTCCGCGGGAGAGAGTGAGGCGGGGCCCTTCGCTGCCCGTGGGTCACCGCCGACATCGGGACGGCAGGCAGCCACTGCTCCGAACACCACCATGCCGAGGACCGCAAGACGACCGAGGACGGACATAATACCTCTCAGAATGGGGATCAGTGACGGGCAGGCTTCGTGACTTCTGGATATTCAACACAGGATCGCGCGCTGTCGCTCCTGCATTTTTCGCAGCTCCCAGGTCTCGGCCACCACGGCGCCGAGCAGAAAGACAATGGCGGTGTAATAGATCCAGAGGACGAAAAGAGCCGCCGCTCCCAGGTTGGCATCCCCACCCCACGCACTCAGTGAGGCGAAGTTTGCCAGGTACAACGCGTAGAGCCGCTTGGCGACTTCGAACAGGACCGCGGTGAATGTCGAGGCAAGCAACACCGTCCTCCAGGGCAGCCGGCGAATGGAGGCGTACCGGTAGGTCACGTAAAAGAGCGAAACCGAGAAGGAGAAGGCGAGCAGCTCGGTAACGAGCCGTCCGACGCTGGACACGAAAAACGCCAGCTGAGGAACGCTGGCCGTCCCCCGAGCCTGGAGTACCACGAGGGCGGTAGACAGCAGGGTGTTGGCCAGAAACAGAAAGACGGTTCCGATGACCATGACGGTGTCCCGCAGCTTGGCCTGGAGATACAACAGGATGAAGGCGCGGTGGCGGGTGGGCCGGAGCGAGACGTCGTAGATATCGTTGAGGGCCGTTCTGACGCCGGCGAACAAACGGGTGCTGAACCACAGGAAGGCGGGCGCCGCGTAAAGCGACAGCTGGCCCCGGTTCTGGCTGATTCCGGTCAACAGCCGCTCCATGAGGCCGAACGGCTCACCGTCCGCCGCCGCCGAGGAGTGGGGCGGCAGAAAGCCACGAAAGAGAATGACGGTGTCGATCGGTGGCCCATGAGTAATCGCCTGGGCCAGGTGAGTGAGGCCGATCAGCACCAACAGAATGAATGGCACCGCGGCGAGCAGTGCGTCGAACGTCAGGGCGCTGGCGAGGAACGGGATGTTGTTTTCGTCAGCCGCCTGAAGGGTGCGGGCGAGGAAACCGGCGGGTGAACGGTACCACCCGCCGGATCGGAACCCGTTCAGGCGAGCGGTTCCTCGAGGTCAGCGGGTGACCTCCGGCGGGCGCGGGCATCCGCAAGCCGCCGCTCGAGCTCCTCCCTGGGTGATGCGCCGGGGCTCCGGCCGTAGATCCCGCGCTCGTCGCTATCGCCCTCGAGATCCTCCTCCTCATCCTCCATCAAGCCATCCAGTGTGTCCCTGGCCCCGCCCAGTTGCTGGGTAAGCTCATCCAGCTTCTCCTCGGTCATGGCCCGGAGCTTCCACAGCTTTCGCTGGAGGTTCCGGCGGGTGTCTTCCCCACTGCTTGGGGCATAGAGCAGCGCCAGCCCGCCCCCAAGCAGGGCTCCCCAGAAGAGCCACTTGGCCGAGGTATCTCCGCCCCGCTCGACATATACAATCTCTTTACCCTGTCTGCCTCGCATGCGGTCCCCCTATTCCCCGGCGTCCGGGTCGTCGGCCGCCGCAACCAGCACCGGCTTGAGCGCCGCGTGGTGCTGCATCGGGGCCTGGATGAATCGGTTTACCTGCTCCTGAGTTCCGTTCACGTTCAACTGCTCGAACAGGAATGCAAAGGTCTTTTCCAGGTCGGCTGCTATCGCGCTCCGTACCTCTTCCGGGAGCGACCAGAAATCCCGCTTGAACGGTCCGATGGCCTTCTTGCGGGCCTTGTAGTAGAACTGTTCGTTGGTATCCCCGCTCTTCCGCTCCCCCACCGCGTTTTCGTCCAACCAGCTCCGCACCCGTTCCTTCAAGCCGGAGGGCAGCCGGGGGTGATCAAAGACCATGTTCTGAAAATTGGTGGCGAGGTGGATCTCGGCGGTCTCGATCCGGGGGAAGTTACCGAAGGCGTTCGACGGAAGGGTACTGGCGCCGTGCTGTACCGCGCCCGCGAGTCCGTACTCCTCCCGCGCCACGGTCGAGAGCGCCGCCAGAGCCTGGAGGTCCAGCTTGACGTCGGCCATGGTGCCGTCGGGCAGCACGACGCCGCCATGGGAGGTCCCGGTCTGTACCGAGATCTTGCTGATGCCCTCGTGATCGCCCCGCTTGGCGATGCTGCGATTGTAGCCCCGCATGAAGGCGTGCAGCTCCTCGACGGTGCTGTTCTTCATCCCGACTTCGCCGATTTCGGCGCCTACCGAAACCGTCACGCCCTGGGGCTCCTGCTCCCGAATGAACGCGGTGATCTCGGCCGCATGCTCGTAGTTGAGCCGCTGCTGGTCCTCCAGCGTCTCGTGGGACAGGTCCACCAGGGTGGAGGTGTCCACGTCGATGTTGTAGAACCCCGCTCCGACCTCCTCGGCAATCAGCTTCTTCACCTCGCCGATTTCGCTGCCGGGATCGGCCTGATACTTCTTGTGGTTCACCTGGCAGTGATCACCCTGGATGAAGAGCGGAAGGGTGTAGCCCTCGCGCAGAGCCGCCGCGATGATCACCGCGACGTACTCCGCGGGCCGCTGCTCGGTATAGGCGATCTCGGACCTGGCTATCTCCAGGATGATGGCGCCCGCCGTGCCGGCGCGGGCGGCGCGGAAAATCGCCCGGGCCGTGTCGTAGGCGAGCATCCGCACGTTGATCGCGGGGACGGTGAACCCGCCACATTCTCCACGCCCCCTGGCGAGGTATAGATCATTAATGGAAGCGGGCCGTGCGCCGGTGGTCTGGCCCAGCTCCCAGATCAGCCACCGTGCCGCCTCGCGCTCGTCCCCGGTCCCGAACACCGCCTGCCAGACCAGTCGATCGGTGGCCGGAGAACGAAGCTTGGCCTGATCGCGCACTTCGAGCCCACCGGGGACAAGGATGACCCCACCCCCGTAGAGATCAATAACCCGCTGAGTTGCATCAGCCATGCAGGTCTATCCTCTTGAAAGCAGTGCCCCTACGGTCTGTGCCAAAGGTAGGGCGTGAACTGGAGGGCCGCAACGCGTGCCACAGTCAGACCTCGTCAGTGCTGGCTGAAGGCTTTCTCGGCTCGGGTTCGTACCCCCGCCGGCCCATGGCGGCATAGGTAAGCCGCTTGCCAAGCTCCACACCCGGCTGATCGAAGGGGTCGATGCCGTACCAGGCGCCGGCGTATCCGGTGGCCAGCTGGTAGAACATGATCGCCTCGCCCAGCGTGGCCGCAGTAAGATCGGGCAGGTTCAAGCTGCAGCTCATCCTTCCCATCTGAGCCAGAGCTGCGGAGGTCGCCTCGTATTCGGCCCGAAGCAGCTCGCCCAACCTGTGGCCGGGCAGGTATTCGAGGTCGGATGGAAGGTCGGGCCCGCTGGGGATCGGCACATCCACGCCGAGGTCGTCCACGGTCACAAAGGTGATGACCTTGTCATAGGGGCCCTCCATGAAGAGCTGCACCTGGCTGTGCTGGTCGGTGGCGCCGACGGCGCCGACCGGCGTCGGCCCCACATTGACCAGCTTGCCCTTGCGGTCCACCCGCTTGCCCAGGCTCTCGGCCCAGAGCTGCCGGTACCATTCGGCGAACTCCCGGAGCCGGTCGGTGTACGGCATCAGGACGTGGATCCTGGCGCCCAGGTCGATATCGGCCGCCCAGTGCAGTCCGGCGTAGAGGGCGGCCGGGTTTCGAAGCAGCTCGTCGGATTCGCAGCGCTCCACTGCCAAACGCGCGCCCGCCAACAGGGCCTCTACGTCTATCCCCACCAGGGCCGCGGGGAGCAGGCCAACCGGCGACAGCACACTGAATCGGCCTCCGACCTCGGGCGGCACCTCCAGCGTGGCGACATGCTCGCGCTGGGCGATCTCGCGCAGTGCGCCGCGGGCCGGATCGGTGGTGAACACAAGGTGCCGGGATGCCGCCGAGCCGAGGGCCTGCTCCAGCCACTCGCGCACCACGAGGTATTGCGCCATGGTCTCGGCGGTTCCGCCTGACTTGCTGATCACGTTGACCAGCACCCGGCGGGGGTCGATGCGCCCGAGCGCCGCCGAGACGGTGGTGGGGTCCACGTTCTCCAGGATGGTGAGTCGGGGAAAGAAGTCGCGTCCCTCATCATCCCACTCGTTCCAGGCCGGCCGGCGAAGTGCGTTGAGCAAGGCCTTGGTACCCAGGGCCGAGCCGCCGATGCCGAGCACCAGGACGTGGTCGTAGGCCTGCCCTACCCCCTCGGCAAAGGCCTGGATCTGCCGTACGGTGGCGGCCTGATCCACCAGCCGGTAGAAGCCATAGTCGCCTGCCGCTCGACGGTTCCGTACCTCCGCCTGGATTGACGCAAAGCGGGTCACGAGGTCCGCGAGGCGGGTACGATCGAACCCGTGTTCGCCGTCGAGCGCATCGCGGAACATTCGTCCATAGCGAAGCTTGATCACGCCACCTCCACCGTCAGGCCATCGTGGGCCGGGAAAACGCCCGGCGGAAGCTGTGCCTCCAGCGCCGCGTGCCCGGTTTCATGCGTGAGGTGCGTCAGGTAGGTGCGCCGCGCCCCCAGCGCCCGCGCCGTGTCGACCGCCTCGGAGATGCTCAGGTGGGTCGGATGCGACCGCCACCACAACGCATTGAGCACCAGCACATCGAGTCCACGGAGCTGGGGGTAGGCCTGCTCCGGAATCGCCTTGACATCGGTGATGTAGGCCAGGCTGCCAAAGCGGTAGCCGAACACCCGCAGATGACCGTGCTCAAAAGCGAGCGGAAGGACCTCGATACCAGCAATGCTGACCGGCTGTCCGGGCTCAGTGGGATGCAGCGTGAGCCGGGGCTTGGAGGTCCCCTCGTAGGGGCGGACCGCCTCATCGAAGATGTAGTTGAACGACCCCCGCACCCGCTCCAGTGTTTCCGGCGGGCCGTAAATCGGCAGCGGCCGGCGCTGGCGAACCGAGAAGATCCTGAGGTCGTCTATGCCGTTGACGTGGTCGGCGTGCTCATGGGTGTAGACCACGGCGTCGATCCGGGTGAAGCCGCCGGCGATCAGCTGTAACCTGAGCTCGGGAGGGGTATCGATCAGAATGGTGGATCCGGCACCCTCGAGGATGGCCCCAGAGCGGGTGCGCTTGTCTCGCGGGTCGGTCGAGCGACAGACCGCGCAGTCGCACCCGATCTGGGGCACGCCGAACGACGTGCCCGTGCCCAGGAACGTGAGGCGCATTCCCTAAACTGCTTCGACCTTGAGGAGGTTGGTAGTACCGGGCATGTCGAACGGCACCCCCGCCGTCACCACCAGTCGCTCCCCCGGCTGGGCGAGGTGCCGCTCGAGGATCTGATGGCGCGCCACGGCGAGCATGGTGTCGTAGTTGGTCGAGTGCTCGGTGAGTGCCGGCGTGACACCCCAAACCAGGGCGAGCTGGCGGAAGGTTTCCGGTTCCGGCGTGCAGGCGAACACCGGCACGGTGGGACGGCAGGTGGCCACCTTTCGGGCGGTGAAGCCGCTGCTGGTGAAGCAGACGATGAGCGGAGCCGACAGCATCTCGGCCGCCGCACATACCGCCACCGCGATGGCGTCCTCGGTCCTGATCGGCCCGGACTGGGATGAGCGGTGATGGGTGAGTGCGTCGTCTCCCGCTGAACGTCGGCCGAGTGCGACGTCGAGAGTTACTCCCCGGGGCGGGCGCTGGCTCTCCATTTCCCGGGCGATCCGGTCCATGGCCTGAACCGCCTCCAGGGGATAGTCGCCCACGGCGGTCTCAGCCGAGAGCATCACCGCGTCGGTTCCGTCGAGGATGGCATTGGCCACGTCGGACGTTTCCGCCCGGGTCGGCCGGGGCGCGTGGACCATGGACTCCAGCATCTGGGTCGCGGTGATCACCGGCTTGCCGTGCAGGCTCGCCTCGCGAATGATCTTCTTCTGGATCAGGGGGACTTCCTCGAAGGGAAGCTCGACGCCGAGATCGCCGCGCGCCACCATGATGGCGTCCGAAGCATCCAGAATCCCGCACAGGTTCTTGAGCGCGGTGTCCTTCTCGATCTTGGCAATGAGCTTCACGCCTCGGGGCACCAGCGCGCGCAGCTGTTCCATATCCTCGGGCCGGCGGACGAACGAGAGCGCGATGTAGTCGACTCCCAGCGCCACGGCCTGCTTCACGTCCTCCATGTCCTTCTCGGTCAGCGCGGGCGCACTCACTTCGATACCGGGCAGATTCATACCCTTATGGGCCTTGAGGTCGCCGCCGTAATGGACGACCGCCTCGACCCGCTCATCCCGCACTCCCCTGACCTCCAGCGCCAACAGGCCGTCATCGAGAAGAATTCGGGCGCCGACCCGCACGTCCTTCGCGAGGTCGTCGTAAGTGGTAGGAATCTCACCCGGCTGGGCCAGGTCCTCGGGCGCGAATACAACCTGTTGTCCGGGCTCCAGCCGGATCGGGGCCGCGAGGTTACCCACCCGGATGCGAGGGCCCTGTAGATCCAGCAGCACCGCCGCTGCCTCGCGGCGTGACGCCAACACGGTCCGGAGCTGGCTGATCCACCGGGTGCGGATCTCCGGGCTTCCGTGGGAGGCGTTAATGCGAATCACGTCCACCCCGGCCTCCAGCAGAGCGGTCATTCGAGCCGGTTGTTCCCAGGCGGGACCGAGGGTGGCTACGATCTTGGTGCGGCGTATGGGGGTGCGCGACATGGCAGGAGTTTAATGGAGGCGGGTCACACCTGCATCACAGCTTTTCCGCCCACGATGGTGAGGACCGCGCGCCCCTGGCGAAACGCTTCCCCGTCGTCTCGCTCCACCGCGGGATCCACCGCCCACGCCACCAGGTCGGCATCGAAGCCGGGAGCGAGCACGCCGCGTCGTTGCCCGGCACCGGCAGCATCAGCGGCGCCGACCGTGTACCCGGCAATCGCCTCGGAGAAGCCGATCTTCTCCTCCGGTCTCCAGCCGTGAGCCGGTGCCCCGTTGAATCCCTTGCGCTCCAGCGCGGCATGGATGCCGGTACGGGGGTCGAGCGAAGCCACCGGTACGTCGCTTCCGAAAACCAGGCGGGCCCCCCGTTGCAGTAGCGAGCGGAACGCGTAGGCGCCTCTCCCCCGATCGCCCCAGTGACGCTCCACCAGATCAATGTCAGTAAGGAGGTGCGCGGGCTGCATGGAGAGGACGATGCCGCTCTTGGGGGCACGCTCGAGGTCCATCGGGTGCACGCACTGGAAGTGCTCGATACGGTGCGGAATCGACAGCCGGGGGAGCGGGCCCAACAGGTCCAAAGCCCGGCGTACCGCCGCATCGCCGATGGCATGCACCGTGGTGGCGATTCCATGGGCCGCGGCGGATGTCATGGCATCGCGCGCTTCCTGCTCAGCGGTGATGGGCATCCCCCGATCCCGGGTGCCGGCATACGGCTCCAGCATCCACGCCGTGCGGCTCCCAAGGCTCCCGTCCAGGAACATCTTCACGCCACCAAGGGTCAGCCACTCGGTTCCCTGCCCGCTCCGGACCCCGCCAGCGATCAGGCTGGGCAACGCTGCGACGGGCGGGTGGAAGAGCACGCGCAGTCGCAGCTCGCCGGCGGCATCGAGCCGGCTGAAGGCATCCAGGACGGCCGTGCCTTCGACATCATGAATCCCGGTGATTCCAAGGCGGTGAGCTTCCGCCTGGGCGTCGCGGAGCGTGTCCTCGAGGGCCTGAGCCGGAGCCACCGGCAGGAAGGGCGCCACCAGCTCCATCGCCCGTTCCAACAGCAGGCCAGTCGGATCACCATTGGCGTCCCGCACGATACGGCCGCCGAATGGATCGGGGGTGTCCCTGGTGATTCCTGCGGCTCGGAGCGCTGCGCTGTTGAGCCACGCGGCGTGCACATCAAGCGAATCGAGGTAGACCGGCTCCGGCTGTACCCGGTCCAGCTCGAGACGGTGCGGTGCTGAGGACCAGCCGTTTGCGTCCCAGCCCTGCCCGATCACCCAACCCTGAATCGGCTGGGCCGCGGCGACCCGGCCAATTACCTCCTGGCGCGTAAGGAGTCCGGCCAACTCCACCCGCCGGCGGTTCATGGCCCACATCGCCAGATGAGTATGCCCGTCTACCAAGCCCGGAGTGACCAGGGCATTCGCCAGGTCCCATCGGGGTAGATCGCGGGGAGCCGCTCGCTCCATTTCCGCAGCCCATCCTACGCCCTGAATCCGTCCGCTCTGCCACCACAGGCTGTCGCCTTCGAGCCCGGGTACCAGGGTGAGGATTCGGCGCGCCCGGAGAAGTCCGCCGCGGTGGGTTTGCGCATCAGCCATAGGCGGAAGATAGGCCTCCGAGACAGCGGTGGAATCTTTGGGTGGAACCGGCTGCGAATCCACCGAAAGGGCCTGTTTCCACATGTGGAAAAGCCGGGGAAGTGCATATCTTATTTGAGTGTAAAACTTCATAAAACGCTTCACGAGTACGGCATAAGTCACTTTACTGCAATGGCGCATTCACTTGTTGGCAAATGATTTAGCTGCCAACCACCGAATCACATATGAGGAATGCGACACTGTCGCTTGTGCCGAAGTAATTATGCAGAGAGTCGAATTATGAACATCATCGACATGCACCTTTTGGTGCCTAGCCCCTTCCCCACGAATTCGGTGGAAAACGGCGATCAGGGCCTGAAAAAAAGTCCGCACAACCGACGGCGGTGAAGAAAAGTGGACCGATTTGGATGAGGCGGGGATCAAGGGAACAAGGGGAACGACGAGTTGAGGGAAAGCCGAGACAGTAGGGGTCGAACAGGGTACGAGACGAGATATCGGGTTGAGGATGACGCACCGTGGAGGGACTACCAGGCCCCGCTCAGCGGGAAAAACGCAGCTCGCCTCCCCCGCCCTGGTAAAGCGGTCCAACGAAGCGAATCGGAGAGGCCTTGAGGGCCTTGGCCAAGTCATCCTTCCCTTCCACGCTGAGCGCGCCGACCAGGGGCCTACTCCACTCCGGCCTGAAGGTGGCGTTGACCCGCCACACCATTCCGCTGGTGCCCTTGGCCAACCAGGATTCCGCGATCGGCCGCTCGACCCTGGTGCTGTCGCCTACGGCGCGGCCGTTCCACACCAGCCGGGTCTTCCCGATCTTTACCTCGTACAGGTCGTTGTCGGTACCAGGCAGCTTGGAAACCGATGACTGCGCCTCGGTCAGTTTTACCTTCGCCGCGCCGGCGGCGTGGACCAGGCCCCCTCCGACGCCGAAGAAATCCAGCACCAGATCCCCCCGGGCGCCGCTTCCCTGCTCCGAGGCGGCCACGGCCCACACGCCGATCATCGGCCGCTTGCGGGGGTTTTTGCTGACGAAGCGCCGCCCGCCGACGTTGACCGCGTCCCCGTAGAAGAGACAGAGGGACGAGGCGGGCCAGCTGGCAAAGTCGGGTTGTCCCTCGATAACGCTGCGAAGCGCGGGATGGAGAGTCTCATCCCGACTCGCGGGTAGGAGGCGGGCGCCCTCCCGGGGCACTCGCCGAGCCAGGCTGGGATCGAGGAGAAAGCGAACACACTGCCCGATGCGCAGGCTTTCGATGGTCCACACCGGCCCTTCACGGCGCTCAGCTGGGGTCTGCCCGGCGAGCGGCGCAGGGGCCCCGCACCACGCAGCCACGGCCAAGCCCAGCACCACGCGGGACTCCGACAACCCCGGCAACACCGGTGTCAGCTGCCGCGAACGGTCTTGATGGCAGCACGCAGCTCCGAGTAAGCCTGCGGATCGAGCGCGTTGAACTTCATATTCCGGTACTTGACCCGGCCATCGGGACCAATCACGTACACCGTGCGCCGGTTAAAGCCGCGGGAGTCCTTGCTGGCGTACTGCTTCGAGACCCGCTGCTCCGGGTCGCTCAGCAACCGGAACGGCAGATTGAGGCTGGCTGCAAAGCGGCTGTGGGTCGTCACCGAATCGGTGCTGATGCCGACGAGCGTGACCTCGGACCCGAACAAGCTGTCATACTGCTGCGCGAAGGTCTTGAGCTCGGCCGTGCAGCCGCTGGTGAAATCGCGGGGATAGAATGCGACCACGACGGTCCTGCCGCGGTCGCTGGCCAGCTGATACGGCGATTCGACGGGGCCCACGCCGTCCCGGTTGGCCCAGGGAAGCGAGAAGTCTGGGGCCCGCTTGCCCACATCGGGGCCGCCCACGATCACCACGCTGACCTTCTTCAGGGTGTCCTTTTGGGCTGAGGCCAGGGGAACACCGGTGAACATCAGGACACCACATGTCACTGCAAGGACGAATAGACGCATGAAGAATCGGCCCTCTTCGGTTGATGAATCAGTTCTGAGTGACGCGGCGAAGCACTGCGTCGAACTCCTGGGTGCCGCCACTCCCGGTATATGCCACCTTCCCCGAGCGGTCCACGATCACGACGTAGGAGGTAGCCGGCGCCTCATACGCCCGGGTACTGGTTCCCTCTTCGTCGTATAGAGTTCGGAACGGGGGTTGATGCTTTTCCAGGTACTGCCGGACCCGTTCACGAGATTGATTGACGGTAACGTTCACCCCGAGGAACTCGACCCGGTCTCCATAAGCCGCCTTGGCCGCGCGGACCCGGGGCAAAAGCTCTTCGCAAAGTTCGCACCATGTGGCCCAGAATTCGAGGAAAACCGGCTTCTTCCCAATATACTGACCCAGATCGACCGCCTTGCCGTCAAGGTCGTTCACCGTGACCACCGGGGCCTTCGCCCCCACGGCGATGCCGACCTCCTGCGCCCAGAGAGGCGCGGTCCCGAGCCCGGGGCAGACGAGGAGCGCCAGCACCAGCATTTTTTTCATAGTACGCTTCCCATTCTGACGAAGTAGTACTCGGCCATCACCAGCAGGAGCACTCCTCCCGCCCGCTTGATCCAGACGGTCCACATCCCGGCTCGCGGCAGGGCGGCGACACTGCCGCTGAACAGGCCGACCGCGATCAGCAGGGCCGTGAGACCAATCGAAAAGACGAACAGGTACAGGAACCCTAGTGCCGCGCTGCGAGTCGTGCTCACGAAGGTCAGCACCGCGGCGAACGCCGGGGCTCCGCACGGCGCCGCCACCAGACCCGAGGTGGCCCCGAGCGCGAAGACCCCGCCCACGGAGTCCCCGGCCAGGCGGCCGGCCCACGCCGCAAGCCGGGCCGGGGCATTCACGGTAAAGACGTCCAAGAGGGCCAGTCCAAACACCAGAAGCAGGTTGCCCATTATGAACAGGGCCCAGGGGTTGGAACTGACCGTACCGAACAGGGTCCCGGACAGACCGGCCAACAGCCCGAGCGAGGAATACATCAACGCCAGACCCAGGACGTAGACGAGGGTCAGGAGTAGAGTGCGGCCCCGGGATCGCCGGACCGACCCGGCCCCGCCGAGAATGCCGGCCGTGATCGGAATCATGGGGTACACACAGGGAGTCAGGCTGGTGGCCAGGCCGGCGCCAAACAGGATCACCAGCGCAAGCAGAGGCTGGTCCCGCAGGGTCGCCTCGAGTCCAGCACCCAGCACCAGGAGCGGCACGGGGTCTCAGGACCTCTCCGCCGATTCGACGGCTCCATAACGAGACGCCACGTAGTCCTCGAGTATTCCGAGGAAATCAGCCACGATATCATCGCCGCGCAGCGTGACCAGGAGGCGGCCGTCGACATACACCGGCGCCTTGGGCTCCTCGGCCGTGCCGGGGAGTGAGATTCCGATGTGGGCGTGCTTCGACTCGCCTGGGCCGTTTACCACGCAGCCCATGACGGCCACTTTCAGATCTTCGACGCCGGGCCGCTCGCTGCGCCACGCCGGCATTTTCTCCCGCAGATAGTCCTGGATCTCCTGGGCCATCTGTTGGAAGAAGGTGCTCGTAGTGCGGCCGCACCCGGGGCAGCTGGTCACCTGCGGTGTGAAGCTCCTGAGGCCAAGGGACTGAAGCACCTGCTGGGCAACCCGGACTTCCTCGGTGCGGTCGCCTCCCGGGGCCGGGGTGAGTGAAACCCTGATCGTGTCGCCGATTCCCTCCTGGAGCAGAATGCTGAGACCCGCGGTGCTGGCAATGATTCCCTTGCTGCCAAGCCCGGCCTCGGTGAGGCCCAGGTGGAGGGGATAGTCGCAGCGCGCAGCCAGCAGGCGATACACCTCGATCAGGTCCTGCACCCCCGAGACCTTGGCGCTGAGCACGATTCGGTCGTGCTCCATGCCGGTGGCTTCCGCCAGCGCGGCGGACTGCAGGGCGCTCTCGACCATGGCCTCCATGACCACATCGCGCGCGTCACGCGGGGTGGGCCGGTGGGCGTTGGCATCCATCAGCTGCGTCAGCAGGGTTTGGTCGAGAGAGCCCCAGTTGACCCCGATCCGCACCGGCTTGTCGTGCGCCAGCGCCACCTCGATGATGGCCCGGAAGTTCTCGTCGTGCCGTTTGCCGCCGACGTTGCCGGGATTGATGCGGTACTTCGCCAGAGCACTGGCGCAGTCGGGATACCGGGTGAGGAGCAAGTGCCCGTTGTAGTGGAAGTCCCCGATGATGGGCACCGCGACGCCCAAGCGCTCCAGACCCTCCACGATGGCGGGAACGGCGGCGGCAGAGGCCTCATTGTTGACGGTCACCCGCACCAACTCGCTGCCGGCACGCGCCAGGTCGGCGGCCTGCGCTACCGTAGCCGACACGTTGGCCGTGTCGGTATTGGTCATCGATTGGACCACCACCGGATGATCGGAACCCACCCGAACACCCCCGATAGTGGCGGTGACGGTACGTCGGCGACTGGCTGAGGGCATGCCCCGGAATATAGGGGAACGAGGGTACGAAGGAACGAGGCACGGGCGTCCCTGCTTGCGCCTCATTCCCGGTCTCGACGAGATTCGTGCATGCCCGACAAGCCCCGGTCCGCGCCGTTGCGCGCCGCCATTTCGGCGGTCGCGACATACGTTCCGGAGCGCATCCTCACCAACGCCGAGCTCGCCACCCGCCTCGACACATCGGACGAATGGATCGTCACCCGCACCGGTATCCGGGAGCGCCGCATCGGTGCGCCAGGGGAGACCACGTCCAAGATGGGGGCGGAGGCAGTGCGGCGGCTGATGGCGAAACGAGGGCTGGGTCCCGACGACGTGGACGCAATTCTGGTTGCGACCGTCACACCGGACATGCTCTTCCCCGCCACGGCCTGCCTCATCCAGGACCAGCTCGGGCTGCGCCGTGCGTGGGGCTTCGACCTCTCGGCCGCCTGTTCAGGCTTCCTCTACGCCCTCACCGCCGGGGCGCAGCTGGTAGCCGCCGGCGCCCATGAGCGGGTCGTGGTGGTCGGCGCCGACCTCATGAGCTCGATCATCGATCCGCTGGACCGGACCACTGCGGTGCTGTTCGGCGACGGGGCCGGGGCGGCACTTCTGGAGCCAGCCGAGCCGGGGTATGGCATTCTGGATTTCCATCACCGGATCGATGGCAGCGGGCGGGACGATCTGATGATGCCCGCCGGCGGGAGTCTCCTGCCACCCAGCGTCGCCACCGTCACCGCGCGGCAGCACTTTCTCAAGCAGAATGGCCGGGCGGTCTTCAAGTTCGCGGTAACGACCATGGTGGAGAGCGTCCAGGTACTGCTGAAGCGAAACGGACTCAGCCCATCCGATATCGCCCTGGTGGTACCGCACCAGGCCAACCAGCGTATTCTGGATGCCACCGCCGAACGGCTGGGTGTTCCCCACGAGCGGGTCGTCACGGTGCTGGCCCGCTACGGCAACACCACCGCGGCCACGCTGCCGCTGGCACTGGACGGCGCGCTCAGCGAGGGGAAGATCAAGCGGGGCGACCTGGTGGTGTGTACCGCGGTAGGAGCGGGGTTTACCTCGGGCGCTACGCTGATGCGATGGGCGTAGCGGGAAGGACGGGAAAGACCGTCATGCCCGAGAAAATTCGGCCGCCGTGATGGCGGAGAGATCGGCTTCGCTCAGCTCGAGATCGGCGGCACCGGTGCTGTCGAGGGCATGGTCGACGGTGCGCGCGCTGGGGATAACAATCACCGACGGCGAGCGCGCCAACACCCAGGCGAGCACCAGCGCATGGGGAGTGACGCCAAGCCGGGCCGCCATCGGCTGAAGTACCGGGTGCGCCGGCAGTTTGAGGTTGAGGCGGCCGCCCCCGGTCGGGCTGTACGCCAGGAAGCCCATATTCCGCTCGGCGCAGTACGCCACTACTCCCTCCGCCAGCGCCTCCCGAAAGAACGGATTCAGGCGGTTTTGCACACTGGTCACCGGAACTACGGTCTCGGCTTCCCAGATCTGGGGGACCGACACGTTGGAGAGCCCGATCCAACGAATTTTCCCCTCCTGTTGGAGCTCGGCCAGAGCGCCCACACTCTCCGCCAGCGGGACCCGGGGGTCGGGTGCGTGCAGCTGGTAGAGGTCGATGCGCTCCACCCCCAGGGCTTTCAGCGAGTGCTCGCAGGCGGCTCGCAGATGCTGGGGCCGGCCATCGGTCTCCCAGCGACCGGCTGGCCTGGTCACGCCACCCTTCGTCGCCACGATGACCTGGTCGCGGGTACCCTGCCAGCTCTTCAGGGCGCCCGCCACCAGCCGCTCGTTGTGTCCGATATCGTGGTTGTCCAGGCAATAGACGTCGGCGGTGTCGATCAGCGTGACCCCGGCATCCAGCGCGGCGTGAATGACCCGGATCGCCTGAGCCTCCGTCGGGCGATCCTGTATGGAGAGGTGCATCCCGCCGTACCCCACCGCGGACACACGCGGGGCATCGAGGCCGAGGCCCCGGCGGGGAATCATTCGATGGGTGGAGGAATCACGCGAGGCCCAGCTGCCGGGTGAGTCGCCGCCAGTCCGCGGCGGACACGACGCCTTCGCTCATGAGCGGCGTGAGGGTCGCCAGAATCTCGGCGCGGCTGCCATCGATGCGCCGGTCGCGTAGCTCGCCGATCATCCGGGCGAAGCGGTGCTCGTATTCATCGGCGGCGAGTGTGCCGTCCTTTCGCTGACTGCTCAGCTTCCTGAGCTCCTCTGCGACGCGGGCGGGTGTGATGGGCTTGAGAGCGCCCTCCTGCTTGTCAGCCGACATGTCATCCTCTCTGCAAAGCCGTGGACAGACCAACACCAGTGACCTGCATTATCGCTGGGCGCGCCGTACTGCGTCCAGAGTCTGTGTGGGATCCGCTCCGGACCAGGTGACGTCGGCAGTGGGGCCATAGGTGGGCGGCACCCGGGCATTGAGCAGCCGGAGACAATCACCAATCTGCGCCCGGTGATGTGCGGTGTGGAGCACCCGGCGCCAGAAGACCCAGATGCGCTGCCGCCGGACGTCGAAGAACGGCACCTCCGTGAGCCAGAACCGTTCATCGCCTGCCGCCAAGGCCGGCAGCCGGGCCCGAGCGAGCGCGATGACCCGATCGACATACTCCTGTACCGGGGGCGCCTCTCCCGGGGGCAGCAACGACTCCGCGGCCGGCTCCGACAGTCCGATGAACTCGGCGAAGAACCGAGCCTCCGAAAGGATCTGGTGCCTCATGATCTGCCGGATCGAGCTGCTGCGGGCGTGAAGCCGAAAGTCGAGCTGGTGATCCCTCAGTTCACTCCAGACCGTGCCCAGCTTGTTGGTCTCGGAGACGTAGGTGTCCACCACATGCTGAAACAGTGGCTTACCGGCAGGAGGCACCTCGTGCTCGGAAATGAATTCCTGGGAGTACTGCATCGCTTACCCTTCCACCCCGGCTCAGTCTCCCTCCGGTGGCGGAGGGGCCTCGGCGGTGAGGACGATCGTCGCCGGGGACTGCAAAACGTTGTTGGTTTCGCTGGCCTCCGGCACCCTTCCGGTCACGTCGAGAATGGAGCCGATGTAGTACGGCCCGGTGGGCGTGCTCGCCCGAAGCTTCTTATGCCGCAGGTACTCGTCCTCCCCTCCGGGCGGCAGATCCCGGGGAGCGGAGAAGTGGTCCACTTGAATGTCAGCCGAATCGATGACCGCGTCTTTAGAAAGCATAACCCGTACAATCCAGCCTGCGTCTGCCACCCTGGTGCCGCCGTTTCGAACGCCGACCACCATTTCGAGGATCGAATCCACCCGCACATGATCCGGCGTCATGATTGGCCCGGCAAAGAGATCGGCACGAAGCCCCGGCGGAGGATTCGCGGGCGGATTGCCGGGGCCCTGGGGTCCTTCCGAGCCAGCGACGCAGCCCCAAAGGACGGATGAGCTCAGGAGTACACCCAAACCCCGGGGAATGCACCGGCGCGCCGGCAATCCCTGAGGCCTACCCTTTACACGCGTGCTGACCATGGTGGGGCTCCGAGCAGGGCGGTCTCTGCAATCTGATGCCTCCGCCGCGCCGCGCAAGCAGAGGATCGAGCCTGCCCGGCTCTGGCGCCCGAGAAGCGGGAGATGCTATCCTCCCGTCGGGTTCGCTTTTGTCGTAGTCAGCGAGCGATAACGAGCGGGGGAACGACCGATCACCTCTGTATTCGCCTTGGCCATCGGCATAGGAATCGTCGCCGGGCTCCGCTCCCTGACGGCTCCGGCGGCGGTCAGCTGGGCTGCCCATCTCGGCTGGCTCGACCTCGGCGGCTCGACGCTGGCGTGGATGGGGTCGACGGCCGCAGTCGCGATATTCTCGCTGCTGGCAGCGGCGGAGTACGTGGCCGACGTCCTTCCCCAGACTCCGAGACGAACGATGCCAGGACCCCTGATCGCGCGCATGCTCATGGGTGGGCTGTGCGGGGCATGCCTTGGCATATCGGCAAACCAGCCCTGGCTCGCGGGGGCGGTGTCAGGCGTCATCGGGGGTGTGATTGGCGCGTTCGCAGGCTACGAAGCCCGTAAGCGGCTGGTCCAAGGCCTCAAGGTAAAGGACATCGTGGTCGCCATACCGGAGGACCTGGTCGCGATCGGCCTTGCATACCTTATCCTGTTCCGGCGATAGGTCCCTCGCCGCCGCAGGACTGAGCCAGGGTGGTATGCTTGGAAGCAAGTGGTTCACGAGCAACAAGGAGGGAGGCAATGAGCAACACGATTGCGCACGAGCAGCGGAGTTACATCAACGTTGGTCAGGAGAACTCTACCCCCATCGAACTCTACTACGAGGACCACGGCTCAGGGTCGCCTGTGGTGCTGATCCATGGGTGGCCGCTCAGTGGCCGATCCTGGGAAAAGCAACTGACCGCGCTCCTTGCCGCCGGCCGGCGGGTCATCACCTACGACCGCCGGGGATTCGGCAAATCGAGCCAACCGGCCACGGGCTATGAGTACGACACTTTCGCCGAGGACCTGCACAAGCTGGTGACCACGCTGGATCTCCGTGATTTCGCGCTGGTGGGCTTCTCTATGGGTGGCGGTGAGGTGGCCCGTTATCTGGGAACCTACGGCACCGAGCGGGTGAGCAAGGCGGTTTTCATGGCGGCGGTACCACCGTTCCTGTTGAAGACTCCGGACAATCCGGGTGGCGTGGACATCAGCGTCTTTGACGGGATCAAGAAGGGGATCGTTGCGGATCGTCTCGCGTTCCTGAGCCAGTTCCTCGCGAACTTCTACAACCTCGACGTGTTGAAGGGCAAGCAAATCAGCGATGAGGTGGTAAGAGACAGCTGGAATATCGCTTCGGGGGCCTCCCCGATCGGGACGCTTGAGTGCGTAACGGCGTGGTACACCGATTTTCGGAAGGACCTCTCGCGGATCGATGTGCCCACTCTGGTCATCCACGGGGATAGCGACCGTATTCTCCCGATCGAGGTAACCGGCAATGCCAGTCAGGCGGCTATCAAGGGAAGTCGACTGGTGACCATAAAGGGCGGGCCTCACGGCTTGAATTGGACCCATGCCGACGAGGTCAATCGTGAGTTGGTTGGCTTCCTGAAATAGGGGCGGATCTTCCGGCCCTCCACACCAACGCCCGCAGACCTTTCGGCCTGCGGGCGCTGTCGTGTGCGATCGATCTCCAGCTATCTGCGGAGGACCACGATCACCCGCACTCGCTGAACCCGCACACGTGGCACTTCATACATCCCTCGGCGAACTCGAGCTGAGAGCCGCAGTCGGGGCAAGCTCCCGAGAGAGTCTCTTGCATGCCTCTGAACATCATCTGCTCGCCTCGGTCACCGGTCTGCAAGCCGGACTGAGCAGCGACTGAAGCCGCGTCCTCCGGTAGGCCCGCAACCCGTTGCGGGTTCCCTTGCGCCCCCGCGCCGGGCAGCAGCTCCTGCTGGATGCCCTGCTTTTCCTGCATCCAACGCTCGATGGCGATGCCAACGGCATCGGGTACCGAGAGGATCTTGTTCGGCCCCAGGCCGATCACCCGATCGGAGCTGATCCCCCGGAGCTGCCGGTAGATCTCCTTGATCGGGATCCCGGAGCGCAGCGCCAGGCTGATGAGCCGTCCCAGCGACTCCACATCCGCCATCAGCGCGCCGCCGGCCTTGCCAAGAGTCATGAAGACCTCGAACGGCTGACCTCTGTCGTCTTCGGTGATGGTGACGTAGAGCGTCCCCAGCGGAGTCTCCACCCGCCGGGTGGTGCCGCGCAGGACCTCGGGCCGGGAGCGCTTCTGCCGCCGTTGGAGATTTTCGGACTCGAGCTCGTGCACCACGCGCCGCAAACGCTCGTTTTCCGCGATCAGCTCGGCATTCTCGCCCCGGAGATCAGTAAGGTCGGAGCGCTTCATGGCAGCGGTTCCGTCGTCTCCGCTCTTGCCGCCCGCTTCGGCGTGCCCCTCCCTCACCTTCTTCGCGGTCGATCCGGTCGACAGCACCTGCATCTCGCGGCTGCCGTCCCGATACACGGTTACACCCTTGCAGTTCAGCCGATAGGCCAGGCGGTAAATCTCCTCGACATACTCCTCGCTCGCGTCATGGGCGAAGTTGCAGGTCTTGGAGATGGCGCTGTCGTTGTATTCCTGGAACGCCGCCTGCATCCGGATGTGCCACTCGGGCTTGATAGCGTTGGCGGTAACGAAGACCCGCTGCCACTTGGCCGGCACCTCGGGAAAATCGATATGCCCGGTCTCCGCGATCTTCCGCATCAGCTCCTCGGTATACCAGCCCTCCGCCTTGGCGAGGGCGACGAAGTCCTCGTTCACGTCCGGCATCAGCTCGCCGGCCTGGTTCCGCATGAAGGCCACGGCGAAGAGCGGTTCAATACCCGAACTGCAGCCGGCGATGATCGAGATGGTCCCGGTGGGTGCCACGGTGGTCACGTTGCAGTTGCGCAGCCGCCGCATGGGCCGGATGCGCTCGCCCTGGACGTCCCGCGCCGCGGTCTCGTCCGGGCCCCAGATGCTGTGCTCCCACTCGGGGAACACGCCCCGCTCCGCCGCCAGGCGCTCCGACTCGTTCTTGCCCTCCTCATCCACGAACTGCTGAATCTTCCGGCCAAGCGCGACGCCCTCCTCGGAATCGTAGGACACCCCAAGCTTCACGAAGACATCGGCCAGGCCCATGACGCCGAGCCCGATCCGGCGGATCCGCTGGGCAAGATCGGTGATCTCCTGAAGCGGATACTGGTTGGCATCGATCACGTTCTCGAGAAAGTGGGTCGAGAGATGGACTACCCGACGCAGATGATCCCAGTCGATCTCTGCCTTGGTTCCACTCCCGTCATTTCCGCCCTTTCCGCTTTCCTTCACAAAGGCGCCCAGGTTGATCGACCCGAGGTTGCAGACGTCGTACGGTAGCAGGGGCTGCTCGCCGCAGGGATTGGTGGCCTCGTACTCGCCGAGATGCGGGACCGGATTGTAGTGGTTGGCCTTGTCCACGAAGAACACGCCAGGCTCACCGGTTTTCCAGGCCCCGTGGATGATTCGCTCCCACACCTCGCGGGCGTGGAGCTGGCCGGTCACCTGCTTGGTCTTGGGATGGATCAGGTCATACATCCCGTTGGCCTCGACCGCCGCCATGAACGCGTCCGTGACCGCCACCGAGATGTTGAAGTTGGTGACCTTGGTGGTGTCGTCCTTACAGGTGATGAACTCCATGATGTCGGGATGGTCGACCCGAAGGATGCCCATGTTGGCTCCCCGCCGGGTCCCGCCCTGCTTGACCACGTCGGTGGACGCGTCGAACAGGGTCATGAAGGAGACCGGGCCCGAGGCGACGCCCATGGTGGAGCGGACGATGTCGTTCTTGGGCCGGAGCCGGGAGAAGCTGAAGCCGGTACCGCCACCCGACTGATGGACCAGAGCCATGGCCCGCAGGGTGTCGTAGATACCACTTTTGCCGTTGGAGAGCGCGTCGTCGACGGGGAGCACGAAGCAGGCGGATAGCTGGCCCAGCGGGCGACCCGCGTTCATCAGGGTGGGCGAGTTGGGCACGAACAGCCGGTTGGCCATCAAACCGAAGAAGTCCTGCGTCACCCGATCCACGACCGCGTCCGGTGCGCCGTAGCGGCGCTCCGCCTCCGCGATGGTAAGGGCCACCCGCTGGAACAGATCGCGCGGACTCTCGACCGGCACGCCGGCATCGTCCTTGATCAGATACCGCTTCTCGAGGACGGTAATGGCATTGGGCGACAGCCGAACTGCGTCCCATGGGGTGGACGATTTCATAGAACTCCCCGCTTAGAAAGGTATTGATCTCAGAGGGTGGAGCGTGTGCTCAGCACCAGCGACCGACCCTGCCCGCGCGACACTTCGACCCGAAACGGAAGGCCAAGCTAGGCCCGGGGTCGAACCGAGACAATACCATGAAAAACGCCCGAAACCACGTTCAATCTCGCTTCCCACATCACAAATATAGCCGGGGGGAGAATGTGGAAGAAGTGGATTGGTGGGGACAAGTCACGGACCTACCCTCCGCCGTCCTTCCCATCCTTCCGATACAGCGGATAGCGGCCCTCCCGATGAGCTCGAGCCTCCTTGACGTAGTGGGTCCAGGTGGCGGTGACCCGCTTTGCGAGGGCCGCGTCAACCGCCCGGACGATGCGGCCCGGCACTCCCATGACCAGCGAGCCGGGCGGCACCTGCATTCCCTCCGGCACCACCGCACCCGCCGCCACGACGCTGCCGGCGCCGATCTTCACCCCATTGAGCAGCACGCTCCCCATGGCGATCAGGCAGTCGTCCTCAACGATGCACCCGTGGAGCACCACCCGGTGCCCGACAGCCACCCGCCGGCCCACCGAGCAGGGCACGCCGGCATCCACGTGGACGATGGTGCCGTCCTGGATGTTCGACTGAGCGCCGATGACGATGGGGGCCATGTCGCCCCGGAGCACCGCGCCATACCAGACACTGGCCTCTTCGCCCAGGGTTACGTCTCCCATGACGGCAGCGGTAGAGGCGATGAACGCTGTGGGGTGGATTGCCTGCAACGCGCTAGTCTTGCGCTGGTGGGAAGAGCATCTGGGTCCACGCCTCGACCGGTGCCCCATCCTTCAGGGCGGGGTGCCACGTCACGGTCCACACGAAGTTCCGTACCTCCCGCTCGTACGCCGGATCGTCAGACGGCCGGAGGCGTCTGATATCCACCGTGCGGCCCTCGGTCGAGACCTTGACCCAGAGGAGCGATGGCCGGGGCGTGGGCTGGGCGTCAGGGGGAACAGTCACAAACGGCGGATTGACCGGCTTGGCGCGCTCGTCGAAACAGGAACCATCGGCGTTGTATCCGGGACCTGGAACGCAGCCGGCAGCAGCCGGCGGCTTGCGCCGAGTGGATGGTGCCGGCGAACCCAGCTGGATGAGCTGCGGGGTCAGCTCCTGCACCTGGCCCGGCCGGACGACAATGGTGTCCGAGAAGAAGTTGTACCGGGGCGCTGAGATGGCGAGAGCATGGGGACCCGGAGTAAGGCGGGTCAAGGCCTGCGTGATGGGCTTCTCATCGATCAGGACGGTGGACCCACGGGGCAGTCCGATGAGCCGGATGCCCCCGCTGTCCACCGGGCCGGTTACGTCCGAAGACCCTGCAGCCTCGACCGGCGGCGTCAGCGCCGGAGCCGCGGAATCGCGCGTCATCGGGACAGGCGTCGCCACCGGAGCCGGCAACGTCTCTCCGGAACCCGTTGGGGTCGGGGCTTGCGGAGGAGTGGCGGAAGGGAGGGAATCGCGAGCAGATGCTGAGTCCGCCGGCGGGTCGGCGCCTATGGCACCGGGCGCGAAGCCTCGGGCCTTGTAGTAGTAGAGCGCGCCTCCTGCTCCACCCAGGACCGCGAGGAGCACCCAGAGCCAGGCCCAGGAGGAAGCGCTCGGCCGCATGGCCACTGAACGGTCCGCCACCCTGCGGGGTACGTCGCGTCGCTCGAGCGGAGTGAGCCGCCGGTTGACCAAAGGTGAGTCGAGTGGGGTGGTCGGCTGGCTCACGATCGGAGGGAGGCCCGCACCGTCTCCCGCCACGCCGGCCGTGCCCGCCACCGCCGCAGCGCTGCCGACGTATGTGGCCACCGATGAACGTACCGCCCCAGGCGCCGCGATCGGCTGACCGCGGAACGAAGCCACCAGCTCCTCACAGCTCTGGAACCGATCGAACGGATCCTTCATCAACATGCGCTTGATGACCTCGAAGATCCGCCGCTCGTCCGCCGTAACCAGGCTGGGGGTGGGAATCGGCTCGGTGATGTGCTTATAGCCGATGGAGAAGCTGTCCTCACCGTCATAGGGCACCGTACCGGTGAGGCACTGGTACGCCACCACACCCAGGCTGTAGATGTCGCTCCTGCCGTCGATGGCTTGGGCCCTCGCCTGTTCCGGGCTCATGTAGTGGGGTGTCCCGATGGACATGCCCGTCCCCGTGAGCTTCTGTCCCGAGGCCGCCTTGGCGATGCCGAAGTCGGTCAGAACACTCTGGCCGAACTCGTCGAACATGATGTTGTCGGGCTTGATGTCCCGGTGGACAATGCCACGCTGGGCAGCGTAGCCGAGCGCGCTTCCGGCCTCGGACAGCAGGCGCCGGATCTCCGGCGGGGTGAGCTTCTTCCGAGTACCGAGCACGGTGGACAGCGAGCCGCCGCGCAGGAACTTCATGACGAAGTAAATCACCCGCCCGGAACGGCCGACCCGGTAGATCGAGATGATGTTGGGATGCTCGAGCTGGGCGGCGGTGCGCGCCTCCCGCTGGAAGCGCTCCACGAACTCGGTATCGAAGGCCAGGGAGAACGGCAGGACCTTGACGGCAACCTCACGCTCCAGCTGCCGGTCCCGTGCCCGGTATACCATCGCCATTCCGCCCCGCCCCAGCTCCTCGATGATCTCGTATTCCGCCGCGAGTGATTCGCGAACGAGGTCGAGCTCCTGCAGCACCCCGGTCGCAATCGCGTGGACCGGTGTGGTCGCCATCAGGTCGAGACCACAGGAGGGACAGAACTTCGATTTTCCGGTGATTTCGCTTCCACAACGGGAGCAGAACATGGGCGCAAGCTACGTCAGCGTTCGGGGGAGTTCAAGCCGATTGGCGTGGCGTATCGCGAGACGAGGTTGCGAAAGGCAGGGAGGCGGGGAGGCGGGGAAGCAGAAAGGAAACCGTAGTGGTAAGTAGCGGTATATCAACGTTCAGAGGGAAAACCCACCACCTTCCCCGCCTCCCCGTTTCCCCGCCTCCAATGGCACGTCACATGCAGCGACGGCAGGGAACCGTTCCGTGTCATCTACTTGGAGAGCCCGTGGTACCGTACCATACCATCGCCTTCAGCCAGCAAAAACTCAGGGCTGCCCTCCGGCGCGCGGATGGCCAGGATCCCGCCTTCACCTACGGGTTCGTGGTCCACTCCAGGCGCCATCACGAGCGTCCGACCCTCGGCCTCATCACTCTGCACGGTGAGAGTCTGGCCTTCAATGAGCGGCTGCTGAAGTCGCTCGATGGCCTTCCGCTGTGGCTGTTCGGGCACGCCCGGATCACGCTGATGCCGGGCATTTCGATCGCCCCGGCAGAAGGCGGCCGAACCAAGCCGGCGGACCGGCCTCTGGCCTCGATGCTGATGCACATCGCCACCTTCGACACCAGTACGGGCGTCACCCAGCACCTGGTCCAGGTCGAAGCGGTAGTTAAGGCCGAGAGCCTGGTTCAACCGCTCCTCATCCTTACCCCGTCCCGCCCGGCGGCCTGGCCACTGTAGGCGGGGAAGCGGGTAGGCGGGGAAGCGGGTAAGCGGGTAAGCGGGAAGGAAACAGAAGCACAATAAAGAACCCTCCGGTGGATTACCGGAGGGTTTTTGACGTTTTAGCTGGTCGCTCCCTGCCTAGCCAGCGATCCTACCCGCTTACCCGCCTACCAGCCTACCCGCTTACCCCTCCACCACCTGAAACTCCCGGGCCCTCATGTCTTTCCGGCCATCCGCATCTACCACCAGCAGCTCCAGCACGTAATGACCGGGCTTGAGGCGGTCGAGTTTGAGGCTGCGGTGGGTGGACACCACGGGGGTGGTGGCCTGCTGCTCGAACTTGAGCTTGATGGCGGCCGACCCACCGCCGAAGATCTTCTTGAAGATGCCTCCACCCGAGCCGCGCTTCCGGACCGCCAGCTCTACGGTGTACGGAGCGGGCCGGAGCCCCTCGATCTCGTAATACAGCTCCATCTCCTCGCCCCGCTTGTAGGTGCGCAGGGGATTGAAGAGCACGGTATCGTTCGGGGTACGCCGCCAGCCGAGGTTGGCAGTCCGGGAACCCAGCACCAGATCGCTGAGACTCAGCGCCGCTGAGCTGACCGCACCCACCCGCAGGCTGTCGAGCGGCAGGGTGACGCCCGCGTCGTCGCCCTGCTGCAGCGCCAGGCGATAATGCAGGGCACCGGCCGGCACGGTGGCGGAGACTCGGCCGACCAGGTGTTCGTTGGGTGGCACCCGCTCGGGGGCCACGAAGTGCCGGGTGGTGTCGAGCGAGGTTACGACCTTGTTCTTGTCGTCCATGGCCACAAAGCGCAGCCGGACGCTATAGAGGAAGCCCCTGGTAACGGTGACCGGCTCCAGGCTGGACCCCGAAATCGCGTAGGCGATCTGGACCTGATTCCCCGCTGAATCCCGCCCGACCGCAAGCACCTCTGATGTGGCCTTGAGCTCGTTGGGGAACCGCAGCTCATAGCTGTCGCTGGTGGTCCCCACCGCGATGCTCTCCTGTCCGGCGCGCCGCTCCTGGTTTTGGTAGCGCCCGGTGCTCCCCCGCCCCGCGGCCTGCAGCCGGCGGTAGATGGGTGAGAGCTGCTCCCGTGACAGCATCAACTGCTCGGCAACCGCATTGTCGCCCGCGCCGTTGGTCTGATCCTGAAGCTTCACGGCGCTGCTGAAGCCGAGCACGTCGAAGAGACTCTCGACCAGCTTGAAGTCCTGCACATCCTCCCGCGCGATGAAGTGAAAGATCAGGTCGCCGTCGGTCCGGCTGTAGCGCCAGGACTCGTTGGGCTCCAATCCGGGGGCGGCGTAGGTGGCCCGGCTGGACGGCTCGCCGTGGCGAATGTAGATCACGCCCCGGTCGTCGAAGTCGCGGCTGCCCGAGCGATAGCGCTCGACGATGTCGTAGTGTCTGTTGTTGGCGGTGAGCTGGAAGTTCTTGCGGGCGTAGAACAGCCGCCGGTAGTGCTCGCGCAGCCGCTCACCGTCGGTGCGCATCTCGGTCAGGTCGCGCTGACCCCAGAAGCGCCGGAGATAGGCCGCCCGACGGGCACCCTCCTGGCTGTCGAACTCATTCAGCACGCTGTCGGAGGCAATGGTCGCCAGGTCGCTCCGGTAGCCGGCGACCGCAACGGAGTCGTCCAAGACCGCGCCTTCGAAGTATGGAGTCAGCCCTTCGAAGCGGCCCAGCAACAGGAGCGTGCGCGCCACCTCGAGCAAACCAAGGCCACGGTTGTTTCCGTTCCGCAGGTAGCCGTTAAACGCCACCACGGCCGAGTCACCGTCGCCCACCTCGCGCTCGACGCGTCCGCGGGCGAGGAGGACCTGAGGATCGCTGCCGGCTGCCGTGGGGGCCGATCGCCGGAGGGCCTCCAGCGCCACCCCCAGCTTGATGTTGACCCGCTGTCTGAGCGCCGTATTGGCCAGATCCACCAGGCCGCGGACGAAGGATGGGTCCATCTCCGCCGATTTGGCGAACGCCACCGCCGAGCGGGTGAGCGCATCCTTGCCCAGCATGGTCTTGAGACCGGTCACAAAGGAGACCTGGGAGTCTCCCACGCCGTATTCGGCCAGGCCCATTCCGTACCAGGCGTAGGGCCAGGATGGCTGCAGGTCGATCGCCCATTGGAACTCCGACGCGGCATCGTCATAGTGGGATTGACCGCCCAGATCACCGAGCCTGACCGAGAGGAATCCCAGCCTCAGGTGGACCATGCCGTTGCTGCGATCGACCTTGGCGGAATCGATCATCCGCTTTTCCAGGGCAAGAAGGCCCACGGAGTCCACCGTGGTGCCCACGGAATCGCGGAACCGCTCCAGCTCGGCTCGCTGCTCGGGGCTCTGGGCGCGGAGATTTCCCGGAGTAACTGCGAGGAGCGAGAGGGTGGCGGTACAGGCGAGAGTACGAAGACCTATGCGGGGTAAGGGGCACAGCCCGGGAGTTTTCAGCCGCAGAATGGGGGAAGACATCAGCCAAACCTCGTCACCTGCACTTAGTGGGCAACACCGCCGTCCGTGGCGCCGGCTCCGGGCGCGTGGAGCGATGGGGATGGATTCGCCTTAGGAGACGCCCCTGATCCCGACCGGCCCACACCGGCCTGGGCCTGGTTTCGGGCCTGGTCCTGGAGGAAGGCTCGGATTCCCTCATACACCCCTCGAGCATACCGTCGCGTTCCAGCCGGAGACCGCAGGGCAGCCTCCTGCTCCGGCATGATGATGAACATTCCCTCCACCAGCACCGAGGGCATCCATGTCGCCCGAACCACCGCCAAGTCGGCCTGGCTGATCCCCAAGTCCGGCAAGCCGAGCCGTCGAACGAGCGACCGCTGAATGGCGGATGCCAACGATACACTCCGGGGCTGATTATAGAATACGCTGGTCCCATTGTTGGTGAAGGGGTTGATCCCGTCGGGCAAGGCATTGTTGTGAATGGAAACCAGCAGTTCCGCCCCGCTGCTTTCGGCCAGGGCCACTCGGGGCCAGAGATCCACGGCGGAATCGGTGGTGCGGGTCATCCTCACCCGCGCGCCCGCCGCCTCGAGCAGCGCTCGCAGCTGAAGCGCCACAGCCAGATTGGCCTCCGCCTCGCGCAAGCCCGTGGGTCCGGTGGCGCCCAGAGGCGGATGTCCCGGATCGATGGCGATCACTCGGCCGCGCAACGGGTCCTTGGCCAGGACCCTCGGCGGGCGCCGGACCTCGAGCAGCAGGTCGTTTCGGCTCCAGCGCGCGCGATAGCCCCAGACCGGTGCCGACAGCTCCACCGTCAGCCTCACCTCCTGGCGCTGCGGCTGGGCCCAGCTGAGCCGTCGCACCAGGGAGTCGGTTCCGTATCGCATCCAGTCCACGTCTGCCACCGCGCTGAAGAATGTGATGGCGAGACTTCGCTCGTCCTCCGCAATCTGGAAGGGAACCCGCTGGGTCAACGGGATCCGCAAGGTGCTTCGATCCTTTGAGGGGGTGAGGGTGACGGAACCCACCACCGCCCGCGGCTCCGGCAGTCCGACGGGAAGCGGTCGGGCGTCGGCGATTGGCACCCACGCCTCGGATCCGGGCGAGAGCCGGACACGAAGATCGTCATTCACCCGGCCGGTTACGGGTGCGCGGGTGCCGGTCGGAAAGAACCAGGCATAGGCGCCGCCCGGCGTGGCGCGGCCGGGTGTGATGCTGTCGGTATTTCCCGGCCCGGCCGTGTCGTCGTCAAACTCGGTGATCACCGGCAGCGTGTCGAGCAGCGCAACCTGGAGAGGCCAGCGCAGCCGCACGGTATCCTGCCCGAGGACCGCCTCCACCACGGCCCAGGAGCTGTCGGGCGCGACCAGCTCGGCATAGGGAGCCGGACAGCGCGCCCCGGTAACGCAGCGCACCGCGGCCCGCGCCAGCACTCGGACCAGCGCCGCAGAAGGGCCACGCAGGACGGGACCGGCGTCGGGACCAAAGGCCCGTCCCCGGATCACACCGACGTATCGCACCTCCTCGGGGGTGCGAAGCCTGGTCGTATCCCGATCGAAGGCCCTCAGCGCCGGAAGCACCTCTTTGGCCTGGCTCTGGGGGAGCAGCGGCACGACGCTGCCGCCGGGAAGACGCACCCGAACGTCCGCGCCTTCCACCGCGCGGGTCGAGAGGGTCAGGTACTCGTTCCGGGGCAGCCAGACCTGACCCTGGGGCAACAGCGACACTGAGTCGACCCATGCGCGCCCCTCGCGCACCTCCCGCGGGAGAGAGCCTCTGTCCCGGTGCACCGGATACACCAGGACCGCTGAATCCTGCCCTGCGCGTGCCTCGATGGTGAAGTGCATGACGCTGTCGGGCGGGAACGGGATCCAGGCCAGCCAGGCCCCATTGGGCCAGACCCGCACCGGCTGGCCGTTGATCGTAACCTTGGTCTTTCCGTCGGCGACCGATCCGAACAGAAAGCTGGAATCTCGCGCCCGAACCAGATCGGTCGGCGCGGGGTAGATTACCCGAAGGCCGATCGGATCCTGCACCCTGGGGGCGGAGTGCAGCACCGAGTGGCTGAGGCGCGATTCGAGAGCTGTAGGCTCCGATTGTGCCACGATGCGAGGTGCGGGCGAGGAATTCGATTCAGGAGAGCAGGCCGGCGCCGCCAGAGCGAGCCACAGCGCCCAGCCGGATGCGCGAGAGACAAGCATGGCTGCAAAGTACACAGGGACCAGAACTTACGCCAAGACGACGTTGACGCTCCCGCCGGCGCTTCCTAGATTCGTCAGACCTGGAACTCGCCATGACCGCGGGAGGGACCACCCTCTGACTCTTCCCCTGGCAGCCAGCCCCCGCTCAGCCCATCACCGGAGGTGCTACATCTTTCCGAGGAGCGCGTGAACGGCGGCGGGGTGCGAGTCTGCGTCTTCGGCAAGACCGATCTCGGCCGCACCCGCGATCACAACGAGGACACCTTCCTCGTCGCGGACCTGAGCACTGGAAACGCCAGCCTCCAACCGGAAGTCCGCCGGCATGAGATCGGTCCGCGCGGCTCGCTCTTCATGGTAGCAGATGGCATGGGTGGCGCCGCCGCGGGTGAGCTGGCCAGCGCCATGGCCGCCGATCTGATCTACCGCCACATGGCTACCGCCTGGGCTACCGATGTCCAAGCCACCCCCGATCAGTTCGCCCACCGAATGCGCGAGGCGGTCGAGCTGGCCAATACGCAGATCTACTCCTACGCCCGCGAGCACCCCGAAGTACGGGGCATGGGCACCACCGTGACCGCCGCAGGCATGTTCGGCGGCGACCTCTACCTCACTCAGATCGGTGACAGCCGGGCATACCTGGTCCGAGGGAAGGACGCGGTGCAGCTCACCAAGGATCAAAGCCTGATGCAACGGCTGGTCGACGCGGGGGAGCTAACCGCGGACGAGGCAGAGCAGAGCGAGCGGCGCAATATCATCCTCCAGGCGCTCGGCCCCGATCCGCGCATCAAGGTGGACCTCACCCACCAGCCCATCCGGCGGGGCGATACCCTGATCCTCTGCTCCGACGGTCTGTCCGGTCTGGTGCGGAAGGAAGAGTTCGCGCAGATGGCAGCGAAACACAGCGACCTTCCCGCTCTGTGTTCCGCTCTCATCGATCTGGCTAACGCGCGCGGTGGCCCCGACAACATCACCGTAGTCGCGGCCCACTTCGATGGAGAGGGACTGCCCGTGGCCAACGGCGACGACGGCGTCGGCCACCAGGCCTTCCACCCGACACAAACCACCACGGTTCCCGACCTGAGGCCAATTGGCGCGGACGATGGTCCGGGCGATCTCCTCAGCGAGGCCCGGGACGAGCCGGTGTCCGACTACGCATCTCCGATGGATCGAATCCGCTCCCTGGCCCTCGTCCTGATCATCATGGGTGTGCTCCTGCTTCTCCTCACCGTGTGGCGGTAGGCTCGTCTCCAGCCACTGAGCAGGCGGAGCCGGCCGGAGTAGACGCTCCCTTGCGGGTGCGGCTGGCATGGCTGGCCGCGCTTTCTTTTGCGTCGGGCTTTCCCTTCGGGCTGGTGAACGAAACGCTGCCGGTGTATCTGCGCACCCACGGCGCAGGCCTGGTCGAGATCGGTCTGATCAGCGCCGTCAGTTTTCCCTGGACATTCAAGTTTATCTGGGCACCGCTGGTGGACCGGATCGGCAGCCGGAGGCAGTGGATTGTCGGCTGCCTCGCCGGCCTGACGCTCCTGACCCTGGTGCTGGGCACCATGCAGCTCAGCGAGCTGGCGCGATGGTTCTGGCTGATTCTGGTGCTGATGGTCACCCTGTCGGCCACCCAGGATATCGCCATCGATGCTTACACCATCGAGGCCACCACCACGCGCGAGCTGGGGGTGGCCAACTCGGTCCGGATCGCCGCGTACCGGGTATCGATGTTCACCGCGGGTGGCCTGCTGATCTGGCTCGCCGGCCGGCAAGGATGGCCGGCCTCGTTCCTTGTCGGAGCGACCTTGGTGGGCGCGCTCGCCGCCGCCGCGCTCTTTATCCCCGAGCCCAAGCGGACGGTGGCCACGGCCATGTCGATCTGGGAGCCGCTGCGGGAGCTGCTCTCCCGACCGCAGATCTGGGCCGTGGTGCTCTTTGCGCTCCTGTTCAAGATGGACATCTACGCCATGGAGCCCATGACACGGCCGTTCTGGGTCGATCGGGGCTTCACTCTGGAGGAAATTGGGGCCGTCCTCACACCCGGTCGCATCATCGCCACGGTGTCGGGTGCGGTGCTCGGTGGGCTGCTCACGACCCGGCTGGGAATCTTTCGCGGCCTCTGGACCCTCGGGCTGCTCCAGGCGCTGTCGAGCCTGGGCTATGCAGCCGTGGCCACGGTGCCGGCCTCGAAGCCGTTGATCATCGGTGCGGCGCTGTTCGAGAACTTTGCCCACGGACTGGGGACCGCGGCTTTCCTGGCCTTTCTGATGTCGGTCTGCGAGCGGCGCTACGCAGCGACCCAGTTCGCGGTGCTGTCCGCAGTGTTGGCGCTGAGCCGGACGCTGGCAGGAGGAGCCTCGGGAGTGCTGGCGGAAAACCTGGGCTACGGGCGGTATTTCTTTCTGACGTTCCTTCTGGCGCTTCCCGCCTTTGCCCTCCTTCCGTGGATCAAAGGGGCTAGCCGGAGCAGTTAGCTCAGCCGTTGGCCCAGCCAGCGCGCCACGGCGTCCTGCATCAGCCGCTGCCGATGCCAGGCGAGGAGGACGGGGGCCTTGCTGGGCAGCTCTGTGGCGAGACGCGGGTGGCCGAAGAGCACAATCAGATCGGCGCCAGGCGCATGATGAGCCAGGGCCTCCCTGGTGCCGGGGCCGAACCCTGACCGGCCCTTCCAGGCTCGAGGCTCGGCGAAGACCAGCAACACTCGCGAGCCTCCCCCATAGCGCCCGGTCAGCTCGGGTCCCAGCGTCCGCTGAACGTAGTCGCTCGGCCCCGGCGGGAACGGACCGCCGATATCGTCGTCCACCACTACCAGATCCAGGGGCCCTGTCAGTGACGGAGCCGGGCGTCGCGCCATCATCCCCTGCTTCAGCAGGGCGTCGGCCAGGGCATCGGCCGACTCGAACGGCCCCCGGGTGACCGGAGGCGTCGCACCCGACGCGGCGGCCAGGGCACGGTCGTAGCGGCGGAAGGACTCATTCAGGCGGTCTCTTCCCAGGGCGCCACTGGAGAGCGCTCCCTCCAGAGCATCCCGGACTCGCCGGGCGTCATTGGGATAGAGCAACAGGTCCGCGCCGGCCTGAATCGCTTCGACGGCGGCATCGGACTCACGGCGGCCGACCAGGGCACCGTCCATGATGAGAGCATCGGTCACCACCAGGCCATCGAATCGTCCGGTGCTGCGAAGCTCGCCGAGTAGAGTGCGGGAGAGCGTGGCCGGGAGTCCGGAGCTGTCCAGTGCCGGGTAGGCCACGTGCGCCGTCATGATCGAAGCCACCCCGCTCGCGATGGCGACGGTGAAAGGGACGAGGTCTGTGGCGCGCAACGCCGTTGCCGGGGCTTCCACCACCGGCAGCGCGACGTGGGAATCCACCGCGGTGCGACCGTGGCCGGGATAGTGCTTGGCACAGGCGAGCGCGCCCGCGGCCTGGCAGCCCTCGATCCAGTGGCGCACATAGGTAGCGACTTCCTCGGGATCGGCACCGAAGGCGCGGGTCTGCACGATGGGGTTCTCTGCCAGCAGGTCGAGATCGGCCACCGGGGCAAAGACCCAGTTTATCCCGACGGCCCGCGCCTCCTGCGCCGTGACCGAGGCCGCCCAGCGAACCACTGCCGGGTCGCGGAGAAAGGCGAGCGCCATCGGCGGGGGGAATTCGGTCAGGCCGGCAACCTGCTGGCCCGCTCCGCGCTCGAGGTCGGATGCGAGCAGAAGGGGGCGGCCCGCTCGCCGGAGCAGGTCGGCGGTCAGGCGGCGCACACTTTCCGCCGTTCCCCCGAAGATGATGTAGCCGCCGACGCCGATCTCGAGCGTATCGGCGATCCGTCCGGCCTCGTGGGCAAAGCCGCTCAAGGCGTCCGACCGGAGGGCAGGCATGATCAGCCTGGCCGGGTTCACCGACGCGGGAATTCCGTTTGTCATGGAGGAGTTACCGCCCCGAGCACCCGTGATCCTCCGGCGCCGGTCGCCGCGGGAACGTTGCCGGGCTGCCCGTGCAGCGTGAGGTAGCCGAGCAGGGCAAAGGCCACCGCCTCCTTGGCATCGCCCGGAAAGAAGAGCTCGTCAAATCGGCGAAGCGGATGATTGCCCCGGGCGGCGAGCTGACGACCCAGCGACGCCATGAGCCCGGGGTGATGACATCCTCCACCCGAGGCCACCACTTCGACTCCGGCCGGCGTCCACCGCCCAACCGCGTCGGCCACGGTGCGGGCGGTGAGCTCTACCGCAGTAGCCACGCCGTCGGGGCCTGGCGACCGCTGGTGCAGCTCGCGGGCATACTGGTCGCCGAACCGCTCACGACCGGTGCTCTTGGGCGGCGGGGCGGCGAAGAACGGGTCGGTCAGGAGAGGGGCGAGTACGTCCTCCTGCACGGTACCCTGTGCCGCGATCTTGCCGTCTCGATCGTAGGAGCGACGCTGGTCCACCATGCGGGCCACCGCATCGATCACCGCCACGCCCGGACCGGTATCGAACGCGAACACGCCTTCCTCCTGGGCGCGCCGCTCCACGTAGGTGAGGTTGGCCATCCCGCCGAGGTTGAGCAGCACGCGAGGCGTATCCGCGGAGGCGAACAGGAGCACATCGGCCATCGGCACCAGTGGAGCCCCCTGCCCGCCCGCCGCCACATCGCGGGCGCGAAAGCCGCTCACCACGCTCACCCCAAACCGCTCGGCCAGGACGGCCGGCTCGCCCAGCTGCCAGGACACCAGCGGCGGCTCATGCCAGATGGTCTGTCCAGGAAATGCGATGAGGGATAGATCGGATGCCGGCACCTTGGCCTGGATCAGCACGGTCTGGACCGCCTCCGCGGCCCATTCCGCTACCCGAACGTGCAGCCGCGCGAGTGTGGGGGCGGTGGCGCCGTTGAACGCATTGCGGATCTCGGCCCGTTCTTCGTCGGTGTAGGGCCGGGTGACGAAATCGAGGAGGGTAGCGTGGGTGGGGCCGTTGAACCGCACCAGCGCGGCATCCACCCCGTCGAGTGAGGTTCCCGACATCAGTCCCACCGCCAGTGTAGGGCGCTCGGTCATTTCGTCCGCACCGGTGGAGGATCGCCCACGATTGGCCGCAGCCGCCCAGCGTGCTCGGCCAGCAATCGCTCAGCCTCGCCCTTCTGGACTCCACGCCGGGCCATCACGATCGCGGTCTTCACGCTGCCCTCGGCCGCGTCGATGACCTTTTGTGCGGCACCGCGGTCCAGCCCTGCGGCCTCCATCACGATGCGCTGGCTCCGATCCACCAGCTTGTCGTTCCAGGCTCTCAGATCCACCATCAGGTTGCCATAGGTCTTCCCCAGTCTGATCATGGCCCCTGTCGTCAGGGTGTTCAGCACCAGCTTCGTGGCGGTGCCCGCCTTCATGCGAGTGGACCCCGTGACGATTTCGGGGCCGACGAGAACAGTGATGCACACGTCGCAGCTTTCCCGCAGCCGGTCCGCCGGCTGGCTACAGGAAAGAAATACCGTCCGGGCCCCGAGGGCCTGGGCCCGGGCGAGTGCCGCCCCTACATACGGCGTCGTTCCGCTGGCGGCAATGCCGACCACCACGTCCTTGCTCCCAACGCCGAGGGAGTTCAGCTCCCGCACCACGGCTGCTACGTCGTCTTCAGCGCCCTCGACCGAGCGGACCAGCGCCGGCGCCCCACCGGCAATCAGGCCGACGACCATCTCGGGTGGGGTGCCGAAGGTCGGGGGGCACTCAGCGGCATCGAGCACACCAAGCCGGCCGCTGGTCCCGGCGCCCACGTAGACCAGCCGACCTCCGGCACGGAACGCTGCCTCTACCAGATCGATGGCGCGCGCGATCTCGGCCCGGGCCTTGGCCACCGCCGCGGGCACACCGGCGTCCTCGGCGCCGATGAGATCGACGATCTCGAGGGCGGAAGCGGTATCGATGGCAGTGCTTCGGGGGTTGCGCCGTTCGGTCAGGCGCGTGTCGTGGAAGTCGTCAGCCACGCGAGCAAAGGATAGGAGTATCCAAGCGTCAGCCTCAGGCTAAATTAGGAGACGTGCGAGGTTCGTGGCAACTCCGCACCACCTTCCAATTTTTTCACGGAGCTCGTGTGCGCATACCTGCTGCTAGCCTGCTGCTGGCCCTGATCCTCCTGTCGCCCGGCTGCGCCCGCGTCAGCACCCTCCGGCATCAGCCCGGTGGCTGGAGTGGCGCCTTCCTGGACTTTCGGCGGCAAGGCGCGGGTGGTCGAAGCGCCTACCGCCTTGGTGGTGTCGGGCAGCCCGATCGCCAGCGATGTGGGCAGAGAGATCCTGCGGCAAGGCGGCAATGCGGTAGACGCGGCCGTCGGGGTTGGCTTTGCCCTGGCCGTGGTCCACCCCGAAGCCGGAAACATCGGCGGCGGCGGATTCATGGTCATTCGCCTCCGCGAATGGCGAGGTGCAGACGCTCGATTATCGCGAGACGGCGCCATCGCCGCGCTTCCCGCGACATGTATCTCTCCGGCGACGCCGAGGCGAGCGTGACGGGCCACCTGTCCGCGGGAGTGCCCGGCGCCGTCGCCGGCTTGACCGAGGCACACCGCAGATATGGCCGGCTTCCGCTTTCCGCCGTGATCGAGCCCGCGATTCGACTGGCCCATGAGGGATTCGTCATCGACGAATACCGCAGCCGCTCGATCGGGGAAGACAGCGCGCGATTGGTCCTCTTCCCGGCATCCCGCACGACCTTTCTCCCGAACGACCAGCCGCCGCCGCCGGGCTCGACCTTCCGACAGCCGGAGTTGGGCGGCACCCTGGAGGCGGTTCGGGACAGTGGAGCCGCCGGCTTCTATCGCGGCTGGGTGGCCGACCTCATCGTGGCCGAGATGGAGCGCGGCGGCGGGCTGATCAGCCGGGAGGATCTCGCCGCTTACCGGGCCATCTGGCGGGAGCCCATCGCCATCTCTTATCGCGGGCATACCATCTACTCGATGCCACCCGCCTCATCGGGCGGGGTGACGATGGGTGAAATCCTGAACATCATGGAGGGCTACGACCCGCTACCTCCGTTTGGATCCGTGGCCCTGATGCACCGTGAAGCCGAAGCAATGCGGCGGGCATTTACCGACCGCAATCGCTACCTCGGCGATCCCGGGTTCGTCCAGAACCCGGTGGAGCGCCTTCTCTCGAAGGATTACGCCGCAGAACTGCGCAAACAGATCGGCGAGCAGGCCTCGGTCACGCCTACGTTCGAGCCGGGCGCTCCCACCGGCGCCTCCACGACGCATTACTCGGTGGTGGACGCGGAAGGGAATGCGGTCAGCTGCACGACGACGCTCAACAACAGCTACGGCAGCGCAGTCACCGTGACGGGCGCTGGCTTCCTGCTCAACGATGAGATGGACGACTTCGCTACCTCACCGGGCCAGCCAAACATGTACGGGCTGGTGCAGGGTGAAGCGAATGCGATCGCGCCCGGGAAACGGATGCTGTCGGCCATGACGCCGAGCATCGTGCTGGACCGCGACAAGCAGCTGTACATGGTCGTGGGCACACCGGGCGGACCCAAGATCATCACCATGGTCTATCACGTCATCTCCAACGTGATCGACCACCGGATGTCACTGGCCCACGCGATCGAGGCGCCCCGAAACCATCATCAGGGGCTGCCCGACAGCCTTCAGATCGAGAGCGAAGGATTTCTGCCGGTGGTGCTGGACAGCCTCAGGCGCCGCGGCCATGGCATCTCGAGCCGGGGGCTGTGGGGCGACGTCGAGGCCATCATCCGGACCCCGGCAGGCTGGCAGGGGGTCAGCGATCCCCGGCGAGGGGGAGGCGGGGCGGGCTATTGAAAAAAGTCGAGGGTCTAGAGTCCGGAGCCGATTCGCTCTGGACCCTAGACCCTAGACCCTGGACAACCTTCTATCGCTGAGCTCGGCTTCAGCTCGCCGGCGAAAACCGCTCGTTCAGCGACAGCGTGACGGTCGTCCCCTGAGGGAGAACCACGTCCCGGTCCTTCGTCTCGACCGCCCGCTGGGCTCCTACCGCACCACCCAGCACGCCACCGATGATCGCGCCCTTGGTGCTTCCACCGAGCACCCGGCCTACCACGGCGCCGACCGCGGCACCCGCCGCCGGCTTGGCGATGTCACCCGCGTTGGTGCCCCGCCCCTGGAGCTCAGTGGTGACGCCCTCGATCGTGGCGGAGAGCGGGTGGGACCGGCCGTTTATGCTCACCGAAGTGGGCTGGAGGGTCAAGGTCCCGGTCTTGTCGCTCTTGTTCTCCGACTCCTTGATAGCGGTGACCTTGAGGACGACCTCGGAGCCGGCTGGAATGACGACCCGGCCCGCATTGTCCTTGATGTCACTCGCGACGGTCGCGGTCACGGTATCGCCCACCTTGTTCTTGTGGGAGCGAATCTCCGCATTGGTGGATGCCGTAAGCGTGGTACCGGCGGCAAGGGCCCTTGCGGCCGGTGCCGGGGCGGGTGTGCTCGCCCGCGGCTCCGACGTAGACGCCGGCGGAGTGGTGGGCCGGTTGGGCCGTGCGGGGGTGCGTGGCGCCGGCGCGGGCGCCGGTGTGGTGGCCGTTGGACGGTCGTTCAGCTCGGCCGTGGTATCCATGGGGGCCAGCTGTAGATCACGACTCAGGCTGTCGGCCGTGGCCGTATCCCCCTTGTCGCGGCCGCCACAGGCTGCGACGGCCACCAACGTAAGCGCTGCGATCATCGTTCTCGACATCTAACCCTCCTTAGGAGTGACTTGCTCGGGTTCCACCGCCCGGTGACATTTCAGCCCGCCTTATGCACGAGCTTCGATCTCTTCTTCCTTACCTCAGGCCCTATCGGCGCGCCTTTCTGGTCGGCCTGGCGCTGGTCGTAATCTCCAATTTCTTCGCGACCCTCGGGCCTCGATTCCTGCAACAAGGGATCGACGCTCTCCGCATTGGCGGCGGATTCCACGAAGTAAAGGTCGCCGTGCTGCTGCTGCTTCTCGTCGCCCTGGCCAGCGGGGTTGCCCGCTACGGAATGCGAGAACTGCTCAACAGCGGTAGCCGCCGCGTTGAGACCGACCTGCGAGACCAGCTGTACGACCACCTTCAGCGAATGTCGGCCGAATTCTACGACCGGTACCCAACCGGCGATGTGATGGCCCGCACAACCAACGATCTCCTGGCTGTCCGAATGGTAGCCGGTCCGGCCCTCATGTACCTAGTGGATACCACGATACGCGCCCTCCTGGTGGCGCCGGCGATGGTAGCCATCAGCCCCCGGTTGACGTTGTTGGCCCTGGTGCCGCTGCTGGGCCTGCCGATCGCGATGATATCCCTGGGTCGGATCATCCACCACCGCTCGCAGGAGATTCAGGCTCAATTCAGTGAGCTCACCAGCCACGCGCACGAGAACCTGTCCGGGGTCCGCGTCGTGCGCTCCTATCGTCAGGAGCGGGCGGAGATCGGGCACTTCCGCGCTCTGAACGACACCTATCTGGTCCGCAACCTGGGGCTGGCACGAGTGCAAGGCGCCTTCTTTCCGCTGCTTACCCTGCTCGGCGGGCTCAGCGGCCTGGTCATTCTGTACGCGGGTGGCAGGCTGGTAATGAGCGGAAACGTTTCCGTGGGACAGTTCGTGGCTTTTGGTGTGTACCTGGCGATGCTGGTGTGGCCGATGATCGCGCTGGGATGGGCCTTCAACCTGGTGCAGCGCGGTGCGGCATCCATGGGCCGGATCAACGAGTTGTTCCGCGAACGCCCGGCGATCAACAGTCCCGCGGCGCCCACGGCGCTGCCTCCGGCCAAGAGCTCCAGGGCGGTCGAGTTTCGGGAGGTGTGGTTCAGCTACCCGGGAGCCCGGGAGCGTGGCTGGGTATTGCAGGACATCTCGTTTCGAGTCGAGCCCGGATCGTCGCTCGCCATCGTCGGGGCCACCGGCTCGGGGAAGTCCACGCTGGTGGATCTTATCGTCCGGACCTACGACCCGGACCGCGGTGCCGTGCTCATCGATGGCGTGGACCTGCGCCAGCTTTCGCTCGGCGATCTCAGGCGCGCCGTGGGGTTCGTACCCCAGGAGACATTTCTGTTCGGCGAGACTCTGCGGCGAAACATCCTGCTGGGCGCCCCCGACGATGGCCGGCTCGAGCGGGTCGCAGAGATCTCGCAACTCACCGAGGCGCTCCCGGCCCTGCCCGATGGATACGATACGATGCTGGGCGAGCGGGGGATCAACCTCTCCGGCGGCCAGAAGCAGCGAGCCGCGATCGCACGAGCCCTGGCCCAGGATCCACCAGTGTTCGTGCTGGACGATGCGCTGAGCGCGGTGGACGCACACACCGAGGCCCGGATCCTCGCGGGCCTGCGAGATGCGCTGGTGGGGCGCACCAGCATCATCGTGTCACACCGGCTGGCCGCCGTGCGCGATGCCGACTGGATTCTGGTGCTCGACGGGGGCCGGATCGTGGAACAGGGCACCCATCCCGACTGCTGACTGCTGGAGGACGCTACTGGGAGCTGCTGCGCCGGCAGCAGATGGAGGAGGAGCTGGAAGACGGAAAGCCCTACAGCTTCTCTCGAAGGAAATCCGGCGTCAGCCCCTGCAGCCACCCTGCCAGCCGGGTGAACTCACCGGTGACCAGTAGCACACCCACCACGATGAGCATGACTCCACTGACCCGCATGACCCACGGCAAGAAACGCCGGAACCGCTGAAACCAGTCGAGAAACGACTCGACGGCCACGGCCGCAATCAGGAACGGCAGCGCGAGGCCGGCCGAGTAGACCGCCAGCAGCTGCATGCCTCGGGTGACGTCGTTCGAGGTGGCCGCCAGCCCGAGAATTGCACCGAGCACCGGGCCGATGCACGGAGTCCATCCCGCGGCGAACGCCATCCCAACGAGAGCGGACCCCAGATACCCGACCGGCTTGCGTTCCAGGTGCAGCCTGCGCTCCTGGGTAAGCAATCCGATCTTGAACACGCCGAGGCAGAGCAGCCCGAACAGGATGATCAGCACACCGCCCACGCGCTGGAGCCAGACCTGGTAGTAGTTGAGCGCGCGTCCCAGCGCGGTGGCGCTGGCGCCCAGCAGAACGAAGACCAACGAGAAGCCAGCAACGAAGAGCAGCGCGTGAATAAGCACGGCCCGGCGCCGCCCCGCGACCTCGGGCAGGGTCATCCCGGTAATGAAGCCCACGTAGGAGGGCACCAGCGGCAGAACGCAGGGCGACAGAAAGCTCAGCAGCCCGGCGACGAAGGCCACCACGAATCCCAGGGTGGCGGGCTCGTTCATAACGGCCCCAGCTCCTGCTGGCGGCACTCGCGGCACACCCCGTAAATCTCCAGCCGATGGCGCTGATGCTGAAAGCCGTGCTCGTCGGCCAGAATCGGCAGCATCCGCTCCAGCCGCTCGTTGGCGAACTCCACCACCCGGCCGCACCGCTGGCAGATCAGGTGTTCGTGGTCCGCCTGCCCCGCCATTGGCTCGTACCGCTTGAACCCCTCACCGAAGTCGTGGGCCCGCACCAGACCGCTCTCGACCAGGAGATCCAGGGTGCGGTAGACGGTGGCGGTGCCCACCCGCTCTCCCCGCTGCTTCAGCTCCCGGCGGATGGCATCGACGGACAGATGCTCCGCCGCCAGGAAGACAACCTGGGCCACAAGATCGCGCTGGCGCGTGACCGGCTGGTGATGTTCCCGAAGATGACGGCGAAAGCGTTCGGAATGGGCCGCGGCTTCTGCCTTATCGAGGCTGGCCATCGGACCTGACATCCCCGCGAAGGACGGAGAGGAACCACGACTCCGGGGGAACCGAGATGGGCGGATGCTCGTCATCGATGCGGCGCTGCGCCTCCTGGACCAGCCGGTTGAAGGCGTCGAGCGGCCCGCTTCCCACCTCCTGCACCGACGCTTCGAACTTCCCCCGCTCCTTGCCCTTGATGGCAAGGACGTATCGCGCGGTGTAGATCCGCCGCCGGTTGCCCTCAACCCGGGAGAGCACCGCGGTGCCCCATTCCTTGGTCTCACGCCGCACCGGACTGAAAGCCCACACTCCATCCACCTCAGTGGGCGGCAGGATGTCAGCCACAGCCTGAGCTAGGCGCTCCCAGCCCAGGCCCGGCAGCGCCGCTCCGCGGAGTTCGCTCATGCCGAACCCTGCTCCCACCGCTCGGTGTAGATCCGCAGCACGTGCATGAAATCCTGGGCGTTGGTCACCACGCCGTAGGCCTGGTGAGTACCCCGGTCCTTGAGCTTGTTGACCACGAACTCGGTTTGGTCGACGCAGATGGTCATCAGAGGCGCCGGAGCGCCGTCGCACAGGTAGAAGGCCGGCAGCATGTTTCCTACCGCGATGGCGTGGAGAGCGGTGGCGATAAAGATGGCGCCGGTGGCCTTGACCGTGTGTTCGCGCATGGCGTCCTGCGCCTCCAGCGCATCGCTGTACACGCCCGGAAGGGGACCGTCATCCCGGATCGAGCCGGCAAGCACGTAGGGGATTCGGCTGGTGACCAACGCGTGCATGATCCCGCTTTTGATCAGGCCGGTCTCGACCGCACGTTCGATCGAGCCGGCAGCCCGCACCCGATTGATCGCCCGCATGTGCAGGCCGTGTCCACCCTGGGTGGGCTGGCCGGTGTTGCTCATGCCTAATGTAGTACCGAAGATGGCGGCCTCTATGTCGTGTACGGCCACCGCGTTACCGGCAAGCACCGCCTGCACGTATCCGTTCCGGATAAACCACTCGAAGTCGGCCCGCGCCCGGGAGTGTACCAGCGCCGGCCCCGCCACCCAGACCAGATACCCTCCCCTTTGCTTGTCCTCACCCAGCCGTGCGGCCAGCTCATCATAGTTGACTGGGCGCTCGCGGCTGACTTCGGTAGACATGAAGCGGAATTCGTTGGCCCCGTGCACGCTGCCGAGGAAGCCCTGGGCGTGCACCACGATGCCCTCGGTTCCATCCTCGGCCTCGCCCATGGCGATCATGTCGCCGCGCTTCAGCCGCCGGGGCTCGATGGTCTCGAGGAATCCGGAGCGCTTGACCACGACACAGTCCATCCGGGGGCGAATCGGCGCGAGCCATTGCCCGCCGACATTGATGTAGGTGGGCAGGTTCGAGGTCGAAAAGAACCCTTCAGGCAGCACGCCATCCGCCGGGAGCGGGGCAAAGCGAGCCTCGGGCGCTCCGGCAAAGGGGGCGCGGCTGAAATCGGGCAACGTGTCTTTGGGGGAGTCCATTTGGGGGAGGAAGCTAGGGGTGGGTCAGGGGGGATTCAAGCGCCATAGCCCCCGGTCCCGGGAGGATTAAGTTTGTCGCAACCAGGAGATAGCCATGCACGGACGGAGTGAGCTGCGCCACCACTGGAGCCTCAAACGCGTCGCTTTGTTTAGTTCGGCGGGCCTTGGGCTGCTGAGCCTGGTTTCGGCGCCGGCAGTGTGGGCCCAGGAGCCGGTCCGGCCGGATACCATCGGGCTGGACACGACCCGAGTTCGCCAGCTCCCGGAAATCAACGTTACCCGGACCCGCGAGCCGCTCCAGAGAGTGCCCTATGCGGTCGGCGTGGTCGATCGCACGGAGATCCAGCAGGGTCAACAGACAATCGGTCTGGATGAGGCGCTGAACAATCTACCGGGCGTGGTTGTCGCCAACCGATACAACTTCTCGCTCGACCAGCGGATCTCCATTCGCGGCGCGGGTAGCCGCTCCAACTTTGGGGTGCGCGGTCTCAAGGTCCTGCTCGATGGCGTCCCCCAGACCCTACCCGACGGGCAGAGCCAGCTCACCAATATTGATTTCGCCAATATCGCTCGGGCCGAGGTCCTGCGTGGCGCAAGCTCGTCCCTGTACGGAAACGCGTCCGGTGGAGTGGTCGCCTTGTCCAGCGAGCCGGCCGCGTCCGGGCCGTTTGCCCAGCGGGTGCGGGTGCAGGGTGGAACCGGAGAGCGGGACAAAGACGACTTCTACAAGTGGCAGAGCTGGACGTCGGGTCGTTCCGGGAATGTGAGTGGTACACTGTCCGTCTCCCAGTTCAAGACCGACGGATTCCGCCAGCATAGCGCCGCCGAGTTCCGCCAGCTCAACGCCGCCATGGACTATGCCGTCTCGGGAGCGACCCTGGCCACGCTGCGGCTGAGCCTGGCCGACAACCCCCGAGGCCAGAATCCCGGGGCCCTCACCCTCGCCGAATACCAGGCCAACCGCGATTCGGCCGCGGCCAATAACATTCGCCGGGGGGCGGACAAGGATGCCCAGCAGCACCAGCTGGCCCTCAGAGTTCGCCACTTCGATGTTGCCGGGAACGAGTACGAGGCCACGGTTTTCGGGCTGCTGCGCGATCTGGCCAACCCGCTTGCCGCTCCGCCCCCGACCGGGATCACGCCGACGTCCGGCACTTACGTGGCCATCGATCGTGCGGTCGGTGGCGCAAGAGCCAGCGCCAACCGCCGCCTGGGCTCGCAGGAACAGGCCCCCGAGCTCACGGCCGGGGTCGATCTCCAGCGGATGCGGGACGACCGGGAAAACTTTGTCTCCAACGCGGGCCAGCCGACGACCGCCGTCATCCTCGATCAGCGGGAACAGGTGACCGAGTTCGGTCCGTTCGCCCAGCTCCAGTGGAACCCCGATGAGCGGTGGCTGGTCAGCGGAGGTGTTCGCTACGACTGGGTCCGGTTCGACCTCGACGACCGGTTCATCTCCGATGGCGACGACAGTGACAACCGTACCATGTCGGCCGTCAGCGGCAACCTGGGCTTGAGCCTGTCGTTCGGCGACCAATTCGTACCCTACGTCAATGTCGCGACCGCCTTCGAGACCCCGACGACCACGGAGCTGGTCAACCAACCCGATGGCTCCGGTGGCTTCAACCCAGATCTCGGGCCGCAGCGCGCGGTGAACTACGAGATCGGCGCCCGGGGACAGCCGGTGCCCCGGGTCAGCTACTCAGTCGCTCTTTTCCTGGGCCGCGTATCGGATGCCATAGTCCAGGGTCCCGAGGTGGGCGGACGGGCCTTCTTCCGGAACGCGGGAAAGACCCACAACGACGGCGCCGAGGTTGGACTCAGCGTCTCGCCGGCAGCCGGCGTCACCTTGAGGGGCTCCTACACCTACGCGCGGTATCGGTTCACCGACTATCGGTTGGCCGATGGCACGGTGCTGGACGGCAACCGGCTTCCGGGAGTGCCGGAGCATTTCTGGCGCTTCGGCCTCCGTACCTCGCTGCCCGGTGATTTCTTTCTCGACGCCGACCAGACCATCAGCTCGTCGGTGGTGGCGGATGACGCCAACACCACCTACGTGGATGCCTGGGGTGCCGGGCTCACCAATCTGCGGCTGGGGTGGGACGGCCAAACCGGTCAGGTGGAGTTTGCGCCGTTCCTCGGGGTGAACAACCTCTGGGATCGGAGATATGTGGGGTCGGTTACCCTGAACGGGGTCGGGGGCCGGGTGTTCGAGCCCGCGCCCCGCCGGGTGATCTACGTCGGAACCGAGATAGGCTTCGGCACGAATCAGTAAGTCTTGTCGGACGGTCGAAACCAGGCTCGGCCCCTTCCGAAGGATGCGCCCATGATCTTCGATATCCCGACGTTCACATCCAGAAGGAGCCTCCATTTCTGGTGACATAGCTCGTCGTGCTGGCGCTGTTCGTTTGGATGGGAAGGGCCGCGGTCAAGGGGTTCCGCGCCGATCATTGACCCGGCGCTGGGCGATCTGGCTGCTGCCACTCGTGCTGGCCCTCCACAACCTCGAGGAAGGCGTCTTCTTCCCGCGGTACGTCCCCCGAGTCCTCGACGTGCTGCCCGCCGATGCCAGAGACTGGATCGGACCGGTGAGTTCACAGCAAATGGCAGCGGCCCTGGTGTTGGCCACCATTATCCCGCTCGGCTTCAGCCTCTGGGCCATTGCCAGGCCGGGTAGCCGCATCGCGCTGTGGCTGGTGTTGGCAATGTGGGCCACTCTCCTGCTCAACGTGGCCTGGCATGTAACGGCAGCTCTGGTGCTCTGTGGTGGCTACGCGCCTGGGGTGGTCACCGCCGTAGGCCTCAACCTGCCGCTCTCAGTGCTGGTCCTCCGGCGCGCCGCAACCGAGCAGTGGCTCAGCCATCGGGCCCGGTGGGCTCTCGTCCCTGCCGCGGTGGCGTTCCATCTCCCCGGCGCGATCGGAGTGATGCTCTTGGGCCGGGCCTTGGGTGGGTCCGGCTAGGCTTACTAGGTTCCCCCGATGACCTTGCCTCCCGAAGTCTGGCTCCGCGGGCCTATCCCCGGCATTCAGCCCCTGCTGCAGCCCGCGGCCCACACCCTGCTCCAGGTCGGGGAGGACGTCCTGCCTATCGTTCAGCAGCTCACGCCATCCCAACTCTGGGCCCGGCCGGGTGGCGCCGCTTCGATTGGTTTCCATCTGGCTCACCTTCCGGGTAGTCTCGATCGGCTGCTGACATACTCGCGGTCCGAGAGTCTGTCCCCCGATCAGCTGGCGGCGCTCGCTGCCGAGCGGACTGTCCACGATGACCGGCCCGAGCTGGCCCGTTTGCTGGCGAGATTCGCGGCCGGAGTGGAGGGCGCAATTGATTATCTGCGAAGCCTGCCCCCCGACAGTCTCCTGCTGCCGCGAGAAGTCGGACGCAAGCGACTGCCTTCGACGACGCTGGGACTCATCTTCCACGCCGCCGAACACTCGGCCCGGCATGCCGGCCAGATCGTGACTCTCACCCGCGTGGTGCAAGCCTCAGAGCACAGCTGACGGTCCGCTTCAGCAGCGGAGACTCGGTGTACGGAGGGTTCAGGGCCGAGTGGCGGCCCAGGCAGGTGTTCTGCGGTTAGGAAGGGTGGTCGAAGTGGTGCGTGGCCCCTGGGTCTTCGCCTTGGGAGTGCTCCAGCTGGCCTGCGGCGCCGGATGGCGTACTCGGCAGGTGGTGGACGGCCCCCTGCCCCGCCGGCAACAGGCCCAGGTGTGGACCCAGGGTCGCCCCCTCCGCTGGCACGCCCTGGTGGTAACGCCCGACTCCATCAGCGGCGTGCCATTCACCCGCCCACCTGCGTGCGACAGCTGTCGCGTTGCCGTACCCCGCGGCCTGGTTGACTCGGTCCGATTGGGCAACCCGACTGCGGGGTTCTGGAAGACCATGGGGCTGGTGGTGGGAATCCCGCTCGTAGCGGTGGTGGTGATTTGCCGGACCGACACCTGCCAGCTGGGGGACTGAGGCCGCGGCCTGAGCAGCGCACGTAGCCGCAGCGCCCACGTCGCTAGGAGGAAACCGGAGCGTGCGGAACCTGCTGATGCTCGCGCTTCTTGCGCTCCTGGGAGACCCCGTGCGAGCCTCGCGGCTCCCGGAAAACCCAGTCGTCACACCGAGGTCCAGCCCGACCCTCGGCGAGAACATCAATGGCCCCTCACTCATCCAGGTGCCAACCTGGGTCGAGCGCCCGCTCGGCCGTTACTACCTCTACTTTGCGCATCATGGCGGCAAGTTCATTCGTCTTGCCTACGCGAATCGGGTGGGCGGCCCATGGAAGATCCACGAGCCCGGCACTCTCCGGCTCGTCGAAGCGCCGAAGTGCTACGACCACGTTGCCTCCCCCGACATGCATGTGGATTCGGCCCGGCGAGAGATACTCATGTATTTCCACTGCCCAGCCGTCTCGGGCGGCGATGTGAACATCGGGCAACAGAAGACCTTTCGAGCAGCCTCCGCCGACGGGCTTCACTTCGTCGCCGATACCCAGGCGCTCGGCCCCGCGTACTTTCGGATCTTTCGCTGGGGGGACTACTACTACACGCTCGTCCGGGCCGGCATGCTCCTGCGCTCGCGCGACATGAGGTCCCCATTTGAGCCCGGGCCGACTCTCATTGCCGCCGACTCGGGTCGGATCCTGCGGCACGCGGCCGTCGACCTGCGGGGGAATGTCCTTCGGGTTTATTACTCCCGGATCGGCGACCGCCCCGAACGTATTCTGCTGTCCGAGGTGAAGCTCAGCGCCGACTGGACGAGGTGGCGGTCTTCCAACCCCGCAACCGTGTTGAGCCCCGAGCGTGGCTACGAGGGTGCCGACCTGCCGCTCGAGGTCTCCAGGCCAGACGAAGCCCCGGGGCGCGTCCGGCAGCTGCGTGATCCGGCGATCTTTCGGGAGCACCGCAGGACCTACCTGGTGTATTCGATCGCCGGCGAGAGCGGCCTCGCCGTCGCCGAGCTCAGCGAGCGGTAGACAACATGGTCGACATACAGACTCCCATTCTCATTCTCGTCATCAGTAGCGTCGCCGGGCTATTGCTCATCCCCCTTGGGCTGCCGGGTCTGTGGGTGATGGTGCTCGGGATGGTGGGTTATGGCTGGCTCACCGATTTCCAGACGCTGGGTCCCGGCATGATCGGGCTGGCCGTCGCACTGGCCCTCCTGGGCGAGGTGGTCGAGGCCTGGCTCGGCTTCGGCTTCACCCGGCGGTACGGGGGATCGAGCCGTGCCGGCTGGGGCGCTCTCCTCGGAGGTCTGGTTGGGGCTGTGGTTGGTGTGCCCGTGCCGCTCATCGGGTCGGTCATCGGCGGCTTCATCGGCGCGTTCGTGGGAGCGGCGCTGTTCGAGTACACTCGGGTCCGGCACACCGGCGCCGCTGCTGGCGCCGGGTGGGGAGCGGTGCTCGGCCGCGCTGCGGCCGCGGCGGCAAAGATGGCGCTAGGCGTCGTGATTGCCGTCGCTGCCCTGTTCGTCGCCTTGCGACATTGAAATCCTATCGCACCTGAAGCCCGCTTCATCCATAAGATCTTCCCATAGGTCTCCGGCAGCACCCACTCCTACCGCTATTCAAGGTCCGAATCCGGCGAGGGGGGATGCTGGTGCTTCCAGGTCCGAATGCGGCGCGCGTGCGGATCCGCCGCCCTCTATGGTGGGGAAATCAAAGGAGCGACCACCTGGCGGTGCGTTCGCTCTGTTTCCCCCACCGGAGGATTCCATGCGATACATCTCGTGCGCCATCCTGATCGCCACCACATACGGTTGCGGCAACGAAGCAACGGTCACGCAATCATCCGAGAGACTCACCCAGCTGACTCCCGAAGTCCGGTATGAAATCATCAAGCTTCCCTCGCTCGGTGGAACCCAGAGTCGGGGCATGGCCATCAACGACCAGGGGGGAGTGGCGGGCTGGTCCAACCTGTCCGATGGCTCCCGGCGGGCGGTGCTGTGGCGGAACCATCAAACGATCACCAATCTCGGGAAGCTCGGCGGGCTGAGCAGCACGGTGCCGTGGCTGGGGCTGAACAACGCGGGTATGGTCGTCGGCATTTCCCACACTGACGACGTGGACCCGCTGGACGAGGACTGGGCGTGCGAGCTCGGGGGGTTCCTGCCGCACACGACCAACCTCATCTGTCGGGGGTTCGTGTGGGAAAATGACGTCATGCGGGGGCTGCCGACACTCGGTGGCAATCATAGCTTCGGCACCGGTGTGAACAACCACGGACTGGTGGTTGGGTGGGCGGAGACCGCGGTGAATGACGGCACCTGCGATCCCAACAGCGCCCAGAAGCTTCAGTTCCGGGCGGTCATGTGGGACCCGAAGGATGGGAGCAACGGCAAGATCAAGGCGCGCGAGCTTAGTCCATTCCTCGATGACGCGACCTCGGCCGCCACCGCGATCAATGACGAAGGCCAGGCAGTCGGTATCTCGGGGGATTGCGACCAGGCGGTGGGACGCTTCAGCGCTCGTCACGCCGTGCTGTGGGAGAAGAACGGTAAAGTGACCCTGCTCCCCAATCTGGGAGGGACGAGCTGGCACACACCCATGGACATCAACGCCCAGGGTGACGTGGTCGGGTTCTCCAATCCGGACGAGCCCGGCGATGAGATCGGCGACTTCATCTCTCGTGCTTTCTACTGGCGCCACGGCGCAGCCCAGGTCGTGGATCTCGGCACGCTCAGCAGCGAGTTCGGCAAAGATCCTGTCAGCGAGGCCTTTGCCCTCAATTCGCAGGGCCAGGTGGTGGGCATTTCCTTCGGCATAACCGCGGCGGGTCCCCGGGCTTTCCTCTGGGAGAACAACGTTCTGATGGATCTCAATGACCTTGTCGCGGAGTCGGACGACGTGCTCCTGTCCGCCCAGGATATCAACGATGCGGGTCAAATCACCGGTCGGGTGCGGGATCACCTCACCGGGCAGGTTCTGGCCTTTGTCGCGATCCCGCTATGACCCGTAGCGATCCTCCAGATCCGACAGATCCGACTACCCGCCTCTTGATGGCGGCTCGTCTCTGGTGGGCCGGCGGCTTCGTTCTCCTTGCCGTGCTCGCCGTGCTGCAGTGTCGCACGGTCCACGGCGCCCCGGCCGCCGATGCCGATCAGGCCCGGCCGTTCCAGCCGGCGACGAGCCATGGCGCGGCAAGCGCCAGCAGCGATCTTTATTACACCAAGCTCGTCAAGGCCGAGAAAGGTACGCTGTAAATTGGGGAGGACGATGTGACTCGTGTTGGCTGGCTCGGTCCATCGGTCCTGTGCGTCGCGCTAACCGGGGCCGGTTGGTCTGGCCCCACCCAGCCACCGCCAGGGCCGATCCGCCTCACCTGGATGGGACAAGCCGGGTTCGAGATTGTGAGTCCGGGCGGGACTCGCGTGCTCATCGATCCCTGGATTTCGGGGAATCCGGCAGTGCCACCCGCATACGCGGATACCGCACGCTACGCCGCCCCAGCTACTCGTCCGAACGCGATTCTGGTGACCCATCCGCACAGCGACCACGACGGGGATGTGCCCACCCTCGCCCGCGTGAGCGGCGCCCAAGTCGTGGCCACCGGTGATCACCTGCAGAAGATGAAAATCGCCGAGGGGCACTATCTCAGCATCAATATCGGCGGCGTCCAGCGGGTGGGCGACGTGGAGATCCATGCCGTCCCCGCCATGCACTCCGTCGAGCCGGGCCGGGCACTCGGGTATGTGCTGCGGTTCTCGGACGGCCGCACACTCTACCATTCCGGCGACACCTGGGCGTTCGGCGACATGGCGCTGATCGAGCGCTTCTTCCACCCAACCATACTCCTGCTCGCCGCGGGCGGCGGTCGCGCCGGCGAGGATCCGGCGACCGCGGCCTTCGTCGCGCGCACTTACTTCCACGCGCAGATCGTGATTCCGATGCACTACGGGTCGCTCCCACCACCGTTCGCCACCCGCGAGGAGGTCGCCGCCGCCTTCGGGGCCGATCCGCGGATTCGCCTGCTGACACCGGGGAAGGAAGTGACCGTCCCATGACCTCGACCGCGCGAAGCCTCTCCCTCGATCCTGCGGTCTGCCATCGCGCCCTCGACGCGCGCGATGCACGATTCGACGGTCTCTTCTTCGTGGGCATTACTACGACCCGGATCTACTGCCGGCCGGTTTGTCCCGCGCGAATCTCCTATCGCGACCGCCGCCGCTTCTTCGATTCGGCCGCCGCCGCCGAGGAAGCTGGTTTCCGTCCCTGCCTGCGCTGCCGGCCGGAATTGGCGCCGGGCCGCGCCCTGGTCGATGCCGTCCCCCGCCTGGCACAGGTGGCCGCGCATCGGATCGGCGCCGGGGCGCTCAATGGCGGGGGGGTCGCGCAGTTGGCGCGCGAGCTCGGGGTAAGCGATCGCCACCTCCGTCGTGCCCTGGAGCGCGAGCTAGGTGTGTCGCCGGTCGAGTTGGCCCAGACCCACCGGCTGCTGCTCGCCAAGCGCCTGCTCGCGGATACCTCGCTTCCGGTGACGCGGATCGCGTTCGCCAGCGGCTTCCAGAGCCTGCGCCGCTTCAATTCGGTGTTCCGCGAGCGGTACCGGCTGAGTCCGAGCGCGCTGCGGCGGTCCCCGCCCGCGGGGGAGGCAGGACTCGACGCGGGGACGACGCCGGACGAGGCGCTCGTCCAGCTGACCCTCGCGTACCGGGCCCCGCTCGCCTGGCGGGTGCTCACCGAGATCCTGCTGCGTGACGCGATGCCGGGGGTGGAGATGGTGGAGGGAGGGTGCTACGGCCGAACCGTCCGTCTCAATGGGGTGAGAGGATTGGTCTTCGCGGAGGATGCGGCATTGCCAGCGCGTGATCCAGACCGGCCCGAGAAGGCGCATCTCCGGGTGCACGTCTCACCTGCCCTGCTGCCGGTGCTCATGCCGCTGCTGGCCCGTCTCCGGCACCTGTTCGACCTCGACGCGGAGCCCACGGTTATCGATGCCTCGCTCGAGCGCAACGGGCTCGGGTCGTTGGTCAGACGCCGACCCGGGGTACGGATTCCGGGGGCGGTGGACGGCTTCGAGGTCGTCCTTCGTGCATTGCTGCGCGGGCGTTCGGGCGGGGGAAGCCGTGAGCTTGTGCGGCGGGTCGTGGCAAGCCTCGGCGAGCCGTTTGCCACCGGGATTCCCGCGCTCAGCCGGCTGGCACCGGGGGCAGAGCGAGTAGCCGAAGCGGGCGTATCGCGCCTCACTGCCCTCGGCGTACCGGGTCGCCGCGCCGACGCGATCGTGTCGGTGGCCCGCTCGATCACCGATGGGACGCTCCGGCTCGACCCGGGCAGCGATGTCACCGTGGCCCATCGGGCGTTGCTGGAGATCAGCGGCATCGGAGAACGGCTCGCGACCACGATCGTGATGCATGCGATGCACTGGCCCGATGCATTCCCCGCCTCGGACGGTCTGCTGCGGCGGGCAACCGCCGCCTCGAGCCCCGGCGCGCTCCGGGCGCGCGCCGAGCAGTGGCGGCCCTGGCGGGCCTACGCGGCCCTGCATCTCTGGCTGGGCGGCGAGGAGGAACGCATCTTTAAGGGACGCCAAAGCCCGTCAGGCCGACTACGATGACACCGGACCTCGATGATCTCAGCCCGCGAAGCACTCAAGCGCCTGCGCGAAGGGAACCTCAGGTTTTCCACCAGTGTGCGCGGCTCGGACACCATCCTGAGCCAGGCCAGGCCGGAACTGACCAACATTCAGCAGCCCTTTGCGATCATCCTCGGCTGTTCGGATGCGCGGGTTCCCGCCGAGATCGTGTTCGATCAGGGGCTGGGCGATCTGTTCGTCATCCGGGTGGCGGGCAACATCGTTGCCCCCTCACAGGTCGGCAGCGTCGAATTCGCGGCAGAGCGCTTCGGCACCCGGCTGGTGGTGGTGCTGGGCCATTCCGATTGCGGCGCGATCGTGGCAACCCTCGAGGAGCTTCAGCGGCCGACCGAGATCCAGTCCCTTAATTTGCGGGCGATCGTAGACCGGGTGCGGCCCTCGGTCGAGGGGCTGCTGGAAACCGAGCTCAGGCACGATCTGGGGGCACTGGTGAGGCAGGCTGTTCGGGTCAATATTCGCGCCTCCGCCAACCACTTGCGACACGGCTCAGAGGTGCTCGAGCAATTGATCCAGAACGATGGTCTTCTCATCGTGGGCGCGGAGTATTCCCTCAAGACAGGAGTCGTCGAGTTTTTCGATGGCGTGCCCAAGGGCGCCTGAATGACAAATTCCATGCGTGCCGTCATTGCGCGCCTGTTGGATTGGGAAGACGCGCATGCCGGGTTGGACAAGGTCGTCGCCGGGCTCCCGCCATCCCTTCAGGGGCAAGTCCCTGACGGCCTCCCGTACTCGCCCTGGCAGCTGCTCGAGCACATCCGACTGACGCAGAAAGACATCCTGGATTTCTGCCTCAACCCCGACTACCAGGAGCTCCATTGGCCCGACGATTACTGGCCCAAGAGCCCGTCACCACCTTCGGCAGGTGCCTGGGCCAACAGTGTAGCGGCCTTCCGAAAGGACCGTGAGGCGCTACAGCGGCTGGCGCTGGATGAAAGCATCGATCTGCTGGAGAAGGTTCCGGCCGGGGAAGACCAGACCTATCTGCGCGAGCTGCTCCTCGTGGCAGATCACACCGCGTATCATCTTGGCGAGCTGGTCGTCGTGCGACGCGCGCTGGGCGCATGGCCTAACGGGTAGCTCCGCTGGTCTCAAAGCAAGGAGACCGGGTCCCGATCGATCACGATCCGGGTATTTCCCTCGCGGCGCAGCCTGCGGGCCGCGTAGCGCACCACCCTTCCCAGCCCCTTGGATGGTCCCTTCAGCAGCACGTGCCATCGCCAGCGATCCTTGATCCGCACCAATGGGCTCGGGGCCGGCCCCAGCACCGTCGAGCGGGAGCTGGTAGCGGTCGATGAGTGCGGTACACCAGTCCGCCACCGCCGCGGCACGGCGCCCCACCTCGCCTTCATCGGGCCCGGACAGCAGCAGATTCACCAGCGAGGTTGTCGGAGGGTAGGGCGGATCCCTTCTCAGCTCACGTTCCTGCCGAAGAAATCCTTCAGTGTCGTGCTGCGCCGCCCACACGAGCGCGTGATGCGTGGGATGGCGGGTCTGGACCAGGACGCGTCCTCCCTTGGGTCCCCGCCCGGCTCGCCCGGCCACCTGGGCCAGTAGCTGAAAGGTCCGTTCCGCAGATCGAAAGTCCGGGAGGTAGAGTCCCGTATCCGCGTCGACCACCCCTACCAGGGTCACATTGGGGAAGTCCAGGCCCTTGGCGATCATCTGGGTCCCGATCAGCAGATCTATCTCCCCCGATTCCACCGACCCCAGAATCCGCTGGTGGGACCATTTCGTGCTGGTGGTATCCAGATCCATTCTGGCGATCCTCGCCTCCGGATACCTGTCTGCCAGCATCCGCTCGAGCTGCTGCGTCCCCACCCCTCGCATCTGCTGGACCGGATGGGCACACACCCGGCAGGTGACCGGCAACGGCTCCTCGTGGCCGCAGTAGTGACAGCGCAGCCCGGCCGGGGCCTGGTGCACGGTCAGCGAAATGCTGCAGTGGGGGCACTGCCACACTTCGCCGCAATCGGGGCATTGGAGGAAGGCGGCATAGCCGCGGCGGTTGAGGAGGAGGAGAGCCTGCTCGCCCCGGGCCAGGGTGGCGACGATAGCCTTGTCGAGCACCTCGGACCACGCGACCGGACCGGTACCCGACACCTTCGGCGCTAGCCGGAGATCGACCACTTCGACCGGCGGAAGCGGACGGGACCCGATCCGTTGGGGGAGCCGGAGCAGCTGAATCTTCGATTCCGCCCTCACCATGGTTTCCAGTGACGGCGTCGCACTTCCCAGTATCAGCCGCGCCCCCTCGAGCCGGGCCCGCACCGCGGCCACGTCCCGGGTGTTATAGCGCGGCGTCTCGCCATTCTTGTAGCTCGCCTCGTGCTCTTCGTCGATCACGATCATGCCCAGGTTGGCCACCGGCGCGAATACCGCCGAGCGGGCGCCCACTGCCACCCGGCGCTCACCGCGGCGGAGGAGTCGCCAGGCATCCGCCCGTTCGCCCTCCGACAGCCCGCTATGGAGCACCGCAATCTCATCGCCGAAGGCGCCGCGAAACCGGCTGACCGTCTGCGGGGTGAGACCGATCTCCGGAACCAGCACGATGGCCCCCCGGCCGGCCGCTAGTAGCCGCCTCACCGCTTCGAGATACACCAGGGTCTTGCCGCTGCCGGTCACCCCGAATAGCAGCGCCGCTGCCCCAGGCTCGAGCACTGAGATGGCCGAAAGGGCGGTGGACTGGTCGGGAGTGAGCACGGCAGGTGGCGGCGAAGTCGGGGAGCCGGCGAACGGATCCCGCAGCACTTCGGACCGCGCCAGCCGTGCCAGCCCCGCTCGCACGAGCGCTTTCACCACCGCGTCGCCGAAGCCGAGCCGGTCCGAGAGATGGCGCAGCGGCGCGCTCCCCCCGAGTGCCTCCAGTGTCTCGTAGAGCTGTTGCTGCTTGGGCCGGCGCTTGAACAGCGCTTCCCGCTCGAGCAGTGTTGGCCTCTCCTCGGTCAGAGAGAGCACCCGTTCGGTGAGTCCGGCGGCGGTGGTGTCGGGGGGCTGAACTCTCAACGACACCGCATCGATCCGGTTGAGCCGCTCGATCACATCCCACAGCGGTCGCTTGAGCGCCCGAGCGGCGGTGGAGACAGCGGCCTCCCCACCCCGCTTCTCCAGCCAGGCGAGCACCTCGCCGGCAACGCCTCCGGTAGCGTGTGAACCGTTCCGCAGCGAGACGATCACTTGCGACTCGCCCCACATGCCGCCCGGCAGGATGCTCTTGAGCGTGAGGCCGAGTGGCGCCGCGTAGTATCCCGCCATCCACTCGGCTGTGGCCAGGAGGGCGGGAGACAAGGCAGGCTCGGGATCGGGCACCGCGAGGACCTCTTTTGCCGCCGCCGCGGGAGGCTCGGTGTCCACGGCCACCACAACGCCGATGAGCTCCCGCCGGCGCACCGGCACGACGACGCGCGCGCCGGGGACGACTCGATCGCCCAGCGTCTCGGGAATGCGGTAGGTGTAGGGGGTGGCGAGCGGGAGTGGCAGAGCGACCAGGACAAAGCGCTCGGTCATCGCCGCCTGACGCCGAGACCCGGGCCGGTGGGTAGGGTCACCTGCCCTCCGTCGATACCAGCTCCGACGAAGGGGTCGTTCGCGAGGAGCGCGGCACCGTCGAGGTCCACGATGTCGACCAGAGGCGTGAAGTGCGCGGCGGCGGTGATGCCGAGCGAGCTTTCGATCATGCACCCCACCATCACCATCATCCCGTGGGACCGGGCGATTGCGATCATGCGGAGCGCCTCGCGCAGGCTGCCACACTTGGCGAGCTTGATGTTGATCCCGTCCACCTTGCCGACCAGGGGCGGGATATCCTCCGCCGTGAGGCAGCTCTCGTCCGCGATGATCGGGATCTCGGCCTGCGCGGTGACCGCTGCCAGGCCTTCGAGGTCGCGGGGTGGGAGCGGCTGTTCGAGCACGGTGACCCCGAACTCCTCGAGGATCGGGAGCATGCGGATGGTGCCCTTTACGGTCCAGCCGCAGTTGGCATCCACCCGGATCTCCTTGTCGGTCGCGTCGCGGATGGCCCGCAGGATCTCGATGTCCCGGTTGGTCCCCAGCTTCACCTTGAGAATCGGATATTGCTCGGCCTCGAGCACCTTTGCCCGGATCCGCTCGGGTGAGTCGAGACCGATCGTGAAGGTCGATCGCGGTGCCTTGCAGGGGTCGAGGCCCCACATGCGGTAAACCGGAACGTCGAGCCGCTTGCCGGCGAGGTCGTGCAGCGCCGCTGATAGCGCCGCGCGTGCGGCGGCGTTACCGCGCAGCATCGTACCCCAGCGCAATTCCGCCTCTTCCAGATTGAGTGGGTCGTCCGGCAGCGCCGTGCGGTAGACTTCGAGTGCAGCCAGCACCGATTCGGCGGTTTCCGCGTAGAACTTGCTCGGGGCCGCCTCACCCCAGCCCTCCTGTCCATCGCCATCGGTCAGGCGGACCCAGACGGTGCGATAGTCGCTCTGCCCCCCCCGCGCGATGATGAAAGGGTGCTTGGTCTGCAGATGAAGCAGCTCGACATCCATCCGCAATGGATGAGGCAAGGCGTCCTCGAAGCTGAGAGATGAGACCGGGCGAACCGGCTGGATTATACGGCGGTCGGTGGGAGAGGCAACAGGCCGATCACTCCAGTGCGTGGAGGTGAGCCAGCACCCCTTCGGCCAGGCGATCGGGCCGGTAGCCGCCCTCGAGCATCCCCACGATGGAGGTCGCCGGCAGCTGGTGGCGCAGTCGGATGGTCAGATCGGCATAATGCTCCGGCTCGAGCGTGAACCCACCGAGCGGGTCGCCCGCCATGGCATCGAAGCCGGCCGATACCAGCACGAGATCCGGGGTCCAGTCGGTCGTTGCGGCCACGATGGCGGCCCAGAGATCCCCCACGTAGAGTGCGGGCGGCTTGCCCGGTCCCCGCGGCACGTTGAACACGTTTCCCACCCCCCGCTCGTCGGCGGCGCCGGTTCCAGGGTACCACGGGTACTGGTGCAGTGACACGTAGCGTATCGTCGGATCGGTTTCCACCAGCGCCTGGGTTCCGTTGCCGTGGTGCACATCCCAGTCGATGATCAGCACTCGCTGCCGCCCGGCGGCCTGCGCGTGGCGAGCGGCCACGACGACGTTATTGACCAGGCAGAACCCCATTCCCTTGGCGGCGAGGGCATGATGGCCCGGTGGCCGGATCGCGGCGAATGCATGCCCCCGTCCACCGAGCGCGTGCTCGACCGCGGCGAGCACCGCCCCGGTGCCGCCAAGCACCGCGGCCCAGCTGTCGCGACTGAGAGACGTGTCCAGAAAGAGCGCTCCCCCGCCCCGCGCGCTCATGGCCTCGAGGCCGGCCAGATACGGCTCGGGGTGCACCGCCAACAGCGGCTCACGCGAGGCGGACGGGGCCTCCCGAACGTCCATCCTCGGCTCGCGCTTCAGCCGGTCGAGGACGACACGCAGCCGGGCTGGGGTCTCAGGATGGCCGGAGCCTGGATCGTGCTGAAGACAGCTGGGATGGGTGAAGACCGGGATTGGCATGCTGGAAAGTGAGAAGTGAGAACTGAGAGGCGCACCTCATCCTTTTTCTTTTCCGCTTATGATTTCTCGAAGCGCACGGGCCTCCTCACTCAGCTCGCGACGCGTGGCCAGGATGTCGTCCAGCCGGCGGCGGTACCAGCGCCAGTAGAGCAGGATCAGACCGGACGCGACGAGGAAGGCCAGGCCCACCGGTACCAGGACCATTCGCCGGGTCAGGTACCCCAGGACGGCGAGTGCAGCCCCGTCGAATGCGAGCACTGCGGCGGCTATGACAGTCAGCGTGCGGCTCACCACCGGAGTAACCCGCACCGCCTGCTACCGCACTGGCCTGCGCCGCCGGGACAGTACGATGAGCGCTCCGTTCTGCACCAGACCTGCCTCTGCCATGGAGCGGGACTCGTCTCCCAGCGCCGCACCCCGGTACTTGAGCAGGTAATCTGCAGGATTGCGACTCACATGGGTGAGCTCGAGCGCCTGGCGTTTGAGCTCCGACAGGGGAGTGCCGTCGGGGAGCTCGAGAAAGACCTCGTCCCAGGCATCCTCCACCATCACCCGCACCGCCAGCGCGCCGCTCACGCGACGTGCTCGGCCGGAAGCGGCAAGGTCGAGAGAAACCGGTCCACGACCTGATCGAAGAGCAGGGTCGACACTCGCACCCGGGTGCCCCGCGGGTCGGGCCATACCGCCAGCGCGATCTCCTCGCCTCCCTGCCCCCGGAGAGTGACGAAATTCGGCCCTTCCTTTTCCGGGTACGCGGCGTTGAGCGGCACCCGCTCGGCAAAGAAGCGCTTGGCCCGGTGGATCACCTCGGGCCCGTCCAGTGTGGTCACCGCTTCGTAGACCATGGTATCAGCGCCTGGCCGTGGGGGACGGCGTTGAGAGAATAGTGATGCCCGTGGGCTGCCCGGGAATGGACACGCTACCCACCACCTTCCGCTGGGAGAGATCGATCACATCCACAGCTCCGGGGTCGGCACCGATGGACTCGGAGGAAACGTAGGCCAGGCGCCCGTCGGGCGAGTAGGCGATTCCGTGCACGATTTTCTTGCTGGTGGGAATTCGGGCCACTTCCGTCAGCTTGACGGCATCGACCAGGCTCACGCTTTGCTCCTTCTTGTTCGTGACCAGGACCAGCTTGCCGTCAGGAGAGGGCTCCACGTTATAGGCTCCCTTGCCCACCGGGATCTCCTTGATCTGGGTGAGCGTCGCCGCATCCCAGATCTGCAGCGTGTTGCCGTAATTGCAGGCGACGTAGAGTCGTTTGTCATCGGGCGAGACCGAGACGAAGGTCGGAGAGCATTCCTTCGCCATTCCTCCTACCAGCGGCGCGGCAGGACCATGGTTCGACGGTCCGGTCATCGCCATCGCGTGGCCCTCGCCGGTCCGGGCTCTCCGTGCGATCCGAAAAGTCGCCACATCGAGCTGGAGAATCTCGTCGCTGTGCATGCAGGAGACGTAGACCCGGGTGCCCGCGTGGTTTGCCTTCACTCCGTGGGGCATGTCGCAGGCCGGAATGTCGGTGATCCTGTTCATGGTCGGCGTGTGTACCACGGAGATCACATTCACCCGGGGGTGATCGCCGTGGAAATCGGAGTTGGCCACGAACGCGAACTGGCCGTCGGGTGTCAGCGTGATGGTGGTGGGAAACAGCTCCACCTGAGCCCGGCCCAGGAGCGAGTCGCCCGCCGCATCCATTTTCCACAGGGAGCCGAAAGGCGTGCCGTGCGCCACGGTGATGTAATAACTCTTCCGATCCGGCGACACGGTGATGTTGTGCGGGCCGTCGATATCGGTCGGCATGATGCCGATCGGTACGACCCGATCGACGGAAAGGCCGGTGCCCGCCGGCTTGAGCCAGGTGGCCACGTCGCCGGACTCGCTCACCACCCCGATGCGATATCCGGGATCGCCGGTCTGCGCCTGAGCTACACTCGCCAGCACCAGCCCCAGCAGGGCCAGACTACGTCTCATCTTGACAGTTCCTTGGCTTGGTCGTTTCTCGTCATCGCCGGGAAGATACCCGCCTAGCTGGTGGCCTGCACGCTGGCCTGAAACACTCCCGGCTGGCCGAACAGATCGCGGACCCCCGGCTTTCTCCGCAGTACAACGATCAGGTCGCCCGGAGGCGGATCGGCGACACCGTCGATAGTCAGGAAGCATGGCAGTGCCGCGTCGTCGGGGGGCGCCACTCGATAGCTTCGGCCCTGCCAGACGAAGCTCACGGCCGGTGGAACGGAGCTCACGATCTGGTCGATGAAGACGTCGTCCTCGACCCAATAGTTTCCGTCCGGCTGGCGCTCGCCGCTGAGAAAGAAGGTGGGGTCGAACGATTCCCGGTCGTGGCGGGCAAAGTTGTGCTCCACGGCCCAATCGAAGTCTTCCAGATCGGGTGCCCGGGCCCTCCACTCGAGATGATGACGCAGCTCATGGGTGAGCGTGTCCCACGCCTCCAGCCGCCAGTCGAAATCGTCCTGCAGGCCGGCGAGGGCCGCGAACGACCCGTAGTACAGTACGATCCTGCTCTGCAGCCCTTCGACTCCACTCCCCAGCTCGACCGGCAGCGGAATGCATTCACCCAGGGTGTAGATCTCTTCCCGGTCCGGATGCGGCACCGCGCGAGGGGACACTACGACCTCGGCTATGCCCTCGAAGAAATGCGCCGGCACCTCGTCCGAGAGTCGGCGGACCATGGCCTCGAAGTCAGAGAGACGCATAGTAGTCGTGTAAGCCAGGACTTCGGAGCCAGCGGCCGGTGACGCCTAGCTCGCAGCTCCCAGCTTCTCCTTGAGGTACTCTGCCACCCGATCCATGCCCACCCGCTCCTGCTGCATGCTGTCCCGGTGCCGGACGGTAACGGTGCCGCCGCTGAGAGTATCCCCATCGACGGTCAGGCCGAACGGAGTGCCGGCCTCGTCCATGCGCCGGTATCGGCGGCCGATGGCCCCGCTGTCGTCGTAGAAACAGGCCAACTGTTTCCGAAGGTCGTGGTAGAGCGTGGTGGCAACTTCCGGCATGCCATCCTTCTTCACCAGGGGGAATACTCCGGCCTTGATCGGCGCCAGGGAGGGATGCAGCCCCAACACAACTCTGGTCTCCCCCTCGACCTGCTCCTCACGATAGGCGTCCACCAGCAGCGTCAGCGCCACCCGGTCGGCACCGGCGGAGGTTTCCACGATGTAGGGGAGGTATCGCTCGTTCCGAGCCTGGTCGAAGTACTCCAGCTTCTTACCGGAGTACTCCTGATGGCGGCCGAGATCGAAATCACCTCGGTTGTGAATGCCTTCGATCTCCTGCCAGCCGAAGGGGAACTGGTACTGGATGTCGAAGGCCGCCTTGGCGTAATGGGCCAGCTCGCTTCCCGCGTGCTGGTGCCACTGCAGTTTGGCCGGATCCAGTCCCAGGGACCGATGCCACTCCATCCGCCACTCGCGCCAGCGCTCGAACCACTCTGCATCGGTTCCCGGCTGCACGAAGAACTGCATCTCCATCTGCTCGAACTCGCGGGTCCGGAAGATGAAGTTTCCCGGGGTGATCTCGTTCCGGAAGGCCTTTCCGATCTGGGCGATGCCGAACGGGATGCGCTGACGCGACGATTGGAGCACGTTCAGGTAGTTGACGTAGATGCCCTGGGCCGTCTCCGGCCGGAGGTAAACCACCGCCGCCGACTCTTCCACCGGCCCCATGAAGGTCTTGAACATCAGGTTGAACAAACGCGGCTCGGTAAGCGAGCCTCGAGTGCCGCACACCGGGCACTGCGCGTCCGGCTGGCCGGGAGTGCCCTTGATTCGAGGGTCGTCGGCGCGAAACCGGTTCTTGCACTGGCGGCAATCGATCAGCGGGTCGGTAAAACCCGCCACGTGGCCCGACGCCTCCCAGACCTTGGGGTGCATGAGTATCGCCGCATCCAGGCCCTCGATGTCGTCCCGGCCGCGCACCATGGCATGCCACCAGCGGTCCTTGACGTTCTTCTTGAGCTCCACCCCTAGCGGGCCGTAGTCCCACACCGAACCCAACCCGCCGTAGATCTCGGAGGACTGAAACACAAACCCCCGGCGCTTGCAGAGGGAGACCAGCTTGTCCATCAACGTGGTGTCAGCCATCGGCTTCCGAGCTTAAGAGGGTAGATCGAGACCAGCGGGGGAAGATAGGTCTGGCAGCGGTGGCAAGGAAGCGCGGCAGAACCAGCAATTTCCCGCGAGATAGCACACGGAACAGCGGCACCTTCGTCTTGCCCGAAGGCCCTATCCTCTTACCACACAGAGCATTAGCCAGTGTTCCATGGTCGGCTCGGAATTTGCCATTTTTGGACTCCCCGTACTCCTTCCAGCGGCTTCAAGAGGCGTTGCTGATGGGCGAACCGTCCGGTCCGACCAAAGACACAGACCAGCCTTCCGAAGCAGCGGGGGCCTCGGCATCTCCAGGGCCTGAAGCCAAGCCCAAGAATGTCGCGGCGCTATCCCGGGAGCTCGCCGACTTTCTGATCGAGTTCTCAATTGTCCTTCACAAGCGCTCCATGTATCCGGCCGGCCACCCGCACTTGCGGGACTCGTCCGAGCGGTTCGCCAGCCGGTTGAACGCCCTCCTCGGGACTCGCGAGTCGGTAACCCTCGGCGTAGCCCGACACCGGCTGGTGATCGAGACGGTCACGACCGATCCCAGGAACGCGCTGCTCCGCGACCTGGCGCACCGGCTGCATCGCCATCGCATCGCAGCGGTTCATCTGACTCGTGGCGCGACGGCGGTGGAGATCGAGGATGTGCTGGCGGCTCTCAGCACCGATCCCCAGCGCGGCGACGGACCGGTAGGCAAGCGGCTCGATCGGGTGGGACCCTGGGATCACATCAGGCTCCGGCCGATTGGGTATGACAAGTTCATGCTGCAAGACCCCGACGCGGCCATGGACTTCAACCGTGACGAACCCGCTGACGGCAGGGATGCCTGGGTCGAGCTCGCCCGCCTCGCTCTATCCAGCGAGTACGACACGACCTCAACCGTCCATGCGGATCCCCTGGTCGTGGCCCAAGCCATCGGCCGTAAGTCGGGAGAGGTGGCTTACGACCGGGTAGTGCTCGGCTACCTGTCGAGGGTCGCGGAGGAGTTGTCCGGCCGGAAGGGAGCTGGGGATGACCAGCTGAGCGAACGCCTGTCCGGCCTGATCGAGGCGCTGGATCCCGACACCTTGCGCCGGCTTCTAGAGACCGGGGCAAATCAGGCCGAGCGACGCCAATTCGTGCTCAACGCGTCACAGATCCTCGCCGCGGACGCCGTGATGGAGGTCTTGGAGGCCGCAGCCAAAGCCTCCCATCAGACCATCTCGCACAACCTCCTCAACCTGCTCCACAAGCTGGCCCAACACGCCGAGGGTGGACCGCCCAGAACCCGGACTGAGGCCGAGGGCGCCCTGCGCAACAACGTCGCGCGACTGATCGGCGATTGGGAGCTGGAAGATCCCAACCCGGAGTCCTATACGGCAATCCTGGAAGGGATGGTTCGGAGGGCCCCGGATTCCTCCGAAGAGGCCCAGAGCGGCTGCGAGCCCGAGATCATCATCAAGATGGCGCTGGAGCTGGACTGCGTTGGGCCCTCGGTATACGCGGCGGCGGAGGCGCTGCTGAACCGGCGCCAGCTCGCCCTCCTTGTCGCTCAGCTGAAAGCCGCACCCCACACCGAGTCGGCGGAGGCACTGTGGCGCCACATAGCCAGCCCTCAGCGGTTGGAGGCAGAGCTGGCACTCGCGTCGCCGGATCAGACAGTCATCGAAATTCTGGTCGGCCGCCTCGGCGTAGGCGCCGCCAACTCGCTACTCGATCACCTCGGCCGCACCGATGATCGTTCCACCCGGGCCGCTATCATGAAGCAGCTCCTGGCCCTTGGCCCCCGAATCGGCGAGGTGGCGGTTGCCCGGCTGATCGACGCCCCCTGGTACCTGCAACGCAATATCCTGGTCCTGATCGGCCGCCTCGGCAGATGGCCGGAGGGCTTCTCACCGCTGAGCTACGCTGCCCACGCCGACCCCAGAATCAGGCGCGAGGGGATCAAGCTGTTGCTCGAGTCGCGAACTCACGTCGCGGAGGGAGTGTCCCTCGGTCTTCGGGACGAGGATGACGCCATCGTCGGCCTGGCCCTCAGGGCGGCTCTCGAGTCGTGCCCCCCGGACGCGATTCCCCTGGTGGAGCGAATCGCGATGGACACGCGGCGCCCCACGGAAGTCAGGCTGGCGACCCTTCGAATCCTGGCTCGCACCCGCACACCCGAGGCGCTGAAAGTGCTGCTGGCGCACGCCCAGCACCGGCGGTTCTGGTTCGGACGGCGGTTGGCGTCGAAATCCCCGGAGCTGCTCACCGTGCTGGCCGGTTTGGCGAGCTACTGGAAACATGACCCGACGGCCGCCGAAGTCCTGGCCTCCGCATTACAGCATTCGGATCCGGAGATTCGCGCTGCCGCTCGCTCGGCGGCCGCATGACGGTGGCGGTTCGCTTTCTCACCGCGCTGTCACAGGCTCTCTCGACCATGAGCCTGTATGGGGACGACCACCCCGCGACCGCTCGCAGTCTCGAGGGAGCGCTGGAGCGGCTGCGCGAGCTCCAGGAGTCCGACCCCAAGCTTCAGTTCACGTTCCTGTCGGGTGAGGTGCTGTTCGGATCCGAGCTGGTCCAGGAGCTGGATGGGTGGGAGTGGAGCAGTCGCCTCGTCAAGGCGGGTGTCGAGCGGATAGAGTTTCTCAGCCTGGTTGAGCTGGATCAATTCGCGCGGTTCCTCTCTCACCTCGCAATCCGGCTGGGCATCCGACCGGGGTCGAGCGCCGACATCTGGCAGATGGGTGAGTCGTCAATCCGCTACGGGCAGGTTACGCTGGGGCTAAGTCCGGTCATGGTGCTCGAGCCGGCCATGCCGGTGGCGACACTGACCTACTCCCTGCGGGAGGAACGGGACACGATGGACTGGGTGCATCAGGAGATTCAAAATGGCGCCAAGATCCCCATGGTCGAGGCGGACGCTGTGGTACGGTCGCTGTCCATCGCGATGCACGCGGAACAGGCCATGGTGTTGCCGCTGCTTCAGCTCAAGGAATTCGACCAGTACACCACTACCCATTCGATGAACGTGTCCGTGCTCGCCATGGCCTTAGGAGAATATCTGGAGCTGGGAGGGGCGACAGTCCGGGCCCTCGGGGTAGCCGGGCTGCTGCACGATCTCGGCAAGACCTGCATCCCGCGCGAGATTCTGGTGAAACCGGGCAAGCTCACCGACTCCGAACGGCTGGTCATCCGGGAGCATCCCATTGTTGGTGCCCGAATGCTCCTGGCCAGCCCTGAGCCCATGGAGCTTGCCGCCGTGGTGGCGTACGAGCACCACGTGATGTTGGACGGGGGAGGCTACCCTGCCCTGCGCGACGCCCGGGGCGCCCAGTACGCCAGCATGCTGGTGCACGTCTGCGATGTGTACGACGCGCTACGCACCAACCGTCCCTATCGCGAGGCCTGGGAATCCGAGCGCGCCCTGGCTTACATCCATGACCGCGCCGGCGTTGAGTTTGATCCAGCCATCGCGCAGGCATTCATCGCGATGATGCGACAGTGGGACCAGCGGATTGCGAAGGCTCCGGGGTAACGCCGGCGCGCGCATGCAGCAGGTGCCGCACGATCAGCTCACCATGACCGCGGGCATTCTCGATGAACAACCGGTTTGCATCATTTCCGCTCGCAATGACTCCGGCCAAATAGCACCCGGGTATCGGCGTCGCCATGGTCGCCTCGTCGTGGGCCGGGACGCCGGTTGCGGAATCGACCGGCACGCCGAGCCGGAGCAGTAGCGCGGTATCGGCATGGTACCCGGTCATGGCAAGCACGGCCTCGGCCGGGATCATCTCCACCGCCCCGGACGCGCCCGACATCACTTCGACGTGAGTCGGAGTAACCGCCCGTACCCGCGACCGCCATCGTACCGCGATGCTTCCCTCCTTCACCCGGTTGACGATGTCCGGTAGGACCCAGGCCTTTACCGTGCGGTCGAACCCTTCGCCGAAATGGACCAGCGTCACCGTAGCCCCGGCGCGCCAGCACTCCAGCGCGGCGTCCACGCTGCTGTTGCCCGCTCCGATGACGATCACGCGCTGATGCCAGTAGGGATGGCCTTCCACGAAGTAGTGGGTCACATGGGGAAGGTCTTCGCCGGGTACCCGGAGGTAATTCGGGTTATCGTAGTAGCCGGTGGCAAAGACGATTGCCGAAGTGCGGTAGGACTTGCCGTCGTGGCGCCGGGCTACCTGGACGCGAAAGGACCCGTCCGGCTCTCGGGTAACATCAACCACGTCCTCTCCCGGACGGATGTCGAGCCCATAGTGCTCCGCCACCCGGCGATAGTAGATAAGGCCATCCTGCCGGGTAGGCTTCTCGTGGCTGGCAATGAACGGCACCCCGCCGATCTCGATCCGCTCCGGGGTGGAGAAGAATGTCATGGCCAGTGGGTAGCGCTCGATGGTGGACACGACCGTACGGCGGTCGAGGAGCACGCAGGAGAGCCCCGCCTGCTTCGCGGCGATACCCACCGCGAGCCCGCAGGGTCCGGCACCTACGACTAGCAGATCGATCGGCTCAGGATTCACAACCGCTGCCCCGCTGCCCCGCTGTCCATCTGCCCTCCCGGTCATACTTCAATTATCTGATCGCGGCGGGTCCCGACGCTCACATAGCGCACCGGCACCCCGGATAGCGCCTCCAGGCGATCGAGATAGGCTCTTGCCGCCGAAGGAAGGTCCGCCAGGCGACGAGCCGCGCCAGTGGGCTGCTGCCAGCCGGGATGCACTTCGTAGATCGGCCGCACCCGGCCCAGCGCCTCCACCTCGGCCGGCATTTCCTCGCAGCTCTCACCATCCAGCCGGTACGCGATGCCGACCGGGATTTCCGCAAATGAGTCCAGGACGTCCAGCTTGGTAACGGCGAGTCCGGTCAGTCCGTTCACTCGGGCGGCGTAGCGAACGACGGTGGCGTCGAACCAGCCGCACCGGCGCGGCCGGCCGGTGACGGCGCCGAACTCGCCGCCCAACTGGCGAAGGCGCTCTCCAAAGGGGCTCTCCGCCTCGCTCGGCAGCGGGCCGTTCCCCACCCGGGTGGTGTAGGCCTTCACCACACCGAGCACCCCGTTGACCGCCGTGGGGCCGATGCCGGCCCCCACCGCGGCTCCGCCGGCCGTCGTGTTGGACGACGTCACGTAGGGGTAGGTTCCGTGATCCACGTCCAGGAGCGCGCCCTGTGCCCCCTCCAGAAGCACCCGGCGACCGCCTCGGATCGCCCGGTGCACCATGAGGCCGGTGTCGGTCGCCAGCGGCAGTAACCTGGGAGCGAGGCGCTGGAGCAGCTCGGCATGGTCCTCATACCTGGCGCGCTCGCTGCTGCCCATCATTTCCAGCAGCCGGTTGGCCCGATCCACCCGGTCGGTCAGAAGACCCTGGATACATTCGACCCGGCGAAGATCAGTCACCCGGATACCACGGCGGCCGTATTTGTCCTCGTAGGCCGGGCCGATGCCGCGACCCGTGGTGCCCAGGTTCTGGCTCCGCTCACTCGCGGCGTCCAGCAGTTTGTGATACGGGAGCACGAGGTGGGCCCGGTCGGAGACGAATATCCGGCCGGTGGTGTCGATACCGCGGTCACCTAGCTGATCGAGCTCGGCGAAGAGATTCTCCGGCTCGAGCACGACTCCGTTGCCGATGACACAGGTGACGTTCCGATGCAGGATGCCTGAGGGGATCTGGCGGAGCACGAACTGGCTGTCGCCGATCACCACGGTGTGGCCGGCGTTGGCACCGCCCTGGTAGCGCACCACGAAGTCGGCGCGTTCCGCCAGCACATCAACCAGCTTTCCCTTGCCCTCGTCTCCCCATTGTGCACCCACGACCACCAGACAGGTGGTCTTCTTGTCGAACATGTCGGCTCCCTGGGTAAAACAACAAAGGAGCCCCTTGCGGGGCTCCTGAATCCTCGGGCAAACCTATCGTGGCCCCGAGAAAACGTCAATTCGCTGCGATGGCCCTGCCGACCTGTTCAGCGGTGCGAAACGACAGCCCCGCCGGAGTATCCGCCGGGGTGTGAATGCATCGCAGGGTGCGCCAGGTGAGCCGTCCGACGGTGACGGCTGGAGCAACCCGGGCCAGCGGAGCACTGTCCACGAAGATCCCCAGGGGCAGCCGGCGACGCCGCAGGGGCAGCCCCATGCCCGCCAGCTGCGGCTCCACCGCCCGTGCCAAGCGCTCGCCACCGGCATCGTGGCTGACCAGGTACAGCCTTCCCTCCTGGTCAACGGTGTCGACGTTCACGAACTCGGTTTCCCCCAGCCCGGAGGAGAGCTGCGCGAACACCCGGGCGCCCACCAGACCGAACTCCTCCGCGCCAGTGATGAGGATGCCCACGGTCGAATCCGGTGCACCCGCGGCCGCCAGGGCGGCCACGACTCCTGTCCCGTTGTCCCGGGCGCCCTGGGACCGGCCACTGAGGCGGCCGCGCCCAGCGAGGAAGCCCGCCACGACGGCCAAACCCGCGCCGAGGCCTGCCAGGCCTGGTGCGAGCGGCCCGGTGAGCCGGCCAAGAGCGAGCGCCGTCAGTGCCACGATGGCCAGCCCCGCTATCCACACCGCCACCAGCCGGCCTGCCATGGAGTGCCCCTGGGCCTTGGAGTCGAGGTGCGCCACCACCCACCGTCTGGGCGGGCTCTGCCCCCGAGTCGCGATCAGATTGGCGTCCTCCCGAAGCCCCTCCCCGAGGTACACCCAACCCAGCCCGACGCCGGTGGCAACAGCGGTCAGGGCGAGGAGCCCGCTGATCCAGAGTGCGAGCGCCGCCCAGTGCGGCAACCCGCCGGAGGCCAGAAAGGGAAACAGCACCAGCGCGAGTCCGCCGAGCCCGGCGCCGAAGATGGGGAAAGCCCTGAGGCTGGACGGAGCGAAGGTGAAGCCCTGCGTGACTACGGTATAGCCGAGCCCGGTCAGGTAGGTGGCGACTAGCTCGCGTGCTTTGGCTGCCTCGGGGGTTCCGGCTTCACGGGGGAGCGCGAGTACCTGGAGGGCAATTTCCTTCAGCGAGGGCACGTGCCGGCTTCGCGGGTCACTTCGAGACTGCTTTGCCCGGCCCGCGCCGGGAGTACGTAATGGCCGCGGGCGGACCGGAGGTGGCCGAGGCCGCGCGCTTGGTGTCGGCGGTGATCTGGTCGGTCTCGACCAGCTCCGCGAGGTGTTGGTCGTAGGTCTGGGTGCCGAGTTCCTTCCGGCCGTCCGCCATGATGCGCTTCAGCTGCCCGGTCTTGGTCGCATCCTTCAGGCACTCCCGGACCGCCGGCGTGGCGATCAGTACCTCCACTGTCGGAACCCGCCCCTTGTCGTCCTTCTGAGGGAGCAGCTGCTGCGACACGATCGCATGCACCGCCTCGGAGAACCGCATCCGCCCGATCTCCCGCTCCTCGGCGGGCAATGTGGCTATCAGCCGCTCGATGGTCGTGACCACATCCGGGGTTGTCATGGTGGCAATAACCAGCCGGCCCGTCTCCGCTCCCTTGAGGGCAGTGTCTATGGTCGGAGCATCGGCCATCTCGCCCAACACCACCACGTCCGGATCCTGCCTCAGCGCCGCCTTGAGCCCGATCGCGAGGCTCTCGGTGTCCACCCCGACTTCCCGCTGAGTGATGGAGCAACTCAGGTCCCGGTGGAGGAACTCGATCGGATTCTCGATGGTAACCACATGCTTGTGCAGGGTGCGGTTGATGTGATGGACCATGGCCGCGACCGTGGAGCTCTTTCCACTGCCACTCACTCCAGAGACCAGCACCAGCCCCCGGTCGGCCTCGGATATCGGCTTGAGCACCTCGGGCAGGCGGAGCGACTCGATGGTGGGCACGGTGAACGGGATGACCCGCATCACGATCATGAAAGAAGAGCGCTGCCGCAGAACGTTGACCCGGAAGCGGCCCACGCCCGGCATACCCCAGGAGCAATCGAAATCGCGGAGGCGTTCGATTTTGGCCCGGTCCTCGTCGCTGCTGATCAGCTTCAGCGCGATGGCTTTCGTCTGATCCGGGGTCAGCCGCTGCTTGGTGAGCGCCACCAGCTTGCCGTTGATCCGCGCCCGGAAGACGTCTCCCGCCTTGATGTGCAGGTCCGAGGCGCCGCGCTCGACCGCCGCCTTGATGATCTTCTCCATGTGTGTCCGCCACAATTGGGGAAAGCTCGGGCTTAGCCGCGGCTACCACGCTCACGCGAGCACCGCAGGCTTGCCGCGGGCCGGAAGGAACCCCATCCGATCCCGCACCTCCCGCATGGTGTCGGAAGCCCACCGCCGAGCCGCCGAGGCGCCGTCCGCCAGGATCTCATCTACCCGGCCCGGCTCCTCCTGGAGCTGCAACGCCCGCTCCCTGATGGGCGCGAGGGTGGCGATCATATTATCGGCCAGCACCCGCTTACAGTCGAGGCACCCCCATTTGGCCCCCCGGCAGTTCTCCGCGACCAGGGAAACGGTCTCCGGCGGGGAGAAATACTTGTGCAGATGAAAAATGTTGCATATGTCAGGGTTCCCCGGATCCTTCCGGGTGACCCGGGCCGGGTCGGTCTTGGCCGGCCGCAGCTTCTGCCAGATCTCGTCGGGGGTGTCCAGCAGCCCAATGGTGTTGCCCAGGCTCTTGGACATCTTGGCCTGGCCATCCAGGCCGGTGATTCGCTTGGCCTCCGTTAGAATGGGTTGGGGCTCGGGAAAGAAGTGGTCACCCCGCCCGAATTCCGCATTCCACTTCCGTGCAATCTCGCGGGTGAGCTCGAGATGCTGAACCTGATCCTCTCCCACCGGTACCAGATCCGCGCGATACAGCAGGATGTCGGCTGCCATCAGGACCGGGTAGTTCAACAGTCCGGCCGGCACGCTCTCGAACTTCTGCGACTTATCTTTGAACTGGGTCATCCGCTCCAGCTCGCCGAGCGGGGTGACACTATTCAGAAGCCACTGAAGCTCAGAGTGTTGCGGCACATGGGACTGGACGAACAGGGTGGCCTGCCCGGGATCGATTCCCGCCGCGAGCAGTCCGATCGCCATATCACGGGTCCGCTGGGCGAGGGTGTCCTTGTCATACTTGGCGGTGATGGCGTGGAGGTCCACGATGCAGATCAGCGACTCGTAGCTGCGCTGAAGGTTGACCCAGTTCTGTACCGCCCCGAGCCAGTTGCCGATGTGCAGCTCGCCGGAGGGTTGAATCCCTGAGAAAATTCGTGGCATGTCGGCAACTTACCCTGCTGAAAGTGGGCACGCAAGATAGTGTCTGCCTTAGACTTACTGCATCTGGCCAGGAACGCCGCCGACCGGGCCGGCGAGTACCTTCGGGGCGTCGAGCGGCCGGCCGATCCGAGCCGATGGGCCCAGAAGGGCAGCCGCGACTTCGTGACCGAGGTCGATCGGACGGCAGAGCGGATGATCAGCGACATCCTGCTGGCGGCGGAGCCGGGCGCCCGCATGATCGGGGAGGAGTTGACTCCTACGGTCCTGACGGATGGCCTGGTCTGGATTGTGGACCCGCTGGACGGAACCACGAACTTCCTGCACGGTTTCCCCAGCTACGCCGTTTCGATCGCCGCCGCGCTCAATGGTGTGCTCGAGGCGGGAGTCGTGCTCCAGGTACCTCGCAACGAGATCTACGCCGCGGCTCGAGGCGGTGGCTCCTGGCTCGGCAGCGAGAGGCTCACCGTCTCCGGCATCGAGGACCCGGAATTCGCCCTCATCGGCACCGGTTTCCCCTTTCGTGACGTGTCACGGCTGGAGGCGTATCAGGCGCAGTTCGCGAGGGTTGCCCGGGCGACCAGCGGCATACGTCGCCCCGGCGCGGCGGCCCTGGACCTTGCCGACGTGGCGGCAGGCCGGTTCGACGGCTTCTGGGAGCAACGACTGTCTGCCTGGGACATCGCGGCGGGCACGCTGTTGATTCGGGAGGCAGGTGGAGTGGTGACCGATTTCTCAGGCCGAAACATCGGCATCGAGCACACCGAGGTGGTCGCCGGTAATCCTGCCATCCACGCCTGGCTGCTCGAGACACTCAATCGTCGATAATTCACCCAGAGGCAGAATGGACGACGAAGGCATCCTGACTTCGGACAACTCGGTACAGGCTTGGTCGGATGCGGTGGCCGCCGCCACCTCCACGCCGGCGGGTGGAGCCGTGGCCGCACTCGCCACCGCGCTTTCTGCCTCGTTGGTGGCGATGGTCGCCGGGCTCACCACCCGCCGGGAGAAGTACGCCGCGGTGCACGATCATGCCCGGGCCGCGCTGGAGCGGGCCGAGATCCTGCGGGCCGATCTCCTGGACATGGCAACGCTCGATGCGGTGGCGGTAGCCGAATACATGGATGCTCTCGGCCTGCCCCAGGCAACCGAGTTCGAGCGCACCGCCCGGGAGGCGGCCAAGCGCGCGGCCCTCATCGAGGCGGCCCGGGTGCAGCTCGAGCTTCTCCACCAGGCGGCGGAGGTGGCCGAGCTGGCCGAAGCCATGGCGGGATCGGGGCTCGCCACCGCGATCGGCGACGCCGCGGCGGCGAGCTTTCTCGCCGCCGCGACCAGCCGGAGCGCCTACTGGAGCATTCGCAGCAACCTCAAGGCCGCGCGCTGGCCCGATGAGGCTCGAGTGCTGATCGACACGGCGTGGACGATGCTGGAACAGGTGGAGTCGGCGGAAATGCGGGTGCAGCTGCTGCTGGAGGACCGGGTGGGGTGAGGTCAGGTAGTCGTCAGGATCCGCGGCCCGTTGGCGGTGATAACCACGGTGTGCTCGAAGTGGGCCGACAGACTTCCATCGGCCGTCACCACGGTCCACTTGTCGGCGAGCGTCTTGGTGGCCGGACTGCCTATCGTGATCATCGGCTCGATGGCCAACGTCATTCCCTCGAGCAGGCGAGGACCCCGCTTGGGAGAGCCGTAATTGGGCACCTGAGGCTCCTCATGAAAGCGGGCTCCGATTCCGTGACCCACCAGCTCCCGCACCACACCGTAGCCCGCTCCCTCGGCCACCCGCTGGACCGCGTGTCCGATATCTCCGACATGATTACCGATACGCGCCTCGGCGATGCCGGCCGCGAGCGATTCCTTGGTTACCCGCAGCAGTCGTTCCGCCTCCGGGTCTACCCGCCCCACCGGTAGGGTCGTGGCCGAGTCGGCGTGGAGGCCTTCCAAGTGCACCCCCACATCCACGCTCACAATGCTCCCCTCCCCCAATACCCGCCGAGGCGACGGAATACCGTGTACGATCTCCTGATCGATGGAGATGCACAGGGTCTTGGGAAAGCCGTATAGCCCCTTGAACGACGGAACAGCTCCGTCATGGCTCCTGATGAACCGCTCCGCCTCGGCATCGAGATCTTCGGTGCTCATCCCGGGCCGCAGAATCTCCCCCATTCGCGCCAACGTGCCGGCCACGATCCGTCCCGCCCGGCCCATGATCTCGACCTCACGGGGGGACTTCAGGGTGATCATGTTAGTTGCCAAGCGCCCGGCGGACCCGCTCCGCGATCTCTTCGACGGAGCCCGCCGCGGGGATGCGGTGAACCAGGTTTCGCTGCTGATACCAATCGAGCACGGGGGCGGTCTGCTTCCGGTAGGCGCGAAGCCGGGTGGCGACGGCCTCAGGGTCGTCGTCGGCCCGCTTCTCGACGGCACGCCGCTTGGCGAGCCGGGTGAGAATCTCGTCGTCCGACACATCGAAGAACAGCACGGCATCCATGCGGCGGCCCCTCTCGGCCAGGAGGCGCTCCACTCCCTCGGCCTGCGGGATGGTTCGCACCACCCCGTCGAAAATTACGCCCTGGGCAGCTCCCGGCTTGCCCAGCTCGTCCCGGACAATGCCCAGGATGATGTCATCGCTGACCAGATGACCCGCCTCCATGACCTGCTTGGCCCGGAGCCCGAGCGGGGTACCACGGGTGACCGCATCGCGCAGCAGGTCACCGGTGGCGAACTTGGGCACGCCGCGAGCCTCGGCCAGCAGGGCGCCCTGGGTGCCTTTCCCGGCCCCAGGAGGACCCATGAGTAGGATATCCATATAGCTCCGGAAAAGCGTAAGCGGTAAGCGGTGAACGGTAAGCGGGGCGATTCGACAGGATCCCGTCGGTCGTCCCCGCTCACTGCTTACCGCTCACCGCTCACGCGGTTCTACATATACCGCTGCTGTCGGCCCCGGAACTTGACCCGCCCCGTCTTCATGAAGCCGTCGTACTTGCGCAGGGTCCGGTGCTGCTCGACCTGAGCGATGGTATCGAGGAGAACGCCCACGACGATCAGAACCGAGGTGCCACCGAAGCCGGTGTTGGGGATGTTCATCCACTTCGAGACCAGGATCGGCAGCAGGGCGACCAGGGCGAGGAAAAGGCCGCCGGGGAGGGTGATGCGGGCCAACACCCCGTCGATATAGTCCGCCGTGCTGGCCCCCGGCTTCACCCCCGGGATGAATCCGCCCTGCTTCTTCAGGTTCTCAGCCAGATCGACCGAATTGAAGATGATCGAGGTATAGAAGTAGCTGAATACGAGGATCAGGAGGGCGAACACCAGATCGTAGGGCAGATCGCCGGGCTGGAAAAAGCCGGCCAGCTCGGTGAGCACGGGATTCTGGGTGAAGCTCGCGATCGTGCCCGGCACGATGATGATCGTCTGGGCAAAGATGATCGGCATGACGCCCGCGGTGATCAGCCGGATGGGGATGAACGTCTTCTGCCCTTCCCGGATCCGGCCGCGGCCCATGACCTTGCGCGGAATCTGGATGGGAATGCGGCGGGCGGCGATAGTCATGGCCACCACCGCGCCGATGGTGCCCACCAGGATGACGAGGAACAGCGCTGCCCCGAGGGGACTGACCACGCCGCTCTGGATGAACTGCAGCAGCTGGAGCGACCCAGGCCAGAGCCGCTCCAGAATCGAGAAGGTGATCAGCAGGCTCATCCCGTTGCCGATTCCCCGCTCGGTGATCTGTTCGCCCAGCCACATGACGAAGATCGCGCCGGTGGTGAGCGTCACCACCATGATGAGCCGCGACCAGAATCCGGGATCGGCGACGGCGCCCGGAATCGATTCGGTGAACAGGGCGAAGGTGTAGGCCTGGGAGAGCGAGATGAACACGGTGAGATACCGGGTCCACTGAGTGATCTTCTTCTTGCCCTCCTCGTCCTTCTGCATCTTGCCGATCGAGGGCGCTACTCCGCCCGCGAGCTGGAAGATGATCGAGGCAGAGATGTAGGGCATGATGCCGAGCGCGAACACGGTGGCGCGCGAGAGGCCGCCGCCGAGGGCGTCGTACAGGCCGAAGAACCCGGCCGCGGCCGAGTTCCGGATGAAGTCGGCCAGGGCGGTGACATTGACTCCCGGCGCGGCGATATGCGCGCCGATCCGGTAGATCACGAGCGCCAGCAGAGTGAAGAGGATCTTCCTCTTCAGCTCCTCGTCCATGGCCAGGTTGGGAACGCGCGGAGCTGCCACTTACTCCTCGATCTTACCGCCGGCCGCCTCGATCTTCGTGCGCGCCGACGCGGAAAAGGCCACGCCTCGAACCGAGTAGGCCCGGTCGGCGTCACCGGTGCCCAGCAGCTTCACCGGGGCGTCAGGCTTCCCGATGAGGCCCGCAGAGTACAACGTCTCAGGGCTGACGTCCGTGGCACTCACCTTCTTCAGGTCGGCCAGGTTGACGATCTGGGACTCGACCCGGAATGGGTTGGTGAATCCCCGCTTGGGCAGCCGGCGGTACATCGGCATCTGCCCGCCCTCGAAGCCGGGGTTGGTGCCTCCCCCGGTCCGGGCCTTGTGACCCTTGTGGCCCTTCCCCGAGGTCTTGCCCAGCCCGGACCCCACGCCGCGGCCGACCCGCTTGCGCGACTGGGTCGACCCCGGAGCCGGCTTCAGGTTCGACAGCGTTATCGTCGCCGTCGCGGCACGAGGCGAACGACCCTTTTTCTCTGCCATCAGCTCTCCTTCGCCGGCGTCACCTCGATGAGGTGGCGCACTTTGATCAACATGCCCCGGATCGACGAGTTGTTCGGCACCTGCACGCTCTGCTGGTGATGCTGGAGGCCGAGCGCGCGCAAGGTGCGCCGCATGGTGTCCGGATGCCCGATGCCCGAACGGACCTGTTTCACCGTCAGAGTGCTCGCCTTGTCTTCGGTCGGGATTACGGCAGCCCGGTGCCCCGGTCCCTGACGCCCGACCACTGGATTACGTCCCATCGTCAGTTCTCCTGCCTGGCCTTATAGGCGATCTGGTCCAGCTCGACCCCACGCTCCCGCGCGATCTGCCGATGCGACACCAGACTGGCCAGGCCGTGCATCGTGGCCCGAACCATGTTGTGCGGGTTGGTCGATCCCAGGCTCTTGGTGAGGATGTCGGTGATGCCGGCGCACTCGAGCACCGCGCGTACCGGTCCGCCGGCAATGACGCCGGTGCCGGTGGCGGCAGGCTTGAGCAACACCCGGCCGGCGCCGTGCTGGCCCACGACCTCGTGCGGAATGGTGGAACCGGTTCTGGGCAGCTCGATCATCGAGCGCTTGGCCGCGTCCACCGCCTTGCGCACCGCCTCCGAGACCTCATTGGCCTTCCCGGTGGCGATACCGACCTTGCCCTTGCCGTCGCCCACCGCCACCAGGGCGTTGAACGAGAACCGCCGGCCGCCCTTGACCACCTTGGCCACCCGGTTGATGGCGATGACGTTCTCGACGTGCTCGCTCGAGCGATCGCGATCGCCCCGGTCACGCCGGGGACCGCCACGGCCCCCGCGATCCCCTCGCTCGCCGCCGCGTCCACCCCGTCCCCGGGGGCGGTCGGTACCGGCCGGCCGTTCGGCAACCGCCGGTCCATCGGTCGGAGTGCCGGTCTGGGCCGCAAGGCCCTCGCCCACCAAGCTATTGTCCGGTGAACCCGCAGCAGCTGGCCCTGAGTCCTTCGAGGAGCCTGGCCCCTGCGGGTCTACGGTCTCATCCGCCATTTAGAACTCCAGTCCGCCTTCGCGTGCTCCGTCTGCGACGGCTTGCACACGACCATGGTAACGGTAACCTGCCCGGTCGAACACCACTTTGGTAATCCCGGCGGCCTTGGCCCTCTCGGCCAGCAGCTTGCCGGTGCCCTTGGCCCGGCCCACCTTGGCCGCGCCGTCGGCCTGAATTCCCTCGCTCAGGTCGCTTACGCCGAGCAGGGTGACACCGAGCTCGTCGTTGACCAGCTGGGCGTAGATGTGCTTGAGCGAGCGGTAGACCACCAGCCGCGGCCGCTCGGCCGTCCCGGACACCTTGCGGCGCACCCGGAGGTGCCGCCGGTAGCGCAGCTGCAGCCGGGTCTTCGGGGCGTGAATGGTACGCATGCTTACTTGGCTCCTGTCTTGCCGGCCTTACGGCGGACGTGCTCACCCAGGTAACGGATCCCCTTGCCCTTGTACGGCTCCGGCGGGCGCACCGAGCGGAGCTCCGCGGCCACCTGGCCGACCAGCTCCTTGTCGGCCCCTTCGATCTTCACCACGGTGTTGTTGTCTACCGAGATCTTGATCCCCTTCGGGGCCTGGTACTTCACCGGGTGCGAGTAGCCGACGATCAGATTGACGCCATAGGGCTTGGTCTCGGCCTTGTAGCCCACGCCCTGGATCTCCAGCGTCTTGCTGAACCCCTTGGAGACCCCCTCGACCATGTTCTGCACCAGGGTGCGGGTCAGTCCGTGGAGCGCCTTGTGGCGCTTCTCTTCACTGGGCCGCGCCACCGTAAACTGGTCGTTGTCCAGGGCCACCTGCATGTCGGGGTGGAGGGTGCGTTGCAGCTCGCCCCGGGGCCCTTTCACCGCCACGGTGTTCCCCTGGAGCTGGACCGTGACCCCTTTGGGTACCACCACCGGCTTTCTGCCGATACGTGACATCGGACCTCCTACCAGACCACGGCGAGGAGCTCGCCGCCGAGGTTTGCCGTCCGAGCCTCACGATCGGTCATGAGGCCGCGCGGAGTGGAGACGATCGCCATGCCCAGGCCGTTCTTCACCCGGGGCAGCTCGCGGCACTTGACGTAGCGCCTGAGGCCCGGCGTCGAGACCCGGCGCAGCTCGCGAATTACCGGGGCTTCGTTGTGGTATTTGAGGTACAGGCGCAGCACGCCGTGCGCCCCGTCATCGAGGATCTTGAAATCCGCGATAAAGTGGTTGTCGCGCAACAACCGGGCGACCTCGCTCTTCAGCTTCGAAACCGGCATGTCCACCCGCCGGTGACCGGCGGAGCAGGCGTTCCGGATGCGGGTCAGCATATCCGCTACGGGATCTGTCAGGCTCATACTTACTCGTTCCCCTTACCAGCTGGCCTTGCGCACGCCCGGGATTTCCCCCTTCAAGGCGAGCTCACGGAAACAGATACGGCAGAGTCCGAACTTCCGCAGCACCGCGCGGGAACGCCCGCACCTCTGACAGCGGCGCACCCCGCGGACCTTGAACTTCGGTGTGCGTTTGGCTCTTTCGATCCAGGCAGTCTTTGCCATCTCAATTCCTCTAAGGTGAGAGGTGAGAGGTGAGAAGTGAGAAGGCCACCCCTCCCCACTTCGTCCTTCTCACTTCTGACTTCTTACTTCTCACTCGTCCTACGCGACGCGTTGCGGCGTCTCGCCGCGGAACGGCCACCCCAGCTCCCGGAGGAGTCCCATGGCGAGGTCGTCCCGGTCGGTCGAGCTGACCAGGGTGATGTCCATTCCGTGGATCTTCTCCACCCGGTCGAAATCGATCTCCGGGAAGATCATCTGCTCCTTGATCCCGAAGGTGTAGTTCCCTCGGCCATCGAAGCTGCGCGTCGGCAAGCCGCGGAAGTCGCGGATGCGCGGAATCGCGAGGTTGATGAACCGGTCGAGGAACTCGTACATCCTGGCGCCACGCAGGGTCACCGAAGCTCCCACCGGCATGCCGGCCCGCAGTCCGAAGTTGGCGATGGCCTTCTTGGCCCGGGTGACCACCGCCTTCTGGCCGGTGATGAGCCCCAGCTCCTCCACGGCGGCATCGAGCTGCTTGGGATTCTTCCCGGCGTCGCCCATGCCCACGTTGAGGACGATCTTGACCACCCGCGGCACCTCATTCGGGTTGGCCAGTCCAAACTCCTTGGCGAGCTTCGGCCGGACCGTCTTCTCGTAGAAGTCCTGCAGCCGGGGCTTGCCCTCCGCTGCCTTGGGCGTATGGTCGACCGCACCGGCCGGCGCCTTGTCCTTGCTCTTGCCGCTCGATCCGCCAGCGGCTCCGCCCTTGGGTGCTCCGCCCTTCGGGGCAGCGCCCTTGGGAGCCTTGTCCTTGGTCTCGGCCATGGCTACCTGCTCCTCGGGATGGGCTGGTCCGACTTCACGGCGATCCGTTCCACGGTCCCATCCGTGTCCCGCCGGCGGCGGACGCGGGTGGGCTCCCCGCTCTTGGGATCGATCAGCATTGCCTTCGAGTGATGGATCGGCGCCGCAAACTCGACGATACCCCCCTCGGCGGTGTTGGTCGCGCGGCGGTGCCGCTTCACCACGTTCACCCCCTCGATCGTCACCCGACCCGTCTTGGGATGCACCCGCAGCACCCGGCCCCGCTTGCCCTTGTCCTCACCGGAGATGACCTGCACGGTGTCACCTTTGGTGACGTGCATCTGCATCCTCACCGGTGCCTGATGGCGAATTCGCTTGGCTTTCTTGAATACGAGCGGCTTCATGCTACAGAACCTCCGGCGCCAGTGAGACGATTTTCATGTAGCGCTTCTCGCGGAGCTCGCGGGCCACCGGGCCGAAGATGCGCGTGGCCCGCGGCTCGCCGGCATCGTTGATCAGGACCGCCGCGTTCTCGTCGAACCGGATATAGGAGCCGTCCTTCCTCCGGGTCTCTTTGGCGGTTCGTACGATCACGGCCTTGGCGACGTCGCCCTTCTTCACCTGGCCGGTCGGGATGGCGTCCTTGATGGCGACGACCACCGTGTCGCCCAGGCCCGCGTACCGGCGCTTGCTGCCGCCCAGTACCCGAATGACCAACGCCTTGCGAGCGCCCGAGTTGTCCGCGATGCGGAGAATGCTTTCTTGCTGGACCATTGGTTCCTCGTTCGAAGTCTCAGGTCTCAAGTCGCAGGTCTCGGTCGGATAGACCTGAGACTTGTGACCTGTGACTCCTGATCTATTTCGCTCTCTCCACAATCTCCGTAACCCGCCAATTCACCGTCTTGGCCAACGGCCTCGTCTCCATGATCCGCACCGTATCGCCGGCCTTGGCGCCATGCTCGTCCCGGGCCTTCACCTTCTTGGTGCGGGTCACTTGCTTGCCGTATACCGGATGGGCGTACCGGCGCACCAGGGTCACGGTGACGGTCTTCTCCATCTTGTCGCTGGTCACGACACCCTGGCGAATCTTGCGGCGGGTGCGTGTCGGGGTCTTCGTCTCTTCAGCCATGTTCGTTGTCCTGTTGGTCACGAGTCACGAGTCTCAAGTCGCGTCAGCGGGCAGCAGCTTCGGAGTCACGGCGTGACTCCTGACTCGCGACTCGCGACTTCTCCTTCAAAATCGTGTGGATCCGCGCGATCTCCCGCCGGATCGCCCTGAACCGCATCGGATTCTCGATCGACTCGGTGGCGGAGCGGAACCGGAGCCGGAATCGCTCCTCGGTCAGCTCGGCCAGCTTGCTCTCGAGATTCTCCACTGACATCTCCCGCAGCTCGTTCGGCTTCACGGCTTAGATCTCCTCCCGCTTCACGAAGCGCGTCTTCACCGGCAGCTTGGCCGATGCGAGAGCCATGGCCTTCTTGGCCAGATCCTCGCTGATCCCCTCGATCTCGAATAGCACCCGGCCCGGCTTCACCACCGCTACCCAGCCCTCGGGGTTGCCCTTGCCCTTACCCATGCGGGTCTCGGCCGGCTTCTTGGTGATCGGCTTGTCCGGAAAGATCCGGATCCACACCTTGCCGCCCCGCTTCATCTCCCGGGTCATGGCGACGCGCGAGGCCTCGATCTGCCGGTTGGTGACCCATCCCGGATCCAGGCTCATCAGGCCGAACTCGCCGAACGCCACCGTGTTTCCCCGGGTGGCGACTCCCTTGGTGCGGCCCTTGAACGTCTTGCGGAACTTTATTCGCTTCGGCGCGAGCATCGACCTCAGGCTCCCGTGCTATAGGTGCGGCCCGACACGTCCTCGATCACCTCGCCCTTGAAGATCCACACCTTGATCCCGATGGTCCCGTAGGTGGTCTTGGCGGTGCTGGTGGCATAGTCGATGTCCGCCCGCAGCGTGTGCAGCGGCACCCGGCCCTCGTGGTACCCCTCGGTCCGGGCGATTTCGGCACCGCCCAGCCGCCCGGCCGCGCGCACCTTGATGCCCTGGGCGCCCATCCGCATGGCGCTCTGCACCGCGCGCTTCATGGCCCGGCGAAACGAAATCCGCTGGGTCAGCTGGTGGGCGATGTTGTCGCCGACCAGCTGGGCGGAGAGCTCCGGCCGCTTGATCTCTTCGACGTTGATCGCCGCTTCCTTGCCGGTCAGCTGAGCCAGCTCGTCCCGGAGCTTGTCCACCTCGGCACCCCGCTTCCCGATCACCACGCCCGGCCGGCCGGTATGCACGGTGATGGTCACCTTCCCGGGCCGCCGCTCGATATGGATCTCCGAGATGGCCGCGTGCCCCAGCCGGGTCTTCAGGTACTTCCGGATCAGCTCGTCTTCCTTGAGCAGCGCCGGCATGTCCTTGGTCGCGAACCAGCGCGACAGCGACTGCCTGACGATGCCGAGCCGGAGCCCGATGGGATGCGTCTTCTGGCCCATTACTCGCTCTCCTTGGTCTCCACGTGAATTTCCACGTGGCTGGTGCGCTTCTTGATCGGCGTGGCCCGCCCCTGGGCGGCCGCGGTGAACCGCTTCAGCGGCTGCCCGCCGTTGACGATCGCCTTCTTGACGAAGAGGGCGTCCACATCGAAGCTGGCGTTGTCCTTGAGCGCCTTCTGCTCGGCATTCGCCACCGCGGACTTCAGCGTCTTGGCGATCTGCTTGGCCGCGAGCTTCTTGTTGAACTTCAGGATCGCATACGCCTCGTTCACATCCTTGCCGCGGATGAGATCGATGACGAGCCGCATTTTTCTGGGCGACTGGCGCACCAGCCGCTGGATCGCATGGCCGCTCATGATTACTCCGGCTTGGCTTTCTTGTCCGCCACGATCTTGCCGCTGTGGCCCCGGAAGAGCCGGGTGGGCGCGAATTCACCGAGCTTGTGGCCCACCATGTTCTCGGTGACATACACCGGGATGAACTTGTTCCCGTTGTGCACCGCGAACGTGTGCCCCACGAACTCGGGCAGGATGGTGCTCGCCCGGCTCCAGGTCTTTACCACCCGCTTCTCGTTTTTGCTGTTGAGGACCTGGACCTTGGTCATCAACGCATCCTGAACGAAGGGGCCCTTCTTTACGCTTCTTGCCATGTTGTCTCTCTCAATGGGGTCGCCAGTCGCCAGTCGCCAGTCGTGAAAAGCCTGAGACTGGTGACTGGAGACTTGTGACTGCCACTACGTCGTCGCCTTCCCGCGCTTCCTTCCGCGAACGATCATCTTGGTCGAGGCCTTCTTGCGGTGCCGCGTCTTGCGGCCCTCAGGCTTGCCCCAGGGCGAGGTGGGCGGGCGACCGCCGGAGCTCTTGCCCTCGCCACCACCGAGCGGGTGGTCGACCGGGTTCATGGCGACCCCGCGGACCTTGGGCCGCTTGCCGAGCCAGCGGCTCTTGCCCGCCTTGCCGACGGACAGCAGCTCGTGCTCGGAGTTGCCCACCTCGCCCACGGTGGCCAGGCAGCGACCGTGCACCAGTCGCATCTCGGAGGAGCGGAGCCGCAGCGTCACGTACTCGCCTTCCTTGGCCACCACCTGCGCGCTCGACCCCGCGGTTCGCGCCAGCTGGCCACCCTTCCCAATCTTGAGCTCCACGTTGTGCACCGTGGTGCCGAGAGGAATCTCCCCCAGCGGAACCGCGTTTCCGGTCCGGGTGTCCGACCCCGGCCCCGAGACGACAGTGTCGCCCTGGGCCAGACCCTTGGGGTGGAGGATGTAGCGCTTCTCGCCGTCGGCGTAGACGATGAGGGCGATGCGCGCACTCCGGTTGGGATCGTACTCGATCTCCGAGACCTTGCCCGGGATCCCGAACTTGTTCCGCTTGAAATCGATCTTGCGGTACTGCTGCTTGTGGCCGCCGCCGCGATGCCGGGACGTGAGATGGCCCTGGTTGTTGCGGCCGCCGGTCCGCTTCTTCGGCTCCAGCAGCGACTTCTCCGGCGTGGCCCGGGTGATCTCGTCGAATCCGGAGACCGAACGGAAACGGGTGCCCGCCGTCATGGGACGGAATTGCTTGATGCTCATCTCAGCCCTCGAACACGGCGATCGAGTCGCCATCCTTGAGCGTGACGATCGCCTTCTTCCAGCGGGCCGTGGTGCCCCGGGTGCGACCGCGGGTGACCTCGTGCCGGCGCATCTGCATGGTGCGGACGTCCGTCACCGTCACCCCGAACAGCTTCTGGAGGGCGTCCCGGATCTGAAACTTGTTGGCCTCCGGGTGCACCTCGAAGGTGTATTCCTTCCGTGTCTGGTAGGCGGCCGAGCTCTTCTCGGTCACGACCGGACGCACGATGGTCTGATGCAGCGACGGCATTATTTGGATCCCTTCTTCTTGGGTGCCGCCTTCTTTGCGGACTTCGTCGCGCTCTTCTTGGCAGCCTTCGCCTTGGCCGGCTTGGCCTTCGCCTCGGACTTCTTGGCCGCCTTGGCGGTCTTGGCCTTGGCCGCGGGCTTGGCGGCGGCCGGGCGACGCTTCTTCTCGGCCTTCCGGGTCCGTTCCGCCTTCTCCGCCTCGGTTTCCTCTCCCAACGGCTCAGGCATCACCCCGGTGAGCGCACCCTCCTCGACCACGACCACATCCGACCAGAGGATGTCGTAGGCTGACGCCTCGGGATATGCCATCACTTCGACGCTCGGCAGGTTGCGGCCGCTGAGGTACGCGTTGGGGTTGTGCCCGGCGGTAAGGACCAGGGCCTTCCGCCCGGCCACGCCCAGGCTTCCGAGCAGCTCGGCCAGTTGGGCCGTCTTGGGCGCCCGGAACGCGAGGCGCTCCACGACGTGCACCGCGCCCTCACGGGCCCGGGCATTGAGCGCGCTCTTTCGCGCGAGCTGCTTCACCTTCCGCGGAATGTCGGTGCGATAGTCCCGCGGGGTCGGCCCGAACACGATCCCGCCGCCCCGCCAGTGGGGGGCGCGGGTGGATCCCTGCCGGGCGCGGCCGGTGCCCTTCTGCTTCCAGGGCTTCTGATTCCCGCCGGAGACGAAGCTCCGGGTCTTGGTCATACTGGTGCCCTGACGCTGGTTGTTCAGGTACACCTTCACGGCCTGATGCAGCACCGGCTCGTTCACGGTGCCGTCGAAATACTCCGCCGGCAGCGTGAACTTCGCGTCGCGCTTGGCCCCGGCCGAGCTGTAGTGGGGCGCCTCAATCATGGCGGCTCGGGCCTCCCTGTTTCGCGACCGTCACGATGCCGTTCTTCGAGCCCGGGATGGCGCCCCGGACGAACAGAAGGTTCCGCTCCGAATCGACCTTGACCACCTGCAGTCCGAGCTCGGTGTGGCGCTCGGCGCCCATGTGACCCGGCATCCGCTTGCCCTTGATGACCCGGGACGGATCGGTGCCCGGGCTGATCGAGCCGGGCTTCCGGTGCCGGGTGTTGCCGTGCGTCGCCGGACCGCCGCCGAAGTGATAGCGGTGAACCACGCCCTGGAATCCCCGGCCCTTGGTGGTGCCGGTGACCTTCACCAGCTCACCCGGGGTGAAGATGTCGACCTTGATCTCCGCGCCCGGCGCCGGGGCGTCACCATTGACGGTGAAGACGCGCAGCACCTGAGGCGCGATCTCGAGTCCGGCCTTCTTGGCGTGACCCAGCTGGGCCTTGCTGGTGCGCTGCTTGCGACGGGCGCCGAATCCGAGCTGGATGCCGCCGTCCCTGACCTGCACCACGCGGCACGGCCCGGCCTCGATCACCGTCACCGGCACCGCGGTGCCGTCTTCCTGGAAGACCCGGGTCATCCCCAGCTTGCGCCCAATCAATCCATTAGTCATCGCTATTCGACCTTGATCTCGACGTCGACACCGGCCGGGAGATCCAGCTTCGTCAGCGCGTCCATCGTCTGGGGACGGGAGTCGTTGATATCCATGAGCCGCTTGTGGGTCCGCAGCTCGAACTGCTCCCGGCTCTTCTTGTCCACGTGGGGGCTGCGCAGCACCGTCCAGCGCTCGCACTTTACCGGCAGCGGGATGGGGCCCGAGACCTGCGCGCCGGTCTTCTCGGCGGTGCGCACGATATCAGCCGCGGCCTGGTCGAGCACGACGTGGTCGAAAGCCTTTAAGCGAATCCGGATTCTCTGAGCCATTTGTTGCTCGCTTTCGCTCGCTGTCTGCTTACTTGAGGATCTTGGTCACCACGCCGGCGCCCACGGTGCGGCCGCCCTCGCGGATGGCAAAGCGCAGCCCCTCGTCCATCGCGATCGGGGTGATCAGCTCGATCGTCATCTGCACGTTGTCCCCCGGCATCACCATCTCCACCCCCGCCGGCAGCTCGCAGCTCCCGGTCACGTCGGTGGTCCGGAAGAAGAACTGGGGCCGGTACCCCTTGAAGAACGGCGTGTGCCGGCCCCCCTCTTCCTTGGTCAGCACGTACACCTCGGCCTCGAAATGATGGTGCGGCGTGATGCTCCCCGGCTTGGCCAGCACCATCCCCCGCTCGATCTCGTTCTTCTCGATGCCCCGCAGCAAGAGCCCCACGTTGTCCCCCGCCTCCCCCTGGTCCAGCAGCTTGCGGAACATCTCCACCCCCGTCACCACCGTCTTCTTCGTGGCCCCAAACCCCACCAGCGCCACTTCCTCCCCCACCTTCACCACCCCCCGCTCGATCCGCCCCGTCGCCACCGTGCCCCGGCCGGTAATCGAGAACACGTCCTCCACCGGCATCAGGAACGGCTTGTCGATCTCCCGCTTGGGCTGGGGGATATAGGTGTCCAGCGCGTCCAGCAGCTCCTGGATCTTCTTCCCCTGCTCGCTGTTGGGGTCGCCCGACTCCAGCGCCTGCAAGGCCGACCCCTGGATGATCGGGGTATCGTCCCCCGGGAAGTCGTAGCTGCTCAACAGCTCCCGCACCTCCAGCTCCACCAGCTCCAGCAGCTCCGGGTCGTCCACCATGTCCACCTTGTTCATGAACACCACGATGTAGGGCACGTTCACCTGCTTGGCCAGCAGGATGTGCTCCCGGGTCTGCGGCATCGGCCCATCCGCCGCACTCACCACCAGGATCGCCCCATCCATCTGGGCCGCCCCCGTGATCATGTTCTTCACGTAGTCGGCGTGCCCCGGGCAGTCCACGTGGGCGTAGTGCCGCTTGGCACTCTCGTACTCCACGTGCGCCGTCGCGATCGTGATCCCCCGCTCCCGCTCCTCCGGCGCCTTGTCGATCTGGTCGTACGCCGTAAACTGCGCCAGCCCCTTCTTCGCCTGGATCGCCGTGATCGCCGCCGTCAACGTCGTCTTCCCGTGGTCCACGTGCCCGATCGTCCCCACGTTCACATGCGGCTTGGTACGCTCAAATTTGGCTTTGGCCATGCTGGTCTGATCCCCGGTGTCCGGTGTGTGTGCTGGTCGCCAGTCGTCAGTCGCCAGTCAGGAACTGGTGACTGGTGACTGGTGACTATCCCTTAACTTTCGAAATAATCTGCTCGGCGATCGCCTTGGGTACTTCCTCATAGTGATCGAACTGCATGGTGTACACCGCCCGACCCTGCGACATGCTGCGGAGGGTGGTCGAGTACCCGAACATCTCGGCCAGTGGTACGTCGGCCGCGACCACCTGCGCTTCGCCCCGCTGGGTCATGCCACCGATCTTACCCCGCCGGCTGGAGAGGTCGCCGATGACGTCGCCCAGGAAGTCGGAGGGACTGACCACTTCGACTTCCATGACCGGTTCCAGCAGGATGGGATGCGCCATGCGGGCCGCTTCCTTCACCGCCATCGAGCCGGCGATCTTGAAGGCCATCTCGGAGCTGTCTACGTCGTGGTAGCTGCCGAAGATCAGTGTCGCCTTCACGTCCACCATCGGGTAGCCGGCCAGCACGCCGTTCTCCAGCGCCTCACGGATGCCCGCCTCGACCGGCTTGATGAACTCCCGCGGAATCACCCCGCCGACGATCTTGTCCTCGAACACGAACCCGCCGCCCGGCGGCGTCGGCTCGAAGTTGATCACCACGTGGCCGTACTGGCCCTTGCCGCCGGACTGGCGAATGAACTTGCCCTCGACGTTGGTAACGGCCTTCTTGACCGTCTCCCGGAAGGCCACCTGGGGCTTGCCGACGTTGGCTTCGACCTTGAATTCCCGCTTCATGCGGTCGACCAGGATCTCCAGGTGCAGCTCGCCCATGCCGGCGATAATCGTCTGGCCGGTCTCCGCGTCCGAGCGGACCCGGAAGGTCGGATCCTCCTCCTGAAGCTTCTGGAGCGCGGTGGCCAGCTTGTCCTGGTCGGCCTTGGTCTTGGGCTCGATGGCGACGTCGATGACCGGATTGGGGAACTTCATCGCCTCGAGGATGATCGGCTTATCCTCGTCGGAGAGGGTGTCGCCCGTGCGGGTGTCCTTGAGACCGATGGCTGCGGCGATGTCGCCCGCCAGCACTTCCTCGATCTCCTCCCGCTTGTTGGCATGCATCTGGAGCAGCCGGCCGATGCGCTCGCGCTTGTCCTTGGTGCTGTTGTAGACGTAACTCCCCGACTTGAGCGAGCCGGAGTACACCCGGAAGAAGGTCAGCCGGCCGACGTACGGGTCGGTGGCCACCTTGAACGCCAGGGCGGAGAAAGGCTCGCCATCGGAGGCGCAGCGCTCGATGTGGGTGTCGTCGTGCAGCGGCACGTGACCCACGATGGGGGGGACGTCCTCCGGGCTCGGCAGATAGTCGATCACCGCGTCGAGCAGCGCCTGTACACCCTTGTTCTTGAACGAGGCGCCGCAGAGCACCGGAACGATGAATCCGCCGGTCGTCGCCTTCCGGATGGCGTGCTGAATCTCTTCGTAGCTCAGTTCGGCGCCGCCCAGGTACTTCTCCAGCAACTTCTCGTCGTGCTCGACCGCGGCCTCGATGACCTCATGCCGGGCTGCCTCGACCCGCTCCTGGTAGGCCTCAGGAACCGGCAACTCGGTGAAGGTCTTGCCGAGGGTCTCCTCGTCGAAGATGACCTCGACCCGCTTGATCACGTCGATATGTCCGGTGAACATCTCGCCGGACCCGACCGGCAGCTGGATGGGGAAGGCCTTCTTGGTGAGCCGGTCCCGGATCATGGTCATGCAGCGGTCGAAGTCGGCCCCGACCCGATCCATCTTGTTGGCAAAGATCAGCCGGGGAACGCCGTAGCGGTCGGCCTGACGCCAGACGGTCTCGGTCTGGGGCTCAACGCCGGCCACCGAGTCGAGCAGGGTGACGGCGCCGTCGAGCACCCGCAGCGAGCGCTCCACCTCGACGGTGAAATCCACGTGGCCCGGCGTATCGATGATGTTGATCCGGTAGGAAGTGCCGCTTCGGAGCCAGAAGCAGGTTGTCGCGGCGGACGTGATGGTGATCCCCCGCTCCTGCTCCTGCTCCATCCAGTCCATGGTGGCGGCGCCCTCATGGACCTCCCCGATCTTGTAGTTCTTGCCGGTGTAATAGAGGATCCGCTCGGTCGTAGTCGTCTTGCCGGCATCGATGTGGGCCATGATGCCGATATTACGATAGCGATCGAGGGTCGTCTGTCTTGCCATGTCGGATGTCTCTAGTCAACGAAAAAGCGGGGCGACCGACCGGGGGATCCCGTGGTATCGCTCCGCGCACGTCCGGGCTTTTGCCCTGAACGAGGATCCCACAAGGATCCCACGCGTTGTCATTGGAAGATCAGAGGTGGCCCTGGTTGTTGCGCCGAGTCACGTGATCCGATTTTTGCCTGGCGGCGCCAAAAGCGCCAAGCCCGGGGAAAATAGTCGCCTGTGGAGCAGTGTCAACCCCGCTCACCGACGCAATTTGGGCCGGGTCGGGCAAGGGGCGGGTGGGGCAAAATTCGAGGGCGCCCCGTTCGAGGCGCCCCTTGTCCTTCCGGTCCTTCCAACCCTTACCACCTATAGTGCGCAAAGGCCCGGTTGGCCTCGGCCATCCGGTGGGTGTCTTCCTTCTTCTTGATCGTATTCCCCTCACCCTTCGACGCCAGGATCAGCTCCGCCGCCAGACGCTCGGCCATCGTCTTCTCGGTGCGGGCGCGAGAGAACGAGATGATCCAGCGCATGGCCAGGGCTGTCCGACGGTCGGGACGAACCTCGACCGGCACCTGGAGCGAGGCGCCACCCACCCGGCGGCTCTTCACCTCGAGCGTCGGCTTGGCGTTGTTGATGGCCTGCTTGAATACCGAGACGCCCGGCTGGCTGGTGCGTTCCTCGATGAGGTCCATGGCCGTGTAGAAGATGCCTTCGGCCAGACTCTTCTTGCCCTCGAACATCAGATTGTTGACGAACTTGGATACGGTCTGGCTGTCGTACCGCGGATCGGGCGGGACCGGCCGCTTGACCGACTTGTTGCGCCGACTCACTTCTTGCCTCCCTTGGCTGCCGGCGCGCTACCCGCTGCCTTGGGCCGCTTGGCACCGTACTTGGACCGGCTCTTCCGCCGATCGTTGACACCGGCCGAGTCCAGCGTGCCGCGTACAATGTGATACCGCACCCCTGGCAGGTCCTTCACCCGGCCGCCACGGATCAGCACGATCGAGTGCTCCTGAAGGTTGTGCCCTTCACCCGGAATGTAGGCAGTGACCTCGAACCCGTTGGTCAACCGGACGCGAGCCACCTTCCGAAGCGCTGAGTTCGGCTTTTTCGGAGTGGTGGTGTAGACTCGGGTGCAGACACCGCGCTTCTGGGGATTGTCCTTGAGGGCCGGCGCCTTGTCCTTGGCCACTACGTCTTTCCGGCCGCGCCGGATCAGTTGATTGATAGTCGGCATAACCTTCGAGCTTGAGAACTGAAAAGCCCCTGTTCTGGGGCAGACTTGCAAATGTAATTGTGCGATCTGCTTAGGTCAAGAAACCGGGTCAGTCGGTGCTGAAAACCATCACCGGTAGATCCCTCCGCTACTTGCGATGAGGACCTTTCACCATCCCTATCCTGCTTACCTGCCTACCCGCTTCCCCGCCCGCTTCCCGCCTCATCCCCTGCTTTTTGCGCTCGGGGCTGGCTTTTTGAAAGGCTGACCTCACCGCAACCCCGCTGAAATCCTCACGTTTACACGTCACTTCCCCATCCGGCCCCCAACTTGCCCTTTCCTCCGCTCGACCTGGTCCCCCGCGGGCCGCCTCGATCTTGTCTTCTGTCGTCCGGAGTTGCCGTGTCCCAAACAGCTCGATGGTTCCTCGGCGCGGTTCTCGCCGGGTGTGGCGCCATCAGCGCCCAAGCACAGCAGCCGGATTCGCCCAGTCCGACTCGCTCCGCCACGGAGCTCGACACGGTCCTTTCCAGCAGCACTTCCAGGGATGCCGTTTTCCCCCAGTTGAACACCCTCCAGGATGGACCCTGGAAATCGTTCTCCGATGTGACCAAGGGAGCCGAGGTCCGCAGCGGCATCTTCACGCTTTACCTGAAGCGTGACAAGACCTACCTCGCCCTGACCCCGGCCCAGCTCGACCGGGATTACCTGCTGGTGACCCAACTCTCGCGAGGCATCGGCGAGCTCGGCCTGGACGGTGGCAGCTCGATCCGCTCGGACCTGGTCCGCTTTCATCGCGCCGGCGACCGCATCGAGCTCACGGTGGTGAACCCCCGGTTTGCCGCTACGCCCGGCACGCCGATGGCCCGCGCGGTGGACTACTCCTTCGGTCATTCGGTGGCTCAGTCGTTTCCCATCGCCACCATGCGGGACAACGGCGAGATCCTGATCGATGTCGCCCCCTTCCTGGTATCCGACTGGGCCGATCTGGGCGCCTTCTTTCAAGGTGTGGCCACCCAGCGCAAGCTGACGGGCAACATCGTGCTGGACCGGGAGCGGTCGAGCCTCGAGGGAATTCGGCTCTTCCCTGGAAATCTCGAGGCCGAAGTCAACCTCACCTACCAGGCGAATCGAAATCTCGGGCTGGAGACGGTGGCGGACTACCGCTGGATTCCGGTGGGCGTGCACTACTCGCTCCTCGAGCTGCCGGCGACGCCCATGCGTCCCCGCTATGCCGACGAGCGGGTGGGTTACTTCGTCTCGGCGATCAAGGATTTCTCCCGCGACACCGCCGAGAGCTTCTTCGTTCGTTATGTGAACCGCTGGCGGTTGGAAAAGCGTGAACCCGGCGCGACGGTGAGCGAGCCGGTCAAGCCGATTGTGTATTACATCGATCGCACCGTCCCGACCGAGTGGAGGTCGTGGGTCAAGGCCGGAATCCTGGAGTGGAACCGCGCCTTCGAGGAGGCCGGCTTCCGCAACGCGATTCAGGTGCTCGATGCGCCCGAAGACACTCTCTGGAGCGCCGAGGACGCCCGCTACTCCACGGTGCGCTGGACCGCCACCAACCGCAGCGTCTATGCGGTGGGGCCATCCAATGTCGATCCTCGCACCGGCGAGATCCTGAATGCCGATGTGTTGGTTTCGGCCGCCTGGATCCAGGCCTGGCGAGGGGAAGCGGGCGAGTACGTGACGCCGGAATCCGCCGTCCGATCCGTTTTCCTGGAGGACTCGGCCAGCGCCGGGCTCACCGGTGAGACCCACTTGTGCAGTCTGGCCGAGGGAATGCGGCGCGAGGGCACGCTGACCCGAGCCCTGCTGGCGGGGAGCAACCCGCGGCCGGATGGGAGCGTGGTTACCCAGCGCTACATCGGACAGGCTCTCAAAGCCTTGATCATGCATGAGGTGGGGCACACGCTGGGCCTGAGGCACAACTTCCGCGGCTCTGCCGGGGCCACCAAGGCCCAGCTGGCCGACCGGACCTTCACCCACGCCAACGGGCTCGGCGTGTCGGTGATGGATTACAACCCACCTGCGCTCTCGCTCGACCCGCGCAAGCAGGGCGATTACCACGCCGGCACCATCGGTACCTACGACCGCTGGGCAATCCGTTACGGCTATGCCTCGCTGGGCCCCCGGGAGCTGGCAGCGAGCGGGAAAGGCTCAACTCCGGCAGCACCGGTCTGGACCCCCGATGTGGAGATCAACGCCCTTCGGACGGTGGCGGGGGAAGCCGCCCAGCCCACCCATCTGTACGGCACTGACGAGGATGCCGGATTCGGGGGGTTCGGCCTCGATCCAACCGTTTCGCGTTACGACCAGACCAGCGATCCGCTCCTGTGGGCCCGAGACAGGGTGACCCTGATCAATGGCCTGTTCGATTCGCTCGACACCCGGATGGTGGCGCCGGGCCAGAGCTATGCTCGCTTGCGGACCGCGTTCAGCGATCTATTGAACGATCGCTGGTACGCGATTCTGGTCACCACCAAGTACCTCGGTGGCGCCACAACGGCTCGTGATCACCGGGGCGATCCCTCAGCGAGGCCGGCACTGACCACGGTACCGGCAGCGCGCCAACGCGAGGCGCTCGCCTTCCTCACCGAGGCCGGATTCGGCGAGCAGGCCTATCGCTTCCGTCCGGAGCTCCTGAGCCGGCTGGGCCCGGATCGCTGGCGGCATTGGGGCTCGAGCCCCGGAGGGGAGACTCGTATCGATTTCCCGGTGCACAACTGGGCGATGGCGCACCAGTCCTCGTTGCTGGGGCAGCTGCTGGACCCCGTGGTGCTGTCCCGGATCAGGGACGCTGAGCTTCGCGCGGTCGATGGTGAGCCGACGGTGACGATTCCGGAGGTGTTCGAAACGCTGACTCGGGCCATCTGGGCCGAGGCCGCCTATCCGGCGGCAGGCAAAGCTTCAGTACCGCGCAACATCACGTCGGTCCGACGCGATCTTCAGCGCCTCTATCTCAACAGCCTGATTCGGATGGTCGTAAGCCCGCTTCCCGACACCCCGGAAGACGCACGCACGCTGGCCCGGGCGACGCTCGCCGACCTCGGCGGCGAACTGGACCGAACCTTGCTACGTCGTGGGGTCGCGCTGGACGCATACACCCGAGCCCATCTGGTGGACTCGAAAGAACGGATCTCCCAGGCTCTCAACGCACAAATGATTCAAACCGCCGGAACCGCGAGGTAACCATCCATGCTCCTCATTGCTTCAGATCCCTCCCCCATGGTGCAAGCCACGGTCTATATGGTCGGAGTCCTGGCCGGCTACGTGATGCTGGTGCGCCCGGACGAGTGGCAGACTGCCTGGGAAGAACTGCGTAACTGGTCCAAGCGCCGCAGGGACTAAACGGAGAGTCGCGCCACCCGCCACGGGTGGCGTTATGATTCTCCCATGGACTCGCCTTCCAGCGGGATCGCCCTTCAGGTCCGCAATCTCCGCAAGGCCTATCAGGATGTAGTCGCCGTGGATGGCCTCGATCTCGAGGTCTTCGCCGGAGAGTGCTTCGGCCTTCTCGGCCCCAACGGTGCGGGCAAGACGACCACCATCGAGATCTGTGAGGGACTGAACACTCCAGATGCCGGTGAGGTGATCGTGCTTGGCCGCCGCTGGGGCAAGGATGACCGGGAGCTCCGGGAGCGGTTGGGGATCTCGCTCCAGGAGACCCAGTTCTCGGAGAAGCTCACGGTAGCCGAGACGGTGGACCTCTTCCGGAGCTTCTACCGGAACGGAACTCCGGCCGACGCCGTGATCGCGATGGTGCAGCTGGGGGAGAAGGCGCACTCTCGGGTCGGCGGGCTTTCTGGCGGCCAGAAGCAGCGGCTGGCACTCGCCTGTGCGCTGGTCGGCGATCCCGAGCTCCTTTTCCTGGACGAGCCGACCACCGGGCTCGATCCCCAGTCTCGCCGCCAGCTCTGGGGCCTGATCGAAGGCTTCAAGTCCGCCGGACGCTCCATCCTGCTTACCACCCACTATATGGAAGAAGCCGAGCGGCTGTGCGACCGCGTTGCCATCGTGGACCATGGCAAGATGATCGCGCTGGGCACCCCCCGCGAGCTGATTGCGGCGCTCCGGGCCGAACACGTGCTGGAGTTCGCGCTGGCCGACAACTCCGTGGTAGACGAGGGCCCGCTTCGGCAGATCGAAGGGGTCTGCGCCGCGGCGCGGCAGGACGGCACCTACCGCCTCCAGGTGGATGAGCTGCACCGCGCCATGCCGGCCCTGCTGGGCGAGCTGCGGCGGCAGGGCGCCCAGCTGTCGGAGCTCAGAACCCATTCCGCCACCCTGGAAGACGTCTTCGTCTCTCTCACCGGCCGTCATTTGCGCGATGAGTGATCGCCGCCGCTGGGCCGACCATCCGCTGGTCCAGCTGACCCGGGTGCGCTACCGCGAGTTCTTCCGGGAGCCGGAGGCGGTGTTCTGGGTATTCATCTTTCCGGTGCTGCTGGCCGCGGGGCTGGGCATCGCCTTCCGGAACCGGGCAGCGGACCGAACCAGTGTGGCCGTAGTGGCCGTGGACAGCAGCGCCAGCCGCGTGGCTCAATCACTCCGGGCGACCGAGGGGCTCGACGTCTCCCTTCTGAGCGAGCCGGCGGCTGCGGAGGCGCTTCGCACCGGCGAAGTCTCCCTGGTCGTGGTGCCTGGCTCTGACAGGCGGGTGGAATACCGGTACGATGACACCCGGCCGGAAAGCCGGATCGCGCGCATGGCGGTGGACGACGCCTTGCAGCGAGGCGCGGGCCGACGCGATCGGGTACAGGTCGGCGAGCGACTGGTGCACGAACGGGGTTCCCGCTACATCGATTTTCTGGTGCCGGGTCTCCTGGGAATGAACCTGATGGGAAGCGGTATCTGGGGCGTGGGCTTTGCCATCGTCGATGCCCGAAAGAAACGTCTGCTCAAGCGCCTGATCGCCACACCCATGTCGCGGCCTCAGTTCCTCGCGTCGTTCGTCCTGTCTCGTCTTACCCTGCTGGTCATCGAGGTGGGGCTGCTGCTCGGGTTCGGGGCCCTGGTGTTCGGCGTACCGCTTCGGGGGTCCCTCCTCGTCCTGGTCACCATCTGCCTGTTGTCCTCCCTCGCCTTTACCTCACTGGGCCTTCTGGTGGCCTCGCGGGTACAGACCATGGAAGGAGCGTCCGGGCTCATGAATCTGGTGATGCTCCCGATGTGGATCTTCTCGGGCGTTTTCTTCTCGGCCACGCGCTTTCCTGACTCCATACAGCCATTCATTCAGGTCCTTCCCCTGACCGCGGTGGTGGACGCTTTGCGGGCCAACATCCTCCGAGGCGTCGGCTGGGGGGGCATCGCACCCGAGATGGCGGTTATCCTGGGCTGGCTCGGGGTGAGCTTTCTTCTCGCACTGAAGTTGTTTCGCTGGCGATAGGACCGGGAGACGAGCATGGAACGATCCTCGGAGACACCATCCCCAACTCCTACCCTGCGGAAGGGACAAGGAGACGTCAAACTCTCGCGGGAGGAGTTCGCCAGCAGGCTTGCCGAGCGCTTCTATGACCCCGCGTTCGATGGAGTGCGCGCTGACATCGACAGGATCATCGAGACTGCCTGGCTGAGCTACGACGAGTACCACAAGAGTCCGCGGAAGCGGAAGGCCGGGCCGGGGTTTGCCGACCCGGAGTTCGAGCTACCGGTAGAGTGGCTTGCCGCTCGCGACGCGGTGGCCAAGGCCGAACGGCGCCAGCGAGACCCATCGGCGCCCAGACGGATTCTCCTGGTGTGCGGTGCCGCTCGGCACGACCAGACCTGCCCGGGAGAGATGTCGAAGACGTTCCGGCTGGTGCAGCTGGCCCGGGAGATCGTCGAGGCCAGCGCGGGCTTCGAAGCCGATCTGCTCGACTTGAGTCACCTGACCGCGCAGTACGGAAGGCAGATCCTCCCCTGCAAGGCGTGCGTATCCACCGCGATGCCGCTGTGCCACTGGCCCTGCTCCTGCTACCCCAATCACGCCATGGGCCAGGTGAACGATTGGATGAACGAGCTCTATCCACGCTGGGTGGCCGCGCACGGCATTCTCATTGTTTCACCGGTGTACTGGTTTCAGGCTCCCAGCGTGCTGAAATTGATGATCGACCGGCTGGTCTGCGCCGATGGCGGGAATCCCGATCCCACCACCACCCACGGGAAAAAACCGGAGGAGGCTAAGGCACTCGAGCTGGCGGGCTGGGGCTATCCCAAGCACCTCGCCGGCCGAGCCTTTGGGATCGTGGTGCACGGCGACGCCGAGGGAGCCGGGACCCTGCGCCGGAGTCTCACCGACTGGCTCCTGGACATGGAGCTGGTGCAAGCCGGCAACGGTGCCACCCTGGACCGCTACATCGGCTATTACGAACCGTATGCTACCAGTCACGACGCATTGGACCGCGATCTGGCGGTTCAGGAGGAGGTGCGGAACGTGGCCCGGAGCCTAGTGAACACGGTACGACTGATTCGCAGCAACCAGTTCGAACGTCCGGATCAAGGGTTGCGATCGCCCCGACTCAAGTGACGAAGCGACACTAAAACAGAAAGCCCTCTCGCGAAGGAGCGGGGCTTCGCACAACAGGGGGAGAGACAGCTCACGGCTTGATGACTGGTCCCAGATCTGGAGGAGGCTCCGGCTCCGGGTCGGGTGCGTCGGCGGTGGGGTCGGTCGCGCTCTTGGCTGGCGGGATCTCGTTGAACAGGACCGGTGCCGAGGAACCTTTCGCGCTCAGCGATAGCATCTGGTAGCGAACCCCACCCAGCAGGCCACCAACTGGCAACAGGTCCAGGTAGCTGATGGCTGTCCCGGGCAGCGTGGCGAGGTTGGTAAAGATGCCGCCCCCCAGGGCGCGCAAGAGGCGATACTGGGTGGCCCCGATCGCGCTCTTCCAGGTGAGCTTGACCGAGGTCGCGGAGATGACGGCCGCCTTGGGATCGGTCACCCCTTTCGGTGGCAGTGTGGTGTCAACCGCGCTGTTGGCTGGCGGGATCTCGTTGAACAGGACCGGTGCCGAGGAACCTTTCGCGCTCAGCGATAGCATCTGGTAGCGAACCCCACCCAGCAGGCCACCCACTGGCAACAGGTCCAGGTAGCTGATGGCTGTCCCGGGCAGCGTGGCGAGGTTGGTAAAGATGCCGCCCCCCAGGGCGCGCAAGAGGCGATACTGGGTGGCCCCGACATCGCCCTTCCAGGTGAGCTTGATTGAGGTGGCCGAAACCACCGCCGCCTTGGGATCGGTCACCCCTTTCGGTGGCAGTGTGGTGTTCGACCGCGCTGTTGGCTGGCGGGATCTCGTTGAACAGGACCGGCGCCGAGGAACCCTTCGCATTCAGCGACAGAATCTGGTAGCCAACGCCACCCAGCAAGCTGCCCACCGGTAACTGGTCCAGGAAGCTGGTGATGGTCCCGGCGAGTGTGACAATGTCGGCGAGTGTGCCACCTCCCAGGGAGCGGAGGATGCGATACTGCGTGGCCCCGACATCGCTCTTCCAGGTGAGCTTGACCGAGGTCGCGGAGATGACGGCTGCCTTGGGATCGGTCACCCCTTTCGGAGGCAGCGCGGCGGCATCCACCTCCCCGCCTCCGGTGAGGGTGCCACCGGTAGGGATAACGGCTGCCGACGTGGTCCGGAGAGAAATGCCCTGAGGGGCGACGGCCGCGACGGTGTAAATGTGTTTGGCTCCGGCAGTCACGCTACTGTCGACGTACTGGGTGCTCGTTGGACAGATTGAGCAGAGCGACCGAATTCCTTCGGGCGCCACTGAACGGCCAAGGGCGTACGCGGTCGCGCCCTGGACCGCACTCCAGGAGACGCTGATGCTTCCTGGACCGGTTTGTAAGGCGGTCACCGAGGTGGGTGGCGGGACGGTTCCCTGGGTCGCCCGCACCGGCGTCACGACAGGAAAGTCAGCCTTCTCGGATGCCAGACCGCTTGCGTTTACGGCCTGAATGGAGGACTGAAACGGTTTCCCGAACATTCCACCCGAGATTGGCACGACCCACCGGAGTGTGCTTGCACCAGCTCGCTCGATCTTCCCGCCTGCGGAAATTCGGTAGGCTGCCGCGCCAGATGCCGAGCTCCATACCAGAGTGATCGAAGTCGGGGAGTTTTGAGCGGCCCAGAGATTTTTGGGGGGTGCGATAGGATCCGTGGACTGTGCAGTGAGCTCCGGGGTGGGCAAAATGAGCACGGCAGCTACCACGATCCCAGCATGCGAGCGGCGGCACAGGAAGGACAGTATGGTCATGAGCTGATCGCCTCTAGCCTAAGGTGGCGCGGGAACCCAACGGGGTCAAGTCAGCCGAGCCTGACACCTGGATGCCCAGGGCAGCAAAAAAACAGCGCCCGGGATGCTCCCGGGCGCTGCCGTTACCTGCCTACCCCACTCACCTACCCGCTGTGGGCCCGCAATACGTTGCGGGCCTACTCTTCGTCGGCTAACAAACCTGCCGCGGTGAGCTGCGGCGCTGCCACCGGCACCTCTTCGATCCGCGGCGGCGGCGGTTCGTAGCCCGCCGGCGGCTCGATGTCGATCTCGGCGTAGCGGTAAATCCCACTGCCCGCCGGAATCAGGTGGCCGATGATGATGTTCTCCTTGAGACCGAGGAGGTCGTCCTTGGCCCCACGGATGGCCGCATCGGTCAGCACCCGGGTGGTCTCCTGGAATGACGCAGCCGAGATGAAGGACTGGGTCGTGAGACTCGCCTTGGTGATGCCCAGCAGCACCGGCTCAGCCTGCGCCGGGGTGCTCTTCCGCTTCACGACGCGCTCGTTCTCATCGCGGAACGTGAGGCGATCCACCGTCTCGCCTTCCAGGAAGTCGGTGTCGCCCGGCTCGGTCACGCGCACCTTCTGCAGCATCTGGCGCACGATGACGCCAATGTGCTTGTCGCTGATGCGCACGCCCTGCAGCCGGTAGACCTCCTGCACCTCGTTGAGCAGGTATTCCTGCACCGCCCGCGGACCCTTGATGAGCAGGATGTCGTGCGGGTTCACCGGACCTTCGGTGAGCCGGTCTCCGGCGCGCACCCGATCGCCTTCGTGCACCCGGAGGTGCTTGCCGGCGGGGACCTCGTACAGCTGCGGCTCCGACTCGTCCGCCTGACCGGCCGGAGTCTCGGGATACACGTAGATCTCGCGCTTGCCGCGCTTGATCTCACCGAACTTGACCGAACCGTCGACCTCGGAGATGGTGGCCGGATCCTTGGGCCGCCGGGCTTCGAACAGCTCCGCGATGCGCGGCAGGCCTCCGGTGATGTCCCGGGTCTTGTACGCCTGACGCGGGATCTTGGTGACCGTGATGCCCTTGGTGACCTTGACCGGAGTGCTGAGGAAGACCGTCTTGTCCTTGCTCTCCTTCTTGGTCTTGCTGGGCCACGCCTCGTTGATCGGCCGCTCCTCCACGTGGAACTTGGTGCTCCACGGGTTGGCCGCGTCGGGGATGGCCATGCCCCGGGTGACGAGGTCGGTCGGCGAGCCGAGAATGACGCGGCTGCCTTCCGCCAGGGTGTACTCCTGCGGGTCCTTCCGATTGGTCATGTACACCAGCACGCTCGGATGGAGCTCGCGATCCGGATCGGCCATGACCACGAGGCTGCGCAGGCCGGTGCCTTCGTCCAGCTCCTCGCGGAGGGTGACGCCTGGCACCAGATCCTTCCATCGAAGCTCGCCGTCGGCCTTGATGATGCTCGGGTCGTTGTACGGATCCCAGGTGTACAGGATCGTGGCCCGCCGCTCGTTATCGCCCTTGGTGACCAGCTCGCCCTCCTTCACCTGCAGGAGCGCGCCTTCCGGAACCGGGTAGCGATTGAGCACCCGCTTCGGATCCTTCGGATCCACCACCAGGATGCCTTCCTTGCTCTCATCCGATGCCGACTCATCCTCGCGGGTGAGAACGACCCGAATGGTGGCCTTGGTGCCGTCCTCGTATTCCACCGGCACGTCGGCCCACTCCAGTCCCTCGGTGTACCTGACCTTGCCGTCCGAGCGCGCCCGCCGCTCCGCCTCTTCGGCGATGCGGGACGAGGTGCCGCCGATGTGGAAGGTTCGCAGGGTGAGCTGGGTGCCCGGCTCGCCGATCGACTGCGCCGCCAGAATCCCAACCGCCTCGCCCATGTCCACCATGTCCATGGTGGCCAGGTTCCGCCCGTAGCACATCCGGCAGATGCCCCGGCGTGCCTCGCAGGTGAGCACCGAGCGGATCTTGACCTTCTCGATCCCGGCATCGTCGATCGCGTTTGAAATATCCTCGTCGATCAGCTTGCCCGCCTCGACCAGAAGCTTGGGATCGCCATCCTCGTCCAGCTCGTGCGGATCGAACACGTCCTCACTGGCCACGCTGCCCAGGATGCGCTCGCGGAGCGGCTCGATGATGTCCTCGCCCTCCTTGAGTGCCGCGATCTCGAGTCCGAGGATGGTCCCGCAATCCTCCTCGGTCACGGTGACGTCCTGCGCCACGTCCACCAGCCGGCGGGTCAGATAGCCGGCGTCGGCCGTCTTGAGTGCCGTGTCGGCCAGGCCCTTCCGGGCGCCGTGGGTCGAGATGAAGTATTCCAGCACCGTGAGCCCCTCACGGAAGTTGGACTTGATGGGACTCTCGATGATCTCGCCGATACCACCGGTGAGCTTCTTCTGCGGCTTGGCCATCAGACCGCGCATGCCGGCCAGCTGCCGGATCTGGTCCCGGCTGCCGCGTGACCCGGAATCGAACATCATGAAGACCGGGTTGAATCCGCCGCGCGAGACCCGCATCGAGTTGATCATCGCCTCGGCCACGTCGTTGTTGGCGTGGGTCCAGGCGTCGATCACCTTGTTGTAGCGCTCGCCGAAGGTGATCTGGCCGGTGTTGTAGGCCCGCTGGAACCGCTTCACCCGGGCATCGGCCTCGGTGAGCAGTTCCGCCTTCTCGGCCGGAATCTCCAGGTCTTCGATCCCGATCGACACACCGCCCATCGTGGCGAAGCGGAAGCCGAACTCCTTGAGCCGGTCGAGGAAGGTGACCGTATCGGCCAGCCCCGCCCGCCGGTAGCTCTGGAGCACCAGCTCGGACAGGTTCTTCTTCTTCATCAGATCGTCGCGGAAGCCCAGTTCGGCCACGACCCGCCGCGGCAGAATGCTGTTGAACAGCACCCGTCCCACGGTGGTCCGGAGCCAGCGTGGCGTGGCGTCGTCCGACTCCCGGGGCGGGATGTACCAGAAGCAGATGGCCGTGTGGTAGCCCACGCTCCCGTTCAGGAGCGCCATCTCCAGCTCGGCCAGGCTGCCGAAATACTTGCACTTCTGCCACAGCCGCAGCCTGGTCTCTTCAGTCTTTCCAACCCCGGCCTTGCGCAGCTCCTCCTCGAAGCCGGCCGGCAGCTTGGTGAGGAAGTAGCTGCCCAGCACCATGTCCTGCGACGGCTCGGCCACCGGACGCCCGTCCGACGGCTTGAGCACGTTGTTCGAGGAGATCATCAGGAGGCGTGCCTCCAGCTGAGCCTCGAAGGACAGCGGCACGTGCACCGCCATCTGGTCGCCGTCGAAGTCGGCGTTGAACGCCGCGCAGACCAGCGGATGGATCCGGATGGCCTTGCCCTCGACCAGTACCGGCTCGAACGCCTGGATGCCCAGCCGGTGCAGCGTAGGCGCGCGGTTGAGGAGGACCGGGTGATCCTGAATGATCTCTTCCAGGATCTCGTAGACCTCCGGGCTCTCCCGCTCGACGATCTTCTTGGCCCGCTTGACCGTTTCGGCGATGCCCTTCTCCACCAGCTTGTGGATGATGAACGGCTTGAACAGCTCGACCGCCATGGCCTTGGGCAGGCCGCACTGGTGCAGCCGCAGCTCCGGACCGACCACGATGACCGAGCGGCCCGAGTAGTCCACCCGCTTGCCGAGCAGGTTCTGGCGGAACCGGCCCTGCTTGCCTTTCAGCATGTCGGACAGACTCTTGAGCGGACGCTTGCCCCGGCCCCGAATGGCCTTCGACCGGCGGCCGTTGTCGAACAGGGCGTCCACCGCCTCCTGAAGCATGCGCTTCTCGTTCCGGAGGATGACCTCGGGCGCCTTATGCTGGATCAGCTTGGTGAGCCGGTTGTTCCGGTTGATCACCCGGCGATACAGATCGTTCAGGTCGGACGTGGCAAAGCGCCCGCCGTCGAGCGGCACCAGCGGCCGCAGGTCGGGCGGAATGACCGGAATCACGTCCAGGATCATCCAGGCAGGGTCGTTCGCCAGGTCGCCCGAGTCCCCCGACGACAGGAAGGCGTCCACGATCTTGAGCCGCTTGAGCATCTGCTTCTTGCGGTGCTGGCTGGTCTCGGTGGCCACGCCGGAGCGCAGCTCGTCGGCCAGACGCCGGATGTCGAGCCGGCCCAGCAGCTCCCGCACCGCCGGGGCGCCGATGTCGGCCTTGAACGTGTTATCGCCCTCGTCCCGCGCCTTGGCCCGCAGGGTGAGGTATTCGTCCTCGTCGAGCAGCTGGTTCTCCTCCACCTCCTGCTTGCCCGGATCGATGACGATGTAGCTCGAGTAATAGATGACCCGCTCGAGGTCCCGGAGCGTGATGTTGATCAGGTTGCCCATCGGGCTCGGCAGCGTCTTGAAGAACCAGATGTGCGCGACCGGCACGCTGAGCTCGATATGGCCCATACGCTCCCGCCGGACCTTGCTCAACGTCACCTCGACGCCGCAGCGGTCGCAGATCACGCCGCGATAGCGGATCCGCTTGTACTTACCGCAGTGGCATTCCCAGTCTTTGACCGGACCGAAGATCCGCTCGCAGAAGAGGCCGTCCTTCTCCGGCTTGAACGACCGATAGTTGATCGTCTCCGGCTTGGTGACCTCACCCCACGACCACCAGGTGCGCTGCCCCTGAAGCTCCAGGCGCTCACGCTCCTTGGCATCGCGCGGCCCACGGATTTCCTCGGGGGCGGCGATACGGATGCTGATGTAGTCGAAACTCGAGCTCTTGGGCTCGCGACCGCTGCGAAAATCAATCATTGGAGAACCTCTATTCGTCGCTGGCTTCGGTGGTCCCCAGGGTAACCTTGAGGCCGAGCGCCTGCAGTTCCTTCACAAGGACGTTGAACGACTCGGGGATGCCGGGCTCCGGCAGGTTCTGCCCCTTCACGATGGCCTCGTACACCTTGCTGCGGCCGTTCACGTCATCCGATTTGACCGTGAGCATTTCCTGAAGGACGTGGGCCGCGCCATATGCCTCGAGCGCCCAGACCTCCATCTCTCCGAACCGCTGACCGCCGAACTGTGCCTTGCCGGCGAGCGGCTGCTGGGTCACCAGCGAATACGGGCCGATCGAGCGGGCGTGGATCTTGTCATCGACCAGGTGGCTCAGCTTCAGCATGTAGATCGAGCCGACCGTGACGTCGCCCTCGAATGGCTGACCGGTACGCCCATCCCGCAGGCGCGCCTTGCCGGCTGGCGTGAGTCCGGCTGCCCGGAGCAGCTCGTCGGCGGCGGCATCGATATCCGCCTCGCCCTTGGGACCGAGCAGTCCTGCCAGCGCCGGCCTGCCCGAGGCCTCCAGCGCCTCTGCCGGCGACGCCGCCGCGGCCTTTTCCACGTCCTTGAGTGCCTTGGCCACGGCCTTCTCGTCGCGAACCACCTCGTCCCGCTCCCCCTGGGCCCGATGGAACTCGACTTCCTGCCGCTTCTGCGCGATCTCCCGCTCCGCCAGCTCCTTGGCGGCTTCGATCATGAAAGTGCGAACCGACTGGAACAGCTCGCGGGTTTCCGCCGAGGCGGCACGGGCGCCAAGCACCCCGATGCCCGACTCACCCAGCGTCGTGCGGTCGCCCTTGGGCGCCACCTTCTTGAGATCCTGAACCATCCGGGTGATGGCTTGGGGCGTCATCTCCGGCGGTCTGGAGCGGAGCCGGAGACCTTCGGCGGCCCGGCGGAAGCCGGCCAGCCGGAGCAAAGTCCCGATCTCGGCCTCATCGGCGCCTCGGAATACCGGCGTCTTGGCCTCGAAGCCCAGGATCCGGGCGGCCCAGCCCAGGTGGGTCTCCAGGATCTGACCCACGTTCATCCGGCTCGGCACGCCGAGCGGATTGAGCACGATGTCCACCGGGCTGCCGTCGGGAAGGAACGGCATATCCTCCTCCGGCACGATCCGGGCAACGATGCCCTTGTTGCCGTGGCGGCCGGCCATCTTGTCGCCCACGGAGATCTTCCGCTTCTCTGCGATATAGACCTTCACCAGCTGGATGACGCCCGGAGGCAGCTCGTCCGGCTGGAGAATCTTGTCGATCTGGTCCTCGGCCTTCTCTTCCACCTTGGCCCGCTCCCGCGCGGCCATGTCGATGGCGGCCCGGATCCGCTCGTTGGCGGCCTTGTTGGCGACCCGGAGGGTCTTCAGGTCCACCTCGCCGAGGTCGGCGTCGGCCAGGATGGCGGCAGTGAGCTTGGTCCCGGCGGAGAGGTACTCCTCCACCGTACCGGCCTTCAGCATCAGCGCTACTTCCTGTCCGGTAAGCAGGTGGGTGAGCTCGTCGAGCATGACCGTGCTGATGCGGGCCTTCTCGTCGTTCTCGATCCGCCGCACCTCGCCGATACGCTCGCCGCGGTCCTTCTCGACGACCTGATCCTCGATCCGGCTGAAGATCTTCACGTCGATGACCACGCCGGCCATGCCGGGCGGCACCTTGAGCGAGCTGTCCTTCACGTCCTTGGCCTTCTCGCCGAAGATGGCCGTCAGCAGCTTCTCCTCGGGAGACAGCTCGGTCTCGCCCTTCGGCGTGATCTTGCCGACCAGAATGTCGCCCGGCTTCACGTGGGCACCGATCCGCACGATACCCCGCTCGTCCAGGTCGACCACGCTCTCGTCCGAGACGTTGGGAATTTCCCGGGTGATCTCCTCCTGGCCCCGCTTGGTGTCGCGCACGTGGAGCTCGAGCTCCTGGATGTGGATCGACGAGTAGACGTCGTCCTTCACCAGTCGCTCGCTGAGGACGATGGCGTCCTCGAAGTTGTGCCCGTACCACGGCATGAACGCCACCAGTACGTTGCTGCCGAGCGCCAGCTCGCCGCCTTCGGTGGCCGCGCCGTCGGCGATGATCTCGCCGGCGCCCACCTGCTGTCCCAGCTGAACCAGGGGCCGCTGGTTGATGGCGGTATCCTGGTTGGTGCGCCAGAACTTCTTTACCCGGTAGCGGTCGTGCTGGTGCAGCCGGGCCAGCGGGGTCTCCCCCACCGTTCCGCCGTTGGTCCCCGCATCCACGATGATCTCGTCCGCGGTTACCCGGGTGACCGTCCCTGCCCGGCGGGCGACGATGACCGCCCCCGAGTCACGGGCCACCTTTTCCTCCAGCCCGGTGCCCACCAGCGGGGCCTGGGGGAAGAGGAGCGGCACGCTCTGCCGCTGCATGTTGGAGCCCATCAGCGCCCGGTTGGCGTCGTCGTGCTCCAGGAACGGGATCAGCGCCGCGGCGATGGAAACCAGCTGCTCCGGGGCCACGTCCATGAACTCGATCCGGTCGGGTGGAAGCAACGGGTAGTCGTCCCCCTTGCGGCTCAGCACCAGCTGCTCCGCGAAGGTCCCATCCGGGTTCAACGGCGCGTTGGCCTGCGCCACCGCGTAATCCTCTTCGTCGCTGGCCGACAGCCAGCGGATCTCGTCGGTGACCTTGCCGTTCTTCACCGTCCGATACGGGGTCTCGATGAACCCGAGGTCGTTGATCCGGGCGTAGGTCGAAAGGCTCGTAATCAGGCCGATGTTCGGACCTTCCGGGGTCTCGATCGGACACATCCGGCCGTACTGCGAGTAGTGGACGTCGCGGACCTCGAAGCCCGCGCGCTCGCGGGTGAGGCCGCCCGGGCCCAGGGCGGACAAACGCCGCTTGTTGGTCAGCTCGGCCAGCGGGTTGGTCTGGTCCATGAACTGGGAGAGCTGGGACGAGCCGAAGAACGCCTGGATGACCGCGCTCACGGTGCGGGCGTTGACCAGGTCGTCCAGCGAGATCTTCTCCGGATCGGAGTTGATGCTCATCCGCTCCTTGACCAGCCTGGCCATGCGCGACAGGCCGACCGAGAACTGGTTGGCGATCAGCTCGCCGACCGACCGGATACGGCGGTTGCCCAGGTGATCGATGTCGTCGGTGAACCCGCGGCCGTCGTGCAGGTCGATCAGGTAGCGGATGATCGCCACGAAATCGTCCTCGGTCAGCACCGTATGGTTCGGATCGGTTTTGGTCTTCAACCGCTGGTTGATCTTGTAGCGACCCACCCGTCCGAGATCGTACCGCTTGGGGTTGAAGAACAGCTTCTGGAGCTGCTGCCGCGCGGTCTCGAGGTTGGGCGCGTCACCCGGCCGAAGCAGCGCATAGATCTGCTCCAGGGCCTCGGCCTCGCTGTGGGTCGGGTCCTTGGCCAGGGTGTTCTTGATCAGCGGAGACTCCGAGCGCCCGTGCGGGAGCAGGACCTCCACCTTGTGCACGCCCGCCTTGATCAGCCGCTTCCGCAGCGCATCGGTCAGCTCGGCGCCACCCTCGGCCAGCACCTCTCCGGTCTCCGGATCGGCGACGTCAAAGGCCAGCAGGTGATTCTGCCGGTCGCGGGTCGAGGTCGGCTGCTCCTCCTCCCGGACGTCCAGGGTGGTGTAGCCGGCAAAGACGGTGACGCTCTTGACGCCCTTGTGGCGCATCTCGTTCAGCCGCTCCTGGGTGAGCTCGTCGCCCACCAGGCCCAGCGGCTCGCCCCCCTTGTCCTCCGGGTTCGGCACGTCCACCGCCAGCAGCGATCCGATGACCTCACGCTTCTCCTGCCGGCCCTCGAGCTTGCCGGTGATGTTCAGCTCCTTCGTGGCGAAGAAGAGCTTCAGGATGTCGGCGTTGTTCCCGTGGCCGAAGGCGCGCAGCAGCGCCGTGGCCGGGAACTTCTTCTTCTTGTCGATATGGACGTAGATCACGTCGTGGATGTCGATCGTGAACTCAACCCACGAGCCCCGGAACGGAATGATCCGCGCCGAAAAGAGCCGCTGGCCGTTGGGGTGGGTGTCCTCCTCGAACACCACGCCGGGCGAGCGGTGGAGCTGGCTCACCACGACCCGCTCCGCGCCGTTGATCACGAACGTCCCGAGCGGGGTCATGATGGGCAGCTCGCCCAGGTAGACCTCCTTCTCGATGGCATTCTTGAGCCGCTTCTGGCCCTCCACTTCCTCGTAGACGTCGAGGCGGAGCTTGGCCTTGAGCGGCGCGGCATAGGTCATGTCGCGCTCCACGCACTCTTCGACCGAGTACTTGGCCTCGCCGAGGGCGTAGCCCAGGAACTCCAGCTTGTATTTCTCGTTGACGTCCGTGATGGGGAAGAGGTCCCGGAACACCCGCTCCAGGGAGACATCCTGGCGGGCACCGTTGACGTCGTCCGGCACGAGCAGCGTCTGGAACGCCGCCGTCTGGATGTCGAGGAGGTGCGGCATCGGCATGCCGCCCTCGCGCTTGCTGAACGTGATTACCGATCGGGTCTCAGGCATTTTCACTCGCTCTCACGCAACACAAATGGCCCCAGCACGAATCCCCCGACGAAGCGGGGTGGCTACGGGGCTCGGCAGATACGGGAATCTTACGGAGCTATGAGCGTTCATTCGTCTCACTGAAATAGGGGTTTCGAGTCTCAGGTCTCAGGTCTCAGGGCTCAGGTCGGAGTAGACCTGAGACTTGAGACCTGAGACCTGCGGCCCCCCCTATTTCAGTTCGACGACAGCGCCCTGCTCCTCCAGCTTCTTCTTGATTTCCTCGGCCTCCGCTTTGGACACGCCCTCCTTGATGTTGCTGGGGACGTTGTCCACCGCATCCTTGGCTTCCTTCAGACCCAGGCTGGTGATCTCGCGGACCACCTTGATGACCTTGATCTTGTTGGCGACCGCCCTCCTTGAGGGCAACCGTCCACTCGGTCTTCTCTTCAGCCGCCGCGGCGGGCGCTGCTCCACCGCCACCGGCACCGCCGGCGGGCGCGGCCGCGGCAGCCGCGATCGTGACGTTGAACTTGCTCTTGAACGCCTCGATCAGGTCCGCCAGCTCGACAACGGTCTTGTTGCCGATCGCCTCGAGGATCTCTTCGTTACTCAGCGTAGTGGTGGGCATCGATGTTCTCTCTCTCAATCCGGATGATAGTTACGAACGCTGTGCGCGAAGCGCCTCGAGGGCGCCGACCATCTCGTACAGAACTCCGTTCATGACACCGGCGAACTGCGCCATCGGGGCCTGCATGGCACCCGCCAACTGCGAAAGCAGCACCTGCTTGGGCGGCAGGCTCGCCAGCCGCTTGACCTGATCCGACGTGACCGGCCGGCCGTCGACCAGGCCGATCTTGATCGTGGGCTTCTCGAACTCCCTGGCGAACTCGGTGAGCACCTTGGCCGCGGCCACCGGGTCCTTGCCTGCCAGCACCAGGCCGGTCGGACCGGCCAGATGATCGTCCAGCACCGAGACCGAGTTTGCCGCCAGGGCCCGCTGGGCCAGGGTGTTCTTGACCACGATGTAGGAGACGCCGGCAGCCCGCAGCCGGCGGCGGAACTCGGTCATCCGCAGCACGTTGAGGCCGGTGAAATCGGTTACATAGATGTTGGGCGAGGCCTTGAACTGCTCGGTCAGGCTCTGCACCGCGTCCTGCCGCTCGGTCTTGTTCATCGGTACACCGCCGTCTCGAGCCGAACGCCCGGTCCCATGGTGCTGGAGACCGTGGCCGACCGGATGTAGGTGCCCTTGGCCGCGGCGGGCTTGGCCCGCGCGATGGTGTCCATGAACGCCTGGACGTTGTCCGCCAGCTGGGGAGCGGAGAATGAGACTTTGCCCACCGGAGCGTGCACGTTTCCGGTCTTGTCTACCCGGAACTCGATCTTGCCGGCCTTGATCTCCCGGACGGCCTTGGTCACGTCCATGGTCACCGTGCCGGCCTTGGGGTTGGGCATCAGGCCGCGGGGGCCGAGCACCTTGCCGAGGGCACCGAGCTGACCCATGACGTCAGGGGTGGCAACGATGACATCGCACTCGAGCCAGCCCTCTTTGATCTTCTGGATGTACTCGATCCCGACGAAATCGGCCCCGGCAGCCTCCGCGTCGCGCACCCGGTCGCCCTGGGTTATCACTAACACACGAACCGACTTTCCGGTTCCGTGCGGCAGGACCACGGTCCCCCGCACCACCTGGTCCGCGTGCCGGGGATCCACACCGAGGTTGACCGCGACATCCACCGTCTCGTCGAACTTGGCGAAGGACGATCCTTTTACCAGCGCGACGGCGTCGGGGATGGGGTACTCCCGCATCCGGTCGACCTTGGCGACCGCAGCCTCGAACTTCTTGCCGTGAGTACGCATCAGTCGCCCACCTCCAACCCCATGGAGCGGGCCGTGCCGGCGATCATGCGCATGGCGCTGTCCAGATCGGTGGCGTTGAGGTCGGCCATCTTGATTTCGGCGATCTTCTTGACCTGAGCCCGGGTGACCTTGCCGACCTTGATGCGGTTCGGCTGACCACTGCCCTTCTCGACCCCGGCCTCCTTCAAGAGGAGGTTGGGCGCGGGCGGGGTCTTGGTGATGAAGGTGAAGGTCCGGTCTGCGAAGATCGTGACCACGACCGGAATGACCATTCCGCTCTGACTCTGGGTCCGGGCGTTGAACTGCTTCACGAACTCCATGATGTTCACGCCATGAGGACCCAGCGCGGTCCCCACCGGCGGCGCGGGCGTGGCCGCACCGGCCGGGCACTGCAGTTTGACCATCGCGTTGATCTTCTTTGCCATCTCTTCTCCTGTAGCGTCTGCCCTTCAGGGGCGACTCCCACAATGACCCGTGTGGTGGCGGGGAGGAACGGGGGAACGCGGGTACGAGGGAAAGAACCTTCCATCGTCCCCTCGTTCAATCGTTCCGCCTAGTGCCCCCTCAGCTGCAAATAATCCAGCTCCACTGCCGTCGGCCGCCCGAACAAGCTCACCGAGACCCGCACCTTGCCCTTGTCGCTGAGCACCTCTTCGACCGTGCCGCTGAAGTCGGAGAACGGCCCTTCGGTGATCTCGACGACCTGGCCGATCAAGAACGGGATCTCCTCCTTCGGCTCGGCCTCCGCCACCGCCTCGGCGATGCCGAGCAGGCGGTTCACCTCGTCCTGCCGGAGCGGCTGGGGCATCTTGCCGGTGCCCACGAACTTGATCACGCCCTGAATGCTGTTGACGACGTGGAGCGCCTCCTGGCTCATCCCCATCTCGACCAGGACGTAGCCCGGATAGAGCTTCCGCTCCACCTTGACCTTCTTGCCGTTCTTGATCTCGATCACTTCCTGGACCGGGACCAGGGCCTGGCGGATCAGCTTTGTGTCGGCCGGACGAGGATCCTCCTCGATCCGTCGCTGCAGCAGTCCCCGAACCTTGTTCTCGTGGCCGGCGGTTGTCTGAATCGCGTACCAGCGGTATTCCATATCCCTACCGCGCGAGCCGCGCGACTCCCTCGACGAGAATCAGCCTGGAGCAGCCAGTCCATGCAGGCCGATCATCAGTCCCAGCACGATCGACAGCACGACGATCATGCGGGTGGCCTTGATCAGCTCGGGCCGGGTGGGCCAGGTGACCTTCTTCAGCTCGTCTCGTACCGAGACCAGAAAACACGAGGTCCGGTGGAACCAGCCGGTCAGCTTGTTCGACGACTGCCTGACCTGCACGCTATCCATGCTACTTGGACTCTTTGTGCGGCTTATGCGAATCGCAGTGGGGGCAGTACTTCCGCCGCTCCACCCGCTCCGGGTGCTTCCGCTTGTTCTTATCGGTAAAGAAGTTGCGGTTTTTGCACTCGGTGCACTCTAGGATGATCTTGTCTCTCGGCATCTCTATTCTCAGTCAGAAGTCACGAGTCGCGAGTCGCGAGTCGAGGTGAACATTGAACCCCTGACTCCAGACTCGTGAGCTCTCGACTACTTCAGGATCTTGGTGACCACGCCGGCGCCCACGGTGCGGCCGCCCTCGCGGATGGCAAAGCGCAGCCCCTCGTCCATCGCGATCGGGGTGATCAGCTCGATCGTCATCTGCACGTTGTCCCCCGGCATCACCATCTCCACCCCCGCCGGCAGCTCGCAGCTCCCGGTCACGTCGGTGGTCCGGAAGAAGAACTGGGGCCGGTACCCCTTGAAGAACGGCGTGTGCCGGCCCCCCTCTTCCTTGGTCAGCACGTACACCTCGGCCTCGAAATGATGGTGCGGCGTGATGCTCCCCGGCTTGGCCAGCACCATCCCCCGCTCGATCTCGTTCTTCTCGATGCCCCGCAGCAGGAGCCCCACGTTGTCCCCCGCCTCCCCCTGGTCCAGCAGCTTGCGGAACATCTCCACCCCCGTCACCACCGTCTTCTTCGTGGCCCCAAACCCCACCAGCGCCACTTCCTCCCCCACCTTCACCACCCCCCGCTCGATCCGCCCCGTCGCCACCGTGCCCCGGCCCGTAATCGAGAACACGTCCTCCACCGGCATCAGGAACGGCTTGTCGATCTCCCGCTTGGGCTGGGGGATATAGCTGTCCAGCGCGTCCAGCAGCTCCTGGATCTTCTTCCCCTGCTCGCTGTTGGGGTCGCCCGACTCCAGCGCCTGCAAGGCCGACCCCTGGATGATCGGGGTATCGTCCCCCGGGAAGTCGTAGCTGCTCAACAGCTCCCGCACCTCCAGCTCCACCAGCTCCAGCAGCTCCGGGTCGTCCACCATGTCCACCTTGTTCATGAACACCACGATGTAGGGCACGTTCACCTGCTTGGCCAGCAGGATGTGCTCCCGGGTCTGCGGCATCGGCCCATCCGCCGCACTCACCACCAGGATCGCCCCATCCATCTGGGCCGCCCCCGTGATCATGTTCTTCACGTAGTCGGCGTGCCCCGGGCAGTCCACGTGGGCGTAGTGCCGCTTGGCACTCTCGTACTCCACGTGCGCCGTCGCGATCGTGATCCCCCGCTCCCGCTCCTCCGGCGCCTTGTCGATCTGGTCGTACGCCGTAAACTGCGCCAGCCCCTTCTTCGCCTGGATCGCCGTGATCGCCGCCGTCAACGTCGTCTTCCCGTGGTCCACGTGCCCGATCGTCCCCACGTTCACATGCGGCTTGGTACGCTCAAATTTGGCTTTCGCCATGCGTCCTCTGATCCCCGGTGTCTAAGAAGTTCCTGAGTCGCTATGGGTCTATGGTGCTATGGGCTGTTCGTCGAACGGCGTGGCCCATAGCTCCAGGCCCTCATAGCATCCCACCAAGCTCGCGCGCGGGATTGAACCGCGGACCTCATCCTTACCAAGGATGCGCTCTACCAACTGAGCTACGCGAGCGACAAAGCGGGCGACGGGACTCGAACCCGCGACCCTCAGCTTGGAAGGCTGATGCTCTACCAACTGAGCTACACCCGCGCGCGGACGGTCGGACAGGCGGGCAGTCGGACGGTTCCTCTCACCGACAGCCGTTACTCCGACGCGATCCGCGACCAAATCTTCTTTCCGTCCGCCCGTCCGTCTGTCCGTCCGTCCGCCTGAGTGGTGGGGGTAGGATTCGAACCTACGTAGGGCGTTAGCCCGGCAGATTTACAGTCTGCTACCATTAGCCACTCGGTCACCCCACCGAGCCGTCACCCAGCCCTCATCTGAGACAGAACCCCGCCGGCAAGAAGCGGGGTCCGTTTCGACTTCATGGGGTGTCGGCGCTCCGAGCCAACGAAAGGGCAACGTGCCCGTAAAACGCTGACAACCAATCACTTGGATAGGTGCCGCTCGGAATTCCCGAAAAAAGACAGACCGGTATGATAGTGGTGCATAAAGAGTTGTGCAAGGGGATGCGGTGGGAATATTCTCTGCCGGTCACACCACCGAGCTGACGAGGGGAATCGAACCCCTAACCTGCTGATTACAAATCAGCTGCTCTACCAATTGAGCTACGTCAGCCGCAAGGGGTGAATGTCGAATTTGTAGATAAGGGCCGGTTTGGTGGGAGTCAACGGGCTAGCCCTTGGGCACCGCGGTCCGCACTACTTCAATCGAGCCATCTCTCGAGTCCCGGACCTGGAATCCGTGCTGGCCGAGAAGCGTCCGGATCCGGTCGGCCTCCCCGTAATCTCGGGCCGATTTCGACCGAGCCCGCCTCGTCGCCCAATTTCGGGCCCAGGCCTCGGCGGCCGCCGCATCGGCAGGCGGCGTCTCCGACAGCTGCCCTGACTCGACGTCTCCCCCGGCTTTCACTTTCATGACCGTGACCTTGCTGGTCACACCCAGAACTCGCTCCGCCTTCTCCCAGGCGGACATCGAAACCGGTCCCACCTTCTCACCCGCATCGATGGCGGCGTGCCCTTCGTTCATGAATGTAAACATTGCCGCCACCGCACGGGGAGCATTCAGGTCATCATTGAGCGCATCGGCCAGATCGCGGCTGAGGCGCTCGGACGACTCCGCCAGTCGGGGTGAGTCGGAGCCTGCTCGTTCCTTCTGCATCCGGTTCTGAAACTCGCCCAGCCTGCGGGAGGCTTCCTGAGCCGCACCGAGACCCTCGTCCGTCAGGTCCAGCTGCTGGCGATAATGGGTCTGAAACATCAGCAGGCGGATTGCGCCGGCATCCACTCCATCCTCCCGGAGATCGCGCGGTGTGGTGATGTTCCCGAACCGCTTCGACATCTTTTCGCCCCGGATATTCAGGAACTCCCCATGGGCCCAGTAGCGGGCGAACAGATCCTTCCCGGTAACGGCGCAGCTCTGAGCAATCTCGTCCTCGTGATGCGGGAAGATCAGATCCACCCCGCCAGCATGGATGTCCAGCACGTCGGTGCCGAGATGCGTGCCGATCAACTCCAGCGCCATGGCGGAGCATTCGAGGTGCCACCCTGGCCGGCCCCGGCCAAATGGGGCGTCCCAGGCGGCCTCGACTTTCTCGTCCTCCGGCCGCGCCGCCTTCCAGATGGCGAAATCCCGCACGTCCTCCTTGGTGTACTCGTCGCTGGCGACTCGTTCGCTCGCACCCGCCTTGAGCTCCCGGGTATCCAGTCTCGAGAGCCGCCCGTAAGCCGGGAACTTCCGGATGGCGAAGTACACCGAGCCATCTTCACCCCGGTACGCCACACCCCGGGCCAGCAGAGCTTCGACCAGTCGGATCATCGCGGGGATGAAATCGGTGGCCCGAGGGTAGACCGAGGCGTCCTTGATCCGGAGGTACTGCCGGTCCTCGTGGAAGGCGTCGATGTAATCCTGGACGTACCGCCGAAGCGGCACGCCTGCGGCCGTGGCCCCGTTGATCGTCTTGTCGTCCACGTCGGTCAGATTCATGACGTGGAAGACCTCGTACCCGATCTCCTCCAGCCAGCGGCGGAGCAGGTCTTCGAAGAGAAAGGTCCGAAAGTTTCCGATGTGGGCGTAGTTGTAGACGGTGGGGCCGCAGGTATAGAGCGAGACCTTCCCGGCTTGGAGTGGCTCGAAGGTCTCGATCTGGCGACTCAGCGTGTTGTAGAGCCGGAAGGTCATGCGCCGGCGGCCCCTGCGTTGGCTGCGGCCGCAATGCCCTCGCCTTCGGGACCACCCCGAACCGTCACCTGCACCCGCCTCTGCTGGTAGGGTGAGTCAATCGTCTCCCGGGAGAACCGGTTCTTGAGCCGCCGACGAAACTCGCGGGCCACCGACCATTGCGAGCCCGGCTGGGTCTTGAGCAGGGTTCGGATCACCACTGAGTGGTCCGTCAGGGACTCGACTCCGAGCACTTCGACCGGCCCGTCCAGCTGGACCCCCCAGCTCGGATCGGTCGAGAACCTGGCAGCCTCGTCCCGGACCACTGCCAGGGCCCGGTCCAGATCCTCGGTGTGCGGCACACTGATGTCGACCACCGCACGAGACCACCCGCGGGTCTTGTTGCTGACCACTTTGATCTCGCCGTTCGGAATGATGTGCAGCGACCCGTCGAGATCGCGAAGCACCACCACCCGGAGCGTCATCTTCTCCACCACCCCGCCCTTCCCCCCCGCCTCGATCACGTCGCCCACGGCAAACTGGTTTTCGACCAGAAAGAAGAAGCCCGAGATGACGTCCCTGACCAAGCTTTGGGCTCCGAACGAGACCGCCAGTCCGAGGATTCCCGCGCCGGCAAGGATGGGGGCGATGTTGATGAACACATTGAACGTCAGCAGAACAGCGAGGGTGATGATCACGACCCGGCCCACGCTGCGGAGTAACTGCGATATCGTGCGGCCGCGCTTTTCCCGGAGCGTGGTAACGGAATCGTCACCGTCATCAACCGATTTCTCGATCCGCTCAGCGGTCAACCGCACGACCCGGAGGGCAAACCACGCCAGTATCCAGATGCCCAAGACCCGGAACGTTGCCCGGACGACGCCCTCGCGGTCGAGCCTCAGGATCTCGCTGATGCGATCGATTATGTCACTGAGCGAAGCCAGCAAGTGCACGGTAACTCCCGGGAATAACGCAGCTTGGCCGTCCAGATTTGCGCCCGTCGAGTCCTAACGTTAAGGCGGTAGCTGAGGAGGCGGAAGGAGAAGTCGGGGTAGATGAAGCGGCGGAAGAGGTCGAAAGGGAAACCGGCCGTTGGTATTCCGATCACCCGAGCACGGAAAGGATGATGCGACACGACAGGTCAGGGCCCATCCTGACCAATGTTCCATGGCCCTCCACTCCCTCTCTCACCCGATGTCCCGCTCAGCGAGCTCCTCGCGTTCGCTCGTCCGCCCAGGCAACTCGGCGCCTGGATACGAGGCAGCATCTCCCGGCTCCACGTTCGCCGGGTGCCGCATGACTCGCGAACGGTGCTCGCCAGTTCCGATCTCGGCTTTCTGTTGGGGCGCTGTGGGGACGTCGCCCTTCGCGAAGGGGACCGCACAGTCGTACTGGCATCTGAGGCCGTGATCGAGTGGCGTGCCCTCCAAATTGTCACGGCCACACCCTATCTACCGGGGCTGGATCGCTTGGAAGGATTGTTCCCCGGGCTGCGGAGCACCACCCGCGGGTTTCTGGTTCCGGTAGGAAAAGACTCTCCTGAGGAAGTGCTCGCCCTCTTCCTGGAGGAGGGCGTGCAGGTCAGCGGAAGTTGTGTCGTGTATCAACCGAGATAGCCTTCGCGCTACCCTTGCGTCTTCACCGCCTCTTCGCCTTCCGCCCCTTCACCGAACGCCTCCCTGCTACGGCCACTCAGATAGGCCTGTCGGCCGTTGCGCACAGCCTCGAGCAACGGCAAAGCATCGAATCGGACCGGATCGGTGGCCGGCAGTCCCGTCTCACGGGTGGCTGCCTCACACGCGCGCCGCGCAGCCTCGTCGCTCAGGTCGTAGGTGTTGAGCGAGATACCGATGACCCGGGTCGGGTGGACGCTCGAACCGATGGACTCATACAGCCGGATGTACTCGCTCAACGGGGGAATTCGAAGCCAGGCCGCTTCCCGGTAGTCCCCGATGTATTCCCGGCTCGATTGATGGCACAGGATGAGGGCATCTGGACAGGAGCCGTGCAGCAGCCCGAGCGTGACGGCCGAGTAGCCCGGATGATTGATGCTTCCCTGCCCTTCCACCAGAACCACATCGGCTTCCTCGGCGCCTTGCAGGACCAGCCGCTCCGCGGCACCCGCGACGAAGTCGGAGATCACGGCATCGACGGCGATCCCCCAGCCTTCGATCATGATGCCGGTCTGCCCGGTGGGAACGAACCGGGTGCGAAGCCCGCCGGCGTTGAGCTCTCGGGCAAGCTGGAGCTGGGCGGTCATTTTTCCGACGTTGCAGTCGGTTCCGACCGTCAGCACGACATAGGGCTCGACCGTCTTGGCCAACCCGGACGCCACCGGGAGATCGGCTGGAGGTCGTCGCAGGTCGAGTATCCTGCGTCCGTTCGCCTTGGCCTTGGCTGCAAGCACCGGGTCGTCGCCCAGGAAAGTGTGCAGTCCGCTCCAGAGGTCGCAGCCCCCATCGAGCGCTTCCGCCAGCCAGCCGCGCCACTCGTCCGGCAGGCGGCCCCCCTGGGGAGCGATGCCCACCAGCACCGCGCTGGGGCCGAGGGCCAGTCCTTCGCGCATCGAGCCGACCACCGGAATTTCACCACCGAACCCCAGCACGTCGCCGGCGGTCATGCCGGCGAGGCGGCGGTCGATTACGCCGACGGTGCGATCCGGGAGATACCGAATCACGGAATTGGCAGTCTTGGAGGTCATCGGGCCGAAGTCGCCGTCGGCCAGGATCAGGAAACGTGGAGCGGTCATCGAGCTCTAGGGGGTGACAGGCTGAGTGGTAATGGTGGGTTCGGCTTTGATCGGCACGGTGCCGCTCGGCTTTACCTCGCTGATGGGGTCGCCATACACCTCACCCAGGAGTATATGGCGGATCAGTACCATCACGAAGGCCAGGATGGGAACAGCCACGATGAGGCCAGCGAGTCCAAAGAGCTTCCCGATCAGCAGGACGCCCGCAATGGTGATGACTGGGGGGAGATTCACCTGCCGTTCCATCACCACCGGCGCGACGAAGTTGGCCTCGATGAGGTGGACCCCGATGCCAAGTGCCGCAACGGCCAGGGCCTTCGGAAGGCCAAACAGCCCCAGGGCAAAAAGCGCCGGAACCAGGGTTGAGAGTAGGGTTCCGAAGAAGGGCACGATGGCGGCTACGCCGGCGAACACCCCGAATGCGAGGAAGTAGGGAATCCCGAGCAGCCAGAGTCCGAGCGTCGTGAGCGCGGCCAGCAGCACCATCGCGATGATCTGTCCCACTACCCAGGCCCTGAGGGTCACTTTGAGGTCTAAGAGGATCAGGCGCGCAAGCCGTCGCTGGGACGGAGGGACCAGCGCAACCAAGCCATCCAGATAGATCCCCGGGTGCCTGGCCAGGTAGAGCGCCATGACGAATACGCTCACACCCATGATGATGAGCTCAACCCCTCCTTTGAGATACGGCACCAGTGCTCCCCGCAGAACTCCAAATATCTCATTGAGCGACGTAGCCAGCAGCCCAGGCGAGCCTCCCTCGGTCACGCCTCGCCGCAGCACTGGGATGCTCCGGAAGAGGCGGTTTATGCTCTGATCGAGGTCGCTCAGGAACTTCGGAAGGTTGGCAATGAAGTCCTGCACCTGGCTGGTCACGGCGGGAGCGATGAGGAACACCACCCCAACCAGCGCCCCGACGGTGAGCACCAGGGCCGCGCCGAGGCTCACAGAGGGCGGAATATCAAGCCGGCGCTGCAGGACGCCGGAGACGGCATCGAGGTAGATAGCGAGGATCACTGCCAGGAACACCACCAACAGGACGTCGATGGTGCGAATGGCGAGCGCCGCAACAATGACGGCGAGGAGCACCCACCCCAGTGGGAACCCTCGCCGCCGTTCTGTGTCTGCCGAATGGGTCAACGTGCCTTCCCTTCGTCCCCCTCCTCGATCAGCTCGGCGTCACGTACATCCTCCCGGCCTTTCCCCAGCTGCTTCGAGTCCTTGCCGCGGCCCGGGCTCAGGATGCCCATCTTCGTCTTCAGCTCGATGAGCTGCTGGTCGGAGCTCCCCTTGTACTCCAGCACCTCGAACTGCCGGGCCAGCAGGTCGCCCGAGACCTCTTCGTTCAACTCCGCCGCCGCGAGCGCCTTACGCTCGGTGGCCTCGATCTTTTCCGCCATTCGCTCGAACGATTCGAAGGCGCTCTTGTCCGACAGCCCCGACATCGTTTCCTGGATCCGCTGCTGCGCCTCGGCCCGCTTGGAGCGCGCGACCAGGATGTTCTTCTTGCGCTTGGCCTCCTCGATCTTGTCGTTGAGTTGCCGGAGCGAAAGCTTGAGCTGGTCGGTCTCGGCCTTATGGCGCAGCCAGGTCTCCTGAAGCTGCTGGGCCGACTGAAGATGCTCGTTGTAGCGGGCCAGGGCCTGCTTGGCCAGATCATCCCTGTTCTCCTGCACCGCCATCATCGCCCGCCGCTCCCAGTCCTCCGCCTGCTTCTTCAGCGCTTCGGCATCGCTTTGAAGCTTCCTCTCATCGGCGATGGCCGAGGCCACCTGCTGCTTGGCCTTGGCCAGCTGGGTCTTCATATCGAGAATCAGCTGATTCAGCATCTTCTCGGGGTTTTCCGCCCGGGAGATGAGATCGTTGATGTTCGACCGCAGCATCGTGGAAAGACGATCAAAGAGTCCCATGACGCTTCACCTTTCCCGGTAGGGCGCGAGCGCGCTGAGGTGCGAAGCCAACGCCAGCGTGACCGAGTCGAAGCTGGCCTCGAACTCGTTGTAGTCGAGGTTTTCCAGCTCGAGCGTGTCGGTGAGCACCACGTGGTCGCCTTCCAGACCGTAGGACCCGTGCACCAGCTCGCGCGCATTGTACTCCAGCAGCTGGCGGAAGAGCTCGCCTCGCCGCGGCCCGTTGGCCGGCAGCTCCATCACCCGAACCCGGAGGATGACCACCGGCGGTGCGTAATGGACCACCACCTCGGCATCGTCGGGTGTTCGGGCCAGCCACAGGTTGGGCTCGACCTCGCTTACGGCCAGACCGCCGCCATCGAGCCGGTCGAGCCAGGAGTGGATGTCTTCTCGGGTAATCATCGATGCGCTCCATCGGGCAACTGGTCCGTCTGTCTGCCGTGCGCCAGGAGCCGCTCGGCGAAATCTAACCGTTCCTCGACCTCCGCCAACCGATTTCTGAGGTCGTCCGCCTCGTCCGTCACGCGCGTGCGAATCTCTTCGATCTCAGCAAGGGCATCATTCGGTTCGGGGCGACCGACGATCCGCCGGGCGAGCGCCGAGCCGACAGGACCGAACAGTAGGCCGACCGCTGCAGCTCCGATCGCCAGAAACATCGCGAGCTCGCCAGGTGGGGTCATCGGCCGCCCTCTTCAGGAGTGGCGCCGAGGCGGGCCGGTTGCTGGGCCTGGGCCAGGAGTCGCTCGGTGAAGTCCACCCGCTCCTCCAGCTCCAGCAGCCGAGCGTGAAGCGAATCCACCTCGGCCAGACGGGCGTGCAGCTGCTCCACCTCTGACCGGAGAGCGGAATCGGGGTCTACCTTGCGTCCCAGGCGACGGGCGAGGGCCCAGGTGAGGGGCCCCAGGATGATCGTGATCGCCGTCAGCATGGCGATCACAAACGCTATGCCCGGCTGCGAGTGGACCGGGTCTTGAGCCAGCATCATCCGGCGCCCTGTCCCTTCCCCAATTCGGGGCGCTCATGGCTCTGCATCAGCATGCGCTCGGCGAAGTCGACCCGCTCGTGGAGCTCTGCCACCTCCTGCCGGAGGGCATCCACCTCTCCCAGGCGCGCGTGAAGATGCTCGAATTCCGCTTTGACGGCAGGGTCGGTGTTGCCCCTGCCCTCCAGGCGGCGGCCGAACGCCCGCATGATCGGCCACAGGATGATTACCGTCGCGGTGAGCGCGGCCAGTACGATCATCAGTACCAGAGGCGGGCCGCCCTCCATAAAGATCAAATTGGGATCAAACGGGGGGGTGGGCGGCACCGGCGGAACCGGGATCTGGAGCATCATCCGGAGCCCTCTCCCTGAGTGAGCTCATGGCGATCCTGGGTTTTCATCAGAATCCTTTCGGCGAAGTCTACCCGCTCATGGAGCTCCGCCACCTCCTGCCGAAGGGCGTCCACCTCGGCCAGCAGCTCCGGATCCTGCATCGGCTCCACATTCCCGCGCAGGCGGTCCGCTAGCGCCTTACCCACCGGGCTAATGGAGAGGAGGAAGAGGGTCCCTCCTCCGAAAATCAGGATGATTGCGAGTATTCCTTCCACGTCCATTCCGTCTTCGTTCTCCGACCCCGGTGCAGACCATTCCTCCCTCGACCCTGAGGTACGGGCCGAGCCCCCCATTTGTTTCACAACGAAACGATCATCGTTTCGGGTCTATCGGAAGGGGTTAGACCAGCTCCACCGTCTCGATGGCGGCCAGCGAGACAGCTATCTCCATGTCATCACTGCCCGTAGGCCGCAGATATACCTCGTGGGCAGTCACATGAGTGTCCACACTCATCGGAATACCAATGACTTCGGTCTGCGCCGTCGTCATGATCCGGACTGCCTGGTCATGGCCGCCGGCGTAGCCAAGCAGGGCGATAATATCCTCGTAGGTCATCTGGCTTCCCTCGCTGGCAGAGACCATAATCTAGACTCCGTGGACCTACCTCGCCATGAGGATGACACGCGTAAGAGCAATAGCCCAAGGAGGATTCATGCACGGAAGTGTTGCGGCCGCGGTCACGGTACTGACCCTGCTGGCCACCGTCTCGGAGAATGCAGCCGCACAGAGGCGCCCGTCTGCCGTCCCACGCGGCCAGCCGGAGCAGCCCTCCCTGACAATCGAGGCGAAAGCCGGCGGCCGGAGCTACCGGGCGGACGGGAGTGGTGAGTGTAGACATGCGTCCGAAGCGTCGATCCGAGGGGTGCCGGCGTCGCTCTGGATGGTACAGTACGCCGAGAATGGCGACGAGGCGCTCAAGCAATTGAGCCTGACGCTGTGGCGGCCAAAGAATGGGGCCAAGGATCAGGTCTCACTGTGGTTGGAGACGAGATCCGGCTCGCATCGCATCGAGATAGGAGGCCCAGGAAAGAACGCCGGCGCCGGGACGGTCTCGATCCTGCCGAAGGGACCCGGAGGCCGGCTGAAGATCAGTGGCAAGGACGGGACCGGCAAGCCGGTTCAGGTCACGATAGACTGTCCTGCATTCGCCGGTGTCGAGGCCGAAGGAGGGTGAGAACGGCTATCGCCCACCCACCGCGGCGCGCTCTGCCGGCGCCGTGGAGGGCGGCGAACTCTTGAGGTTCCGGTCCAGGTACCCGGTGACCAGCTCGAAGAGATGAAGCTGGGTGTTCTTCCCCTGGCAGATACAATGGGTCCGGTTGGGATACTCCATCAGGGTGAACGGCTTGTTGGCCGCCACGAGTGCGTTGATCAGGACCTCACTGTTCTGAAAATGGACGTTGTCGTCGCCGCTGCCATGAATCAGCAGCAGGTTTCCCTTGAGCCCGTTGACGTAGGTCAGCGGCGACCCGCGATCGTAGCCGGCCTTGTTCTCCGTCGGCAAACCGTTGAACCGCTCGGTATAGACGTTGTCGTAGAGGCCCCAGTGGGTCACCGGAGAGACCGCGACGCCGGTGCGGAAAAGGCCGGGGTGCTGGAAGAGGCTATTGAGAGTCATGAACCCGCCGTAACTCCACCCCCAGATTCCGATCCGATCAGGATCCACGTACGGTCTCTGGGCCAGCGTTCGGGCCGCGGCCGCCTGATCCCGGGTTTCCAGCACGCCCAGCTGCCGATACACGGACTTGCGCCAGGGCCGGCCCAGGGGAGCCGGAGTACCGCGGTTGTCGACGCTGGCCACGATATAGCCCTGCTGAGTGAGCATCAGGTGCCACAGATAGTACGTGCCCCATTCATCATTCACGGTGGACTTCCCCGGCCCGCCGTACACGTGAAGGAGAAGCGGATACTTCCGGGTTGAGTCGAAGTCCGCCGGCTTCATCAGCAGGGCCGGCAGCCTGACTCCGTTCTCGCCCGGGATGCTGAAGAACTCGACCGTGCCCTTCCGCAGAGTGGCCAGGCGGCCGCGCAGCCCCGCGTTGTCGACGAGGGTCCGGACAACCTCGTGGCCGGGTAGCCGCACCAGCCGAATCACCGGCGGGCGGGCGAAGCTGGAGTAGGTCTCCAGGGCAAAGCGGAAGTTGGGGGCGAAGTCATAGCCGTGGGTACCCGAGTCGGCCCGCGGTGAAAGCCGCTCCGGCGCGCCGCGACCGTCGAGACGGGAGCGGTACAAATAGCGCTGGGAGGGTTGGTCGGGCGAAGCGAGATAGTAAAGCCACCCGCCTCGCTCATCGGTGCCCAGCACCTTCACCACATCGAAGGCCCCACGGGTCACAAGCCGGACTGACTTCCCGTCTCGGGAGACGAGGTAGGCGTGGTTCCATCCGTCCCGCTCGCTGACCCAGGTGAAGCTCTTCCCGTCGTTCAGCCAGGTGACGTCGTCGACCACATCCACCCAGGTGCTGTCCCGTTCCGTCAGAACGGTTCGTACCTTCCCGGTCCGGGCGTCCCCCAGCATGACCTCGTTGGTGTTCTGCAGCCGGTTGAGCCGCTGGAGTATCACTTCGTTCGAGCTGGCCGCCCAATCCATTCTGGCGATGTAGTGGTTCCGCGGATCGCCTTCCATCTCGAGCCAGCGGGTGGGCCCGCCGGAAACGCTCACGACGCCCACCCGGGCCGCGGAATTGGACTCCCCGGCCTTGGGATACTGGACCGGGATCACCCTGGAGTACAATGAGTCGGTATTGTTGATGAGATTGAAGTCCTTCACCTGGTCCGCATTGAGCTGCCAATAGGCGATGCTCCGGCCATCCGGGCTCCAGCGCCAGCCATCGGCGTGGTAATTCATCAGTTCTTCTTCGTAGACCCAGTCGAAGGTGCCGTTGATGAGAACCCTGGAGCCATCGGTGGTGAGCGGGGTGATCGCACCACTCGCCAGATCCTCCACATACAGGTTGTTCTCCCGGACATAGGCCACCTTTCGGCCGTCGGGCGAGAACTTGGCGAACATCAGGGTGGAGGGCTTGGCCTGGCTGCCGCCGAGCCGGTGCAATCGGCCGGTCGCCCGCTCCAGAACCCAGTAGTCGCCCCGCGTGTTCAATCGCCACACCGGCTGGGTGTTGGTGAAGATCAGCAGCATCCTGGTATCGGGCGACCAGGAATATTCTTCGACCCGAAGCGGCAGGCTGTCGCCCTGAGGAATGAACTGCCGGGCGGCAACCAGGACCTCCCGGGTGCCACGCTCAGAGTCATAGCGAACCAGATTCTGACCCCGTTCTGCCTCAGACTCCTCCAGCGTCGTGTAGGAGGAGCCGTCTCCCAGCCAGCGGGCTGGTCCGAAGGCCTGGCTCCGAAACTCCCGGGTGCCGTAGATCCGCTGGACCGACAGGAGGGTCGAGTCGGCCTGTTGCGCCGGGGCAGACACCGGGAGAACGAGAAGACCGAGGAAACTGAGAGCGAGTCGGGTCACTGAATAGATCCGCAGGTAGAGGTGGCGACGGTCGCCGGTTCGAAGAGTCTGAGCGTTGCCATGGGAAGGGCCCCGGGCTATCCCTTCATCGAGCCGCCGGCAAAATCAGCACCGCTCGGCAAGGCGTGGATTATACATTGGACCAGCGAGAGAGACATGGTCATCTCCAGCAGTCATTTGCACCCGGCGCTGCTCCTTACCAGCGTGGCGGTCATGACGCTTGCGGCCTGCGACAAGAAGGACGATGGTGCGCGACCCATTGCCACCTCGTCCGCCAGTGAAAGCCGAAGCCCGTCGGACTCCGCTGCCACGCCGGTTGACAGCGGGCCGGCAGCCCCGTCCGTGTCCGCGGCTACAGCGCCAGCGGATACTCCGGCCAAGCCGCGGCCCAAACCGGCAGGCTTGCCCCGGCCTTCCATCGACCCCGGCCGGAAGACGCCGGCACGCACACCTGATTCGCCGGCTCAGGCCCCGGCTCCGCCGGATTCATCTACCGCCAGCGCGGCTCCGGCAGCACCCGCCCCCACCCAGGGCAAGGGGCTCTCGTATGATCCGGCCACCAACACGGTGACCTTCGACCTCATAGCGGGTCCCTTCACCTTTAACGGTGCTCGCAACGGCGGGTCCACCCTGACGGTGCCGTCCAAGGCGAACCTGGTAATCAACTTCGTCAACAAGGACGGAACGCCGCACAGCGCAGAGGTGATCTCCGGGGAAGGAGCGCTTCCCAACGCGTCCACTGATCCCGCGATTCCCCGGGCCTATACCAACAAGGCCCTGGAGGGTCTGCCGCAGGAGGCGTCCGACGTCATGCGGTTCCCGGTGCCGGAGAGCGGGAGCTATCGGATTTTCTGCGGTGTACCGGGACACGGGCTGTCGGGAATGTGGATCTGGCTGAAAGTCGATCCTGCCGCAAAAGCACCAAGCTTCGGGCCCACGAAGGGGTGACAAGAGTCGCGAGTCGAGAGTCGAGGGTCGATGCTTCGGGGGGCTAAGACTCTAGACTCTAGACTCTAGACTCTTGTCTCCCAGGACTCTCTCTAGAAACTGACCCGTGTAACTCCCCTCGATCTCCGCCACCTCCTCCGGGGTCCCCACCGCCACTACCTGGCCTCCGCGCTCGCCCCCATCGGGCCCCAGATCGATGATCCAGTCAGCCGTCTTGATCACGTCGAGATTGTGCTCGATGACGACGATGCTGTTTCCCTTATCCACCAGGCGGTGCAACACGTCGAGCAGGAGCCGCACATCCTCGAAATGCAGGCCGGTGGTCGGCTCGTCGAGGATGTAGAGGGTACGGCCGGTGTCTCGCTTGGCCAGCTCGGTGGCGAGCTTGACCCGCTGAGCTTCTCCTCCCGACAACGTGGTGGCGGCCTGCCCCAGATGGATGTATCCCAGCCCTACGTCGTTCAGCAGCTCGAGTTTCTCGGCGATCCGCCGCTGGTTAGCGAAAAACTCCAGGGCATCCTCCACCGTCAAGTCGAGCACGTCCGCGATACTGCGCCCTTTATAGCGGACCTCGAGGGTCTCGCGATTATAGCGCCGGCCCTTGCAGACCTCGCAGGGCACGTAGACGTCCGGCAGAAAGTGCATCTCGATCTTCACCAGTCCGTCGCCCTGGCAGGCTTCGCAGCGCCCCCCCTTCACATTGAAGGAGAACCGTCCGGGTCCGTATCCACGGAGCTTGGCGTCGGGTAACTGGGTGAAGAGCTCCCGGATCGGAGTGAACAAACCGGTATATGTCGCCGGATTCGAGCGTGGTGTCCGCCCGATGGGGCTCTGATCGATGTCGATGACCTTGTCGATCCGATCGAGCCCTTCGATCCGGGTGTGCGTGCCCGGGACCACCTTGGCGCGGTAGAACTGCCGCGCCAGCGCCTGATAGAGGATGTCCGTCACCAGGGTGGATTTACCCGACCCGGAAACCCCCGTCACCGCCACGAACAGACCGAGGGGGATGTCGACGGTGAGATCCTTCAGGTTGTTGGCGCGGGCCCCAACCACCCGCAGCCGGTGGCCGGGAGGGGCCTCCCGCCGCCCCGCGGGCACAGGGATGCGCAGCTCGTCGCGCAGGTACCGGCCGGTAAGCGACTCCGGATGGCTTCGGATGTCTTCGACCGTACCCTCGGCCACCACTTCTCCGCCAAACCGCCCAGCACGAGGGCCCAGGTCGATCACATGGTCGGCCGCCTGGATGGTCTCCTCGTCGTGTTCGACAACGATCACCGTGTTGCCCAGATCCCGGAGCCCGCGCAAGGTCGCAAGCAGGCGCGCGTTGTCCCGCTGATGCAGGCCGATACTGGGCTCATCGAGGATGTAGAGCACCCCCACCAGCCGGGAGCCGATCTGTGTGGCGAGCCTGATCCGCTGAGTCTCGCCTCCGGATAGTGAGGTTGCGGCCCGCCCCAGCGTCAGGTAGTCCAGACCGACATCCCGCAGAAAGCGCAGCCGGTCCGTCACCTCCTTCAGGATGGGCCCCGCAATATCAGGGTCGAGGCCGGCGCGCCCGTTGTCGGCGGCCGCACGGCTCCCGCGCAGAGGGACCTTCTCGAAGAATTCGATGGCCCGCTCGACCGGAAGGTCCACCACATCGCCGATGCTCGCCCCATGGACCAGTACCGACAGGCTCTCCGGTTTCAGCCGCTTTCCCCCGCAGGTCTGGCAGGGCTGTTCGATCATGAACTCCTCGAGCGAGGCGCGAACCCCATCACTGGTCGACTCGCGGTAGCGCCGCTCGATGTTTCGCAGCACTCCTTCCCATTCGCTCTCGTACTCGTCTTTTCCCCGGGCTCCATCGGTCTGGAACTTGAACCGGCCCGGCGCGCCGTGGAGGAGGGCCTGTTTCGCGGCGTCGCTGTGCTCGCTCCAGGGGGCGTTAAGCTCGAACTTGAACGCCCTGGCCAGGGTGGGAAGCACGACCTTGCGCAGGTATCCGCTCGGCTCACCCCAGGGCAGGATGACGCCCTCGAGGATCGAGATGCTGGGATCGCCCAGCACCAAATCGGCGTTCACGTCGCGCCGGGTGCCCAGGCCATGGCAATCAGGACAGACCCCAAACGGTGAGTTGAAGGAGAACTGGCGGGGCTCCAGCTCCGGCAAGGAGAGCCCGCATACCGGACAGGCGAAGCGCTCGGAAAAGACGACGGAACGCGGTTCCCCCGTATTCCCTCGTTCCCCCGTTCCCTCGTACTTCACTACCTCCACCAATCCGTCTGCGGTCTTCAACGCCGTCTCGATCGAGTCATTCAGCCGGCTGCGGTCCGAGACCCTCACCGCCAGGCGGTCAACCACGATCCCGATATCGTGATTCTGCCGCCGATTCAAGCTGGGCAGCGAGCCGAGGTCGTAAGTCTGGCCATCGATCCGCACCCGGACAAATCCCCGCTTGCGAACGTCGTCCAGCAGCTCGCGAAATTCGCCCTTGCGCCCCCGCACCAGAGGAGCCAGCACCTCGATGCGGGTCTCTTCGGGCCAGCCCAGCACCGTGTCGACGATCTGGGCGGCGCTCTGACGGGCGACCGGGCTCCCGTCGTTGGGGCAGTGAGGCACCCCCACGCGAGCCCAGAGCAGACGCAGATAGTCGTAGATCTCGGTGACGGTCCCCACCGTGGATCGGGGATTCTGTCCGGTGGTCTTCTGCTCGATGGAGATGGCGGGAGAAAGGCCTTCGATGGCGTCGACGTCGGGCTTTTCCATCAGGCCGAGGAACTGGCGGGCGTAGGCGGAGAGCGACTCGACGTACCGCCGCTGGCCTTCCGCGTAAATGGTATCGAACGCCAGGGAAGACTTGCCCGAACCGGACAGCCCGGTGATGACGGTGAGCTGATTCCGGGGAATCGCGACGGAAATATTTTTGAGATTGTGTTCGCGGGCGCCCCGCACTACTAGAAATTCCTGAGCCATAGCCCCGAAAGGTACCCGAAGATTATCAGACAGGTCAACCGGAGGCGGTAGACGGCAGTGGGGAGTCAGGGTTGGAGGCTCGGCAGTCACTTCCAGTTTGAGTCACCGGGGTCTACCATAGAGCACCCGGCGCATCGGACGTAGCTCCCGACTCCTAACCCCAGACTCCTGACTCCAGCTCATGCCTGCCCGCCCAGACCCGACTAGCGGACCCGACCGACCCGAGGTCCTCGCGGGTGCGTCGGCTGGAGCGGAAAAATCGCCGGCGCCGCCGCCGCGAGATCGGAGCGCGGCGGAGCGGCGCCTGCAGCAGGCGGATGAACTGGCGAGCGGTGCACTCCCCGGGTCTGCGGTGCGGCCATACCGGGAGTTGCTGGAGCTGGAACCCGAAAATGTGGAGGCACGGCTACACCTGGCGCACCTCCTGGACAGGCTCGAGGAAGCGGCTGATGCCGCTGATCTTCTCTCGGATGGGCTGCGCCGGAGTCCCGACCAGACTGAATTCCTGGTCCTGCGAGGCTCTATTCTGGGTCGGCTGCAACAGTATAAGGAAGCCGAGACCGATCTCCGGCGCGTGCTCCGGCTCTACCCCTCCCACGCCCCGGCCCAGTTCGAGCTTGGCCTGCTGCTGTGGCGGCGCGGTATGGTGCAAGAGGCTGCAGCCTCCTTCCATCGGGCACTGGAGTTCCAGCCGGACAACGGCAAGAGCTATTACTACCTGGCGGACTGTCTCAACCAGCTGGGCGATCTTCCCGGCGCCCGTGCGGCGCTGGACCGAGCCCTTCAGATAACCCCCACGGACGCCAAGGCATACCAGCTCATGGGCCGGGTTCTCGACCGGCTGAGCCTGCCGGAAGAGGCTCAAGAGATGTACCGGCGCTGTCGAGAGCTGGCCCGGATGTGATCCGCGTGATCGTCGAGGATCTGGCCCTCACCCAGGCCGACGCCGTGGTGCGCCCGGCCGACGAGAGCCTGGGCCCGACCTCCCCCGCCATCGCCAGCCTCGATGAGAAGGCGGGCCCGCGTTTTGCCGAGCAGCGGCGGGTGGTCAGACCCCTCAAGGCGGGGGCGGCGGTGGTGACCGGGAGCGGAGACCTGGCGGCCCCATTCGTGCTCCACGTGGTGGTCCAGGATCAGGAATCCAAGACCGGTCGCGAGGTGGTGCGCCGGGCCCTGGTTTCCGCCTGGCAGCGGGCGACCGACTGGGAGCTGGGAACCATCGCCACTCCACTAATAGGCGTGGATTCCGGCCTGCTGACGCTGGAAGAGGCCGTGACCCTGCTCGCCGAGACCTTCCCCGCGGCGTCGACGGGATGTCCCACTGAGCTCCACATCGTCGTGGAACGCGACGCCGATCGCGCCGCGGTGGAAGCCATTGTACGGAGGATTGCGTGATCCGACTGCACCAGCTCACCAAACGCTACGGCCGGTTCACCGCGGTGGACAGAATCGACCTCGACGTGCCCAGTGGGGAGCTGTTCGGATTTCTCGGCCCCAACGGCGCCGGAAAAACGACCACGTTCCGAATGATCGCGGGCATTCTCCGGCCGACCAGCGGTTCGGTGGAAATCGGCGGCATCGACATCAACCGCAGGCCCCTCGAAGCCAAGGCGCGACTCGGCTTCATTCCCGACCGGCCCTTCGTCTACGACAAGCTGACCGGCGCGGAGTTCCTTCGCTTTGCCGCGGCGCTCTACGGCCAGCAGGGTGCGGTCGTGGAACGCCGCATCGACGAGCTGCTGGAGCTGTTCGAGCTGGGCCGGTGGAAGAACGAGCTCACCGAGTCGTACAGCCACGGGATGCGGCAGAAGCTGATCATCTCCGGAGCGCTGGTGCACCGCCCGGAGGTGATCGTGGTCGATGAGCCGATGGTAGGCCTCGACCCCAGAAGTGCGAGGCTTCTCAAGGACCTGTTCCGACAGTTCGTCAACCGGGGCGGCACGGTCCTGATGAGCACCCACACCCTCGAGGTAGCGGAAACGATGTGCGACCGGATTGCCATCGTGCACGGCGGGCGGATCGTGGCCTCGGGCAACATGGCGGAGATGCAGGAGCAGACCTCGTCGGAAGATCTCGGGCTGGAAGATCTCTTCCTCAAGCTGACCGGCGGGATGCGGGAGCACCAGCTCGATACCATCCTCGACGCCTGACCGCGTGTCCCACCCCAGCCCGGTACAGCCGCGCCTCTGGACCCTCCTCACCCCCAAGTGGAGGAGCGCCCTGGTACGCTCCCGGGAGGAACAATCCGATTCACGCGGCCGCTTCCTGCTCCTCGGATTCATCGGGCTGCTGTTCTGGGTGGCCGTATTCGGGATCGCCTACCGAGTGCTCCGCTACTTCCGGAGCGTGGATGAGATCGGAAATCTCATGGCCGGGAAGGTGCTGGGGGTCATCCTGCTGGCATTTCTCTCGATTCTCCTGCTGTCGAACATCATCACCGCACTCTCTACCTTCTTTCTGGCCAAGGACCTCGACCTGCTCGTTGCCGCTCCCGTGGGCGGGGTGCGGCTCTACCTGGCCAAGCTGGCGGAGACCATCGTGCACTCGTCGTGGATGGTCGCGCTCCTGGCGCTGCCGATCTTCACCGCCTATGGCATCGTCTACCGGGGCGGCATGCTCTACCCCTTCGTGGCCCTGGCGGCCTTCATTCCCTATTTGATTCTGCCGGCCGTGGCAGGCACGGCGCTTACCCTGGTGTTAGTGAACGTGTTTCCAGCGAGGCGTACCCGCGAGCTGCTTGGTCTGATCGCCACCGGGACGGCGGTGATCGTGGTGGTGAGCCTGCGCTTCCTCCGTCCGGAGCAGCTGGCCCAGCCGGAGGGGTTCAGAAATCTGGTGGATTACCTGGCGGTTCTTCGCACGCCCACCAGTTCATGGCTGCCCAGTGAGTGGACCGCCTCCATGGTGATGAACTGGCTGCTTCGGGTGGCCGACCCATGGCCGGTGGCCAAGCTCTGGGGGGCGGCCATGGTTGCGGTGGTATTGGGAGCGCTGATCCACGGGCAACTGTATTCTCTCGGTTTCTCCAAGGCTCAGGAGGGGGCCGAGCGCAAGGTCCGGCGGCCGCTCCGCGGACCCCTGTCCCGGCTGCTCCGGTCTCAGTCGGCCTCGAGACGCGAATTCATCCTCAAGGATCTGCGCCTGTTCTTCCGGGACAACACTCAATGGAGCCAGCTCATCCTCCTGGCCGTGCTCCTGATGGTGTATCTCTTCAACATCCAGTCGCTCCCGCTCCATTCGGGCGAGCGGGTACCCTTCCGCCTGGTGACCCTGATCTCGTTTCTCAACCTGGGCCTGGCCGGCTTCGTCCTGGCGGCCGTGGCGGCGCGATTCGTGTTTCCCAGCATCTCGCTCGAGGGGCGCCAGATGTGGCTGCTGCGCTCCAGCCCGCTCGATCCCGGCGCCATGCTCTGGAGCAAGTACTGGCTGGGAACGGTCCCGCTCCTGCTCCTGGCCCTGATCATCACCGTCTTCACCAACTGGCTGCTGCACGCGAGTGGGTTCATGATGGGCGTCGCCGTGGGCACCATCGTGCTCTACACCCTGGCCGCCAGCGCGCTGGCGTTGTCCTTCGGGGCACTCTATCCCCAGTTCGGAACCGAGAACGCAGCCCAGATACCCACCAGCTTCGGGGGGCTGGTATACATGATGAGCAGCCTCAGCCTGCTGGCGCTGATCATCATGATCGAGGCAGGGCCGGTCACCGCGTATCTCCGGGATCAACGCTATGCTGAACAGCCGGCCGGCATCACCCTCCAGCTCGTCACCGCAGGCGCGGCGGTGGTGTTTATCTGCGTGGCTGCCACGATCATTCCCCTACGGCTTGGCCTGCGGAGGATCGAGATGCTGGAGTGGTGAAGGTCGACCTGTTCAGCGATACCGTCACCCGACCCACCGCGCCGATGCGCCGGTTCATGTGCGAGGCGGAGGTGGGAGACGAGCAGCAACGTGAGGACCCCACCGTCAACCTGCTCCAAGACATGGTCGCCGACATCCTGGGCAAGGAGTCGGCGCTTTTTCTTCCCTCCGGCACGATGTGCAATCAGGTGGCATTCGCGGTTCACTGCCGCTCCGGTGACGAGATCCTGCTCCAGGAGCTGGCGCATCCGCTGTTGTACGAGGCGGGAGGGGCGGCGGCGCTCGTCGGTGCGATGCTCCGGCCGCTGGGGGGTCCCGGCGGTTTCTACTCCGCCCGGCAGGTCACCGAGGCCATCAGGCCGGCGGTGCACTTCATGCCCCGGACCCGGGCGGTTTCAATCGAGCAGACCAGCGCCTCCATCGGAGGCGTATGCTGGCCACTCCAGCAGGTCGAGGAGGTGTGTGCGGCGGCCCACGCCGGCGGGCTGGTGGCGCACATGGACGGGGCCCGCCTGTTCAACGCGGTCGTCGCCAGCGGGACGACGGCCCGGGCCTTTGCGGCGCCCTTTGATTCCATTTGGATCGACCTCAGCAAAGGGCTCGGCGCCCCGATAGGCGCAGTGCTGGCCGGGTCTCGCGATTTCATCGAGGATGCCTGGCGCTTCAAGCAGCGCTTCGGCGGTGCCATGCGCCAGGCCGGCATCATCGCCGCCGCCGGCGTCTTTGCCCTCCGGCATCACGTGGACCGGCTGGCCGAGGATCATGAGCGTGCCCGCCGGCTGGCCTACGGATTGGCGGAGCTCCCTGGGCTGGCACTGAATCCCGAGCGGGTGGAGACCAACATCGTGATTTTCGATGTGAGCGGGACCGGCCTCTCCGGGGACGCCTTTGCGTCCCGGACGCTCTCGAGCCACGGTGTGCGGTTCAGCGTGCTTGGACCCACGACGGTGCGAGCGGTTACCCACTTGGACATCCCACCCGACGGCATCGAGCGGGCCCTCGAGGCGGCAGGGGCCGCGGTCAAGGCCTGATCCTTCAACCCGGAGGTCATCAATGGCTCGCGCTCTTGCGGTCCTGATCCTGGCCGGCGGGCTCGCCTGCAGCAAGCCCGCAGCTCTCGACATCCCACCTGCGGGCAGCTGGGTGGATCTCTCCCACGACTTCTCGGCCGAGACGATCTACTGGCCCACGGCAAGGCCCTTCGCGCTGGAGGTGGTCTCGGCCGGGCGGACACCTGCCGGGTATTACTACGCCGCCAACAACTTCAGCGCCGCCGAGCACGGCGGCACCCACCTGGATGCTCCGGTTCACTTTGCCGAAGCCAGGTGGACCACTGATCAGATTCCGATCGAGCGCCTGGTAGGCCAGGCAGTAGTGCTGGACGTACAATCCAAAGCCGACAGCTCCGCCGATTACCGGGTGGACTCTGCCGCGATCGCCCGCTGGGAGCAGGAACACGGTGCTATTCGGCCTAACTCGATCGTCCTGTTTCGCACCGGGTGGGCCCGGCGCTGGCCGGATCGCGCCGCCTATCTCGGAACCTTACGGACGGGACCGGAGGCAGTGCCCGAACTGCACTTCCCCGGCATCGACTCAGCCGCGGCACAGCGGCTGGTTGACCGGAAGGTCAAGGCGGTTGGAATCGACACCCCCAGCATTGATTACGGTCAGTCGACCAGCTTCCCCACCCACCAGGTCCTCTTTGCATCCAACATCCCCGCATTCGAGAATGTCGCCAATCTCGACCGGCTACCACCGCGCGGGAGTTTCGTCATCGCCTTGCCGATGAAGATCAAAGGCGGCAGCGGCGGGCCTCTCCGGATAGTGGCGGTGGTTCCCTAGCGTTTCATTCTGTTTCGCGAGTGCAAGCGCCGCGGCTCCGGCCGTCACTATGTGCGATGCGAGACAACCACCGCCCCAAACAGGACCTCATTCACGAGGTCACCGGCCTTCGCAAGCAGATCGTCGATCTGAAGGAAGCCATGGTGGCGCGGCGGCGGGTAGAGGACGCCCTGCGCGCCGCCGAAGGGCTGCTTCGATCGCTGACCGATGGTGCTCCGGTTGGTCTCTGTTTGTTTCGGCGCGATGGCACACCCCTGACCGCGAACGGACCCTTTGCTCGGATGCTGGGGTACGACTCGCCCGCTGAGCTGCAGCGCGTCGGGGGGGTGCTCGGCGTCTTCGCGACGCCTGAAGAGCAGGCACGAGTGCTCGGGTGCGCCCGCGCAGGAACCGGCTCCGTGCCCAGCGCCACATTCCGCCACAAGAGTGGGTCCCGGCTCTCATTCAGCGCTCTGGTTGCCGCCTGTCTCGAGCACGACGCCGTGACGCTGGTGACCTACCACCGGACCCTCCAGGAGTAATCCTCCTCCCTTATCAGCTTTTTCAGGCCCGCCTCGCGTAACCCCGATCCCGAATCGAGCTCGACCCCTCCCTAGTTTGGCCTCGCCGTCGGAACCGCGCCGCCGTCAGCGCTCGCGACCATCCCACGAGGAGGGGCCATGTCTAGGAGGATCAGTCTTACCGCTATCGCGCTGGCGGCTGCTGTCACCGCCTGCGATCGGCCGGCGCCCACAGCCGTCACCGAGGAAACGGCTTCGGCGCCGGCCAGCGCCGTGGCCACCAACGAGCCACCGAGCGTGCCACAATGGATCGGCTGGCCCGCCGCCTGGCACGGGCGCTGGCCGACCAGGACTTCAGGGCCTACATCAAAGGAGAGCTGGATCGCTCGCCGGTCGTGGAGCACAAGCTCCAGTTCCAGAGGTTTCTTGCCGGTTCGGATCGCCGTGCGCTACGGCAGGTGGCCCGGCTGAATGGAGAATCCGAGTCGGCGGTCCAGTCTGACGCGGCCGCGGCAATTCCGCTGGAGATCTACTTCCCGGTGCCGGCCCACCGAGCCACCTGGGCCGGAGGCCCGGACGTCCTCGTGGCCAGCGCACGGGAAGATCATGACGCGCCCGTGGCGTACGATGTCCAGGGGCGGAAACAAATCCTCAGTCCGGATCAACCTCCCTCCACCCCGGTGCTGGTTATCGTGCCGGTGGAGACCGACTTCGGTCCGGAAGCGCCGGTCTCCTTTGCGGTCACGCCACCTCCTCCACCGCCCCCGCCCCCACCGCCACCACCGTCGCCGCCCAGCGGACTGTTCATGACCTATGCCCGCTTCGCGCAGGATTTTGAAGGTTGGTTTAAGGGGAGCCCCGAGTATGAGATCCACATTCTGGGCCAGGCCGGAGCCAGCGATTCGCTCACCGACTATCAGTGTGCCGGGGAACCGGCAAGCGGCTACTACCGGTTCGACCAGAACAGTCTCACCTGGAGTGGTTCAGTCATGTTGTTCAGCCAGGCACAGCTCAACAGCTACAAGACTGCCCACCCGAGTCAGAACTTTCGGATCATCGCCCTGGAAGACGATGACACCGGCTGCGTGATCAAGTTCGATTCCAATCGGTTCCAGAACCTTCTGATCACCCTCCAGACCCAGTATCCCAACCTGACCGGCAGCAAGGATACGTCGAGCTCCGCCATCGGGAAGTACGTCAAGCGAGCCAACGCGCTCCAGAAAATACTGCGGGCCGTGTACTCGTTCATTACCACGCAGGACGATCTGATCGGGAACGCGGTGGAAGACGTAGTGGTGGGCCAGTTCTACCCCGGCGCCAACTGGATCGTGAAGGGTGACAACAACGTGACCAACGGCTTGCTCAAACTGGAGATGCGTTGAGCCATGAGAACCTCCTCCCTGCTTGCTGCCCTTACCGCCGGGATGCTCACCTCCGGGGGCTGGTGCAGTCCTGCTCTAGGTCAGTGGGCCGTTGCAGCCGAGGTTGGGGCCGATCGCTTCTGGGGCGGGTCGATCGAGACCACGCCAGAGCGCCGGTCGTTCCGGCCTTACCGGCCCACCAGCTTCGGGATCGGTCTCGAGCGGAGAGCCGGCAGGCTCGGAGGAGCTTTCAGGCTGCGATATGCGTCGGCAGGCCTCGCCCTGGAGGGCACCGATGCCGTCGTGGCCGTCAACGGCATCTTCACCGTGTACAGCGCAGCGCCAGAAGTGATCTACCGGATCCTTTCACTGGGATCGGCCAACTACGTCACGCTGCATGGCGGGCCGCTATTCGAGGTCTGGAGCGTAGCAGACGAGGATTCGGAGACTCGGGCAGGAATTCAGGGCGCGGTGTCGTTAAATCTGCCGCTTGGGGGCAGGTTCGCCGGATCGATCACGGCAGGTGCCGCGCTCATCCCCTCACCCTTCAAGGAGAGCGACCTCGACGTGGGCTTCGAGCGCCGGGCTCTCTGGCGGCGGCGAGTCGCCGCCGGATTAAGCTATCGGTTGTGAGCCGCTGAGGAGCTAAGCCGCCACCGGCCTTCCGCAGGCCTCGCAGTATCTGCTCCCCGGTACCAGGCCGGCCCCACAGCGATCACAGTATTGATGGGCGGCCAGGTTGCGTCCGCAGGAGGAACAGAATGCGGCATCAGGCTCGGGCCGCGGACCGCAGGTGTCACACACCAGCGCTGGGCCCGAGGCAGCTGTAAGTGGAAGAATGGTGTCTGGCGGCGTTGGCGCCGAAGCCAAGCGAAGCGAGCGTACCCGGGCAGCGATCAGAGCTTCGATGTCGTTGGACACCGCCCCGGCCTGTTCCACCCGCAAAGCATTCACCGCCTCGACGGTGTACTTCGCCTTGAGAAATTCATAGTCCTCGTCCGAGAGCTTGCCGGTCTCCCGGTCGAACTCGATCTCCTTGAGAGCCGACAGGGCAACCCCTTTGGGCGTCTCCTCTGGATCGAGCGGCTCAAACAAAGGCGCTGTGGCAGCGCGGGGGCGGATCAGCGGCTGAAGCACCAACCAGAGTGCCACCAGCCCGACGAGCACGGCCGCGAGCGCCTCGCCGACCATCAATCCTCGATGTCGGCCAGGGCACGCCGCAGCCGGTCCAGCTCCTCCGGACTGGCGTGAGCAGCCGACGGGGAGGCGGGAGCCCTCGGAGCGGCAGCGGTGGCAACCGCCGCCTTACGGCGGGTAATGAACCAGGCCAGCGCGGCACCGGCGGCGGCAATCAAGCCGCCAGGCAGCAGGTACCCGGTAAGGTTGATGACGCCCTTCGGTTTCGGCGCCATGAGCGCCTTCTCCCCATACCGGGCCACGAACGCGTCGAGGATCTGCTGAGCGGTCTTGCCCTCGTCCCGGAGGGCAAGAACTTCACGGTGCAATTCAGGGGAGTAGGTGCAGGTAAAATCGGTGGTACGGCAGGTGAATACGTCGAGGGTGCAGCCGCAGTTGCACGCCAGCCGCTCCTCGATTGCCTGGATCTCCGCTTCGTCGCCGCGAATCGCGGTCGGCTGTCGCGGCCGCCCAACGGCGCTCGGGTCCCGCAAGGTCCCGGTGGCCCCCCGTCCCGCCAGGGTGTCCTGCAGCCCCTGAAGGCCACTGAGAGCGGCCAGCGGTTGTCCTACCAGTGAGGCGGCGGCGCCCGACACTCCCAAGAAGAGAAAATGGCGTCGCGAAAGCATGCCACCGGGCCGACTCATGCTCAGTCCTTCCCCGCCCCGACCAGCGTCACTTCATACCCCGCCTGTGCCCGGCGCGGTGCCGAGCTGGTAGGTCCCCCTCCAGGCCACATGGTCAGGATGCCTCCCAGAGCCAGGACCATACCGCCAAACCAGACCCACCAGACCAATGGGTTGAGGTTGAAGCGGTACACCGCCTCTTCCGTCCCATCCACCGATCCGGCGTAGACGATGTAGAGATCTTCCTGGAGGTTGCTGCGAATCCCGACCTCGGTCGAAGGCTCGAAGGTGGGCCGCTTGAAGCTGTCCACGTGTTGGCGTTTCTCGGAGGTGATCAGACCCAGCGACCGGCCATCCTTGGTGACCTCGACCGTGGCGGCGGAGACGATCCGGTTGAGCGTCTCGTACTGTGAGATCCCCATGTGGGTAAATCGGTACTGGTGACCGAACGGGCTCTGCATCTCCACCGAATCGCCCGGCTTGAGCGTTGCCTCCTGTTGCCGCTTGAAGGCCATGCCCGCGAATGCCACGAAGTAGATCAACACGCCCACGTGTACGATATATCCGCCGTAGCGCCGGCGGTTCCGCCCGATCAGACGGGCGAAGGCCAGTGGAATCGATTCGCCATGCATCCGCCGTCGAGCCCGGATTCCGCGATAGAACTCCTGCCCGATGGTGCCGGCCACGAATCCGGCCAGCGCCAGCGCAATCGTCGCATGAAAATCACGCACTCCCGCCAGGAGGAGGGCCACCAGGGTGACCAGCCCGCAGGCCACCGGCGCGATAAACTGTCGCTTGAGGTTGGCCGTGGACGCCTTGCGCCAGGCGATCAGCGGACCGACCCCGGTGAGGCCGAGGAGGAGGAGCCCAAGGGGGACGTTGACCCGATTGAAGAACGGAGGGCCAACCGTGATCTTGCTGCCCCGCACCAGCTCAGACAGGATCGGGAACAACGTTCCCCACAGCACCGAAAACGCCACGCCCACCAGCAGAAGATTGTTGAAGAGAAACGCCGCCTCCCGGCTTACCACGGACTCGAGGCGCACGTCGGCCTCGAGCAGCCCCCAGCGGGTGTAGAGCAGGGTGAACGACAGGATGGCGGCAACGACGAGAAAGGCGAGGAAAAAATACCCCACGTTGGACTGGGTAAAGCTGTGCACGCTGGCGATCACCCCCGAGCGGGTGATGAAGGTGCCGAAGATGCTCAACAGGAACGTCCCGATGACAAGCCCGAAGTTCCACCGCTTCAGCATCCCCCGCTTTTCCTGGATCATGACTGAATGGAGGAAGGCCGTCATCGTGAGCCAGGGCAGCAGGCTGGCATTCTCTACCGGATCCCAGGCCCAGTAGCCGCCCCAGCCCAACTCGACATAGGCCCACCACATGCCGAGGGTGATGCCGATGGAGAGGAAGAGCCAGGACACGATGGTCCACTTGCGGATCGCGTGGAGCCAGCCGGCGTCGAGCCGGCGGGACAGCAGCGCCGCCATGGCGAAGGCGAACGGGATCGTGAGGCTGATGTAGCCCAGATAGAGCATCGGCGGATGGATGACCATCCCGATGTTCTGCAGTTGGGGGTTGAGCCCTCGGCCATCGGCCGGGGTGAAGGCAAGCCGCTCGAAGGGATCGGCGGCAAAGATCATCACGCTGACGAAGAACGTGATGACCGCGGCGGTTACCCCGGCGACGTACGGCATCAGGTACGCGAACCGCCTCGGGGTCAGCAGCTGGGCGGCACTGGCGAACAGGGAGAGCACCACAGCCCAGAAGAGCAGTGAGCCCTTCTGGCCGGCCCAGAAGGCGGAGAAAATGTAGGCCGACGGGAGGTTTCGCGACGTGTAGGCCGCGACGTACTCCATGTTGAAGTCGTGGGAGATCAGCCCCTTCCACAGGGACAGCGAGGCCACGACCAAGCAGCCCAAAATCGCATAGATCGAGCGCACGACCGTGGCGCTGAGCTCGGGCCGGCCTTGCCAGCGTCCCGAAAACGACAACGCCACACACCAGAGCCCCAGTACGAAGGCAGCCCAGAGAGCAAATTGACCCAGAAGCGTCATGGAAGGTCAGGCCTTGGGTACAGCCTCATAGCGGGAGCCGCACTTGGCGAGGACATCGGTGGCGCGGATGACACCGTCGCGACCGAGCCGGCCTTCGACCACGACTTCGATGTCATTCGCGTCGGTGAATGTGTCGGGGACGAGGCCGGTGTAGGTCACCGGATAGGTCTTTATCCCATCGGAGACCTGGAAGTCGATGCGGCGCGCGTTCCGATCGCGACGGACCGAACCGGGGACCACCTTGGCCCCTACCTTGAAACCCACGTTCTCAACGAATGTGGGGTCGGCCGCGGTCTTGTTGGCCAGCTCGGCGGGCGTCAGAAAATAGACCCCGGTCTCCTTCACGCCTTCCGCGATGAGGAACCCCACGCTGGCGACGATCAGGGTGGCGCCCAGAATGAACTTGTGACCTGCCTTCATCAGCATCTCCGAGGGGGCTCTTCGCTCCCAATATAGCCCAAGTCACCCGCTCCGCGCCCACGCGAGCGTGGCCGAAACGGCTCGCCGCCACCCGACCAGGCGAGCTTCCCGTTCGGGGCCAGCGATCTTCGGCTCGAACCGGGTAAACCGCCGGCTCTGAAGGAACTCTCCGGTGGTTCGCCACACGCCCAGCGCCAGGCCGGCCAACCCGGCGGCCCCCAGCGCCGTCGTCTCCACCAGGTCGGGACGCTCCACCGGGATCCCCAGCACATCGGCCTGGAACTGCATCAGCCAATCGTTGGCGGCGGCACCGCCATCTACCCGAAGCGCCGGCACCGTCAAGCCAATGGTGGAGCTCATGGCCTCCAGAAGCTCGGCGCTGCTGTAGGCCATCGCTTCCAGGGCTGCCCGGGCCAAATGCGCCCGGGAGGTTCCCCGGGTGAGACCGGTGATGGTTCCCCGAGCCTCGGGTTCCCAGTACGGCGTTCCCAGGCCGACGAAGGCAGGAACGAAGTAGACCCCGCCGGTATCAGGCACACCGCGAGCCAGCCCCTCGGTTTCGGCGGCTTGGTCGATGATACCCAGCCCGTCTCGGAGCCACTGCACGGCGGCGCCAGCGACGAAGACGCTGCCTTCCACCGCGTAGCCGGGCTCGCCCGCGGGGCCACACGCGGCCGTGGCGAGCAGACCCTGCGCCGGCGAGGGCACTCGATCGCCGGTGAACACCAGAAGGAAGGCGCCGGTACCATACGTGTTCTTGGCCAGCCCGGGCGACACACAGCCCTGGCCGAAGAGTGCAGCCTGCTGGTCCCCGGCCAGGCCGGCGATCGGCAGGGACCATCCCAGGTGGCGTGGATCGATCTGGTCCACCACTCCGGAGGAGCGTACGACGGTGGGCAACACCTCGGGTGGCACGTTGAATAGCCGCAGCAGCTCGGGAGACCAGTCGCGGGAGCGGAGATCGTACAGCAGGGTACGGGAGGCGTTGGTGTGGTCGCTGACATGCGCCCGACCGCCAGTCAGCTTGGCCACCAGCCAGCTCTCGACCGTGCCGGCGGCAAGCTCGCCGTTGGCAGCCCGGCGCCTCAGTCCGGCATCGCGGAGCAACCACTCCAGCTTCGTCGCCGAAAAATAGGGGTCGGCGACGAGGCCGGTATGCTCCCGCAGCATCGGCTCGAGACCGGCTTCCCGGAGCTCGCGGCACCGATCGGTCGTGCGCCGGTCCTGCCAGACGATCGCGCGGGCCACGGGCGCGAGGGTGCGCCGGTCCCACAGTACCACGGTCTCCCGCTGATTGGTGATCCCCAGCCCGACCGGACGCTCGCCCGAGCCTGCCACCGCTTCCCGCATGGCCTCCACCGACACCCGGAAAATTTCCTCCGGGTCGTGCTCGACCCATCCGGGCTGCGGAAAGTGCTGAGTGAATTCACGGTATCCCCGGCCCAGCACCGAGCCGTCCTGGCTGATGACCAGAGCGGTCGAGCCGGTGGTGCCCTGGTCGAGGGCGAGAATGGAGGGCAATCAGCGTGAACGGTGAGCGGTGAGCGGCAAACGGGGGAGCTCGCCCGGTGAGAAAATCCCTCGATCCGTAATGATCGACGTGATCAGAGCGGCCGGGGTCATGTCGAAGGCGGGGTTCCATACCTTCACCCCCACCGGCGCCGTACGAGTACCCTGCCAGGTGGCCACCTCGCTCGCGTCTCGCTGCTCGATGGGAATGCGGGATCCGTCCGGAGTCGCGGGGTCGAGGGTCGAGCTGGGGGCGGCAACGTAGAACGGGATGCCATGCGCACGGGCGGCGAGCGCCAGGCCATAGGTCCCGATCTTGTTGGCCACGTCTCCGTTGGCCGCGATGCGGTCGGCGCCGACGATCACGCAGGCGATATCGCCCAGGCGAAGGCGGCTGGCGACCATCCCGTCACCGATGAGGGTGCAATCCACGCCTGCCTGAGACAGCTCCCAGGCCGTGAGCCTGCTCCCCTGAAGCAGTGGCCGGGTCTCGGGAACTACGACGTGGGGCGCCAGTCCCGCCCGGTGCAGGGTGTAGACCGGCGCAAGCGCGGTGCCGATGCCGCCGGTAGCGAGGACTCCTGCATTGCAGACGGTACATACCGTGGATCCAGCGGGAATGAGCGAAGCCCCCAGCGCGCCGATGCGGTCACACATCGCCCGGTCCTCGTCCCAGATGGCGGTTGCCTCCACAATGAGAGCGTCCCGGAGATCTTCGCCGGCCGTACAGGCCCGCTCGGCGCGACGGAGCATGCGATCGAGCGCCCAGTGCAGGTTCACGGCGGTAGGTCTTGTCGCCCCGAGAAGCTTGCACGCTTCATGTACCCGCTCGAGTACCTGCTTCCCCGCTTCCCCGCTTCCCCGCTTTCCGACCGCCTGCACCATCCCCATGGCGGCCGCGATGCCGATCAGCGGTGCTCCGCGGACCCGGAGCGCACGAATGGCCTCGGCGACTGCTTCCACCGAATCCAGCTCGAGGTAGATCTCCTCCGCCGGAAGGCGCGTCTGGTCCAGGATCCGGACTGCGTGACCCTTGGTCCACGCGATAGGAGCTGGGATGGGCATGGGGGAGAAGATAGTCGTGGGTCGAGGGTCTAGAGTCTAGGGTCCAGGGATAGAGGGTCGGCCTGAAGCACTCCTCAAGCCTGTCCCCAGAAATCACATTACGTTGTATCGTCATTTCATTCCAACGTAGACCCTAGACGTCAGACCCTCGACCCTAGACGGCCATGCCCAGAACCCTCCTGTTCGAGCTCAGCGACAGCATCGCCCGGGTCACGGTCGATCGGCCCGACAAACTGAACGCCCTCAACGGCGCGGTCATCGCGGAACTGGGAGACGCAGTCACCCGAATTGAGACGGACGCCGCAGTTCACGGCGTGATTCTCACCGGATCGGGACAGAAGGCCTTTGTGGCCGGCGCAGACATCGCCGAGCTCGCCGCGCAGACGCCAATGGAAGGCAAGGCCCGGGCGGCGCTGGGCCAACAGGTGTTCCGCCGCCTGGAGCGCTGCGGCAAACCTGTCATCGCGGCGATAAACGGATTTGCTCTCGGCGGCGGCTGCGAGCTTGCCATGGCCTGCCACATCAGGATTGCGGCGGAGAACGCCAAGTTCGGCCAACCCGAGGTCAAGCTGGGCATCGGCCCCGGATACGGGGGCACCGCCAGGCTACCTCGACTCATAGGCAAGGGTCGGGCGCTCGAGCTCCTGCTCACCGGAGGAATGATCGATGCCGCCGAAGCCTACCGGATCGGACTGGTGAATCGTGTGGTTCCGGCTGACCGGCTGCTCCCGGAGTCGGAAGCACTGGTCCGAACGATCCTCGAGAACGGCCCGCTGGCTATCCGCGCCTGCCTCGAGGCAGTGGATGCGGGCCTGGAGACCAGTCTGGACCAGGCCCTGTTGCTGGAGGCCAACCATTTCGGGCTGCTCTCCGCAACCGAGGATATGCGAGAAGGCACCAAGGCATTCATGGAGAAGCGAAAGGCCCTTTTCAAGGGGGCCTGAGCACCTGCAATTTCACCCGTCAGCCGACTATTTTTTGGTGATGCTGAAAATCAAAAGTGCCCTCCGGATGGTCGCGCACGCGGTGGGCTCGAGGGGCATGGCAGCCGGGTCCGGGCTGCTGCTGGCAATCGGGTGCGAAGAGCGGGACCGGCTCACATTTCCCTCGCCCAGCGATGGTGTGGGGCCGGTCACCACCATCGATCAGCCGAATGGATCCGACACCACGGTGTTCCCCGGCAGCGACCTCTTCGTCAACGGCCGGACCATCGACCCGGACGGGGTGGATACCGTCTATTTCTTTGTCATCGGCGGGAACCAGAACTTTCACCCGTTTCACCCCAGCCCCCCGACTACCAACGTCAGCTTTGGGCTACCGATCACGACGTTCGGCCACTCGGGTGAGACGTTTCTGGTGCAGATCTACGGGGTGGATGCTCTGGGCAACCAGGGTGGGATGTCGACCCGGCAGATCCACGTTCGGTAGTGCATATCCGTCGCCTGGTGGCGCGGGGCTACCGCAACCTCGCCGACCTCGACTGCGAGACACCCCCCGGCGGTCTCGTGCTCTTGGGTGCCAATGCCCAGGGGAAGACGAATCTCCTGGAAGCGATCTATTACCCGGTGTTGTTCCGCTCATTCCGGGGAGCGGTGGACGGGCAGGTGGCGGGCGGCCCTCCCGGCTTCGCCGTCGAGGTCCATATCGGCGGGGGGTCCGGTCGAGTCGGTGGCGGCCACCTACTCCGGCCGGAAGAAGCGGATAACGGTAGACGGCGCGGAGGTCGATCGGCTGGCCGACTCGGTGGGCCACTGGCTGGCGGTGGCGTTTCTTCCGTCCGACGTGGGGCTGGCCTCGGGGCCGGCGGTAGAACGCAGACGGTATCTGGATCGGGTGCTATCGCTGTCGGACCGGCGCTACCTGCGGGCCCTGACCAGCTACCGGGGTGCCCTGGCGCAGCGAAACAGCGCCCTGCGGCAGGGCCGGATCGAGGTGGCGCAGGCGTTCAACGGTGCCTTGGGTGCCGCGGGCGCCGCGCTGGTCCGCCGGCGCCTGGACTGGATGGCCGGTGCGGCCGAGCAGTTCGCCGCGGAGATGGAGTGCCTCGGTGAGCCAGGGGAGGCCGGTCTGCAGTATCGGGGCAGAGCGGAGCTGGCCGACCCCGCAGGCTGGGAGGCGGTGCTGGCCGAATCGCTGCCGGACGATCTGGCCCGTTCCATGACCACCGCCGGTCCACACCGGGACGATCTACTGCTCGAGGTGAACGGCCGTCGCCTCAGGGACTACGGATCGACTGGGCAGCAGCGAAGCGCCGCGATTGGCCTGAAACTGATCGAAATCACCAGCCTCCGGCAGGCCCGGGGTACCGAGCCGGCGCTCTTGCTGGACGATGTCTTCGCCGAGCTGGATAGCCAGCGGCAGCGCCGGCTGGCGGCCCGCCTGCTGGAGCGCGGCGATCGCCAGGTCTTCATCACCAGTCCACGCCGTGACGAGCTGCCGGCGAATCTGGATCTGCCGGTCTGGGTAGTCGAGGATGGCAGGGTCAGGGAACAGTGAGTCGCGAGTCTCGAGTCGCGAGTCTCTCGTACGAACTGGTGCTGGTGAGCGGGGACATGACTGGCGATTGGCGGCTGATGACTCGTGACTCGTGACTGATGACTTGACTCGTGACTGATGACTCGTACTCGTGACTAAAAAGAAGACCGTACCCGTCCCGCTCTCCGACGCCCTCACCAGCTACTTCAAGCAGGCGGGCATCACCAAGCGGGTGCAGCAGGCGGGTATCATCGAAGAATGGGCGGTGCTGGTCGGCCCCCAGATCGCCCAGGTGACCGCCCCGGAGTCGATTACCCCTGACGGAGTTCTTCGAGTCCGGGTCGCGACCGCGCCCTGGGCCAACGAGTTGAGTTTGATGGCACCCAAGATCCTGGCCCGGCTGAACGCCGGGCGATCCGGCCGGGTCAAGGAGATCCGCTGGGTTCCCGGTCCCCTGGATCAGGCCCGGCCCTAACACGTAGGAGACATGGCTAAAGAATCGAGCTCCGCCAGCGGCGGCAAACCAGAGTACAAGGCCGAATCGATCCAGGTCCTCAAGGGCCTGGAAGCAGTGCGCAAGCGTCCCGGCATGTACATCGGGTCCACCAGCGAGAACGGTCTGCACCACCTGGTGTACGAGGTGGTGGACAACTCCATTGACGAGGCGCTCGCCGGGCACTGTGATTCCATCACGGTGACGATCCACGGCGACAACTCGATCACCGTGGCCGACAACGGCCGGGGGATCCCGGTGGATATGCATCCGACCGAGAAGCTCCCCGCGGTCGAGGTCGCGCTGACGATGCTGCACGCCGGTGGGAAGTTCGACAAGGACAGCTACAAGGTGTCCGGCGGTCTCCACGGCGTGGGCGTCTCGGTGGTGAACGCGCTCAGCGAGCGGCTGGAGGTCATCGTCGATCGGGACGGGCAGCGCCACCATATGGGGTTCGTCCGGGGCAAGACGGTCAAGAAGCTCACCGTGCTGGGCAAGGCCAAGGGCCGCGGGACCACGGTCCGGTTCAAGCCCGATCCCGAGATCTTTACCGTGCTGGAATACCATTACAGCACCCTGGCCGACCGGCTGCGCCAGCTTGCGTTCCTGAATAAGGGCGTCACGATCACGATCAAGGATGAGCGGGAGGAAGGAAAGACCGAGACCTTCTTTGCCAAAGGCGGCCTGATCCAGTTCGTCGAGTGGCTCAACCGCAACAAGAAGCCGCTCCACCCCAAGCCGATTGCCTTCACGGCCACCAAGGACGACGTCGAGGTGGACCTGGCCCTGCAGTACGAGGACGGCTATAACGAGAACACCTTCACCTTCGTGAACAACATCAACACCCACGAAGGCGGCACCCACCTCACCGGGTTCAAGTCGGCGCTCACCCGCACCATCAACGATGTGGCCAAGCGGCGGGAGTTCCTCAAGAAAGAGGACTTCACCCTCTCGGGCGAGGACATTCGAGAGGGGCTCACCTGTGTGCTGCACGTCAAGGTCAAGGAGCCGCAGTTCGAGGGCCAGACCAAGACGAAGCTGGGTAACTCGGAAGTCGAGGGTATCGTCAAGGCGGTGGTGAACGAGCACCTCGGCAATTTTCTCGACGAGCATCCGCCGGTGGCGCGGAATATCATCGAAAAAGCGGTCAGTGCCGCCCGGGCACGCGAGGCCGCGCGGAAGGCCCGCGATCTGGTCCGCAAGAAGTCGGGCCTGGAGAACGCGGTTCTGCCGGGCAAGCTGGCCGACTGCTCCATCGACGATCCGGCCCATTCCGAGATCTATCTGGTCGAGGGTGACTCGGCCGGCGGCAGCGCCAAGCAAGGCCGCGACCGATCGTTTCAGGCCATCCTGCCGCTGCGGGGCAAGATCCTGAACGTCGAACGGGCCCGGATCGACAAGATCCTGGGCAACGAGGAGATCCGGTCGATGATCACGGCGATCGGAACCGGGGTGAAGGACGACTTCAACCTGGAAGACGCGCGGTACCACAAGATCATCCTCATGACCGACGCCGACGTGGACGGGGCCCATATCCGCACGCTGCTTCTCACCTTCTTCTTCCGGCAGATGCAGGAGCTGGTCGAGGCGGGCTACGTTTACATCGCCCAGCCGCCGCTCTATCGGGTGGCGAAGGGCAAGGACGAGTTTTACGCCTACAGCGAGCCGGAACGGGACGAGTACACCAAGCGGCTCACCAACGGTGAGGTCAAGGGCTCGGTCAACATCCAGCGCTACAAGGGTCTGGGAGAGATGAATCCGGATCAGCTCTGGCGCACCACGATGGATCCCGCCACCCGGACCATTCTCCGGGTCACCATGGAAGATGCGGTCGAGGCTTCGAAGCTGTTCGACGAGCTCATGGGCGATGAAGTCGAGCCCCGACGCCAGTTCATCGAGCGGAACGCGAAGTACGTCAGCAATCTGGACGTGTAGCTTCGAGCGCACCGCAGACGCTGAGCGCAACGTCGTACGGTCTCAACTGGCGGAAGGGTATCGCATGGAAGTATTGAAAGTCCTGCATGTGCATACCCGCATGATTCGGGGTGGAGCCGACGAGAATACGCTGTTTACGGTCAATGGACTCGACCCCCGGCGATTTCAGGTGGCGCTGGCAGTTGGAGGCGGCAGCGAGCCGAGCATGCTCGGCAAGATCGAGCCTCACGTAGAGCTCCTCGAGATCCCCGAGCTGGTTCGGGACGTCTCTCCCAGGAACGACATCGCGGCCTTCAACAAGTTGCGGCGTCATATGCGCGCTAAGCGCTATGACATCGTGCATACCCACACGGCCAAGGGAGGCATCCTTGGCCGGCTTGCCGCCCGCGCCGCCGGCGTTCCCATCATCGTGCATACCCTGCATGGCTCGACCTTTCACGGTGCCCTGGGTCCGGTCCAGTACCGGCTGTACTGGCTGCTGGAAAAGCTCACCGCCCGGTTCACCAAGCGGATCATCAGTGTGGGGGAGGATCTCAAGGACCGGTACGTGACGGCGGGGATTTCCTCGGTCGAGCGCTACCATGTGATTCGGTCAGGGATGGACCTCCGTCAGTTCCACGACGCCGCGGCCATGAGCCCTGCCCAGAAGGCTGAGGTACGCAGGTCGCTCGGGGTGCCGGCGGACGCCCCTCTCGTCGGAAAGGTGGCGCGACTCGAGGAGCGAAAGGGCTACCGCTACTTTATCGACATGGCGGAAAAGGTCCTGAAGCAGGTTCCTACGGCGCACTTTGTCGGCGTTGGCGCTGGAGAACAACAGGCTTTCTTGAATGCCGAGGTGGCGCGCAGAGGACTTGAAGGCCAGATCCACTTTCCCGGCTACCGACCCGACATTGCCGAGGTGCTCGCCTGCCTCGATGTTACCGTGCTGACCTCGCTCTGGGAGGGATTGCCCCGTGCGTTAGTCCAGGCCGCGGCTTGCAGCGTGCCGGCGGTTACCTTCGAGGTCGAAGGGGCGCGGGAAGTGGTGAAGGACGGGGTGAACGGCTACGTGGTGCCTTCCAAGGACGTCGACCAGCTCACCGACCGGGTGATAAGCCTCCTTACCCATCCCGATCGCGCCCGGGCTATGGGCACTGCCGGCAGCGGCCTGGTTCATCAGGGCTGGACCATCGAGTCCATGGTACGCGAAATTACCGCCGTGTACGAGAAGCTAGCCAACGAGAACGGCGGCCCACCGGCTGCCGGTGGAGCCCCCGAGGCAGCGAGGCCCTGGTGAATGTTCTGATCACCGGTGGCTCGGGATTTATCGGTCGCTACTTTCATCAAGCCCTGGTGGCCTCCGGCCACAAGGTGACCATCCTCGATCTCGCCAAGCCGACCTGGGACGCGAATCCCTCAAGAGTCATAGTCGGGGATGTTCGGGACCCCGCCGCCGTCCGCCAGGCCCTAACAGGATGTGACGCCATCCTGAACCTGGCGGCGGCACATCACGACTTCGGGATCGCGCGGGAAACGTTCTTCTCGGTGAATGAGGGTGGTGCCCGCGTTCTTTGTGCGGCCGCGGAGGAAATCGGGGTCAAGAACATCTGTTTCTTCTCTACCGTGGCCGTCTATGGCGCCGTTCCCGAGCCGCGACACGAGGACTCTCCAACCCAGCCCACCTCGCCTTACGGTCAGTCCAAGCTCGCGGCCGAGCGGGTCTTCGAAGCCTGGACCGCCGCCGGGGAGGGACGGCGATGCGTGGTTATCCGTCCCACGGTGGTGTTCGGCCCCCGCAACTTCGCCAACATGTACGCCCTGATCCGGCAAATCCAATCGGGGCTTTTTTTCCGGGTCGGGGCGGGTCGCAACGTCAAGAGCCTGGCTTATGTAGAGAACCTGGTTGATGGCGCGCTCTTCCTCTGGCAAAGGCCAGCCGAACGGCCGTTCGAGGTTTTCAACTACGTCGACAAGCCGGACCTGGACACCCGCAGCTTGCTCTCCGCGATCTATCAGGCGCTGGGTCGCCGCCTGCCGCGCGTGCATCTTCCTCTGAGGCTCGCCCTCATTGCGGCCGCCCCTTTCGACCTCCTGATCCGGATCAGCCGGCGCAACCTGCCGATATCCACGGCGCGCATCCGGAAAATGTCCACCCAGACGAGATTCGAGGCCGAAAGAGTCCTCCGAGCCGGCTATCGGCCCAAGGTGCCGTTGCTCGAGGGAGTCGAAAAGATGGTTCGGTGGTATCTCAGCGATGGCAGGCAGGGGCGGAGCGAGGCCCATTTGCCCCCGCCGGCGCTAAGGAGTAACCACACCGAGCGTCCCTCGCGGCCGAGCCTGGGCGAGGAGGCCTGACCCGGCAGGTCGAACCTAGAGTCTCTCGGGTGGCCTGGGCCGCGAGGCTCCCGGCCCCCAGTCGTCTCCCGGAAATCCGTCCTCCGGCCGCTGCGCCGAGTCGAGATCGCGAACTTCCCGCTCCGCTTGCTCCAACTCCTCGCGATCGATTCCATCGTCCTCTGCATCGAGGCGAGGCCCCGGGTAGCTCCGGTCCCGCCTGAGCCAAAGCACCAGGGCGATCAGCGCCGCCAGCGCCACGAGCAGGGTACTCACCGGCCCGCTGATCATCGGCATCGCAGGACCCTAGGCCAGTGCCATGACGCCATCCGCGGTGACGCGGTGGCTGATCAGTGGGGTGAGCTTCCCTTCATCACCGATCACAATCGCTTCCTCCAACGCTGCCAGGCCCAAAGTAGCCCCCGCGCGATCCCGCGCGAACACGGAGGCCAGCGGCTCGCCGGCCCGCACCCGATCCCCCGGCTTGGCAGGAATTACAAAGCCGACCGAAGGGTCGATCTCGTCCTCGATGGTCCGGCGGCCCCCACCCAGCTCGGTGATGGCACGGCCGATTCGTCGCGGCTCGACCCTCGCGACGATCCCGTCGCGCGAGGCGCGGAACACCTCCACCTCCGCCGCTTGAGGCAGCACCGAGGGGTCGTCCACGACAGCGGGATTTCCCCCCTGCGCCTCGATCACCTCGGCCAGCTTCTCCAGCGCCCGGCCCGATGAAACACTTTCTTCCAACCGTTGCCGCGCCTCCGCAGGACCGGCTGCCGCCCCGACCAACAGGAGCATTTCGACTCCCAGCGCGTAGGTGACCTCCATCAGATCGTCCGGGCCCTCGCCCCGGAGCCCCTCGATAGCCTCCTCGACCTCCAGCGCGTTTCCACAAGCTCGCCCGAGCGGACGATCCATGGCGGTGAGCAGGGCCACGGTGGGGCAGCCCCGGACCTGGCCGAGCCCTATCATCGTCCTCGCCAGCTCCTGGGCGCGGGCGGGCTCCGGAAGAAACGCTCCGCTTCCGGTCTTCACATCGAGTACCAGGCCGTTGAGGCCCTCGGCCAGCTTCTTCGACATGATGCTCGCGGCGATCAGGGGGATCGATTCCACCGTCCCGGTCACGTCGCGGAGCGCGTAGAGCCGCTTGTCGGCGGGAGCAATTTCAGGTGTTTGCCCCAGCATGGCGCAATCCAGCCGCTCGATCTGGGCGCGGGCCTCTGCCAGGGTGAGCGCGGTTCGGAATCCTGCGATCGACTCCAGCTTGTCCAGGGTCCCGCCGGTATGACCGAGACCCCGGCCGGACATCATGGGAACCGCCACTCCGCAGCTCGCGACCATCGGAGCCAGCAGCAGGGAGACCTTGTCGCCGACCCCACCGGTCGAGTGCTTGTCCACCCGGGGCCGGGAGAAGCCGTCGAACCGGAGCCGGTCGCCCGAATCGATCATGGCGTCGGTCAGCGCCGCGAGCTCCTCGGGGGACAAGCCTCGCCAGACCACCGCCATGAGCAGCGCCGACATCTGATAGTCCGGCACCCGGCCGGCGGTGTAGTCGCGGATCAGCTCGCTCCATTCCGCCGGCTGGAGCGGGTGGCCGTCCCGCTTGTGCCCTATGAGTGACGGGATAACCATTCTGAACCTTTCTCGAGCGACTGATCGGGTGCTAAACCGAGTCTGGAGAATCGCCCTCATTTGCGGCGCCGTGACCGTGCACTTCCGGGTGCTTTACGCCCAGGAGGTGGTCAATCATGTGGCGATGGGCATCGCCGCGAACGAGGCCCACGACCTGAGGACGGCCCTGCAGCACTTTCAGGCGGCGCTGGATCAGGATTCCTCCAGCTATGAAGCCAACTGGCGCGGGGCGTTAACCCTGCTGGACCTGGGTGAGCAGATCCCGGAGTCCTCGAAGGGCAAGGAGCGGGATTCGCTTTACACCCGGGCCGAGCAGTACGCCACCCGAGCGGTCGCGGCCAACCCCCAGGGTGCTGATGGACACTTTGCCCTTGCGGCAGCCACCGGCCGTGTCTCGCTGACCCTGGGGACGGAGGCCCGCATCCGCCGAGCCGGAATCGTCCGGAAGGAGGCGCTGCGGACCATCCAGCTCAATCCCAGGCACGACGGCGCCTACCACATCATGGGCCGCTGGAACGCCGAGATCATGCGCCTCTCGGGGCTCAGCCGCTTCTTCGCCCGGAACTTTCTGGGCGCCGGAGTCTTCAAGGAGGCGTCGTGGAACAAGGCGATCGCCTACATGCAAAAGGCTGTGGCGCTGGATCCCGGACGAATCTATCACCACCTGGAGCTGGCCCGGATCTATGTCGACCGCAAACGGCCGGCCGACGCAGAGGCGCAGCTGCACGCGGTGGAATCGCTCCCGGCGCGCGAGGTGATGGACTCGGTATACAAGCGACAGGGCGCGGAGCTGCGCCGCCGACTGGCGAAGCACTGAGGGGATCGTTTTGGAAGCTAGCGGGCAGGCGGACCAGCGAACAAGCGGTTGGGCGGTAGGGCGGTAGGGCGGTAGGGCGGTAGGGCGGTAGGGCGGTAGGGCGAGGAATGTAGACCACGCAGTATCTGCCGCCACTTGATCTACCGCCGCTTCATCTACCGCCGCCTCACCTACCGCCGCTTCACCTACCGCCGCTTCATCTACCGCCGCTTCACCTACCGCCGCTTCACCTACCGCCGCCTCACCTACCGCCGCTTCACCTACCGCCGCTTCACCTACCGCTGGCCCAGGCTCTGCGTTTACTTACTGCTCCCCCCACCGTCATTCATACTCGCCCCGGAGCTCCGTGAGCGGACCATCGAAGGTCACCCGCGTCCCCGTCGGCACCGCCGCGTTCGTCACCGCCCTCTACGGCCTGCTCTACCTGGTGTGGGAGCGGAGCGGCTGGGGCAGCGCCACGGTGCGCGACGTCATCGGCAACGTCGCATTCATGCCGCTCAACCTGAGCGTGCTGGCGCTGTTCGTCCTCGCCTCGAGGCGGGAAATCCTGGATCCGGGCGTGCGACGCGCCCTCCGCCTGCTCGCGCTCGGCGGGGCGATGGTGTTTACCGGCAACGCCATCTCGGCCGGGTACGTCATGACCCTGCACGACAGCCCGCCGGTGTCCTGGGCCGACCTGTTCTACCTGAGCGACTCGCTGCTGACGCTCACCGCGCTCCTCTCGTTCCCGCTGGCGCGCCGCACCCGGATGGAGCGGCGGAAGTTCCTGCTCGACGCCGCGATGGTGCTGGTGGGCGGCGCTGTCGCGATCTGGTACTTCTCGGTCCGGCCGACGGCCGCGTCGCAGGAGAGCAGCCTCGTCGTCACCCTGCTGGCGTTCGCCTATCCGCTGGCGAGCATGCTGGTACTGCTCGGCGTCACCACGGTGCTGCTCCGCCGGCCGATCGATGGCAACCGGTTGGCATTCGGCCTGCTGGTGACCGGGGTGTCGGTGGGTGTGGTCGCGGACCTCACGTTCAACCTGGTGCAGCTCGAGGTGGGCAGCCGGAGCGCGAGCTGGGCCGACGCCGTCTTCCTGATCTGCTACGTGATGCTGATCGGCAGCGCCGAGCTCTACTGGCGCCGGCCGGTCGCCGCGGCGGGAGCCCTCCGCGGTGCCCTTCACCCGGTTCCAGGCGATCAGCCCGCTACCCTACCTCGCGGTCGGCACGACGTATGTCCTGCTTCTCGTCGTGGCGCTCCGACCCTGGACCGATCCGATCAGCGGCCTCGCCGTGGGCGCCCTGCTGGTGACCGGCCTGGTCGTGCTGCGCCAGCTCCTCACCGTGCGGGAAAACGTGCGGCTCCTCGCCGACCACGCGGCGCGCCAGAATGAGGCCCGTTTCCGCTCGCTGGTACAGCACTCGTCCGACGTCATCATCGTCACCCGGGCGGATGGCACGGTCCGGTTCGTCAGCCCGTCGGCCACGCGGGTGTTCGGCTACGATCCGTCAGAGATGCTGCGCCAGACCGTGCTCCGAGCTGCTCCACCCCGATGACCGCGAGCGGGCGGCCACGTTCTTCCGCCAGCGCCGCGCAGGCGCCGGGCGTCACCGGTCCCGTCGAGTGGCGCTTCCGCCAGTCGGACGGCTCCTGGCTGCACGCCGAGATCCTCGCGACCAACCTGCTGCGCGACACGAGCGTGAAGGGCGTCGTGCTCAACACCCGCGACGTGAGCGAGCGGCGGCGGCTGGAGGAGCAGCTGACCCACCAGGCGTTCCACGATCCGCTTACCGGGCTCGCCAACCGGGCACTGTTCCGCGACCGGGTGAGCCACGCGCTGGCGCTGGCGCAGCGGCGCGGGCAGCCCGGTGACGGTCCTCTTCCTCGACCTCGACGACTTCAAGACGGTGAACGACAGCCTGGGCCACGCCGAGGGCGACCGGCTGCTCATGGCCGCGGCCGAGCGGTTCCTGGCCTGCGCCCGGAGCGCCGACACGGTGGCGCGGCTGGGCGGCGACGAGTTCGCGATCCTGATCGAAGGCGCCGACGGGCGGGACGGACTCCCCGACCGGCTGGCCGCGGCGATGTCCCACCCGTTTTCGCTCAGCGGCAACCAGGTGCGGGTCACGGCGAGCATCGGCGTGGCCTCCGCCTCCGTCGATGACAGGGCGGACGACCTGCTCCGGAACGCGGACATGGCGATGTACGCCGCCAAGCGGCGTGGCAAGGGCCGCGCGGAGACGTACGAATCGCGGATGTACGCCGACATCCGCGAGCGGCTCGACCTCGAGGCCGCGCTTCGGGCCGCGATCGAGGGGCACCAGCTGACGCTGTTCTACCAGCCGATCGTCAACCTGCAGACCGGCGCCATCCACGGCGTGGAGGCGCTGCTCCGGTGGGAGCACCCGCAGTTCGGCCGGCTCCTGCCGCAGCACTTCATCCCCCTCGCCGAGGAGACCGGTCTCATCGTACAGCTCGGCGCGTGGGTGCTGGGTGAGGCGTGCCGGCAGCTTCAAGTCTGGCGGGCGGCGCACCCGCGGCTCTCCCTCGCCGTCTCGGTCAACATCTCGGGCCGGCAGCTCCAGGGGTCGGGGCTGGTGGACGCACTCCGCCAGACACTCACCTCGTCCGGCGTCGAGCCGTCCTCCGTGGTCCTCGAGATCACCGAAAGCGTGCTGATGCAGCAGACCGATGCGGTGCTCGAGCGGCTGCAGCAGCTCAAGGGGTTGGGCGTGCGGCTCGCGATCGACGACTTCGGGACCGGGTACTCGTCGCTGAGCTATCTGCAGCGCTTCCCGATCGACATCCTCAAGATCGCCAAGCCGTTCGTGGAGGAAGTCGGCCAGGGCGCGGACCGCTCGGCGCTGGCGCGCGCCATCGTCGGCCTGGGCGACACGCTCAAGCTCCAGACCATCGCCGAGGGGATCGAGCGGGCGGAGCAGCGGGCGGCGCTGATCGAGCTCGGCTGCACGCTAGGACAGGGGTATCACTTCTGGCCGGCGCTCTCGGCAGCCGCGATCGAGGAGCTGCTCTCGGCCGACCGGTTCCCCCGCTTGCGTCTGGTCGAGGGCAGTGCGTGACCGGGTAGCCGGGTACCCAGCGGCCGGAAACTTGCCGCTGGGTTCGTGCGACTGTGAAGTGAGGGAGGCACCCCGATGCTGGACTATCCTGCCGGCTGGACCTGCGAACGAATAGTCCTCACGCTCGAGTACTACCTGCTGGGTACCCTTTCACGCGGGGAATCGCTCGCGGTCGCCGAGCACCTGGAGGCGTGCGACGAGTGCTCGCAGCGGTTGGTGCTGGTGCTGTATCGCCTGAGGCTGGTGGAGCGTCCTCGTGGCTGATGGAATCGTCGCCTTTGCGGGAAGCCTGAGGCGCGGCTCCTTCAACCGCGCACTCATTCAGGCCGCGCAGGAGGTCGCTCCCGCCGGCATGACGATCGAGCCGATCGAGATCGGCGGGCTTCCGTTCTATAATGCCGACGTGGAGGCGGAGGGCGATCCTCCGAGTGTGGTGGCGTTCAAGGCGGCGCTCAACCGGGCCGACGGTATCCTCATCGCTACTCCCGAGTACAACAACGGCATCCCCGCCTTGCTGACCAACGCGATCGATTGGGGGTCGCGCCTGCCCGGACGCTCCCCGCTGATGGGGAAGCCGGTCGTCCTCGTGGGTGCCTCGCCCAGCCGGGTCGGGACTGCGCGAGCGCAACTCCACCTCCGTCAACTGCTGGGCCACACGCAGGCCCGGGTGCTGCCGGCGCCTGAGTTACTGGTGGCGACGGCGCACGAGCGGTTCGACGCCGGGCTCCGGCTCAAGGACGAGGGGACGCGACGACTGCTTGGCGATCTACTGGTCCGGTTCAGCGTGTGGATCGGCCGGGAGCGCGCGGCCGCGGAGGCGGAGCGGGGCCTTGCTCGGAGCCAGAAGGGGTGATCTAGCGGAAATCCGGGCGAGGGGCGGCGGTGATACCGGGTCCCCGGCCACGACCGCGACAGGTCCCTCCGCCCCGTGCCACGATGGTCCGGCCGCCTTCAGGTGGGAGTGACTCATCGGCGGTGCCTGAACCAGGAGAGGGGCCACTGCTCGCCGGAATCAGCGTGACGGTCTTCCCCGGGAGGAGCTCGCGACCGTTGTCCGGGGTCGAGGCCGCCCCGGCGGGTTGGGCTACCGGCTCGGGGACGGGGAGGGCGGGTGCCGCCACCGACGCCAGCACGATTTTGGGCGCGACGGGCTTGGAGCGCACAGACACCGCCGGCCGGGCCGCCCACCGTGAGTGACGAACGGTTGCGCGTGGGATCCGAGCGCGCTGCATCTCCACTGGGGAGGCGATGTCCACGTGAGCGGTCTGGGTCACCAGGGTGAGATCACGCTGAGGTAAGGAGCGGACCGCCGGCTTCCTTGCCTCGGACCCGCACCCCACAACCACTACCACCAGAGCCGTGAGGGGGAGCAGAACGATGGTGCGCATGAATCCTCCAGGTGGAATGCCGGCTTCTCCGTTGTAGGACGAGGAGTGGGACCTCATGCACACATGGAAGGTCGGCACTTAAGCCTGCTTGAACCATATCACCATCAATGTGGCCCCGTACTTCAGGGATTGAGATGACGGAGAGGACGGAGAGGAAGGAGAGGACGAAAGAAGACGGAGCGGTGGTGACTTAGTCGGGCTGACACCGTTTAGGGTGAGGGAACGTAGGATTGTACTCATGCTCCGTGTCCTCTTGCTCCTGCTCCTCAGCCTTGGGGCCTGCCGCCCGCGGCCGGATCTAGAGGCCGATCGGGCGACCCTCCTGCGACTCCATGATCTGGCGCAGACCGCCCACCTGGACAAACGACCCGAACTCCTGGTCGCATCCTTCGCGGATAGCCTCCTGAATATCTCCCGAGGTGCGGTGACCGTACGTACCCCGGCGGAGAGCAGGGCGCGCTTTCAGGCCTACTTTGATCGGTCGACCTTCCTGGAATGGGCGGACCTGGCCCCACCGGTCATCCGCATCTCGCCCGATGGACAAATGGCGTATGTCATAGTCCAAAAGCGCGTTCGGCTGAATGCGTTGGACAGCGCGGGAGTACGACGGCCGGTGCACACGATATTTGCCTGGGTCGAGCTGTACGAGAAGCAAGACGGGAGGTGGACGCTGATGGCGGTGGCCTCGACTGACCGGCCCGGCGAAACCTGATCGCGAATGCGCTGACAACCGCCTGCAGCCGGTAGCGCAGAAGGCCGGACGAACGTAGGATTGTGCGCCAGCAGGTGTAGTCGATCCCCCACCAAATCGCCGCTGAATTCTATGCCTCTCGAACCCCGACAGAATGCCACCCTCGAGCGAGCCGCCGAACTGGCGCTCTCGTACCTCGAGTCGCTCGATGCCGCACCCGTCTGTGCCACGGCCCCTCTCTCCGAGCTGCGACGCCGCTTCTCGCGTCCCCTGCCTGACGAAGGCGTGGACCCGGTCACCGTCATCGATGAGCTCGCGCGCGATGCGGCGGGCGGCCTCCTGGGCAATGCGGGGGGCCGCTTCTACGGGTGGGTGATCGGTGCCGGCCTTCCCGCGGCGCTCGCCGCCGACTGGCTCACGGCGACCTGGGACCAGAACGCTGGCCTGTACGCCTGTGGTCCCGCGGCCGCCGTGGTCGAGGAGGTCTGCGGCACCTGGCTCAAGGACGTGCTCGGCCTGCCTGCGACCGCATCCTTTGCCCTCGTGACCGGCTGTCAGATGGCCCACGTCACCTGCCTGGCCGCGGCCCGGCACGCGGTGCTCGCACGGGCGGGGTGGGACGTCAATCGCGACGGGCTGGCCGGGGCGCCGAGCCTCCGCATCCTCACGTCGAGTGAGGTCCACGGGACTACGACTCGGGCGGCAAAGCTCCTGGGGGTCGGCACGGCAAACATCATGGTGCTGCCGAGCGACTCGGCGGGGCAGCTCACGGCCGATGCCCTGCGCACGGCCCTGGCACGCGAGCCCGGGCGGCCCACGATCGTGGTGCTCCAGGCGGGCGACGTCAACTGCGGCGCCTTCGACCCCTTCCCCGAGCTCATCGCCCTCGCCCACAAGGCGAACGCGTGGGTGCATATCGATGGCGCCATGGGCCTCTGGTGCAACGCGGTGCCGGAGCTACGCGGCCTGCTCGAGGGCGCCGAGCTGGCCGACTCGTGGGCCACCGACGGGCACAAGTGGCTCAACGTCCCCTACGACTGCGGGTATGCGTTCGTGGCGCACCCGGAGCACCACCGCGCCGCCATGGAGCATCGGGCCAGCTACCTCCTCCACGCGGACGAAGCGCGCGACCAGCTCGACTGGACTCCGGATCATTCCCGCCGGGCCCGTGGCTTTGCCACCTACGCCGCCTTACGGGAGCTGGGACGTACCGGCCTGACCGATCTCATCGCGCGCTGCTGCCGTCATGCCCACGACATCGTCACCCGCATCGGAGGCTTGCCGGACGCCCAGGCCGTATGCATTCCCCAGATCAACCAGGGGCTGGTGCGCTTTCACGACGCTCGGCCGGGGGCCACGGAGGAGGACCACGACAAGAGGACTGACGAGGTGATGGCGGCGATCAACGCCACCGGCGAGGCGTTCTTTACCGGCACGACCTGGAAAGGCAGACGGTGCATGCGGGTGTCGGTCTCCAGCTGGCGCACCACTGCGGAGGATGTGGACCGCGCGGTGGCGGCGGCGGAGCGGGCGCTCCAGTTAGCCGCGCATTAGCGCCTTGCGGGGGAGGGAACCTTTGTGGCGCGCGATCGTGGCCACTTAGGTCTTTGGGGAGGAGCAGTCACTGACATCACACGTTGCGTTCCCTGGGGCTGAAGCGAGGTAGGCCGGCACTTGATCGGGCTCCTCGTAGCGGCTCTCTTCGTCTTGTGCGGCAGCGCCTCACCCGGTGTGGCTTGCACCTGTGTCCTGGGACCGCCGTTGACCAGTCGTTCGCACGTTCGCGATGCCGCCGGCCGCTACGACGCGGTGCTCGAGGGCACGATCGTGAAGGTCGAACATGTTCGAGCTCCGAGAGACTCCGTCGCTGGTGGGTTTCCCCGGGATGAGGCGGTGGCCACTCTCCGCGTCGCGCGCAGCTGGCGCGGGGGTCGAGCCGGAACCGTCGTGGTCCGCACCGCCCTCTACACCACTGCTTGCGGACTCGGCTTCAGAACCGGGGATCATTACCTGCTCTTCGCGCGCCGGGTGGAAGAGACGCTCTACGCGGATAAGTGCGGCCCGAGCCGCACGTGGGATAAGGAGGCCGAGCGGCTTGCGCGTGCGCTCGGCCGGGGACACGTGGCACCCGTCTCGAGCCAGACTGAGGCGTTCAAGCTCCCCGGAAGCTGGCAGCTGCACCTGCGGGTGACCGGGCCGGCCGCCAAGTCAGCGGGGCCGCGTGAGGGGAGTGGTCCAATCGAGGTGCGCCGAACGAGCACGGGACCGGTCCCGCGCGGTCTTCAATGGGTGTACAACGTCACCTACGACAGCACCCTGTACCCGATGCTTGGCGCCCAACCCGCGGGGCCGGCCCGGGCGGTGCTCACGCCGCCTGACTCGGTCAAGCTGACATTCAACCCCTTCGTGGATCACGGAGCATTCCGGCTGACCGGCGTGGCTCACGGTGACAGCGTCGTGGGCGAGTGGCAACGCACCAACTTTGCCGACGACGGCTACCGGGGAACATTCACCATGGTACGACGACGGTGAATCGGTTCTACGACTCCAGGAGCAGAGGTCACCCCAACGCTTCTCGACGATATCGCTCCCAACTTCGACGTGTCCTCGCGACATTCGATCTGGATCGACGCGAGTCCGGCCGAGGTGTACCAGATTGCCCGGCACGCGGACCTCGGCCGTCCCTGGCTGGTGCGTGTGCTAATGGGGTTGCGCGCTGTCCCAGCCGCGCTTGCGACCATAGTTCGCCGCGGTCACCCCGAGCCGACACACCAGAAGTCGGTGGGACGCGTCTCCTTTACGATGATCGCCGAGACCGCGGGGGAAGAGTTCGTGCTCGGCATCATGGGACGGTTCTGGACCCCCACGGGTGGTGTGGTCCCGGCGAGCGCCGACCGATTCCGGCACCCTCCGCCCGCCGGGCTGGCCCAGGGGGTGTGGAACTTTCGGGTTACGCCGTCGGGCGCCGGCACTGCGCTCAGCACCGAGACCCGGGTGCGGTGTGGCGACCCGGCAACCCGGCGGCAGTTTGTCCGGTACTGGCGAATCGTTCGGCTGGGAAGCGGCCTCATCAGGGGTAGCATGCTGCGATCCATACGCCGGGAGGCGGAGAGGCGCACCCAGACATCAACACCAACGTAGCAATGAACTTATCGCGGCATACCTGAGATTGAACTTTAAGGAGACGTGATGCGATCGCTCCTCGTGCCCGCAGTCCTGTGCCTCGCCTCGCTCCTGCAGGCCCAGACCCCGCCGCCACCGCCCTCGTCGGCGCCGTTTCGGGACAAGCAGATACCCTACGAGGCGGGATTCCGGGTCTTCATCGTGCCGGATATGGAGGGCATGGGGAGCGCGGTGGACATCCACGAGGTGATCGCCGGCAACGAGGGCGAGCGGTACAAGGATCTCACCGGCCCGGACTACTGGGATCGCTTCCGCCTGCTGCTCACCCGGGAAGTGAACGCCACCATCCGGGGCGCGCGCCTGGCCGGGGCCCGGAGCTTCGTGGTGAACGAAGGCCACGGCGGCAATCTGTTCGCCAACGTGCTGCCCTGGGACCTGGACAGCTCAGCGATTCTGGTGCGCGGCTTCCCCAAGCCGCTGGTGATGGTCACCGGTATCGACACCAGCTTCGGCACGCTGATGTTCACCGGGGCGCACGCCAATGCGGGGAGTCCCGGGGTGCTGGCCCACAACTTTGCCTTCGACTCGTTCACGGTGAACGGCAAGGTGCTCAACGAGGTCGGCATCAACGCGCTGATCGCGGGGGAACTGGGAGTCTCGGTCTCCCTGGTGAGTGGCGACGACGTGCTGATCGACGAGACGAAAAAGATGCTCCCCAACGGCTTCGTCGCCATCGTGACGAAGCGCGCCGTGGGGCGGAGTGCCGCCATCACCTACAGCCCCGCCAAGGTGCGACGGATGCTGCAGGGCGGCGCGGCGGAGGCGGTGCGCCGGGAACGCCGGGGCGACTTCAAGCCATTCACCCTGGACCGGCCGTACCGGGTGGAGTTCAAGCTGCGAGAGAGTTTCCCGGACAGCATCGTGCAGGGCGTAGCGGCGCTCACGGAGTTCAAGCTGGAGAAGACCGGCGAGCGCAACTTCCGGCTCACCACGGAGAGCGCGAAGGAGATGGGCTGGTTGCTCGATGCGATCGAAGAGACGGTGCTCCGATGAGACGCCTACCTCTGCTTGCGGCGCTCCTGGTGCCGCTTCCAGCCTGGGCACAGGGACAGCTCCAGGGCCAAACGGCGCGCGACAGCGCCCCACGCGACACCACGCCGCCCGCGGCCTACTTCGGCGTGACCGAGTACCGGCTCGCCCGGGAGAAGCTGGAGCAGGACATGCAACGCGGCGGATTCAGCGTGTACATCATCGCCGACATGGAGGGGCTGGCCGGCGCGGTGCGCAACGCGACCGAGATGCGGCCGGTGAGCCGGGGCGGGTCGCCCCAGCACGAGCGCTTCCGCCAGGAGCTGACCGACGAGGTCAACGCCCTCATCGCCGGAGCCCGGGCGGCGGGAGCGACGCAGTTCATCGTCAACGATGGGCATGGCGGCACCCTGTTCCGGAACGTCCTGGTGGACCGGCTCGATCCCGAGGCGATCCTGATCCGCGGCTATCCCAAGCCGATCGTCATGTCCACGGGCATGAATCCCATGGTGGACGCCATGATGATCGTGGGCGCCCACGCGAATGCGGGGAGCCCCGGGGTCATCTCCCACAATTTTGCCTTCGACTCCTTCACGGTGAACGAGACGGTGCTGAACGAGGCCGGCATCGCCGCGTTCATCGGCGGCGAGATGGGGGTCCCGATGGCGCTGGCGAGCGGCGACGACGTGCTGACCGCGGAGACCCGGGAGATGCTGGGGCCGCTGGAGACGGTCACCGTCAAGACCGCCTTCTCCCGCTCGGCCGCCGCCGTGCTCCCGCCGGCGACGGTGCACCGGTTGCTGCGGCAGGCCGCCGGGCGCGCGGTCCGCCGGGTTAAGGCCGGCGAGCTCCGCCCGCTCACGATGGGGAAGCCATACCGGGTCCGCTTCTGTCTCCGGAAGTCATTCACCGAGGACGCTTGGGTGACGGAGACAGTGGGCCGGCTCCAGGGCGTGGACCTCGACGCCCGGCGAGGCTGCTTCGGCTACACCAGCGATTCGGCGGAGGCAGTGGGGAATCTGTTGAATGAGATCGAATGGACCGTGCTCAAGCCGTGACAGCTAGAAGCTCAACTCCTCCGCAACCCGACCATTCCGCCCAAGGGAAGCGCCCCCCCGGCGGCCTTCGCGCCCGGCTGCACGAGATCATCTTCGAGGCCGACACTCCCGCGGGCCGCCTGTTTGATCTCCTGCTGCTCCTGGCGATCGTGAGCAGTGTCGTGGTGGTCCTGCTGGAAAGCGTGGCGTCGGTGCGGGCGCGGGCGGGCCCTACCCTCCACGCGCTGGAGTGGGGATTCACCGTCCTCTTCACCATCGAGTACCTCCTCCGGCTGGCCAGCGTGGGCCGGCCGCTGCGCTACGCCCGGAGCACACTCGGCGTCATCGATCTGCTCGCCATCCTGCCGAGCTACATCAGCCTGGTGTTCCCCGGTGGCCAGAGCCTGCTGGTCATCCGGCTGCTGCGCTGCTGCGGGTGTTCCGGGTGCTCAAGCTGTCCGAGTACCTGCGGGAGTCGCGGACGTTGGTGCAGGCCCTGCGAGCCAGCTGGAGGAAAATCGCCGTCTTCCTGATGACCGTCATGACTATCGTAGTGGTGGTGGGCACGCTGATGTACGTGATCGAGGGCGACCGGCACGGATTCACCAGCATCCCGATCAGTATCTACTGGGCAGTGGTGACACTGACCACGGTGGGCTACGGCGATCTGGCGCCTGCCACCACGCTCGGCCGCGCACTCGCGGTGGTCCTCATGCTTACCGGCTACGGCATCATAGCGGTGCCGACGGGGATCGTGACCGCCGAGCTCACCCGGGCAATAGGCCAACCGATCTCGACCCAGGCGTGTCCGGCCTGTGGCTCCGGTGGCCACGACGCCGACGCGGTGTATTGCCGGCGCTGCGGAACTAGGCTGTAGGACGGGCGGACAATCATGTCGAACGACGACGTCTACGCCGGTGGGTTACTGAACCGGGCTCTGGATCCAGCCAGTCAGCCACCCGAGATCCAGGCCTTCCTGGGCGCCGAGATCGCGCTCCTGCGGAATGTGATAAAGGACGGGATGCGGGTCCTCGATGTGGGCTGCGGCACCGGACGGCATCTGATCCTGCTCAGGGACCGACTCCGGCTCGGCGTCGGGGTGGACTACGAGCGCAGCTACATCGCCGAGGCGGCGCGGCGCGGCGGTACCGGCCACCTGCACTTCATTGTCGGAGATGCCACCGCCATTCCCCTGGTGGCTGAGTTTGACTTCGCGACCTGCCTCACCAACACGTGGGGGACCATGGCAGACAAGGCCGGCGTCCTGGACGAAATGCGGCGACTGGCTCCCCGGCCTCGCACCCGCCTCCTGTCGGTCTTTTCGGAGTCCTCGGTTCCGGCTCGGCGGGAGTGGTACCGCCGCCTCGGCCACGCCGTGGTGGAGGAAACCGACGAATACCTGTTAACGGATGGCGGCCTTCGGTCGGAACACTTCACCGAGTCTCGGCTTCGAGGCCTGGTAGGCGATTGCACCATGCGTCCGGTCGCCGACATTGCCCGCGCCGTCGCATTCTGATGCGCAGTTGGTTCTACCGAGTCTGGGTAGGAGGTGAAGCTAAGGCTTGATCACCTGCTCCCGGCCGTCCTTCTCGCTCAACTTCAAGGAAGTGTTCGAACCCTTCGCCAGGATCTGGACATAAGTCGGGTCGGAGTCACCGCCGAGCAGGAGCCCTGAGCCTTCATCCGAAGCGCCGAGCTTTACGTTGGGCCCTCCTTTCGAATCGATCAGCCGCAGCAGTACCGTCTCGGGATATCCGACCGTGCCATCCGGCATCTTGAAGCTGGGATCGGCCGGGTGGATCCTGATACTGGCGCGGACCCGCCCGCGGTCATCGACGATTTCGAGCGCGCGGCCACGGAGTACCGGTGCCATGCCCTCCGCAACGACTGCGCGCGCCTGACCCAGAGTGAATCCCAGTAGGAGGAAGTTCAAGACGGTGAGGATGGCGAGAAAGCGCTGGTTTTTCATGGGAGGCCTCCTGGTGGATAGCGATTTCTCGCTTCGCTCGAAATAACACCAGTCAGTCAGCGCCGAGGCGACGCGGAGCAGCATCAGCGACGTCCATCTCGCGGAGCGTCGCCACCCACCCCTCACGCACGCTCGGATAGCGGGGACGCCAGCCGGTTTCGGCGCGGAGCTTCCGGTTGGAGATCCGGAGGGAGCGGGCGATCGCCTCACCCACCGCCCCGAACAGCGGGGTGGCCCAATCGGGCGGAAAACGAGGCGGCCGGGCACCGAGCAGGGATGCCAGCGCACCCGCGTAGATCTCCCGCCGCACCGGCTCGTCGTCCACCACATTGTACTCCCCCGGCCGAGCGTCGAGCGCGGCGACCACCGCCGTGGCGGCATCGTCATGCGACACCGAGGAGATGAACTTGCGCGGGCCCCCGGGCAGCGCTGCCCATCCCTTTCGCAGCAGCCGGATGAAGTCCTTCAGCTGACTCGAGTCCGGTCCGTAGAAGGCGGCGAACCGCAGCACCACACCGCTGCGCCCGGCCGCGCTGAACCGGCGAGCCGAGCTCTCGGCATCGAGGACCGTGCGGTTGTAGGCGGCAGGCTCGAGCGGGACGGACTCATCGATCCAGTCGTCGCCCCGGTCGGGATAGGTGGGCGCGAAGGACTCCTGCACCAGGCAGGGAACCTCGGCCGCCAGCGCGCCGTCTACCAGGTTGCTGGAGCCCAGCCGGCGGATCTGGTCGTTGGCTCGCCAGGCACTCCGAAACAGCATTTTGGCGGAAGAGGACGGCATGTGGGTGGCCAGGTTGATCACCGCGTCGTGACCGCTGACAGCGGGCGCCAGGCTCGCCGGGTCGAAGAGGTCTATCGGTACCGCGCGTACCCCGCCCTTGGCCGGCCCCGGACGGCGGCCGTCCCTTCGGACTCCCACCGTCACCTCGTGACCAATTTCTAGCAGCAGCGGCACCACTCGCCGTCCGATGACTCCGGTGGCGCCGATCACGAACACCCGCATCGGCTCAGCTCGCCTGGTGGCTGGCCCGGATCACTCGCGCGATGGCATAGATGCCCGGGATCATGGGCAGAACCGCTGTATACAGGCCGGGGAAGTAGTACGTCCCGGTGGTCCGGAGATAGTAGTTCGGCATGTCGGCCACGAACCGGCCGTTGGAGACGACCTGGGAGATCGGGCCGGGCAGCTCCGGGCGGATCGCCGGTTGGAGGAGCGGAAAGATGAAGTGAGTGAACTCCGCGACGCCGGGGCCGATGAAGATGAACCAGGCGATGAAACCGGCGAGGGGCACCCGGTAGAAGAGGCCCAGGGCGGTGAGAGCGTAGATGGTGGGGCCGATGAAGGCGAAGACCATGAGGAACGAGCGCTCGGTCCAGGAGATGTCGAACAGGCGGCTCATCGCGGGCCCGAACCCGGTCAGGTACTCCTCGATCATGTGGACTTCCAGCGCCGCCACTGTCAGCAGGAACACCGGCAGGATGACCGCGGGGTCAAGCGGCCTCCGAAGGTAGGTCTTGATCCACATGATCATCGCGATGATGCTGGAGCCGCCCACGATGACCACCGGCGGCAGGCCGATGTTCCGGTAGCCGGCGGTCATCGCCACAGCGGCGAACAGCACCGCCGCGGCGATGCTCAGGACCCGAGTTCGGGGGCTGGTTTCCACGGGCCTCCGTGTCGTTCCCTCGTTCCCTCGTTCCCTCGTTCCGCCTACGCCGGCTGATCGGCGGGCAGCGGGATCTCAGCCTTGTGTACCGCCAGCCACTGCTCGAAGGTCTGCAGCTCCGGATTCAGTTTGCGGCTGAAGTCCAGGCTCCGCGCGCCGCAGAAGTAGTCGTTGAAGTCGCGCTTGAACTGGAACATGTTGCCCAGATCGTCCGCGGCGGGAAAGCCGAAGCTGCGGTACACCTCGGGCGGCACGTTGTTGTACTTGATCTCCTGCCCCAGCGCCCGGGTGAGAGCGGCAGCCATCTGGGCGCCGGTGAGGTGCTCGCCCGCGATCCCGACGGTCTTGCCGATGAATTCCTTCCCCCGCTTGAAGATGCCGTAGGCCGCCTTGCCGATGTCCTCCACCGCGATGGCGGGCAGCTTCTTGTCGTCCATGGGGAAGGTGAGCGCCAGGACGCCGTCCGGCCCCCGCTGGGGACCGGAACCGAAATAGATCAGGTTGTCCCAGTAGAACGAGGTCAACAGAAACGTGGTCGGCACGCCGAGGTCCCGGAAGATTTGATCCGCTTCGCCCTTGGCATCGAAGTGGGGCACCTTGTACTTGCCCATCAGGGTCGGCATCCGGTTGTCGGAGAGCGGCACCCACTTGCGGGTGTCTTCGAGGGTGGACCAGATCACGTGCTGCACCCCGGCGGATTTGACCGCCTGCGCCAGGTTGCGGGCCTGGGTGAGCTCCCGCTCGGGCGAGAAGTGCTCCCAGAAGTTGGTGACGCAGAAGGCGCCGTGGGCACCGGCAAACGCTTTCCCCAGGGTCTCGGGTTTATCGGCATCGGCGGCGACGACTTCGGCGCCGGCTGCCCGAAGCGTCTGGGCCTTCTCCGAGTTGGGGTTCCGGGTGATGGCGCGGGCGGCAAACCCGCCGCTCTTGTCGGCCAGGATGGCTCGCACCAGTCCCCCGCCCTGCGCACCGGTGGCCCCGACGACCGCGATGATCTTCTTGTCTGCCATGGTGAACTCTCCGATTTAGGTGTAGGGTCATTCCGAGCGCAGCGAGGAATGGCCCCTTGGCTACAGCGCTTTGGAGTAGCGAAAAGCTTCCAGTGACACGGTATGCCCTCCCTGCCGATCCTGCCTCACACAGTACTGAGTTGGATAATATCCCGATCGCTGGAATGCGTCAGGCTGTTTGATCTCCGTACAAGCATCCTGGGTCCTCTGGAGATACTCCATCGTGATCATCGGCTCCCAGAAGATGATCTCGCCGTCGTAGGCGCCGTAGATGAACGTGTTGACGAATGGGAGGGAATCCTTGAGCTCAGGCGACTGGGAGTCGAGCAGGTGATTCCCCATTCGCGGCACCACGGCGCCGACGTCGATGTAGCCGCCAGGTACGTACCGAGCCGGGACCGGCCGAGTGGCGACTTTGAAGTCGTCGCAGTCCGCCATCTCGCCGCAGCGCCCTGGTCTGATGGCCTCGACCCGGGCCCGATCCCCCGTGTGAAAATGAAAGTCAAAATGCGGCCGGGCGTAGGGCGTGTTGTGGTGGCCGGCGGGATTCCAGTTGACCGAGATCCAGCGGAACGGGAGTCCGGCGGAGGAATCGACCGGAACGTCCAGGATCCGCTCCTCATCGCCGTGGCATTCGTGCCCGGTGTGCTTACCGTTGCCGTCGAGATCGAAGCAACGGCTCAGCGTGTTGGGGACCGGGGGTAGCTGCTCCAGCGCGCCGGCCGACAGCGCGACCCCGATAGCGGTTGGAGCACCGCCAGGATCCAGCGTCACAAAGCTCTGGATCGTGCCGGCCCCCATCTTCTCGGCTTTACCGCGGAGGGTTCGCTCGCGGCCGGTGACTGCAGCCGCGAGGGCGATGGCAAGACCGGTGAGGAGTGCTGCGACGCCGAGGGCGCGGGGAGAGAGGCCAGCCGACCACATGTGAACGCTCCTTGTGTTGAGGGTATCCGTTGCGACAGATATTATCTCAAGACGATCAGGCGGGGGGACGAATCCCGGCCCTGATCTCATTCAAGAGCGTATCCAGGGTTCTGAGCTGCTGAGGCTTCAACCCCGCCATGGCGCTGTCGGTATACTCGCCGGCCGGCCCATCGAGCCGCGACAGCAGCGCCAGGCCCGCGGCGGCGATCTCCACCAGGACGACCCGCCGGTCGCCGGTGTCCCGCTCCCGCCGGACCAACCCCTGCTCGATCAGCCGGTCCACCAGCCGGGTGACGTCCGGATCCCGGGTGATCATGCGATCGGAGATATCGCTGATCCTGACCGCCTTGGGCCGGGCGCCCCGGAGGATCCGGAGGATGTTGTACTGGCTGGGCGAGATGCCCGCGGTCCGCTTGAGGTATTGGATCCAGCCTTCCTCGACCGCCCGGGTGGTGCGCATCAGGTTGATGACCAGCTGCTCCTGGAGCGAGCGGAAGGGCTTGGTCTGCTTGATCTCGCGGTCGATGGTCTGGGCCATAGGGCCACAGATTATCTGTCGGAACGGATATTGTCAAGAGGCCCTTGTGCGGGTCGCCGTCTCGGTGAGCGACCACGGCCCCAAGACGCCGCTGAACGACGCCCCTAGCAACCCGGATCGGCTGCCGGGATCGTGAACGGTTGACCCACCGGGATGTTGAATCGCGTGACCATGAGCACCGCGGGTTCAGCGCTCACCACTACTGCACGGTGAACCATGTCGGCGACCTCGACAGCATAGGCGTTGCCGGGGACGAACACCTGAGTCTCCGTGCAACCGTCCTTCTTGGTGAACATCTCGACCTTGATTTCCCCTTCAATGACGTAGACGAAACTGGGTCCGGGATGGGTGTGCCAGGGTCCGGCTCCGGGAGCGAACACAGCCCTCTGGATCACGATGTCCTTCCTGGCGTTCGAATGAATCAGGAAGTCCGGTAACTGGTGGATCTGGTAGGGATCGAGCGGTGCGCGGAAGGTGAACGGTTCCAAGGTGAGCGCGGCAACATCCACCGGCATGTGGTGGGTGCTGCCGGGCGCCACGGGCGGCTCCTCCGAGCATGCGACAAACGCACCTGCCGTGAGCACAGCGAAGACGATTAGACCTGGGAGGTTACGGCGTGACATGGGACACCTTCCGAGTAGAGAGGTGGTTCTCTTGCGAGGTGGCGGCGGTGGCTTAGGTTAGGACAGTCTCCGCGACGCGCGTCACCCCGCAGTCCTCCGACCGTCACCGCCGGGTGACGCCCCGCCCGCCGGATCTCCTGGAATGATCGAGCTGCACACCCTGGGTACCCTGGAACTGATCTCGGCCGACAGCAGAGCCGTCGGTTCCGTTCTCGCACAACCCCGGCGCGCCGCCCTCCTGTGTTATCTCGCCCTCGCCGTACCCCGCGGCTTCCATCGCCGTGACACCCTGTTTGCGCTCTTCTGGCCCGAGAACGATGCCGAGCAGGCCCGGCACGCCCTCCGGCAGTCGATCTATTTCCTGCGCCACGCGCTGGGCGCGACGTCGATCGTGTCACGGGGCGACGAAGAGCTGGCCCTCGCGCCCGACCAGATCCGGTGTGATGTCTGGGCGTTTGAAGCGGCGGTAGACCAGGGGCGGCCGGCTGAAGCGCTCGCCCTCTATCGGGGCGAGCTGCTCGCGGGCTTCCACATCTCAGCCGCCCCGGACTTCGAGCGCTGGCTGGAAGTGGAGCGCAGCCGGCTGAGGCAGCGGGCGGGAGAGGCGGGCTGGGCGCTGGCGGAGGCGCGGGAGAGAGAAGGCGACGCTGCCGGCGCTGCGGAGGCGGCGCGTCGTGCAGCCGTCCTGTCTCCCACCGACGAGGCTGTGCTTCGTCGCCTGATTCTCCTGCTGGAGCGTGTGGGTGACAGGGCCGCGGCCGTGCGCGCCTACCAGGCCTTTGCCTGGAAGTTGGAGGGGGAGTACGAGCTGGAGCCGTCCGCCGAGACGCAAGCAGTGGTGGCGAGGATCCGCGCTGAACCCGGAGCGACTCAGGCAGCCGCGGCTGGGGATGGGCGCCCGAAGGCTGGCATGCGGGCAGCAGGGCCCCCGACCGGCCCCCCGCCGGGTGCCGCGGCGGCGCTGCCGGTGGAAAGCGGGCGAGTCGTACCCGCCTGGCTCCGGAGGTCCGGGACCTCCTGGAAGCGGGTCGGGATCCTGGTGGCGACGCTGGCCGCACTCATGGTCGCGGGTTGGGCGATCAGGAGCCAACTTCAGCGCGAGACCCCGGAGATCCGTCGGCTGGCCGTGCTGCCCCTGGCGAACCTCACCGGAGATGACCGGCAGGAATACTTCGTGGCCGGTATGCACGAGGCCCTGGTGACCGAGCTGAGTCAGATCCCGGAGCTGACGGTGATCTCGCGGCAATCGACCGTCCAGTACCAGGGAACCGATCGAGCGGTGCCCGTGATCGCCCGCGAGCTGGGGGTGGATGCGGTCCTCGAGGGCTCGGTCTTTCGGGCTGAGGACAGCGTCCGGATCACGGTGCAGCTCATCCGCGCCGACCCCGAGAGGCACATGTGGGCCGGCACCTACCATGGGGCCTTCCGGAATGCCATCGCGCTCCAAGGCGACGTCGCGCGCGCCGTCGGCCGCGCCATCCACGCGAGGGCCGCGCCCGAACCACGTGCCCGACTTGTGGCACCATCCGTGAGACCCGAGGCTCAGGAAGCCTACCTTCAAGGCCTGTACCATCTGGAGCGGCAGATGGTCACGACGGAACTCACCAGATCCGACCGGCTGGAGGCACTGCGCACTGCCGTCGCCAACCTGGAGAACGCTGTGGCGCTGGCCCCTGAGTGGGCCGGCGCTCACGCCAAGCTCGCGCGGGCCTACCATTGGATCGCCAGCAGCTATGCCGAGCTGGCGCCGGAGTTCTATCCTAAGTCGAAGACGGCCGCGTTGCGCGCCCTGGAGCTCGATCCGAACGAGGCCCAGGCCCACGCCTCGTTGGGGTTTGTTCTCTTCAACCACGAGTGGGATTGGGAGGGCGCGGAACGGTCGATCCAGCGGGCGCTGGCGCTCGACCCGAACTCGAGCCAGTGGATTTATGCGATGTTCCTGGTGGCTGTGGGCCGCTACGACGAGGCGGTCACTCACTACCAGCAGGCCGAAGAGCGGAACCCGATGTCGCAGATTCTCAAAAGCCAGCTGGCCTGGACCTATTCCTGCGCGGGTCGCCACGACGAAGCGATCGCCGAGTTCGAGGAATTGCAGGCCCGCATGGGTAATAGCCCGGACTGGCTCAGAGCAGCCTTCGGGGAGCAATACCTGAAGAAATCGATGTACCCCGAGGCGATGGCCGCCCTGGAGAGCGCGGTGACGCTGAGCGACAGCAATCCCGGGTTCGTTGCCCTACTCGCCCACGGCTACGCCCGAGCCGGCCGGGTGGGAGACGCGAACCGGCTGGTGCTTTGGCTCGAGCAGCGACCGGGGCGCTGGTACGCTCCCCAGCTCTACACTGCGCTGGGTGATACCGGGCGAGCCATCGCAATGATCCAGTCCGCCTTCGAGCAGCACTCGAGCGGCGCTCCTCAGCGGTACGGCGTGCCGAGCAATATCGTGTACCTTCGCTGTCAAACGGCCTATTCCGCGTTGCGGAACAAGCCCCAGATTCGGGAGATCGTGCGTCGGATGGGCGTCCCCGAGTGATCCCGGCCGCCCCCCGCGTTCCCTTCCCTGCCGATACCGTCTGCATCTCCTTGCGGGCCCCCGAACCCGCGGGTAAGTCTGGGTTCACCCCCACCATGGCTAGCTGACGCCACCTTCTGACCGGATGGCCCCCATGACTCTCCTGGCTCGCCGAGCCGCGACCTGCGTCGTACTCGCCGTCACCGGATTTTCTGCTTTGTCCCAGGCTCAGAGTACCACCACCACCCTGCCGCAACGGACGACCGCGCCGCGCCTCGCGACTCTGCCGGTTGCGGCGCCAATCGTCCAGCAGAGTCCCAACGGACTCTACAAGCTGAGCATCACCGATACCGGCATCGAGCTGCTCGGCCCCAAGGGCCTGGTGAGGATCACCGATGCGGGGATTGAAATAGGGGCGCCAAACACGACCAGCGTCGCGATCAGGGCCACCGACATGAACGTGAGGGTCGACCAAGCCGTGCGGCTGGAAGCCGGCTCGAATATGGACATACGAGCCGCCTCAAACCTGGACATCAGGGCCAGCTCTGCCGTCCAGATAGCGGCCTCCGCCGGGGCGTCCCTCATCGGATCGGTCGTCAACCTGGGCTGCGCCAACGGGAAGCCGGCAGCACGGGCAAGCGATCAGGTGAACACGACAGTGAGTCCTGCCGTGATTCTCCAGGGCTCCCAGACGGTTCGGGTCTGCTAGGCGGTTCGCCGTGGATCATCCGAAGGTGAAGGCAAAGGCCTCCACCCCCGGATCCAGAAACTCGATCTCGAACAGCCGGTCGGCGATGGGCTTCGGCTGCCGGATCAGCTGATACAGCGGCCCCCCGAGGAGCACCCGGGATCGCACGGGCTTTCCGTGCGCGGCCGTTGCTAGGGGTGGACCGCCACGGTTAGGCCGGCAACGTTTCCCGGTCCCAACTGCGTGGGAAAGCTCATCTCCTCGAGCAGCCGCTCGTAACCAGGTTGGCCCCGCAGATAGTCGAACGAGGTCCGCGCCAGCAGGAACACCAGCTGGCCGTCTCGCATCCGGTGACACTCCATCAACGTATCGAGCGCGGCCTCCAGGTCACCGAGGCGCGTCTGGGCGCCCGCCATGAGGAAGAGGCTGATAGGCGCCCCCGTGTCCGCCTCCCGCCGGAGCTCGGCGCAGAGCCGCCGCGCCTCGTCGGCGGCGCCCATGCCGGCCAGGGCATACGCGACGCACGATCGGACATAGGGTGTCCGTGCCTGGGTCGGCAGCTGCCGGCCGACCTCGAGGGCGTCGGCAAAGCGACCCAGCGCCGACAACGTCCGCATCGCCCAGATGGTGCTAAGCAGATGCCCGGGCTCGTCCCGCAGGGTCTCCTCGATGACCTCCAGCGCCTCCCCATAACGGTGGGCGAAGAAGTGAAATCGGCCGATACAGAGCCTGATAGAAAGCGAGAGTGGCTCGAGCGCGTGAGCGTGGTGGATGCGCTGCATCGCCTCTTCGTCCCGTCCCATCGCCGACAGGAAGGTGGCATACCAGGTCTCGGCGTAGGCATGCTCCGGCTGGAGCTGCAGCGCCCGGCGAAACTCCTGTTCCGCTCCGGTCCAGTCCCAGTCGAAGAGAAACTGAACCACCCCTAGCCAGGTGTGTCCCTCTACCAACCCGGGGTCCAGGCGTAGCGCCTCGAGTGCCGCAGCCTTGGCCTTGGGCATCGCTTCGCAGGGCAGCAGGTCGCCGAACTCCAGGAAACCGCGGAGCGCCCAGCACTCCGCGAGTCCAGCGTGGGCGAGGGCGAACCCCCGATCCTTCTCCACCGCCTGCTCGAAATACTCGAGGGCGAGCGCGAGCCCCTCGACGGTGCGCTTGTGGGCTGAGTAGCGGCCTCTCAAGTACAGCGTGTAGGCATCCACGTCGGAGGTGGGCTGCCGGATCAGATCGGACGAGCCGGGTCGGCCCAGGGGAAGCGCGGCCACGATGGACCGGGACAGCTCCCCCTGGAGGGTAAACACGTGCTCCATGGTGCGCTCGTAGCTCTCGGACCAGAGGTCGCACCCGTCGGCTGCGCTGACCAGCCGGGCATTGAGCCGGATGCGATCGCCGATCTTCCTGAGGCTCCCCTCCACCAGAAATTCCACGCCTAGCCGTTCCGCGATCTGCCGGGCGTCGAGGCCCTTGTCCTTGAGGGCAAAGACGGAAGTGCGGGAGACGACCCTGAGGCCCTGAACCCGCGCCAGCGCGCCGGCCAGTTCCTCGGTCATCCCATCGCTGAAGTACTCGCTCTCCCGTTCGGGCGTAAGGTTGAGAAAGGGCAATACCGCAATGGTGAGGCCGGCCGGTGCCGCGGATGATGCGGCCTTTAGGCGCTCCGCCGCGGCGGTCAGCAGCGGATCGGGCTCCGTGTCGAACTCGTCGCGCAACCGCTTCGCGTGATCGCGGGCGAACTGGAGCGCTCCCGCGTTCCCCGCCGCCACTCGAAGCGCCTGCATGTAGGCCACCGCGATCCTGGCGTTGAGCGGATCCGCTTCCACCAGGCGGCGCCACCAGTCGGCGCATCCGTTCGCGTCGCCCCGCTGCCCGTCGGCAACAGCCAGCGCCTCCAATGCGGCCCGGTATTTCCTCAGATACTCCGCCCGCTCGCACTCCGCCCAAGGCTCGAACTCGGCTGCACCGCTGAGATAGAATCCGTCCAGGAACGGCCCCCGGTACAGGGCGACCGCTGCCCGCAGGTCCCCGCGCTCCAGCGCCTCGGTGAAATCCTGGAGATCGGAGCCGATGACCCGCGGGTTAAGCCGGAGATCATTGGTGGCCCGAACCAGCGAATCCACGCCGAGGTCATGCCGTAGGGCGTAAAGTGATTGGGCGAGCCGGTGGGCGGCCTTGGCCGGCTCGGTCTCGGGCCACAGGTAGGCCATCACCTTGTCGCGGCTGATGGGGCGCTCGCCGGCATTGGCGAGCACCGCGAGGAGGGCGAGAGACCTGGGCTGGGTGATAGTACCGGCGCCGGGACGCCCGTCCTCAAGCGTCAAGCCGCCGAATGCCCGGAGCCGCAATGTGTTCACCTGGCTGATGGGAATCTGATGGGAGGCTGATCCTGGGCTGAGCCCCTCTCCCTATTGTAGTCTCGCAACCGTGGGGAGCAAGGATAGATCACCCATCACAACGGAGAGTCAGGCCATGTCTCGTCACCTCGTTCTCAAAGCGGCGCTCGCCGCGGCATTTCCGGTCGCGATCATCGTTCTGCCAGGCTGGTCGCCGGCCGTGGCGCCGTCCAGGATCGCTGGAACCTTCACCGCCAAGTATGCCGAGCAGCATCCTCTCCCGGTCCCGGACGTGGGGGGGCACGCCCTCGTGCTGGGCCGGGTCGAAGGCGTGAACCGAAGCACCGGTCAGACCCCGTATATGGACCAGGGGAAGGTGACCAGCCTTGAGTTTGGAGACTTGATTCAGGGAAACGGGCCGCAACAGGGCTACATCACGCTCAGCCGGGGCGCCGACAGCGTGATCTCGACATGGAACGGCAAGGTCACCACAACCCTGTCGCCCGACAAGACACCGATGACGAGTTTTGCCGGGACCTGGACCAAACTGAAGGGCACGGGTCGTTACCAGGACATAACCGGCAAGGGTACCTACCAGGGCCGCTTCATCTCCCAGACCGAGTACACGGTGGACTGGAAGGGAGAGATTTCCGGTCAGGGTCTCGCGCAGAAGTGACGGCGATCAGCCTCGAACCCAGGGGGAAATCATGACGAGCCTCAGCACCGCGCCCAGCGGACGGAATGCCAGACCGGCGGCTCCGGCGCGCCCCGAGCCGACCGGCACCCGGCAACTGGATGAGATGGTAGCCCGGCTCCGAGAGGGGGCGTCGGCCTTCGTGCGGCTCTCGCTGAGCGACCGCATCGCCCTCGCCCGGTCTATGCAGGCCGGCTACCTGCGCATTGCCAGTCGTTCGGTGGAGGCGGCCTGCGCAGCCAAGGGAATTGCAACGGACAGTCCGGTGGCAGGGGAGGAGTGGGCCACCGGCCCCTGGCCAGTCGTGCGCCAGCTACGCCTGGTCATCGAATCGCTCCAGTCCATCCAGCGCACCGGCACGACGCCGATCGGGCACCTGGGACGCAACGCCGACGGACGGCTCACGGTACGGGTCTTTCCCACCAACCGGATCGATGGGGTGCTGTTCTCAGGCATCACGGTGGACGTACACATGTTGCCCGGCGTCACCGAAGACGCCCTGGACGCCACGCGGGCCTCCTTCTATCAGGGCCAAAAACACGACGGGCGCGTCGTGCTGGTGCTCGGCGCCGGCAACATCACCTCAATTCCGCCGATGGACGTGATCACCAAGCTCTTCAACCAGGCCTCGGTGTGCCTGCTCAAGATGAATCCGCTGAATGCCTACGCGGGGCCGTTCATCGAGGCGGCGTTTGCCGAGGCTATCGCGCGCGGGTTTCTGGCGGTGGCGTATGGCGGAGCGGAGGAAGGAGCCTACCTGGTTCAGCATCGTGGCATCGACGAGATCCACCTCACCGGGTCCGCGGCAACCTACGACCACATCGTGTGGGGGCCGCCGGGTCCGGAGCGGGAGGCCAGGAAGGCGCGGAACCAGCCGGTGGTGACCAAGCGGGTGACGGCGGAGTTGGGCAACGTCTCGCCGGTGCTGGTGGTCCCCGGCCCATACAGCGAAAAGGAGCTGGCGTTCCGGGCCGAGAACATCGTTGGGGCCGTGGTGTACAACGCGTCGTTCCTCTGCAACTCGGCGAAGATGCTGGTCACCCCTAAGGCCTGGGGTCAGCGGCCGGCGTTGCTCGACGCCGTAGAGCGGATCCTGGGGACGGTTCCACTCCGGAAGGCCTACTATCCCGGTGCTGAGGAGCGGTGGCATCGGCTCGCCAGCGGCCGGGGGCAGGTTCGCACCGTTGGGACGCCAGGTCAGGGGGAGCTGCCCTGGACCATCCTCGCCGGGCTCGATTCCGCGGACGCCGGCGATCCGGCATACACCACCGAGCCGTTCTGCTCCGTGCTTTCTGAGACCGAGGTGGGAAGCGACGACCCGGTGGAATTTCTCGACCGGGCGGCGGACTTTGCCAACAACCGGCTCTGGGGCAGCTTGTCGGCTGATATCGTGGTGCACCCGAAGAGCCTCAAGGACCCCCGGGTAACCGAGGCGTTGGAGCGTGCCATCAGCCGGCTCCGCTACGGAGCCGTAACGGTCAACAGCTGGACCGGTTTCGTCTTCTCCTTTGCTTCGCCGCCCTGGGGCGCGCACCCGGGCTCGATCCCAACCGACATCCAGAGTGGGAACTCCTGGGTGCACAACACGTCCATGCTCGAGGGAGTCGAAAAGGCGGTGCTGCGGCATCCCCTCACCATCATCCCCAAGCCTGCCATGTTTCCCAGCCACCGCACGGCGCACAGGCTCATGAAACGGCTCACCGTGCTGGAGGAGCGGGCCAGTTGGTCCAAGGTTCCGGGAGTGGTCGCGACCGCGATGCGAGGGTGAGGGAAGGCCTACTGTGGCGTCAGCCGAAGGTGAACGCAAAGGCCTCCACGCCCGGCTCGAGGAATTCGATCTCAAACAGCCGGTCGGCGATGGGCTTCGGCTGCCGGATCAGCTGATACAGCCGCTGCTCGGTGACCGTGCCGTTCCCCTGCTCGTCTACGTCGAGGCCGTGGGCGGCACCCGGCGGCTTCCCATCGATGAGCACCCGAAATCGCACCGAGGCTCCCCGCGCCGCCGGGCCCATGACCAGATGCAGGTCGCGGGCGTGAAAGCGGTAGACGATCCGCCCGTTCGCCCGGTGCAGCACAGTGGCCTGCTTCTGCACCGTCCAGTCGCCCGAGAGGGCCCACTCATTTAGCTTGAGCCGCCCGGGAGCGGTATAGACCCGCCGCTGGTCCGCCACCGCACCACCAGGAGAGGCGAAGTTCTCGGTGCGCCCATAGCCGACATAGTTCTCCGGAGATTTCAGGCTGCCCCAGTCGGCGGCGGCTTCGACACCCCGGGCATCGACCGATACCGGTTCCCCACTGACGTCGCTCTTGCCAGCCTCGGCCAATAACTGTTGAATGACCTCTTCCGAGTGTTCGTAGTCGCCCTCGCCAAACCGGTGATGCCGGATATTCCTCTTCCCGTCGGCGAAATAGAGGGCCGGCCAGTACTGGTTGCCGAACGCGCGCCAGATCGCGTGCTCGTTGTCCACCGCGACCGCGAAGTTGACTCCCTCGCGCTTCAGCTCCCGCTGCACGCTCTCGAGGTTCTTCTCGAACTCGAACTCGGGAGCGTGCACCTGGATCACGACTAACCCCTGGTCCCGGTATTTCCTGGCCCAGGCGCGGACGTAGGGGAGAGTGCGGAGCCAGTTGATGCAGGTATAGGTGCCGAACTCGACCAGGACGACCTTTCCCCGGAGGCCGGCCGGAGTCAGCGGCTCGGAATTAAGCCACGCCGTGGCGTTGGCCAGCGACGGCAGCTCGCCTTCGACTGGCAGTCGGGCGGCGGCGGAGGTCATCTGGTGCACCATGCTCCTCTCCTGAGCTGAGGTTGCGGTTGGCGCGCTGGTCCAACCGGCGAGTATGGTGGCGAGGAGGATTCGTCGCACGTAGCCCTCACATTTTCAGCACGACGCGAAACTGTGCCTTGCCGCTCATCATGCGGGCGTACGCCTCCTCGGCCTTTTCCAGCGGATAGGCCTCGATCATCGCGCGAACGCCGCTCAGCTCCGCGAAGCGCAGCGTGTCCTCGGAATCGGCCGGTGTTCCCGAGGACCAGCCCTGAAGCGCCCGGCTCCCGGTAATGAGCTGTACCGGCGTCACCTCGATGGGCTCGGATGCCGCACCGATCACCATGAGCTTGCCGTTGGGCCCCAGACCGTCGATCAGAGCGGACATCGCTTTTGAGCTCGGCGCCGTCGCCAGAATGACCTTCGCCCCGCCCAGCTTCTGCAATGCCTCGGCTGCGTTCGTCGATACGGTGTCGATGTACACGCTGGCTCCGAGCTTCCTGGCGAGGGCCGCGGTTTCTGCCCCCCGCCCGATCGCCGCCACCTTATAACCAAACTTGTTCGCGAACTGAACGCCGAGGTGGCCCAGGCCGCCGATGCCCTGCACCGCGACCAGGTCGCCGGGCAAGGCGCCGCTGTGCCTGAGCGCATTGTAGGTGGTGATGCCCGCGCAGAGCAGCGGAGCGGCGTCCACGTCACCGAGCGCGTCCGGTATGGGGACCAGCGCCGAGGTGGGAGCCACCATGTACTCCTGGTAGCCGCCGTCGTAGCTGATGCCGCTGACTTGCAGGTTCCGGCAGTTGCGAAAGTCTCCTCGCCGGCACTCGCGGCAGGTGCCGTCGTGGCCCCCGTGCCAGCCCACCCCGACGCGCTGCCCCTTCTTCCACGCGGAAACGCCGTCGCCGACGGCGTCGACGACGCCCGCTACTTCATGCCCTGGAATGCGAGGATACTGTATGCCGGGCCAGGCGCCTTCCTTGGTGAAAACGTCGCTGTGGCAGACACCACAGGCCTGGACCTTGATGCGCACTTCTCCTCTCGCCGGGCTCGGAATCTCACGCTCGACGACTTCGAACGCCGCTCCGGGTCTTGGGACCTGTGCGGCCTTCATCGTGCCGACTGCGATTGTTGTCGTTCCCATGGAGCTTCCTCTCAACTTCCTCGATCAATGTGTTCAGCAAGGCCGATGCATCGGTGCAGGTGGAGAGCCTGGCGCTTTGCCCGGCCCATAATGGCATGAGATCCGCTCGGCCCGCTGCCTCCGCCGCGACCGACAGGTTCCTGACCAATCCTCGTTGCAGTGGGTAGGGCAGGAAGTCGGTGCCGTTCCGGTTCACCTCCTCCATCAGGCGATTCCGGAGTCCACGTGCCAGCCTTCCCGTAAAGCCTCTGGTCAACTCGGTGTATCCGGCCTCCGGACCGAGCAACGCCTCGCGATGGAGGCGGCTGGCGCCGGATTCCTCACACCTCAAGAAGACCGTTCCCATCTGCACGCCTTCCGCGCCGAGCGCCAGCGCGGCGACGACCCCGCGCGCATCTGCGATACCGCCCGCTGCGATTACCGGCACGCCGACGCTGTCGACGACCTGCGGGACGAGCGACATGGTGCCGACCAGCGACTCCTCCGCGGGCCTGAGGAACGAACCGCGATGCCCCCCGGCCTCGAAGCCGGACGCGACGACGGCATCGACGCCCGCCTCATCCAGCGCCACTGCCTCGTCGGGCGTCGTCGCGGTGCCGATGGTGACGATACCTTTGCTACGGCACTCGTCCAGGATCTCCCTCGGCGGAATGCCGAAGATGAAGCTGAATACCGGCACCTTCGCGTCGAGCAGGACGCGGGCCTGATCCTCGAAGCGGGTCGGCGAATAGGGCTGGTATGTCGGGCGACCGGCTCCCAGCTCGGCGAGATGGGCAGCAAGCGGGGCGAGGCTCCGGTTGAAGTCGCGTTCATCCGAGGTGCGGGCGCCATCGTCCTCCATCGACACCCAGAGGTTCATCGCGAACGGCTTGGCCGTGAGGGAGCGAATCCGCGCGATCATCTCCTCGATCTCGTCCGGTGCCTTGCTGAGCGCGCCGAACGAGCCGAGCCCGCCGAAGTTGGAGACGGTGGCCGTCAATCTCTCCGAGGACAGGCCGCCGAGCGGACCCTGGATGATCGGGTAAGTAATCCCGAGTGTCGCGGTCAGCCGGTTTTCATTCCACGAAGACATCAGTGCTTGCCCGGCGAGTAGAACGTCACCGTTTGCCCGGTGAAGACCTTGCCTTCGGGGTCCACTACCTCGATCAGCACCTTGTGCTGGCCCCGCGGCATGCCCGCCAGGACAATGGTGTTGCTCTGGCCGAAATCCGCCCACAGCCAGGGCAGGTCGTCGACCGTGATGTGCAGATGGCCGACGCGCGGCGATACGCTCCGCGCGGCGGCCCCGGCCAGGGGCAGGATGCGCAGGTTCTCCACCCGGTATGGGATGAAGGCGACGCCCTGGGCCAGCGGATCGGGAAGCGGCGGGTCCACGATCAGCCTGGGCGCGGGCTCGTCGTCGATGGGGACGACCGTGCTCTGGGCTGCGGAAGCCGTGGTGATGAGAGAGTCCATTGCGTTCTCTCCGTCGGTAAGAGAAATGCTCGCACCGCGAGCAACGGTATCAGTTAGGCGGCGGATGACGCGCACGTCCGGCGCGCCATCCACCGTACGACCTTTGAACTACCGCAACGACTTCAACCCGGTGCGCAGCTCGTTTACCAGGAGCTCCGGCTGTTCCCAGGCGGCAAAGTGCCCACCTTTATCGAGCTGGTTGTAGTGGATGAGCTTGGGATACGCCCGTTCGGCCCAGCTGCGCGGGGCGGCATCGACCTCGTCAGGGAACACGCTCACGGCGACCGGGATGGAGACGCCTTTCGGTGCGAAGAACGCCACCTTGTTTTCCCAATAGAGACGTCCCGAAGAAATTCCCGTGGTCGTCAGCCAGGAGAGCGTGATGTTGTCGAGGACATCGTCTCGCGTGATAGCGCCATAGGGCGTGCCATCGACGAAGAGGCGCGAGATAGCCTGGTAGCTCAGCAGGTCGTGGTCGATCATCCAGGCCGCCAGGCCGACGGGTGAATCCGCAATTCCGTAGAGCGTCTGGGGACGGGCGCCCATCTGGAGGGCGTAGGCCACCTCCTTCGCAAACCAGCCTTTCATCGTCTCGTAGCGCTGTCTTTCCTCGCCCGATAGACCGGCCGGCGCCGGGCCGCCGGTTACGACCGCCTTCCACACGTCGTCGGGGATCGCGCCAGGCATGTTGGTGTGAATGCCGATCAATTCCGGCGCGCCTTCTACCGCCATCATATCCACCACAACCCCGCCCCAATCGCCGCCCTGGGCGACAAAGTGCGTATACCCCAGGCGCTTCATCAGCGCTATCCAGGCACGTGCGATACGCACGGTGTCCCAGCCGGTCGTGGTCGGCTTTCCTGAAAACCCGTAGCCGGGCATGTTCGGGATCACCACATGGAATGCGTCTGATGCCTTGCCGCCATGCGCCGTGGGATTGGTCAGGGGATCGATGATCTTCAGCTGCTCGATAACCGAGCCGGGCCACCCGTGCGCGACGATGAGCGGCAACGCGTCTTCGTGCTTCGAACGCACGTGAATGAAATGAATGTCGACCCCATCGATCTCGGTGATGAACTGCGGTAGCGCGTTCAGCCTCGCCTCGACCTTGCGCCAGTCGTACTCCGTCGCCCAATAGCGGGCGAGTTCCTGCATCGTCGCGAGCTGGACGCCTTGCAATGCATCCAGTTCCCGGTCAGGCCACCTGGTGGCCTCGATGCGCCGGCGCAATTCGGTAAGGTCCGCGTCCCGCACATGCACCTCGAACGGACGAATCGCCTTCTTGTCAGTTACCTGCTCGCTGCGTTGCCGGATGGTGCTGGTTGCAGTCATGCCCTCCTCCTTGTGAGTTCCTGGTGAGCTAGCGCAGTGATCTGAACGCCGCGCGGAGCTCGCTCGCAAAGATCTGTGGCTGCTCCCACGCCGCGAAGTGGCCGCCTTTCGCGACCCTGTTGTAATGGATGAGCTTGGGATAGGCCCGCTCGGTCCAGCTCCGCGGAGCCTCGTACTGCTCGCCGGGGAAGACGGTCACGGCCACCGGGATCTTGACGCCTTTGGCGTTGAAGAAGCCACCCTTGTATTCCCAATAGAGACGCGACGAAGAGACCCCCGTGTTCGTCAGCCAGTACAGCGTGATGTTGTCGAGGATCTCGTCCCGCGTCAGCTCGCCGGTGGCGCTCGAGGTGCGGTGCAAGCCTGCCACGACCGCGGCGGCAGGCTGGCCGTGAGCGTCATTGTGGTCGAGGAGCCAGGCCGCGAGGCCCACGGGGGAATCCGCCAGTCCGTATAAGGTCTGGGGCCGGCTCCCCATTATCCGGGCGTAGTCCACCTGCTTGAATGTCCGGGCCAGCTGTTCGTAGGCCCGCTTTTCCTCGGCTGAGAGGCCGGGTGGCGGAGGGGCGCCGATCCCGAGCGCCTTGTCGACGTCGGCTGGAACTGTGGCAGGCATGTTGGTGTGGATGGCGAGCAATCCCGGCGGGGCTTGCAGACCCATCTGATCGACGACGAACGCACCCCAGTCGCCGCCCTGGGCGGCGTAGCGGGTGTAGCCGAGGCGCTTCATCAGCTCCGCCCAGGCCCGGGCCATGTGCTCGGGGCCCCAGCCGGTGCCCGTCGGCTTTCCGGAGAACCCGTAGCCCGGCATCGACGGGATGACGACGTCGAATGCGTCTCCGGCCTTCCCGCCGTGAGCGACCGGATCGGTCAGTGGTCCGATGAGCTTGGTCTGCTCCAGCACCGAGCCCGGCCAGCCGTGGTTGATGACCAGCGGCAGCGCGTTCCTTTCCCGTGACCGGACGTGGATGAAATGAATCTCGAGCCCGTCGATGTTGGTCACGAAGTGCGGCAGGGCCTTCAGTTTTGCTTCCCCCTTTCGCCAGTCGTAATCGGTCGCCCAATAGCTCGCGAGCTCTCGAATCATCGAGAGTGGCACGCCCTGCGACTGATCCGCGACGGTCTCCTTCTCAGGCCACCGCGTGGCAGCTATGCGCCGGCGCAGTTCGGCGAGATCCTTGTCCGGAACGTTGAACCGGAACGGGCGGATCGTGGTGTCCTCCGCCGCTGCGCGCGGCTGGGCGGAGGTCGCGACGCTCTGGGCGTAGCCGGGGGAGGCGGACAGGAAAAGGCCGAGGGCGGCCGCCGCGGTTACACTGCGCTGCAGTTCTGCCGACGTCATGGTGCCTCACTTGACCAGCGTGATGAGCGGCTTCCCTTTTTCGACGATATACGTGGCGAGTTCCGCGCCGGCGCTGGTGCTGCTCCTCCGGGGCGCTGTAGCACTCGTTGGTCGGAGCCCGGGGCCGCAACGGCATTGTTGAACTACGCGGACTCAGGCCCCGGTCTCCTCCCCTCGTGCTAACGCGCCCCTCCGGATCAGTCACCAGCGCCCGATGCCGAGTCTGCACATTATCTGCGTTTGCCCGCGCCCGGCGGAGCAGCACGCCACTCGCAAAATCCAGATGCCTACAACGGGAGTTCCTTGCCGCCCTGCTCGGCAACCATGTACTCGGCATACCAGTCGGGCCAGTTCGTGTCATACTCACCGCCGTTGCGCTTCTCGTGCTCGCCGTGGGCGACGGATGCGCGCCGCATCGCGTCGGCCAGGTCACTTAGCGAGGTGAACGTCGTCTCGCCCCCGACGCGCCCCGGCAGCCGCGTGGTGATCTCCTGCACCAGCCAGCCGTTGCCGTCCGGGTCGCTGAACGAGACCCAGGACCCGTAGCTCTGCCGGTCCGGTGCAGGGCCGCTCAGGCGCTGGGTGGGATCCACCCGGTTGAAGCCGGCGTAGTGATAGACCTCGCTCACCTGTACCCCGCGCGCCGCCAGCTCCTTCCGCGCCGCCTGGATATCGGAGACGATCAGGAGCGCCTGGCTGGATCCGGGGGCGGCGGACGTGAGGTTCGTGCCGAAGTGCACCGAGCACTGGGAACCCGGCGGCGTAACCTGGACCACGTGCTCACCGCCGTCTCTGAAGTCGGCATCGAGCCTCCAGCCGAGACCCCCATAGAACTCCTTCGCGCGGTCAACGTCCGAGACCGGGATGGTGATCACCTCGAGCTTCATGTCGACCTGGCCGACGCGCGCGTCGGTGGCCGCGTCCCTACTGGCAGTTGCGGTGGTGCTCATGGCTGTCTCCTGGGCTGTGTCTGGTGTGCATGCATCTGATGATGGTGGGTGGCCTGCGCGAACGCCGCCCTGGGGCGGGCCGCCGGGCCCGTCCGCGGGAAGCATCGATCGAGGTTGCGTGTCGGGTGTGGCCGTGTCGCATCGTCAGCTCCGGCCCCTACCTGGGTGGCCGGAGCGTCTGAGCGTCGCTGAGCGGTTGGCAGCGGAGGGACAGAGGACGGTACAAGTGGGGGTGGAAGGAAGGTATTGGGGGGGGCAGGAGTGTAAAGAGCGGCTAAAGTAACAGCGGACGTTACATCTCCTTTGCGACCATGTGTCGTGGATGAAGCGGCGGTAGTGAAGCGCCGGCCGCACTACGTAACGCCAGCAGTATCTACCGCCGCCTCATCTACCGACCTGCCGGCCTGCACCACCCGGCGGATCGCGATGGTCAGCGGAACCGCCAGGAGCGCCCCGGGGGCGCCGAGCAGATAGCCCCACACCAGCAACGAGAGCAGGCCGAGGAGCGGCGGGACATCCAGGCCGCTCTGCATGAACCGTGGCTTGATCACGTTGTCCACGATGAAGTTCAGCACCAGGTACCCGACCAGGATCACCAGAGCGCGCTGCCAGCCGAGCTCGAGCAGGGTGAGGGCGACCGGGGGCACCACGCTCAGGATGATGCCGATGTTGGGCACAAAGTTCATGACGAAGGCCAGTACGGCCCACACCAGCGCCAGGTCCGTTCCCACCGCCCGCAAGAGGATGTAGGCCAGGACGGAGAAGCCGAGGCCGGTTGCGGCGGTGATCAGGAGGTACTGGCGGACGTCGCGCGCCACGCTCGCCACCATCCCTCCCGGCTGGAATACCTTGTCGCGCGACACCCGCTCCACGAGGATGAAGGCCACGATCAGGACGAGAAGCAGTGTCTGGCCGAGCACCTTGCCCACCTGGGAGAGGAACCCGGCGGCCAGGCCCAGCAGACGGCCCGGATTCACCAGATCCAGAGAGAGCACCCTGTCGGGTTCGATCCCCCGAGCGATCATCCAGTTCTTGAGCCCCTCCTGTAGCGCCTCCGCCTTGTCCTGATAGCGCGGGAGCGTCTGCACCAGCCGGGTAGCTGCCACGCCAAGGAATCCGATCAGCGCCAGCACCACTACCACCAGGAGCAGGGTGGTCAGCGTGACGGCCAGGCCCTTCGATACCCCTCGTCGCCGCAGTCCATCGAACGTCGGCAGCACCGCCACCGCCAGCAGGACGGCAAGGAGAATGCTGTTGAGCACGGGGGCGGCAGTGCGGATGCCGGCCGCGATGATGACGAAGGCGGCGGTGGCGATCAGGGGGCGGTACCATCGGTCGGACTGAGTGAAAAGGCCGGAGGAATAGGTCATGGTTATCAAATTAGTCAGTCATGCGGACGGGCGCGGGCGGACGGGGGGAGTGATCCGCGCAATAGCACCTCGTGTCCTGGACGCGCTGTGACTAAGAACACCGAGGATCCGTCCCCTGGAGTGGTTTTTGTAGGCTGGATAGCAGTCCCCGGGTACCGGGCGGGAGACAGGAAGCTCGAATCGCGAGGAGGATCTCTGATGACAAAACTGCCGAAATACACCTTGGCGTTGGACAAGAAAAGCGACAAGTGGACCCTGAGGAACGACAGGACCAATCGAATGGAACAGAGTTTTGGGACTAAGGCTCGGGCGATGACCGGTGGTGTGCTCAAGCGGGCGGTTGGGCGTAACGGTGGGTCAGTGAAGATCCAGAAGGAGAATGGGCGGCTACAGGAGGAGCGTACCTACCCGGGCAAGAAAGACCCCCGAAAGTCCAAGGGTTAACCGTTGAACGACTAGAGGCCGAACGAAGCCGCCGCCGAGGCTGTATCCCGCCGGCGGTCTCTGTTGCATCCTACAACACCCGACCTCGGTGGTCCGATCACGTTGCTGGCTCTCAGTTTCCACCAGCGAGTTACCGGTGCCGGACTCGAGATCAGCCTTCTATCAACACCCGGAGGGCCCGACCGGCATATCGGCTGGACACGAGGCGGGTACCATCCCTGAGATGGACGACGTAGCTGCCCTTGCCGTAGGGCTCCAGCGCGGTAATCGCCAGAGCGTTGACCAGTGCGGTACGCCGGATGCGGACGAAGCGGTCCCCCAGGCGTCGAGCCACTCCCGTCAGCGTCCGCCGGAGCAGATGCTGCTGGCCCCCCTGATGAAGCCGTACGTAGTTACCCGCAGCCTCGATCCAGTCCACTGAGCCGACCGGCACGAACACCAGTCGCCCGCCGCCGCGAACCACGAAGCGCTCGAGCGGTTGCTGCCGATCACCGCCGAGCAGCGCCGCCACCCCCCGATCGGGCTCGTCCCGCTCCTGCCGGACCCGCGCCGCGGCCCGCTGCCACGCCTCCTGAAACCGATCCGGATCGATGGGCTTGAGCAGATAGTCCACCGCATGGGCCTCGAAGGCCCGGACGGCGTAGCGGTCATACGCGGTGATGAACACGATCGCCGGCACCGCGTCGGCCCCGACCCGCTCCAGCACATCCAGCCCACTCACGCCGCCCAGCTGAACATCGAGGAAGAGAACATCGGGCGCGTGACGCAGGATGGCCTCGACTGCCGCCGCACCGTCACCGCACTCGGCCACGATCTCGGCGTCGGGCAGCGCGGCCAGCTGTTGCCGGAGCGCGAGCCGGCCTGGGGGCTCATCGTCGACCAGGATCACCCGCATATCAGATCACCTTCGGCGGCAACTGGATTGCTTCGGCAGCTTCGCTGCCTCGCAATGACTGGTAAGGCAGCTCGATCAGGACTCGCGTGCCGCCGGCCGGCATCGCTTGGAGCTCGAAGCGGTGCGCGTCTCCATACAACCCCGCCAGGCGGGCGCGGGTGTTGGCCAGGCCTACCCCTTCCCTGCTCCCCGTGAGACCGGGCCCGTTGTCGGTGATCTCCAGCCGCAACCGGTCGCCTGCGCGCCGGGCCGAGAGCCGCACCCGGGCACCGCCGGCGGTCCGCTTGACGCCGTGCTCGACGGCGTTCTCCACCAGCGGCTGAAGCAGAAGGGTCGGGATCAGCGCGTCGCCCGCGCCGTCGGGCAGGTCGATCTCGATCGAGAGCCGGTCGCCGAAGCGGATGCGCTGGATCTCGAGATAGGGCGACAGGAGATCGAGCTCCTGGGACAGTGGCAGCTCCGCGGCCTTGCCACCGTCCAGGGTGCGGCGCAGCAGCTCACCCAGGCGGGCGATCATCCGCCGGGCCCGCTCCGGATCGGCCTCCACGAAGGCGGAGATGGCATTCAGCGTGTTGAAGAGAAAGTGGGGGTGCAGCTGTAGCCGGAGCGCCTCCAGCCTGGCCTGGGTCAGGCTCCCCTCCAGCTCGGCCGCGGCGACCCGCTGCTCCCGATACATCCGTTGATAGATGAACGCGGCTTGAACGCCGAGAATGAGCCAGTAGTAGAGAAAGCCGGTGAGCGTGCCCCACACGATGCCGCTGCTCAGACCGGTGAGAAAGGTCAGGAGCGACACCGGCGGCTGCCGTTCCAGCAGCGCCAGGCCGAGGTAATGGATTGTGTAGGTGGTGACGATCTGCGCCGGTGCCAGCAGGACCATGCGTCCGAGATGGGGCAGGATGGTTCGCCCCGGCGATCCGGCACCGAGCGGCCAACGCCGGCCGGCCGAGAGCACCAGCGGGGTGAAGGCGGCCCAGGTGAGCGCGTAGACGATCTCGTGGTAGATGTCCCACTGCCAGTCGAGCGGGCGGTGCCGCGCGGCGCCGACCAGCACGTTCTGGGCGCTGATGAAGATGGCGACGCCCAGCCAGGTCGCGAGGAGGCGGACGGCGAGGGAACGTGGGACGCGCATGCGAACATCATCGCGCTGCGAGCGAGTTGATGCAACCGTGTCACCCCGAGTGAAGCGACGGTGTCATCCTGAGCGAAGCGAAGGATCTCTCCGAGTAGTCCACTCATCACGCTAATGTCCGCATTCGTCACCGATTCGGCACCGCTAAGCCCGGTGATGTTGGACGCCGCGGGCAGGCAGCGCAGTTTGGAACCTCCCGTCTCCGAGGTCTCCATGAAACTCCGCCCAACAACCGCGCTGGCTGCCGCATTGCTCCTGGCAGGTCTCAGCACGCCGATGCACGGCCAGACCTCCGCCGATTCGGCCGCGATCCGGGCCACCGCGCTCGACTACATCGAGGGCTGGTACAGCAACAACGCCACGCGAATGGAGCGGGCGCTCCATCCCCAGCTGGCCAAGCGGATGGTCTGGGCCGATTCGGCCGGGAAGAGTCACCTGGTGGATCTGACCGCGGCGGAGCTGGTTCAGGGCACCAGGAGTCATCCGCCGGTCCCGGCCTCGCAGCAGCGAAAGGACGTGCAGATCCTGAGCGTGTTCGGCAACGCCGCCATCGTGCGGATCGACGCGCAGGAGTGGGTGGATTATCTGCAGCAGGTCAAGTGGAACGGCAGCTGGAAGATCATCAATGTGGTATGGGAGAATCGGCCCGAAGCGACGGTGAGCGGTAAGCGGTGAGTGCGGGCGGACGGGCGGACGGACGGACGGACGGGCGGACGGGCGGTAGGCGGTATGCGGAACGAGTCGTTGCTTCTCCTATTGTTGGCGGCCTGCGCCAAGCCTTCCGGCGGTGTCGCGCAGGGCGGCCGTCAGATCGATACCGCCGGGCTGGTGGGCCTGGTGGATTCCACCATGGCCAAAGGAATGGCCCGGGAAGGGATCCCGGGGGCCGCGTTCATCCTAGTGCAGGGTGGCCGGGTGGTGCTGGCGAAGGGCTACGGCCAGGCGGATGTCGCCGCGGGGCGGGCATGGAGCGCCGAGCGGACCGTCTTCCCGATCGCGTCCATCACCAAGCTCTTTACCGCCACCGCGGTGATGCAGCTGGCCGATCGCGGGCTCATCGATCTGCATGCCGACGTCAACCGCTACCTCAAATCCGTGCGGGTGCCGGCGACCTATCCGGAGCCGGTCACCACCGCCCACCTCCTCTCCCACACCGCCGGGTTCGACGAGCTTCCCGGACGCCGGGTCCGACGCGCGAGCGAGCTGATGCCGCTGCACCGCTTCCTGGCTCGTCGCTTGATCAGGATCCATCCCCCGGGGGAGATGACCAGCTACTCCAGCTACGGCATGGCCCTGGCCGGCCTTTTGGTGGAGGACGTCTCCGGGATGTCGTATTCCGATTACCTGCGGCAGCACCTCTTCCAGCCGCTGGCCATGACGAGAAGCTCGGTCGCGCGCGGGGAGGTGAGCGGCCCCGAGCTGGCGGCCGCCTACGAGAAAGATGGTGACACGCTGGTGCCGGTGCCGTACGAGATGTATCAGACCCCACCCGCCTCTTCGATCCTCAGCACCGCGGCGGATATGGGACATTTCCTGGTCGCGCAGCTCCAGAACGGCCGTTACGGCAGCGCGCGAATCCTGAGCGACAGCGCCGCGGCCCTCATGCACCGGCAGTATGCCACCATGCACCCTCGCCTGCCCGGCTGGACGCTCGGCTTTCAGGTGAACGATCTCAATGGGCGGTATCTCATCGAGCACGGCGGTGACGTCGGCGGGTTCAGCTCGCTCTTGACCCTGCTGCCGGAGGAGGGTGTGGGGTTCTTCGTGGTGCACCACCTGGAAGGAAGCAACCTTCGGTTCGATCTCCGGCAGGCCATCCTGGACCGGTACTTCCCTCGCTTGCGGGCCGCCGAGGTACCTCGTCCCGACTCGGCGGCCGCGCCGGAGCTCCGGCGACTCGCCGGCACCTACCGGGCCAGCATCTACTGTCACACCTGTCGCGACGGCGGGCCGAACGTTCAGGACTTCAGGGTCACCGCCAACGGAGACGGCACGATCTCCGTGTGGGACCAGCGCTGGATCCAGCGCAGTCCGCTCTACTTCGTCAGCGCCGACGGTACCAAACACCTCGGCTTCTGGGAGGACCGGAGTGGGCGCGTGCGCGGGCTCACGGGAGGGTCGTGGAAGGTCCTGGAGTCATTCCGGATGACGCAACCCTCACCGTGAACGCGGTGTCTCAGGTGAGGCTGCCTTTCCTCTCCTCCCGGGAGCACTCAGTGCATCAGGTTGCGCGAATGACGTTCGCCGCCGTTATGGCGCTGTTGCTGGCCCCGAGCATGGCACCGGCTCAGCAGGCTACGCCCGACCTGACCGGACTCTGGGCCGCAAAGGTCCGCTTCGGTCCCGACGTCCGGGGTCCCCTCCTCCTGATCCGGCAGGGCAACGCCTGGCGGGCCGACATCGCAGGCTTCAGCCAGCCGGTGAGGAGGAGTGCCCGGGAGCTGTCGTTCGAGCTACCCGATGGCAGAGGCAGCTTTCGCGGCAAGCTGGCCGCGGCCGAGATCGCCGGACACTGGATCGGTCCGGTGAGTCGGAGCAGCGGCATGCGCTACGCCACGCCGATGGTGCTCCGGCCGGACGGACCGGGTCGCTGGCGCGGAGCGGTGGCCCCGCTGGATGACGCCTTCACCTTCTACCTGCCGCTCACCCGTCTCGCCGGCGGCGGCTACGCGACCTATCTCAGAAATCCCGAGCGCAACCAGGGGCGGTTCATTCGGGCCACTCGCCTCGAGGTGAAGGACACTCTGGTCACCCTGGCCGGCGGCGACCAGACGCTGGCCCAGGGGCGCTACGACGGTGGCGTCATCCGGCTACCGCTCAACGGCGCCAGCTTCGACTTTGTCCGCGCCGACAGCGAGACCTGGAGCCCGTTCTATCCCCGCGGCAAGACCCCGCAGCGCTACCACTATGCTCCGCCGCTCCGGCTCGACGACGGTTGGCCGGTCGCCACCCTCGATGAGGTGGGGATCTCCCGTGCCGGCATCGAGAAGTTCGTTCAGATGCTGATCGACATGCCCATGGATTCACTCTCGAGCCCGCAGATTCACAGTCTGCTGATCGCCCGCCATGGGAAGCTGGTGGTCGAGGAGTACTTTCATGGCTACCATCGCGATTTGCCCCACGACCTGCGCTCCGCCTCCAAAAGCTGGGTGGCGGTGTTGCTCGGCGCGGCGATGCAGGCCGGGGTCCCGATTCGCCCGAACACCCCGGTGTACCAGACCATGCTGGACTCGGTGCCGGCCGATCTGGACCCGCGGAAGCGGGCGATGACGCTGGAGCACCTGATCTCGATGACCGCGGGCTACGATTGCGCCTCCGACTCGGCAAAGGGCAACGAGGACGTGATGCAGAGCCAGACGGCGGAGCCGGACTGGTATCGCTATAGCCTCGACGTGCCGATGCTCACGGCTCCGGGCGACACCATCGTCTACTGCAGCATCGAACCCAATCTCGCCGGTGGGATGCTGCGCAAGATTTCGGGCGAGCCGCTGCCGGAGATGTTCTACCGCCTCGTGGCCAAGCCGCTCCAGATGGACAACTACCATCTGTTCCTGAGCCCCACCGGCGAGGCTTACGGCGGCGGTGGACATCAGTTCGTCCCCCGCGATTTCCTCAAGCTGGCGCAGCTGATGGTCAATCAGGGCCGCTGGGCCGGCCGGCAGATCATCAGCCGGGACTGGGCGCTCAAGTCCGGCTCGGCACTCCGGAACCTCAGCAAGATTCAGCAGTACGGCTGGCTCTGGAATTCGGTGGAGTACCCCTATCAGGGCCGGACGGTGCGCGCCTTCTTCGCCGCAGGGAACGGGGGGCAGATCTTCATGGGCATCCCGGCGCTCGATCTGGTGATCGGGTTCACCGGGGGGAACTACAACGACCCATCGCTCTTCATTCCCGCAGCGGAGGTTTGTGCCCGATTTCATCCTCCCGGCAGTCCACTGATCTCAGGCGGTGCGGCGGTACGGCGGACGGGCGGACTGGGGTCATTTCGAGCGTAGCGAGAAATCGGGTGGGTTTACGTCGGCAAGAGGGGCTCCATGGGCCGACGTTTGCCGGGCCGATCCCTCGCTACGCTCGGGATGACTCGCTTGCCCGGTCCGCCTGTCCGCCCGTCCGCCTTCCGCCCGTCCGTCCGCCCGCCGCCCGTCCGCCCGTATATTCAGGAAGTAGGTTCCCGAGGACGTGCCACGACCCAGCAGATGTGGAAAGTACTTCGTATGACCTGCACAGCCGGCCCGGTTTCTCTATTCCTCCTTCTCACGCTGAACGGTTATCACGACCTGCTGTGTCAGGATGAGTCCGCCGCCGCGGCCATGGCCGGCATCAGCAACAAAGGCAAGACCCAGCAGGACCCCTACGTCACGGCAGGCGACCGGGCCTACCTGATCGGAACCCAGGACGGCGCCTTTCCCGATCTCGGCGGTCACGTACCCGGGGAAATGGGTGGGCTGTGGCTGCATCCCATCAAGCTGATCGATGGTTTCTGGGCCAGACTCACCGACCTGGACAACAATCAGGAGGTCGAGCTCTCCGAGAGCGCTGAATTCATCAATTATCCCTACGGCAACCGGTTCAGATATCGCCCCGTGCTCAACGGGATCGAGGTCGAACGCTTCCAGTTCAGCCCCGACGCACGGCCGGGCATCATCGTTCAATACCGCTTCGCGAACCCCACCACTCACACCCGCCGGCTCCGTCTCGAGCTTGCCGTCAAGACTGAGCTGACGCCGGTCTGGTTATCAGCCGATAGCCTCGGGATCGAGGACGCGCCGGACACCGTCGTCTGGGATCCGGCCAGGCGGGTCTACGAGGGAAGCGACACTCGCAACCCGTGGTTCGTGGTCTGGGGAGCCGTCCCCTCGAGTGATGCACAGCCGGTCACGGTCTCGCGGCCGATCGCAACCGAAGGCATGGGATTCACCGCTGCTTCCAGCCACGTCATTGCCGTCAGTGCGCGGGACACCGCGACCCTGACTTTTGTCTTCACCGGCTCGCCCAAGACGAGAAGGATGGCCGGCAACGCCTATGACTATCTCGCCCGCCATCATGCGCGGCTCCTGGAGAAGAAGCGGGCTCACTACAGCTCCATCCTCCGGCGAGCCCGCCTCCAGATTCCCGACGCCCGGCTCCAGCAGGTCTACGATTGGGTGAGAGTGAACATGGAGTGGCTGGTGAGGGACGTCCCCGGGATCGGTCGCGGGCTCGGTGGCGCCTTCATGGAATATCCCTGGTGGTTCGGTACCGAGACCTACTCCCTCCAGGCCCTGGTCGCCAGCGGAGGCGGGGAGCTCGCGCGGGACATGCTCCGGCTACTGCGAGACCAATCCCGGAGAATCAACGGCAACGGCCGGATCGTGCACGAGGTCACCACCAACAGCGTGGTCTCCAACCCCGGCAACACCCAGGAGACCGCCGCGTTCATCCTGACGGTCGGCAGAGTAGTCCAATGGACCGGAGATCTGGCCTTCGCCCGAGAGATGTATCCCGCCATGAAGCAGGGGCTTCGGTGGCTGCTGACGGACAAGGACCAAAACCGGGATCTCTTTCCCGAAGGCTACGGGATCATGGAGGTACTCGGCCTCAATACCGAAATCATCGACGTGGCGGTGTACACCCAGCAGGCGCTGGTGGAGACCAGCCGGATCGCGGCGATCCTGGGTGACGCAGCGTCGGCGAGGCGCTACCGGCAGCTGGCATCCCGACTCCAGGAAAGGATCGAGCAGCGTTTCTGGATCGAGGAGGAAGGCTCCTATGGCGACTTCTACGGCACCAGAGCCCAGGCGGTCGCTGTTGTAGAGGGAGCGATCAAGCAGGTGAAGCTGAGGGAGAACCTGACCAGGAGAGACCGGGAAGCAATCAAGCACTACGAAGGGCTGAAGGCCAGCTTCGCCACGCTGCCGGACACCAGCCGGGCCTGGATCACCAACGAGAACTGGGTCATCGCGACCCCGATGGAGATGGGCATCGCTAGCCGGGACCGGGCCATCCGCCTGCTGGACAAGATCCGGAAGGAAAATGTGGGCGAGTACGGCCCCTGGCTCTCGGCGGTGGAGCACCAGGCGATGATGACCATCTCCACGGGGGTGCAGGCGGTCGCCGAGGCCAACTACGGGCGCATTGACGAGGCCATGTGGTATGTCGACCGGATCGCGGAGACCTTCAACCGGGTGTTACCGGGCTCGATTTCCGAGACGATGCCCGACCGGTACGGCTTCACCATCGCCTGGACCAGCTACGGGATCGTGCTGCCGCTGATTCAGCACGTCTTCGGCATTCAGCCCGATGCGGTTCGGAAGACGGTCGTCTTCGAGCCGCACCTGCCGCAGGGCTGGGACAACCTGAGCATCGAGGATCTGCCGATCGGGGCCAACCTGATCTCGTTCTCTCGCACCAGGACCGATCGGGGATTCGAGTACGCCATCGCGGGCACCGAGCCGGGATGGCGCTTCATCTTGAAGCCTCCCGCCGATGCGAATGCTCGCTACCATCTGAATGGAAAGCCGGTCACCCTCGCTGGAAACGGGATCCAGATGCGGGAGCGGACCAACCAGGTACGGGTTGTTCCGATCCCCTGAGTGGCCGCGGTCTCACCCGGCTCCAGCGACCGCCCGTTCCCTCTTGCAACCTTTCGCCCGTCCGGCCCGTCCAAGTTTGCGATTGCTCACTCGCACTCCTGGAGACCTATGCCCGGCGTACTATCAGCCCCGCTCGCCTTTGCCCTCGTGGCCACCCTACAAAATCCACCCCCCTCCCCGCGCGACTCGGCACCCGCCGACCGGCATGCCGCGGCGCCGTCCATCACGGCCGCCCGGGTCCAGGGCACCATAGCAGTGGATGGCCGGCTGGATGAGAGCTCGTGGGCCCAAGCCCAGCCGGCGAGCGAGTTCACCCAGACCGATCCGGCCGAGGGCCAGCCTGCCACCGAGCGGACCGAGGTGCGGGTGCTCATCGGTGACGACGCGCTCTACGTCGGTGCCCGGCTCCACGACCGGGAGCCGAGCCGGATCAAGGCCGCGCTCGCGCGGCGGGACGAGGATGTGGAAGCGGATGAGTTCGATGTCTACCTGGACACCTTTCACGATCATCTGAGCGGCGTGCGCTTCCGGGTGACGCCCGGTGGCGCCACCCTCGACGGCATCCTCGGCTCCTCGGCTCAGGGGAGCGAGGAAGATCTTTCCTGGGATCCCATATGGGAAAGCGGGACGCACGTAGACTCGCTGGGCTGGACCGCCGAGATCCGGATCCCGCTCTCGCAGCTCCGCTACAACTCCACTGCGGACGGCACCTGGGGGATTCAGTTCTATCGCAAGGTCCTCCGGAAGGGCGAGGAGGACTGGTTCGCCTTCGTGCCCAAGAGTGAGGTCGGAGGGGTGAGCCGGTACGGACACCTGGTCGGGTTGGGCCCGCTCCAGGCCCAGCGACAGCTGGAGCTGGCGCCCTACCTGCTAGCGCGGGGCTCCTATGAGCCCAGTGCCGCGGGAGATCCCTTTCGCAGCGGGAGCGAGTATCACGGTTCGGCCGGGCTGGACCTCAAGTACGGCCTCACCAGCGATCTCACGCTCAATGCGACCATCAATCCGGACTTCGGGCAGGTGGAGGTGGATCCGGCGGTGGTGAACCTGAGCGTCTTCGAGACCTTCTTTCCCGAGAAGCGTCCCTTCTTCGTGGAGGGGGCCGACGTGTTCCGCTTCGGCGGCATCCGCGCCTCGAACAGCTTCGGGGTGCCCGACATCTTCTTTAGCCGGCGGATCGGGCGGGAGCCGCAGCGGAGCCTGGGGGGCGACGGCTTCAACTTTGTGGACGCCCCGACCGAGACATCGATTCGCGCCGCCGCCAAGCTGAGTGGCCGCACCCGCACCGGCTGGTCTATCGGCCTGCTCGATGCCGTCACCGCCGGCGAGGATGCGCGTTACGTGGATGCGCTGGGCTCGCGGGTGACCACGCCGGTCGAGCCGCTGACCAACTACTTCGTGGGACGGGTGCGGAAGGACCTGCGCGGCGGCAACAGCACCGTGGGGATCATCGCCACCGCGGTCAACCGGGACCAGGAGAGCCCCGAGCTCGAGTCTCTCCTCCGCGGTAGCGCATACAGCGTGGGCGCCGACTTCACCAACTCCTGGGCCAACCGGGTCTGGTCGCTGGATGGATCGGTGGGGTTCAGCACCGTGCGCGGAACGCCCGAGGCAATTGAACGCACCCAGCGGTCCAGCGCGCGTTACTATCAGCGCCCGGACGCAACCAGCTTTCAGCTCGACCCCACCCGTACCTCGCTGACCGGCCACGCCTATCAGCTGGCGCTGCGCAAGAACAGCGGGAAGCACTGGGTGGGCGGGCTGGTGTATCAGGAGACCAGCCCCGGGATGGAGACCAACGACCTGGGCTTCCAGTCGGAGGCGTCGCAGCGCGGGATCTCGACCGCACTGGAGTACTACGAGCACCAGCCGGGCCGGGTCTTCCGCCGCTGGGGACTGTTTCCCTTCACCAATCACCAATGGAACTTCGACGGGAACCTGGTCTACGGTTCCTATGGGCTCATCTTCTCGGGGCAGCTGCACAACTTCTGGGACTTCCAGCTCCGGGGCGACTATACCGGGGCTGCGTACGACGATCGCCTGACCCGGGGAGGCCCGTTGGCTCGGCAGCCCACGTCCGGGGACGTGCGGGTGACGCTCAACTCCGATACCCGGAGAACCACGCGGCTCAGCGCCAACCTGACCCAGGTGTGGACCGCGGCAGACGAGAACAGGACGGAGGCCGACCTGACCTTGAGTGTCCGCCCCTCCCCCGCCCTGCGCCTGAGCCTCGGACCGGCACTCATCCTGCTTCACACCCAGTCCCAGTACGTCGCTGCGGTGCCGGATCCCGTGGCGGCCACCACATTCGGCACCCGTCACGTCTTCGCGACGCTGGATCAGCGCGAGGTCTCCATGATCGCGCGGGTGGACTGGACCTTCACCCCAAGGCTCAGCCTCCAGCTCTTCCTCCAGCCGCTCATCTCGGCGGGCGACTTCACCGAGCTGAAGGAGTTCGTCCGGCCCCGTACCTACGACTTCGCCGTGTATGGCCGGGACAAGGGGACCGCAACCGCGACTACCGAAGGCACCGCCATCGATCCGGGCGACGGCGGAGCGGCGTTCACGATACCGCCGCAGAACTTCACCATCCGCTCGCTCCGGGCCAACGCGGTGCTGCGCTGGGAGTGGCGGCCGGGGTCCACCTTCTTTCTCGTCTGGCAGCAGAACCGGGAGAACGATGAGACATTCGGGAATCTGCGGCTGGGCCGGGATGTGGACGCGCTGTTCTCCGGTGGCGCGTCGCGGAATGTGGTGGCGGTCAAGGCGAGCTATTGGCTGAGTTGGTGAGGCGGGCGGTCGGGCGGTCGGGCGGTCGGGCGGTCGGGCGGTCGGGCGGACCGAAGGTAGCTCGACACCCGATAGGGGCCATCCTGAGCGCAGCGAAGGATCCCTTAACTTGATACTGTGAGAGCTATCGTCACCATCAAGCCCCTCTGCGCCGCTGTAACTGCTCTAGTCCTCGGTGCATCCAGCCTCGCGAGCCAGCAGGTTCTCGGCCACGCGGTGCGCGACACCGATGGAACCCCAGTACTCGAAGGGCTCATCATCTTACTCGACGATCAGGAACGGGAGCGCGGCCGGACGATCACCAGTCCGAGTGGCAATTTCGACCTTCGTGCGCCTGGCGCCGGCCAATACCGCATCCGGGTACTCCGGATCGGGCAACTAGGCTGGGAAACGCCACCGTTTGAGGTCGCCGTGGATCAGACCTCTCGATCCATCATCAAGGTTCCCGAACGCCCGTTCGAGCTGCCGGAGCTGAGCACCTCGGCGCGCCGGCCCAACTGCGGGGTAACTCTCGGGGATGCTTCCGTCGGCGCTGCCCTGTTAGAGGCCGCCCAGACCGCCCTGGGGCTGGCGGAAGCGGAGATAACCAGCGGCCGGCGCACTTACCGTATCGGGAGCTACCGGCGAACTGTGCCGGTGCTCGGCCCTCCGGAAGACTCTACCGCGACCCAGGGAACGCTGGCCGACTGGCCCGTTCAAAGCGCCGACCCTGACAGTCTGCGCCGGACCGGTTTCGTGCAGGGCGATTGGCCGGGACCCAGCCCCTTGAGGGAAGTGCCTGAAGCAGGGCCGACCTACTTTGCCCCCGACGCCCGTGTGCTGTTCAGCGATTGGTTTCTGGGAACTCATTGCATCTCGGTGGATACCCGAACCGACCGATCCGACAAACGGACCCGGGTCATTGCCCAATTCAAACCCGCCAAGGGCACCCGCGACGTAGCCGGCCTCGACGGTTGGCTCGAGTTTGATCCCGGGTCGCTGGCGCTGCACTCCCTCAACTTCAACTTCGCAGCCAAGCCCCGGTGGGCGCCGAAAGGCAGTGCCGGTGGTGAAATTCGATTTGCCCGGCTGCCCGATGGTGCCTGGCTGCCGGTCCAGTGGACCATGCGCGCACCCGTACCCAAGGTCGATGGTTATCACTACCGGTTTTTCGGCCTGGTTGAGGCGGGAGGGCGAGTGACAGCGGTTCGGACACATGATGGGCGGCCCGACCGCGGGGCCGAGGCGGCGATTGACGCACGGCGGTAGGGCGGTAGGACGGTAGGGCGGATGATAGCTAATCTCTACCGCCGCTTTATCTACCGCCGCAGTATCTACCGCCGCTTTATCTACCGCCGCTCCCTCGCAATGACTGGCTCAGTTACCACATTCCTCAGGGGACCAGACGAAGGAGATGGCATGCCGTCTAACCGTTCGCTGCGCTCTGCCGCGTTGGCCGCTCTGCTCGTCAGCGCCATCCCTGTGTCGGTCGCTAGCGCCCAGGATTCAGCTGCGCCCCTCCTGCCCCAACCGCGTTGGACGCTGAGCGCGTGGCTCGAAGTGGTGCACGCCGGTGCGGAGTCGTGGGGGCTCGGGCCCGCGCTCGGCCTTCGCCGCGATTTCGGGGAAACGTGGGGAGTCGAGCTCAGGGCGGCCCTGCCGGCATTTGGTACTGGTGGCGCCGCCGCCATCGATCTGGCAGCGACCTACACGAGTATCCGGGGAACCACTGAGCTCGGCGCCTCGCTCGGCGCCACCGGATTCCTGGTCGGTGACCAGTCCGAGCTCACCGGTGGCGGCGTCGGACTGTACGCCGCGGCGCATGCGACCGGGTGGCTCTCCCGTGGCTTCGGACTTACCGGCGGCGGCAACCTTCGCACCGCGGTCGGCACCTTCCCTGGAGCATACGTCGGTATGGCCTTGCGTTTCTGAGAGGCACTGGCGCGCTCCTCGCGGCGAGCGACCGATCTCAGGTTATAATCACCCCATGTTACCCGCCGAGCAGGTAGCGCATCTACGCGAGCAGATCGAGCGCGCCAATAACGCCTACTACATCCACGACGCACCCGAGATCTCGGACGCCGAGTACGACCGCCTGTTCCGCGAGCTCCAGGCGCTCGAGGCCGCCCATCCCGAGCTCCAGAGCCCCGACAGCCCCACCCAGCGGGTCGGCGGCACGGCGGCCACGTCGCTCGCCAAGGTCACCCACAAGCGCCCCATGCTCTCCCTGGCCAACGCCTTCACCGCGGAGGAGCTGGCCGAATGGGAGGAGCGGAACGCCCGGCTGGCGAACGAGGTACGGACCGGCGGCTACACCACCGAGATCAAGATCGACGGCGCCGCCGTCAGCCTGACCTACGAGGCCGGCCGCCTAGTCATGGGCGCCACCCGGGGCAACGGCACCATCGGCGAAGACATCACCCACAACCTCCGCATTATCCCCGACATCCCGCTCAAGCTCAAAGGCGACAACCATCCCCGCCTGATGGAAGTACGGGGCGAGGTGTACATGCCCTACGCCAGCTTCACCCGCATCAACAAGGAGCGGGAGAAGGAAGGCGAGGCGCCATTCGCCAACCCGCGCAACTCGGCCGCCGGGGGTCTCCGCCAGCTGGATCCCGCGCTGACCAAGAAGCGGCGGCTCCGGATGTTCGTGTTCGCGGTCGAGGCGATCGAGGGCCGGCTCGACGCGCGCACCCACTGGGAGGAGCTCGATCGCCTGGCCGAGTGGGGATTCCAGGTCGAGCCCAACCGGAAGCGCTTCAAGACGCTGGACGAGGTGCAGGCGGAGATTGACGACTACGAGGCGAAGATCGCCACGCTGGACTTTCAGGCCGATGGCGTGGTGGTCAAAGTGGACAGCCTCTCGCTCCACAGCGAGCTGGGCGTGATCGGCGGCCGGGAGCCGCGCTGGGCCATCGCCCGGAAGTTCGCCCCGGAAGTCGCCGAGACTCGGCTGCTCAAGATCCGGGTCAACGTGGGCCGCACCGGGGCGCTCAACCCCTACGCCGAGCTGGAGCCGGTGCAGGTGAGCGGGGTGACGGTCACCAGCGCCACCCTGCACAACGAGGAGCTGATCGCCACCAAGGACATCCGCGAGGGCGACCGGGTCGAGATCATCCGGGCCGGCGAAGTGATCCCCCAGATCGTCCGGCCCATCATCGAGCCCGGGGTGGAGCGCGGCCCCGAGTTCCGGATGCCGGACAAGTGCCCCCGCTGCGGCACGCCGGTCGAGCATCCCGAGGGCGAGGCGATGCGGTACTGCCCCAACGTCTCCTGTCCCGGTCGGATCCTGGAAGGCATTGTCCACTTTGCCTCCCGCGACGCGATGGACATCCGGGGGCTGGGCTACGAGCGAGTCAGGCAGCTTCTGGACGAGAAGCTGATCGAGAACGTGGCCGACCTGTACGACATCACCGCCGACCAGCTGATCGAGCTGGACCGCTTCGCCACCCAGTCAGCCGAGCAGCTCGTGGCCGCCATCGCCGCCTCGAAGGAGCGCCCCCTCTCTTCCCTGCTCTTCGGCCTCGGCATCCGCCACGTCGGCAAGACGGTCGCGGTGCTGCTGGCTCGGCGGTTCGGCACCATGAAGGCGCTGATGAAAGCGGCCGAGGATGGAATCGGCGGGATCCAGGGGATCGGGCCCACGATCGCGGAGGCGGTGACGGGATTCTTCGCGGAGGAGCGGAACCGGCTTCTGGTCGAGCGGCTGGACAAGGCCGGCCTGATGCTCAAGGAGTCCAAGGCCGCGGCGGGAAGTGGCCGGCTGGAGGGACAGACGTATGTGATCACCGGCACCCTGCCGACCCTATCTCGGGCCGAGGCCACGGCACTCATCGAGGAGGCCGGTGGCCGGGTGTCCGGCAGCATCAGCAAGAAGACGACGGCGCTGGTGGCGGGTGCAGACGCGGGTAGTAAGCTGGAGAAGGCCAAAGAGCTCGGCGTCGAGGTGATCGATGAGGACACGCTTAAATCTCGGGTGGGACAACTACAGGGATAGCGGGTCCGGGATCCGCTCCGGCACAAAAGACCGCAGTGCCTCCGCGGACCCGTCCCCGCGGGCACACTCCTGAAAGATTGGTGCCATCTGAGCAGAAGCTGGAGCGAGGGGAACTCGCCGGAGGACTGCGTTCTTTGTCCGGAGGCGAGGCCCCGAGCGACCACCAGCAGTTTTGCAGTGAGATTCGCCCCTTCGCTGCGCTCAGGGTGACAACCTAGCGCTGACATCTTACCTTTTTGACATGACACCTCAGACAGCTAGTTCAACACCGGGAATCAGGCTCGGCCGCAAGGTGATCCACCAGCTTCGGGCCTCGCTCGAGCGGGACACCGGGCTCCAGGCCGCGGCCTACTTACAGGAGGCGGGCTTTGCCGGTGGCGAGGAGCTCTACATGGCCTTCGGCGAGTGGCTAGGGCGGGCGCGCGGGGTGAAACAGCCGTCCGAGATGGACGTCGAGTTTCTGGGTGAGGTGCTGGGGGAGTTTTTCACCGATCAGGGCTGGGGACGACTCACCGCGACGCCGCTGGGGCCCGCCGTGCTCGCCCTCGACTCGGCGGAATGGGCCGAAGCCCTGGACGAACGGCAGGGCGAGTTTCCCTCCTGCCACCTGAGCTGCGGGCTGCTGGCCGACTTCCTGGGCCGGATCTCCCAGGATCTGGTGGCCGTGATGGAAGTCGAGTGCCGCTCCCGGGGGGAGTCGAAATGCCGGTTCCTGGCCGGCTCGCCGGAGACGCTCGGCATCCTGTACGACCGGATGGCGCAGGGGACGGGGTACCTCGAGGCGCTCGGGGTGGTGGGGTAAGCGGGTAAGCGGGTAAGCGGGTAAGCGGGTAAGCGGTACGGTAAGACTCTTCATCCCGAGTGCAACGAGGGACCTTCTCCGCGGCAAACAGAAGCCGGAGTGGGTCCCTCGTTCGCGTGCGCTCTCTCGGGATGAGGAGTCCATCCCAATAATACCCCTGCTTACCCGCCTACCCGCTTACCCGCTTACGGTCCCTTGACCAGCTTGATCCCCCCCGACCCGGTCTCTATAGCGATCTTCCCTCCACCGTCACCGATTCTCCCGGTCATGTGATCGCGGGCGTGGCGGGTGACCGCCACCTCGAAGTCGGTCTCGATGTCTCCGCTCGAGGTCTCGATGTCGACCTCCGCAGCGAGTGTCGGTGGCACCTTCAGCGTCACGTCTCCTGACCCGGTCTCCACGTTCACATTCCAGACCTCGCCCTTGAGATCGGCCGTCACCGAACCGCTTCCGGTCTCCAGAGAAACCTGCGGCGCGGTCAGTCCGGTCACCTGGATGTTGCCTGAGCCGGTGTCGATCGAGAGGTCGTTGCTGTTCAGGTTCGTGGCGCTGACATCTCCGGACCCGGTCTCGATCGAGATCGACTCACCCCGGAGATCCGAGACCGTCACGCCGCCCGACCCGGTGTCCACCGACAGGTCGCCCCTCGCCTGCGTCACCTGGACCGGGCCGGCACCGACGTCGATATCCAGCTCGCCCCGGGTACCGGACGCATTCACCGGCGCGCTGGCGGCGTCGATGTGGAGATCGCCATTGAGATTGCTCACCGAGACCTCGCCCACGGCCAGGTAGACCGACACCTGCCTGCCCGAGGGCACCGCGATGCGCAGATTGGCCCGGGCATCGAGGCCGCCGCCACTCCCGGCGATGGTTACCTGGCGCCCTTCGCGCTTGCCGTCATGCTTGCCATCGCCGTCGTGGTCATCGCTGAAGGTGCCGTCCTCCCGGACCCGGAGCTGGGTGGAGGAACCGGTGGACATCTGGCCGTACAGGATTCGGTTCCCCGGATAGATGAACCGCAGCGTTTCCACCCCGTCGCGCTTACTCTGGGCCACCTTCACCTTGGCCCCATCCGCACCCCCCCGGGTCACCTGCACCGTGACGTCCGAGCCGGTCCCGGGCTCGAGGCGGACCTGGCCCGCCATGTTGTAGATGGCGACCTCATCGTCCGTGAGAGCATATCGCTCGAGCTGCTGGGCCCCGAGGGTGGGGGGAGGAGGAATCCGGTGAGCGAGAGGACTGCGGTCCACCGGAGCTGCGGGGTCACGATCGCCTGCATGGAGGTCGCTCCTTGAGGGTACTGCGGCTTAGACGGGGTTGGGCCCTGGAAGGTTGCAGAGACGGTAGGGCGGTACCTTACCGCCTTCCCCTACAGCCGAGCGGCGTAATCCGGCCGCACCACCAGTTCGCCATTCTGGATGATCTCTCGATCCCAGGGAAGGACGATGAAGTTGTCGGTCTCGAAGGCGTGGAAGTCGGGGGCATAGTCGCCGGTCTTGAACGAGACCGCGCTCTTCACCTGGGCGGGCTGAAGAGCGCGGACTTCGCTCAGGGCGAGCTTCATGGTGCTCCCCGTGTCGCAGGTCTCGTCCACGACAAGCACCCGGCGTCCGCGGATGCTGGGAGGGGGGCCCGACACCAGAACCGGCTGGGCCCCCGCCTCCTGCCGAGTGACCACCATCGAGACGAAGTCGCACTGCATGATCGAGGCGACCACGACCCCGGGAATGACGCCGGCCTTGGCCACGCCGAGCACGATCTCGGGCTGATACTCCTTGGCCACCCGCAGCGCCAGCGCGCGGCAGATTTCGCCGAAGAACGGCCAATCGACCTCGAGTGTGCCGCGGGAGCTGGATGGGGGGGACGGCGCATGGTCTGGATGGGTCTAGGGTCTAGGGTCGAGGGTCTGGGCTCTAGGGTCTAAGGTCGTACATCTAGGGTCGAACGGCTAGGGTCGAGAGTCGAGCGTCGAAAGTCCAGCCGGGCATTCGTTCCTCGACTCTAGGCTCTAGACCCTAGACTCTAGACCTTCAACCCTAGACCCTAGACGTGTTTGACTCTATCTTACGCCTTTTCCAACACCTTGTCCCCGTTTGACTTTGCTCGGAGAGCCCTCCTCCCCCATGAGCTTCTGGCGACGCATGTTCGGCAAGGGATCTCGGAGGAATCTGAGTCCGCAGCGGCTCGATTACCTCAACGAGGGCCTGGCGCTGGAACGCCAGGGAGATTTCGAGGCGGCGCTCACCTCCTATCGGCTGGCGTTTCGGGACAACCCGGCCGATTCCCGCATTCTGCTCAACATGGCCATCGCGTTCACCAAGACCGGGCAGCCAGACGAGGCCATCCGGCACTACAAGCGGGCGCTCGAGCTGGACGACAGCCTGGGCGGCGCCCACTACGGCGTCGCCTTTCTGCTGCTGAAGCGGGGAGACGTACAGCAGGCGACCGAGCACCTGCGAGCCTTTCTCGCCCGACCCCCCAAAGGACCCGATGCCGAGCGGTGGGTCCGCCACGCCGAAAGCGCACTGCGCGACATCGCGAGCAGCCCGGCTCCGGGGACGCTGTGACCCGGTGGGTTGTGCTGCTCATGTCCGCCCTCACGCTGGCCTGTAGCGACCTGACGGAGGGCGCCGGCGGGGTGGTGGAGCTGGAGATCCAGCAACCGGCGATCACCACCATCGAGGTGGGCCAGACCCTCCAGCTCTCGGCCCGGGCGCTCGACAAGAATGGCGATCCGGTGGCGGTGCCCATCACCTGGGCCACGTCGGACGCAACTCTCACGGTCGACAATCAGGGCCTGGTCACCGGCGTGTCACCCGGACCGGGCCAGGTGCAGGCCATGGCCGGCTCCCTCTCCTCCGCTCGAATCTCCCTCACCGTCATAGCCACCGCCGCGCCCGCCATCGGCATCGCCGGATTCCAATAAGTCGTGGACACGGCCCGCACCCTCACTGAGCTCCTCTTCGGGGCGCTCGACCGCTTCGGCTCCCGGCCGGTCGCCATGCGAGCCAAGCAGGGCGGCAACTGGATCGAGCTGAGCTATCGGGACCTGGCCGACCGGGTTCAGGACTTGAGCATCGGCCTGCTCGACCTGGGACTTGCGACTGGGGACCGAGTAGCCATCCTGTCGGAAAACCGGCCCGAGTGGGCCATCGCCGACTACGCCTGCCTCGCGGCGCGCTGCGCCGATGTGCCGATCTACCCCACCCTCCCTGCCAGGCAGATCGAACAGAACCTGGCCGACTCCGGGGCGGTGGGGGTATTCGTCTCCAGCCGGGTTCAGCTCGAAAAGGTGCTGGCGGCGCGAGAGCGGCTCCCGGCCTTGCGGCACATCATCGCCTTCGAGCGCGACGCCACCGGCCCCGGAGTGCTGTCGCTCGAAGAGGTGTACGCCCGGGGCCGTCAGGCCCGTCCGGCGCGGGCGAGCTGGAGAGCGGATGCCCTCCGGGTACGGCCCGAGGATCTGGCCACCCTGATCTACACCTCGGGGACCAGCGGTGACATGAAGGGCGTGATGCTGACCCACGGCAACATCGCCTCGAACGTCACCACCTGCTGCACGCTGTTCAGCTTCACCGAAAACGACGAGTGCCTGTCGTTCCTGCCGCTGTCGCACATCTTCGAGCGGATGTTCGGCCATTACTGCATGCTCCACTCCGGCGTCCTCATCAATTACGCCGAGAGCGTGGAGACCGTGGCCGCGGACATGCAGAGCCGGCGGCCGACCCTGATGGCCTCGGTGCCTCGGCTGTATGAGAAGATCTACGGCCGGGTGCTGGACGCGGTGCGCGCAGGATCGGCCGTGAAGCGGAGCCTCTTTTTCTGGGGCAAGCGGGTGGGCGAGAAAGCGGTGGATCTTCGCCTGGCCGGTAAATCGCTGCCACCGGCTCTTCGGGCCCAGCTCTGGCTGGCGGACCGGCTGGTCTTCAGCAAGCTCAGGGCGCGGACCGGCGGCCGGCTCCGGTTCTTCATCTCGGGCGGCGCGCCGCTCTCGCCCGACATTGCAAGGTTCTTTCACGCCTCGGGGATGCCGATCCTGGAGGGCTATGGGCTCACCGAGACCTCTCCAGTCATTGCGGTGAACACCTTCCGGCACCTGAGACTGGGCACCGTCGGCCTTCCGATCCCGCAGGTCGAGGTCAAGATCGCGCCCGATGGCGAGATCCTCACCCGCGGCCCGAACGTGATGACCGGCTACTACAACAAGCCTCAAGCCACGGCCGAGGCGCTCGATTCCGAGGGCTGGTTTCGCACTGGGGACATCGGCCTGCTGGACCCCGATGGCTTCCTGCGAATCACCGACCGGAAGAAGGACATCATCGTGACCGCGGGCGGCAAGAACATCGCCCCGCAGCCGATCGAGAGCCTGGCCAAGACCAGCAAGTTCGTCGCCGGTGCGGTGATGTTGGGAGACCGGCGGCCGTTTCCCATCATGCTGATCGTTCCGAATTTCGAGAACCTGGCCGCCTGGGCCGCACAGGAGGGAATCCCGTCCAGCGACACGGCGGCCCTGGTGGCGCTGCCAGAGGTTCAGCGGAAGATGGAGCGGGAGGTCCAGACCACCCTGCGTGATCTGGCCGGGTTCGAGATGCCGAAGAAGTTCCTGCTGCTGCCGCGCGACTTCAGCATCGAGGGTGGCGAGCTCACCCCGAAGCTCAGCGTCAAGCGGGCGGTGGTGGAGCGGCGCAACGCGGCGGCGATCGAGCGGCTGTACACTGAAACGTGAACGGTGAACGGTGAGCGGTAGACGGTAAGCGGGTCAGTGGGGCACCGCGAGCCAGCACACCGCGTCATTCCGAGCGGAGCGAGGAATCGGCCGGGTTTACCCTACACCTGCGATCTCGAACAGACGTCACGAAGGACGATCCCTCGCTGCGCTCGGGATGACGCGCGAGTGCTGACGTCCTGCCCCCCTCACCGCTTACCTTTTCCTGACCCCCACCCACACCCCGTCCGCACTCGCCATCAGATCGATCAGCTCCGGTGCGGGATCGCGGCCTTCTCCCACCACTCTGAGACCGGGCAATACCACCCGCGCCGCCTCCCCAACCCAATAGGGATCGTCGGCGAACGGCCGCCCCAGCACCACCCCACGCATCGACCCTGACTTGATCGGAAGCCTGGCCCCGCGGATCACGCTGAGCGCTGGAGTGTCGAGGATTTCGGCCGGCGGGTTCACCGCCACCAGTGCCACGCCGGGGTTGAGCTCCGCGACGTCGCTCCAGAGCGATGCCACCGGACCCACCAGGGTCAGGTATCCACCCGGTCCGTGAAGACCGACCAGGGTGGTGAGTGCGTCGGCCTCGAGCGCGCTCCCGCTCGCTACACCCGGAGCAGGGGCGTCACCGGTGTCCAATACGCCATCGGCTAACTGGAAGGTGCGGCCGCAGACCGGACACCCCAGATGGCCGGTGCGCACCGAGCGGCCCTCCATCTTGTCGGGGAGCAGGACCAGAAAACTTTCGTCGTGGTCGGCGGGGCAGCGGAGATGGTCGGTGAGCTCGATAAACAATGTCTAGGGTCTAGGGTCGAGGGTCTAGGGTCGAGGTCGCGCGCAAATACGATACTACAGGAGTGACGAGGGAGTGCGTTTGTCGCAGCTCCAGCAAGAAATTAGAACCTAGACCCTCGACCTTGGACCCATCCTACCTGGAGAGATCGTGGGGGATTTCAGAAAACTCGAAGTCTGGCAGAAAACCCAGAAGCTCGTGTCCTCAGTCTACAGACTGACTGGGACGTTCCCCGTCGCGGAGCGCTACGGACTCAGCTCGCAAATGCGTCGCGCGGCAGTGTCGGTGTCGGCGAACCTGGCGGAGGGTTGCGGTCGAATGGGAGACACCGAGCTGCGCCGCTTCGTTCGAATCAGTCTGGGCTCACTCTCAGAACTGGAGTGCGAGCTCCTTCTGGCGAACGACCTCCAATTTCTGGAGTCAGATATCGCGGTCCCCGTTGTTGGCCAGATCCACTCCATACGCGGCATGCTCCAGAATTTGCATAGGGCGCTCTCTTCGAAGCCGACTAAATGCCCTCCACCCACTCGACCTCTAGACCCTAGACCCTAGACTGCCTTCACGGTTTAAACACGACCCAGGTCAGCTTCCCCGCTTCCACCGTCACCTGCCGAAATACCTTCTTACCGTTGATCTCGGTGCCCATCACGAAGGTTCCCGGCGGCACGTCGCTGACGGCGAAGTGCTCACCATACAGCGGATGCGAGTGCGCCTTGTCGCCGTAGGTCTCGGCGAAGGAGTAAGGGGTGTCGATGGGATCCCGTTTGCTGATGCCGTAGATACGCGCCTGCTGGACCGGAGCTCCCGCACCATCGAGGACCTGCCCTGCCACGATACCGGTGTTGGGAAGCGGCTCGATCCAGAGCTCCGGGTTGGTGGTGTACGGGGGAAACCGCTGGAGCGAGTCCACTACCAGACCGATCGAGTCGACCGGTGAGGCAGAGATCTCCAGGTGCAGGTGGTCGTTGGTGGCACGGCCGGTATTCCCCACCCGGGCGATCACCGCGCCCCTGACCACCTTACGCCCCAGCTTCACGTTCAGAGCGGAATTGTGGTAGTAGGTCGAGTAGAGCCGGTAGCGCTTGCCGTGCGCGGTTACCGAGGTGTCGTGACGGATGGTGACCGTCAGGGCGCCCGCTTCGGCCGGTCCGGCGTACACCACGGTTCCCGACCCGATGGCCAGCACGGGCGTCCCATCGGGATTGTTGAACTCGACCCCCTGGTGCTGCTGGAAGTTGCCGCCCATGGTCGAGCCATAGCGGTAGGTCTGGTCGATGAAGCTGTTGTCGGTGGGGAGGATGGGTCGCCGAAACCAGATGGTGAGCGGTCCCCGGGGCGCCTCGGCCGGCGGGCCCGCCTGACGGAGGCAGGGCAACGTGTCCGCGTTCTGCCGGAGTCCGCACTGAGTGCCCCGGATAAGCCGGGTGCCGATGAGCAGGGCATTCGTCGGCGGAAACGCGGCCGCGGTCAGCGGCTCGCTCTCCCACCCTCGCGGCCCGCGACGGATCCTCTGGCTGCCTCGCAGGGTGGAGACGTTCCAGCCCCGGCGGTCTGTGGCCACCCGGCGGACATATTCGCTGCGAAGCACCGGAAAGACGGAATCGGCGGGTCCCCGCGCCGGAGGGCCGGCAGCGTCGCCGAGGGCGGTCCATGCGGTGCCATCGTTGGTGGTAACCTGAAGGCCGTCGGCCGTTCCGATCACCGTCGTGTCACCCCGCACGACGATGCCCGAGGGAGCCACGTACTGCCACTCGGGGCCGAGCTGCTTGTAGGCCCAGTTCTTCCAGGTCGTGCCGCCATCGGTCGAAAGACCCCAGCCGTTGCCGATGGTCCCATACCAGATCTGGCCCCGGGCGCCGAAGGCGAGGGCATGGACGAAGTCCCACGAGATCGAGGCGTCCGTGCTATCGTGGCGAATCGATTCCCAGGCAGTGGCCCCCACCGGCAGCCGGTAGATCCCATGCCCGTAGGTACCCACCCAGATGGAGCCGCGGGCGTCGCGGGCGACCGCAAGCACGTGCACACCCCAGCCGGTGCTATCCGGCAGTGGCGGCAGCTGCGCTTCCACCGAGATCGTCGACATCTGTGCTGCCACGAGAGCGCACAACAGGAACGCTGGCGATTTCCAAACCATCATCTGGCACCGGGGAAGGAATCGTTGGAAGTGATGGTGCGATGGCCAATAATAGCTTGCTTCACCGGGCCGGTCCGAGCCGCAGCCAGTCGATGTGCACGTGAGAAGGCCGGGTTGCGACGAAGAGGATGGCTTCGGCGACGTCGGTCGGATGGAGCATGTCGGCTCGGCGGATGAATCCCTCGCGAGCGTCCGGGTTGACTGAGTCCCAGACCGCGGTATCGGTGGGACCGGGCGAGACCAGCGTGAGACGGACTCCGGATCCCCGGTACTCCGCCAGCAAGGTCTCGTGCAGGCCGCGCAGGCCGTACTTGCTGGCGGCGTACGCGGCGTTCTCGGGAAACCCGGCGTGGTCGGCGACGCTCCCGACGCCGATGAAAGTCCCCCGCCCCGCCTCGCGCATCGCCGGCAGAAACGCCTGGGCCACGTAAAAGGGGGCTCGGAGGTTGACCGCCAGCTGCAGCTCGAGGTCGGCTGGATCGGTGGCCTCCAACGGCCGCAGCAGAAATGCCCCCGCGTTGCTCACCACGATGTCCGGCGGGCCATGCTGTGCGATGACGCGGGAGCCGAGCCGGCTCACCTGGCGGGGATCCGTCAGGTCGCAGGGGATGTCCTGCATCCGCTGGGCGGTGGATTCGGCCAGGCTGCGCGCCACCCGGATCACGACGGCGCCTTCCGCGGCCAGCGCCGCCGCCACGGCCGCGCCGATCCCGCGTGAGGCCCCGGTGACCAGGCACACGCGACCGGCAAGCCGGGTCACTCGGAGAGCCGACCCCCATAAGCCAGGCGCAGAAACTCGTCCCGGGTCTTGGAGTCGTCCCGGAAGATGCCCCGCAGGGCGCTGGTCACCGCTCGGGAGTTCTGTTTCTCCACTCCACGCATCATCATGCAGAAGTGGGCGGCCTGGATCACGACGCCCACACCGGTGGGCTTCAACACGTCCATGATGGCGTCGGCGATCTGATCGGTCATCCGCTCCTGCACCTGGAGTCTTCGGGCGAAGACATCCACGATTCGCGCCACCTTCGACAGCCCAAGAATCTTCCCATTGGGGATGTATGCCACATGGGCCCGGCCGAAGAACGGCAACAGATGGTGTTCGCACAGCGAGTAGAGCTCGATGTCCCTCACCATGATCATGCTCTGGTGCTTTTCTTCGAACACCGCGTCGCCGATCACCTCCTCGACCGTCATCCCGTATCCCTGGGTCAGAAACCGCAGGGATGCCTCGACCCGTTCCGGAGTCTTGAGGAGTCCCTCCCGACCCGGATTCTCTCCCAGAGCGGCCAGAATCTCTTTCACCTTGCCGGCGAACGGCGCCTGGCGCGGCGGCGCTTCAGGCGCCTTCATAGTCGACATAGTTCCTCGGGGTCTCCCACAGGCGCAGGCGCAGGGCAAACTGGGCCGGAACGGCCGGCCGCAGCTCGCGCCAGCAGACCAGCGCAATGTTCTCGGAGGTAGGATTCAAGGACGCAAACCAGGGCACATCGACATTCAGGTTCTTGTGATCCAGGTGCCGGAGAAGCCGCTCCTGGGCCAGCTCCTTCAGCTGGTTGAGGTCCATGACATAGCCGGTGTCGGGGTTGATTTCCCCCTCGACGGTCAGCTCCAGCTCGTAGTTGTGCCCGTGGAAATTCGGATTGCTGCACTCGCCGAATGTCTCCCGGTTCCACTGGTCGGAAAACCGGGGGTTGTGAAGCCGGTGCGCGGCGTTGAAGTGCACACGCCGGGTGACGGAGCAGCGGGGCATGGAGGCTATGGGCTATGGGCTAGGCGCTGTGAGCCAGAGCCGTGAGGTGGTGGCCATGAATTACAAGCTACTCGGTTCCGGGAACAGCTCATAGCCAATAGCCCATAGCCCATAGCCCTTAAACAAAACGCCGATCCGAAGATCGGCGGGAGAGCGGAACGGCAACGGGAAGGGTTATTGAAGCCCAATGAGAAAGCTCGGCGCCCTCACCATGACATCTGCCTTCCCCCGAGGGGCATGACATCAGCCACAGCATACGGGCCCTTCACCGGACCTGTTGGCTCAATAACGTAGCTCCCCGCTACCGCCCACTCGGAGGTAAAATAGGACTTGAGTCCGACAGGGTCAACCGAACCACACATCGAGGATCTACATGTTACCCACACTCATCCTGGCGGTGGTTTCACTCGTAGGCTGGGCAGTGCTGACCTTCGGGACCTCGGTGAGCTCCGGGGCCATCCATCTACTGCTCGCGCTGGGGACCACTCTGCTGGTCCGCTGGTGGGCATTACGGGCGTAGGCGGCTGTAGCGTGTCGATATAGCCATGTTGTCGAATCACCACACGAGCAGGTGTCGGCGGCAGCCCGGAAGTCGCCCCTCCCGCGTTGGCTAATTCTCTACTCGCTAAGAGTTTGCAGGTGGATACCGGAGTAGGCATCCGGTAGAGGTAGGTGGGCACAGATCGTGCTCATTGCGACCGAACGCTGCCGCTGGTTGATCCCAACGCTCGTTCGCTCGGAGATGGCCGCTTGCAAGACTGCAGTTCTTTGCACTGTGACGCCCGCCGGCACGCTTCGGTACCACTCACATGATGCGCTGGATGGAAGCTCTGGTGGAGCGGGCCGGGGCAGCCGGCAGCTTGCCTACTATCCAGAAACTCTGGCCCACCGAGCGACAGACTCCGTCGGGCGATCCATCACACCCTCGCAGCCGAGTCAACCGCGCCCTCAATTTCACCCTGGCGCTGACCGGACTGATCGTGCTCCTGCCGGTACTGCTGGTCATCGCCCTGATCGTCAGGCTGACCTCACGGGGACCGGTCTTCTACACCCAGACCCGCGTCGGGCTCGATCGGCGTGAGCCGCTGGATGCCAACCAGAATCACCGGCGCGAGCGCAATCTGGGCGGCGAGCCCTTCACGATCTATAAGTTCCGGACCATGCGGGTGGATGCCGAGCAGGGGAGCGGAGCGGTCTGGGCCCAGCAGGGCGACCCCCGGGTCACCGCCGTGGGCGGGCTCCTGCGCCAGTATCGCCTGGATGAGCTGCCCCAGCTGCTCAACGTGCTCAAGGGCGAGATGAACATCGTGGGGCCCCGGCCCGAGCGGCCCACCATCTTCGCCGAGCTGCGGGAGCACATCGCCGAGTACCCCCTGCGGCAGCGGGCCAAGCCCGGCATCACCGGCCTGGCGCAGATCAACCACCACTACGACCGCTCGCTCGAGGACGTGCGCACCAAGGTGCACTACGACCTGGAGTACATCCGCCGCCAGTCGGTGACGGAAGACCTGCGCATCATGCTCAAGACCCTCCCCGTCATTCTCCTGCGCCGCGGCGGTTGGTAGAACCAACCAGAACTACAATCACGGAAGCACGGAAGAGAGCAGAAAACACGAGAAGGACATGAACAAGTGTCTTCTTCGTGCTTTCGTTTTGTTTCGTGGTTCCGTGATTCGTTTGTTTGCTTGAGAACTACCCTCGGACGACGCTGGCGGTCTGATGGATAACAAAATCCCTGCGACGGAGCCGCAGGGATTTCGTCATGACAGGGCTCGATCGCGGATGCTACTCGTGCTCCACCGCGTAGTCGTAGGGGTAGTAGTAGTCCCCGTACTGGGACACCTCGCCACCCGGATCGTTGAGCACCGTGCCCACAATTCGCGCTCCGACGTTCGCCAGCAGGTGGTGCGCCCGCTGGGCGGCGGCCCTGTCGGTCTGCCCTGCCCTGACCACCAGGAGGACCCCATCGGTCAGGGAGGAGAGAATGCCCGCATCGGCGGTGGCGAGCACCGGAGGCGTGTCGAGAATGATCAGGTCGAAGTTCTTCGAGAGCTGCTCCATGAGCACCCGCATCCGGGCGCCACTGAGCAGGTTGGACGCATTGGTGGGAAGGGCGCCGCAGGTCAGCAGCGATAAGCCCTTCACCGAAGTCGGCCGGATGACCATCAAGGCCGGATCGCTGGCGTTGGAGTCCAGCGCATCGGGATCGAGGCTCAGCGAGTGGGTATCAGGCCCCCCGTTGCCGTTGCGGTTCATGAGCAATTCCATCAGTCCCGGCGAACGGGGCACGCGAAATAGACCGTGCAGCCGCGGGCGCCGTACATCGCAGTCGATCAGGAGCACCCGCATACCGTCATAGGCAAAGGTCACCGCCAGGTTTGCGGCGGTGAGGGTCTTGCCCTCACCCGGCCCGGCACTGGTGACAACCAGGCTTCGGAGCTGATCACCCGGATCGGACCAGATCAGGCTGGTCCGCAGCATCCGGAAGGCCTCCGTGCCTACCGAGAAGGGCTGGGACAGCTCTCCCATGCCGGCCGATCGGCTGGCCGCCGCGGTGGGCTTGGAACCGCCGCCGATCAACCCTGCGAGCTTCGAGCGTCCGACTTGCGGCTGGGCCGAGAGCCGGGGAATGACGGCGAGACCCGGGACGTGCAGCATGACCTCCAGGTCTTCCGGCCGGCGGATGGATGTATTGGCCGCCTCCAGCAGGAACGCGCCGCCGAGCCCGAGCATGAACCCGAGCAGGAGGCCCACGGCAAGCTTGAGGGCGGCCGTGGCAAGCAGCGGGGCATAGGGCCGGTCGGCCAGGTCGACGATTTCCACGTCGCCGGCTTCCACCGCCTCCGAGATCCGCGCCTTCTGGAAATCCTGCCTCAGCTGGTCGCCCATGCTGCTGAGAGCTTCAACCCGGCGGGTCAGCCTGGCCTCCTCTTCGGCCATGGCCGGGAGCACCTCGATCGAGCTCGCGCTCCGGGCTCGGAGCCCGCCCAGTGAGGCGATACTGGCGTCCAGCGAGCCGATGTAGCTGGCCACCGTCTGGGTCAGATTCTCACTGGTGCTCTTGATGAGGCTCTTGTAATGCACCACATCGGGGTTGGTCGGCGCGCTGGGATAGGGGCCACTGGTCAGCGAGTCCACCAGATTCTGGTAAGATGTCAGTTGCTCGTACAGCCCTCGCACCGACGGACTGTCGCCGATCGCGGGGGACGTGGCCACCCCCCGAATCGCCGCCGCCCGCTCGGCTTCGTTGGAGCTCCTCAACCGCTTCATGAGCGACCCGAAGTTATTTCGGTCGGCCTGGAGCTCCGCCTGTCTCATCTCGAGGGTCATGAGCTGCTGCTGCTGAGCCGCGAGCTTGTCGCGCGAGTTCGACAGCAACTGCCGGCTCCGGAAGGAGCTGAGCTGGGCCTGGGCCAGCGCCAGCATGCTGTCGGTCTGGCTGAGCTGCTCCGAGAGAAATTCGCGGCGGCGGCGGGACTTGGCCCTGGCTCCCTGCACGTTCATGGACTCAAACGAGTGGGCGGTCATATTCACCACCCGCTGGGCGGTATTGGGATCCCCCGCGGTATACGCCACATCGATGATGTCGGTCCCGGTCCGCTGGGTGACCTGAAGTCCGCCCACCAGCCCGTCGATGGCCGCTTCCCGGGAGCCGACGCCGAGCGTCGCTGTCGACACTTCCGGGGCACTCCCCACCGTGAACCGCACCCGCCCGAAGTCCAACGGGTTCCCATAGGCCGCGCGCTTTTCCTGGGAACCGAGCTTCGCCAGAACGCCGTTCTGGTAGAACCGCAGCTGAATCGAGTCGCCGGCCGCCCGGGGATCGACCCGGATATCGCTGACGTTCCGGATCGGAAAGTCTTGGCTCCACGAGTTGAGCTGGAGGCCCAGGGAATCGACCACGGCCCCCATGACGCTCCGGCTCCGGATGAGCTGAATCGTCGAGAGAATCGGGTCGGTGTTCCGACCGAGCACCGGCGGCGCCGCTTCGATATCGCCGGTCATGGCCCGGCGCTCGTTGGCCAGGCGGAGCATGGCCACCGCGCGGTATGACGGCGGCGTGCGAGAGCCGAGCATCCCGCCAAGAATGGCGCCGACGGCGGCAAGGCCCAGAATGAGCTTCCACCGCCGGCGGACTACGACGAGGAAGTGACCCAGCGAAATGGTCTGACTCGCGGCTCCATCCGGCGCGGGGGCCGAAACCTGACCGGTGAGCAGATGGCGATTGTCTGGAGGAAGTTGGCGCATAGGGTCCTACCTCGTAGCGCGTTCGATGAGCAGCCCGACCGACGCGACGGAGCCGACCACAGTGAGTGCGGGCACCAGAAAATCCTTGAAGAATGACTTCTTGCGATCGACAACGATCTGGTCACCCGAGTGCACGGGGGTCGATGCCAGGCCCCGCTCCGGGTTCTGCAGGTCTACGAACAGCTCACGCTGCTCTCCCCTGGGATCGGTACGAAGGATTCGCACCCGACTCCGGCGGGCGAACTCGGTGGTGCCGCCTGCGCGGGCCACCGCTTCGGCGATCGAAGTCTGGGGGTTGACTGCAAAGAGCTGCGGACGGTTGACCTCTCCGGTGACCGCGACCCGGAAGAGGGGCTCCATCACAAATTGGGGGTCCTGGTCGAACTTGAGCAGGAAGTTTCGCACGTTGGTTTCGGCAGCCGGCATGGTTACCCCGCCCACCCGGACGGTGCGGTACAAGGGGTGAGTCACCGAACCGTCCGGCGCCACCACAAAATCCCCACTGAGCTCGGGCCTGCGCCACACCGTGATCCGAACCGAGTCCCCTCCCGTCAGCATGGACTGGTCACGTGCTGTAGTGGGCGTCTGGGCCCACAGGCCGGGGGCGATGCTGGCAAGCAGGAGTATCAGCGGGATCGAGTTTCGCATAGTCCTCAGTAGTGTCGCTCCATGGGTGTCAGGCACGTCACAGCAGGCAGGAGACCAGGCTCACACACTTTGCATCGGCTCCGTTTGCGGACTGCATGTCAGCGCCCGGGCGAGCAGGAAGCGTGCCCGGTCTCGACCCTCCCCGGGGCCCGGTTATGGGCACTTCCCAGAAGCTATCCTGCTTCGCGGCCGAAGTGTACCGGCACCATCGCCACCAGTTGTAGCGTCCGATCAACAGACTTGCTATTCTGTGACACTCTTCGGATTCTACGCTACTGAGCCGTTCCGCCAAGGGCGGTGCTGCGGCTAGGAAACCCACACCATAAACCGAGGCCTCGTGGAAGCTTCCCGGACAGTGGCCCCCCCGTCCGCCGAGCATGGTGCGCGCCACGCACTCATACTCGCGGTCATCGTCGCGATCGCTACCATCCTGCGATTCGACCACCTGGGGTACTGGGGGCTCGAGGGGGCGGAGATTTTTACCCTTCGCGATTCCCTGGTCACCCACGATCTCCGGGGCTCTCGTCCGCTGCTGTTTTTCCTGAACTATCACCTGATCCGGCCCTGGTTCGGCCTCGGCGAGATGGGGCTGCGCTTGATTCCGGCTCTGTCGGGGATCCTTGCGGTCCCGGTGCTCTACTATCTCGTGCGCCGGGTCTCCACCTCACGCGCTGGGCTCTTTGCCGCCTTTCTTGTGGCCGTGAATGCGCTGCACGTCTCCCGCTCCCAGCACGGCCGATACTGGACGCTGGTGTTTCTTCTCTCCGCAGCCTACCCCCTGGCCTTCTATATCGGTGTTCGCGAGCGTCAGCGCATCTGGATCATCAGCAGCCTGCTCCTGGGACTGCTCGCCATGCTGGCGCACCCCACCGCCGGACTCCTGGCCGGCGGCATCGGGTTCTGGCTCCTGATCATCTACGGCAGCAAAGTGGACTTCCAACGCTTGCGGGCGTCCCAGTCCGCGCGATGGGTCCTCGCCGCGGCGGGCCTGGCGGTGGCGCTGACGGCGATGTGGCTGATTCCGCTCCTGCAGGCGTGGGTGGCAACCTCCCACATGAAACGGCTGAGGGGAGTTGCGCTGGTGTTGAGTCAGATCGACGGGCTCACGGCCGAGCTCAGCGTGGTGGCGATTGCGGGAGTCCTCTGGATCTGGCACCGCGACCGGTCGCTCGCGGTTTTTCTGACGGCGCTGGTGGTGGTACCTACCGCATTCCTGGTCGCGCTGTCGTACGGAACCGCTGTTTCCACCGCCTACCTCTTCCCCACTGCCCCGGTGTTCTTCATCGGCGCGGCCCTGTTTCTGGATCAGCTGACCCGAATGCCGGAGGAGGCCTGGACGAGGCGCCTACTGGTCACGACCGTGATGGCGGTGCTGTTGGCATCCAACGTCCCCGGACTCTGGTCGCAATACCGGGATGGTGGCCGGCCCGACTTCCGCGCCGCCGCGGCATACTTGAAGGGGCAGCTCCGACCCGGTGACGCCGTTGTTTCCGACCAGAGCCGCACCCTGAAGCACTACCTCCCTGACGTCAAAATCACTCCGGTGCGACGCAACCCGGAAAGGATTCAGGGGACGCTCGACACCCTACGGATGGCAGCAAGCGATGGAAGACTCTGGATTGTGGTCCAGGCCTCGCTCCGGGGCGGGTTCAAGAACCACAAGTTGGGACTGGGGCCCATCGGGGATTGGGTGTATGGCACTTGCCAGCTGCGGCACACGGTAGAGCAGCCACGCCTCGATTTCAGGAACAACGGCTTGCAGATCTTCCAGTGCCCGATCGGCGGCGGGGTGCCTCCGCGGGCAGCACCGGTCTCAGGCGCGCACGCCGGCGGCGGCGAGGATCCGCCCAGCAACCGCCTCGGCCGTGACCTGAAGCAGCTCGGGATCCTCCCCCCGAACCCGCATTAAGGCAATCGTTCCCCGCCGCTCGAGCAGAGCGAGCAGCTCCTGCATCGACGAGAAAGCAGCGACCGCTCGGCCCATGGACTGGTCGGACTCGCCCCTGGCCAAGTCGCGCTCGAGACGGCTGTCACCCCCCAACCGCTGATGCAGACGCCGCCGCAAGCTGTCCGGGCTGGTCTCGACCATTATGACCAGCATTCGAGGAGGCAGAGTCTGGACCAGCCTGCCAATCAGCTCCGGCGGTTTGATCGCGCCCTCTCGCGCCGCGTAGGCGGCTGACCAGAGCCCCTGGAAGATTCCCTGATCGAGCAGGTGAACTCCCGGACGGTTCTTCAGCTCATCGGTAAGACCAGCCAGGAAAAACCAGTTCAGAGCCACCCGTCCAATGTCGGTCAGGCTGCGCTGTTTCATGGCCAGGAAGGTGCGCACCCAGCGGGTACCGGTCAGCGGAGCCGCGGCCGCAGCTCCAAGCCCGTATCTGACCTTGGTGAGGGTTCTCGATGCCGTCCCGGTCCCATCCAGCCGGGCGATCGGCTCCGACGCCATCACCCCGGCCGCCCGGAGCAAGCCAGCAACCTGACGGGAGAGGGCGGACTTGCCCGCGCCAGGAAGGCCGACGAACTCCACCACCAGTCCGGCAGCACCCCCCATACTCAGCCGCGCTCTATGATCGAGAAGTCGTACGGACGAGACGGACCATCAGGCGGCGCCGCGAACCGGCCTGCGCCCGAGTGTCCTGATCAGCTGGGGCTCCGCCTGCAGCGGGGCCCGCGCGACCGCGCCCGCGACCGCGCCGGCGTTGAGCAGGCCGAAGACCAGCCAGGTCGCTTTCTTGTCCTCCCAGGCACGCGGTGTCAGACCGACGAAGAGCGTGAGCCAGAGGACAAGCAGAAGTTTTCGCTCGGCCGGCGGAGCCAGGCGCGCGTGATGAAATGAGATGGCGAACAGCAGCAGGAATAGGACCAGACCCACCAGGCCTTGCTCCACGACAACGGAAACGTAGGTGTTATGCGCCGAGTGGTCCACGCCGAGGGAGAAACGTACCGCACTGGAGTAGGTCCCTGCCCCGGAGCCGACCATCATATATTGGGGGAGGACCTCCCATCCGGCCCTCCAGATCTCCGTCCGATCGTTCAGGTCACCCTGCGTAAGCTCCGTGGTGGTTGTCGACAGCCGCGCGATGGTTCGCTCCGGAGCGTAGGTGAGTGCGAGCGCCACCCCCGCTGCCAGGATCGCCGCAGTCACGACTTTGAGTCGCAGATTGAGCTGCGGCAGGCTCCAGGGCACGATCATCAAGGTCAAGCACGCCAGGATCAGACCGCTGCGCGAGCCAGTGAGAGAAATGGTGAACAGCCCCGCCGGGATGTAGAGCCGGTTCACCCAACGCAGCAGCACGTGCCGGTGCGTCAGGCCCAGGTGCCAGGCCAGAGGCAGGGCCAGCACGAGGAGAAATCCCATGTCGTTGGGGTTGAAATTCTCGCTGGCCGCAAATCGAGTTCCTCCCACCCGCCCAATCCCGGCGCGAAACATTTCATATGTCTGATACACCGTCACCCAGGCGCCGAGCACATAAGCCTGCATCAATCCCGCCCGCCGCGCCGGCGTGGAGGAGGCTTCCCAGATCAGCCAGAGGAGGGCAATGATCTGAAGGTTCTTCCACACCCGCATCGCCGAATCCTGCCGGTCGATGGTCCAGTACAGACTGGCGCACCCGTACAGCAGGAAGGCCAACGCGAACCAGTGGAAGGCATTCGGCCTCCGTAACCGTCCTCGCACCAGGATTACGCAGATTCCGACCCCGACCGCGACCATCCCGAGCAGGCGGGTGATGGTTCCGACTCCCGGGAGAATCACCACAGTCTCCCAGGGAATCGCAAACACGACAATCCAGACCGCGATGTACCCTATCGCCGGCATCTACCGTCCCCGCAGCCAAGTGGCTGGTAAGAGTAGCCTGGCACCGACCTATCTCACTTTGCAGCTGGACGCGGGATGGGCCGCGGCCAGCAGGCCAAGGGTCTCCAACGCCGCCCGAATCTCGGGCCGCAGGAAATAGGCGCGGTCTTCGCGATCGTACTTCCACAGCAGCAAGGCACACGCCCCGGGCTCCCGAAGCAAGACCGACCCGTAGTGCAGGACCTCCTCCGCGGACATGGCGGCGTACTTCACTTTGGTGCCTCCCAAACCGCTCGATCCATCACCGCCGTCGAGCACGTTCAACCCTACGACGAGGCCGAGGCCCAGCGTCTTTGCCGCCGCGGCGTGACGCCGGGCGTAGTCCTCGACCGTCCCCTTGCGGGTGGTGTACTGGGACCATGCCGCGTCCAGATACACCCAGCGAAACGGCGCCTTCTGGAGGAAGAGCGGATCGGCCCGGATCATGGTGGTCAAGCCCGGCCAAAGCTGTTTGCTGTACGCGGCCGCGGCTTCAATGTCGGCAAATGGGACCGATTGCCCATTCCACTTGCCCCGGGAGTCGGGCTCGTCCATCAGATAGTTTCCTGCCAGCGTGCCGTCCGTGATGTACGGCTCCAGGCCCAGGTTCTGGAACCGGTCGATTCGCTGTTTCCAGCGGTCCAAACTGAACGATCCGTCGGGATTCTGAATGTGCCGGCGACTGACGAACATGTTGAGGTACACCCTGATCCCGGCCTTGCGGGCAGCCTCGAGGATAGGGATCACCTCAGCCGGGTCCGACCCGTTACGAAGGGCGGAGGTGAATGGCGGCGCAAACTCTGTCTCGGGAAGGTGGTACATGCCAAAGGGGATACCGAGCTGATGCCCGGGTGAGGAATCGGAAGGCTCCGCCCTCTCGGCGACTACGCTCTGGTAAGCCGGGCTTTCGGGCAGGGTCAGCGACATCGCCAGTGAGCTCGACTCCTGGATCACCGCAGCCCGGGGCCGGTCCGCAGAAAAGGCCAGGGTGGCGCCGGCGGCCAGGCCGGTGGCCAAGCCCCAGCGGAGTCGGGTGGGATCAAGCCACGATCCGGTCATCACCATCATAGGTTATCGGTACCTCACATTGCACCATTGCCGGCCGACGATTCCTCAACGGCCCGGAAGGGCGGTCCGCACACTCCATGCCGGAGCCGGATCGGGAGCTCCTCGATCCTCACATCGCGCTCCAGACTATCCACTTGACCTCACGAAGCACCTCCTCCAGAGGTTGGTCCGCGTCGAGGTCCACCACCCTGGCACCGGGGCCGAAGGTCAGTGATCGGACCGCCTGCACCCTGCGCGTGACCTCCTCGAGGGTCATTTCGGGCTTGCGGGCGACCGCCACCGGCGGAGACACGTTGAGCCGGATCACCAGGTCGGGTGGATACCGGTTTGCCCACTCATATGCCCGGGCTTCGCGGCTCGCGAACCAGCGAGCCATCTTCCCCGACGAGTGTTGCAGATCGGAGAGCAAGAGACCGTCGTTGAAGCCCAGAACCTGCGTCTGGGGAAACCGGTCCGCCAGCACCAGCATGCCGAGGCTGCGCGCCCTCCACGCCGATTGCAGGCGGCGCCCCTTCTCCCGAGCCAGGCTCAGCCCCCAGAGGAGGCGACCCAGACCAGCTGCGCCCCGCTTGGCGGAGCGAGCCGAGGCCGGCACCGTTGCCGCCCGGGGGCCCTGACGCGGGCCCCGCACCAGCCGGACGTACACCCGCCGAGCCAGGCGAAGCGGTATGCGCAGCAACGATACCGGGCCGTCTCCGCTGCCGAAATATACCCGGTAGACATCGATCTTCGACGCGTAGGTGCGACTCACCTCCTGCACCAGGGTCGACTTTCCGGAGCCATCCGAGCCGAGAAACGCCACCACCAGCCCTCCGCTCGGGATCGTGCGCCGCAGCGGGCGGGGTGACCGCAGCAGCTTTCGATTGACCCCCGCAACAGTCCAGGCGACCCCACGGAGCGCCTGGAGGGCAAACGCCGTCACCCGGCCATAGGTCCGAAGCCGGTCGAGCTCCCCCGCGCGGTGCGGCGGAAGCGAAGCAGGCCTGCGGTGGTCGGTGGGCGATCGATCAGCTCAGCCAGGGGCCGCTCGACGTCCGGCCCCAGCAACTCGCGGCCCAGCTCCAGCACACGGGGTCGTTCGACCCGGCTGCTCAACCACTCGTACTCGGCCACCAATCCTCCCCGCACGTAGGGGCGGCCAAACATCTGGGATACCAGATCGCTGACTTGCAGCTTTACGGCGGCACGCACCAGCAGAGTCAGCAGCTCGAGGTTCGGGTCCACCAGAAAGATCTGGTGCTCCGGGTCCCACACCCGGGTCTCCAGGAAGTGATTCTCCCAGGGGAGCTGGAGCCCCTTCAAATGGCGCTCACCCGCAACCAGCCGGTAGTGGGTGTGACAATGGAGGAGGGTACCGGTCGCCCGATCCAGGGCGATGTAATCCTCGATCGCGGGATAGCCCATGCCTATCGTGGCGGCGAACCGCTTGAACCCGCAGCGAGCGAGGATCTCCTGAGCCGCTCCCGCCTGAGCGCGGTCGATGAGGATGTCCAAATCGGTTTTCCCGGCCAGACCCGCCAGGACGTGCTCGCTGCTCTTCCAATGGCAGTAGCGAATGCCGTCCGCGTGGAAGCGGTCGAGCAGGGCCCGGGAGACGGCCAGCTGGGTCATCGGCCTTCCCTCTGGTTCGACTTTGTGAGCGTCTCGTAGAGCCGGGTATAGGACCGGTGCATTCGCTCCAGCGACAGATGATCCTCCATCGTTGTACGGTTGCGCGCGCCCAGCTGCGTCAGCGTCTGGGAGCCGTCCGCCGCCCATCGATTCAGCTCCGCCACCCAGCTTCCCAGCTCGAGTGGAAGCACTCGGGTGCCATCTCCCACCTCGGCGATTTCCCGATGCGGACCGATGTCGGAGAGAAGCACCGGGCGCCGGAGCGCCATGGCTTCCAACACTGCGATCGGCAAGCCTTCCCATAACGAGCCGGAGACGAATGCGTCGGCGGCGAGCAGCTCCCGATAGACCTCTTCACGGGGCACCACGCCGGTAAAGCGCACCCGATTCGCGATCCCGCGTTGCTGGGCCCACTCGAGCACCCGGGGGCGGAGTGGGCCATCGCCGACCAGGGTCAGGGTGATCGTTTCAGGCAGCTGTGCCAGCAGATCGATGAGGAAACGGTGGTTCTTCTGCTCGACGAAGCGGCCAACATTTACCAGCTGCAAACCCGCCGAGGACCCCGGGGCTCTTGCCTGGGGAACTTCGGGGAGGGTGCGCAGTAGGGCGTCGACTCGATCCAGGTCGACCCCGTTAGGGACCGCCAGTGCCGGGATGCGGCCCTGCCGCCGCACCCACGCGGGATAGGCCCGTTCGGCCGACCGGCTCACGAACGTCACCGAGGTGGCGAGCAGATAATTGACCGTGCTGAGAACTCGATTGGGCCAGGTGTATTTGTCATACGCGTTGTGGACGGTGAACAGTACCGGCGCCCGCCCGGGAAGCGTGGCACGAACAAGCTGGAACATCAGTCCGGCCTTAGGCTGATGAAGATGAACGACGGCTGGGGTTCCTTCCCGGTGAAGTGATTCCAGGGTCTGCCGACAGAGTCGCCGCAGCCGGCTCACGCTGCCCCCTGCGGCCAGCAGAGTAATATTCCGCGCCGCGGCCTCCGGTACCGAGTCCCGAAGCCGCTCATGGTCGATGCCACCCCAGGAGATCACAACGTGACGCTCCTCGGGAATGTGTCCCGCCCGGTACACCACAAACTCGTTGAAGGGCATGCTCGTCGGGCCAACATCGTTGACGATCGTCAGGATCACCCTGGAGCCCGCTCTTCTCCCCGTAGCGGTTGCTGTCGAGCTAGTCAACTTTTCCTCCACCAAGTACCTTCAGATATCCTCGGACGGCGGCGCTCCGAGTGAACCGCTCGACGGCCTCGATGGGGACAGCCGTGCGAGGCTGCGTCAACGTCGCCTGGATGGCGTCGGCCAAGGCGGCCGAATCACCCACCGGTACCAACCTGCCATAGCGGCCGCCCTGAAGCACCTCTCGCGGGCCACTCTCGCAATCAGTCGCCACCACCGGGGCGCCGCAGGCCACCGCTTGAATCAATGCCCCTGGCATGCCTTCCCAGGCCGATGAAAGTACGAAGACCCCGGCGCGAGCCATATACGCAAACGGGTTCGACGCGAAACCCGGCAGCATGACCTGGTCGGACAGGCCGAGCCCGGCAACGAGGGCCTCCAGCCCGGGGCGCTCCGGGCCCTCGCCGAGGATCATCAGGCGAGCCGCCCCCGTGCGGCGCACCCGGTCGAAGGCGCGGATGAGGGTGGCGAAATCTTTCTGCTTGCTGAGCCTGCCCACCCCGAGCACCACCGGCGGCTGCCCCGCGCGAAACCAGGGATGGTCGAGTGCCTCCGCGGCCTTGGAGGGCAGCTCCGGCGTGACCACCGGATTGGGAAGGATGTGCATTCGCCCCGCTGCGATCCCGGAGCCTGTCTCCAGATCCTGAGCCACCCCAGTAGACACCGCGACGATCCCATCGGCCCAGGGATAGAATCGCCGGACCAGGAACGGCAGCAGGCGCCGCCGGTCCCGGCCCGCGCCGCGGGTTACCTGGGTGAGCGTGTTCGCCTCCCGCACCACCACCCGGGTGGCAACCCCGGAGAGCCGGCGAGCCCAAAGCGCAACCAGGTTGGCGTGGGTGAGCGTGGAAAGCAGCGCCTGCGGCCGCTCGCGCCGCAGGTAACGCACCAGACCGGGGAGGCTGGCCAGCACGCGCCGCGCCTCGAGGTTCACGATCCGCACGTCGGAGCGGACCTCGGACAGATAGGGCCCTTCGACCTGCGGCAGCACCAGGTCCGTCGTTATTCCACGCTCTGCAAAGCCATGGGCCAGGTCGAGCATCACCCGCTCGGCACCGCCTCCCCGAAGGGAAGGAACGAAAACGGCGATCCTCATGCCCGCCTGGCACCGCTGGGGGCCAAAGACTCGATCAGCTCCATCACCTGGCGGCAGGACTGGGTGAGATCTCTTCCGGTGTCCACCGTCAGATGCGGAGCCTGAAGCGCCGCCACCGAATGGGCAAACAGCTCCCTGAGGTCCCTGGCATGGGCGACCATCAGACGGCGAGCCTGGCCCTGGTCCATCCCGTCGAACGTACTCTTCCCCTGAGGCCGGGCGGCAATTCGTTGCAGGGCCACATCGAGAAGTACGTCGCAGTAGACGAACACCAAGCGGGGCGCCGCGTCTCGCAGAATCAGATCCAGCAGCTGGAGCAGATGGCTCCGGCCGGAGGGAGCGCGAAAGAGCAGCGACCAGGCCTGCTGCACCACGCCCTGGTCGAGGACGACGATCTCGTGGCCCGCCCTGGTGAGTCGTTCGAAGCTGGTCGCCCACCGTCCCAGGCGGGCCGCGTGCCTCTGGGCCTCGGGTCCACTGGCGCTGACCGCCAGCACCGCCCGGGTCGTGCTGCGGAGAATGCCGAGGTGCCCGAACCAGTAGCGGAGCTTCGATCCGGTGGTCTCAGTCCGGAGCAACTCACGCCCGGCACAGTCGTAGCCCCGAGCGGTCAGCTCCTCGAGGACTCGGGTCGCGAGCGTGGACTTCCCCGCCCCGGGTAGCCCCACAAACTCTACCACCACCGGCCGGCTCAAATCCTTCAACCCTGCTCGGCGACTGGGGCCACGGAAAAGCGCCCGGTGACGTAGGTTCGCAGGGTCTTCAGCATCCAGGTCCCTTCGGGACCCAGGAACTGCTCCGGTCGAAAACGCAGGAGACCAAGCCCGGTGAGCACGCTCAAGGAGCCGGCCACAGCCAGGCGCACGACCGCGGGTAGCTCCGCCTGCCGCAGAAGACTCACGCTGCCCCAGGCGACCAGGCCACAGCAGACGGCGAGCGCGAAGGCGGGGCCATGGGCTCGCAAGAACCGGCCCCAGCTCAGCCCACAGACTTTCAGGCTGAGCTGGGCCATCGAAATGAAGTTGACCACCAGTGCAAGCGACACGGCGGCCGCCACACCGGTGACGCCCCAAAAATGCCCGATCCAGGCACCGACAATCACCATGATGGCGTAGACGACCTGTCGCCAGGCCCGACGATAGACGGAGCCGGTGGCTCGGGAGAGCGAGTCACTCATCTTGTAGCTGGTCCGGAACAGCATGCACGAGGCGAGGATCTGAAACGGCGCTACCACGGCGTCCCAGCGGGGACCGAGCACCACGCGGATGAACTCGGGAGACAGAATCACGAGTATGGCGCTCGCGGGAAGCATGGCGAGGGCGATGAGGGAGATACCGCGGACGTATGCCGTCCCCAGCCTCGCCGGTTCTCCCTGGAGCCGTGCCAGCGACGGGAAGAGCACGTTGTCCAGCACATCGCCGAAGAGCATGGAGGGGACCGCCATCAGCTGATACGCCCGGCCATAGATGCCCAGGGCAGCGGCACCCAGCCATCGGCCAGTTACAAGATTGTCGCCCTGGGTGGCGAGGTAGTTGGCAATCCGGCCGATGGTGAAGCCACCGCTGAAATAGGTGAGCTCAGACAGCGACCGGCGGTCAGGCCAGAGCGAGAACGAGGGCGGGCGGCCAAACAACAGCAGCAGCGTATTCACGGCGGCCTGGGCCAGGTTGCCCCAGACCAGGGCCCAGACACCCCAGCCGGCGATGGCAAGTGCGATACCCACCACGCCATACCCGACCAGATAGCTGGCTACCTCGCGTTGGGCGAGCCAGCGGAATTTTAGTTCCCGCTGGAGCAGCGAACCGGAGACCACCGCGATTCCGTTGAGGGGAAACATCCAGACCAGCGCCCGCAGCACGGGCTCGACCTGGTGGATCCGGTAAAACGCCGCGATGGCCGGCGCAGCCAACCAGAGCCCGGCGGCCCAGACGAAGGAAGTCAGAACCGAGAGGGTGAATGCGGCCCGAAGGTGGCGAGACTCGAGCTCGGGGATCTGGACCAGGGCAGGACCTAAGCCGAGGCGAGCGAAGATCTGAGAGAGGCCGATTACGACCAGCGCCGCGCTGAGAACGCCAAAGTCCACGGCGGACACCAGCCGCGAGAGCACGGCCAGCACCAGGACCTGGAGGAGCGCGCGGGTGGCCTTGCCTCCCCCGGTCCATAGCATCCCATCGAGAGTGCGATGGGTGAGGCTCGACCCGGACCGCTTCACCATGAAGAGGCCTGGCGCGGGGGGCAACGATGCAGGAACTCCTGGAACAGCGGCTCGCCCTCCGGGTTGGACCACGGGCACCGTTTGGCCTGGTGCTACAGTGGTGCGGCGGTCGAGCGACGATCCTCAACTTCCGGCAGCCGGAAAGAGGGCTCGAACCTGCGAAAACCTAGCCTGAGCGCAACTTCCAAGCCAGCATCGGGCACAAAAAACTCGACGGCCCGCCGGTATTCCGGCGAGCCGCCGAGCTGCATTTGCGATCAACGACGGGTTAGGTGTGCCGCCCCTTCCAGGCCGCGACGGCGGCATCCCACACCCCCACGTCCCGGGTCAGGGTCCACCCGGGCGGCAAGGTACAGGGGTAACTCCCGCTGCCCAGCCACACTATGATGTTGCCGCTGGAGCGGGTGACCATGTTGTGCTGGTTGAGACAAAGCGACCCGGTGCCCGGCAGCGCATCGGCGCGGAATATGTTGTTCTCGTACACCAGGCTCACGTTCTTGGCCGGCTCGCGATTCTCCGCCTTGATGAACCCGCCCGACGTGTTCGGTGTCGTGGCGGTGAGCGGGAACGCCTTCAACCGGAGCAGGCTGTTTCGAATGGTCACCGTCTTTCCGCTGCCATCCACCGAGGCCAACTGGGAGCTGCCCGGCCTGACCGAGATTCCGACGTAGCAGCCATCCATCAGCACGTCCTCGATCACGCCGCTCTTCAGCATGTCGTTCTCGATGCAGTCGTCGTGAATGTTGGTGAACCAGGAGGCGCGCAGGGTCCAGTTGTCGGTGCCATTGAAGCGCACCGCGTCTCCGTAGTTGTCGACCCGGAACCCTTCGACCAAGGTGTTCGCACCGTAGGCGTACAGGCCGAAGGTAGAATGGTAGACGTCCCAGGTGGTCGAAGAGCCCCATTTTCCCTGGACCGTGCCACCGCTCCAGCACGCGCCTTTCCCGGCTGAGAAGTTGATCACATAGGCGTCAACCGCAGTCCACTTCGCCGTAGCGGCGTTGACCCGGGCCGCGGCTGGCAGAGGGTCGCTGCGAGTGTCGTAGCGGCTGGTCATGTCCCCCGACAGCGTCACGAGGTCGCCGGACTGGGTAGACAAACAGGAGGTGAGACTCGGCGGCAGTCCCGGAAGAGGGGCGGCGACCGTGACGGTGGCCGTGTCGGCCAGCAGTCCACCGTTCGCCATGGCGATCACCCGATAGGTTCCGGTCACGGTGCCGGCGTTGTAGAGCCCGGCGCTGGTGATCGAGCCCCCAGTAGCGGTATAGGTCGCGGACAGTGGGGTGGAGCTGCCGTCGCTCATCAGGCCCTGGACCGCGAACTGCTGGGTGGCTCCGGTCTGGAGCGCGGCCGTCGCCGGTGTCAGGACCACACCGGTCAGTGTTGGGGCCGGGGGAGTCGTCGGTTCTGGCGTGGGGTCAGGCGTGGGCTCCGGGGTCGGATCGGTCACGGGAGCAGACCCCTCATCCGGAGGAGTGAGGGCGGAATCAATAGTGATGCTGACCGTATCCGACACCCCCGTACTCACGGTGGTCGCGATGACCCTGAAGGTGCCATCGGTATTGCCGGCGGTGTAGAGGCCTGAGGCATCTACGCTGCCGCCGGTAGCGGTCCAGGTGACGCCGACCGACACGCCGACCCTCAGCAGGGCGGGGTCGTTCTTGGTGTAACCCAGGACCTGGAAGGCCTGCTGTGCACCGGGGGCGACCTTGGTGTCCTCCGGAGAGATTTTGATCGATGTCACTTTGCGTGCGGGTACGACCCGCACCTGCGCAGTACCGGTACGAAGGAACTGTCTGCGTTCTCCTGAGACCCGTCCTACCAGCAGGTAGCTGCCGGGCTCTGAGGAGGTAAACGCCCCATCGCGAGAGATACTTCCGCCGCTGGCTGCCCATTGCACCGTCGACATGACCCCCTCCCGCCCGGATCGGTCACGGACGGCAAAGGAGACTGTTTGGTTGGTTTCGATCGTCACGACTTGGGGAATCACTTGCAAGGCTGCGGTCTGCCCGTCAGAAGGCGACTCGATGTCCGTTTCGGTGAGGTCGCTGCCGGCACAGGCAACCGCGAGGCCCAGGGTAGAGAACATGGCACGATTCCTGAGTAACGCGATGCGGCGGGCGAGCTTGTACGTGTACGTCATGGCTTAGAACTCCTTCATTGCCTCCTTCTGGTTCGCCCAACCGTGCCCCCCCGCATGCCCCCACCCTTGGGTTAACCACAGTATCGGGAAAGCCGAGGCCGGAATCAATGCGCATTTCCTAGACACTGACCGATTTTAGGTGTTACAATGCAACAGACAGATCACCGAGTTACAAGGACTTAATGATTCCAATTAACCGGCAATGTAACAATTTATTGTCGAATAACTTGACAGGATAGTGCAAAGTTTTTGACCCCTCTTTGGCCCCTGGTTTCGGCCTCCGCAACGGCCCTGTAACAAATTCGCGGGTTGACAAACGTGACGACGCTCACAATCTTCTCCATCGTCGCGAGCAACCTTGACAACGAGATGGCGTCTCTGGAGCCGCCGTTCCTCGCGATCTGCAACCGATAACCCCTAGTCGCAGCACCATTTCGATCCACATAGCGGGCGCTTTCAGGCAATAGCCTGAGGCCCCTCGCGTCAGAACGAACGATGGACCGCCGCGCTGGCCGTTGCCGTGCGCCGGCCCCTCATCTGCCGCGACGAACCGTTCTTCACCGCCATCCAGACGGAGAACAGCCTTGCGTATGCCTCAGATGTGCCAGTGGGCCAGCTCTATAGCCGGCCTCCGTTTTGTGGTTCTCGCCCTCGTGGCCGGGTTCGCCGGCGCCTGCGCCTCCGACACAACGGACCCCTCCACCGAAGTCGCCGTCGGAGCCGATGTCCCGGAGACCTCGGGCGGCGTTGAGATCCTGAATCTCGACGATCCTGCCTTCCTCACCGCCACGACCAGCAATACCCCGTTCGGCTTCTGGCGCCTGGAGTACTCCCAGCTCAGCTCCATGTATACCAGCCTCCATGGCGGTGCCAGCGCAGAAACCATCAAGAGCAAGCTCGAGACGGCGCGCAGGAAAGGCGCCCGGGTGTTCGTCCAGTTCGCCGGCCGAAGGAAATGGTATCAGACCTCCAGCGGCGCCTTCAGTCTGGATAAGTTCAAGAGCCGACTGGCCGCGTTCAAGAACCTGAACCTGGACACCTATATCAACGACGGCACCCTCGCCGGGCACCAGATGATCGACGAGCCGAGCGACGCGTCGAACTGGGGTGGCAAGGCCATGTCGTACAGCCAGGTCGAAGCGGCGGCCAAGGCCTCCAAGGCGCTTTGGCCCCGGCTGCCGGCGCTGGTGCGGACCACCCCCAGCTGGCTCAAGGGCGCGAGTTTCAAGTGGTATTACCTGGATGGGGCCTGGGCCCAGTATTCAGCCCGCAAGGGAGATGTGTACAAGTACCGCGATGCCGAGGTGGCCATTGCCAAGGCTGAAGGCCTCAACCTGGTGTGGGGGCTCAACGTCATCGATGGCGGGGATGGCAGCTCGGGACGGCGGGGCACCAGCAGCGGCAAGTACAACATGAGCGGGTCTGAGCTGAAGAAGTATGGCAAGGCGCTGCTCTATGCGCCGAGGACCTGCGGCTTCCTGATGTGGATGTACGACGATACCTATCTGAGCCGCTCCAGTGTGATGGACGCGCATGAAGTACTTGGGCAGCATGGCCAAGAGCCGGCCCTCCCAGCGCTGCAACGTTACGTAACGCCGCGGGGTAGGCTCGATCTGGAGTACAGGTAGTATTCGGGGCCCCGGTCAGTCCGGGGCCCCGAACATTTTCAGACCTTTGCCAGGAAGGCGTCCCGCTCCCGCTCGACCTGCTCGATGATTCGGAGACAGGCCTGGCGGTCGAACCGGCTGAAATCCGCGCCAGCGGGCTTGATGCCGAACGCGGTGTTTCCCATATGTCGAGTGGGACGGAAGAGACCCCAATCGATCATCTGGTTGAGGAGCCTGAAGGTCATCACGCTCTTGATACCACCCTGAGGATTCCGCTCACTGATGGGCTTGAAGTGGGGCGAATCGGCGTAGTCGTCTACGATGATGAGTCCACCGGGTCGCAACAGGGGCCAGAACAGAAAGAAGTCCCGGTCCAGCCGTCCGTCGGCATCGTGCACGAAGGCGGCGATCTCCGGCGTCCGCACCAGGGCCCGCACTTCGGAGCCGTTCTCCATCGTGATCTCGTGGGGATATAGCCGTACCACGTTGTCGACCCCAAAGTCCCGGAAATTGCCGTTGATGATCTCCAGGTTTCGCTGGTAGTCGCCCAGGGTTGCCCGCGACCCGCCTTGCAGCTTTTCTACCACGATGAGCCCGGATCGTTTGCCGGACTCCTTCATTCCCAGCGCCAGCGCCACACTCCCCGCGCCCGCCGCGCCGCCGATCTCCACGATGTCGAGGTCCGGCTGTTCCTTAGCCAACAGGTACATCCGCCGGTATATCATCGGATTCAGCATCCCATGGGTGCGGGCTTTGAGCTGGTAGAACCGGGGATGCAGGATCCGGCCCACGAAGTGATACCCTCTGCGCAGGATGGGGCGGAACAGACCTTTCATCTCGTCCTCCGAAACAGGTACTGGTAGGCCGGACTATCTTTGGGCCGTCGCCAATCTAGCAGGGTCGGTGCGGAGCCACACCCTGCGGATATGCGGAGCTAAAGACCTTTGCCGCCTTCCCCCGAAGTTCGCCGGTGCGAGCCCCCCATGAAGGGTTGACAAACCCTTCACCCATCACGAGTTTTGGCTCGTCGCGAGCTTCCCTGACAACGAGATGGCGTTTATCTGACGGCCATTCCTCGCGATCTGCATCACGCTTGCCGATAATCGCAACAACACACGCTCAACCTACAGCACTGACTCGGCTCAGGGCTCCTGCCTGAGTCCCTCGCGTCAGGACTTTTAACGACGAGCCGCCGCTTTGGCCGATGCCGAGCGCCGGCCCCTCCCCTGCCGCGATCAACGGTCCCACGCCCCCTCTTCGATGGAGAGCAAAGCTGTGCGTCTGACTCATTTGACGTTGGCCTCCTGCCTTACGCGGCTGCGTGCTCCGGCGGCCGCCTTCCTGATCGCGTTGACCGGCGCCTGCGAAACCGAACGCATCAATTCCGTGACCGACCCGGAACCGGCTGCAGACGCTCTTCCCAGCTCCGCTCCCAGCTTTGCCACCACCTCTTACAGCGGACTTCCTTTTGGATTCTGGCGGCTGGAATACTCCCAGCTCGGCTCCGACTGGACCGGCTTACAGGCAAACGCCAGCACCAGCTCGATCATACGGAACCTGGAGATCGCGCGGAGCCGGGGTGGCCGCGTCTTCATCCGGTTAGCCGGGAGCAGTCCGGAGAGGTACCAAAACAGCGACGGAAGCTTCAGCCTCACCAAGTTCAAGGCGCTGCTGGATCAGTTCAAGAACATGGACCTCAACAGCTACATCGCGGATGGCACCCTGGCCGGTCATATGATGCTGGACGAGCCGAGCGACGGCTCCAACTGGAATGGGAAGCCCATCCCGTTCCAGACGCTGGAGGAAGCCGCCAAGTACTCGAAGTCGCTCTGGCCCAAGCTGCCCACCTTTGTCCGCTCGGTGCCGACCTGGCTCGCGGGTGCGCCGTTTCGCTGGGAGTATCTCGACGGGGGATGGGGTCAGTACTCGGCGCGGAAGGGGCAGGTGGACGCCTACCGGGACGCCGAGGTCCGGGCAGCCAACGACGAGGGTCTCAAGATGGTGTGGGGGCTGAACGTCCTCGACGGTGGGGACGGCAGCTCGGGGAAGCACTTCAATTCGTCCACCAAGTACAGCATGAGCGCGAGCGAGGTCCTCAAGTACGGCAAGGCGTTGTTGGCGGCCTCCAACTCCTGTGGCTTCCTGATGTGGATGTATCAGAGCGACTACATGGCCTATGGTGGCATCCTGGATGCCATGAAAACGCTGAGCGCGGAAGCCAAGACCCATGCCTCATCCTGCGGCGATGATGGGGGCAGCGCCCCCGCCCCGCCCGATCCCTCGGCGCCAGAGCCGTCAGCGAATCTTTCACCGGCGGCGAACTTCACAGTCACCTGCAGCAGTCTCACCTGCAGCTTCACGGATACCAGCAGTGATCCGGATGGTATCATCGCGACGCGGAGCTGGAGCTTCGGGAACGGAAGCACCTCCAGCTCCTCGAGTCCGGAGCGCACCTACGCGTCTGCAGGCACGTACACGGTAACGCTCACCGTCACCGACAACGGAGGTGCCACGGGGACCACGACGCGGAGCGTGACCGTCAGCTCCTCCAGTACCAACATCGCTCCGGCTGCCTACTTCGGGAGCGCGTGCACCATGCTGACCTGCGCGTTCACCGAGCGCAGCAAGGACAGCGACGGCACCATCGTGGCCTGGAGCTGGAGCTTCGGGGACGGGACCGGCTCTACCGACAGGAGTCCCAGCCATACCTTCAAGGCCGGCGGCACCTACAAGGTGAAACTCACGGTCACCGATAATGACGGGGCCACCGACCCCATCACCCATAGCGTGACCATCGCGCCCTAGACGTTGTTCCTTCCTCAAACGCGCTCGGGGTCACCGCCGTCCGGCGGTGACCCCGACTGTTTTCATCTCGTTAGCTCCTGACCCGTGATTCTGTCTAGGGGGCCACACTTACGGTGTGGGTAACCGGATCGCTGGTCCCGCGGTCGTCGGTCACGGTGAGCTTGACTTTGAATTTTCCTTTGCGCCCGTAGACATGGGTTGGATTACGAAGGGTCGAGGACGTTCCGTCACCGAATGCCCAGCTCCAGGCCACGATGGTGCTGTTTCCGTCGGGGTCGGTACTCTGATCGGTGAAGGTGCAGCTGAGCTTGGTGCAGGCGCTGACGAAGAGCGCGGTCGGGGGGCGATTCGGCGCGGTAACGGTGACGCTGCCGGTGGTAGTCCCTGTAGCCCCGTCGTCATCGGTAACGGTGAGCCCCACGGTGTAGGTGCCCGCCGCCGCGTACGTGCGGGATGGGCTGTTCGAGATTGACGTCGCTCCGTCGCCGAAGGTCCAGCTCCGGCCGACAATGGACCCGTCGCTGTCGCTGCTGCCATTGGTGAAGGCGCAGGTCAGTCCGCTGCAGCTGGCGGTGAAGGACGCCGTTGGCGCAAGGTTCGCGACCACGCTGAAGGTTTGGGTGGCGGGCGCGCTTGGCTTGTCGCGGTTGTCGGTCACGGTGAGCGTGACGGTTTTGCTGCCCCCGCCGGCGTAGGTGTGGGAGGGGTTCTGCGCGGTGGAGGTGCTGCCATCTCCAAAGTCCCAGGCCCGGGTCTTGATAGTGCCGTCGGCGTCGGAGCTCTGGTCGGTGAAGGTACAGGCCAGGTTGTTGCAGCTCCGGGTAAAGGACGCCGTCGGCGCGGCGTTGGGGGCGTCGCTGACGGTGACCGTGTGCTGGGCAGCCGGATCGCTCGTGGCCCCACCATTGTCAACCACGGTAAGGGTCACGGGGTAGTCGCCCGGGGCGTTGTAGGTATGCGAGATGGTGCCGTTTGAGGTGCTGACGACGGTACCCGGGGGATCGGCAAAATCCCAGCGCCGAGTGACGATACTGCCATCGTCGGTACTCTGATCCTGGAAGCTGCAGACCACACCGGTCGTACAGCTCGGTGCAGTGAACTTCGCGACCGGCGGAGCGTTCACCGGGGGCTCAGCAACAGTTATGTCCTTAACGACCGGCGCACTCTCGGCACCGTCGTCATCGGTCACCGTCAGGGTGACGGTATAGGTACCGGCTTCAGCATAGCTGTGGGAGGGAGCCGGCTGGTCTGACGTGTCACCGGCACCGAGGTCTCCGAAGTCCCAACTCCAGGCCACGATGGTGCCGTCGGAATCCTGGCTGTTGTTGTCGAAGTCGCAGTCCAGGCCGTGGCAGTTGGGTTCGAACGCCGCCGTGGGGGGGCTGTTCGGGATCGGCGCCACCGTGACGCTGTGGGTCACAGGCTGGCTGAGCGCATCATCGTCGTCGGTGACGGTAAGCTTGACGCTGTAGGTGCCTCCGGTGGCAAAGGCGTGGGTCGGGTTTGTGGCGGTAGAGGTCGCGCCGTCCCCAAACTCCCAGCTCCGGCTCTTGATGGTGCCGTCGTTGTCGCTGCTGGCATCGGTGAAGCTACAGGAGAGGCCGGTACACGCCTGGGTGAAATTGGCGGTTGGGGCCAGGTTGGGAACCGGGGGCGGAGCGCCGACGCAATCCATCGAGCCGGCGTCGGTGAAGGTCGAGCCAGCCACCGGCACGAACTCCCAGGAGTAGCCGGTAGCTCCGAGGGTCAGCTTGAGCACCCCGAAGGTGGATCCGTTGAAGACCACGCTGTTCGGCTGCGAGGCCACAATACCTGTCAGGCTCTGTCCGCCGGTCCCCACCACGAACTGCTGAATGCCGCTGGCCGGATTGGCCGCCCCGGTAGGGGTCTGCCGGGCGAAACGCTCATATGAGTGGTCACTGCCGGCGAGGATGATGTCGGCCCCCCGCTCGTAGAGCGCTTGCCAGAGCGGCTGCACACTGGTGGCGCCCCCATTCTTTCCTGAGCTGAAGCGGGCCCGCGCGATGTAGGCCAGGGTGCAGACCTTCGGGTTGGCAGCGAGGTCGGCTCTGAGCCACTGCTCCTGAGCGGATCCAGCGCTCATGGACACCATGCTGTTCAAGGCGACGATGTGCCAGTCGCCCAGGTTGTAGCTGTAGTAGCCCTGGCCCGAGGTGCCGGCGGCCGAGCCAAAGTAGCCGTAGTAACCGGTCGCACCCGCGGTCTTGTAGTCCATGTACCCGGGAATGGGCCGGGTGCGCGCCTTGTGACGACCCCATGTGGGCCCGTAACAGTTAGTGAAGTCGGTGGCGGACCCCACGCTGTTGGCGTTATCGCCGAGGGTAACGACGGTGGCCGCGGGGAGCGCGTCGAGCAGCTTGGCGGTGGCCTCGTCGCTGGCCAGACTGCAGTGCGCGATATCGCCCGCCCCCACCAGGACGGCTCCCCCACCCACCGGGGGGCTCCCAACCTGGATCGAATGGGAGACCGTGTTGGTGGCCCCGTCATCGTCGGTGACCGTGAGATTCACCGTATAGTTACCTGCCGTGGCATAGGCATGCGCGGGGTTTGCCTGGGTGGACGTGGCTCCGTCTCCAAACTGCCAGCCCCGGCTGCTGATAATGCCGTCGCTATCGCTGCTCGCATCCGAGTTGAAGGCGCAGTTGAGACCGGAGCAGGTCTGAGTGAACGCCGCGGAAGGTGGGGTGTTGGTTTCAACCTCACCAGAAGGGTTGTGGCAGTTGTTGGTTCCGGCATCGGTGAAACTCTTGCCGGCTTCGGGCACGAACCTCCAGCTGTAGCTGGAGGCATCGAGGGTGAGCTCCATGACACCGAAGGTGTCGCCGTTCCGCATCTCGCTGTTGGGAGCAATGTTAGTGGCGGTGCTGACGCTCTTGCCCCCCATGCCCACAATGAACTGGCGGATGCCCTTCTGCGGATCGGCGACCCCGTCGGGGTTCATGGGAGCAAACCGCTCGTAGTTGTGAGAGTGACCGTTGAGGATCAGGTCGGCCCCGGCGGCGTAGAGTGCCTGCCAGAAAGGCTTCACCCAGCTTCGTGAGAGCGGGGAGGCGGGATCAGTGGAGGAAAAGAATCGGGGGTGATGAAAGACAGCCGCAATGCAGGGCCGGTTGTTGGCCGCGAGGTCGGCCTTGAGCCAGGTGTCCTGAGGTGATCCGACCACGGCTGGAACGAAGCTCTCGTTGCTATTGAGCACCACGATGTGCCACGTCTCGCCGAGATTGAAGCTGTAGTATCCCCCCCGATCGCGGCTGTTCTCCCACAGCGCGTCCCCGAAGTAGTCAAAGGACGGCGTGGGGCCTTCGATTCCGTCGTATTCGTGATTGCCCAGCGATGGACGGGTTCTGGTCTTGAACCGGCCCCAGGTAGGCCCATAGCAGTCGCGGTACTCGACCGTCGAGCCGTCCTCGTAGACGTTGTCGCCGGCGACGAAGGCCCAGGCAGTGGGGTTGGCATTCAGGATGGACTCGACCAGGAGAGCGGTCCTGGAGTCCCCGGTGCTGGTGCAGCCGGAGATGTCGCCGGCGCCGACGAAGATGACCGGCGCGGTAACCGCAGCCACCTCCGCGGAGGGAAGGGATGGGGTCGGCTCAAACTGGTCGGAGCAGCTGCCCGTGACCAGCGCTACGACGATCAGCACCGTCGAAACCGCTAGGCGGTCAGGGGACCGCCTGCGTCCTGATGGACCGCGCACAAACACCCGTCCTCAACCGGCCGGACCTCGAAAGGCCGACAGATTCCTTCCGCAACCACTGTCTTGTATGGAAATTCCACGGATGATCGATCGAATTTCAACTAATCGAGCGATCTCGCATTCATCTTCGAGCATCGTGCAGCAAAAGTCAAGCTCTCACACAACAAGAATCGCGCGCCGCGAAGAATTTCCGCGGGTCGCGGATCAAATCTCCCAGTTCGACATCAGAACTCCCTTGCTGGGACAGGGCTGGGGATAGTCCTGCAGCAGCATTCGCAGGTCGGTCCAGTGGACCCGGTATCCCAATTCGATGAGCTTGAGGTAGGCCTGGGTGAATTCGGTCTGGCAGCGTATGGCCACCCGGCTGACCCGCTCGGAGGTGGCCGAGAGCTGAACCGCCTGAATCAATCGCTCGAAGGCCTCCTGTGACGCCGCCACCACCTTCAGTACCCGCAACTCATCCTTGGGGCGGCCAGCCGCCAGCGGGGTCGAGTGCCACAGGGCAAAGCCGATCAAGGTTTGACCGTCGCGCAGCAGCGTCGTATCGCCGATGCCCAGGTCGCGGGTGAGGGCCAGCTCCCGGGTAAAGTCCACCCCGGGGATCAACCGGTCGGCGAGCCGGCGGCACTCCTCCAGCCGGCCGGTCCAGGCAGGTCCGGCACCGGACAGGAGCTCGGTGGAACCCACCGCGCGACGCGGCACTTCATGAACCAGCGTTACCGTCAGCCGGCCGGGTACGAGACCTATCCGACTGTAGAACCCGATGTTGTCCACGGTCCGCGGCATGGTTTCCAGGCCGATGGTGGTGGCGCCCTGGCTCCGCAGCCAATCGATCCCGGTACGGACCATGCTAGAACCGAGACCTTCGCCCTGCCGATCGGGCCGTACTGCCAGGGGACCCATCCACCCCTCGGTCCCGGAGCGGTGAACCATGTTGAACGCCACCATCTTTCCCTCGGCGTCGCGCCAGACCATGGAACCGTCTCCCGCATCCTCCAGGGCGTAGCGCCAGACGAGATTGTTGAGCTGGGGCACCCGCACCCCAACCAGCCCATCGCGGCTGTAGCGGTCGGTGAACGCCTCGGCGAAGACCCGGTTCAGCGACTCGATGTCCCGGGTGGTCGCCCGCTCCGGACCCCGGACACTCCGGTCAGGCCGCCACATCCCTGTCTCCCATGGGCTCATCCCGCACCGTGGCCACTCCGCTGGCCAGATCGAAGCCCACCCGCACAACCCGATCGAAACCCTCGCTGAGGGAGTCTATGTGGGTGATGAGAATCACCTGGGGGAAGCGATCGGCCAGGCTTCGCAGCAGGTCGATCACCGCCCTCCGCCGTTCGTCATCGAGGGAGCCGAAGATCTCATCGAAGACCAGGAGGGAGAGAGGCTGTCCCGCCCGGTCGGCTATCATCTGGCTGATGGCCAGCCGGAGGGCCAGGTTGGACACGTCTTCCTCGCCGCCCGAGATGACGGCCTTGGGATCGCCGTCATCGACCAGGGTGGCCGAATACTCCTCGTCGAGCTCCAGGTCGGTGTAGCGCGCGTCGGTGAGGTCCCGCAGGAAATGGGACGCGAGGTCGGAGAGAGTCGGCCGCAACGTCGAGTTCAGGTCTTCGCGCAGGTCGGTCAGGGCCCGGTCGAGCTCCTGGTGAAGTGACAACTCCATCGCGGTCGCGGCGGCGGCCCGTTCCCGTTGATTGCGCTCCTCCTGCCGCCGCACAACCGCCTCTACGCCTTCGGCTGCGGCCTTGGTCTCGGCTCGCCCTCGCACCAGGGCCAGCTCAGCATCGCGGCGCGCCCGTTCCGCCGCCTGCTCCGTGTCCCGAAGGTTCTTGAAGGCGGTCTCGCTGAATCCCAGGCCGGCCAGACGGGCCTTGAGATCGGTGATGCCTTGGGTCAGCTCGGCCACCGCGGCGCGAGCGGCCTGAAGCTCAGTGGAGATGGCGTCGCTCCTTTCCGCGACGACCCGGAAGCGTTCCGCCTGGAGCGCCAGGGGCTCCAAGGCCCGGGCTTCCCGGACCACCGCCTCGTGACGCGCCTGGTCGTAGGAGTCGACCAACCCCGTAAGCGCTTGCTCAAGCTCGACTACCCGGAGCAGCAGACGTTTCTGTTCCTCCCGCAGAGGACCCGCCTCGTGGGCCTGGGCCTGCAGACGCCCCTGCTGGGCGGTGGCAAGGGAGAGCTCACTTTCGAGTGAAAGCTTCCGCTGGTCGCTCTCGGTGAGCGGGGCGGGCTCCTGCTGCAGCTGGTCTATGCGCTGCTTGTAGTAGTTGCCATTGGACCGGACTTCCTCGATCTGGCGATCGAGCAGCTCGAGCACTTTGGCGTACTCCACACCGAGAGGGCGGGCACAGGTGGGACAGACGCCCTCGATGCCCGCCTTCACGATCCGCTGCCGCTGCTCTTTGAGCTCCTGGTACTGATCGAGGAGCCCCTGTCGCTTGGTCTTGGCATCCTGAGCATCCCGGACCCAGACTGTTCGCTGCTCCTCCGACTCGAGAGTAGCTGCGGTCAGCGCGGCGCGGGCGGCGTTGACCCGCTCCAGGCCTCCGTCAAGCAGCTCCTTCGAGGGCACCCGGGAGAGCCGTTCCTGAATGGAGGCGAGATGGGCCCGGACCTCGTTCAGCTGGGCCTGGTAGCTCTTGCGGGCCGCAAAAGCTTCAGCCTGACGCTCGAGCACCTGCGCTTCCTCGCGTAGCGCTGGGAGTGGGTCGAGGCGACGGCGAACCTCCTCCAGCCGCTGTCTCGCGGACTCGGCTTCGGCCGCTTCCAGCTCCAGACGCTTGGCGTGCTCAGCGGCGGAGGCCGCTTTCTGATCTGCCAGCTTGAGCTCCGCTTCGAGGGCCGTGGCGGCCTCCCGGAGCTGTTGGAGCCGCTCCCACTGAGGGCGGATCGTGGCCAGCCGCCGCTCCGCGGCTTCGTGCGCGGCCGCGGCCGCGGCTTCGGCCGCGCCGGGCAGCGGCCAAGCGGTCGTCAGCCGCCTTCTTTGCGGCGTCCAGCTCGCTGCTATCCGGCAGGCCGGCCCGCAAGCCCATCGAGCCGGGCGCGGAGCGCCGAGCGCTTTTCCTTCAGCCGATCCTGAGCGGTCCTGAGCCGCTCGTACCCCAGCACCCGGGAGAGGAACTGGGCCCGCTCGGGCGCGCTCATCGCGGCCATGACAGCGAGCTCTTTCTGCCCGGTGAAGTAGGTGTTGAAGAACTCGTCGCGAGTCATGCCCATGATCCGGGTGACGTGCGCGGTCACCGTGCCGATGCTGTTGTCGATCGCGGCCGGATCGCTGTCCCGGTACAGCGCGGCCTGATTGAGCGAGCGGACAATGCGGTACTCGTGGGGCCCAAGGGTGAAGTCGACCTCCACCTCGACCCTAGCTTTTGGCGGCGCGCCCCGGCGTCGAAGGGTCTCCCGGCTTCCCCGTGCGGCGGGCATCCCGTACATGGCCCACGCGATCGCCTCCAGGAGCGTGGTCTTCCCCGACCCATTGGGACCGACGATCCCGGTGAGGCCAGGACCGAACTCGATCTCGGTGTTCTCGTGCTGGCGGAAATTGACCAGGCGCAGCCGGTTGATCTGCATCAGCCACCCGTCAGATCTCGCTCGACCGTATCCATCAGGTCCCGGCCCAGCCGTACGAAAGCCTCACGGTCGAGTTCGGCCGGCAAAGGCCGTCGCTCCAGATACGAGACTCACCAGCTCCGGAAGCGTCTGCCGCCCCTGGCGATCCCAGCCCGATCGTTCGATGCACCTCGGGACGGCGGAGGTCGAGATGGAAATGCAGCGCCTCGGTCTTGTAGCCACGGATGCGCCGTATGGCTCAGCTCGCGTGACACGTGCCGGGGGATATCGAAGACCCGAAGGCGTATGATCTTGTTCGACGAGTCCGCCTCGAATGGCGCCGAGCCGCAGGGAGATTGCCGCGTCTATCGCCGCGGCCGACATGCCCTCCGCCTTCACCGGCTCCAGATCCAGGACCTGGCTGGCCAGCGGAACCGGATGACGTTCTACCCGCCCGGTGGTCGAGATCGACCAGGAGCCAGCCTTTTCCGTGGGAGCCGTGCTCGACCTCGTCCGCTGGCCTCTCCCCAGATGTTGGGCCCGATGTAGTCCAAGGCCCCGGCATACCAGGCATTCCGGTCAACCTGGTGCTGAGTGTGATAGTGGCCCAGGGCCACGTAGGTCCAATCCTCCAGGTGCAGCGTCGCCACGATTGACCACGGCTCCGCCATATTCCGCGGCGACATGACCGGTTGGAGTATTCGCCCTCGACCTCAAAGTGAGCCAGGAGTACCTGGTACTTCTGGGTTCCCTCGGGTTCGCAGCGCGGGACGTTCGGCCGTCAGCACACGCCCCGCGGCACGGCAAAGATGCTGAGATCGAGCTCAGGGTAGACCAGGCGACGGGGTCGTCGCTGGCCACATCGACCCCCAGCTCCTCGAACAGCCGGAGGATCGACCCAGTTTCCACCGAGCGCGGCGTATCGTGGTTTCCGGCGATGAGCACGATCGGAGCGTTGGGAAGCGCCTCGCGAAGCCGCTGGAACTGCCGGAAGGCGAACACGATGGCGGAGTTGGTGGGCCGGACGGAATGAAAGAGATCTCCGGCGACGACTACCGCGTCCGGCCTGGCGGCTATCACGCCGTCAATGGCGGCGCGGAAGGCGCTGGCGACGTCGGCTTCCCGCTGATTGATGCCGGCCGGGGTCTGCCGGTGGTACTGCCGGATGCCGAGGTGGGGGTCTGCGATGTGGGCCAGTTTCACGGGTGGAGAATGGGCCTAAACGCGTAAAGAGCAAGAACTTACAGGCACCGTCACCCGCCGTACGAATCGTCGGCGCGCTTGAGAGCGGGAATCCCGCGGCGGGGGGCGACGACCTCGCCGGCCACCCGGCGACCGAGGCAGGCAGTGAAGAACGCGTAGGCATCGGCGGGACGCTCGCGGCGGGTGGCGGAGAGCGCCCGGCGGACGTCGGCCTCACGGCGACCTTCGATCAGGGCGCGCACCGCGTCCGCGGAGACCCGGCGATCCAGCCGGCGCATCTGGCGGGCTACCGCATCGGCAAAGGGAAGCTCCGCGGCAGGCGGAAAACGCTCGATCCCTTCCCGGCCATTCAGCACCGCCGGCCGGGGGAACTTTACGAAGATCGGCTGGGTAAAATGGGGGTGGCGCAGCATCAGCTCACCCTTGGGCAGCGTCGCCAGCTTGATCTTGGTGGCCGGTGAGATGGTGGCATAGGCCGGCATGGCGAGCTCATCCATGTCCATGCGGCCATAGATCCCCGTACCGGCGTTACCCACGACCCGCCGCTGGACCTGGGAGCGAAACTGTTGGGCCGAGAAGAGCACCAGACCCAGATAGCGGCCCCGCTCCGAGAGGTCGAGCAGCATCTTCCTGACGTAGGTGTCCGGCCCATCGGCAGGCGCGTACTTGTTGAGCTCGTCCACGAAGACCACGACGTGATCCACGCCCAGGTCGCGCCGCTCGAGATGCTCCCGCAGCTTCGACACGACCCGGGCAAAGACGAGGTCCTGGGCCAGGGGATCGAGCCCCGCGACATCGATGACGTGTATGCCCCGGTCCTCGAAGTGACCCCAAGGCAAATCGTTCGCTACTCCGTCATCGGTGACCAGGCCCTTGGAGCGGGTGCTGATGTTGCTGAGACGATTCCGCACCTTACGGATGGTTGCCAGATGGTGGGTCTTCCAGACCTCGGAGCCCCTTCCCAGCGCTTCCATGAAATCGAAGATGGAGCGGAAGAACTCGTCCAGGTCCGCAAAGCTCTGGACCAGGAAGGGCTTTCCCCGCAGCGCGTCGTCGTGATACTCCCGTCCCACCACCCGCTCCGAAAGAAAATCGATGAAGGCGTCCGCCTTGGCGTCGATGTCATCGCGATTGAGAACCACCTCGGCGTAGTCCAGTACCTCCTGTAGCCCCCAGACCAGCGGCTCGGTGTTGCCGGCCAACGCCTCGTTGGTCCGCAGGCTGTTCAGGTTGACGCCGTCCGCCTTGAGCGGGGCATAGTACCGTACGTTCTCGAAGGGGACCGGCAGCAGGCCCAGCCGGTCGTACTGACGCGCGTCCTCCGCCGCCATCGGGGCCGGCTGGTCGAGGAAGCAGAGGTCGGGCCCCTTCACGTTGAAGCAGACGGCCGCGACGGTGCCCTTATGGCCAGGAAAAGTCTGGAAGATGCTGCCGAGCATGAACTCGACCGCACTGGTCTTGGTGGCCAGGCCCGACACGCCGGTGATGTTGAGGTGGGCGGCTTCCGGGCCGAGGAGAAAATCGCAATCGAGATAGACCGGGGCCTCGAGACCTCCCGCCGCATAGAGTCCCACCGGAATGCCGGTGGCGCGCTCCCCACTGGTGTAGGTGTCCATCCGGAGCGCCAGGACCACGTCCGCATCCGAGGCGAGCCAAACCGGGCCGAGCGGTACGGGCTGGAGCGGCTCCTCGGGCATCTGCCGGAGCACCGCGGCGGTGAACAGCCGGATCTCGGTCCGAGCGGTGGGCTCGCTACCCGCAGCGACCGGATCGCCGTCGGCGCCGATGACGGCGTGCATCGGCGTAACCAAATCGGAGTAGGCAAAGCCATCCGTGACCACTCCGTACACCACACGGCCGCTTTCTTCGACCCGCACGATGGCGCCGATTCCAATGGGTGTCTCGCGTGCGGTCCAGAAATGGAACTGGTGGGGCGTCGATGGCTTGAGCTCGGTGGCCACGACGCGGCCGAGCGGGGGAGAGTCAGTCATTGCGGAAATATGTACTAGAACAGCGTAAACAGTGAACAGTGAACAGTAAACGGCGTGAGTCGAACCTGTTCACTGTTTACTGTTCACCGTTCACGCTCTTGCCTTCAGATACTGCTCCACACTGTGAATCCCGTAGAGCAGCCGGTCCCAGCGGCGGTCCGGGGCGCTGACCGGGGCCCGCTCCGCCAGGACCCAGCGCGAGATTCGGCTCGCCTGTTCGGTGGATCCGTTCGAGAGGGCCACCTCGACCCGAATCAGGCCGTGCAGTAGATCCTTTCCTTCCCAGGGCCAGAGCCTGAGCCCCCACGCGTGTACCGGCGCGAGACTCCGGGTTGCCGGCGCGTACACCGAGGACCGGTACGCACAAGGCAATCGCAGGTACTGCTCCAGATCGGCGCCGTCGAACGGCAGGATGGAGTGGCTCTTGGAGATCGCCACCATTCGCGGGTCTTCCGCCCACCGGGGACTCACCGCCAGGGAGCCGTCCAGTACGAGCCAACCATCGGAGCCGGCCCGATAGCGGTCCCCCACGGTGACTTCCAGCGCTCCCCGCGCCTGGTCCACGGCATGCCCGGCGTTAACCAGGTCGCGCAGCGGATGGGGCGGTTCATCCTCGGGCAGGGGGATGGGCTGCATCCCGCTCAGTGCATCGCCGGCCGCGGCCAGGGCCGAGGGGCGGCCCAACGCGACCACGCGCCGCGCCTCCACCACTGTGCGCAGGCGCCGATCCTCCCGCTGGCGTACTGCCGCGGCAATCTCCGCCACCACGATCGGGGCGCTGCCATCATAGGCGATGATCTCCGACCGCTGGATGCCATCGAGATAGGCCAGCGATCCGGGCCACGCTTCTGCCAGGCCGATCGGGATCGCCCGCAAGGCGGTTCCTTCGACCACTTGGGCCGGCCTGATGCAGGCTTCCTCCATCCGGCCCCCACTGGCCTCGGGAATCAGAGTGGCGGGTGTGAGGCCCCGGGCCCGAACGGCACGGCGGACGGCATCGAGATTCATGGCGTACCTCCTAGGGGCAACCCGGGGTCTCCAGCTCGTGCAGGATGCGCTAACCGTGGCCTCCCACCGGAAAGATCGTTGCCCGGGGGAAGGGACGCCACGGAACCGGCCGGTCTTCGGAAGGCACCGAACTTGCGCTTCCGCTGGCTCGTGCGCGCCTGAAAATCCCCCATCCAACGATTGCAATGCCAAGCAGCGGATTCGAACTAGCCAAGCGGTCCCTTCAGTTCGTTCGTCCCTACCGTCGTGCCCTGACCGGGGTGGTCTCGCTGGCGCTGCTGCTCGCGGCGCTGAGCGCAATCGACCCGCTGCTGATGAAATACCTCTTCGATGCGCTGGAACATGGGATGGGAATGGCCTCCCTCGGGATCATCATGTCCGGGCTGGTGGCCCTGGAGCTGGCCCGGGCCGGCCTTCAGGCGTGGCTGGGGGTGCTGAGCTGGGACGTGAGGCTGGGGGTGGATTACACCATGCGGGAGCGGGTGATGAGCAAGCTGAACTCGCTCCCGATGTCGTTCCACCAGGGCGAGACCATCGGCGCCACCATGAACCGGATCAATGCGGGGATCACCGGCTGCGTCACGGCCTTCTGTGAGACCGCGTTCAACTTCCTGCCCACGCTGCTGTATCTGGCGCTCTCCACGGCGGCCATGCTGCGCATGGAGTGGCGGCTGGCCGTTGCCGTCATCGTCATCGCACCGGTCCCCGCCCTGATCGGCGCCTGGGCCGCGCCGGAGCAAATGCACCGGGAGCGCCGCCTGGTGGAGCGGTGGAACTCGATCTATGGCCGGTTCAACGAGGTCCTGGCCGGGATGATGACGGTCAAGGGATTCGTCATGGAGGAGGAAGAGAAGCGCCGCTTCATGCAGGGCGTGCGGGAGGGAAACGAGGTGGTGCGCCGTGGGGTCCGAACCGACAACCTGACCGGCACCTTCCGCACTCTGGCCGCTACGGCCGCCCGACTCATCGCGCTGGGTATCGGGGGCTACCTGATCTCCCGGGGCGAGATGACGGTAGGGACCATGCTGGCATTCCTGGGCTATATCGGCGGTCTCTTCGGTCCGGTCCAGGGTCTCACCAATACCTACCAGACCCTGCGCAAGGCCACGGTCTCGCTGGAGGCCATCTTCAACATCCTGGACGCGGACGACGTCGTGGCTGACAGCCCGGGTGCGTCGGATCTCCGGCCGATTCGGGGTGAGGTCGAGTTTCACCGGGTGAGCTTCGGCTATCAGCCGGGCTCGGCGGTCCTCAAGGACATCAGCCTTACCGCGCGGCCGGGCGAGACGATCGCGCTGATCGGACCGAGCGGATGCGGCAAGACGACGTTGGCCGCCCTGCTTCAGCGGTTCTACAGCGTCACCGAGGGGATCATCACCGTCGATGGGGTGGATATCCGCAAGATGACCCAGCACTCCCTGCGCAGCCAGATCGGCGTGGTCTTCCAGGACGCCCACCTGTTCAACGACACGGTTCGGGCCAACATCGCCTACGGCAGACCGGAGGCAGCGCAGGCGGAGATCGAAGCCGCCGCCCGGGCCGCACACGCCCATGATTTCATCATGGCGCTTCCAGAGGGGTATGACACCATAGTCCTGGAGCGGGGCAGCCGGCTTTCCGGCGGGCAGCGGCAACGGATCGCCATCGCCCGCGCGCTGCTGAAGAACCCCCCGATACTGATTCTGGACGAGCCCACGTCCGCCCTCGACACGGAAGCCGAGTACCTGATCCAGAGCGCGCTGAAGACGCTGTTACGGGGGCGCACCGCCTTCGTCATCGCCCACCGGCTCTCGACGGTGCGGGACGCCGATAGGATCGTCGTGATCCAGGATGGAGGGATCGCGGAGGTGGGCAACCACACGGAACTGCTGGCCAAGGGCGGCTACTACGCCGCGCTGGTATCGCGGCAGGCTCGGGGATTCCTGGAGGAGTCGGACCGCGCGGCCTAAGCGCGGGCCAACCGCCGCGCTATCAGGTACCTAGTTGTCTTCCAAAGCCGTAAAGGCCGGCACGTTGGTAAGCCAGAACCCCGCCAGCCCACCCTGCTGATCCACCTCGACATAGAAGTTGTCGGCCGCCCGCACCCCTTCGACCGGTCGCTTCGGTCCGATCTGCAGGTGGAAGACGCTTTCCGTCCCGTTGGTCCGAACCGACAGGGTGGTATCCACCTCAACCGAGGCGACCCCGGGGCGGGAGGGACGGGCGGGCAAGACCACGCGGCCGTCGGTCAACTTGGCGGGCACCTTGAGCTCGGCGACCGTGATGACCTCAGGCCACACCACCACGTCGAGCCCGCAGATCACCCCGTTGTTGACGTCCAACACGGCAACCGACCCCTCGGCATCAGTCAGCTCGACCGAGCCGGTGAGCCCACCGCTCTTCCGATTGCCTTTGAAGGCTCCCGAGAGAATGTCGGTCTCGGGATCCCACCGCCAATTGATCGATGGGAGCGCTCCGCTCAGCGGCTCGATCCGGGCATCCATGCTCATCGTGTCCGCCTCAGGCTGCGCGGGCGGATGCGAGGCGCCGGATCAGGCGCAGGACCCGGTCCAGCGCCTTTTCCAGCTCGGCATCGGAGACCGAGTAGCTCAACCGCACCCAGCGGTCGTCGGCAAACGCGGCCCCGGGGACCAGCGCAACCCCCTCTTGCTTCATGAGCTGCTCGCAAAAGCTCTGGCCGGTGACCGGATCGGCCTCGCGGATACCGTCCACCCGGAAGAAGAAATAGAAGGCGCCGTGCGGCTCAACGAATTCGATGCCCGGTGCCTCGTTGCGAAACCGGTCCACCAGGTAGTCACGGCGGTGGCGGAACGCCGATACCATGCGGCCAACCTCGGCATCCACCCGCTCATCGGTAAACGCGGCAGCGGCCGCCCATTGGGCCGGGTGATTGGCGCCGGTGGTCGTGTGAGACTGGAGAGCCGCCATGGCCTTAGTGAGGTGGGGTGGTGCCAGCGCGGCGCCGATTCGCCACCCGGTCATCGCGTAGGCCTTGCTCGCGCCATAGATGATGACGGTGCGCTCGAGAAGCTCGTCGGGCAGGTCCAGCAGCGAGGGAGCCGGGCCGGGCCCGTAGTTGATGCGACGGTAGATCTCATCCGAGATGATCCAGATATCGTTCTTGCGAGCCCACTCGGCAATGGCCTTCAGCTCGGCCAGGGTGTAGACCGCGCCGGTGGGATTGCAGGGCGAGCAGAGGATGAGTCCGCGGGTGAGCTTGTGGCTCGACCGATCGAGGTCCTTCACGCTGACCTTGAGCCCCCATTCCGGGTCGCCGGGCACCAGCACCGGCTCGGCCCGGGTGAGGTGAACGATCTGGGGATACGACACCCAGGCGGGCGAAGGGATCAGCACCCGATCCTTGGGACCGAAGAGGGTGAAGCAGGCGTTAAAGATCGACTGCTTCGATCCCGAGCTCACGACGATGTGGTCGGGGTTGACCGCGCGACCACCCGACATGAGCGAGAGCTGGTTGGCGATGCCGGTCCGCAGCTCCGCGATGCCAACGTTGGGTGGGTACCGGGTCATCCCCCTCTGAATGGCCTGGATTCCGGCCTGCGCGGCGGGTGCCGGCGTGTCGAAGTCCGGCTCCCCCACGCCGAGGTCCAGTACATCCTCTCCGGCGGCCTTGCGCCGCTTGGCCTCGTTACTGATGGCGACCGTCTCGGAGGCCTTGAGGTGCTGGACATTGAGCGACAAAGGGTCAGGCATACATCGGTCCGAATCTGGGGTGAGGTGGGCGGTCCCGGGAAAGTTTTGTCGCCGGCTCAGCGATGTCAACGGCGGATTGGTCGGCGAGACGCGCCCCCCTCACTTCGCTCGGGGCAGGCTCTTGGACTCCATCTCTCGGGAGCTTAGCTTCGTCGGACGCAGCATCTATGCATCTGCCCAGCGGAGACCCGTTGCCTTCCTTCCAGGACCTCCATCTCAAACCGCCCATAGCCGCGGCCCTCGAACGACTCGGCTGGCACGCGGAGGATGCGGGTGCCCGCGACACGGCGCCCACGGCCGCCCGGGGCCACAACCTGGTGGCCTCCAGCCCACCGGTGCCGGCCTATGCCGCGCCGGCGTTGGGCGGGCTGCTCAGCCGTCTCGATGACGGGGGCCGCGCGCTCCTGCTTTCGCCTCCCGGACAGCTCGACGAGTGGGGAACGCTGGCTCACGCGCTCACCCGGGATGCGGGGATCAGGGTGCAAGTGGCGCACGGGACGGCGCGGGCCACGCGGCGGCTCAAAGCAGATGCGGTCGACCTGGTGATCACCACCCCGGAGACTGCACTGACCCTGCTCGGCCGCTCCGCGCTCCGCATGGACGCCCTCGCATCGATCTTCCTGGCCTGGCCGGAGAGCTGGGGCGAGGAGGACAGCCTCACCGGTCTGATGCAGGATCTGCCCCGGGAGACTCAGCGGGTGATCTATACCGCGGCCCCGGATCAGGTCGAGGGCCTGGTCGAGCGGTATGCCCGGAAGGCGCTGACGGCCGGAGCCGCGGCCCTCGAGAGCGGAGCGAGCGGGCCGGTTCGCACGGTGAGCGTTTCCTGGGCCCGCCGAGTGCCGGCGCTGGCGGAGCTTTTGGAGCTGCTCGACCCGGCGTCCATGGTGATATGGACGGCCGACAAGAGCCATCATCCGGCGATCGCCCAAGCCGTGGCGCTGGCCGACCCCGAGCTGCGACTGGTGACAGGTGACGCGCCCGAGGCGGGGACCATACTCGCGTTCGACCTGCCCACCGCCGAGCGACTCCAGCAGCTGGTCAAGGCCGGCGAAGTGGTGCTGCTGGTTCCGCCCGGCACCGAGAGCTATGCCGCGCGGATCGCCACGCCCCGCCGGCCCCTCCCGCTCCCCGGGATCGTGGACACCGCAACCGCCGCTGCGGCGGGACAGCGGGCCGCGATTGTCCGAGCCGTGGAGACGGGGAAACCGGATCGTGCGCTTCTCACGCTGGCTCCACTGTTCGAGCGGTACGATCCGGCCGCGGTAGCCGCCGCGCTCTTCGATCTGTGGTCCAGCTCCAGCCCGGTCGAGGTCCCGTCGCGAGTGCCCGAAATTCCGGCCACCGCCAAGGTCTACGTCGGAGTCGGGAAGAAGGACGGCGCAACTGCCAATGATTTCGTGGCGGTGCTGACCAAGGATCTGCGGGTTGAGCGGGGGAAGATCGGGCGTATTGAGCTGCGCGACGGGTATTCGTTGATCGAGATCCCTGCGCAGGATGCGGAGCAGGTGGCGCTGGCGCTGAACGGAGTGACTATCCGGAGACGACGGGTAACCGCCCGGGTGGATCGGGGGCCAAGCCGCCCGCCTCGCCGGGAAGGCAGCCCCGCGGGACGGCGGTAGGCTTACCTCTTCTTGTTGACCTGATCCCGCAGTGCCCGGCTGGCCCGGAAGGCGGGTACCACCGACGCCTTGATGTTGAGCGCCTTGCCGGTGCGCGGGTCGCGCCATTCCCGCGCGGCGCGTTTCCGAGCCTCGAAGCTTCCGAACCCGCTGATCGCCACCTTGCCGCCCCGCTTGAGCTCGGAGGCGATGACGCCGGTGGGCGCGAAAAACAGCTCCGCGATCTCGTTGGCCTTGGCCTTGGTTAGACCCAGTCGTTTGGCCACGGCCGCGACGAGCTCCCGCTTGTTCACACGCGCTCCTTGAGGGACGGACGATGCGGATGGGCGGACGAATATCGTCGCTCGGGCAAAGCCCCCGCAAGATGCCTGGAGTTTCTCGCGCGCTCCTCTACATTTGCATCCCTTACCCAAGCCAGCGGAGAGTGGTCGATGCTTTACGGGATGCACCCCGGATGGATCGAGGTCATCAGCGGCGTCATGTTCAGCGGCAAGAGCGAGGAGCTGATCCGCCGAATCCGGCGGGCCACCATCGCCCGGCGCAAGGTACAGGTCTTCAAGTCCCATCTCGACAGCCGGTATGCCGGGCTCTACAGCGTGGCCAGCCACAACGGTACCGAGCTGGAGGCGAGCCCGGTGGATTCCGCGGCCGAGATCTTCCGCCTGGTACGTCCCGACACCGAGATCGTGGCGATCGATGAGGCCCAGTTCCTGGATTCGCAGATCGTCAGCGTCTCGTCCCTGCTGGCCAGTCGTGGCCTGCGGGTTATTCTGGCGGGCGTCGACACCGACTTCCGAGGCGAGCCGTTCGGCTGCATGGGCGAGCTGATGGCAATTGCGGAGATGGTGGACAAGCTGCAGGCGATCTGCGTGATCTGCGGCGATCCCGCCTGCCGCAACCAGCGACTCATAGACGGAAAGCCTGCGAGGTACGACTCCGCCACGATCATGATCGGGGGCCGGGAGAGCTATCAGGCTCGCTGCCGGCACTGCCACAAGGTTCCGCGGCGGGACGAGGACCAGACTGCGTTGCTCTGAGCTTTGGCCGCCGGCTCTGGACCGTGCCCCTCCGGCTTCGAGCGCCGACTTCCCCCCACCGCCCACCTTGCGCTCAGCCTCCGGGGCCCGGCCCAACGCCGGCGGCCCGCCATTCTGCTGGCCGAACGGGAGCGAGGACTCCGGACGGTGAATCCACCTCACATGCTCTCTATTGCTTTGACGGGCAACATTGGAGCCGGGAAATCCACGGTCGCTGCGCTCTTTCAGGCGTGGGGAGCGACGGTGATAGACGCAGACCAGCTCGTGCGCGAAGCCCAAGCACCGGGCCAGCCCGTGCTGAAGGCGATCGGCGAGGGCTTCGGGCCTGAGCTCATCAGAGCGGACGGCACTCTGGACCGGGCTGCGCTCCGGGCAAGAGTGCTCGCCGATCCCGGTGCCCTCGCTAAGCTCAACCGGATCGTCCACCCGGAGGTGCACCGCCGGAGACACGCCCTACTGGACGAGGCTCGAGCTCGGGGTGATCGCATCGTGGTCAGCGACATCCCCTTGCTCTTCGAGGCCGATGACCCCGGTGCCTTCGACGCGGTGGTGCTGGTGGATGCGCCGGAAGACCTGCGACGCGCCCGCCTCCTCGCCTCACGCGCCCTATCACCGGACGAGATGGACCGGATGATGGCCGCCCAGCTATCCTCCGCCGCAAAGCGGATTCGGAGCGACTACGTCATCGACAACGAGGGCGATCTTCCCGCGCTCGAGCGTGCCGCCAGAGCGGTCTGGGAGGCGCTCGTCGCACGCGCTTGACCTCGCCCGCCGGTCCACCTATCCTCCCACGCGCCACCACATACGGAGATCGTGGGTGTCCAACATCCCGGAGAACCTGGTCTATACCGCGGAGCACGAGTACGTCGCCCGCACCGACGATCCCCGGGTCGTACGCGTCGGCATCACCGACTACGCCCAGGGTGAGCTGGGGGACGTGATCTTCGTCGATCTCCCGAAAATCGGGGCGCACCTCGCGTCGCACCAGACGTTCGGTACCATCGAGGCGGTCAAGGCGGTTTCCGAGCTCTACAGCCCCATCGCCGGCGACGTCGCCGAGATCAACACCGCCCTCGAAGCCGATGCCGCACTGGTCAATCGGGATCCCTATGGCGATGGCTGGATGGTCAAGCTCAAGATCTCGGGTCCCGACGACCTCAAGGGGCTCATGTCGCCGAGCGAATACCGGGCGCACATAGGGGAGTGACCGCACGACTCGATGGGAAACTTTCCGGGTGGAATGAGGGATGACCAACGATAGAAAGCGCCTTGCCTCGAGAGCCTTGTCTCGGGGCCTTTTATTTGGAGAGGAGTAGGACCAGAAGATGACCAGCGTTCTCGAACGCAAAATGACGGCCCAGACCCCCGACGTTCTCTATCCCTCCCATTTCGCCTATCGGCATATCGGTCCGCGCCGCGCCGATGTGCACGAGATGCTGGAGCTGCTGGGCTACGATTCGCTCGATGCCTTCATTGACGCCGTGGTCCCGGCAGAGATCCGCCTGCGCCGTCCGCTCGCGCTGCCCCCGGGCCGCAGTGAACGAGAGGTATTACAGGCGCTCCGGGGCCTGGCGGGGATGAACCGCGTGTTCCGGTCCTACATCGGAATGGGGTACGCCGGCTGTTTTACCCCCCAGGTGATCCAGCGCAACGTGATGGAGAACCCCGGCTGGTATACCGCCTATACGCCGTACCAGGCCGAGATCGCACAGGGCAGGCTCGAGGCGCTGCTGAACTTCCAGACGGTGGTGTCCGATCTGACCGGCCTCGAGATCGCCAATGCGTCGTTGCTGGACGAGGCCACCGCCGCCGCCGAAGCGATGAATCTCAGCCTGGCGGTGAGCTCGGTGAAGGGCGACCCGATGTACCTGGTGGACGAGCGCTGTCATCCGCAGACCATCGCGGTGGTACAGACCCGGGCCGAGGCTCGCGGAATCGAGGTGGTCGTCAGCGACCCTGCCGGGTTCGAGTTCGGGCCGCGAGTCGTAGGCGCGCTGGTGCAGTACCCCGCCACCGACGGCGAGGTGCGTGATTTCCGGGCGCTGGCCGAGCAGGCCCATGCGGCCGGGGCCCTGGTGACCGCCGCAACCGACCTCCTGAGCCTGACCCTCCTGGCTCCCCCGGGCGAGTGGGGCGCCGACATTGCGGTCGGCAACAGCCAGCGATTCGGGGTCCCGATGGGCTACGGTGGGCCCCATGCCGCCTTCTTCGCCACCAGGGACGCCTACAAGCGCGTGCTTCCCGGGCGCATCATCGGCGTGTCGCGGGATCGCGATGGCCGCCCGGCGCTCCGCATGGCGCTCCAGACCCGGGAACAGCACATCCGGCGCGACAAGGCGACCAGCAACGTGTGTACCTCGCAGGTGCTACTTGCCGTCATGGCCGGCATGTACGCCGTCTATCATGGACCGTCGGGCCTTCGCCGGATCGCCGAGCGGGTGCACACCCGCACCGTGCTGCTGGCCAATGCCCTGCGCCGGCTGCGATACCGGGTGGTGTACGAGGCGTACTTCGACACCGTCTGCGTCGAAGTCGAGGGGTGGGCCCTGCCCCGGCTGCTCGACGCCGCGAGGGTGCGCAACATCAACCTCCGCCCGCTCTCCGGCACCCGGCTGTGCATCGCCCTGGACGAGACGGTGACCCTGGGAGATCTGGCCGACCTCATCTCGATCTTCTCGCTGAACGAGGCGCTCCCCTTCATGCTGGACGACATCGGGGTGAAGAGCGAGCGGGCCATACCGCCGGCGCTGGCACGGACCACGTCCTTTCTGGAGCACCCGGTATTCCATCGGCATCACTCGGAAACCGAGATGCTGCGCTACATCAAGCGGCTCGAGTCACGCGACCTTTCGCTCACCTCGGCGATGATCCCGCTCGGCTCCTGCACCCTGAAGCTGAACGCCACGACCGAGATGATGCCGGTGAGCTGGCGCGAGTTCAATCGGCTGCACCCGTTCGCCCCCCGCGATCAGGCAGCCGGCTACCAGCTGCTCTTCAGCCAACTGGAGTACCAGCTGGCCGAGATCACCGGCTTCGCCGCGGTCTCCCTGCAGCCCAACGCGGGATCCCAGGGCGAGTTCGCCGGCCTGCTGGTAGTGCGGGCCTACCATCGCTCGCGCGGGGACACCCACCGGACTACCTGTCTCATTCCCCAGTCGGCCCATGGTACCAACCCCGCCAGTGCCGTCATGGCCGGGATGCAGGTGGTTCCGATCAAGAGCGATCCCCGGGGCAACATCGACCTGGACGATCTGCGGGCCAAGGCGGCCGCGCACCGCGATACCCTGGCGGCACTCATGATCACCTATCCGTCGACCCACGGGGTGTTCGAGGGGTCGGTGAAGGAGATCTGTCGGATCGTGCACGAGCACGGCGGCCAGGTATACATGGACGGCGCCAACATGAACGCCCAGGTGGGACTCTGCCGCCCGGGGGACATCGGCGCCGATGTCTGCCATCTCAACCTGCACAAGACGTTCTGCATTCCTCATGGGGGCGGCGGACCCGGCATGGGCCCGATCGGCGTGGCGGCGCACCTGGTTCCGTTCCTCCCGGGACACCCGATCGTGGATCTCGATCACCCTTCGGCCTGCGGTACCATCTCAGCCGCACCCTGGGGCAGTGCCGCCATCCTGCCGATCTCCTGGGCGTACATCGCGCTCATGGGGTACGACGGCCTGACCGAGGCAACCCGGGTCGCCATTCTCAGCGCCAACTACGTGGCCCGCCGGCTGGCGGATCACTATCCCCTGCTCTACACCGGACAGAACGGGCTGGTGGCGCACGAGTGCATCATCGATACCCGTCCCTTCAAGAACTCCGCCGGGGTGGAGGTGGAGGACATCGCGAAACGGATCATCGACTACGGTTTCCACCCGCCAACGGTCTCCTTTCCGGTGGCCGGCACGCTCATGATCGAGCCCACCGAAAGCGAGTCGAAGGAGGAGCTCGACCGCTTCTGCGATGCGCTGATTGCCATCCGGGAGGAGATCCGCGAGATCGAGAATGGCATCGCGGACCGGAAGAACAACCTGCTGACCAACGCTCCGCATACCCTGGAACAGGTCATCTCCGACTCGTGGGACCGTCCCTATCCCCGGGAGCGAGCCGCCTACCCGACGCGAGCGGTACGGGAGTACAAGGTCTGGCCGACGGTGGGCCGGATCGACAGCGCGTACGGTGACCGAAACCTGATGTGCAGCTGTCCACCGGTGGAGGCATATGGTTAGGTCGACCTCTCCGCCCTCTCCATCCTTCTTTCTCTGGCTCGACGAGACCCCCCGCCCCGGCTGGGCCAACATGGCAATCGACCAGGCCCTGCTCGGCCGGGCGGAGGAGCAAGGCGAAAGCTGGCTCAGGCTCTACCGTTGGGCACCCCACTGTCTCTCCTTCGGCCGCCATGAGCCGGCCAGCCGCCGCTACGACCCTGAGCGTATTGCCGAGCTGGGGCTCGATACGGTGAGACGGCCCACCGGCGGCCGAGCCGTCTGGCACGCCCAGGAGCTGACCTACGCGGTGGCGGCGCCGAGTGCCCGCTTCGGCTCGCTTCCTGCAGCCTATTTCGAAATCCATGGCATGCTCGCCGACGCTCTGCGTGGACTTGGCGCGGGGGTCAGTCTGGCCCCGCCGATCCGGACACCCCCGCTCGACACCGGGCCCTGCTTCTCCCAGCCCGCAGGGGGCGAAATCATGATCGGGGGGCGGAAGGTCGTCGGCAGCGCTCAGTTTCGGCAGGGAGGCGCGATGCTCCAGCACGGCTCCATACTCCTCGAGGACAACCAGGGATTCGTGCTCCACCTGACGCGAGGTGCAAGCATCAGTCACACTCCGCATTCATCCCGGCAGGCCCCGACCGAGCCGGACAGCTCCAGGCCGTTCCAGGGACCGGACGTTGCACAGGGGATCACCCGGGCGGCCTGCGCCCGCTGGCCGGGCGAGTGGAACCGGGGTCCTGACACCGAGCCGGTGCTGCAGGCCGCCGCGTCCCATTATTCCCACTACCGAGCGGCGTCGTGGACCTGGGCGCGGTGAGTCCCCTGGCACGCAGGATGTCCAGGCCTGTCATGATTGCAGCCCTGGCGATGGCAACCAGCGCCCCGGCCGGCGCTCAGTCCGAGCGCCAGAGCACCAGCATCGTCATCGTCACCGGCCAACAGGCAACCACCCCGGTCCCCACCCTGATGGAGGGCGCGGCGAACAGCGTCGGCAATCTCGACGTCGTGGACCAGTTGTTCCTCCGCCTGGCAGAGCTTGGACCCAAGCTGCTCACCTCGGGCGACCGCGACTTCGTCCCGGGACTGGCGCGCTCGTGGACCCGGCGGGATTCAACCACGCTGGTATTCGATCTCGATCCCCGCGCCCGTTGGCACGACGGAGTTCCGGTCACCCCTCGCGACGTGGTCTTTACCTTCGGCCGAGCCAAGAACCCCGACGTCTCCCCTCGGGTGTCCGATTTGCTGCGGCAGATCACCTCGGTGACGGCCGAGGGCGACTCCCGGGTGGTGTTTCGCTTCGCCCGGCCGTACGCCGAGCAGTTGTACGATGCCACCTACCATGTCGCCCCGATTCCGGCCCACCTGCTGGATTCCATTCCGCCCGATTCCGTGGGCCACTCGAGCTTCGCCACCAACCCGATCGGCAGCGGGCCGTATCGGTGGGTACGCAGCGTGCCGGGGCAATTTGTGGAGCTGGCGGCGGTTCCGGACTTCTTTCTGGGCAAGCCGAAGATCGACCGGGTCATCCTGCGCACCGCCGCCGACCCGGCGGCTCGGATCAACCTGTTGCTCGGCGGTCAGGCGGATGCCATGGACGTCATTCCGCCACAGTTCGTCGAGCGGATTGCATCCGACACGGCGCTCCGTCTCATCTCGGTGCCGTCCTCGACCATGGGGTACCTCCTCTTCAATCAGCACGATCCCAAGAACCGGGCACGGCCTCACCCCATCCTGGCCGATAACAGAGTGCGGCGCGCAATTACCCTCGCGATCGATCGGAACCAGCTGGTCCAGGCGGTCTTCGGCTCCCAGGGCATGGTTCCCTATGGGCCGGTCTCCCAAATGCTCTGGATCCGGCAAAGGTCCCCCCGGGCCGAGGGACCCAACATCACCGAGGCACGCCGGCTTCTCGCCGCGAGCGGCTGGGGCGACTCCGATAGCGATGGCAGCCTCGACCGCGAGGGCCGGCCGCTCCGGCTGATGCTCTCGCTTCCCAATACCAGCGGCATCAGACGTCAAATGGCACTCCTGATTCAAGAGCAGCTTCGCCGGATCGGGGTGCAGGTCGAGATCCAGCAGCTGGAGTTCCCGGTCTATATCGAGCGCCGCTCGGCAGGAGACTTCGACGTCGATTTTTCGGCGGCGAACCAGGATCCCTCTCCCTCGGGCCTGACCCAGAGCTGGACCTGCACCGGGGGGAACAACGTCGCGGGTTACTGCAACCGCGGGGTGGACTCGCTGATGCAGCAGGCGGTTCGCGGACGGGGCGATCCCGGTGAGACATGGGTCAAGGCCCTGACGCAAATCGAGGAAGATGCGGCAGCAACGTTTCTGTACGCGCCTGCCTTCATGTACGCGGTGAACCGCCGCTTCCGGAGCGTTACGATCAGCCCCCAGTCCTCCTGGATGACGCTGCGAAAGTGGTCGGTGAGTCCGGTTCCGGTAGCCGGCCGGAGTCAGTGAGGTGAGTGGTTGGCTGCTCCGGCGGGCATTGCAGGCGGTAGTCACGTTCGCGGTTGCTCTGGCCCTGCTCTTTGTCCTGATGCGCGCGGCTCCCGGCGATCCCCTGTTTCGGCTCAGTGCGGATCGGCCTATCTCCCCGAAAGAAATCGCAGCGCTCCGGGCTCGCTACGGACTGGACCAGCCGGTCGGCCGGCAGCTGGTGGCCTTCGTCGGCGGACTGCTGCGCGGTGATCTCGGCGTATCCATCGAGCACGGCCGACCAGTTACCACGCTCCTGGCCGAACGATTGCCCGCTACCCTGCTGCTCGGCGGCAGTGTCCTCCTGCTCAACTTTACCGTGGGACTCTGGCTGGGCGTCCGCCAGGCCGTCCGCCATGGCCAGAGGGAAGACCGCTGGCTCACTACGCTTTCGCTGACCGGCTACGCGATGCCCTCCTTCTGGCTGGGTCTGGTGCTCGCCTGGCTGGTGGGAGTGGAGTGGCGGCTGCTGCCCGCGGCGGGCATGCAGGACCCGCTGCTGAGCGCCGACGCCGGCTTCCTGACCCGTGCAGGCGATGTGCTGCGGCATCTCGTGCTGCCGGTGTTGACACTTTCGGTGGTGAGCATCGCGGCCACGATGCGATACCAGCGGGTGGCAATGCTCGAGGTGCTGCGCCTTCCTTATATAGTGACGGCGCGAGCCAAGGGACTGCCGGAGCGAATCGTCACCTGGCGGCACGCGTGGCGGAACGCCCTCTTTCCGATCATTACCCTCTTCGGACTCTGGCTTCCGATCCTGGTAACCGGGTCGGTGTTTGTGGAGGCGGTGTTCGCCTGGCCCGGGCTGGGATCACTGGCGGCAGGCGCGGTGGGCAGCCGCGACTATCCGCTACTCATGGGTGCCTCGCTGCTGGTGGCCGCGCTGGTGGTCACCGGCGGATTTTTGACCGACGTGGCCTACGCGCTTCTGGACCCACGGGTGCGGCTCGGGTGACGGCGGTTCAGGAGGCGTTGCGAGCCGCCTGGCGGAACCCGCGGGGGCGCACCGGTGCGCTGTTGCTACTCATCGTAATGATCGCGGCCCTCATCGGGCCCTGGCTGCTCCCCGATCCCCTCGCCCAGCCCGACATTCTCGGCGCCAGCCGGCCACCCGGTCTTGGCCATCCGTTCGGCACCGACCAGCTCAGCCGGGATGTGCTCGCCCGGGTGGTAACCGGGGCGCGGATTTCCCTCGGTGTGGCGCTTCTCGCGGTGGCGCTCTCGGTCACCCTCGGCGCAACGGTCGGCATCGTGTCGGGGTATTGGGGAGGAGCGATCGACGCGGCCCTCATGCGGCTGGTGGACGGCGCGCTCGCCATTCCTCGCCTCTTCATTCTGCTGCTGGTGCTGGCGGTCTGGGAGCGGGTGCCGGTCCTGGCGCTGATCGTGATTATCGGGGCCACTGGGTGGTTCGCCACCAGCCGGCTGGTACGCGGCGAAGTGCTTCGAATCCGGGAGGAGGGATACGTCCACGCGGCCGAGGCGCTCGGCGCACGGCGGCGGCGGATTATCTTCCGGCACCTGCTGCCGAATGCCCTCGGCCCGCTGCTGGTGGCAGCGACGCTGGGCGTGGGTGACGTGATTCTGCTCGAGGCCGGACTTTCCTTTCTCGGCCTTGGCATCCAGCCGCCGGCGCCCTCCTGGGGGGGCATGATCCTGGACTCCCGGGAGGTAATGGTGAGCGCACCCTGGGCCGGCATCTTTCCGGGGCTCGCGATCGTGATCACCGTGCTTTCCGCCAACCTGTTCGGCGACGCCTTGCGCGACGCCGTCGATCCCCGAAGCGCATGAGCAGAGTGCTCGAGGTAGCCAACCTTCGCGTGTCGTTCCCGGGTGCCGGCAATAGCCGGTTCTACCCGGTGGACGGAGTCAGCTTCTCGCTCGAGCGCGGTGAGATGCTGGCGCTGGTGGGAGAGTCCGGCTGCGGCAAGAGCCTCACCAGCCTCGCGCTGCTTCAGCTCATTCCCCCTCCGGGGCGGATCGAATCCGGCAGCGTCATCCGGTTGGGCGATACCGATGTCTTGGCACTCCAGGGTGAAGCGCTGCGACGGATCCGCGGGCGGCGGATCGGCATGATCTTTCAGGATCCGATGACCAGCCTGAATCCGGTGTTCACGGTGGAGGCCCAGATCGTCGAAGGCATCCTGGCACATTTCAAGATGCCCTCGGCAGAGGCTCGGCAGCGTGCCCTCCAGCTGCTCCAGGAGGTGGGCATCCCCGATCCAGTCGAGCGGCTCAAGGCCTATCCCCACCAGCTCAGCGGCGGCATGCGCCAGCGGGTGATGATCGCCATCGCGCTCGCAGCCGAGCCCGACATTCTCGTGGCCGACGAGCCTACGACCGCGCTGGACGTCACGGTGCAGGCCCAGATCCTGGAGGTGCTCGACAGCCTGCGGGCCAGGCGCGGCATGGCCGTGCTGTTGATTACGCACGACCTGGGCATCGTCGCGGGACGCGCGGACCGGGTGGCGGTGATGTACGCCGGCCAGATCGTCGAGGAAGCGGCGACCCCACGGCTGTTCGCCAACCCCTCACACCCATACACGCAGGGTCTGTTTGCCTCGGTCCCGCGGATCACCGGTCCGCTCCGCCGGCTCAATCCGATACGCGGCAGTGTGCCCGCACCGGCCGCCTGGCCCAGCGGCTGCCGCTTCCGCCCCCGGTGCCCCCAGGCGTTCGATCGGAGTGAGACCGAGCCGCCGCTCATCCCGGTCGAGCCGGAGCACCGCATGCGGTGCTGGCTGGCCGAAGACCCGGGCAGAAGAGGCCAGGGATGAACCCGGCGGGATTGCTGAATTCGTGAAACCTCTACTCCAAGTGCGCGACCTGGTGAAGTACTACACGGCGGGCGGGCTGTTCGGCCGCTCGACCCCGCCGGTGCGCGCCGTGGATGGCGTATCGTTCGACGTCGGTCGGGGAGAGACGCTGGCGCTGGTAGGTGAGTCGGGCTGCGGGAAGTCATCGGTGGGACGGACCATCCTCCGTCTTCAGGAGCCCACCAGCGGCAAGGCGCTCTATGAAGACGTGGACGTGTTCTCCCTGGATCGCACCGCGCTGCGCCAGCTTCGGCGGCGGATGCAGATCATTTTTCAGGACCCCTACAGCTCGCTCAATCCGCGGATGACGGTGGGCGCCGCTATCGCCGAGGGAATCGAGATTCACCGGCTCGCATCGAAGGCGGAGGTTCCAGGCCGGGTGGCAGCGCTGCTCGAGGAGGTGGGCCTCGATCCCACCTACGCCAGGCGGTATCCCCACGAGTTCTCCGGGGGTCAGCGCCAGCGGATCGGGATCGCGCGGGCGCTGGCGGTGCAGCCGTCGTTCATCGTCTGCGACGAGCCGGTGTCCGCCCTCGACGTTTCGGTGCAGGCCCAGGTGCTCAACCTGCTCTCCGATCTCCAACGCCAGCGCGGGCTCTCCTATTTGTTCATCGCCCACGATCTCGCCGTCGTGCGGCAGATTGCCCACCGCATCGCGGTCATGTATCTCGGCCATATCGTGGAAGAGGGAACCACCGACGAGCTCCTCTCCAATCCCCGGCATCCGTACACCGTCGCCCTGCTCTCGGCGGTACCGGAGCCCGATCCCTCCGCCCAGCGGGAGCGGATCGTGCTGAGCGGTGATCTGCCGAGCCCGTCGAACCCCCCGTCTGGCTGTCCGTTCCATACCCGCTGTTTTCACCCCATGAAAAACAGCCGCTGCCACACCGAAATGCCCCTGTTGCGGCCGGTTGCCGGGACTATGGCCGCCTGTCACTACGCCGAGAGCACCCCCCGGGTGGCCGAGGTCAGTGTAGCCTGAATTCGGTGACCGCAGTCACGGCTCCTCCCCCTCCAAGCCCAGTATTCTCCCTTCCATGAACAGCAACAGCAACACGAAAACCCATTACGGGTAGTAAAACTCATTGAGGGGGAGTATTGAGAAATGACTGACAAAAAGGACCTGGCCACTGAGGGCACCGAGGATCGGCTCAAGGGCGCGGGTAAGCAGGTTGAAGGGAGAGTCCGTAACGCAGTGGGTGGGCTCACCGGAAACACGGGAGAGCAGCTGAAGGGCAAGGGACAGGAGCTCAAGGGCAAGGTGCAGGATGCGGCCGGCAAGGCCAAGCAGCGGCTGGATCCGAATCCGGGTGTGGATGACGAATAAGCGGGTAGGCGGGTAGGCGGGTAAGCGGGTAAGGGGGTAGGTTGGGTGACTGGTTTAAGCAGGCCGGAAATAAGAGACCCTCCGAGGCGACCGCGCTCCGGAGGGTCTTTCTTACCCGCTTACCCGCTTACCCGCTTACCTGCCTACCCGCTTACCTGCTGAGCTGTCAGCTCCGATTTGAGCCGGCGAAGGGCCTGGCTCCGAATCTGGGAAACCCGCGACTCGCTGACCTGTAGCACGTCACCGACTTGCCGCAGGTTCAGCTCTTCGTAGTAGTAGAGTGCCAGCACCCTGCGCTGTTGTTCCGGCAGGCGGGAGATCAAGAGGCGCAGGTGCTCTACATGCTCGGAATCCACCAGTTTTTGCGAGGCGAGGGCGACTGAGAGGTCGGGGTGATTCTCGGCATCGCGGGAAACTCTAACCCCCTTGGAGTTGGCCGGAACTTCGGTCTCACAGTGGATGCCGACCGCGTCCTTCCACTTCCAAAATGTCTCCAGGTCGATCTCCAGCCGCTGCGCGACCTCCTTGGCCGTCGGTGCGCGCCCAAGCTCCCCCTCGAGGGTCGCCGAGACGCTTTCGATCTTGCGGCGCTTCATGCGGACAGAGCGGGGAGTGGAATCACGGCTTCGAAGGTCATCGAGGATGGCGCCGCGGATACGGAGAACGGCGTAGGTGCTGAACGCGAGTCCGCGACCCAGATCGAAGCTATCGAGTGCCTTCATGAGACCGAGGGCGCCGGCACTCACCAGCTCTCCGATCTCGATCGAGGGAATCCGGCGAGACACTTCCCGGGCCACGTGATGTACCAGCCCCAGGTGACGCGCGAGGAGCTGATCCCGCGCGTCGGCGTCACCGGCCGAGCGGTATCGGGCCCACAGAACGTCGATCCGGAGTTCGGCCTCAGGCATGGGAAACGCGGTCACACCCAGCACCCGGCGCGGGTCACGCAACGCGGCATCTCGTATCCGTTATGGAGTGTTGTCGAACTGCGGAGGGCCGTGAGCGATCCCGCCTACGGGCGGACTTCAACGGCTCCGTCTTCGGAGGGGAGTAAGGGCAACCGTTGTACCAGCGAGGATGGCCAGCCTGGCGCCCTGAGTGCAGATCTTTGCGCAACTTCAGTAGTTGCTTGTGGCTCAGCTACTTATGGCTTACGAGGTCAACCGAGGTCGGTGGGAGTAGTGGTTTGGCTGGAGCTTCCCCAAATCGCTCCGCAAGACTGCCGCCAGAAATGGGCAAGGTTGTCGGCAAGTTGCAGGGGGTTCAGCCCGCGGCGCGCGCCAGGGAGCCCTCCAGGCCAGGCTCCTTGCCTCGCTCCTCGGCCAGGAACACCAGGGCCCGGCCCCGTTCCACCAATGCTCCAAGGCCCGGGAGCACTTCGGGGGCAAGCATGGTGCCGATCAGCCCGCGCATCTTTTCTACCGCCATTTCGGGTGTCAGCTGATCCCGGTAGGGCCGAGCCGTTGTGCAGGCGTCGTAAATCTCGGCGGCGGCGATGAGCCTGGCTCCCCAGGGGATGGCTTCCCCAGCCAGGGCATCGGGGTAACCCTCGCCATCCCAGCGCTCGTGGTGGCTGCGTACGAAGGCACCGACTGGTCCCAACTGGGGCAGAGGAGCGAGGATCTCGGAGCCGACAATCACGTGGCGCTTGATCTGGTCGACCTCCTCGGGGGTCAGCGGGGTCTGCTTGGACATGACGCCTTCGGGGACCACGATCATTCCGATGTCGTGCAGCAGCCCGGCCCGGCGGACGCTTTCCACCTCCTCGTCGCTCCGGCCCAGCTCCGCCGCGATCGAGGCCGCGAGCTGAGCGACCCGCAGCGAGTGACCGGTGAACCAGGAGTCCCTCGCTTCCACCACGCAGACCAGGGCCTCCAGGGTCGCAACCGTCAACCCCTCGACTTTGGCGCGCTCCCGGGCGAGCTCGGCACCGAGATCCACCAACTCTTCCTTGAGTAACCGACCGGCTCCCCGTTCCAGGATCAGCTCCCGGCGCCGCCGGAGGGCGCGTTGGAGCGCGGCTTCCACGGCCGGCAGCTCGAGGGGCTTGGCCAGGTAGTCCATCGCACCGTACTGGAGGTAGCGGACCGCGTCGGCCACGTCGGGGCGAGAGCTCAGCACCATGACCGCCAGGTTGGGATCCCGGGCGAGTGACCGGGACAGCAGCTCGCCGCCCCTGGCCCCGAATAACCGGGCCTCCGCGATCATGCAGTGGACCTTCTGCCGGACCAGGATGGCATGGGCCTCGTCGCCGGAAGCCGCAGTCAGCACCTCGAACCCGCGCTGCGTCAGGTAGGCCTCGAGCGTCGCTCGCGCCTCCGGCGCGTCATCCACCAGCAGCACGCGATCGGGCACAGTGACGCTCAGCATGGATCTCCTCGATCCGGGTGCTTGCAGAGGGCGGGGGGCCCTGGGGCACACCGGAGAAACTCGCAGAAAGGATCGGCTGAAGTAGCGCCTAACTTGAATTGCCGGTTGGGGGTGGCCCGCCCCGGGATCTCTGGTTAGAATCATCGGACCACCGCCCGACAGACTGTGGCCTTCAAACGATGAAAACGGCTGCAGCGGCGTAAAGATTCGGCGGCGCCAGACCGAAAACTCTTCCGGCAGGACACACACAGACGGGGTGACGCCGAAGCGGAAACCGCCGGCGTCGCGCGCCCGAACTCGAAAGGTCGAGCGTGCCGAATCGGGAAGAACACCGCACCACCACGACACTCGAGCCCGACCGGGTCCGGGTGATTCTCCAGCGCCTGCAGGATCGGTTCTACGATGAGTCGCCGGCCTCGGATCGGATTGCCGCCGGTGTGCTTGCCGATGTGAAAGACCTCGACGAAAGCTCTGCCGCCCTTCCCCACTAAAACGTCGGCGCTCCATGGACCGGCAGCTCATCTCCAGCGGTGCCCCATGGGAGTCGATCGTCGGCTACTCCCGGGCGGTGCGGGTGGGAAACCGGGTCCACGTTTCCGGCACCACCGCCACCGCGGCTGACGGCAGCATCGTCGGACCCGGAGATCCCTACGCCCAGACGATCCAAGCACTGCAGAACATCGAAGCCGCCCTGCGGGCCGCGGGGGCATCGATGTCCCACGTGGTGCGCACCCGCATGTTCGTGACCAACATCGACCAATGGGGCGAGATCGGCAGGGCCCACGGCGAAATCTTCGGCAATATTCGCCCGGCTACCACCATGGTCGAGGTCCAGCGGCTGATCGCTCCCGAGATGCTGGTGGAGATCGAGGCCGAGGCGGTGTTGTCTTGACCGGGCCGCAGCGGTTCAGCCAGATCGACGCCTTCACCGACCGCCCGTTCTCCGGCAATCCGGCGGCCGTCTGTCTCCTCCCAGCCCCGCGAGACGCGGGCTGGATGCAGCAGGTGGCGTCGGAGATGAACCTGGCGGAGACCGCGTTTCTGGTCCGGCGGGCCGTGGGCTTCGATCTCAGGTGGTTCACCCCGGCCTCCGAAGTGGATCTCTGCGGCCACGCGACGCTGGCCAGCGCGCACCTGCTCTGGGAAGACGGACACCTCAAGCAGACCGAGACCGCCACCTTCCATACTCGCAGCGGGATCCTCAGCGCCAAGCGGCAGGGCGACCTGATCTGGCTGGACTTCCCCGCTACTCCGGTCGCTCCGGCGGCCCCGCCCCCCGACCTCGAGCGCGCCATCGGCGCTCCCACCGAGTACGTAGGTCGGACAACGTTTGATTATCTGGTAGAAATCGAGTCGGAAGCGGCGGTGCGGTCGCTCGAGCCTGATATGGCGCTCCTCGCGCGGCTGCCGGTTCGAGGAGTCGTGGTCACTGCCCGGGCCGGCGACAGCAAGCACGACTTCGTCTCCCGGTTCTTTGCCCCTCGCTACGGCATACCGGAGGACCCGGTCACCGGCTCGGCACATTGCGGGTTGGGTCCGTACTGGGCAGCGCGCCTGAGCAAGAACGAGCTGGTCGGCTATCAGGCCTCGTCCCGCGGCGGCACCGTGCTGGTGCGGGTGGACGGCGAGCGGGTACACCTCGGCGGCCAGGCGGTGACCGTCCTCCGGGGCGAGCTGCTCCACTAGGCCAGCCGGTGAATCCCCTCGACGCTCTGCAGACACTGGACCTCCGGGTCGGCCGCATTCGCCGGGCAGAGCCCAATGCGCGTGCCCACAGGCCGTCGTACAAGCTGTGGATCGATTTCGGTCCGCTGGGCGAAAAAACCTCGAGCGCGCAGCTCACCGCCCGCTACCGGGCCGAGGAGCTGATCGGCCGGCTGGTCATCGCGGCAGTGAATCTGGGGACCCGGAACATCGCCGGGTTTGCCTCGGAGGTGCTGGTGCTGGGCGTGCCGGACGAGTCGGGCGCGACGGTGCTGCTGGCGGTGGAGCAGGAGGTGCCGCTGGGGGGGCGGGTCTACTGACGGGTGAGAGGTGAGAAGTGAGAAGTGAGAGGTGAGTCCTTCGCGAAGCCGTCCCGAGCGGAGTCGAAGGCCTCAGTCCCTCTCACTTCTCACCTCTCACTTCTTACTTGCTTGCCGAATCCGTGGGCGCGGGTCGGACTACCAGGCCGGTGACCTCTCCGTCGCGGGCCAGGCTCCATTCGATCAACATTGGGTGCCGTGATTTCTTGAAGGAGGCGGCCCGGGTGTAGACCAGGAATGGGTCGGCCTCCATCACCCTTTCGTCCACGACTTGTCGCTCGGCCCCGAGGTGGGTGAACGCCTGGCCACCGAACTTGGCCAGCTCGCCCACGCTGCCGAAGGTCTGCCGCATCTCGGGGGAGAAGCGGTCCCACAGCTTGTTGTACTCGTTGCCGTAGAGCCATGTGGTGTAGAGCCGGCCCTGTTGCACGAACGGGCCATCGGGCCGCTCTTTGGCGGGAGCGCAGGCCGACGCCAGGATCGCGATCGCCAGCCCCCATCTGCGTGCATTCATGACTTTTCCTCGGTATTCTTTGCGCCGGACTGCCACTAAGGGAGCGCTTAATGCGGGTCTACATCTCGGTCGATATGGAGGGCGTCGCCGGAGTTGCGCACGAAGATCAGACCGATCCGATCGAGCCCCGTCACGCTGAAGATTATAACAGGTTCCGCCGTCTCATGACGAACGAAGCCAACGCTGCAATCGCTGGCGCGCTCGAGGCCGGTGCAAAGAGCGTCCTCGTGAACGACAGCCACTGGCTCATGCGCAATCTTCTTGCCGAAGAGCTCGACCCCGCAGCCGAGCTGTTGAGTGGCGGACCGAAGCGTCTTTCGATGGTCGAAGGCATCGACGGCGGCTTCGATGCAGCAATGTTCATCGGGTATCATGCCCGAGCGGGGACGCGGAATGCCACGATCGATCACACCTACACCAGCCGGGTATATGAGGCTCGTCTCAACGGCGAGCCGGTGGGCGAGCTGGCGCTGAATGCCGCCATGGCCGGCGTTCATGGGGTGCCGATTGCGCTGGTGAGTGGCGACCAGGCGCTGGCGGCGGAGGCGCGGGCGCTGCTGGGCGACGGGATCGAGACGGTGGTGGTGAAGGAAGCAGTGGGACGGTTTGCGGCCAGGAGCCTGGCGCCGAGTGTCGCGTGCGAGCGAATCCGTGTCGGGGCCAAGGCGGCGCTACGTCGCAAGCATTCGCTGCTCAAGATCGCCCCGCCGATCCGGCTGGAAGTGGATTTTGCCCTGACCCAGATGGCGGACATGGCGGAGCTGGTTCCGGGCTCCAGCCGAACGGGCGGAAGGACGGTCGCCTACAGCGGGGATGACTACCGGGAGGTGTTCCGGGCCTGGCGGGCGATGTACAACCTGGCCAGTGTGGAGTAGTCGGGCAGTTCCCAGAAGCCTGGTATGGGCTGGCCGCGGCCTGACAAGCGCATACAGCTGGCTGGCGCTTCAATTCCAAGGAACGTAGGATAGTGCTCATCCCGAACACGACAGCGAACCGAGGTGCACTTGAGCTGGTCAGGACCCCTGGCGATCTACCCATCTGCCTTCACGCTCTTCCTGCTCGCCTGCAACAGCGGAACGGTGATCGACGACAGCTGTTTCGTGGATCTCGCGCCGATCAGCGTCCGCACGAATGCGCTAACTGTCGGAGATACGGTCACCTTTGAAGCCAGTTTGGGACCCGCCGATTGTCTGCCGACAGCGGTAGACTCGGAGGACTGGCGTTGGTCCAGCGCCGATACGCTCATCGCGCGCATCGACTCTCTAACCGGGCTGGCGCTGGGTGTGAGTCCCGGAGATGTGCTGATTCAAGTGCGTCACGCGCTCGATCAGAGGGTGACGAGTGCCACTGGCCTCCAAGTGGTACCAGAGTAGCGCCAAAGCATTACGTGAGATCATGAAGAGCCTCGTTAGCATCCTCTGCCTGCTCGTTCTTGGCTGCGCCCGCGCGCAGTCTCCCACCGTCGCCATCATCGGCGTCACTGTTGTCGACGTTAGGGATGGGTCGCTCCGTCCCGAACACACAGTTCTCGTCGCAGGCAACCGCATCACGGCCGTCGGCCCGGCCGACCAAGTCCGCACCCCTGACGATGCGGATCGGGTCGACGCGGCGGGCAGGTTCCTCATCCCCGGCCTGTGGGACATGCACGTCCACTCGGTCGCCAACGTGGCGGTGGATCAGGTGCACGAGTCGCTCACGGCCCAGGACTGGCACTTCCCGCTGTTCCTCGCCCACGGCGTCACCGGTGTTCGCAACATGAACGACGGAACGGCCGATGTGACGCTCGAGCTGAGCAAGTCGGTCAGGCGCCGGCTGGCCGAGGGGGATCTTCGCGGGCCACCCCGATTCCTCACCGCGGGCCCTGCTCGGTCGATGGCGATCCTCCCCTGGGCAGCAACCCAGTCGTCGTGCGCACGGCGGCGGAGGCACGGGCCGCGGTGGAACAACTCGCCTCGAATGGCGCCGATCTCGTCAAGGTCTACGAGAACCTCTCCCGCGAGGCCTACTTCGCGATCATGGATGAGGCCCGGCGCAGGGAAATCCCCGTGGACGGCCACGTGCCGTTCCGCGTTACACCCGAGGAGGCAGCCGACGCGGGCCAGCGCACGGCCGAGCACCCGGATGCTCTCGCTGCGGGCTGCTCGACAGCAGCCGAAGCCGAGCGGAAACGGTTCGCGAGCGTTTTGGCCGACTACAACAGCCTGCCAGAGCGCGAGAAGTTCCTGGCCATGTTCCGACACGTCCGCGCGCTCTACGACAGCCGGGATCCGGCCGCCTGCGCGTCGGCCATCGAGGCGTACCGTCGAAACAGAGTGGCGGTGACCGCCGATCTGGTCGCGTATCACCACGTCGTGCATGCGGAGCAGGTCCTTGCGGACGCAGCTCGCATGCGACTCGTCCCCCAGGAGATCCGCCGCAATTGGGAGAACTGGCTCGACTCTGAGGTGACTCGGGAGTTCCAATCGATACTTCGGCCGATCGTTCCACTCGAACTCGAAAACGTGCGACTCTTGCACCAGGCCGGGATCGTGCTGCTGGCGGGGACGGACGTGGGGGTGCCGCTGCAAGTTCCCGGAATCAGCCTGCACGTGGAGCTCGAGAGGCTGGTCGAGGCCGGCCTCACCCCCCTCGAGGCCCTGCAGACCGCCACCCTCAACCCCCCACGCGTCCTTGGAATGGCCGACTCCTTGGGGACGGTCGAGCCCGGCAAGCTCGCCGATCTGGTCCTACTCGACGCCAACCCCATCGAGGACATCCGCAACACGCAGAAGATCCGCGCCGTCGTCGCCAACGGCCGGCTCTATCGCCGGGCCGACCTTGACCGGCTTCTGGCGGCGTCGAAACGTTGAATCAGCATTGAGAATCCAGCACGGACAGCATGCGTCAGCTGGCATACCAGGCTGTTGGGCCGACTCCCACCTATCGGGGCCCAATGATCTCCGCAGCAGCGCTGAGCCGCTCTGACGGCGCTTCACTGAATCCGAGCCAATAATAGGAGCGAGCATATGCGACGACGCCACCTCACCACGCTGCTTGTGGCCAGTGCCATTGTTGGCTCGATGCCCTCGGTTGGCAGCGCGCGACTCGACGGGTGGACGAACGGTCGGCCTAATGTTGTGCTTATTCTAATGGACGACCTGGGGTACGGCGATATAGGGAGTTACGGCGTTCGGGACGCCAAGACGCCAAACCTCGATCGCCTGGCACGCGAGGGCCTCCGCCTCACCGACGCATACGCCAATGGTCCCTCCTGCTCGCCCACCCGAGCCGGCCTGATTTCCGGCCAGTACCAGCAGCGCTACGGCATCGAGTGGCCCCTCGGTGCCGTTGCCGGCGACTCGGCGCGCGGCCTGCCCGTGGCTGGCGCATCGCTGCCGGCGCTTCTCAAGGCCAACGGCTACGCGACGGCACTCATCGGCAAGTGGCATCTGGGATTCAAGCCGGAGTTCGGTCCCAACGCACACGGTTTCGCAGAGTTCTTTGGCTTCCTCAGTGGAGCGGTGGACTACTACACCCATCGGCGCGGAGATGGGACGCCGGATCTCTATGAGGACACGACCGCTATCCAGATGCCGGCCTACCTCACCGACGAGATCACCCGGCGCTCGGTGGGCTTCGTGGGGCGCCACGCGGGCGCGCCGTTTTTTCTCGAGGTCGCGTACAATGCCGTGCATTGGCCGTTCCAGGTCCCCGACACTCCGCGGCCGCACACGCCCTCGGGGAGAGAACCGCGGTTGTACCAGGGGCCGAATGACAGCATTCCCGCCACCCGCGCCGATTATGTGCGCATGCTCGAGCGGGCGGACCAGGGTGTGGGAGAAATCCTCAGAGCGCTCGAGCAGCACGGTCTCGCGAGAAACACGCTGGTGATCTTCACCAACGACAACGGAGGCGAATGGCTGTCACGTAACGCGCCGCTCACGAACCGGAAGTTCACACTGTGGGAAGGCGGCATTCGTGTCCCATTGCTCATGCGGTGGCCGGGAGTCCTCCCGGCCAACAAGACGTCCAGGCAGGTGGCGATCACCATGGATCTGACCGCCACGATTCTGGCGGCTACCGGTACAGCCATGCCGACGAATCACGCACTCGATGGAATCAATCTCCTGCCGATGCTGAGCGGACGGTCGCCCATCGTCGAACGCCGGCTGTTCTGGAGGAGGGCGCGGCCAATGGCACAGCGGGCCGTCAGATCCGGGACGTGGAAGCTGCTCCAGGACGGGGTCAACTTCTATCTCTTCGACGTGGCCGCGGATCCGGGCGAACGCCACGATCTGACCGCGCGACATCCGGACCTGGTCAGAAAGCTGAGCGCGGCGATCGACGGGTGGGAAAAGGATGTTGGAGGGGCGGGTCCATCGCCTTGACTCGGCCAACGGGTTCACCAGCTTCTTCAAAAGGCCGGCATGACCTGGCAGCGCTTCCTTGAGTATGGGGGGTGTACAAATGGTTCAGGGCGCGCGCGACAGGTACCTTCGCTTCGCTATATGTCTCTCGGTGATTGCTTCATGGGCCTGCTCGCCCGGTGAGAAGGCCAGGGCGCCGGACTGGAAACGGGTTCCAGTGTCGCTCGAGCTGCGCCTGGCCGAGGGTTCACCCGCTCCGGGCTTAGTTCCAGCGGCAGTGTACGGTCAGGGCAAGACCGTGTATCTCCACCCGGAAGCTCAGCTGTCCAATAGTGACATTGTCAGGGTCGAGGCCGTAAAGACGAGAATAGGGAAAGGCCTCATCCTCCAGATCTGGCTCACGAGACCAGGAGCCTCCCGCCTCAAGGAAGCAACTGGGCGCCACATCGGCGACAGTCTCGCGGTGTTGATCGATACCGTGGTCATGGCCGTTCCTGTCATCCAGCAAGCCATCGGCAGCGACCCAAAGCTGCCAATTGATATCGGTGTTCCTCTCGAGCCCAAGGAGGCTCAGCAACTGGCTGCCTCCGTGTCCAAGACCTGGCCTGCGCCTAAGAGCCCGCCGTGAAGCGGACGAAGAAACGTTTCTCAATCATTACCCAGACGTGGTGCGCCGAGGCCTTCCAATGTCCCAGTATGCGACCGTAGAACTGCTGAAGGGATTCCTGGATGCATTCAATCGTCACGATCTGGACTCCATCATGGACTACTTCGCAAACGATTGCGTGTTCTACATGCCGCGCGGCGCTGCCCCTCGAGGCGATCGGTACATCGGGAAGAAGGATGTCCGAGCAGGCTTGGCGAAGCGCTTCGAGGGAATCCCGAATGTGCATTATGGAGAGGAGCGTCACTGGGCTTGCGGTGATTTCGGGGTCTCAGAATGGACGCTCACCGGCACGTCAGCTTTGGGGAAGAGTCTCGAGGTACGGGGCGTTGACCTGCTGGAGTTCGTCGACGGGAAGATCACGCGCAAGGACTCCTTCTGGAAGATCGTGGAGTGACCGTCCATTCTGCCGAGCGCGGAGCGCTCTGAGGAGCAGGCATGAGGAGCCAAAGAAGGTTCCCACCACCGCAGCTGTGTGGCTTCGTCGTCGCGCTTGGGCTCGCGGGGTGCAGCCAGGGCGCCCTTGAAGCGAACGGCTCCCCGAGCCATACGATCTCTATCGAAGCCGGGCGAGAGCTCGAACTCACCCTTCAGACGATCGGACCGGGCGAGTACGTGAGTCCACCAGCGGTGTCCTCCGCTACAGTACGGTTCCTCGATGTTCGGCAGGGAACTCCCGTGCCCGCGGGGGCGACGCAGGTCTTCCGGTTCGAAGCGGTAGCGCCAGGAGTAGCGGTCGTCGTCTTCCACCACAAACTTCAGGGTCCGGCGATCGAGGACACTATCCTCGTGCACTGAGCGCCCTTTCACTGAGATTCCCCTATGGCGGACGAGCCGCTTACCCAACAACTGGTTACGCTCCGCAGTTTGCTCGACGACGTCGACGCCCGCCTTGCGCGGGCCCCCGCCGTTCCAGCGGGTCTGGAGGACCTCAAACGGTCGGTCGACACCCTGCGCACGAACATGTGGGCCATCCTCTCGGCGGGACAGGGGGCCTCTGCATCGGTCCGGGTCGAACGCCTGAAGCTCCGGCGCGCCCTCGAAGGTCTCAGGGCGGTTCGCGCCAGCCTCACTTCGCCGGGGGCCGGTACGCTCCACCCCGAACACATCGAGCTCCAGCTCATTGCCCGAGAGCTCGTCGAGCAGATCGGCAAGCTCCGATGAGCCTGGAGAGCTGCCTAACACGCACATGCACCTGGCGCAGCGCATCCTTCCAGGAAACGTCGGTGGTGAGTGAGTAGCAAGTCGCCGCAGCGGATGCGAGGTCCGTTAGGCGGTCGCGAACAGCACGGTCTCTAGCTCCGATCAATGCGGGCGATGAAGCAGCCGGCCTCGGCATTACGTAGATGCGCATACTGCACTTCCCCGGGCTCGAAAACGCTCTCCAAGACCGCCTCGAAGGGCGACGTGCCGACCCGGCGCTGGACGACGAGCGCTCCCTCGGTGCCGTAGCCCTCGAGGGCCAGCGGAAGGGAGCGGAGCGCCTCCGGCAGTGCAAGACCGTCGTACCGCGCGCAGTGCGCCCGATGGATGAACACCGGCCCCGGTGCTGGCAAGGCGCCCGGATCGGTGAACGGCTGGTACGTGAAGAGCAACCGTTCGTCGGTACCCACCTGAAACGTCTGCAGGCAGAGCCGGCACGGGCCATACCCGGTCGCCATTTCGGCATGGATGGGGTGACCGTACTGGGGCGACTTCATGGATTCTTTCGCGACGGTGGCGATAGAATCAGGAATGCCTTGAATTCGGTAGACGCGCATGGTTCCGGTTTCGAAAGAGGTGCCCCATTGTAGGAGCGCTGGCCCGGATGCGCACTCCGATTCTTGCGGTTGAATCCGTGCAGCGCGGACGCCACAGGCATCGTTTCTAGACAGCGTCCCTAATAAGAGGCTGCTGCGTGTCGTGATCACTCTTGGTCTGGCGTTCTTGCTCGGCGTGACCATCTATGCCGGCCTCCGGTGGCAACTGCAGAGCCTCGCCGGCTACTTCGCTGCGGTGGTGGTCGCTCTCGGATTGTGGGCCAGCGCCGTAATGCTCAGGCAAACGTACACGGCCATCCTCCCACTCCTGCTCGGCGCGTTGGCCAGCCTTCTGCTGGCTCTCGTAGGCCTCAGGTCGGCGCAACGCGCCCGGCAAGATGACCAGGGCCAGGCAAGGTACTGGATTCTAGGGGCATGCCTCGTCCTGGCACCCCTCCTGGTTGTGGTGGCGCTGTGGCTGGGGCGATGAGCCGGTCGCCGCAGCTGATGTGCGGTCCGTCAGGTTGCCGCCGCCAGCATCGCGGACCCGCTGAGCGCGGCGCGCACGTGTTCGTTCACCTATCATTGGCATAAGTTGAAGGCGCGATCCGTGCCTCCAACCACCCCCTGGCCGCCAGCTTTGCTGGCCTGGAGTCCCCTATGGCCGTCGCCAAAATCACCGAAATCCAGTCTTCTTCCTCCAAGAGCTTCGAGGACGCGATTCAAAAGGGAATTGCCCGAGCCGAAAAGACCCTCCGCAACCTCAGCGGTGCATGGATCAAGAGTCAGAAAGTCGTGATCGAGAAGGGGAAGATCACGGAATATCGGGTCCTGTTAAAGGTCACCTTCGTCTTGCAGGACTAGCCTGCAGCTGATGCGCAATTCGTAGGTCGAAAGCCAGATCGTGCGAGGCCTCGAGGTCTCCAATGAAGCCGGTCCTCTCCACAAGAAGTCTTGACCGTCTCGCTGCCGGCGGTCTTCTGGTAGGCGCCGTGTTTGGGCTTGCGGGTACATTTGCCGCCTCGTGGCAGGTCCAGGCGAGCTTGTGGGCGATTGACAGCGTCGCCCTGGTAATCGCGACCAGTCTCCTGGCCCTGAGATACCTGCGAGCTGAAGCCGATGTTGTAGCCGCCGGATTTCTTGTATTCGCGATCGGGGAGGGTGTCCTGCTGTCGGGGACTGCCGCTGGACCCACGGCGAGCGTGCCTGCCTTCGCGGCCGGGACCGCGCTCTGGGCCGGCGGGTTAGCCCTCATCAGTATACCGCCGCGGCTACCCTGGTGGTCGCGTGTATTGGGCGGGGTGGCCGCATGCATGTTCGCCATCACGGCCGGCCTCATTTACGCGGGTGAGCCGCTGCTGCCCACCTCGGCGCCACTGCCGTTCTTCGCCTATCCGTTCCTCGTCGCGACTTTGCTGGGATGGGCGTGGGTGCTGCTGCGGGAGCAGTCCCGAGGCCCCGGGTGAGCCTTACTGCGGAAGATGCGACTGAGGTGCCCCTGCGACCAGCCGCCTGGAGCAAGGAACTCTTCTCCCACAGCTCAGACCGGGATCCGCCCCACAGAAAGGTCTAGCCATGGATGCTGCCCCCTCCCGGTATCGCACCGTCATAGAAGCCACGAGCCTGATCCTGGGCCCTGCGCTGATGAGCGTCGGGGACCTTTTCCATCCTCCAGAGACCTGGGAACCGGCTGAACAGGTCGCCATCCTGGCTGATTCGGCTTCGCGCTGGTATGTAGCTCATCTCCTCCTATTTGTCGGGATGCTCCTGTTAGTCCCGGGCTTCCTCGCGCTGACCAAGGTGGCGGCGGATCGCAGACCGGCGGCGGGCTATGCTGCGCGGCTACTCCTGCTCATCTCGGTAGGCGCGTTTTCGGCGGTCTTCGTGTTTGAGATGTTGCTCGGGTGCTTCATCGCCGGAGGCGCCGACCAGTCGGCCGCAGTCGCCCTCCTCGAAACTTCCCAGTCGCCCGGGATCTTCATGGCGCTCCTGCCGGGCCTGCTCGCGTTCTTTATCGGCACCGCGCTGACCGTGATGTCGGTCGCGTCCACTCCAGGTCCATTTCGCTGGCCGGCACTCGCTTTCGCGCTCGGCGCAAGCCTGATCCTGGGCGAGATCATCCTGGCTGAAGTCCTCCTCAGCCAGATCGGAAACATTATCATCCTTGTTGCCGGTATTGGGTTTGCCCGGGTGCTGCTCCGGGGTCCACAGGAGGCGCCGGTTTAACCTAGCGACGGAGAGGGGGGGCAAGCCGCTCCCTGATTCGCGTGCAGTGTGAATGCGAGTCACCAACTACTTCGGAGAGAAGGCTTGCTTATGAAACTCAATGTATTGCTCAGTATCACTGCTGTTTATCTGGGAGTCCTCGGCCTCGGGTTCATATTCGCCCCACTGGCAATAGGCGTCGGCGCCGTTCCAGCGGATGCACCCGGCGCGCTGATCGCCTATCTCCGGCAGTTCGGCGGCCCCTTGCTGGGGATCGCCGTCCTGAACTGGACGGCTCGGAACGCTGAGCCCTCCACGGCGCGGAACTCTATTATCCTCGGCAACATTGTTGGGTTTGGTGTGGGTCCCGCTTTGGATGTGTGGGGATTGCTCATCGGTGCACGGCAGCTGGCGGTGGTCTTCGCCCTCATTCATCTGCTCATAGCGTCGGCCTTCATCTGGGCATGGCGGGCGAGCCGCTCTGCCAGAATACGCTAGGACGTCGGTAACCTTGACCGGCTGCGGCAGAACCTCTCATCCGCGAGCGGCTACTGCCGGGAGATTCTGAGCGAGGCGGAGCACCCACACAGCGATGGTCACGCATCGAGTCCCTGCCGAAAGATGAGGTGCACGCCATCTATGAGCAGGATGGGCGACAGTATTCCGAATGGCTCAGTCGCGCGTAGTCCCAGCCTTCCGGAGATCAGCGGAGCTCAAGACTTGTGCGATGTCTTCGCAAAGAAGGGCGTCAAGACTTGCTCCACGTCCTTGCCCTTACACTTGGGGCAGCTTGGGCGCCTGTGGCCGTGCTGGGCAAGCGGCTCGACCCGATCAAACACATGATGACAGTCGCGGCAGCGATATTCGTAGGTAGGCATGGGGCCTCCAGATTTGACACCGACCGAAGAGCCGGGGGGGGGCTGGCTCGCGTGTCGGCGAGAATGGGTAAGCCCCAAGCTACTCTGGTGATTGGACTGCGTCCATCGCGCTGGCACCTACCTCGGATGCAGGCGCCGAAAACCCCATGAGTGTTGTGGATGTACTCAGGCGTCAGCCCCCTCAGACGCCACGACGGAGGGTTGGATGGACCCGGGCGATGCCCAAGTGCACGCAGACATCGCGACCTTCGGCTGGCATGTTGTCGAAGTCCCCGAGGACGATGAGGGGCCCGGTTTTGCGTTCACCATCGGTCTCTACCAGCGCTTCCAGCACCCTGAGCTCATCGTATTCGGCTTGGCGCTGGATACCATGCTGCTGATGCTCAATGGTGCTGGCGAAGCGGTGCGCGCGGGGCGTACGTATGCAGCGGGCGAGAGTTCCGACGACGTGCTCGAGGGCTATGCGTGCACTTTCCGGCCGGTTCCGCGTAAGCACTACGAGGCATTCCTCGGCTACGCGCGATGGTACTACGACGGGGACGACTTCCCGGCCTTGCAGCTCATCTGGCCCGATCGCGAGCACCGGTACCCTTGGGCAGCACCGGCCGGCGCCTGGATACGTGGGGCGCAGCCCGTGCTCGCCGATTTCTGAATGAACCGTGAGATTTGTGCACGAGCGACGCTGCAGTTGAGGCGCGGTCTGTTGGACAGCTCGAACGAGTCTCAGGCCTAAACGAGGAAGCCACATGGACCCTGCTTTTCTTGCCCCACTCGTACCAATCGCGGCGATTATTGCTGTTGCGGCGGTGAAGATAGTTCGTCTGCGTACCACTCTTCCAGGATCACCATCGGCCGACGTCATGGCCCGGCTCGAGGGACTGGAACGCACTGTCCAGGACGTGCAACAGGAGCTGGCCGAAACCCAGGAACGGCTCGATTTCGCGGAGCGTCTGCTCAGCCAGGCCCGCGAAGACCGGCGTATCGGCGGCTAGAGAGGAACCCCGGGTCGTGAGTAACATGTCGGCGGTCTCTTGAGACTTTCGCTCCTTCCCGTGGGGATGCTTATCGCCTGCGCGCCGGCGATCCCATCGACGGGAATGGAGCCGGTCGTCGCAGAGCGGCTCTACTTCGGCCGCAACATTGCCGACACGCTCGGCGTCACCGACTCCGCGTGGACGGTATTCGTGGCGGACATTGTGAGCGCCCGACTTCCAGCTGGATTCACGTTTTGGAAAGCGGAGGGGCAGTGGCGCGGGGTCGATGGCCAACCGAAGCGCGAGCCCAGCTTTGTCCTTGAAGTCGTCCATCCCGCGCGCTCAGCGGAGACGGAGGCGGCCATCCAGGCGATCATCGCCGAATACAAGCGCCGATTTGGCCAAGACGCCGTGCTGCGAGTCGTTACGGCCGGGCGGGCCAGCTATTGAGGAGCAGGTTACAGAGGAGGAATGAGTGCCTGCGGATCTAGCGCCAGCCGACCGAACCGCGGTCGAGAACATTGTGCGCCACCTGGAGGCCGCCTGGAACGCCATGGACGGCTCGGCGTTTGGTGCGCCCTTCGCCGCCGAGGCCGACTTTGTCAACATTCGCGGCGACCACTTTCGGGGGCAGGCCGCGATCGCCGCGGGCCATACGGCGATCTTCCGGACCATCTACGCCGGGAGCACGAACCAGTATACCGTGGAGGGGGCGCGGCTCCTGCGCCCCGAGGTCGCCCTGGTCCATGTCCACGCCGTGATGGATGCGCCCCAAGGCCCGCTGGCGGGACGCCACGGGGCCCGTTTCTCCTTGGTGCTGACAAAGGAGGCCGACGGGTGGAAGATCGCGGCATTCCACAACACGCTGGAGGCTTCGCCGGCGCCGCGCTGACGACGTACCGCTGGTAGGATGAGACACCTACGGTGGGGGATTTGTATGTCCGAAATTGGGAAGCGTCAGTTCGTCCGCCAGCAGGGCGTTGGCGACACGGAGTGAGAGAGAGACGGATGGGCACGGCGCCTTCCAAGGACCTCGATCGGGTCATCACCGACTATTACGAGCGCGCACCCGAGGAAGCTCGTCTCGAGCAGGGGCCGTTCCAGCTCGAGGAGGCGCGCACCCGAGAGTTGATCCAGCGCTTTGCGCCGTCACCGCCGGGTGTCGTCCTGGATATTGGGGGGGCCGCAGGGGCCTATGCCCTGTGGCTCGCCGAGGCGGGCTATTCGGTTCATCTGCTTGATCGGGTGCTGCGACTCGTGGCAGAAGCGCAGCGGCGCAGCGCTGCGGCCCCGCGGCCGCTTCTGTCCTGCCGAGTTACCGACGCTCGCGCGTTGGACATGCCGGCTGAAAGCGCGGATGTCGTCCTCCTGCTCGGCCCGCTGTATCACCTCACTGCCCCCGGGGACCGGGCCCGGACGCTGCAAGAGGCGGCCCGGGTACTAAAGCCGGGCGGCCGGCTCTTCGCTGCCGCAATCTCCAGGTGGGCCTCGGCCTTCGACGGGCTCGCGCGTGACCTCATGCTGGACCCGCCGTTCGCGCGGATCGTGGAGCAAGATCTGCGGAACGGTCAGCACCGCAACCCGACGGAACGGCTGGACTACTTCACGACCGCATACTTTCATCACCCAGAGGAGCTGGCCGCGGAGGTGCTGGCGGCGGGCCTGTCCCTGAAGGGGGTGTACGGCGTGGAAGGTCCAGGCTGGATTCTGCCGGATGTTGTTGAGCGGATGGCGGATGCCGAGCGGCGGGAAACAGTGTTACGCGTCGCCCGGATGTTGGAGACGGAGCCATGTATCCTGGGAAGCAGCGCTCATCTCCTGGCCGTCGCCCAGCGACCGGAGTAGGCCGCTCGTCCACGACTATCGCGAACGGGGGAACGCTGCCGAGGAACGAGAGCTGGTGGAGCAAGGGGATTGGTATTGCCGGGGCCGTGTTGCTGGGCGCGGTGTTGCTCCCGATCCTGCTTCTGGCCCTCCCGTTCTTCGGGATTGGGCTGGGGTGGGATAGGTGGAAGCGACGCCGCCTGCGGCGCCAGTTTCACAACCGTTGGGGAAAAGTCGGCAAGCGCCTGGTACTGGTCTACTCCAATAGCCCGCACTGGCAAGCATACATCGAGGAGCACTGGCTGCCCCAACTGAGTCCAATCGCAGTGGTACTGAACTGGTCAGAACGGGCCCATTGGCCTGACAGACACCCGTTCGAGGCCGAGATCTACCAGAGGTGGGCGGGAGACCATGAGTTCAACCCGCTCGCGATCGTGATGCCGACGACTGGCCCGGTACAGACTATTCGTTTCTGGCGGGCCTTTCGCGACTTCAAGCATGGTAAGGATCGCGCCTTAAGGGCCGCGGAACATGAGCTCGAGGCGGCACTGGGGATTTCGTTGCGGGCGGGCGTCTAAGCTGAGGGAGGCATGAAGGCATCGGTATTCATTGCGACCAGCCTCGACGGTTACATCGCGCGGGAGGACGGTGGGCTGGATTGGCTGCCCGCCGACGGTGGCGAACCTCACGGGTACCCCGAGTTCATCGCCACGGTGGATGCCATTGTCATCGGCCGCAAGACACTCGAGACAGTGTTAGCCTTCGATGCCTGGCCCTATGAAAAGAAACCGGTGGTAGTGCTCAGCAGGACACTGTCAGCGTTGACTGTGCCCGACGGCGCCGTGTGTGAGCTGATGGCCGGCCCGCCAGCCGAGATCGTCAGTCGGCTCGCTCAACGCGGCATGACCCATCTCTATGTCGATGGGGGTGTGACCATACAGGGCTTCCTGGAAGCAGGACTGATCCAGCGCGTAATCATCACCCGTATCCCGGTGCTCCTCGGCAGTGGAATCCCCTTGTTCGGGCCTCTTTCGCGCGACATCCGGCTCGAGCACGTGGCTACGCGGTCGTATCCCAGCGGCATGGTGCAGAGCGAATACATGATTGTTGCCTGACCAGCGCCCCCGATATCGGTGAATGCGTGACCGATAAGCTCATTCGATGACGGAGTGGCGGCCTCTGATGTGTGGCGCCGCCCGGAGAGGCGCGTAACCCATCCCGGGAGGCAAGCGGTGCGTTGCGGTGCACTCCTCACAACGGCGGTCATGATCGCCGGATGTCAGCCTAGCCGATCAAATCCTGTCACGGCGCCCGAGACTGCCGGCAGCCGCTATCTCTTTGTCTGGGCCGGGGACGCCGACAAGCGGGAGAGCGACTTCTTGGCGGTGGTAGACATCGACCGCCGAAGCCCTACCTACGCCGAGGTGGTCGCAACATTGCCTGTCGGTGCCGTGGGCACGCTGGCGCACCACACCGAGTACGAGATGCCGGCGGGTGGCGTGCTTTGGGCGAACGGCTTTGCTGCTGGTCGGACCTTTCGGCTCGAGCTACACCGTCCAACCCGGCCCCGGTTGGCCGGATCCTTCGGGGACGTGGGGCCGTTCAGCCATCCACACAGCTTTGCGAGGCTGCCGGGCGGGAATGTCCTGGCCACCTTCCAGCACCGTATCGGCCAGGACAGTGTCACCACGGGCGGTCTCGTGGAACTTGATTCCGCCGGTCGACTGGTGCGCGGCGCGGATGCTGCCGCACCACGGATCGATCCTACAGTCCGGCCTTACAGCGTAGCTGTCGTGCCCGCGCTCGATCGCGTCGTTACCACGGCCACGGACATGCACCTGCAGGTCCGGAGCCGGGCGGTTCAAGTATGGCGCCTGTCAGACCTGGCGCTGTTGCACACGCTGTTGCTGCCCCCGGGTCCGCGGGGTGATGAGAATTGGCTGACCGCCGAGCCCCGGGTCCTGCCGGACGGGCGCACCGTGTTGGTCAACACGTTCACCTGCGGGCTGTACCGACTGCGCGACCTCGAGGGTGACGCCCCGTGGGCCGAGTGGGTGTACTCGATGCCGTGGGAGGAGGGACGGAACTGCGCCGTCCCGGTGGTCGCCGGTCGCTTCTGGTTGCAAACCGAGGGCGTGGAGCATTCGGTGGTGAGCCTGGATATCTCGAACCCGGGCCGTCCCCGGGAAGTCGGTCGGCTGACACTGCAGCCGGAGCAGGTGCCTCACTGGATAGCGCTCGAACCCTCCGGTTCTCGTCTTGTGATCACCGGGTATCGGGAGCTCGCACAGTGGGTATTGCTGGCCCATCTCGACCGCACAACCGGCGTCCTCGAGGTCGACACCACGTTCAAGGCTTCCGGTACGGCGCAAGCCGGCGTCTACTTCGGCCGCGAGCAGTGGCCGCATGGTGTTACCGGCCCGGCAGTGCCCCACGGAGCAGTGTTCGCTCGACCCTGAGCCACGTGCCGGCGAAGGGTTCGAGTTTCCGACCCCGCGACCGATCCGGGCCCGGTCACCTAACAGGCGCGTTGAAAGCGGGCGAGCCTATTTCCGGGAGGCAGGACGTGTCCAAGCTGCGCTTCAAGATCTCGATGTCGCTCGACGGTTTCGTGGCCGGGCCCAACCAGAGTGTGGAGAATCCTCTGGGGATCGGTGGCATGCGCCTGCATGAGTGGGTGGTACCCCTTAAGGTCTGGCGTGTGATGCACGGCCTTCCGGGCGGTGAGGTCAATGAGAGCACTCGGGTTGTGGAGGAGTCGCTGGTGAACGTCGGAGCCTCGGTGATGGGGCGGAACATGTTCGGCGGCCACCCTGGCCCCTGGGACCCCAAGAAACCGTGGAACGGTTGGTGGGGAGCGAACCCGCCATTCCATCACCCGGTGTTCGTGCTCACCCATCACGCACGGCCGCCTCTGGCCAGCGAAGGCGGGACGAGCTTCACGTTCGTCACCGGCGGCATCGACGCCGCGCTCGACCAGGCCCGGCGAGCCGCGAATGGCAAGGACGTGTCGCTCGCCGGCGGCGCGAGTGCCGCACAGCAATACCTCGCCTCCGGTCTCGTGGATGAGATGGAGATCAGCCTGGTGCCGACGCTCCTCGGCAGCGGTGAGCGGCTCTTCGATGGGGTCGGCGACAATCTGCACGGGCTCGAGCTGGTGCGAACGGTCGTCGCGCCAGCGGTCACCCACCTCAGATTCGCAAGGCGCTGAAGGACCATCGAGGACCGAGGCACACGGGATGAAGCGAATCCGCCTTGCTCTCTGGGTCATCGGGGTCGCCTACCTGCTTCTCGGCCTCGTGGTGGCTCACTTTGCGATGAACGCGGGCCGGAGCCCCAACATCGGGGCGGCGTATCTTGCCGTGTTGATTCTGGGATGGGGTGGCACTCTAGCAGCGGCGGGACTCTTCGCCGGGAGTGTGCTGGGCACGCTCGCCTTGATGCGATATGCCGACACCCGGCGCCCGCTGTACCTGCTCGTGATCCTTGCCGGCTGGATCGGCGCGCTGGTGCTCGGCTGGTGGGCGTGGCAGCTCTGGAGCCATTCGTGACTCCGAAGGTCGGAACGACACGGCGAGCTCCCCGTCGCTTCGGAGAGCTCGCCGGTCCAGCCGCGCCTGATCGGTACGGTGCTACGACGCCGTTTGCGGCTGAGAAAAGAACGACTCCGCGCCCTTCTGCAGCTCCTCGGGCGTCAGGTCCTGGACATGTTGGGCGAGCCACCATTGGTGGCCGAACGGATCCTCGACGCACCCGGTGCGATCACCCCAGAACTGATCGGCCAGCGGCACGACCGGCTTGGCACCGGCATCGACTGCCCGCTTCCAGGCCGCATCCACATTCTCGCCGTACACGAAGAAACTGACCGGCGTACCACCGTAGGATTTCGGGCTCTTGCCACCCTGGTCGGGCATCTCGTCGCCGAGCATGATGAGCGAGTCACCGATCCGAAGCTCCGCGTGCATGATCGTCCCATCCGGTGCCGGAAACCGCATCACTTCTTCGGCTCCTAACGCCTTCTTGTAGAAGTCGATAGCCTTCGCCGCCCCGGCGACGAAGAGGCTGGGCGTGACGGTATGATACCCCTTGGGAATCGCCTGCGTTTTCTTTGCCATGATTGACCTCCCGCTAACCGTGAATAATGACCGCGGAAATATTGGAAGTCCGGCGCGGATGGGCAACCTCGTGATGTCTCGGATGTGAACAACGAATGTCACAGATTATCCCCCACGACGACCTGGCTCGTCATTCCATGTGACGGACCTCGAAGCGGGCGACCACCTTGCCAGCGGCGGCGCTGAACTCGTTACAATGGCTTATGAACGAGGGCAGGATGTAACTTCGGTGGGTGAATCATTCGGGAGAGATCGATGTCGCTCAAGGGAAAAGTCGCCCTGGTCGCGGGCGGGACACGCGGTGCGGGTCGAGGCATCGCGGTCCAACTGGGTGCGGCAGGCGCCACCGTCTATGTGACCGGCCGGACGACCCGCGACCAGCAATCGGAATACGCCCGGCCCGAAACCATCGAGGAAACCGCCGAGCAGGTCTCGGCGTCGGGCGGCAACGGCATCGCTGTCCAGGTGGATCATCTCGTCGCTGACGAGGTTGGCAGGCTGGTTGATCGCATCCGCGCCGAGCAGGGTCGTCTGGATATCCTCATTAATGACCTGTGGGGAGGAGAGAATCTCAAGGAGTGGAACACGCCCGTCTGGAAGCACGATCTCCATAACGGCTTGCGCATGCTCAGTCTCGGTGTTCATACCCATCTGATCACGGCGCACTTTGCGCTGGCGCTGTTGATCGAGCGCCCGGGCGGCCTCCTGGTCGAGGTCACGGACGGCACTGCCGACTACAACGCCGAGCATTACAGGATCAACCCTTTTTACGATCTCGCAAAGGTGGCGGTAACGCGCATGGCTTGGGCCCATGCCAAGGATCTCGCACCGCACGGTGCCACCTCGGTCTCCATAACGCCCGGGTGGTTACGCTCGGAAATGATGCTGGAGGCCTTCGGGGTGAGTGAGGACAACTGGCGTGACGCAACAGCGAAAGTGCCGCATTTCGCGATCTCCGAGAGCCCCCACTTCGTCGGGCGCGCAGTTGTCGCACTGGCGGCCGATCGGAAGCGTTCACGTTGGAATGGGCAATCGCTGTCCAGTGGTGAACTGTCGAAGGTCTACGGTTTTACCGACGTTGACGGCTCTCGCCCCGACGCCTGGCGCTATGTCCGGGAGGTACAGGATGCGGGACGACAGGCCGACGTGACCGGCTATCGATAGAGTTGCCCTAGCCTGACGGCCATCCAGTTAGGCGGCACGACACACCTTTCGTTGGGAGCGGCAGTGGCATCAGACCGATCAGTGGTTGCCGCGCGACTTGCCGCTTTCTGCGCCGTGGTTCTGTGGGGCGTCTCGTTCGTCGCCACCAAGGCTGCGCTGCGGGAAGTGTCTCCTGTCACGCTGATCTTTACCCGTTTCGCCCTGGGTATCGCGGTCCTCTTCCTGATTCTCAAGCTGAGGCGGGAGTCACTCATCCCGCCGCGGGACACGTGGCTCATGCTGGCGGTGATGGGCTTCGTCGGCATCTTCGTGCACCAGATGCTGCAGGCTCACGCCCTTACCCTGACGACCGCGGTGCGAACCGGATGGCTCATTGGCCTGATTCCGATCTGGTCGGCGGTGCTGTCCGCCGTCTTTGTGGGCGAAAGCTTCGGCCCACGAAAGGTCTTCGGCCTATTCCTCGGAACGCTTGGCGCGCTTCTGGTCATGACCAGAGGTGAGCTCTCATCTCGGGTTCTCGTCCTCCCCGCCACCCGAGGAGACCTGTTGATCCTCGCGAGCACCGTAACCTGGGCGATCTATACCATCATGGGCCGGGGAACCCTGAAGCGTCTGGGCAGCGCCAGGGCTACCGCGGCGGCGATGTTTGTGGGCTGGGCCATGCTGATTCCATTCTTTGTGAGCGCGGCTGGCTGGCAGGAATACCGATCCTTGTCATCAACCAGCATGATCGCCATTGTCTTTCTGGGGGTTGGGTGTTCGGGGCTTGGCTATCTGTTTTGGTACGCGGCGCTGGAACGGATCGACGCCTCCCAGGTGGCCGCGTTTCTGTACATCGAGCCGTTGGTCACCCTCCTGGCGGCCGTGGCGCTGCTCGGCGAATCGGTTGCCGTATCAACCGTTCTCGGGGGCGTCCTCGTCCTATTCGGAGTTCTTGTCGTGCAGACCGCCACACCGCGGGAGGCGCCCGGCACAGTGCCGCAGCGATCGCCGCCTGTGCAATCCGGCGCCGCGGCTCCCTGAATGGCTGCCGCGCCTGCCTTCTTCGTTGTGGGTCACCGCGGCAACATTCGGACCCTCGAGCGCCAGCGGCTCGATCCCGGGCGGACGGTCGCGGCAGTCGTCGGGGGGCTGGCAGTGTGGATCAGCCTTGGGCTGCTCGCCGGTGGACTCCGGTAGCCGTCCGGCGTCGGCCGACGAAGCCAGCTTTTTTGGACGAGGCCTATTTCGTCAGCGAGGAGAAGATGATATGTCCGACCCGGTACAGAAGGCCGCTGCGTATCCCTATGCGACACATCTGAACGTCAAGTTCGGCCCGCTCGAGCAAATGGACGTGCCCGCTCTGGTCGCGGCCTGCACCGACCGCTGGTACAACCAGACTCTCTGCCGGGTGAATGACGCGGTCGTCCGGCTCGGCGTCGTCCAGGGTGAGTACCACTGGCATCAGCACGAGGATGACGATGAGTTCTTCTACGTGGTCGACGGCCGGTTCTGGATCGATCTGGAGGACCGCGTCATCGAGCTTGGCCCGGGCCAAGGCGTAGTGGTGCCGAAGGGCGTGCTCCATCGCCCGCGAGCCCCCCAGCGAACGGTGATCCTGATGGTCGAAACTTCGGGCATCGTCCCCACCGGTGACTAGGTAGGCCATGCATTCCCTATTGGAAATCGACTGGCACGCGCTCTTCGTGCCCACGGTAGGCGTTCTCGAGCTCGTGCTTCGGGGCTCGGTGATCTATCTCGCCATTCTTGCCGCGCTGCGCCTATTCCGGCGCGAGGCAGGCGCGCTGAGCACGCCCGATCTCCTGGTGATCGTGCTGGTGGCGGACGCGGCCCAGAATGCGATGGCAAGCGAGTACCACTCGATCACCGAGGGACTGGTCCTGGTGGCGACCATCTTCGCCTGGAATTACCTCCTCGACTGGCTCGGATATCGGTACCCGTGGGTGCATCGGCTCCTGCATCCTGCGCCGCTCCTGTTGATCAAGGATGGGCGCATTCAGCGACGGAATCTGCAGGCCGAAATGCTGACGAGGGCCGACTTGAACGAACAGTTACGGGAGCAAGGCATTGAGCATCTGGCGGAGGTAAAACGGTGCTACCTCGAGGCCGATGGCCATCTGAGCGTCATCAAACAAAAGGGTGAGGATGAGGCACCGCCAGACCGGCACGAGACCATCTCGTGACTCGGCCCGGGTGCGACCGACCGAGAGGAGAGAATGGACGAGGATCTGAAGAGCATGTCGCGCGAGCAACTGGTTGATGAGGTGCGGAAGCTCCGCCAGGGAATTCGCGCCCATCGAGACAGCACGGGCCACGAGCTCTGCTGGCATCACCCCGCGCTGTGGGGCCTGCTCCCCGAGCAGCAGGATCCGCTACCGATAGTACCGGAATGGCCGGACTTCATTCGAGGATGTGTGAGGTACCGCCAGTCGCTCGACGAACAGGCGCCCAGCGCGCCCCGCTCTTCCGGGCCCTACGAAGGCAGCTAGGAATGGTCCAGCAGGCCTCCGATCCGCTCAGCCGAGGGCTGCTGTTGGCCCCGCTGGTTTTCGTGGCGCATTTTCTGGAGGAAGGCCCGGGCTTCGTGGCCTGGTTCAACGCCCACGTGACGACCGGGATCACCACGTCGCTTTTCTGGACGGTGAACGCTACCGCGCTGCTGATCACGGTCCTTGTCGCACTGGCGGTCCAGACCACCAGATCCGCCGAAGCGGTAGTCCTCACCGTTGCCTGGCTCAGCTTCCTGATGCTGACAAACGCCATTTTCCACATCACCGGGGCCATCGTAGACCGCGGCTACGTGCCCGGGCTGGCCACCGCGATCCTCCTCTATCTTCCCTACTGTGGCTGGGTCGCAAGACAAATCGTGCGCACTCGCCGCATTGCTCCGGGGCTGCTGGTCGCGGCCGCCGTGCTGGGAGCCATTCCGATGGCGGTGCACGGGTACCGCATCCTGTTCCTCGGCACCCGGCTTTTCTAGCCGGCGGAAGGTAGGTCTCTCAGGAGCTTTTTGGGCCTCAGCCAGGTGGAGCTCGAACTCGCTAACCCGCGGCACCGCCCCGGATGACGGTTGCTCGTCGCTCGCAGCAAAGCTGACCGAACGCGCCACTCCCGAAGGAGTCGAAGATGGACAGTCCAATGCGACGGCGGGCGGCGGTCTTCGTGGTGCCGATGATCATTGGACTCGTGACCGCCCAACGCGCCGCCCCCCGGGTTCGCCTGGTCGATTTCCTGCTGCTGTTCGCGAGCGGGGTCATATTCGGCGTCAGCCTGATGGGTCTGATCCAATTTCTGCGGCGACCGCGGTAGACAGCCATCTCCTCTCTTGCCTCCACCGCCGGGCTGATGCAGAATAGAGCGTGGGCGGACGATCCGCGCCCAACCTCGTCGGCCTTGCCCCAGCCAGGGTCCTCGTGAGGCAAAGGGGGGAATACTCCCGGATCCGTCTGCTTCGAGCCTTTGGGACGCCGCGGGCGTCGTCGCTGGGGGGCGTGTCGCCGGTGGCCTGACCAAAGGACCACACGATGCCTGCCAATAAAGATTTCAAGCGCCTCGTTCGCGGACGCATGCAGAAGACGGGCGAAGCCTACACCGCCGCGCGCGCGCACCTCCTCAGACAGAAACCCGCTGCCGTCGTTGTCCCTGCCACCGTCGATTACGCGAAGCTCGCCGGGCGGAGCGACGCCGTGCTCAAGGCGAAGACCGGCTGCGGCTGGGAGCGGTGGGTGAAGGCTCTCGACCACGCCGGGGCATACAGCTGGCCTCACCGAGAGATCGCGAAGTACGTGTACGAGACTTACAAGATTCCGGGTTGGTGGGCGCAAACCGTCACCGTGGGCTACGAGCGCATCAAGAACCTCCGTGCGATCGGCCAGCGCCGGGACGGCACATTCGAAGCCAACAAGAGCAAGACGTTCGCGGTGCCGCTTGCCCGGCTGTACCGCGCCTTTCACGACGCCCGCACCCGGGCCCGCTGGCTGCCCGGCGTGGAGCTGACGGTTCGGACCGCAACCCGCGGGAAGTCGATGCGGATCACCTGGCCGGACCGGACCTCGGTGGTGGTGGGTTTCACCCCTAAGGGAGCGGCGAAGAGCCAAGTCGCGGTTCAGCACGAGAAGCTGCCGGATCGGGCTGCGGCAACCCGGGTGAAGCAATACTGGGCCGAGCGGCTGGGGGCGTTGGAGGACGTATTGGCGGGCCAGCGGCTGGGCCGGGCGAACGGGTTGGAGGCCTAGACTGTCCACCGGAGACGGGCATAGCTTCAGCGCTATGCTCGCCTCCGGTGCATCGCGGCGTTCGAGACGCGTCCTTCTCATACGCGGTCCACCCAATCGCTGTCGCTGCTTTCGGAGGCCCTATGGCTCGCTTCGCTCACCTCGGACGCATACTCATCCCGATGGCGCTGGTGGCATGTGCCACTGAACCGACGGCCGACCGGCTGGTCGGCCGGTGGGGTGCCCCCATGCTCGAGCTGGTCGCCGCCCGCACCACGGTCGAGCTTCATCTCGCGTGCAACGCGCGGGCCCGCTTTCGCGGACCGCTGCAGCTCGACGACGAGGGAGCACTTTCGACTTGTCGGCCGGGCAAACCAGTTGTATGGGAGCTTCCGGGTAATGCTGGAGGGTCGGGTCCGCGATGCCGGCCTGCAGGTCACCCTGACTCAGATCTATGACGGTGGCGGCCAGGACATCAGCGAGGAAGAACTGGTTGAGGGAGTTACGCCCGACTTCCCGGGCGTGGTGTGCTTGGCAGGAGCTAGCCCATGATCCGGAAACTGGCCAGCGGCGAGTATCGCCTATACTCAAGGAAGAAGAATCCGAAGACCGGCAAGCGCCGCAACCTGGGCACGTTCAAGACCCGGGCCGCCGCCGAGAAGCACGAGCGGGCGGTGCAGTACTTCAAGCGTCGGGGCTGAGCTTTCTGACCGTCCGGAGCGCCGGCCCGACGGACGCTCTCCGCTTGGCCGAGCTGAGCGGGACGCTGGGTTATCCGGCCACCAGCGTCGTGGTGGCCGAACGGCTTGAGCGCCTGCTGAGTTCCCCCGATGAGGCGGTCCTGGTGGCCGAACTTCCATCGGGCCACGTCGTCGGCTGGATCCACGGATCGGCGCAGGAGCTGCTGGAGTCTGGCCGACGCTGCGAGATCCTGGGCCTGGTGGTGGACACGGACCATCGGGCTAAGGGGGTGGGCCGCCAGCTGGTATTCGCGGTCGAACAATGGGCGATGGGGCGTGGGTTGGAGCAGGTGGCCGTGCGGAGTAACGTCCTTCGAGCCGACTCACACCCCTTCTACGAAAGCCTGGGCTACACCCGCGCCAAGACCCAGCACGCGTACCGCAAACAGCTTTCGCCGCGTAGCAAACCGTGATCAAGCTCGCACCCACGACGCTCGAAGGCTACGGCGTCCGGCTGGAGGCGCTGACGCCCGAACACAGCAACGGGCTTCGAGCGGCCGCCAGCGATGGTCGTCTCTGGGAGCTCTGGTATACCTCCGTGCCTGAGCCCGATGGGGTGGACGCCTACATTGCGGCCGCGCTCGCCGGCACGGAGGAAGGTCATATGCTGCCGTGGGCGGTGCGTGAGCTGGCTACGGGGACGGTTGTCGGTAGCACACGCTATCACGATGTCGTCCCCGCGGTGGATCGGGTGGAAATCGGCTACACCTGGTACGCGGCGCGGTGGCAGCGAACCCATGTCAACACCGGGTGCAAGCTCCTGCTATTCGAGCACGCATTCGAGCGCCTCCGGTGCCAGGTGGTCGGGTTACGGACCGATAACTTCAACCTCGGGTCTCAACGGGCGATCGAGGCCCTGGGTGCAAAGAAGGATGGCGTGATCCGTCATCACTGGCCGCGGCGCGACGGCACGGTCCGGGACACCGTCATGTACAGCGTGCTGGCGGGCGAATGGCCGGCAATCAGGGAACGCCTTCAACAACGGCTGGAGCGACACGCCGGTTCGATCCGATGAGTGATCGCTCCGTGGCGTCGGGACCAGCTCCTGGCCCCGAGCACCGGGCCCTCGATGTCTTTGTCGGCACCTGGAATACCCAGGGACTGATTGAGGCCGGCCCCTCCGGCCCCGCCTCCCGCCTGGTAGCCGTGGATACCTACGAGTGGCTCCCGGGAGGCTTCTTTCTTCTGCACCACGTCGATGGCAGTCTGGGCGACCAACCGGTCCAGACCCTCGAGATCATCGGCTACGATGCGTCGAGTCGCAGCTATGTCACCCGCTCCTACGATAACCAGGGCAACAGCAACACCTATCGGGCGAACCTCCGCGCCGCCTGGTGGACGATCCTGGGTGAATCGGAACGCTTCACGGGGGTGTTCAGCGACGACGGCACCACTCTCACGGGGATGTGGGAACAATCGGCCGATGGCGCGACCTGGACATCCTGGATGACCATCAAGTTGACCAGGGTGACCTCGTGAAAAACCCTCAGTACCACAGGCCCTTTCTCCGACACCAGCTAGTGCACCTGGGGTTCTCGCTTGCGGTGCTGGCCTTCTCGCTGGCGCTGGGAATGTGGGGTTACACCCACTACGAACACCTGGCCTGGCGTGATGCATTTCTCAATTCAGCCATGCTGCTGGGTGGAATGGGGCCGGTAAAGCAGGATCTGTCTGAAGCGGGGAAGGTGTTTGCCGGCCTGTATGCGCTGTACTGTGGCCTGATGGTGATTGGGGTTACGGGCCTTCTCCTGGCACCTGGAATTCATCACCTGATGCACCGGGTGCACTGGGAGGATTCGCAGGAACGGAAGTAAAGGCGATCCTCTTCCGTTGCCGGTGCGCGTCCTGGACCAGCCCTGAGCTGGATCCGCCGACGATGGGAGCGGACCCATCGCCGTAGTGTCGTTCTTGGGTGACCACTGTCACCGACCGGCTGTCCGGCAGGATCTACGATCAGGCGGGATGCTCCGGAAGGTCGGAAAACACGGGGCCCGCCAAACCGGAGATCGTCGTGGCCGCAGCCGTACCAGAGAGCGTTGAGGACATTCCGACCGTGGCTCCTGGCGAGCGGCGGGTCGCGATCTTCGCCGGCTTGGTGCTGGCCCTGCTGCTCGCCGCGCTCGACTCCACCATCGTCGCCACGGCGCTCCCGACTATCGTCGGGGAGCTCGGCGGGCTCACCCACCTCTCCTGGGTCGTCACGGCCTATCTCCTGGCGCAGACAGTCGTCACCCCGCTCTACGGCAAGTTGGGCGACCTCTACGGCCGCAAGCGGGTGCTCCAGGTCGCTATTGTCGTCTTCCTTGCCGGCTCGGCGCTGTGCGGCCTGAGCCAAAGCCTCACCCAGCTCATCGTGTTCCGCGCACTGCAGGGGCTCGGAGGCGGCGGCCTGATCGTAAGCACGCAGGCGGCGATCGGCGACGTGGTTCCCCCGCGGGAGCGCGGCCGATACCAGGGGATCTTCGGGGCCGTGTTCGGGCTGGCCAGCATTGCCGGCCCGCTGCTCGGCGGGTTCTTCACCACCCACCTGTCCTGGCGTTGGATCTTTTACATCAACCTCCCGCTCGGAGGGCTCGCGCTCGCAGTGCTCGCAGCCACGCTGCCGGCCGGCGGTATACGAGGGAGGCGCACGATCGACTGGGCCGGCACCACGGCATTGGCGGGTGCGCTGGCCGGCATCGTGCTGTTCACCGACCTGGGCGGAACGGTTCTACCCTGGACCTCCGGCCCCCTCATTGGCCTCGGCGTCGGCAGCGTGCTGCTCCTCATGGCATTCGTGCTGGTTGAGCGGCGCGCCGCCGAGCCGGTGCTTCCCCTTCAACTGTTCAGCAACCCGGTGTTCCGGGTCGGCAGCATGGTCAGCCTGATCGTGGGTTTGGCGCTGTTCGGATCCGTCACCTATCTGCCACTCTTTCTCCAGGTGGTGAAAGGCTCCACCCCGACCGCATCGGGCCTCGAGCTGATGCCGATGATGGGAGGGATGCTGCTGACCTCGATTCTCTCGGGCCAGCTGATCAGCCGGCGGGGCCGGTACAGGATCTTCCCCATCCTGGGGACGGGAGTGGTGACCGCCGGCCTGTTTCTGCTGTCGCGGGTGGACGCGAGCACGAGCCGCCTGGCCATCTCGCTCGACTTGCTCGTCGTAGGGCTGGGGCTTGGCATGGTCATGCAGGTCCTGGTGCTGGCGGTGCAGAACGCCGTTCCCTACGAGGAGCTCGGCGTGGCGACCTCGGGTGTGACGCTCTTTCGCTTCATCGGCGGCTCCCTCGGCACCGCGGTGCTCGGCGCGATCTTCACCAATCGGCTGGGCGCAAGCCTGGTGCAGCTGGAGATCCCAGGAGTTCCGGGGGGTGCGGCCGACCTGACGCGGATGGATCCCGCGGCGCTCAGCCATCTTCCAGCTGCGGCCCGAGACCTGTTCATCGCGGCGTTTACGTCCTCGCTCGGAACCGTGTTCCTGGTCGCCGCCGGCATGACGGCGCTCGCGTTTGGGCTGGCGCTAATCCTGCCGGAGCGGCCGCTCCGGGGGGCGGTGGCCGCGGGCAGCGGAATCGGCCAGAGCTTCGCCGTCCCCCAGGACGAGGACTCGCTCACCCAGGTGAGCCGCTGGCTCTGGGCGCTGCTCAACCGCGACAGCAAGCGCCGTCTGCTGGAGCGCATCGCCGCCCGAGCCGGCGTTGACATTACTGCGGCCGCCTCCTGGCTGCTCGCCCGCTTCGACGAGACGCCCAGCATGACTCCGGCCGCACTCGCGCTCTCGTACGATGTGGATCCCGGCCGCCTGAACCAGGCCCTCGCCGAGCTCCGCAGCAAGGGACTGGTGGAACCGGAGTCCCACCAGCTCACTGGGGCCGGCCGCGAAGTGCTGGAGCGGCTCAGCGCCGCCCGGCGCGCCGGCCTGACCGAGCTCCTGGCCGACTGGTCACCCGAGCAGCATCGGGACCTGTCGGAGTTCCTGCGTCGCGTCGCCTGCGCGCTGGTGCCCGAGACGCCTCATCGCTAAGAGTCAGGAATCGCACCCCCATGAACCGGCTCCTGAGCCTGATGGGCATCTTCATCGTCCACCCGTGGCTCGCCGCGGTGGTCGGGCTGCCGCTCCTGTTGCTCGGGCGCCGGCGCCGCCAGCGAACTGCCATCGCAGCCGGCCTGGTATGGCTGCTGTACGCGGTCTACGAGACGGGGATGAAGCAGCGCTGGTTGTGCACCGGCGAGTGCAACATCAGAGTCGACCTGTTGCTGGTTTACCCGGTGCTGCTGGTGCTGACCCTGCTGGGCCTGGTAAAGCTGGTTCGCCCGTCGGGCAGGACAAACGGAAAGTGACGATGCGTCGGACTATCGATCGCGGTGAGGTGACCCGCCAGCTCATCGCGCTGGGCGTGGAGTCAGGAGGTGTGCTGGGCGTGCACCTGGCGTTCTCGAAGGTGGCTCCGGTAGAAGGTGGACCCCTGGGCTTGATCGAAGCCCTCCAGGACACGGTGGGGCCGAAAGGCACGCTGGTCATGCCGAGTATGAGTGACGACGACGACCACCCCTTCGACTCCCGCACGACACCATGTCTGGGGATGGGGGTGGTAGCGGACAGCTTCTGGAGGCTGCCGGGTGTTCTGCGCAGCGATAGCCCCCACGCCTTCGCGGCCCGAGGCCCCCGCGCGGCAGAGATCACGGCAGCTCATCCGCCGGACTTACCCCACGGTCTGGACAGCCCGGTTGGCCGGATCTATGAGCTCGACGGCCAGATTCTCCTGTTGGGCGTGGGACACGACTCCAATACCACCGTTCACCTGGCCGAGAACCTGGCGGGCGTGCGGTATCGCCAGCATAAGCATCTCACGCTGTTGACAGGCGGCCAGTTCATCCGGTACCCCTACAGCGAGGTCGATCACTGCTGCGAAAACTTCAATCAGCTGGATCAGTGGCTCGAGGCAGACGGGTGCCAGCGCAGGGGCGTGGTCGGGCAGGCGGAGGCGCGCCTCACCCGCTCGCGCGACGTCGTGGCGGCCGCGCTCGTTCGTCTCCGGGAGAACGAGACCGTATTCCTCCATCCCGCGGGGGTGTGCGGTGACTGCGATGAGACCTGGGCGAGTCTTTCGCCCACTGCCATCCGGCCTGGCGGTACCTCATCGGGATGAAGGGCTTCCCGCGTCGCCCCACACGGGATCGGACCCGTGGTGGTCGCCACTGATGCGCCGAACGTCAGGCAGACGCACAATGCACCAGGATCGGAGGCGAGGGCATGGAGAAGCTGTTGGGATTCATCGGTGCCACGGCTCTGGGTGCAGGGGGTTGGTGGGCAGGCGAGCGCACGGGGGTCATGACCGCCTTCGTTCTGAGCATGGTCGGCACCGGGGTGGGCCTATACGTCGGCCGACGGGTGGCGCGAGACTATCTCGGGTAGCTCACTGGAACAAGGAGACCGATGTCCCTGCTGGCCGATGTGGTCTATACCCTGGATGCGTCCGATGCCATCGTCGAGGTAAACGAGGCCTGGAACGTTTTTGCAGCCTCGAATGGCGGAGCCACGTTGCTTCCCCCCACGATCCTGGGGCGATCCCTGTGGGATTTTCTGGCGGACGAGACCACGAGCCTGCTCTACCGGCGGCTCTTCGAGCGGGTCCGCGGGGGAGCAGGTCCGGTGCGGTTTTGCTTTCGTTGCGATTCCCCCGCCCTGCGACGTCTGCTCGAGATGACCATCACAACCCGGCCAGGGGGTGTCCTTACGCTGGTGGTACGGGCGCTCCAGCTCGAGGACCGGCCGGTGGTGCCTCTGCTCGATCCTGGGGTGAGGCGTTCCGAGATTCTCTTGCGGATGTGTGCCTGGTGTAAGCGCATCCCCGACTCGGGAGGCCGGTGGATGGAGGTCGAGGAGGCCCTCCCGGGCCTCGAGGTATTTCAGCAGCACGGACTGCCGACGATCACCCACGGAGTCTGCCAGGACTGCCTGCGCCTCATTACGGTGGCGATCGAGGATCCTGAGCGTGCTGCCTCGGGCGCCATCAAGCTGGGCGTATGGCCATGACCGTGAAGCGCCGGATCGCAGGCTACCATCAGGACCAGGAACAGCACTGGGTCGCCGAGCTGGAGTGCGGCCACACCCAGCACGTGCGCCACGACCCGCCCTGGCAGGTCCGCCCCTGGGTGACCTCGGAGGAGGGTCGAAACAGTCGCCTTGGCACCGAGCTGGACTGCCGGCGCTGCGCGGAGGGCTCTTAGGTGGGAATCGGCTTCATTCTCCTATTCCTCACCGGCATGCTCGCGGCCGGCAAAGCCGATTGTCAGCGCGACTTCCTCGGAGCCTGGGAGTACCGGCAGCGAGCGGGGGATGGTTACGATGAAGAGGGAGAACGCATCGAGATCAGCTGTGACAAGGGCTCAATGCGCGGGCTTTACTTCGGGCTGGAGCGAGAGGGCGAGCACGGCCTCTTTTACACTCTGGTCGAGCTGACGGACGTCAAGCTCGGCTCAAACGGCGACCTTACGCTCACCGTACCAGAGCGGAACCTTTTCCACCAGCGCCCGAAGAATCTCCAGGAAGTCGAACGAAACCGACTCACCGCTGCCGGCTTCACTCGAGACACGCTGCACCTGCGCGGTCGACTCCAGCAGGGCAACCTGGTTCTGACGTGCACCTCGACTGGACACTCCTGTCCCGAAGACCTGATGCTGTTTCGTAGAGACAGGTGAGGGCATGATCGATCGCGCCGAAGCTCTGGTTGCCGCACTCGGTTTGATTCCTCATCCCGAAGGCGGGTACTACGGCGAGGTGCATCGGTCGGATGCCACCGTGCATCCCACAGACGGCCGGGGCCCGCGCGCCGCGCTCACGACCATCTACTTTCTCTTACCGGGCGGGGCCGCGAGCCGCTGGCATCGGGTCGAATCCGACGAGGTCTGGCATTTTTATGAGGGTGCGCCGCTCGACCTCTGGATGGCATCGCCCGACGGTGGCCGGATCGACCGGTACCGGCTGGGCCCAATCGATGGCGCCCAGCGGCCGGTATGGACTGTTCCAGCCGGACGATGGCAGGCTGCCCGCTCAACCGGAGTGTATACCCTGGTTGGCTGCACCGTTGGACCCGGGTTCGATTTCCGCGATTTCGTGCTGGCCAGCGATCACCCATCTGCCGCCGCGGCGCTCCGCGCCCGCCATCCGGAACTGGCCGAGCTCCTCTAGTCCCGTTCCGCTGGTCACACCGAAGACCCAAGCTCGATGATCCCTGCCCTACCCCGTCTGTATCGCGATCTCGCCGCCTGGTGGCCGCTGCTGTCGCCACCGGATGAGTATGAGGAGGAGGCGGCGGACCTGTTGGGTCGCCTGAGAACGGTCCCCGGCTCCACCCTGTTGGAGCTGGGAGCCGGCGGCGGCAGCCTCGCGTCTCACCTCAAGCGGCGCTTTCGCCTGACCCTGACCGACCTGGCGCCGGCGATGCTGGCAGTCAGCCAGGCCGTCAATCCCGAGTGCGAGCATCTCCCGGGCGACATGCGCTCGCTCCGGCTGGGCCGGGAGTTCGACGTGGTCCTGGTCCACGACGCCATCATGTATGCCACCGATCCAGGAGCGGTTCGGGAGACGCTGGAAACCGCGGCGATCCACTGCCGTGTTGGGGGAACGGTCGTGATCATTCCGGATTACGTTCGGGAGACCTTTGCCGCGAGTACGGACCACGGGGGACACGATGCGCCTGATGGCCGCGGGCTCCGCTACCTCGAATGGGTATGGGATCCAGATCCGAGCGACAATACCTACCTGGTAGATTATGCCTTCCTGCTGCGAGCCGCAGACGGGGCCGTGACTGTTGCGCACGACCGGCACCTGGAAGGCCTCTTCGACCGGGCCCAGTGGCTCCAGTGGTTCGGCGACGCTGGAATACCGGCACGAAGCTCAATCGACCAGTGGGACCGCGACGTCTTTGTCGGCACCCGGCAAGTCGCCTGAAAGCTGGTTCCAGTTATGGCAGTAGGTAGCGCACCGCGGCACGAAGCTGAGTGGCGGTGAACGGTTCACGCAGGATGGGCACGTTGTGTGGCAGCTGCCGCTCGAGGTCGGGCGTGGAGCGATGCTGGTTGGCAAGGTAGAGGATGGCAAGCTGGGGCAGGTGTCGGCGCAGCTCATGGATCAGGTCGATTCCGGCCACGCCACCGACCCTGGTATTGCTGATGACGAGATCGCACACCTTGAGGCCGAGCGCCAGCTGGAGAGCAGATATCCCGTCATAGGCGTAGAAGACGGCGTGGCCCTCGTCGAGGAGCGCAGCGATCACCAACCCAACAATGGCCTTGTCCTCGTCGGCAACGACGATGTACCGGCCGATGAAGCCGGCCGCGCGGGGGGACATTGTGAGACCTTGGACCCGGGAGGCATCCGGGGGTGGCAGGCGAGCGAGCGGAGGGACAGCCGTCTGAATAGACCTCCTCGTACGCCTCTATGGAGGGGAGACCGGTTCTTCCGTGGCGACCCCCACCTGGCGAGGCTTCCGTCAGGCAAGGAGCAGCGTGAATATTCCAGAGTGGCAGATGAGTGACATTCGAAGAGTCTCGGATTTGACCTCGACACGGAAAGGCTGAAGCTCACATGTGCCGGAACATCAAGCGGCTGCGCCATCCGGAGCATGCCCCAACCGACCAGGAGCTGCATGACGCAGCGCTCCAGTTCGTCCGCAAGATCAGCGGCTTCAACAGCCCGTCGCGGGCCAACCAGGACGCCTTTGACGCGGCGGTTCGAGACGTGGCCGGGACGGCTCGCATACTATTCCAATCGCTTCATGTCGCCCAACCACGGGTCGCCGTTCCCGCAGGGTCAGGCAGCTCCCACCACCACCACTGACGAGCCGATTCGGGCTCATCCACTCCATCCTGGGGCCGGTGACACGCCAACCGTGCCTACCGGCATGACCTCATTCCGCCACGGCAAAGGGAGAGACGTCATTAGACCAACGGTCCGCCGGGTTGCGGTCATCGGCGCGGGGGCCGCAGGCACCATGGCGGCGATCTTTGCGGCCTCTGCCGGTGCGGAGACGTTGCTGCTGGAGCGCACCCGAGATGGCGGGCGCAAGATCCTCATCAGCGGCGGTGGACGCTGCAACATTCTGCCAGCGAGGGTGGACGAGCGCCGGTTCGTCACCGATTCCTCGCCCAACACACTGCGGAAGATGCTCCGGGCCTGGCCCTTGGCGGAGCAGATCGCCTTCTTCGAGCGCGAGCTTGGGTTGACGCTGGTCGAGGAAGAAGAGTCGGGGAAGCTGTTCCCGGCGTCGAATCGCGCGCGTGACGTACGTGACGGGCTGCTCGCGCTGGCGGCGCGCCGGGGGGCTCAGTTTCTCCCCGGCACGACGGTTACCGGCCTGGCGCCGTCATCAACCGGGTGGAAGCTGGAGCGCGACGGAGCCTCGCCACTCACCGTGGACGCAGTGGTCGTGGCCAGCGGGGGACTCTCGGTACCCAATACCGGGAGCGACGGTCGCGGGCTTGCGATGCTGGCGGCGCTGGGCCACACCGTCCACACCACCTATCCAGCGCTCACGCCGGTGGTGTCGGAGCCGGCGCCCTTCGGCATCCTGACTGGCGTCTCGTTCCCGGTGACGATCACGGCCCGCGACAGCGCTCGGCGCGCCAGGGCCACCGGCGGCTTCCTCTTTACCCATCGCGGCTACAGCGGCCCGTCGGTGCTCGACGTCTCCCATGTCGTCGTGCGCTCCCGGATGGAGGGCAACGGGGGAGCCCAGCTATTGGTACGCTGGAGCCGACTGGACGAAGCGGGGTGGGAAGCCGCGCTCAGGCCCGAGGGGACCCGTACGGTGGTCGGGGCGCTCCGGCGCGAGCTACCCGAGCGGCTCTCGGATGCGCTGGCGGCTCAGGCCGGCGTCCCGCCGACGCGAGCGCTGGCACAGCTCAGCCGGGAGGAGCGCCTGCGGTTGATCGCGGTGCTGGCGCGCGGTGTGCTGCCGTGGACCGGGGACGAGGGCTACAAGAAGGCCGAGGTGACCGGAGGCGGAGTAAGCCTGGCCGAGATAGATCCGCGGACGCTGGAGAGCCGCCGCCACCCAGGCCTCTTCCTCTGTGGCGAGCTGCTGGACGCGTTCGGGCCCATCGGAGGGTACAATTTTCTCTGGGCCTGGGCTACCGGCCGGGCTGCAGGGCAAGCTGCTGCCCGGTAGGTACCGCGTCGGTGGGAGTGTCACCTGTCTCTCCCGAGCAGAAGCTTTCCATGCCAGTTGTCCACCCGTACTGAACCCCCCCTCCGGCGGCCGCTCAGGTTCTGAAGCACCAGCGCTGCGCGGCGCCTGCTCGCTACTGCTTCCGCGCGGAGATCTTCAATGGGGACGTCGTTCCGCACCAGCCCTGATTCCCCCACGAGCGCGCCGGCAAGCCGGCCGAGATCGAAGGCGAGCGAGTCGGGGCCGACTACCACGTGAGCGACCGAGGAAGTGGTGTCGAACCACAGGCGCACCGAGTCCCCACCCGCGGTTCGGGGAGCCTTGTCCCAGGACGACACATCCATCACCCAGTCGTATCCTGCGGCTGGTGTGGCGCTGTTCCCCCGGGCATACAGCTGAACCGGCTCGCCAGGCAGGCCTCCGCGCGAATATTCGGACACGTAGGTCATATGCGCACCGGCAAGGATACGGGTGGCGGCCTGGTTGCGACGCTCCCGAGATTCGGGAATGGAATCCCAGTCTACTGTCGGCAACCCTGCCGGAAACGCCGCGGCTATCGCGCCGCGCGCGCCATGCTCCAGCAGAAACCGAAGCGCCGCACTGGCCTCGCGGTCGGTGTCTTCGCCCTTCCGTGGCGCGGCAACCAGCTGAGCCAGCCTCCGGCTCTGGCTCCGGACGGAAAGCGCCGTGAGGCTGAGCGGCCCATACAGGGTGAGAAGTAGAAGGGCCGCGAGCGTGACCGGGATCCGGCGGATACCCGCCTCCTGGCGGAGCGTGTAGTTGACCGCAATGGCCAGGAGCCAGATGCCAAGCAGGATGCCGAGGAGGCGGGGCTCGGTCAGCCCATAGGGCAGGATGCGCTTCCAGAACGCCACCAGCAGCATGAGGGCCGACGGGATCAGGCCGATGAACACCCAGCGGCTGTAGGTTCGGATCCAGGCCTCGCCGGCATCGTCCCGGAGCGGATGCACCAGAAGAAACCCGAGCAGTCCTGCTGCTGCCACGCTGGTGACCAGCCAACCGATCCACCCCGAGGGCCACTCGCCGCTGCCGACGATCTTGATCAAATACGCGAGCAGGATGACGAGATAGGTGAAGACCAGAGGCGTCAGGATGTATTGCGCGAAAACCTTGAGCACCTTGGGATAGCTGGTGTCGTCCGCCAGCGCGTCGAGGCCGCGAGGGACCTCCGCCAGGAAGATCCAGGTGTTCACCACGTAGAGAATGACGATGCCGAGCCGGAAGTACACCTCCGACGGAACGTCGACCCCGAAGAGCTTGTCGAGCGCGCCCAGGGCGATCATGAGTCCGATGTAGAGCACGTACGAGAACAGTTGGGCACGAAGGAAGGACAGGAAGAGCCGGCGGTTGTACTGCCAGAACGCCCCCGATTCGCGCCGTCCCAGGAACGGAAGGAACGCGACCAGGAAGTGCAAGGCCGCACTCAGCTGGAAGTAGCGGATCAGCTCGTGCTTCCGCTCGGGCCCCGGCCATATGAAGTAGAAGAGAACCAGGAGCGCGATGCCGGCAGCGTTGACCGCGGCACTCTTGCCCCGGGACCAACCTCGCTCCTCGGCCAGGAGCGTCAGAGCAACAGTCAGCGGGAGCCCCAGGGCGGCAACCATGGCGATGCGGCCCCAATGTTCCGCTTCACCGGACTTGGTGGTAGCCGCAACCGTGGCAGCGGCGGCGACAACCGCCGCAGCCATGGTCCACGGGAAGCGCAGGAAGACCTCCCTGGCGCGCTGGGCCAGGATGAGGACCGAAGGGAAGCGCATCGACGCTCCGTCTGGGGATGGAGTGATCAATCTGCCGGGGAGCCGGATCAGGGGGAAGAGGGGGTCTGGCTGATACGCGTCAGCTGCCACCAGATTGGAGCACTGGATTGGACCACGACTTCCTGCAGGAGATCGACCGATGAACGACCTGGAGCGGGCGGCCGCAATCCGCGGCAAGACCATTCGCTTTGTGTGGACCGAGGGACCAACCAAGGGCAAGACGCACGACCACGTGTTTCACCAGGACGGGACCGTCACCTGGAGTGACGCCGGTGCGGCAAAACCGGCACAGCCGGCCGACAGCGCGGCTGCCGGCAAAGCCAAGGAGAAGCCGCAGTACGGCGCCACCAAAGTCGCCGACGATATCTACCTGGTGTCGTACCTGGCGCCGTCCGGTTATACCCTCACTGTCGCTCTGAACTTTGGCGATCAGCAGATAAGGGGCTTCGCGTCAGGCGCGAAGGAGTGGTACCCGGTGCGCGGCACCTTTCAGGTAGCCAAATAGAGTGTGGGATTCCCGTCGAATCCGGGCGACGCTGCTCTGGACCGCGCTGGTCAGTTGTACCCCTCAGGCCGGCACAGAACCCGCCTGGAACATCGTTCCCGGCCGCAGCGCTGGAGCGATTACACCGACGTCGTCGGAGGGTGACCTGGTCACGGCTTATGGGCAGGCCGCGGTCCAGCCCAGCCGGATCGAGTTGGGTGAGGGCGAGACTGCGCCGGGCACCATTCTCTTCGGACCCGATAGCGCCCGCCGTCTGGAGATCATCTGGAAGGATACTGTGGCGCGGGCACAGCCGGCCCGGCTGGTTTGGCGGGGCAGCAAGAGCCACTGGCACCTGCCGTCAGATATCAGTCTCGGCAGCAGCCTGCGAGAGATCGAAGGGAAGAACGGCAGGCCGTTCACGCTGGCTGGCTTCGGCTGGGACTACGGCGGTGTGGTGGTGGACTGGGCCGGTGGGACGCTGGATTCGGTACTGCCAGGCGTGCGGCTGTACTTGGACCCTGGGTCAGCTCACTACAATTCCGCGTCGTACCGCAGGGTTCTCGGCGACCGTGATTACTCCTCCGCCGACGAGCACATGCGGGCACTAAACCCAACCGTGTACCAAATATTCATGGACTTTCAATGAGCCTGGGGCCCCGCCTGGCAGCATTACACCGTCGCAGGCCAATCGCCTAGTCAATGCGCTACGCACTCGAGCTGCTTGGTGTCGCGGTATTCGCCGTCAGCGGCGTCCTTGCCGCGGGCCGCAAGGGCCTCGATGTGTTGGGTGTGGCCGTGATCGCCATCGTGACCGCGATCGGGGGCGGAACGCTGCGCGACCTCCTCCTCGACCGGCACCCGATCTTCTGGATCGCCAACACCACCCACCTGTGGGTCATCCTGGGGGCGACAGCGGTGACGCTGACATATGTCCGCCTCTGGATCGCCACCCAGCGCGCCCTGCTGGTGGCCGATGCGCTAGGCCTGGCGTTCTTCACCATCGCCGGGGTACAGATCACCGAGCAGGCCGGGTATTCCGATCTGATCGCGGTCCTGATGGGAACGATCACCGGTGTCGCCGGTGGGGTGTTCCGCGACGTGCTTACTGCCGAGATCCCGCTGGTGATGCGGCCGGGCCGGCTGTACGCCACGGCAGCCATCATCGGCGGCGCCAGTTATCTCGTATTGGAAGGCTTGCATGTGGCGTCGGGCGCGGCTGCGCTCGCCGGAATGGGCGTGATTGCCGGCCTGCGCCTGGCGGCGATTCTCTGGCGGCTGGAGCTGCCGGTGGTCCGGCTGCCGGAGGACGACCCGGGTTGACGAGCTGCCCGCTTACCTGTACATCAGAGTCTCCCATGTGGTACGGAAATCACCCTTAGGAGGCTTCCATGCCAATGCAACTCCGCTGCCGCGATGTCGGCCTGAACTGCGATTTCGAGACACGCGGAACTACGGAAGAGGAGGTGTTGCAGAAGGCGGTCGCTCACGCCCGCCTGGTCCATGAGCTGACCGATGTCCCGCCCGAGCTGGCGACCAAAGTGCGAGCCGCCATTCGGACCGTCTAGGCCGCCCACATGCAGACCAGATTCATCCTGGTCGGCCTGCTCCATCTTGGCGGAGTGGTCACTCTGCCTGCCCAGCAGCACCCGGCTCGCTTCATCCGTTGGGAGCCCCCTGCCAGCTCACCTGCACCCACCAAGTCATGGCGTACGCCCGAGGATGAATCCGCCGATCTCGGGGACTATCGCTACGAGGGCCTGGTCTTCGGAGGCCTGGCATTCGGCGCGCTGGGGGCCTGGATGGGCTCAGAGATTTCAGCTGGCTGTCCGCTCGAGCCTGGCGTACCCTGCCCGTCCCACAAGCCCGAGAATGCGATCGCCCTGGGACTGGTAGGTGCCGCGTTAGGTGGGGGACTGGGCTACCTGGTGGGTAGCCTGTCGCCCAAGCGGCCTCCACGGATCCAGACCGAGCTTCTATCCGGCGACCTGGTAGCCGTTCCCGACAGCGTACGGAAACGAACCGGCTACCAGCACTGGCGAGGCGCCGCCATTGGCCTCGGTCTCGGCGGTGCGCTGGGTGCTCTGACCGGAGCCGTCGGAGGTGCCGTGGGGCAATGCAGTGATTGCAGCCGGCAGCCATCCGCAGGCAGCGGCGCACTCACGGTCGGTCTCATCGGGGCAGGAGCGGGCGGCGTGCTCGGCTTTCTGGCCGGCCTCGCTTCACCCAGGTACGCCTGGGTTCCGCGGTAGCGAGGGAACGACGGAAAGCGCCTGCATCGGACGGCAGCATGGCCCTGACAGATGCACAACGGAACCGCCTGGAGAAGCGTCTTCTCGAGGAACGAGCCCGGGTTCTCAGCGTCCTCCGGCGCTTCGACGAGGACAGTGCCACCAGCCTGACCGCCGCTGCAGGCGACCTCTCCGATTATCCCTTTCACCTGGCCGACCACGGCAGCGACAGTTACGACCAGGAGATGGATACCGTGCAGGCCGAACGGGCAAGCCGGGAGCTGCAGGAGATCGACGATGCCCTCCACCGGTTCTATGAAGCGCCGGACCGCTTCGGCATCTGTGAGAACACCGGCGACACGATCCCGCTCGAGCGACTCGATCTGATTCCCTGGGCTCGAACCTGCGTGGAGGCCGAGGCGATCTAACCCCGAGCGGGGAGACCACCCCTGGGAGAGACCTCCGCAGCCGAAAAGTCCTCTCCATTCCGGCACTTCCCCATTCGCTGGCTGTTCGTATATGCCCTGCCCTGGCCCAAGGGGATGATCCCGACGATGCCGGTGTTCCAGCAGACCCAGCCGGGAAGGTGGGGGGTATAACACTCGCCTCGCTCCGCACCACCGCCAAATCCAGCTACAATTATCTGAGCCGTCCCCGTAACCATGCGCTGGAGCCGACGATGACCCAACTATCAATACCCCGTCCCGCTGCGGATGAGGCCGATCCGTACTATCAGGGCTATATCGCCCGTGTGTCCGGCGAGAACATCGGCCAGCAGCTGGTAGACCAGTTGGCCGAGGTGGAGAGAGTCTTCGGATCGCTCGACGACGGAGCGGCGCTGTTCCGCTATGCCCCGGGCAAGTGGAGCATCAAGGAGATCATCGGTCACCTCAGTGACGCCGAGCGGATCTTCGCCTATCGGCTACTCCGGATAGCGCGAGGTGACGCCACGCCGCTGCCGGGATTCGACGAGAATGCCTACGTGCCGCCCGCCCGGTTCGATGAGCGGCCACTGCGTGCGCTGACCGCAGAGTTCCGCGCCGTGCGGCTCAGCACCGTGGCGCTGGCCAGCGGGCTTCCTCCAGCAGCCTGGCCTCTGAGGGGACAGGCCAGTGGCAAGCCGTTCAGTGCCCGGGCGCTGGCGTACATCATGGTCGGGCATGTCGTGCACCACCTCGGAGTTCTGCGGGAGCGCTACGGGCTGGGCGTCGGAGCTGCCACCGCTGCTTCGGCCGGGAACCGATGATCGCGACGGCGAGAGCTTCCCTCACCCTGCTGGCTTTGATTGGAGTGGCACCCCTGTCCCGGCAGGTGGAGGCGCAAGCCAGCCTGCCCGACAGTACCGCCATTCAAGAGACAGCCCGCCAGTTTTCCGCCGCCTTTATGCGGGGCGATGCCGCGGCGATGTCGGCGCTCTACACAAAGGATGCGGTGATCTTCCCCGAGCGCTCCGACGCCATTACGGGGCTCGAGGCAATCCGACGTTACTTCACGCTCGGAGAAAGGCGACGAATCACCCAGCACCAGTTGACCCCGACCCGCATTGTCGTGGATGGCAAGCATGCCTACGACCACGGGACCTACGAGATCGCAGGCGAGCGGGACGGGAAGGCATGGGGCCCGTTCCGAGGTAAGTACCTGGTCGTGTGGCGGCGGGAGCCTGCGGGGTGGCGAATGGAGCTGGACATGTGGAACAGCGGGCCCGAGCCCGGTTCGTGAGGCGGAGGCCCGCCGACTCGAGATGTCACTGGTCGTCTTCATGCGCGGGGTCAACGTCGGGAGTGCCAAGCGCTTTCAGCCCAGCCTGCTGGCGAAGCAACTCGGACACCTGAGGATATCGAACCTCGGTGCGGCCGGCACCTTCGTCGTCCGCGGAGCCAAGGGGGAGGCTGCCCTTCGAGCGGAGCTGCTCAGTCGGCTGCCATTTGCCTGCGATTTGATGGTGTGCCAGGGGCGCGATCTCCTGAAGCTGACCGCTGCCGACCCATTCCCCGAATCATCTTCCGAATCAGACCTGCGCCGGTTCGTCAGCATACTTGCGAAGCGGCCGCCAAATCCTCCCCCGCTTCCCTGGAGCTATCCCCCGGGAGATCAGTGGCAGGTGAAGCTGGTCGGCATCTCGGGAAGGTTTGTTCTCTGCCTCTGGCGGCGGCTCGGCAGCTCGTCTGTGGAGCCGAATGGGGTCATCGAGAAGCACCTCGGCGTACGGTCCACGACCCGCAACTGGAACACGATTCTCCGGGTCTGCAGCATGCTCCAGGAGGAGGAACCACCGCGGGGGGGCCAGCCTCAGCCGGGGCGCAAGGTGAAGACCGGAAGCTCGGCGGGACAGCAGAAGCGCGCCGGGATCCCGGTGGTTCCGATTCCCCGTGAGACGTAGAGGGGAGCCAAGGTGTCCAAGTACCAGCCTTCGAGAAAGCGGCCGGCGCCCACCGGCGTGACCGGAGGGAGCAAGGGGATCCGGATCTGCCCACCATGCGTATGGCCGGCCAACAGCAGGGCCGGAGGCGCGTGAGGGCGCGCGGACAGTTTGTCCACCACGCCCGGTGCGTGAACCAACCAGATTTCGGTCGAACCCCGCACCACATTCTCCCGCGCCTTCGGGAGATCGGGTAGACCCGAGACCGGATCATCCAGCCCTACCAGGGAAAGTGGAACCCCTCCGACATCGACGGTCATCGATTGGTTGACCAGCAGATCCACACCGGCCGCGCGATAGGTATCGAGTGCCACAGCGCCGACCGCTCCAACCCGGTGCTCCCAATTCCCCAGCAGCGCGACAGTGGCGAGGCTACCCCGGGACTCCGCGGCGAAGGTCCGCACGTCGCCCAACGCGGTCAGCGACTCGGTCATATCGCCGGTGAGAAGAACGATGTCGGGGCGCTCCTGGCCCAGCAGATCCAACGCCGCCTGGGCCGCGGCCCGGTTGCCCGGGTAGTGCACATCGGAAACCTGGGCGATTCGAAGGCCATCCAGCCCGGACGGCAACCCCGGAATGCCAACCTCATGACGGGTCAGATGCACCCGGTGGGCCTCGAAACCGAAAGCATCGACGGCGACTGCCACCCCGGCAGCGCTAACGCCTGCCAGAAACCGCCTGCGGTTGATTTTCATGCGGAAAAGCTAGCAAGGTTCCGGGAGTAAGGCCCGGCTCGAGGCGCGGGTTTCCAGGACCTTAGAACTGGAAGTAGACGAAAGGGGCCGGCTGGGCAAACCGCAGGATGCAGGCAACCATCAGCGCGGCCAGCAGAGCCGCGGCCAGTCGGGTGCGGGGGAATCGTAGCTCCCAGGTGTTCGGCGCCCCGAAGCAGAGCGCCAGAGCCGACCCGGCGAGCACCACCGTCCAGGACGAATCGATCAGATGCATGAACCCGCCCGCCGGCGACCGCAAGCCGCTCATGGACCCGAGCACGGCGAGCGCTTCGCGGAGGGAATGGGCGCGGAAGAGCACCCAGCCGATTACGACCGTCAGGAATGTCACCGCCACCGAGAGCGCCTGCGAGCGCGGCACCCAGCCTCGGTTCTTCATCCCGGCGTGCGACGCCAGCAGCACCCCGTGGTAGAGTCCCCAGATAACGAACGTCCAGCTGGCCCCGTGCCAGAGGCCGCCCAGAAACATGGTCAGCATGAGATTGCGCCCCACCAGGAAGGCACTGGCGCGCGAGCCTCCCAACGGGATGTACAGATAGTCCCGCAGCCAGAACGACAGCGACATGTGCCAGCGGCGCCAGAACTCGGCAATGCTGGATGCCTGATAGGGAGAGTCGAAGTTCTGCGGAAACCGGAAGCCGAGCAGCAGGGCCAGCCCCACTGCCATGTCGCTATAGCCTGAGAAGTCGAAGTAGATCTGCACCGTATACCCCAGCGCCGCCAGCCAGGCCTCTCCCGCGTCGAGGGCCGTGGCCTGCTCCCAGAGTGGATCCACCAGGCCGCGCGCGACCAGGTCCGCAACCAGCACCTTTTTGGCCAGCCCGAGCGCAAACATCCACAGCCCCGTGACCCAGGCCGCCGCCTGGGGCCGCGGGCTGAGATCCTCGAACTGCCGTGCCATGTCGGCATAGCGGACGATGGGACCCGCCACCAGGTGCGGAAACATGGCGACGAAGGCGGAAAACTCGAGAAAGCTGCGGGCCGGCGCGAGCTTGCCCCGATACACGTCGATGGTGTAGCTGATGGAGTTGAAAGTGTAGAACGAGATCCCCACCGGCAGCACTACCTGGAGCAGGGGCCACTCGGGGTGGTAGCCCAATAGCCGGGCGAGACCCTCGAGCGAGCCGAGGAAGAAGTCGTAGTACTTGAAGAGACCCAGGATGCCGAGGTTGAAGACGAGGAGCAGAACCAGTACCGCCGTACGGCGGGTGGCCGACCGGGTGGCGGCTATCATCCGGCCCGCGGCGTAGTCAGCCGTGGTGGAGAGCACCATCAGGGGGACGAAGCGGAAGTCCCACCAGGCGTAGAACAGGTAGCTGGCGAATGTCAGGAACAGGAGCCGGGAGTGATGACCCCGAAGCGCCCACCAGCCCAGCAGGACCAGCGGAAGAAAGACCAGGACGAAAGTGTAGCTATTGAACAGCACAGCGCCCCCGGCTTCCGTACACCGCGGCGAGCAGCCGGTCGGCGTTTCCGGCGGTCATGTGAATGGCATCGTAGTAGAGCGTGGAATCGCCGGCAAAGTCGCTCAAGGAGCGGGTCTCGACGTACTGCAGCATTCCGTCTGCTTCGGCCGAGCGAAGGACTTGCACCAGACCCTCGGTCAGCCGCTGAAACGAGGTGCCGGCGGCGTCGCGGGTGAGGGCCGGGTGCACCGGTGGAACGAAGGCGGTCACCGTCACGCCCGCGGCCCGCGCCTCCCGGAGCAAGAGTTGGAGCTGGGCCAGCCGGCTGGGGGCGAGCTGCGTCTCACCCAAGTAACGACCGCGGATCGCCCGGCTGGTGCTGAGAACCACCGATTGCTGAGGAAACCGGCCAGTGCGGATCTCGTGGTCCCAGCGTGGCCGCATCTGGAGCCCGTCAGCGTCGAGCTGTTCCTGAGGGAGGGCCTCGCGATCGAAGCCGTAATGCCAGACCGAGCGGACGGCAGCCATGAAGCTGGCCTCGCTGAGCAGATCGCTCCATATCCGATCGGGATCGGCGGGCGCGTGAGACACAAAGGGGCCCAGCACGCGAGACTGCGCCAGCGAGCGCCCAACCTCCGCACTCCCGATGAATGCCTCGGGCTCGGCCCCGAGCAGGATCTGCCGCAGCCTGAAACCGGGCTGGGCCCTCATGAAGCGGAAGATGGCGAGGAAGTCTTCGGCCACCGCGGCATTGACGCCGAAGTTGAATGCCGGCTCGCCGGTCAGCGCCGTGACGCACTCGGGCCGGAGAGTCTTGATCCGGGAAGAGCCCAGCAAAACCACCTCCGGGCTGGGTCTCCGGGCCCGATACAGGGCGGCCTTGTAGTCCCGGTCGGCACTGACGATCGGGGGTACAACACCGCTGCCGAACGCCGCCAGCGGATCGGTGATGCGCACCAGGGCAGCAATTCCGCCGAGGAGAACGAGGAAGGTCACCGCAAAGGTGAGGAGGAAGGCTCCGTCACTGGAGCTGGGCCGGAGCGGCCGTGGGCGGTGGGCTGGAGTCGACTTGGCCATGGATGCCAAGAGCGGAAGCAACCGCTGTGCCGATGCGCGGCCCGTGCCCTTGGAGCCTAAGTGGTCCGGGATGGGCGACTTAGGCGCACTGAAAGAGGGGGAATGCCCGGCCGGCTCGGAGCCGCCGGGCAAATCGCGGGTAGGCCGGTGCTTTTACCCGCCTGCTGCGTGTTCCAGGGTCGCCTCCGCCTCCAGACTCTCGCGGTCCCGATAGATGGTGGCAACCGCCAGGGCGCGACCGCCTCGCATGAAGCGCGCGGCACAGTCCTTCGCGTCGAGGTCCCCATCGAGCTGGATCGAATCCCAACGCTCGGCGTGGCCGACGTAGTTGATGGGGACGTCGTAGTGCTGACTCCAGAAGAAGGGAACGGCACGAAACCGGTCGCTCTCCCCCAGAATGCTTCTGGCAGCAGCCTGGCCCTGACGCTGGGCCACGACCCAATGCTCTACTCGGATGCGCTCCCCGGTGTGGGGGTCCGGCCAGCGCGCGATGTCGCCCGCAGCGTATACGCCGGGGGCGCTGGTCTGGAGCCGCTCGTCCACCAGGACGCCGCGATCGATAGTCAAACCGGCACGCTCCGCCAGCTCGATGTTGGGCCGGACGCCGATTCCGGCCACAACCAGGTCCGCCGGGAGCCGCACTCCGCTCTCGAGCGTAACCACACCGCCGTCGATCCCCTTGGCCTTCTGGCCCAGGTGAAAGGTGACGCCATGCTCTTCGTGGAGCCGCCGGATGAAGTCGCCCAGCTCCGGCCCCATTACCCGCTCCAGCGGCCGGGGATCCGGAGCCACGACATGCACCTCCAGTTTTCGCGCCCGCAGTGAAGCGGCCACCTCCAGCCCGATGAAGCTGGCCCCCAGGACAACCGCGCGCTTGCCCTTCCCCGCGGCCGCAACGATCGCCTTGCTGTCGGAAAAACTGCGCAGGTAGTGGATCGTGGGTTTGCCCCGCTCCATCTCCGGCGGGAGCCGTACCGGCGTGGCGCCGGTGGCCAGGAGAAGGGCGCCGAACTCGACGGTATCGCCATTCTCCAGGCGAATGCGACGGGCCTTGGGCTCGATCGCTGCCACCCTCCGATTGCGGACGATGTCGATCCCCCGCTCCCGATAGAACTCCGGCGGATGCAGCGGAATCCAGTCTGCCGACGCCGTTCCCGCGAGATAGTCCTTGGAGAGATTGGGCCGGTCGTAGGGCGCATCCGGGTCCGGGTCGTACAACGTCAACCGCCCCTCGTACCCCTCCCGTCTCAAGGTCTCGGCCGCGCTGTCCCCCGCGGCACCGGCACCGACGATGACCACGGAGGCCGGATGGGCACCCGAGCGCTTCGCCGTGCGCTTGCCTGGCTTTGGCGCCTTGCCGGTGACATGAACCTTGCCGGCTCGCTCCTCCACCTGCCAACAGGACACGTCGTTGAGGGCGGGAGGACGCAGCGCCTCGCCAGTCCGGAGGCTGAAGCAGGCGTGGTGCCACGGGCACCGCACCGTATCGCCGACCACGAGCCCCTCCGCCAGCGGGCCGCTGTAGTGGCTGCATACGGCGCCGATCGCGAACCAATCCTTTCCCTGTCGGACCAGCATGACCGCCTTGCCGCCGGCGTGCCCGGCTACAACTCCTCCGTCCGGGATCTCAGCGACCGGAATCCCGGCCCCGAGATCGGGTCCGGTCAGGGCTGCGTCTTCTCCGCTCATCATGGCTCCTGGGTACCACGGTTTGGAACACCGCTCCGGCCTGTAATGCATTACACCGACCACGACAAGTCAAGGAGGTTCCGTCGGATGCTTTGGCCGATGGTGAGGACTGTAGAATTGCTGCGGTGCTGCGGGTCAGAGATCGGGGAGAGTCGCCTTTCGCCCCCGGTTCTGTTGTTGGAGCCAGATATAGAGCGGCGCGAAGTACTCCACCATGGCCTTGCCGTCGAGCTCCCGCCCGGTCGTCTCCCGGAGCACGTCTCGCCAGGGGCGGGTGGCACCCGGAGCCATCAGGCGCTTGAGGAACTCACCCACCTCGCGGTGGCCGTAGTAGTCGGTATTGTGCGGATCCTGATGGAGGATCTGGCGCGCGATGTGGTCATGCAACTGAAACAGCAGCGCATAGGACAGGGCGTAGTCGTAGTACTGCGCGGGGTCATCGTTGACGTGGGTCTTGGTGAGCCCATCGGCCCACCGCTCGTCCCTGGGCGAGGGGGGAACGATCCCCTGATACCGGCGTGCCAGCTCCCACCATTTCTGGTTGAAGCGATCCGCCGGGAGGTGCTCGGCGTAGAGCGCGTGCTCGAACCGGGTCATCGTTCCCGCCGCGAACGGGATGAAGACCACGGAGTTGAGTGCCTCCTGGAGCAGCTGTGCCGTGCTGTCCACCGGCGCATCCGGCGGAACCAGGCCGCGGCCGGCGAGGAAGTTCCGTTGCTGCGCGGCCAGCTCGATCATCGACCCGATGCCTTCGTGATAGGCGCGATTGGCACCCTGCCTCAGCACCACCGGAACCTCGGGCCGGCTGTAGCTCATGAAGTAGTACACGTGGCCCAGCTCGTGGTGGGCCGTAGCGTACCAGTCGCGGTTGGGCTCGACGCTCATCAACGAGCGGACGTCCCCGTCCAGGTCAATGTGCCAGGCCGAGGCATGGGTGTTTTTCTTGTAGCGAGCGTCCGCCGGCGGCGGATACAGGGACGATCGCTCCCAGAAGGTGGACGGCAGGGAGTCGAATCCTATGCTCCGGTAGAACGCCTCCGCCTGCCGGACCACCCACTCGGGAGCGTGGGTAGCCAGGGCGGCATTCACATCGAGGCCTTTGACCTCGACCATCGAGCTCCAGTCCTGACCCCAGCGGTTGGGCAGCCAGTGCGCGGGGAGCTGGTCCGGGACCGGCACCCCGTAGCGCTTGGCCAGCTCGTAGCGGGCCCAGGTATGCAGCTCACGGTAGAGCGGCCTGAGCTCGGCGATGAGCCGGTCGTTGAGCCGGAGCATCTCATCCGAGCTCATGCCGTAATCGGACACCTGATAGCTGAAATAGTCGGAATAGCCCAGCGCACCCACCACCTGATTGCGCAGGTCCCGCAGACGGAGCATTCCCGGCTTCAGGGTGGGGCCCACTTCCTTCGATGCTTCCCACACGGCGAGCCGAGCCGGCAGCCGGCGGCTCAAGCGCAGCGAATCGTCGATGGCATTGGCCGTAACCGGCTTCCGGTTCAGCTTGAACTGGAAGCCATACAGTTTTTCGGTCTGCGCCGCCTCGGCGGCGATTCGATCGGCGACGACAGCCGCCGCGGACGCGGGTTTCTCGGCCGCCAGGTAGAGCATTACGTCGAGCTGACGAGCCTCGACCGGGCTCAGCCGGCCGCGATTCTCCAGGTAGCCCCGGATACGGGCAATGTTCTCGTTGCTGCCGACGAAGCCGGCCAGTGCCTCGTTGGCCCGGCGGGTGCGAACCGAATTGGTGGAATCGCCCTCAACGATGCGAGTGTTGGACGCCCACTCCGCCAGCCCGCTCTCCCGGTTCAGGCGCTGATACTCCATGCCATACCGGGCCAGGTACGCGTCGAGCTCGGAGTTGGCGGCCGGCCGCGCTGCACCGGACTGGCAGGCCAGCAGGACCAGAAGTGCGAGGAAAGGAAGGCGTTGTCTTGGCATGGGACGAATGTGGAGGGTCTAGAGTCAAGAGTCTAGAGCGCCTCACTCGCTGCGGCATCTGGCACCCCGCCGAACCGGCGCTCGCGGGTAGCGTACTCTGTCACCGCGGCCCGAAGCTCGGCGGGGCCGAACTCCGGCCACATCAGGGAGGTGAAATGCAGCTCGGCGTAGGCCGCCTCCCAGAGCAGGAAATCACTCAGCCGCCGCTCGCCACCGGTACGAATCAGCAGGTCGAGCTCGGGCACCGGCGAGCCGTGATCCACGATCGAGACCAGGCGGCCGAACGACTCCCGGGACGCGGTGCCGGGGCGGAGGCACTGGGCGGCTCGAAGAATCGCGTCCCGCCCAGAGTAATCGATGGCCACGCGCAGCCGCAGCTGGCCGCCGCCGCTGGTGGCGATCTCCGCCGCCTCCACCGCCCGGAGCAGGCTGGGACCCAGGCGGTCCCGCCGGCCGATGATCTCGAGTCGCACCCCGTTCACCACACATCGGGCCGTCTCCGCCCGGAGATACTGCTGGAAGAGGCGCATCAGCCAGGCGACCTCCAGAGCCGGCCGGCGCCAGTTGTCGGACGAAAACGCGAACAACGTCAGCGTCCCGATCCCGGTTTGCGGTGCCGCCTCCACGATGCGTCTGACCACGTCGGCCCCGGCCCGATGGCCGGCGCCGCGGGAGAGCCCCCGTCGAGTCGCCCAGCGCCCGTTGCCATCCATGATGATCCCGACGTGAAGGCCGGACGGGGGAGACGCGTGCGAAGGTCTTTGTGTCATAAAGCAGAGCCTCAAAAAAAAGAGCCCCTCAGCGGTCCCGGGTGCTGTGGATCAGGGCTTCCATGTGGTCGAGATAGCGCTCGAGGGCCTGCCGGCCGACCGCGCTCAGACGGTACCGGGTTCGTGGCATCCGTCCCTCGAACGATTTGGTGCAGACCACGTAGCTCGCCTCCTCCAGCTTCCGGGCGTGCACGCTGAGATTGCCATCGGTGGTATCCAGGAGACGCTTGAGGTCGTTGAAACTCAGGCTCTCGTTGACCGCCAGCGCACTCACGATGGCCAGACGCATTCGCTCATGTATGAGACGATCGAGCTCCAGCGGACCCTGACGCGCCGCGTCTCCCTTGATGCCGCGAAGCCGTTCAGCCGCTTTGCCTGCCTGGGGCGCCTTTTGGGCCAGGTTGGACTTAGCCACCGTACCTCCCCGCGATGATCAGACCGAAGATGATGTGCAGACCACCGAACCCTGCCGCCATCAGCCAATCGCCCCAAACCGGTGGAGCCAGGAGCGCGACGGCGCCGAGCGCCATGAAGCAAAGGCCCATGATGGGGACCACTCGCACCGAGAAGGCGCCGCCGGTCACCACACCGGTACCGTAGAGGAGGAGCCAGGTGCCGGGCAGTGCGCTGTACAGCCCCGCGCGCACCAGGACCAGGGTGAGCAGGGCGCCTACTACCAGCGGGGGGACATAGCTGAGGACGAATCGCCGGCCGGAATAGGAAAACACCGAGGTCCCTGCCCTTCTGGCCTTCACCAGCATGGACCACCCACCGATGGCGAGCGCCAGCACCGAGGCTCCGAGCCACATCGTGAGCCATTCCCCCTGGCTGCCGGCTCGTTGCGCCAGCGCCGTGGCGGCCAGGGCCGTCACGCCCATGGCCACCCCGCCCCAACCCGGCACCGCGGTGAAGGCGGTGGCCCGCTCCATGGTCGAGCGGATGAAGGACAGGTTGTCCATCGCCCGGGCGTGGAGGGCCGGCGCGGCCGCCGGATCCCTCGGGGTCGGTCTCGGAATGGTCATGGCTGCAGTCTAGCGGCAAATCTCAGGATCATCAAGTACTTTATGTAACAAAGTCTACTTTAGCTCCGAGGTGCACTGGGGACAGCGCACCGCCCCCACCGGAATAGGCATCCGGCAGTAGGGGCAGTCCTTGGTGTTCGGCGCAGCGGCCGCCTCCGGCGGGCGCAGCCGGTTCGCCGCCCGAACCACCAGGAAGATGGCAAACGCGACGATGAGGAACGCCACCACACTGTTGATGAACATGCCGTAGTTCAGGGTGACTGCTCCCGCGGCCTGGGCATCGGCCAGCGTCGCGTAGGGCGGCGCTCCCTTCGGCCCCGCCTTCAGCAGCAGGAACAGGTTGGCGAAATCGACGTTGCCCAGCGCCAGCCCGATGGGGGGCATGATCACGTCGTCCACCAGTGACTTCACGATGGTACCGAACGCGCCCCCGATGATGATGCCCACGGCAAGATCGAGCACGTTGCCGCGCATGATGAACGCCTTGAACTCCTTGAGCATGGACGGTCCCTTTTCGGAGAGTTGTCATCCTGAGCGAAGCGAAGGATCTGCCCCGTCAGGACCTGAAACCAACCTTATCTTGACGTAAACCCTCGCAGGAGCCCTGCCTCGTGCTGGTATACACGCCGCAACAAGTCGGATGTCGTGCCAATGTAGAGGACTTGAGAGTGACTCGCCATGAGGTAGACGTAGTAAGAGCGATCCCGGCCCATTTCGGCAGATCCTTCGCTGCACTCAGGATGACACAGCTGTCTGCTACCATCAACCCTGCCGCAACTGAGTGCCTATTCTCTTTCCACCTCCTTCCCCGCCGCGTGCCATTCGGCAAACCCACCGGGGAACAGCCTCACATCACGGAACCCGCGTGACTGCAGGAGACTGGCTGCCATGGCTGCGCGGGCCCCGGTCTGGCAGTGCACGATGAGGGAACGATCCCGCGGGACCTCATTAAGGCGCTGCTCCAGGTCGCCGACCGGCAGATTGAGCGACCCCGGCGCGTGGCCCTGCGCCCACTCCCGTTCGGCGCGGACGTCGAGCAGCACGGCGTGATTGGCCTCGAGCTGGGCCACGACGTCCACCAGTGTCAGAGTTGGCGTGGACTGAAGATGTCCTCTCGAGGTGCGCCACGCCTCCACGACCTCGGTACCGAAGTACCCCGCCAGGCGATCGAGCCCGATTCCGGCGAGATCCCGCACCAGCTCGTCTGCCGTGTGCACTCTGCGATCGTCGAGGATGAGATAGAAGTCTCGCTCGTAGGCAAGCAGCGAGCCGGCCCAGGTGGTGAAGGCCCGGTTGCCCGGGATGTTGATTGTTCCGGGTACTGCACCCAGCACGAACTCCGGCGCCTGCCGGGTGTCCACCACGGTTCCGCCCTGCTCCAGCACGCTGGCAAGGGTTCCCACCGGAAGCCGGGCCGGCCGGCGGAGGCCGCCCAGGAGACGGGGGCCGGATTGATTGATGCGCTTCATCTCGGCGAAGTAGCGGGGAGGGTCGGGTTGCCCCGCGAGTACCGCGCGCACGAACTCCGATTCGTCGGCAATACCGAAGGCCCAGTTGAAGCGTTTCTCGTACCCCAGCGTGCTCTGCGGCACCGCGCCGAGCGACTTGCCGCAAGCCGACCCCGCCCCATGTCCTGGCCAGATCTGGAGGTAATCGGGCTGGGCGCGGAACCGCTGCAGCGATTGGAACAACTGGCGGGCGCTGTCCTCCATTGTGCCCCGCATCCGGGCGGCACGCTCGAGCAAATCGGGCCGGCCAACGTCTCCCACGAACACGAAATCTCCGGTGAATGCGCCCATCGGCTCGGTGGCGGTCGTGGTATCGGTGACCAGCAGGCACAGGTGCTCGGGGGTGTGTCCCGGAGTGTGCATCACCTGCACCTCCACCGTGCCAACCTGCACCCGCGATCCCTCGTGCAACGGCGTCGCTCCCGCCTCGCCGGAGTAGCCGTAGCGCCAGCTGTCTCCGCCGGCGTCCGACAGATACAGGCGCGCGCCGGCGCGGTGGGCCAGCTCGCGGGCGCCGGACACGAAGTCGGCGTGGATGTGGGTCTCGGTCACGTGTGCGACCCTCATTCCCTCGGCATCGGCCGCCTGGAGATAGGGGTCGATGTCCCGGTTCGGATCGACTACCAGCGCCTCACCGGTGGAGCTGCAACCGACGAGATAGCTGGCCTGGGCAAGCTTGGGATCGTAGAAACGTCTGAGGAGCATCGAGGTCGAAGGAACTAGGGTCAAGGGTCAGGGGTCAAGGGTCCATCGCTTTCTAGACCCTGGACTCTCGACTCTTCACCAGCGGTTGTCTGCCCCGTGCCACCACCGGCCAGCTGGTTTCTACTTGGCTTCCGCGGACTCCGTAGATCACTTCGTGCAGGTGCACGGCGATACAGACGTGGTTGGGCACCACGCGCACCTGCTCGCCGACCTCGGGGCGCCAGTTGCTGTCCCGGAGGTCGAGGATCCCGTGCTCCTCCGAAAGTCTCTGCACGGTGACCTCGGGCCGGTCCAGCAGAGCACCGAACCCATCTCCTTCCCGGCTGGGCGGCTCACGGCCCAGAGCCTTGCTGCCGGCGTCGATCACCGCCTGGCCGGGAACAGCGGTGCTCACGACGGTGGCGAGCACGGTGAGAGCGCAGTCGGTCCACTGGCAGGCGCCGATCTGGGCCGTGATCCGGTCGTTGTAGACGTAGGTGCCCGGCCGGAACTCTGTCACACCATCAATCTCGTGGGTCCGCCACACAGTCGGCGTCGAACCACCACTCACCACGGCCGGCTCGAGGCCGGCCTGCTTCAATCGGGCAATCGATGCTCCAAGCGTGGTGCGGAGTCGCTCGAGCTCGGCGGCGTGTTCGCCGACCGGACCCCGGATATGCCCCGGATAGAAGGTGATGCCGCGATATACCAAGGGTGGCATCGCGGCCACCCGGCGGGCCAGAGCCAGGACGTCGTCCAGCGCGGAGAGGCCAACCCGGTGCAATCCCAGATCCAGCTCCAGATACACTCCCACTGTCCGGCCCCGCTCCCGGGCCACCCGTGCCAGCTGCTCCGCCACACTGATCGAGTCGAGGGCCACCGTGAGATCGAGCCCGCCGGGGAGCTCCATCAACCGCTTGAGCTTCGAAGGGCCCACCGGCGGATACGCCAGGAGAACGTCATCGGCGACCTCAGCCATCACCTCCACCTCCAGCGGTGTGGCGCAGGTGAGTCCGACGGCTCCTTGGCGTAGTTGCTCGGCGGCAATGCGGGGAGATTTGTGGGTCTTGGTATGAGGCCGGAGTGCCAGCCGGTGCGACCTGGCGTAGGCGGCCATTCGCTCCAGATTACGCTCGAGGCGATCGAGGTCCACCAGCGGGACCGGTGTCTCGAGGCCTGCGGCGGTACCAATCCAGCCGTTCATAGCTCCATGATCTCCTTCCCTCCGAGGCTATGCAAGCGCAACCAGTTGGGGGGATGGCGGCCTGTGCGCCGCCCTGCCAGGTGGGCGTCCCCCTGACGATCAGCGCCCCTCCCGACACAGTAATGACACATATGGCCAGACTAGCGGTGCAGCGGGACCCCGGAAAACTACGTGCCCTGTTGGTCCTGCTCCCGCTGCTCGGATGCGGGCATACGGACGCTTTTGTCGCACCCCCTACCGGAACCGACCTGCCGTTCGACGGAGCACCTCCGGTACAGTTGACGTTCAATCGGGGGCCCGACCGGGGAGCGGCCTGGCTGCCTGATGGCACCGGCATCGTCTACTCCTCCCAGCAGCTGGGCCGTAGCGACAAGGACGTGTGCTTCTCCCTCATTCCTGCTACTGGAGGACGCCAGCGGCAGCAGACGTGCGACCTTACAACCGCCGGGACCGGCGCTACCGACGCCATCGAGTCTCCGTCACCGGGACCCGATGGCCGGCTGGCGTTCGTGGCACTCGGCTCTCACGTCGGCGCCATCCCGCCAGGAAGTGCCGCGATCTCGGTGAGCCCTCATTTGAACCCGGAGACTCGCACCCTTCTCAAGTCTCTGCCCTATACCCTGCCTGACGGGAGGCTCCACTCCGGCGCCTCGCAGCTACGCTGGTTGAGTCCGGAGGCCCTGTTGTACCTGGGTGAGCGAGTGGACTTCCGACCCACCTGTGACACCTGCAGTACATGGGACACGTTGGCCACCGGTCTCGACGTGGTGTCTTTGGATCTGCGTTCGCCGGGTAATACCCCCCAGCGGATTCCCGGAACCGAGAACGCCTCCGGGGTGTCGGTCGGGAACAACTCCGACGAGATCTACTACACCCTGAGTGGGGATTCGCGGGTCTATCGCCGCACGCTGTCCACCGGCGCCGTGGCCATCGCACACGATTTTGGCGCCGCGGGAATGGCGCGGGACGTTAACGTGGTGGGAGACCGGCTGGCCGCAGTCGTAGGCGGCCGAGTGACCTACGGAATCGAGCCGTCATTTGGGCCCATGCAGTGGGACAGTGGTGGGGTGCTGCACGTTGTAAACACCGGTTCGGGAACCGATGTGGTGTTGGATGGACCGGGATTATCCCGGCGTCCCCAGATCTCGCCCTCCGGCTCTGCTGTGGTCGTTGAGGTTTATCCACTGCTCATTATTCGCGATGTGGAGGACACTCTGCCACCTGACACGCTAGTGAGCCGGGCAGGCGACCTGTATCTGTACGGTCTACCGTGATCCGCCAGGCGGCCTGGTTGGCTGTGACTGCGTCGGCCTTGGCCGTCGTGGCTCCGCGCGCCGCCATCGCTCAGGCCGAGGGGGCCGTTGCGGGCCGGGTGCTCGACGCCCAGTCTGGGCTGGGTCTGTCGGATGCGCAGGTGCTGGTGGATGACCGGTTCCGGGCTGTTGCCGACACGGCGGGCATGTACCGGGTCCGTGGCATACGCAGTGGTTGGCACCGCATCGCGGCTCGTCACATCGGCTATCGGAGCGTGGTACAGGACAGCGTCTTCGTCCGCGCCGGCGCGACCGCCACGCTGGACTTCTCACTGGAGACAAACCCGCTCCAGCTGGCCCCGCTGGTGGTGACGGCTCCGGTGGACCCGCTGCTCGACCCTCTTGCCACCGCAACCGAGCAGAAGATCAGCGCGGAGGACCTGCGCGAGCTGCCGGTGAGCTCGCTGGAGGAGGCACTGGCCCTGTCGGCGGGGAGCGTGGGTCAGAGCTATCGCGGTGGCAGGCTGGGCGAGGAATCGTTCATCCTGGATGGCCTCGGCGTAAAGAACCAGCTCGACGCGGCCAACGGTGGGCTCGGCCTGCTAATACCTCCCGACGTGCTGAGTGAGGCGTCTCTCGTCACCAACGGCTTCTCCGCCCGCTACGGCCAGGCACTCTCCGGCCTGGTCAACGTGGTGACCAAGGAGCCGGGAAACCGCTGGCAGGGCCGCCTGGGCTACGAGACCGATCGCCCGTTCGGCGGAAGCTGGGACCTGGGCCTGGACCGGTTCGTCGCACAGGCCGATGGTCCAATCGTCGGGCGAGTTGGAGCGGTGGCTGCCATCGACATATCGGGCAGGCTCGACGCTGATCCGGTAAACGCGCCGGGACCAACCGAGCCCCTGGATCCCCGAAACGCGTCTCCCACGATGCTGCCCCATAACAGCGGCGAGCAGTGGACCGCGCTGGGCAAGATCACGCTGCCGCTGACCGATCAACTTACTCTGCGCACGCTGGGTATCCACTCTGAAGATCAGGGCCTGCTGTATGACCACGCGTACAAGTACGACCTGGACTTTGCGCCGGCGCGGCGCCTCCGGGGAGATCTGTTCACCGGCCACGTACAGTACGCCAGCAGGCCCGGCCGCAAAACCCTGATCGCGGATCTCCGGGTAGGCCGGTTCACCCGGGACTTTCTGCGCGGCACGCTGGATGGAGAGGTGGACTACGCAGTGGGCGCACTCACCGGCCGGCGATTCCACTTCCTGGGTGAGGATATGGCCCGGGCCCAGGATGCGGCCGACGCTCCGATCGCGGGTCTCCTGGTGCCCGACCTGAGCACCGCCACACCCTGGGGAGTGCCCGCCTTTTTCATGGGCCACGGCTCACGTGGCGAGCTGGGCTGGAGCCGATTCGGCGAGACCCGAGGACAGCTCGATATAACCTACGGAGCGAGCGAGCAGGTGGATCTCTACGCCGGGGCCGAGCTGACGCGGCAGCAGGTTCGCACCTTCCAGCGTGCTCTGGGATATCTGCCGGTGGGCGGGGATGTGCCGCCGGCCGCCATCTCCAGCTTCTCTCCCGCCAGCGCCGCCGGATACCTCGAGACCCAGATCCGACTGGCGGATCTCGCGTTTACCGCAGGCCTGCGGTACGACCAGTTCAATGCCGGCAGCGAGCTTGCGGCCGAATCGCGCGGCTCCCGCCGCCGGCTCAGCCCGCGCTTTGCAGTGTCAACCGTCCTCGCCAAGGCCACGTTCGTGGCCAGCTACGGGAGGTTCGCGCAGGCTCCCGATTATCAGTACCTGGCCGACGCCGCGTTCGACGACACCACCAGGACGGGACGGTTCCGTCGCGGCAACCCCAATATCGGCTTTGAAGAGGCCACGCAATACGAGTTCAGCCTGCGACTCCGCCCTACACCGGTCACCTCACTTCGGCTCGGGGTCTACGCGAAACGACTCGACGGCCTGGTAGCGTCGGTGCCGCTGGGGCTCGATCCGGATTCCACCATCTTCGGAAACGCGGACGCGGGAAGCGTCAAGGGAGCGGAGCTGCTGTTCGAGCGAGAGCTGCGTGGCTGGTTCGGTGTAAGGGTAGCGTACACCCTGCAACAGGCCACCGCGACCGCGACCGACGCATTTCTGCTGAACCGTCTGATCTCGGTTGATCCGGTCACTGGAGACACTATCCGCCCGGCCCGGGCCGAGTTTCCGCTCGACTACGACCGCCGCCACACGGCCACGGTCATTCTCCGGAGCCGGGTGCCGGCTGAAACCGGGCCCCGCCTGCTCGGCGCGCGGTTGCTGGCGGGACTGGAGAGCGCCGCGATCGTGCGGCTCAGCTCGGGGTTGCCGTTCTCCCGCAGCACCCCGGCCGGTGATTCATTGCTCGGCCTGCCGAACGACGCACGGCTGCCGGCCACGATGACGATCGATCTGCTGGTCCGCAGGCCGCTGAGGCTCGGCGCGGTGCGTGGCGGGGTATATCTGGATGTCAGAAACCTGCTGAACCGGCGGAATATCGTTGCGGTGCGGAGGGACACTGGGCAACCCGGTCCCGATGTCGAGGGCGTTGAAGCTCTAGCGGAGGCGGCGTACCAGGCTCACCCGGAGGAGATCCCCTACGAGTCGATGCGCTACCGGGCCTTCGCCGATACCGACGGGAATGGATATATCGAGGGACGGGAAGAGCTGTACCCACTGTACCTGTCAGCTGCCAGGGATTTCACTCAACCACTCTTCGCGTACGGCCCACCTCGCTTGCTGCGGCTGGGCATCGAGTTCCTGTTCTGAGCCAGGTCTTCCTTCAACAGGACCACGTTGATGGCCATGCCCGCCTCGGTGCCTTCGGCGGCCGCAACCACCACGAACTGCGCCTGCTTGGACGCATCGCCCGCCACGTACAGCCCGGGGACGTTGGTGACCTCGCAGCTCCCGGTGTCCACCGTCCCCTTGTCGTTGAAATGGGCCCCGAATTTGGCGGCCAGATCCGATCCTTGATGCTGGCCGCCACAGAAGAAGAGGGCTCGCCGGGGCAGCGGATCGCCTTCGGCAAACACGACCTGCTCCAGCAGTCCGTCCCGGCCCTCGAGGCGGATCACCCGATCCTCCCGCACCTCGATGCCCGCCTGATCCAGCCGCAGCTCCTCCTCCTCCGATAAACCGCTGGGACCGTCGGTACAGAGCACCACGTCGTCACTCCACACCGTGAGCGCCAGCGCCAGCGCTATGCCAGGCTCGGCACGGCCGTACACCGCAAGCGGCTGATCCCGCCACTCCCACGCATCACAGTAGGGGCAATGGTGGACGCTCTTTCCGTAGAGCTCCTGGAGACCGTCCAGGTCGGGTATCTCGTCCACCACCCCGGTGGCCAACAGGAGCTTTCGAGTCTGGAACCGGAGGCCATCAGCGCAGAGGATGGCGAATCCCCCGGAGTTCCTCCTGGCCTCGACGACTTCGCTGCGATGGAACTCCACCGTGGGATAGCGCTCCAGCTCCTGGCGCGCCATCCGGAGAAACTCATCGGGATCGGCGCCGTCCCGGGTCAGATAGCCATGCAGCTCGGCCGACCGCGCATTTCTCGGCTTGCCGGCATCGCACACCAGCACGCTACGCCGGCAGCGCCCCAGCATGAGCGCCCCGCTGAGACCGGCCGGCCCCCCACCGACAACGATGCAGTCGTAGGTCACCTGGCGGTGGAGCTCGGCCGGCCAGAGCGGGTGCTTATGGCCTCGCCAGCGTCGAGGACCTGCTTGAGCCGGCGCAGGTCCTCCGCCACCTGCTTGGAGGGCTCCTCACCGAGAAGCTTGGCGAAGGCCACACCGATCTTGCCGGCTGGAGGCTCGTAGCTCAACACCACGCGAACCTCGGTCCCGGTGCCGTCGGCGGTCGGCTGGAAGTGGACCGAGCCCGCGTTCTTGATCTCGGAACCGGGCAGTGACCGCCAGGCAATCAACTCGTCGTCGATCTCGTTGTGGATGACAGCATCCCACTCCGCCCGGGTGCCGGCGGGTCCCTTAGCCACCCAATGGGAATGAGTCTCATCGACCACCGTAACGGCCTCGAGGTGATCCATGAATCGCGGCAGGTTCTGGAAGTTCCGCCAGAACCGGTAGACCTCCAGGACGGGCCGATTGATGGTGATGCTCTGCTCGACCTTGGTTCCCTGTCCCCGGCCCAAACTCGCCACCGAACTGTCACGGTTCTGCCGGCGGGAGAGTCCGCTCAACATGCGTTTCGCAGGGCCGCGGCCGGTCAGGGCACGCGCCAGCAGACCGGTGGCCAGCGGAAAGAGCAGCGGCCGGAGCCGGCGCTTCCGCAGGCTCACGACGACCAATGCCGCGCCGGCAAGACCGGAGACCAGGCGCTCGGTCTTGCCCACCTCTCCCTCCTGGTCCTGATGCCTTCGAAGATTCTCCCAGCGTTCGCTCGAAGGAACGCCATCGTATGTCGATGCCATGAGACCTTCCTATGCAATTTGGTTGTATTGCTTCGCGGCTCGCTCTCCCAGGCGGCTGAGCCATGAGGGAGAGAACCGGGATTGGCTTTCGGCCCCTGTGCGCCGTTCGCGGGAGCCGCCATCCGCGCCCGGCAGCAGCCGGTTTATTGTGGCCAGCACGCCCGCAGTCAGTCCGGGGGCAATGGCGTTCACCACTGCGGCCAGCCGCGCCGGAATGGGGAAGAGAACCTCGGCATCTCCCCGTCGGCAGGCGGCCACGATCCGGCGGGCGGCGCTCTCGGCACTGATGGACAGGCCGGGCAACGCGTCGCTGATGCTGAACCAGGCGTACTCCGAGCGATGCTGACCCCGGAAAATTGCGTTCCGCGGGCTTCCGGTGCGCATGAGGCCGGGACAGACGGTCACGACCTTGATGCCGTCGGCCGCCACCTCGGCCCTTAGTCCCTGAGAAAACCCCACCGCGGCAAACTTGCTGGCGCTGTAGGGGAGGAGGTGAGGTATGCCCAGCTTGCCACCGATCGAGGTGATGTTCACGATCCGTCCCGACCGCCGGGCCCGCATCTCCGGGAGGAGAGCGAGCGTAGGGTAGAGCATTCCCCAGAAGTTAGTGGCCATCGCCTCCTCGTAGTCCTGCACCGACATGGTGACGGCCGGACCCACCTCGATCACACCGGCGTTGTTGATCAGGACATCTATGGGACCGAGTCGCTCGCGCACCGCATCGATGAGATTCCGGACCGATTCAGGGTCGGTAACGTCGGCCGGTATCGCGAGGACCTCGGCCCCCACCTTGGCGAGCGACACGCGGGCTCGCTCCAACGACTCCGGATCCCGGCCGCAGATTGCCAGCCGGGCACCCTCATCCGCTACCTGCCGCGCCAGTGCCAGCCCCAGGCCTCGGGAACCGCCGGTGATCAGAACCGTCCTTCCCTGGAGGGAGTAGCGCAGTCGGGACCGCAGCCGGCGCGCTGCCCACAGCGATGCCCCGGCAGCGATCAGTAGCGACCTCGTGGTTCTGCGGGAGCGCTTCACCCGTCCGATCCCTGCCGAGGCTCGGGGGCCTTCCGCTTCCGGGCTTCTTTTTTAACCGCACGTTCATGGGCCCCGTCGTCCAGCAGCGCCGCCATGCCATCCCGGTGTCCGGGATCCGCGACTTCCTCCTTCGGGTTCGCGAAATGGGCGCCCATTCGCTCGGGGTCACGCGGCTCTTCGAAGTCCAGCTCCGCGGGGCGGTCCCGGGTTCCTTCGCTCTCCTCCAGCTCGAAGCGAGTGCGCTCCTCCTCCGACATGGTGGCGAACTTACGGCTGAGATTCTTTGTCATGCGTTTCACTCCTGGTCGTCGCCTCGAGCAGTGATTTCATGCGCCCGAGGTCCTCGTTCAGTTTGGCCCGGGGATCGGACCCAAGCAGTTCGGCCACCGCCTGGCCGGCGCCGCCGGCAGGCGGGTGATAGCAGAACCGCAGGTTTACCCGAGTACCGATTCCAGCTGGGGAGAAGCGAATGATGCCGGCGTTCTCCAGCATCGAGCCGGCCTCGCTTCTCCAGGCAATCACCTCTTCAGGGATCTGCTGGGTCAACACCGCGCTCCATTCGATGGGAAGGCCGCCCGGCCCGCTGACACTCCAGCGAGAGCGCCCTCCGCCCAGGTCATCGACATGGCGCACGTGAGACATGAAGAGCGGGAAATTCTCGTAGTTGCTCCAGAACGCGTATACCTGTTCCAGGGGCGCGTCGATATAGAGCGTCTTCTGAATATCCACGGCCCGGCGGCGGTCCAGCGGCGTAACTCCGGTTAACCCCAGCTTGCCCCGCCGCACCGCCCCTACGACCAGGCCGGTTCCTACGGTGCGGAGCATCGTGGCCAGCTTGCCGCGGCGGGTGAGCCCGTAAAGTGCGAGCAGGGCGCCAGCCACCCTGAGCGGGGCCGGGATGCCGCCGCCTTCCGCTGCGGGCCCCCGCCGCTCGGTCGACCGCAGGGTTATGTCACCGAGACCTTCGATGTCGCCAATGCGGGAGCCGTAGCTGAGGGTGCGAAGGCTGATCGCCGGGGAGGGCCCCATTTCGAAGCTGTGGCGGAGCTCATCCATCAGTGGACGAAGCCGGTTGCTCAAGCGCTCCCGGCGGATGTCGCCCCAGTCCGGATCCAGCAGATACACCAGTCCCGCGCCGACGGTCATGCCGCCGATGAACGCCTTGGTGGTCATTCGTCCTCCTTCGGGGAGTCCGCGCGCCTCGCCGTGAGGTCCAGGGGCACCAGACCCCCGACCCTGGACGCGAGACGTACTAGTGAGAAATCGGTCATTCGCGCGTAGTCTTCTGTGACGGCACTCACACCATTCTGGAACTTCGCAGCGTGGAAAAGAGCGGGAGAGAGGCGGCTGGAAGGGTCCGGCAGGCTTTAGCGGGAGACCATTCCCGAGTCGCGGAGACCCCGGCGCCGCTCGAGCCAGCCGCCGACCCCCGCTCCGAGCAGTCCGGCCACCGCCGCCGTGCCGGTAGCGACCGCGATGCTATAGGCGAAGATGCGCGGTTCGGTGATGCTCTGCGCCAGCGACCCGGGGCCGGCGACCCAGGCGGACAGTGGTCCGATCGTGGCGTCGAGAAAGCCCACGATTGCAGCGGCCAGGAGCCCGGCTCCGAAGCTCGCCCTCCACGCGCCGATGAACCCCACCAGGAAGTAAACCAGCAGGGACACGACCCCGAGCGGCGAGTAGGGGAAGCCGAGCGGCTTGCCGGCCAGCGCGCCCACCACGTCGCCCGCCACCAGCAACCCGGCGGCCGCGAGAACCACCGGCGTCACGCGCCGCACGTGTCTCCGCTCGATCATCGTCGTCTCCAAGGACACGGCAGCAGGTTGGCCAGCGAGCGAAGCTAGAGGATGAAATAAGCTATATCGTTCGTGGTACTGAACAAGACGCCCCACTCACCAGGAGTGTGTCCACCATGGAGCCTCTGTTTCTCGGCATCGGTCTGGCGGCTGGAGTGCTGTCGGGACTCTTCGGCATCGGGGGCGGGATCCTCATCGTCCCCGCCCTCATCTTCTTCGCCAAGTTCCCCGCCAAGCTGGCCCTCGGCACCTCGCTCGGCGCGCTGCTGCTGCCGGTGGGGTTGCTCGGCGCGTATACCTACTATAGAACGGCAACCTCGACATCCGGGCCTCACTCTTCGTGGCGCTGGGCCTCTTCTTCGGCGCCTGGGGTGGGGCCAAGCTGGCCCAGGTGCTGCCCGCCGCCACGCTCCAGCGCATGTTCGCGGTGTTCATCGCTCTCATGGCGGTACGGCTCTGGATCGAAGCAGGGAGGACCTGATGAGCACCGACAGCGTCGCGGGCCAGATCCAGCTCACCTCGCCGGCGTTCGCCAACGGCGAGAAGATTCCAGTCCGGTTCACCTGCGAGGGCGACGACATCTCTCCGCCGCTGCAATGGAGCGGTGCGCCGGAGACCCGAAGCTACGCGCTGATCATGGACGACCCCGATGCGCCGCGCGGCACCTGGGTGCACTGGGTGCTGTTCAACTCTGCCGGGGAAACCGTGGAGCTGACGCCGGCGGTGCCGACGCTGCCCGAGCTGCCATCCGGGGCCCGCCACGGGCGCAACACCGCGGGCGACATGGCCTACGCGGGGCCCTGCCCTCCCCCGGGCAAGCCCCACCGATACTTTTTCCGGCTCTACGCGCTCGACATCATGCTCAACCTGTCGACCCGGCGCCACCAGGGCCGAGCTGGAGCAGGCCATGGATCAGCACATCCTGGGGCAGGGAGAGCTGATGGGGACGTATCAGCACAGGCCATGAGGGTGAGCAGCGTGAGCGGTGAGCGGGTCCCGCTTACGCTGTATTTTCCAGCATGTCCCTCCTCACCCTCACCCCCCGCGGCCTCTACTGCGAGGCCGGCGACTTCTTCGTCGACCCCTGGGAGCCGGTGGACCGCGCCGTCATCACCCACGCCCACGGCGATCACGCGACCTGGGGGTCCCGCGCCTATCTGACATCCTCAGCCGGGCGTGGGAGTGCTGCGCGCGCGGCTGGAGCCGGGTGCCGCGATCCGCGGCATCGAGTACGGCGAGACGGTCAGCCCTCAACGGCACCACCGTCTCGCTTCATCCCGCCGGCCACATCCTCGGCTCGTCCCAGGTCCGCATCGAGCACGGCGGCGAGGTCTGGGTGGTCTCGGGCGACTACAAGACCGATCCCGATCCCACCTGCACTCCGTTCGAGCCGGTCCGCTGCCACACCTTCGTCACCGAATCCACCTTCGGGCTGCCGATCTACCGCTGGCCCAGCGCAGGCGGAGGTCTTCGACGAGATCAACGCCTGGTGGCGAGCCAACGTCGCGGCCGGCAAGACCAGCCTGCTCCTCGGCTACGCGCTCGGAAAGGCGCAGCGGCTGCTCGCGGGGCTGGATCCCACGATCGGGCCGATCCTGACCCATGGCGCGGTCGAGCGGATGACCGCGGTCTATCGCGACGCCGGGATCGGCTGCCCCCGACCCGCTACGCCGGCGCCGCGCGGAAGTCAGGCCGATTCGACCGGGGCCATCGTCATCGCCCCGCCCTACGCAGATGCCTCGATCTGGGCACGCCGGTTCGGCGAGCACTCGCACCGGTTTCGCCTCGGGCTGGATGATGGTGCGCGGAGCGCGGCGGCAGCGCTCGCTCGACCGGGGGTTCCCGCTCTCCGACCACGTGGACTGGCCCAGCCTGCTGGCCGCCATCGAGGCCACCGGTGCCGGCGAGGTCTGGGTCACGCATGGCTATACCGGCCCGGTGGTGCGCTGGCTCCAGGAGCGCGGCGTCGACGCCCGGGCAGTGCAGACCAGGTTCGAGGGTGAGAGCGATGAGTGCTGGAGGAGGCGGGGACGTCAACTGGGCGATCCTTCGCTACGCTCGGAGCCTGCCGTGGACGCAGAGAAGGCGATGACAGCGCGTCAATGAAGAGCTTTCGCCCGGCTCTATACCGCACTGGACGAAACCACCGCCACCAACGAGAAGGTGGCCGCGCTGGTCGAGTACTTTCGCAGCGCGCCGCCCGCCGACGCCGCCTGGGCGGTCCACTTCCTGATCGGCCGCCGGCCCAAGCGGCTGGTCTCGCTCGGAAGGCTCCGGCCTGGGCCGCCGAGGAGGCGGGCATTCCCGCCTGGCTGTTCGAGGAGAGCTACCACGCCGTCGGCGACCTGGCGGAGACGATCACGCTGCTGCTTCCGGCCGAGCGGAACCTCCAGCGAGCTCCCGCTGGCGCACTGGGTGGAAGAGCGTCTGCTGCGCCTCCGGGGTGAGGACGAGGACGTCCAGCGCGAGATGATGGTCGAGCGCCTGGCGCGAGCTGGACAGCCGCGGAGCGGTTCGTGTGGAACAAGCTCATCACCGGCAGCTTCCGGGTCGGCGCCTCCCAGCAGCTGGTGATTCGCGGGCTCTGGCCGAGGTGAGCGGTGTACCCGAAGGCGTGCGTCGCCCACCGGCTCATGGGCGCCTGGGATCCCACCCCGAGTTCTTCCAGCGGCTGACCGCAGCGGACACCAGCGACGCCGACGTCAGCCGGCCCTATCCGTTCTTCCTGGCCCATCCGCTGGAGGACAGAGCCCGCGACTCTGGGCGATGCCGGCGATTGGATCGCCGAATGGAAGTGGGACGGCATCCGGGCCCAGCTGATCCGTCGCGCGGGGCGGACCTTCCTCTGGTCGCGAGGGGAGGAGCTTCTGGCCGGGCCGGTTTCCCGAGGTGGAGGAGGCCGGCGCGCTGCTGCCGGACGGCACCGTGATCGATGGGGAGCTGCTTCCCTGGGTCGATGGAGCGCCGCTGCCCTTTGCCCAGCTGCAGCGACGCATCGGACGCAAGAACCTGGGACGAAAGATCCTGGATGAGGTCCCGGTGGTGCTGGTCGCCTACGATCTGCTGGAGGACGCGGGAACCGACATCCGCTCGCTTCCGCTGCAGCGAGCGGCGGCGCAGCGTCTGGCCGCACTGCTCGGAGTCGGTGCCCGCCGGAGCCGGTGATGCTCTCGACCGCGGTGCCGGTAGCGGACTGGGACGCGGCCGCCGACGGCCCGCCGAGAGGCGCGCGAGGTCGGCGCCGAGGGGCTGATGCTCAAGCGGCTGTCGTCCGGCTACGGGGTGGGCCGCAGCCGAGGCGACTGGTGGAAGTGGAAGGTGGATCCGCTCACGCGTGGATGCGGTGCTCATCTACGCCCAGCCCGGCAGCGGCAAGCGCGCCGGACTCTTCACCGACTACACCTTCGGCATCTGGGAGGGAGATCACCTGGTGCCGTTCGCCAAGGCGTATCCGGGCTCACCGACGAGGAGATCCGGAAGGTGGATGCCTTCGTCCGGCGGAACACGCTGGAGAAGTTCGGCCCGGTGCGCACCGTGAAGCCGGAGCTGGTCTTCGAGCTCGCCTTCGAGGGGATCCAGCGCTCCAGCCGGCACAAGTCGGGCATCGCGGTGCGGTTTCCCGCGGATGGCGCGGTGGCGGACCGACAAGAAGGCGGAGGAGGCGGATACCATCGAAATGGTGAGAGGGCTATTGAAAAGCGCGAGCGGTTAGGTGACAGCCTTCCCTCTCACTTCTTACCTCTCACCTCTTACTTTTTAACGTGCCAAAATTCATCTGCACCACCTGTGGCGTTCAGTACGCCGACTCCCCTGCTCCACCCGAGCATTGCGCCGTCTGCGAGGACGAGCGGCAGTACGTCGGGCGGGAGGGACAGCGGTGGACCACGCTGAAGGAGATGCAGGGCACCTATAAGAACCAGCTGGACGTCGAGGGCCCGGAGCTGATCAGTGTCGCCACCGAGCCGAAGTTCGCCATCGGCCAACGCGCGCTCCACGTCCGTGGCGCCGGTGGCAACATCCTCTGGGACTGCATTTCCCTGATCGACGACCGCAGCGTCAACGCCATCCAGGCACTCGGCGGCGTCTCGGCCATCGCCATCTCGCACCCGCACTACTACTCCGCCATGATCGAATGGAGCCGGGCACTGGGCGACGTGCCGGTCTATCTCCATGCGGCCGACGGCGAGTGGGTCATGCGTCCCCATCCGGCCATTGTCTTCTGGCAGGGCGAGACCCACGAGCTCGCGGCTGGCCTCACGCTCATTCGCTGCGGCGGGCACTTCCCTGGCGGCACGGTGCTGCATTGGGCCGGGGGCGCCGGCGGCAAAGGCGCGCTGCTGAGTGGGGATGTGATCCAGGTAGGTCAGGACCGTAAGACCGTGAGCTTCATGTACAGCTATCCGAACTACATCCCCGTGAACGCCCGGACGGTCCGCGAGATCACGGCCGCAGTCGAGCCATACGAGTTCGACCAGATCTATGGGGCGTGGTTCGGGCAGAATATCCTCAGCAACGCGAAGCAGGTGCTCTGCTACTCGGCCGACCGCTACATCGCCGCGATCACCAATGACGGGCTGAGCACTGCGCAAGTGAATGACAGGCGAAGCGGTGGTGGCTCCGCACTCGCCGTCGATCTCCGGCGCGCCCGCGCGGCGAAGAAGCGGGCAGAGAAGGCGGCGCAGCCCGACCAGCCCCGTGTCGCTGAGCGGCCCGTCCGCCGAATCGACTGCGCCGGCCGCGAGCCGCTCGACTGCGTCCGCGAATGGTTCGCCGCCGAGGGCTGGGAGCCGTTTCCATTCCAGGAAGAGGTCTGGCGGGCATACCTCGCGGGCGAGAGCGGGCTGATCCACGCCGCCACCGGCACGGGCAAGACCTACGCCGCCTTGATGGGGCCCATCTTGGAGTGGCTGCGAGACTACCCAGCGGGTACGCGGGTACGCGGCGAGGCGGGGAAGCGCACCGGGCCAGCACCGCTCCGAGTCCTTTGGATTACTCCCTTGCGAGCATTCGCGGCAGACACGGAGGCTGCACTCCTGCGCGCCGGTAGAAGATCTCGGCCTCCCGTGGACCGTGGAGTCCCGCACCGGCGACACGGCGCCACGGATTCGGGCCCGCCAGAGCAAGCGCCTCCCCACCGCACTCGTCACCACCCCGGAGAGCCTCGCGCTGCTGCTCACCCGCACCGACGCGCCAACGCTCTTCGAGGACCTCGAGCTCGTCGTGGTGGACGAGTGGCACGAGCTCATGGCCTCGAAGCGCGGGGTGCAGACCGAGCTGGCGCTGGCCCGGCTCCGCCGGTGGCGGCCCACGCTTCGCACCTGGGGGCTCTCCGCCACGCTCGGCAATCTCGAGATGGCACGCGACACCCTGCTGGGCATCACTGCCGACCAGGCTACGAACGCCCGGGCCGCATCGTCCGCGGGCTGGTGCCCAAGGCACTGGAGGTGGACTCGCTGATCCCGGAGACCATCGAGCGGTTCCCCTGGTCGGGGCAGATCGGCCTCCGCATGGTGCCCGAGGTGGTACGCGCCATCGAGGAGGGCAAGACCACGCTGGTGTTCACCAACACCCGCGCCACGGCGGAGATCTGGTTTCAGGCGCTGCTCGCCGCCTGCCCCGACTGGGCCGGCGTGATCGCGCTGCACCACGGCTCCATGGACCGCGGCGACCCGTGAGTGGGTGGAAGACGGAATCCGCGACGGGCGCCTGCGCTGCGTCGTCTGCACCTCCACGCTCGATCTCGGTGTGGACTTCACCCCGGTGGACCGCGTGCTCCAGGTGGGGAGCCCCAAGGCAGTGGGCCGCCTGATCCAGCGTGCCGGACGGAGCGGCCACCAGCCCGGCGCCGTCAGCCGGCTCACCTGTGTCCCCACCAACGCGCTGGAGCTGCTGGACGTTGCCGCCGCGCGGCATGCGCTCGCCGACGGCGCCATCGAGTCCCGGCCTCCGGTCGAGCAGCCGCTCGACCTGCTGGCCCAGCACGCGGTCACGCATCGCGGTGGGCGGCGGCTTCCGCCCCGACGAGCTGCTGGCCGAAGTGCGAACGACGCGTGCGTTCCGGGACCTGACCGACGGCGAGTGGCGCTGGGTGCATGGACTTCATCACTCGCGGCGGGCAGGCGCTCGGCGCCTATCCCGAGTACAACAAGGTGGTCGAGCGCGACGGTCTCTACGTGATCCGCGACCGGATGGCGGCCATGCGGCACCGGATGTCGATCGGCACCATCGTGAGCGAAGCCGCGATGAAGGTGAGCTTCGTGCGGGGAAAGACCATCGGGACGGTCGAGGAGAACTTCATCGCCCGGCTCCGGCCCGGCGATGTGTTCACCTTCGCGGGCCGGACCCTCAAGTTCGTGCGGGTTCGGGACATGACGGCGTGGGTCACGGAAGGCCACCGAGCCCACCTCGGTGGTCCCCCACTGGACCGGGGCCCGGCTGGCCCTCTCACCCGAGCTCGCCGCCGCGGTGCGCGTCAAGCTCGATCGAGGCCCGGCGAGGTATGTTCCAGGGCGCCGGAGATGGAGGCAGTCCGGCCGATCCTGGAGCTGCAGGCCAAGTGGTCACGGCTGCCGGCACCGGACGAGCTGCTCATCGAGCGGGTTCGCACCCGCGAGGGTCACCATCTCTTCTTCTATCCGGTCGAAGGAAGGCTGGTTCACGAGGGGATGGCGGCGCTCTTCGCCTACCGGCTGGCGCAGATCGGCCCGATCACCTTCACCCTGGCCGCGAACGACTACGGCTTCGAGCTGCTGTCGCCCGACCCAGCACCGCTGGAAGAGGCGCTCGAGGCGGGACTGGTCTCCCCTGACAACCTGCTGCACGACATTCCGGCCAGCCTGAATGCGGCCGAGCTGGCCCGCCGGCAGTTTCGGGAGATCGCGCGGGTGGCCGGGCTTATCTTCCAGGGGTATCCTGGCAGCAACAAGAGCGTCAAGCAGGTCCAGGCCTCGAGCGGACTGCTGTACGACGTGTTCGCCCGCTACGACCCGGAGAACCTGCTGCTGTTTCAGGCGCACCGTGAGGTGCTGGAGCGGCAGCTCGAGCGGAGCCGGCTGGGACGCACCCTGGAGCGGATCGCGGCCGGCACGGTCACCATCAGCGAGGTCGAGCGCCCGACACCCGCTCGCGTTCGGGTTGCTGGTGGATCGGGCGCGGGAGCAGGTGAGCTCGGAGAAGTTTCTCGATCGGGTGCGGCGGCTGGCGGCACCGCTGGAGCGGGCGGCGGACGCCGACACTGGTCGCATCACGATTCGGCAGCGGACGTGGCAGAGGATTTCGATGACCGATGTATGTCTGACGTTGGCGGGCGAGCAGGTCTACCTCCTGAGCGAGCGCGCGCTGTACTGGCCCGGCACCAGCACGCTGGTCGTGGCCGACCTGCACTGGGGCAAGGCGTCCACCTTCCGCGCGGCGGGGATCCCGATCCCGATCGGTACCACGAGCGATGATCTGGCCCGGCTCGACAGCGCCCTCCAGCGGACCGGCGCCCGGCGGATGGTGGTGCTGGGAGATCTGTTCCACGCCAAGGCGGGCCGGATCGCCTCCCATACGCTGGCGGAGCTGCGCCGGTGGCGGAGCCTGGCCGGCACCGTTCGAGATCCTCCTCGTTCGCGGCAACCACGACCGCCACGCCGGCGACCCGCCCAACGATCTCCAGATCAACTGCGTCAACGCCCCGGCGTTCGTGCCGCCGTTCATCTTCCGGCACGAGCCGGTGGACGCCGACGACGCGTATGGCCTGGCGGGGCACGTGCATCCCGGGCTCACCCTGGTGGGACGCGGGCTCCAGCGGGAAACCCTGCCCTGCTTTCTGATCGGAAGCGCGGGGCATGATCATCCCCGCCTTCGGCAGCTTCACCGGATTCGGTGCGGTGCACCCCGGCCCCGGCAGACCGGGCGTTCGTGGTGGCGACCGACGAGGTGCTGGAGGTGACGGCACCGGTGGATCTGAGCCCGACCGCGTTCCCCACTGCGCTACATGAGGCGGGACAGGCGGACCCGCGCTGACTTCATTTGCGCGCCAGCTTCAATAGCTCCTGAACGGCGGTCACGATTACCTCGGGCCGTTGCTCCGGTACCCCGTGATCGGCACCTTCAGCCACCACCAGGCGGCGCTGCTCCCTCGCGGCGACGAGAGCTTCATGACTGCGCCGCCAGGCGCTGTCTATGTCCGGTTTCCCCCACCACGGCTTGCCGGCCGTGATCACGACCATGGGCTGGCTCAAGCCAGGCTCCAGCCGGTCTACCACTTCGATCAGGCCGGGGAAGGTCGCAACCATGCGGACTACGGTTCGCTCTCGGTTATTCGAGGGGCGTTCAATCTTGGGGACCGTGGAATAGATGAAATCACCCGTGGCTTTGATGAACCGGGTATTCATGGGATCCACCAGCACCAGCCCAGTCACCTTCTTCGGATGCCGACCCGCATTCAGCAGCGCGAGCATCGCGCCGTAGGAATGAGCAACCAGAATCGTCGTCTTCGGCACCTTCAGACCACTCAGTGCGGCATGCAGGTGCCGGATCTCGTCATCCGGCCGGCTCTCGGCGGATCCGAGCTCACTGCCACCCAGTCCCGCACGATCGTAGGCCACTACCGTCGCCCCGGTCTCATGGGCCAGCATCTGGGGCACACCGGCCCACGAAGTCAGATCCGACCCTCCGCCTGCCTCGAGCAGGATCGTTACCGGCACCCTGCCCCGGTACAAGACGAAGTGCAGCCCGTGGCCGCCTACCCGGACCATGGTGTCCACCGGCTCCTGCGTTATCCCGGCTGGCACCGGGCCAGGTTGGCCCGCCAATAGCAGGATGAGGGAAGAGAACAATCCAGCGGCGTTGGTCATGAATGAGATGTCCCGGTGGAGAGAATCGAGCGAGTCGGACCGCCCGCCAGTACGGTCCTGTGATGGTCGAGGTTTCGCAAGGTGGTAGTATTCCAGGCATCGGTAAGACCCTGACGAGCCGTGCACCCGTTCAACAGGAGGCCACATGGCACGCTTGTTCTGGTTTCTTCTGGTGGCCGCCTTCGTGGGGCTGCTGGTGAGCGGGGCTTCCTGGGCCATCGCGTATAACAGCGTCGGCACGTTGCTGGGCTCCCCACCGCCCCAGATGGGGACTCAGTCCACCAGCGTTCAGTGGCACGGGCTGTCCGATCTTCGAGAGCACCCGCCGGTATGGCGCTTCGCCTTTGCGCCCACCCGGATTCCCGGGGCCGCCGCGGTGCGTATCTATGTGGACCCCGTGGGGCGGATCGTGGGAACCGAGCCGCCCGATCTGGAGGCGAGGCTACGAGCCTTCCGGCGTACCCCGTATTGAGCTGAAGCGTCTTCGATGTCCAACCTCTCCGATCGCAGCCGAGGGTTTCGCCGGCTGCACCAATCCGGCTGTTTCGTCATGCCCAACCCCTGGGACCTGGGCAGCGCCCGCGTGCTGGCCGGGCTCGGCTTCCCCGCGCTGGCCACTACCAGCTCCGGCTTTGCCTGGTCCGTCGGCCGGCGCGACAACCGCGTATCCCTGGAGGAGGCCCTGGGGCACATGCGGGCGATCGCCGGCGGAGTCGAGCTGCCGGTCAACGGCGACTTCGAGGGCGGCTTCGCGGTCGAGCCCGAGGGGGTCGCGGCAAACTTTACGGCAGCCACGGCCACCGGAGTCGCCGGCCTCTCGATCGAAGACTCCACCGGCGATTCCTCCCGCCCGCTGTTTGATTTCGGCCTCGCCGTCGAGCGGGTGCATGCCGCCCGGCAGGCCATCGACCAAAGCCAGACCGGCATCGTGCTCACCGGCCGGTCCGAAGGCTTCATCGTGGGTCGCCCCGACCTCGATGAAACGATTCGCCGGCTGATCGCGTACGCGGAGGCCGGCGCCGACTGTCTCTACGCCCCGGGGATCCGCCGCGAAGACGAGATCGTCGCGGTGGTGAAGGCGGTCGCTCCCAAGCCCGTCAATGTGCTCGTAGGAAGCGACTTCACCAGCGTGGCGGAGCTGGCCGACGCGGGAGTCAGGCGGATCAGCGTCGGCGGCGCGCTGGCCCGTGCGGCCTGGACCGGTTTCCTCGGCGCGGCCCGGGAGATCGCCGAGCACGGGACCTTCAAGGGCCTGGCTCGTGCCATCCCGTTCAGCGAGATCAACGAATCCTTCGATTCCTGACCAGCAAGCATTCACCGGGAGGAACTGTGTGGAATAAGGCCCTGGCACTCTGCTGCCTGCTGGCTTCGGCGGCGTCGGCACAGGAGGCCGACTCCTCGCTGCTCTCGCTCGACCGGATCTTTAACTCGGAGGAGTTCACTCCCCAGCGGCTGGGCCCGGTCCGCTGGCTGGACAATGCGGCGGCCTACGTCAAGCTCGAGGCCGACAGCGCCAGTCCCGGAGGCGAGTCGCTGGTGCGCTACGATGCGGCTACCGGCAAGCGTGAGGTGTGGGTTCCGGCGAGCCGGCTGGTCCCCCAGGGCGACTCGGTTCCGCTGTCGGTGGAGGATTACACCGTATCGCCCGATGGCAAGGTGCTGCTGGTGTTCACCAATTCCAAGAAGGTGTGGCGGCTGAACACCCGGGGAGACTTCTGGGTCCTGGACCTCGCCGGCGGCCGGCTCCATCAGCTGGGTGGCACCGGCGCCAAGCCTTCGACGCTGATGTTCGCCAAGTTCGCACCCGACGGCCGCCGCGTGGCCTACGTCAGGGAGAACAATCTGTACGTGGAGAATCTCGGCGACGGCCGCATTACCCAGCTGACCCGGGATGGCTCCCGCACCACCATCAACGGCACCTTCGACTGGGTATACGAGGAAGAGCTGAGCCTGCGTGACGGGTTCCGCTGGAGCCCCGACGGCCGGCGCATCGCCTACTGGCAGCTCGATGCCTCCGGCGTGCGCGACTTCCTCCTGATCAACGACACCGACTCGCTCTACTCGTTCACCGTCCCGGTGCAATATCCCAAGACCGGCACCACCAACTCGGCCGGCCGGGTAGGGGTGGTGGGCGCCGAAGGGGGAAGTACCGTCTGGCTCCAGGTGCCCGGAGACCCGCGGAATAACTACATCGCCCGGATGGAATGGGCGGCCAGCTCGGACGAGGTCGTGCTCCAACACCTCAACCGGCTGCAGAACACTAACGACGTGATGCTGGGCGATGCGGGCACCGGCCGGGTGCGCAGCGTACTGGTCGAGCGCGACAGCGCCTGGACCGACGTGGTCAACGACCTCCGCTGGGTGGACGGAGGCAAGAGCTTCACCTGGATCAGCGAGCGGGACGGGTGGCGGCACCTGTACGTGGTCTCCCGTGACGGGAAGAAGCTGAGATTGGTCACCAAGGGAGCGTTCGACCTGCACAATCCGGGGGGTGCCTCCGGCCAGCCCTTCGTAGCTGGAGTGGACTCAGCGAAGGGCTGGATCTACTACACCGCGTCACCGGAGAACGCCACCCAGCTTTATCTCTACCGGAGCCGGCTGGACGGAAAGGGGAACGCCGAGCGCATCACCCCCAACAATCAGCCGGGGTATCACCTCTACCGGATTTCTGGGGACGGCCGCTGGGCAATTCACTCCTACTCGTCATTCGGGACCCCGCCGGTCGTCGACGTGGTCAGCCTGCCGGACCACAAAGTGGCACGGACCCTGGTGAAAAATGAGCGGCTCAAGGCGGCCGTCGCCCGGCTTCGGCGGGGCTCCGCCGATTTTGTGAAGGTTCAGGCCGGCTCCGGCCTTCAGCTCGACGGCTGGGTAATGAAGCCGGCCGACTTCGACTCCACCAAGCGCTACCCGGTGTTCTTTCACGTCTATGGCGAGCCGGCGTCGCAGACCGCACTCGACCTCTGGGGCGGTGGGAACTATCTCTGGCACCTGATGCTCACCCAGCGGGGCTACGTGGTTGCTTCATTGGACAACCGGGGAACTCCGGCGCCGAGGGGGCGGGCGTTCCGGAAGGTCGTGTACCGGAAAGTCGGCCCGGTCACATCGAGCGATCAGGCGGCCGCGCTGCGCAGCATGCGGAGCTGGCCCTGGGTGGATTCCACCCGCATCGGGGTGTGGGGCTGGAGCGGCGGCGGCTCGATGACGCTGCACCTCATGTTCCGTTACCCCGACCTGTACCAGACCGGGATGGCCGTAGCGCCGATGGCCGACATCCGACTGTACGACACCATCTACCAGGAGCGGTTCTTCGGGTTGCCACAACAGAACGCGGCCGACTACCGGGAAGGATCGGCCCTGACCTACGCCGACAAGCTCCGGGGCAACCTGCTGGTGGTGCATGGCTCGGGCGACGACAATGTCCACTATGCGTCCACCGAGCGTCTGGTGAACGCGCTGGTGACCGCCAACCGGCCCTTCAGCATGATGACCTACCCCAACCGCACCCACTGCATCTGCGAGGGTGAGGGAACCGGGCTGCACCTTTTCTCGCTGCTCACCAGTTACCTGGAGAAGAACTTGCCGGCAGGCGGTAGGTGAAGCGGCGGTAGGTAAGCGGCGGTAGATGAAGCGGCGGTAGGTGGAGCGGCGGTAGCGGCCGAAGCAATCCAGGTGATCCCTGGCGTGAGGCCGTGAAACGCCGAACCGCACGGTCGCGTCGGGCCCAATAGGGGGGTTCGGACGGCATGTCGAATTCCGAGCCCGCCGAACGACTACTTGTCGAGGACCACTCACAACACCATCCGGAGAGAACCATGAGATACCTGTGCCTGATCTACGAGAACGAGAAAGCGTGGGAGTCGAAGCCGCAGGCGGAGTTGGAGGCAGTCATGGGAGAGTACTTTGCCTTCACCGAGGACATCCGCAGCAGCGGCAAATTGGTGGCCGGCGAGGCACTTCAGCCCACCCCGACTGCGACGACCGTTCGAGTCCGGAACGGCAAGATCTCCACCACCGATGGTCCATACGTCGAGACCAAGGAGCAGCTGGGCGGCTTCTACCTCATCGACGCCAAGGACTTGAATGAAGCCATTCAGGTGGCCTCGAAGATCCCGGGTGCGCGGGATGGTGGGGTCGAGGTCCGGCCGGTGATCGACTTCTCCCAGGAAGCGGCCCAGCAGGAGCAGGCGGTGGCCCAAGCAAGGGGTTGACGCGTCGCGAGATTGTCATCCTGAGGGAGTGAAACGACCGAAGGATCTCTCAGCCTGGCAACGAAGAGATCCCTTCGCTTAGAGCAGGCTCTTCGCTTTGCTCAGGATGACAACTCGATGACGACTCGTGACTCCATCGAACAAACCTTCCGCTCCGAGTCCCGCCGCGTCCTCGCTACCCTCATCCGCCTGCTGGGCGACTTCGACCTGGCGGAGGAGGCGCTTCAGGATGCGTTCACCGCCGCGGTCGAGCGCTGGCCCGCAGACGGGGTGCCGGCCAATCCCCGTGCCTGGCTGGTCTCCACCGGCCGCTTCAAGGCGATAGACGCGCTCCGCCGGCGGGCCCGGTTCGACGCCTCCCTGGCTGCGGTGGCCGAGCGGCTGGGCGATGGCGTCACCACCCCGCACGAGGTGGACGATGAGGGCGTCGAGGACGACCGGCTCCGCCTCATCTTCACCTGCTGCCACCCTGCCCTGCCACCCGACGCCCAGATCGCCCTGACCCTCCGCGAAGTCTGCGGGCTCACCACCGAAGAGATCGCCCACGCGTTTCTGTTGCCCGCGGCCACGCTGGCGCAGCGGATCGTGCGGGCCAAGGCCAAGATCAAGGCCGCCCGAATTCCTTATCAAATTCCAGGTCGCCGGGACCTCCCCGAGCGCCTGGCCACGGTGCTCCACGTCATCTACCTGGTATTCAACGAGGGCTACTCCGCTTCGTCGGGTGACTCGCTCACCCGAATGGACCTGTCGGCCGAGGCGATCCGGTTGGGCCTGCTCCTGGTGGAGCTGCTGCCGGAGCCCGAGGCGGTTGGCCTGTTGTCGTTGATGCTGCTGCAGGAGTCGCGGCGGCGGGCTCGGACCACCGCCGACGGCGAGCTGGTGCTGCTGGACGACCAGGACCGCTCGCTGTGGAATCGAGAGCAGATTGCGGAAGGGATCACGCTGGTGGAGCGGGCCTTGGGGTCGCGGAGCTTCGGGCCCTACACCCTTCAGGCGGCCATCGCCGCGGTCCATGCCGGAGCGCGGAGCTCAGCCGAGACCGACTGGGCCGAGATCGTTGGGCTCTACGATGTGCTGCTCAGGGCCGACCCATCTCCGGTGGTGGAGCTCAACCGTGCCGCGGCGGTGGCAATGCGGGATGGGCCCGAGGCGGGGCTGATCCTGATAGACCGGCTCCTGGCGAGGGGCGAGCTGGCCGACTATCCCCTGGCCCATTCGGCGCGGGCGGAGCTCTGCCGCAGGCTCGGTTGGACAGCCCAGGCGATCGAGTCATACGAGCGAGCGCTGGCCCTTACCAGACAGGAGCCGCAGCGGCGCTTCCTCGATCGGCGGCTCGGCGAGCTGCGTGGTGGCCTTCTCCCACCCTGATCTCTAGATTTCAGTCCCTTTCCGGATTGAGATCGAGTGAGTTCGAGCCTGCAAGAGCAAGTGCAGCGGGCCCTTGGAGATGCCTACCTCTTGGAGCGCGAGCTCGGGGGCGGCGGCATGTCGCGCGTCTTCCTTGCCCTGGAGCGCTCGCTGGGCCGGAAAGTCGTGGTGAAGGTGCTCCTCCCGGAGCTGGCGGCCGGGGTGAACGTGGAGCGGTTCCGGCGCGAGATCCAGCTGGCCGCGCAGTTACAGCACCCTCATATCGTCCCCCTGCTGTCGGCCGGCGAGGCGGAGGGCCTGCCGTACTTCATCATGCCCTACGTCACCGGGGAATCGCTGCGGACCCGGGTGGCCCGCGAGGGCGAGTTCCCCATCGCGGACACGGTGCGGATCCTGCGCGACGTGGTATCGGCGCTTGCCTATGCCCACGCCCACGGGATCGTCCACCGCGACGTCAAGCCCGACAATGTCCTCCTCTCGGGCGGCGTCGCCGTCGTCACCGACTTCGGCGTAGCCAAGGCGGTCACCGCTTCCGCCGGCACGCCCGGGTCCAGCGGGCTCACGTCGTTGGGGGTGGCCCTCGGGACGCCGGCCTACATGGCGCCCGAGCAGGCCACTGCCAGTCCCAATACCGATCACCGGGCCGATATCTACGCGCTCGGGATCGTGACCTATGAGATGCTCACCGGATCGCCACCGTTCTCGGGACGCGCGGCGCCGCAGGTGCTTGCCGCCCACGTGGTCGAGGAGCCCGAGCCGGTCGAGCGGCGCCGCCCCGCCGTGCCGCCGATGCTCGCGACGTTGGTGAGAGAATGTCTCGCCAAACGCCCGGCGGATCGTCCCCAGACCGCGGCCGAGGTCATGCACGTACTCGACGCGATTGCCACCCCGAGTGGAGGAACCGCGGCGACGACAGCCGTGCGTCTGCCGGTGGGAGGATTGCCCATACGTCGCCGGCAGAAATGGCCGCTCCTGGCCTCGGCGGCGGCACTCCTGGCGCTGGTGGGGGGAGGACTGCTGTGGCTCCGGCCCTCGCCGCAGGCCACGCTCCCGCCCAGAGCGCCGCCGATGGGGATAGTGCGGGGGCAATCGCGCCGCCGGTTGACTCCCTGTCCCGGATCCACCCTGCGGCGCCGGTGCAACCCGTCCCACCAGAGCCGCCAGCTGCACGCCGCTCCGTTGCAACCGGGGATGCACCGTCTTCGAAGAGAACTCGGCGAGACCAGGCGCGAAGCCAGACCCCCACACCGCCGGCACCGACCACGCGGGAGACAGTCATTCCCGAGCCCGCGGCTGAAACATTGGCGGCGATAGAATCGGTGCCGTCCCCGCCGGCGGCCGCGGCTCCTCCGGTCGCCGCCCCGGCGCCACCCTCCTTACCGGCGGCGGTGCCGACGCCAGCGCCTAAGCCCGCCGATCTCGGGCCGGAAATCCGCGCTGTGGTCGCGGAGTACGCCGGCGCCATCGAATCAAAGAGCCTGGCCGATCTGCAACGGGTGTATCCGGGGATGACGCCGGTGCAGCAGCGGGGCTGGCAGCAGTTTTTCCAGCTGGTGCGCGACGTGAAGGCCCAGCTTTCGGTCGGGCAACTCCGCGCCTCCGGCGGCGCGGCGGAAGCGCAGGTCACCGGCAATTACACCTACCTCAACACCAGCACCGGGCGGGCGGAGAGCCAGCCGGTGTCGTTTCGTGCCTCCTTCTCGAACCAAGGCGGTCAGTGGCGGATCAGGGAAGTGCGGTAGGGAGTCGCGACTGGCGACTGGTAACTGCTCTCTAGAAATTGTACTCCAATCCAGCTGTCCAGATCACGTCCGGCCGCAACCCTCCGCGATTGAGCGACCACCCCCCATTGCCCACCACCGTGAGTCCCGGAGCGGCAGTGAGCTTGACTCCGAGCGAGCCATCCACGATGTCGTCCCGGCTGTCGGGAATCACCGTGGGGACGATCGTGCGGTGGTAGGGAGCCTCGATGTGCACCGGGCCGGGTACCTGGAGCGGGCTGTCGCCGACCTGGAGCTGGGAGATGACATCGACCGCGAGCGTTGCCCAGGGAGCCAGGAGGTGGTCGAAGCCTACGGTTGCCAGCACCGCATCGTTCTCGAAGTCGCCGCCCCGGTAGAGGTAGCCCACGTTGGCGTGGGGCGAGAAGTCGCCGAAGTGGGCTGACATGATGGCAAGCCCCCGGACCGCGAAGGCACCGGAGCCGAGCAGGTTGCTCTCGCTGCCGGTGGGGAATCGAACGTCGCCCAGCACCGCGACGGAGAGCGGCTCGCCCCGGCGGAGATTGATCTTGACCCGGCCGTCCACGTCTCCCAGACCGGTGCTGGATCCATCGATGGTTCGGGAAGCGGTGAGAATGGGATTTTCGGGCGTGCCGCCGAAGAAGTGCACCGCGGGCGGCGGGCCGAAGGGATTGATCTGCGCATTGCTGGTGCCGTCGAGCGAGACCGACACGAGCGGGAGGGCGACACCCACGTCCACCCGGTCGGTGATGCCGTAGGTGAGCAGGAACGCGGTCACGGTGAGCCGGACATCCAGCCTCAGGTCCAGATCAATCGATTCGTTTTCGAGCGTGGGGATGCCGAGGAGAGAGCAGTCTCCGCCGGCCACCGAATCGCAGCCCGGGAAATCCGAGTTGGCGTGGGTGAAGGTGAAGCGGATGTGGTCCAGGTCCACCCCCCGGAGCGTCTTGAAATGCAGGCCGGTGCGAGAGAGACCGGCGAGCACTCGGCCCCGGCCCAGGGTCTGGGCCCGCTCGCCGAAGATCGGACCGGCCGAGGTCGAGGTCCGGGTCGGAACGCCACCCTGAAAGCTGAAGGTCGAGCCCCCGCTGGTGGCGCTCACCGGGACGTTCGCCACGTTGCTGCCGATGGAGTTGGTCAGGAACGAGATGACGGTGCCGTTGCTGGCCACCGCGGCCGGAACGAAATGGTTTCCGTGAATCCGGATCGAGTCGGGGTTGCTCGGGTCGCTGGTTCCGCCCAGGTTGAGCGGGCTTTCGCCGGTTCCGAAGATGAAGAGATCGGCGAGCCGGTCCCGAAGGTGCTGGGCCTGGAGTGGTGAGACGGCCAGAAGGGCTAACGCGGCGGTCGCCAGGAGGCGGCGCATGCGGACTCCGGGGATGGGGAAGGAGCGGGCTGCATCGGCCGCTACATTCTTAGTCCACCCGGCGAATTCCGCAATCGGGGCGACCGGAGCCGTCCACCCTCGGTCCGGCGGGGTTGGATTACGCCTTAGCCCGCTCGGCGAAGGCGGAGCTGGTCGAGAGTCGGGCTGAACCAACGGGGCGAGTAGGTCCTGCGGGGGAACGCCGGGCCCGGCGCGGCGCACCGCCGCAGCGGCTCACCCGGTGAGGCCTGGAGGAGCTCCGCCGGCGGCTCGCGGCGGAGCAGTATGGTGCCGGCCGCCCGTCCAACCAGGTCCGGGTCCCGGGCCGAGACGACCCACCCCAGCGATCGCCCTCCCTCATGAAGCTCGCAGTATGTCACCATGAGTAACTCCTCCTCGACTGAAGCCGTCTCTCTCCTCTACTTATAAGTCGAACGAGGGGCGCCGAAATCGACAGACTACTTGTGGGCCACAGTCCCCACGGTACTTTGGTCCTTTCCGCAGTTTGCGTCCCCATACGCAACGAACACCATGCTGCGTGTTCCGTGGTTCAGGTCGCGCCTCTCGGTTGTTGAGCCTCACGGCCGGGCCCGCAGTCCGCCCCCCATTCGTACTCCCTCCCTTCCATTTCGTCCTTAGTAGCCCGAACCCGAAAGGAGTAGCACATGCGTTCGTTCTATGCGTTCCCACTGGTGGCCGCCTGCACCCTGGTGGCGGCCGGATGCAGCGACAGCGCGACAGGCCCCACCGTGGAAGCCGCCAGCGTAGCTCACTTTCTTCCCAGTCACTCCAGCCTTCGCGCCAAGCTCCAGGAGATAGTCAGCGAGGAGAACGGCGGCCTGGGATTCGACATGTGGGCCACCATACTGGATCGCAACGGTCTGGTGGTGGACGTGGTATTCAGCGGGGAGAACCGGGGCGACCAGTGGCCCGGCAGCCGGGTGATCTCGGCCCAGAAGGCCAATACCGCGAACGCGTTCAGTCTCAAGGACTTCGCGCTGAGCAGCGCGAATCTGTACGCGCCGGTGCAGCCGGGCGGGAGCCTCTTCGGCCTCCAGGAGAGCAATCCGGTGGATCCCGATGTCGCCTACGGCGGCAGAGCCGGAGACTTCGGTACCAGGAAGGACTTCATGATCGGGAAGCGGATCGGCGGGATCAACGTGTTCGGCGGCGGGCTGGCCCTCTATACCCCGAGCGGCCGGCTGGTTGGCGGCATCGGTTTGAGCGGCGACACTTCGTGCACCGACCACATCATCGCCTGGAAACTGCGGCACTCGCTCAATCTCGATAATGTCCCTGCCGGGGTGGGAGAGAGCAGCACGGACAACATTATCTTCAGCGCCGACGCCACCCTCGACGGCTTCGAGCACCCGAAATGCGATGCAGATGCCGTCACGATCGCCGAAGGCCTGCCGGAGAACTTCCCGGTTGGTTCCAGCGAGTAGAAACATCCCCTACCAGGCGCCCGGCTCCGGCTGGGCGCCTTGCGGCGTGCATCAAGAAGGCCACGGCGAGAAGCTCTTAAGGCCGCTTGGTCAGCTTGTGGTGTCCGCCGCAACGGCTACCTTACCCGGGTAGACCGTGGCTCTGGGCACCACGATCCTCTAATTCCAAGGCTGCAGTGCACGTTTCTCCATCCGCGTCGCGGACCGGGGCCGGGAATGCCGTCATCCTGTGCGTCGAGCGCGATCCCTACGTCAGAGAGCTCGAGACCTACTTCCTGAAGGAAGCGGGGTTCGGCGTCACCTTCGCCGATGACGGGCTCCAGGCTCTGGAGCTCGCCCGCCGGATCCATCCCACCATCGTCATCACCGAGATCCTGGTCCCCAAGCTCGACGGCCTGGCGCTCTGCCGCCGGCTCAAGGCCGACCCGGCCACCAGGGATATCGCGGTACTCGTCTTCAGCCTTCTGGCCGCCGAGCGGCGGGCGCAGGATGCGGGGGCCGACGCGTTCCTCAGCAAGCCGATGTCGGCCGAAAGCCTGAAGGACGCGGTGCGCCGGCTCCTGGCCGAGCGCGCTCCGGGCGGTGCGCAGCGCCCCGCGCCACAGCTCTCCACGGAGAAACCTCGATGACCCCTCCCGCGCGGGTCAGCACCGGCAACCGGGAGGCCGACCGGATTCTCGAGGGCGGGTTTCCCCTCAACTCCATCAACATCCTGATGGGCGAGCCGGGTACCGGGAAGACCCTCTTTGCGGAGCAGCTGCTCTTTGCCAATGCGGACGGAGACCGGCCCTGCCTGTATGTGACCACGCTCTCGGAGCCGCTCAGCAAGGTGGTGACCTACCTCCAGCAATTCGAGTTCTACGACGAGAGACAAGATGGGCACCGACGTGGTGTACGAGGATGTGGGAGCGCGCCTGGTGCAGGAGGGTCCGGAGGCGCTGCTCGGCCAGCTGCGGGAGGCGATCGAGACCATCGGTCCCAAGATCATCGTCATCGATTCCTTCAAGGCCATCCACGACCTGGCGACCACGGAGTCGGCCAGGCGGCGCCTGGTCTCCAGCCTGGCCGGCCTGCTGGGCGCCTATGCGACGACCACCTTCCTGGTAGGCGAGTACCGGGGAGAGGATGTGGCGCTTGTATCCCGAGTTCGCGGTGGCCGATGGAATCGTGGAGTTCGCCCGCCAGAAGCGCTCCACCACCGATGAGCGCTTCATGCGGGTGAGCAAGCTCCGGGGCAGCGGCTACCTCGAAGGCCTGCACGGCATCCACATCTCCCCCGCGGGATTCGAGATCTTCCCCCGGCTGGTGAGTCCCGCGCTGCCCGAGGCGTACAACACCAAGCGGCAGCGAGTTGGCACCGGGGTAGCGGGGCTCGACAGCATGCTCCATGGCGGGGTATGGCGGGGCAGTACTACCCTGATTGCCGGCCCCACCGGCTCGGGCAAGACCATGCTGGGGCTCCAATTCGCCCTTGCGGGCGCGCGGGTCGGAGAGCCGTCCCTGTACGTGAATTTTCAGGAGAACCCGACCCAGCTGGGGAACGTCCTCCAGGCGTTGGCGCCCGATATCGCGTCGGGAAGTTCCCAGCTTCATCTTCATGTACGTGTCGTCGGTGGAGCTCCAGATCGATCGTATCATCGTGGACATCTTCCATAGGATCGAGGAGTACGGAATCCAGCGTGTCGTCATCGATGCCATCGGCGACCTGTCCATGGCGGCCGCAGATCCCCAGCGGATTCATAACTTTCTCTACGCGCTGGTGCAGCGGCTTACCGTCCTGGGCATCACGACGTTCTTTGTCCTGGAGGACACCGTTCACGGACCGCTGGAAAGCCCTGCCGGGCCGGCCGATTTCTCCCGCCTCAGCTACATGTGCGACAACCTGATCCTCCTGGAAATCAAGCGAGGCGACCGGCTCAGGCGGCGCATCAGCGTCTACAAGACCAGGGGAAGCGCGCATGATGATGAAACCCGGGACATGACCATCGCGGCCGACGGAGTCCATGTCGAGTAGCACCGAACGGCCCAGCGGCGCGTTTCGCGCGGACATTCCAGCGGTTGGCCTGCTTCGGAAGCTCACCCAGCTCAGCCGGGCCGTGGCCCAGGCCGCCTCGCTGGATGAGATCCTTCAGCTCGCCGCCAGTCAGGCCGCCGCCATTCTCGGCGCCGACCAGGCGCTCCTCATGCTGGTCGGTGACGATGGGCTGGCCCACGTGCGGGCGTCCGAGGGAGTCGATCCGGCCTTGATAGACGGACTGAGCGTCGCCGCTGGACGAGAGCTTGATCGCCCGGGTGGAGAAGGCGCTGGTGGCCCAGGCCGAGCGCGCGTTCATGGCGGTGCCGCTCATCGTCCAGGGCGAGGTCACCGGTCTCGTCGCGGTCACCCGGGCCGGCCTGTCTCCCTGGTCGGCCGAGGAGGAGGCCGCGCTCGCCGCCATCGCGGATCAGTCCGCGGCGCCGATCGAGATTGCCCGGCTGACCGAGGAGGTCCGGCAGGCGCGCCTGATCGCGGAGAATGCCCGGCTGAGCGAGGCAGAGCGCGAGGCTCGAACGGCGCTCGAGGCGGAGCGCGCCCGGTTGGCCACGGTGCTCGACAACTTGCCCGTTGGCGTCGTGCTTGCCGAGGCACCTTCCGGCCGGGTCATTTTCAGGAACCGGACGGTGGGCCAGCTGAGCGGCCTGGAGGACGACCCGATCGACAGCATCGCCGCGTACGGCAGGCTCACCGGGTTGCATGCGGATGGCCGGCCGTACGCCAAGACCGAATGGCCGCTCGCTCGCGCCGTACTCCAGGGAGAAACCGTGAGCGGCGAGGAAATCGAGATCGTTCGACTCGACGGGAGCCGGGCCATCTTCAGCATGAACGCGGCGCCGATTCGGGATGCCAGCGGGACCATCGTCGCGGCCGTCACCACGGTCCTCGACGTCACCCACAAGCGCCGGGTGGAGGAGCATCTGCGTCAGGTGCAGCAGATGGAGGCGGTGGGCCGGCTGGCTGGGGGGGTGGCACACGAGGCCAACAACCAGATGAGCGTCGTGCTCGGCGCCTCGGCCTTCATTCTCCGGCGGGAGGGCCTGCCGGACGCGGTCCGAAAAGACGTGGAATGGATCAGGCGCGCCGCCGAGCGAACGGCCGCCGTCACCGCCCAGCTGCTGGCCTTCGGACGCCGGCAGGTCCTGCGTCCCCGGGTGTTCGATCTCAACGAGTTGGTCCGCGACTTCTCGCCGGTCCTTCGCCGCACTCTGGGAGAGGAGACAGCCCTCGAGCTTATGCCCCATCCAGGCATCGGTTGGATCAAGGCCGATCGGGGGCAGATCGAGCAGGTTCTGCTGAATCTCGTCCTGAACGCGAGGGACGCCATGCCCCACGGCGGCCGGGTGACGCTGGAGACTCATGCGGTCACTCTGACCGAGGAATACTCCGGCTTCAAGGCCGACGTGGTCGTGCGGCCGGGTCCCTACGTTCTGCTTACGGTAAGCGATACCGGCGAGGGGATGGACCGGGCCACCCTCAGCCACATCTTCGAGCCGTTCTTTACCACCAAACCCGTGGGCCAGGGAACCGGTCTCGGGCTCTCGACCGTCTACGGCATCGTAAAGCAGTCGGGCGGGTACGTGTGGGCGTATAGCGAGCTGGCCCAGGGCACCACGTTCAAGATTTACCTCCCTGCGGTCCCGGCAGCGGTGGCGGAGTCCACTACCGAGCAGGGGCTCTCAGCGGGAGCCACCGCGGGGGAAGTGGTGCTGGTAGTGGAGGACGAAGAGTCGGTCCGCACCATGCTCGCCCGGCAGCTCCAGAGTGAAGGATACGAGGTGCTCCAGGCGGAAGACGGGCGCGAAGCGCTGGATCTGATCGAACGCCGGTCTGGAGCGGTGGACCTGGTGATCACGGATGTGGCGATGCCGGCGATGAACGGCCGGGAATTGGGTGCGCGGCTCAAGAAAGAGCGGCCGAGGCTACCGGTGCTCTACATCTCCGGGTATGCCGACGACGAGATGGTGCGCCGCGGCCTGATCGACCCGAACAACCCCTTTCTCAGCAAGCCGTTTACCCCTGAGGTTCTGGCGGCCAAGGTGCGGCTCCTGCTGGATCAGGCCACGGCTTCACGCTGACCCCCGTCCGTAGTCGTCCGCGGCAGCTTTGAGGACACGCAGCAAAACCTTGACAGGCCCCTGCCCGCTTCCCATAGTGAAGCCATCGCGAGCACTCTGATGACGAGACTGCGCCAACCCGGCACCGTTCCATCGCGATCGTAATAATCTCAAAAAGACCCCAACAACAATTGATTTCGGGCGTCTAGACCGGACGCCATCCTGCGTCAGCCGGCGGAACTCGGCTCAATCAGGATGCGCGCCCTGATCGAAACCCCTTCCGCACTGAGCTCGGGCATGCGAGACGCCGTGCCCGACCCGTTGCGCCCCCCGGTTCCCCGAGCGACAGGAGGTTGTATGTCGCGCAAAGCTTTGGCCATCGTCCTGGTCTGGGTCATGGCCTGTAGTGATCAGAGCAGCATCATGGCTCCAGACCAGCCGGAAGCTCCGCCGCCAGACAACGATCGATCCGACATCGAGCTCGACTTCAGCGGCTCTGGATTCGGGGCGCACACCGCGCTCTCGGGTGGGGCGACGACCGTCTTCGACGTCAGCCCGGACGCGTTTTCCTTTCCGGCGGCGAATATCAGCAACCTCGCACTCCATGACGAAGGCGACGAGGGTTTCGAGGATGCCTTTGGCGTGGGCCCCGGTGCTGAGCACCCCGGTCTGGGCCCGGTGTTCGACAACGTCTCCTGTGAAGCGTGTCATGTGGGAGACGGGCGCGCCCGGCCACCGAAGAATGGCGAGGCCTTCGACCGGCAGGACGGGATGCTATTTCGCTCGAGCGTGGCCGGATTCGGGCCGCACGGAGGCCCCCGCCCGGCTCCCGGTTTCGGTGGGCAGCTCCAGCTGCGGGCCATCGCTGGATTCACCGCCGAGGTCAGGGCTATGGTGAGGTACTTCGAGAAGGACGGCAGGTTTGCCGATGGCACGAGGTACCGGCTCCAGGTGCCGCAGTACACCCTTACCGGCTTGTATAGCTCGCTCCCAGCGGGACTGCTGTTTTCGCCGCGAGTCGGGCCCGCCGTGTTCGGCCTGGGGCTGCTGGAGGCGGTATCCGAGTCCAACCTGCTGGCGAACGGCTATGCCAGCAGCCGCGCTCACCAGGGCATCTCGGGGCGGCCCAACTACGTCTGGGATGAGCGCCGGCAGCGCACCGTGGTCGGCCGGTTCGGATGGAAGGCGAATGCACCCAACCTCTTCCAGCAGGCAGCGGGGGCGTACAACGGCGACATGGGCGTAACCTCCACCCTCTTCCCGGCCGAGTCCTGCGAAGGACGTCCCGGCTGCGAGCGGCATCCGGCTGAGGTCGACGATGAGACAGTGGCCGCGGTCGCGTTCTACACCCAAACGCTCGCCGTTCCGGCCCGGCGCGATCTCGACGACCCCACGACCCAGCGCGGCGAGCGCCTGTTCTATGCCAGCGGCTGCGACGGTTGCCACACGCCGACGCTGCGCACCGGAGTGCTGCGCGGGGTGCCTGAGGTTTCGAACCAGGTAATTCACCCGTATACCGACCTCCTGCTGCACGATATGGGGCCCGCGCTGGCCGACAGTCGTCCCGATTTCCGGGCGTCGGGCAGCGAATGGCGCACGCCACCCCTCTGGGGCATCGGGCTGGTCAGCGTGGTGAACGGTCACACGAACTTCATGCACGACGGGCGAGCGCGCTCGTTGCTGGAGGCGATACTCTGGCATGGGGGCGAGGGGCAGGCGGCGCGCGACCGTGTGCTGCGGCTTTCTGCGCCGGATCGCGACGCGCTGGTGGCGTTCCTGACCTCGCTCTGACGCGCGGCTCTGCAGGCTCGAACGCGGAGAGGTCGGGCACCAGCAATGGCGCCCGACCTCCCGGCAGTACAGTTCTGGGGGGCGCCGGCCGACGCCCAGCCAGATTCCCTTATTGACCCTGGGCCAATCGCGGCTCGGTGGCCAACTCCTTCACCACCCCGGCCAGCGTCCGCACCTTGATCGCGTCCTTGGACGCATTCACATCACGCTCCAGCCGGGTGGCCAGCTGGGTCAGCGCCGCACGCTGCTCCATGCCCGACGCCGTCTCGGCCCGGGCCAGCTCCTCCCGCGCCGCCGCGATCCTGCCCGCGTCGAGGCCCTTGGACCGCTCCAGCTGATCGAGGTAGGCCCGGGCCAGTGACAGGCTCGCCGGCCAGACCAGCTTCTGCTGCCCCTGGGTGTTGAGGTAGTCCATTTTCACCGACTTGGCCGCCTCGATCTCGTTCTTGGAGATGAACGCGCTCGGCTTCAGCTCGAAGATGTCGAGCCCGCGGGAGATTTCCGAGCTTACCATGACCCCGTTGTACCAGTAGACCGACCACGACCCGCCGTTCCCCATCTCGGTGGAGTCCACCGGGCCCCGATCGAAGAAGGCAATCTCCTTGGGATGCTTGGCATCGGTCCAGTCGAACACCGAGATGCCGCCCTGATACCACGCTTGCACCATCACGTCGCGTCCCGGGATCGGGATCAGCGATCCGTTGTGGGCCACGCAGTTCTCCTGCGGAGTCTGCGGCGCCGGCATCTTGTAGTAGCTCTGGAACTCCATCTTCCGGTTCTGCAGGGTGAAGATGGCGTCCGCGCCCCACTCCGGCTTGTCCGTGATGCGGCACTTGGGCTGCCCGCCGCCGCCCCACTCATCGGAGAAGAGGATCTTGGTGCCGTCGTTATTGAAGGTGGCCGAATGCCAGTAGGAGAAGTTGGAGTCGGCCACCGCGCCGATCCGCTTCGGATGGGCCGGATCGCTGATGTCGAGCAACAGCCCATAGCCACCGCAGGCGCCGCCGGCCAGGCCGATGGCCGGGTAAACGGTGATGTCGTGGCACTGGGTGGGACCGGCGTTGGAATCCGGCATCTGGGCCTTGTGGGCCGCGACCGCGGCTTCCACGATGCCCGGCAGCGCCTGCCGGAGCGCGGCGCTGTCCTGCGCAGTCGGCGCGCCGGTTCCGTTCCGCGCCTTGACCACGCTGTCCAGCATCTCCGCCACCCACATCGGGTGGATGACCTCCTCCTTGCCGTCGAAGGTCGCGACGAACCCGCCCTTGGCCTTGGCCTCCTCCAGCTCCTTCTTTTCCGCCGCGATGTCCTCCGGCGCCTCGCCATGCTTCGGCGGCGCCACCAGATCGTTGAAGATCCGGGGCGAGCTGATGATGGCCGCCTGCTCCGGATGCGCCAGCGGCACCTTGATGACCTCGATCCGGAACAGCGCCGAATTGGGGTCCTTGGGCGCGCTCACGCAGCCGGGAAGCTCGCTGGGCGACCGCACGTTGGACGACCCCGAGATGTAGACGTAGACGTTCTCCTTGTCCTTCGGATCCACCAGCACCGTGTGGGTGTGCGAGCCCCGGCAGGTCTGCACGTTGCCCACGTTCTTGGGATGGGCGATGTCGGTGATGTCGAAGATTCGGATGCCGCGGAGCCGCTCGGTGCTGACCGTGTCCTCCACGCCCCCGGCGCCGCAGTCGAGTCGGGCGGCAAGATTCTCGCCGGAAACGAAGAGCAGGTTCTGGTAGACCGAGACGTCGCTCTGCGAGGCGGGGCAGACGTACGCCGTCTCCAAGGTGGGTTTGCGCGGATTGGCGATGTTCCACACCTGGTACCCGTTATAGCTCCCCTGGATGGCGTAGGTCCCCTTGAAGGCCAGGTCGGAGTTGGTCTGGCCCAGGAACGGCTCCGACGGTGGGGTCTTGGAGAGCACATTCATGTTCCAGGTGGCCTCCTGGGCATCCATCAGCCCGGCCTTGAGCCCGACCCGCGGGTCGGGGTTCGGCGCGCCGGCGGACCGGACGGGCGAGGGGGCATTGCCATTGGATGAGGAGGTGGAGCGGGAGCACCCGGCCAGGGACAGGAGCCCGAGGGCGAGCGAGAGCGACGTGTTTCTGGCGGAAGCCATTCCTGTGTCCTTGAGAGGGGGCTGATATTGACTAAGGGCCATTGGCTATTGGCTATTGGTGGAGTTACGGATGGATGGCGAGAGCGGTTTCACCGGCCGCTGGCCCCGTGCCCGGAGGCGGCCAGCATCTTCTCCATCCGGGCGATCTCGGTGGATTGATCCACGCTGACGTCGTTGGCGAACTTGAACACCGTCTCGTCCTGGGCGGCGCGGTTGGTCCCGAACAGGTCCTGCACCATGGACACGGCTCCCTTGTGGTGCTGGATCATGAAGGTCAGGAACAGCCGGTCGAACTCCGGCCCCCGGGCCTGGTCCAGCTCCCGCATCTGCTCCTCGGTGAGCATGCCGGGCATCAGCATCTCGTGCTCCATCCCACCCATTTTCATCTTCATGCCGGTGGGGCTCGCTTCCGGCACCGGCTGACCCCGGGCGCGGAGCCAGCGCTGCATGGTCCCGATCTCGTCCTGCTGGGCGTTGATGATCCGCTCGGCCAGGATGCGGAGCGAGGGGCTGGCCCCGTGGGTGGGCGCCCAGTTGGACATCACGATGGCCTGGGCATGGTGGTGGATCATGCCGGACATGAAGTGAACGTCCGCCTCGGTATAGGGATAGCGGGCGCTGTCGGCCTTGGCCTTGGCAATGGCGTAGATGTCGGCCTGGCCGGCGGGCTTTGGCTCGGGGGCGACGCCGGTCCCGCTCTGGTGACCGCCGCAGGCGGCCAGGGTAAGCGCGGCGGCCAGGAGTGCGGGCGTCGAGAATGTTCGGAAAAGTGTCATGCTTATCTAGGGTCCAGAGTCTAGGGTCTAGGGTCAAGTGAAACCTAAACGGATACTGGTACCGCCTTACCGCCTACCGCCCTACCGCGGAAACGCCTCCGGCAACCCGCCGTCCACGGTGAGGATGTCACCGGTAGTGAAGCGGAACCGGTCGCTCGCCAGCAGCACCGCCAGGTCCGCCACCGCCTCGGGCGGTATGAGTGTGGCACCCATGAGGTTCCGGCTCCGGTAGACGGCCAGCTGCTCCTCGACCGACACCCCCCGGCTGGCGGCCCGTTCCCTTACGAACTGAAGGAAGAGCGGGGTTTCAATCTGGTCGGCGTTGATGGCGTTGACCCGGATCCCGTCGCCCCCCAGCTCCACCGCCGCCACCCTTAGCGCCTGGAGCAGCGCCGCCTTGCTCCCGCCGTAGGCAACCGCGTCGCGCCCCGGCACCAGGGCCGCCTTGGATACCGAGGCCACGATCGACCCGCCCAGCCCCTGGCGCCGCATGATCGCCGCCGCCCGGCCGATGGCCGCCACCGCGCCGAGGTAGTGCACCTCGAGCTGGCGCTGGAGGTCCTCCCGCCGGATCTCGGTGATCGGCGCAAAGCGGGGCGGCAGCCCCGCGGTGTAGAACAGGCAGTCGAGCCCGCCGAACTCGAGCACGGTCTGGCGGAACAGCGCGTCCAGGCTGGCGTCGTCCCGGACGTCGGTCGCGGCCCCCACCGCTCTGCCCGGCAGCTTGGCCGCGATCTCGCCGGCCACTCCCTGGGACGTCTCCCCGTCCAGGTCCGCCACCACCACGTGGGCACCCTCCTCCGCAAACCGCCACGCGGCCGCCTTCCCGATGCCGCTGCCGCCGCCGATGATCACCACGATGTGGCGAGGCAGCAGCTTGGTCGTCCGCTCCCTGGCCACCTGCTCCTCCACCTTCCGGCGCTCCAGTGGCCAGTGCTCGAACTCGAAGACATCGCTTTCGGGGATGAACTCGAATCGGTCCACCGCCTCCGCGTTGGCGATGGTCTCCAGCACCGCCCGGTAGCAGAGATTGGCGGTGACCGCGTTCCGCTTGTCGCTGAACGCGGTGATCACGCCGAGCCCGGGAGCGAGCACCACCTTGGCCCAGTCGTCCAGGGGCCGCTCCCCCGCCCCGGCATTGCGCTGGTGGTATTGCTCGTACTCGGCCCGCGCCTCCGTCAGTCGAGCTCGAACTGCGTCCGCCATCTGGTCGGCCGGCGCCTTCGGGTCCAGGTCCAGCCAGACCGGCAGCCGGCCGGCGCGAAGCAAGTGCTCCGGGGTAGCCATCCCCCGGCTCACCAGCTCAGACACCCGTTCGCCCGCCAGGGTTGCCAGCACGCTCGTCGTCGCCGTCGTAGTGGAGGATCACTCGCTCCGGCTTGCCCAGCGCTCCCCGGATCACCGGGAGCACCAGCTCGGCCAACCGGCGCCGCTCGTCGGACGGGCGGACGGGCGGACGGATGGACGGGCGGACGGTCCGCTTTGTCGCCAAGTATTCGTCAATCCGGCCGGTGACCTCGACCAATCGGGCGTAACACTCCTCGGCATTCTCTGCCCAGACCACCAATCCGTGGTGCCCCAGCGCGAGTCCAATGGCATCCGCCGGGATCTGCCCGTCCGTCCGCCCGTCCGCCCGCCTGCCCGCCCGTCCGTCCCCCGTCCAACCAGGCGCCCGACCGTCTGTGCGAGCGGAAACCCGGGGCGGACATAGGGCACGTACACGATGCGGCCCTGGAACAGCTCACCCACCAGCCGCTCCGCCACCGCGTCCCTGACGTTGGTCAGGCTCATCGTGGCCACGTCGTGGGTATGGGCGATGACCCGCTGGGGCAGCAGCGAGTGCAACGGCGTCTCCACGCTGGGAGCCGGCCCCTCGGCCAGCATGCAGCCGGCCATGAACCGCATCATCTCGGCGTCGCTCATCGCCTCCGCGTCCCGCAGTGCCGCCAGCCGGGACAGCGAAAGCTGGCTGAAGCCCTCGCGGGTGATCGTGCGCAGGTCGGTGCCGCTGCCCTTCACCAGCAGGATGTCTCCCACCTTGGTGGAGGTGTTGCCGCCGCCCGGCTGCACCAGCCGGGTGTCCTGACCCATGAGGCGGGAGAGGTGGACCAGCTGGTCGAGCGGATCGGTGCCGACGGCGCCGGTCCCCCAGCCGGCTGGGTGCGGCGCTGAAGTCTTGAGGTCTGTCATGGACCGGAAGATGTGCTGGCGGCGCTGCCCGTGGGAGGGCAGATTCGAAGGGGAATGCCTATCTGGCCGGTGCCGGCCCGCTCCTAATCCACCAGGTTGACCAGAGCCTCCGGCGCCATCCGGGTCTCCCACCACTGCCGCGCATCCTCCCGGGTCCACACCGATTCGACCTCGCAACGTCCCAGCCGGTCGCAGAGCTCCCGAGCGGTGGCGGGCCGGTCCGAGGGCCTCTTCTTGAGGCAGGCCATCACCAGCTCATCCAGGGCCGGAGAGATGTCGAAGGCACTATGTCTCGAGGGCGGCACCGGCGCGGTATTGACGTGCCGGGCCACGATCTGGAGCGAGCTGTCTCCGGTGAATACGTAACGCCCGGTCAGCATCCAGTAGGCCACGCAGCCCAGGGCGTAGATATCGCTGCGCTGGTCCACCCGCTCGCCCAGCGCACTCTCCGGTGAGAGATACGCCGGCGTGCCGGTGACGGTGTTCGCTGCGGTGAGGTTGGCAGCCAGCTCAGGCATGGCTGCGGTTGGCACAGTCTTCACCAGCCCGAAGTCGAGCACCTTCACATAGTCGAAGTAGTGGCCCATGCGGCAGACCTGGATGTTGGCCGGCTTGATGTCGCGGTGGACCAGGCCGCGCTCGTGCGCCTCGGCCAGCGACTCGCAGGCCTGCTGGAGCAGGAAGATCGTCCGGGCGGCCGGAAGCGGGCCGTGCTTCGAGACCAGGGTCTGCAGGTCCATCCCGTTGAGCAGCTCCATCACGTAATAAAAGGTGCCGTTGCTGGCCACCCCGAAGTCGTAGAGCTGAATCGTATGCGGTGAACGGAGGTTGGCCGCGGCCCTGGCCTCGCGCCGGAACCGTTCCACCAGCACGTCGCCCTGCGCTTTCGTCAGCGCCCCCAGCACGTCGGGCTTGATCAGCTTGATGGCCGCCGGGCGCACCAGAAATCGATGGGTGGCCTGCCACACTTCGCCCATCCCCCCGCTGCCGATGAGGTTCCCCAGGACGTAGCTGCCCATCTCCCTCGCCCGCCTGACCTCGCGACCCAGGCCGGTGATGATGTGGGAGATGAGCGGTGCGATCAGGGCGCAGAGGTAGTTGGGGAAGGCATGGAGGAACACCTGGCTTGCGCTGGACACGTGTTGCTGCCCGGCGGCCTTCCAAATGATCGCGCCCACCGGGCTCATGGATGCCGCCAGAAGTGCCACGAGGAGGGTCTTCGCTGGCGGGGCGGGAATCATCGCTGCGAAGATGAGGATGATGATGGGCATCCAGGAGAGCCCGATCGGCGGGTTGTAGGCCCAGTCGAGCAGGCCGACGGAGAGCGCGATCAGCACCTCGTAGACCAGACCCAGATTAAGCAGGAACCGGGGGTCGCGCCGGGATCTGCGGGCGTACCAGAACAGGCCCAGCGAGACCACGAGCGTGACCGCCCCCATGACCTCGAACAGCCGGAAGATCGCGGTGTCGGGGTATGTCGTCGGGGCCGGCATGACGAGGTGAAACAGCAGCAGCTCTGCGATCCAGAGGCCCGCGATGACGGCGCAGATGAGTCCCAGCCGGTGGGCGGCCTGCTGGAGCAGATCTTCGGGCAGCCCCTGGCGGCTGACTGGCGTAGGTTCAGCAGGCGGGAGGCCGCTGTCCGTCTCGATGAGGCGGGAGTGGGGCGCGGGAAATCCGAGATCGGGTGTCATAGGGTTGGTACCGAAAGGGTAAGGATGGGCCTCGTTGGCCGCCAGATCGGACGCCTACCGCCCCTCTCGACGCTGTCCTTGACCGGTCAGGAAGCCAGGAAGCAGGCCCCCACGGCTCTCCTTTCAGCAATCCACTTTTGGGATCTGGCCGTATAGCATAGTGGATGACCCGGGTGCCTGAAGAGCACGATCGAGCGCTGCTCCGCCGAATGGCGGACGGAGACGCGTCCGCGCTGGCCGCGCTGTATGACGGCTGGGCCGAGCGCGTCCACACGGTCGCCCTTTGGATTTTGAAGGACCCGGACGAGGCCGCGGATGTCGTTGAGGACACCTTCTGGCAGGCGTGGCGTACCGCCCGCCGATTCGACCCCAGGCGCGGAACCGGGTCTACCTGGCTCATGATGATTGCCCGAAGCCGCGCCCTCGACCGGCTGCGCGCACATCGGCGGTGGGCCGACTGGACCGCCGCGCCGGGGAACATGGCGGTGCTGCTGGAAACGACCACCGCCGTCACTGCGGAGGTACCCGATGCGTACTCGGAAAGGACCGAGCGCCAGGCGGCGCTGGCGGCGGCCCTGGACGGGCTCCCTGCCGAGCAGCGCCGGGTAGTTGAAATGGCCTTCTTCAGCGGGCTGTCCCATTCCGAGATTGCAGAGCAAGTGTCCGAGCCGCTGGGCACGGTGAAGACCCGCATCAGGCTGGCGATGCAGAAGCTTCGGCAGCGGCTGGCATACCTGCGTGAGGAGGGCCCATGAATCAGGGGCGGCAGCACGAAGAGATGGAGGATCTGTTGCCGGCAGCCGCGCTCGAGATCCTCGACGACACCGAGCTCCAGCGGGTCCTGCTGCACGCCCGTACCTGTGCCGACTGCGCGCAGCTGCTGGAGGAATACCGGCAGGTGACCGCTGCGCTATCGCTCCGGTTGCCAGTGGCCGGTCAGCTCGATCCCGATCGGAGCGCCGTCCTGCGTACCCGGCTCCTGGGCAAGGCATGGGGAGATCGGCGGGCAGTCATCGCTTCCCCCAGGCAGGCCACCACCCTGATATACCGGTGGAGCGGATGGATGGTTGCCGCTGGCCTGGCGAGTGTGCTGCTGGTGCATCACTCGGTCCATCGGCCGCTGGACTTTGGGTGGCTAGCCTCTGGCGCCCTTTTGGCTATACTCATCGCGGTCGGCATCTACGCCGCCGTCCAAGCACGCCGCGCCTCTGCGCTTCAGGATCGTGTCGCGGATCTCGAGCGCCGGAAATGAAGGCACTGTGCCGCCGCACAGGAGTGGCACGAGGTAAAAAAAGTCGAGGTCAAAGGGTCTAGTTAAGACTGCCTAGACGCCTTGTACCTCGACTTCCTCACCCGGACTTGCGTCAGGCTATAAAGAGCCCTGCAATCGCGTTGACCTGATCCATGGTCAGCGGCTCGTCGAATGCCTCTGCGGCTTCAGCGCTGGTGGCCGTCCCGTTGGCTGTTTGCTCCCCATCGTAAACCGCCTGCAATGCCGGAACATCGGTCTGATTTCCGGTGATCCACCCCTTCTGCCCCCGCAGCCGGCGTACTTCGGATGCATGCCGGGCTTCGACGGAGTGGATGCGGAGCGCCGTCGTGAGGATGGTGTTGTCCGACATGAGCGCCGCGGCCTGGCCCTTGTAGGCTCGAACTCCGGTGTCCTCGAACCCCTGGGAAAGCGCCTGGAAGGTGGGGTAGTCGTTGAACGGATCGAACGCGCCTCCGGCGGTGAAGTCGAAGGTCGGTTTGTCCACCGCATTGGCGCCAAGGACGCCTTCGAGCAGCGCTACGTGCGCGGTCTCGTGCTTGCTGATCTGTTGGAAGACCGGCAGATCTCCCTCCGGAATCAGCCCGCCGGCAGCGACCCCCAACTGGTAGAACTCGTCTTCCAGATACTCCAGGGTCAGCGCGAAGTTCAGCACATCGATGATGCCCTGGGGCAGGCCTCTCCCTGCGCAAAAGCGCGCTTGGCCAGGAGACCGAACGCCACCGGCATCGAGGCGAGGGCAAGTGCCCCGGCCATTTTGCCCAGCGTCCTATTCACGGCGCCGCGCCGGGACACGACCCGGTTCATGAGCTCGGGATCCAGACCTTCAAGAATGGTGGTGACTTTCATCGTTCCCGGCTCCTTAGCTGGTCGGCAGACCCGACGCGGTGATGGTGGTCGTGACGTAAGTATCGGCCGCGGTCAGAACCTCGGTGGGCGTCCGCGCGGGGTACTCCAGTCCAGTCGCGACATCGACCACGTCGTCCCCGGCAAACGAGCCACTCGAGCTGGACCGGGGAACCAGCAGGTCCCGGATCGCCGCCGCGTGGCGGGCCTCGACCGAGACAATCTTGCCGGCGACGAGGAGGTTGGCCGCGTCGGTGAGAAGCTGGCCGGCCCCATTGTAGGCGGAGACTCCCAGGTCCTCGAAGGTCTTCGCCGCGCCGAGCACGCTGGCGCGATCGGCGAAGTTGATGGTGGTGAAGTCTACCGTCAGGTTCGTGATGGCGTTGCTGCCGAGCGCGGCCTTCAGGAAGTCGCGGTGGATGACTTCGTGGTTCTTGATGTCGGTCAGGATCTCCTGCTCGTTGGCCGGCGCTCCGCTGAAGTAGGCCCCCGCGACCACCTGGGTATAGAAGGCGGCTTCGAGCTGCTCCAGGGCATAGGCGTAATTCAGGACGCCGGTGTCGCCGGTTCCCAGATTTACGTCGCCGTCTCCACCGGGGCCCGAGCCGTTGTCATCGCTACAGCCGAGCGCTACGACCCCAATGGTGAGGCCGGACCACTGCAAGAATGTCCTTCGATTGGTCGAGCGTGCCAGGCGGTCCAGGAAATGGAGCTCTCCCTCCCCCTGCGGTAACCTCGTTCGCATCTGCCGACTCCTTACCCTGAGTTATGGAAACCATCCCCTGCGCTTGCTCCTCTGCGCTGAACGCGCGCGCACGGCCCTCTCAGTTACGATCCACCGGCGTGAATGGATCTCCGCCGTCCGTCACTGGGCCGAGGCTGTTCTGGTGGCGGCGAAGCTCTCTTGCAGCCCCGTAGCGGCTTGCTGCTGCGCCGCCTTGGCATCGTCCAGGACCGCGCCCATGCCGAAGAACTCGTGGGCTGAGCCCTCGTAGTTCTTGTAGTCCACCTCGACGCCCGCATCCTTGAGCCGGTCAGCCAGAGCCTTGCCCTCGGAGCGAAGTGGGTCGATCTGGGCCGCGATCACCGTCGTCGCCGGAAGTCCCTTCATGTTGGCGTGCACCAGATCGATCAGCGGGTTCTTACCGTCAGCCGGACTGCGCAGGTACTGCTGGAAAAACCACTGCATCATCGGCTTGTTGAGCGGCTTTGCTTCGGCGTTCTCGAGATAGGAGGGGGTGTTCACGTCATAGCCGGCAATGGGGTACACCAGGACCTGGTGAACCGGCAGCTGGGCACCACTGTCCCGCGCCATCATCGACACGGCGGCGGCGAGGTTGCCGCCAGCGCTCTCACCGACGACGGCCACCTTCGACGGATTTCCCTTTAGAGATCTGGCATTTGCCAGCACCCAGCGGTACGCTGCGAAGGCATCCTGGTGCGCGGCAGGAAACTTGTGCTCGGGCCCCTGGCGGTAGTGCGCGGATACGATGACGGCATTGGCGAGATTGGCCAGGGCGCGCGGGGACGCGTCATAGGTATCGAGATCCGCAATGACCCAGCCACCACCATGGTAGTACACCACCACCGGGAACGGACCGGCTCCCTTGGGTGTGTAGATCCGGATTGGGATCGGGCCTCCAGCACCGGGAATCGTCCGGTTGGTCACGTTGCCCACCGGCTCCGGGGTAGTGCTCTTGCCCTGTTCCTCGAGCAGGGCCTTCACCGCATCCGCCGGGCTGGGCTGATTCCGGGCCTCAGCCACAGAAAGCTGGACGATAGGCTTGGGATGCAATGCATCGAGCTGGGTCAGAACGGCCTGCATCTGCTGGTTCGGTGTGGCTGGGGTAGCGCGGGCCCCTGCCGCTGCGCCGATCGTCGCTTTCGATGCTGCGGTATCTATTTGGCCGCTGTCCGCGCGCTCGCCACTACGGGGAGAGCACGCCGACGCGGCAAACAGAAGAGCGGTCGCCACGGACCCATACCGACCCTTCGGTGAGTGCATTGTTGCCTCCAATGGGCTGAGGTCCTGCCCACCGGCACCTGGTGAGGTGCCCGGGCACGCGGGCAGAGCAGGACCGGAGTAGATGAAAGGGAACCGCGATCAACCCGAGTGGGAGACTGCGAGAACCGTCCGGCAATAAATGGCCCCAGCGAGGCGGCGTCGGTGAGCGAAGTCACCGTAGGAGCGACGAAAACCACGCTCGACTCGCTGCGAGAGCGGAGTGACAGAGTGCCGCTTAGGCCTGATACGCCGCCGATCTGATTTTGGATCTCTCTCGACCCCGGACCCGGAGCTTTCCCAGATCCAAAGCGGGCATCGGTGCGTAGTCAGGTAATGACCGACTGCACCCAGTCCCCGCCTCCAGGAGCATTCGATGCCCCACGCCCCGACCGCCTCCGGTTCCGCCAGCCTGATCGATCTCGACTCCACATTTCTTCCAGTGGAGCAGATGCGACAGATCACCCGGGTGACCGCTCTCGATGAAGTGGGGATCGAGGGAGAAGTGGAGCTCGGGCCCGATCACTGGGTCTGGCGGCAGCACTTCCCTGCTGATCCGATTTTTCCCGGGACCCTCATGATCGAGGCCGCGGGCCAGCTGGTGGCGCTGTGGGCGTGGGGCCAGGGCCAGCGGGGGCGCCCGCGCCTGGTACGCACCGGTGCGGAGTTCCACCACCCAGTGACTCAATGGGCGCCCACCCTTCTCCTGAAAGGAGAGGTCCGGCGCAAGCGCCACCTCAACTTCGGCCGGGTGCAGATATCGTCGGAGGAGAGGGTGGTTGCCACGGTGGAAGCAGTGCTGATCGTGCTGCGGGATACCTGATCCGAGTGCCAGTCCTACCGACTAGATTCTTCGGGCATGCACCCCACCGATCTGGCGGGCGTCCTCGACTTCCTTCGTGCATCCGAGCGTTTGAAGGCCACCCACCGGAGCGCCTACACCTCGGACGGTGAGCGCGAGAGCGTGGCGGAGCACACCTGGCGCCTCTGCCTGATGGCGCTGGTGCTCGCGCCCGAGTTCCCCGCCGTGGATTTTGCCAAGCTGGTGAAGATTTGCCTGGTGCACGACCTGGGTGAGGCCGTGGGCGGCGACGTGCCCGCACCCGAGCAGGCGCGGCGGAAGGCCGCGGGACTCGCCACCGGCAAGGGCGAGCAGGAGCGGCGTGACCTGCTGACGCTGCTGAAACCACTCCCCCCCGCACTCAAGGCGGAAATCCTGGCGCTGTGGGACGAGTATGAGGCCGCCGAGTCTTCGGAAGCCAAGCTGGCCAAGGCGCTGGACAAGCTCGAGACCATCATGCAGCACACCCAGGGCAAGAACCCGCCTGCCTTCGACTACCGATTCAACCTGGAGTACGGACGGAGCCATACCGCCGATGAGCCGCTGATCGCCGCCGTCCGGGCCATCCTGGATGCCGACACCGAGCAGCGGGCACGGGAGGCCGGCTCATGAGATCCCAGGTACAGCGACCGTTATCACCCCCACCTCCCCCTGCGGCAGAGTTGCTCACTTCTGCCGCGCTTTTGCAACGCCGCGCGCAATGACTCCGCGACTTGCGCCTTGCGACTTGGCTCAGAAACCCATTCCATGATCCTGGGCAGCAACAGGCTCCCCGGGAGGAGGAGGCAATGAAGCGACTCTATCTTGTCCTCACCGTCATCGGGTACCTCGCCTCCAACTGGTTCGTCGTCCTGGTGTCGGTGCGAACCGGGAACCTGCTACTCTGGACCAAGCCGCTGGAGACCATGGCGGGGATGTTCGCCAATCCGATCGCGACCGCCTTTGCGGTCGATCTGCTGTTTGCAGCCCTGGTGGCGTGCATCTGGTTCTACTCCGAAGGGCGCCGCCTCGGCATGCGCCGGATCCTGGTCTACTGGCTGCTGACGCTGGCCTTCGGCCTGGCCGGGACGCTTCCGCTGTTCCTCTACCATCGTGAGAGCCGACTATCGCCGCGTTGATGCAGGCCGCTGAGTCCGCGGTTCCGTTCGACCCTGCCGTCGCCACCGGCCTGGCGGTGGCCGCGGCGATCTGCCTGGTCGGGCCCATCCTGGCCGGGCTCTGGTGGCACCGCCGGACGGCGGCACCCCTGGCAGCGTTCGGGGCGGGCGCGCTGGTCTTCTTCGTCTCCCAGGTGATCCTCCGGCTTCCCTGGCAGATCCCGTTGGGCCGCTGGGTGCAGGAGCACCCGAAGTGGCTGATCTCCTTTCTGCTCATCTCGTCACTGACCGCGGGCCTGTTCGAGGAAAGCGGACGCTGGGCAGGCTACCGCTATCTGCTGCGCAGGGAGCGGAGCCCGCGGATCGGGGTGATGTTCGGCCTAGGCCATGGGGCCCTCGAAGCCATCTTGCTGGCCGGGCTTCCGCTTGCCGGGCTCCTGGTGGCCTGGGTGATGGCAACGCGCGGGATGCTACCCTCGGGGCGGGCGCTCGAGGCGGTACGCCAGCAGACCGCCGCGCTCGAAACCTGGAAGGTGCTGCTCGCGGCCCTGGAGCGCGCCAGCGCGATGGCGGCACACGTCGGCCTCTCGCTGATCGTGCTCCAGGTATGGCGGCGCGGCGGCCTGCGATGGCTGGTACTGGCTATCGCGCTGCACTCGGCGGTCAACGCGGTGGCGGCGATCCTGGTGCTTGCCCTCCACCTGAGCCCGCTGATCGGTGAGCTGGTGCTGGTGACTCTGGCCCTCGCGGTGCTGTTCACCGGCTGGCGGTTGGCTCAGCCGGCCGAGGAATCCGGCGCGCCGGTGTGGTGACGCGTACCCTGGCGATTACCTGGATTCCGCCGGCGATGGTTGCCCTGGCGCTCGTCCTTGCCGTCATCCCATTGGCGGCGCAGCAGGAGACCGGGTTTCTCAATCGCACAGTTGAGGTCGGCGGGAAACCGGCGCGGTATCAGGTGTACCTCCCCTACGAATACAACCCCGCGAAGGAGTGGCCGGTCATTCTGTTTCTGCACGGCGCCGGCGAGCGGGGAACCGACGGCTTGCGGCAGACGGAGGTCGGGCTCGGAAAAGCCATCCGAGAGAATCCCCGGCGGTTTCCCGCCATCGTGGTCCTGCCCCAGGCCCCAACCGACAGCATCTGGCGTGGCTCCGTGGCCGAGGGGGCGCTGGCTGCGCTGGAGCAATCAATCCGGGAGTTTCATGGCGACCGCAGCCGGCTCTATCTGGCGGGACTCTCGATGGGTGGGTATGGGGTCTGGACGCTGGCGTTGCTGCGGCCGGCCATGTTTGCGGCCGTCATTTCGGTATGTGGCGGATTGCCTCCGGCGCACTACCAACGGCCCGGCGTGGCGGGAAATGATGCGGATTCGTACCTCAGCGTGGTGCGGCGACTCGCCGGCACCCCAGCGTGGCTGTTTCATGGGGCCGCCGACTCCGTAGTTCCCGTCACCGAATCGCGCCGGCTGCATGCGGCGTTCAACCAGGCGGGCTCGCCGGTCTACTACACCGAGTATCCGGGTATGGGGCACAACTCCTGGGACCGGGCGTTCTCCGACCCGATGCTGTGGGACTGGCTCTTCACCCAGCGTCGAGCCGCGCGCTAGCTGGTTTCTCCGGCACGATCTCTACCCCGGCCGGTGCAGACTCCACCATCGCTCGGCCATCTCCTCGGTCCAGGGCTCGATCTCGACGGCCGCCAGCATCCGGTCCAGCTCGGTTGCACTGGCGGGCCGGTTTCCCGGCTTCTTCGCCAGACAGGCGAGCACCACCTGATCCAGCGCCGCAGGGACTACCAGCTCGGTTCGTTCGGAAGGCGGCACCGGGCGCTCCTGCAGGTGCTTGGCGAGCATCTGCAAGGTGTTCGAGGCCTGGAAGACGAGCTGGCCGGTGAGGAGGTAATAGGCGACGCAGCCCAGACCGTAGAGATCGGCCCGCCCATCCACAGCCTCGCCGGACGCCATCTCCGGCGCCATGTAGGCCGGTGTGCCCGGCGTGAGTCCCGCGGCGGTGGCCAGCGAGTCCCCGTTGCTCGGGCTGGTTACCGATTTGACCAAGCCGAAGTCCAGCACCTTCACGAAGTCGTGGCGCATCCCCACCCGGCCCAGGTGTATGTTGGCAGGCTTGATGTCTCGATGCACCATGCCGGAGGCATGAGCCTCCTCCAGGGACTCGCACACCTGTCGCAGGATGTGGATCACCCGGTTTGCCGGCACGGGGCCCTGTTCCCGGACCAGCGTCTCCAGATCCATCCCGTCCAGCAGCTCCATCACGAAATAGAGGGTCTCGTCCTCGGTCACGCCGAAGTCGTACAGCGCTACCGTGTGGGGTGATCGGAGGTGGGCCGCTGCGTCGGCCTCGCGGCGGAACCGGGTGATGGCCACCTTGGCGGCCTCTCCGTTCCCCGCCGCCAGCACCTCCGGGCGGATGAGCTTGATCGCCGCCGGACGGGCCAGCATACGGTGCGCGGCCCGGTAGACCTCGCCCATTCCGCCCTGCCCCAGCAACTCACCCAGTCGGTAGCTGCCCAGCTCTCGCTCACGGGCCACCTGCTGCCCCAGGCGGGTCACCACGTGGGAGATGACCACCGCGACGCCGACCATCAGATAGGTCGGAAAATGCATCACCAACACGTTGTGGAGCGGCCCAAATTCGTAGGCTCCGAAATGGCGCCAGACCAGCATGCCCAGTGGGTCCATGGACGCCGCCAGCAGCCCCGCGATCAGCATTTTCGCCGGTGGGGCTGGAACAATGGCCGCGGCCATGAGAATCACCGGCCCAATCCAGGTGATGACCGGGCTCACATCCATGCTCCCGCCCGAGAACGGCCACCCGTGCATCATCACCCCGAGGGCAAAGGCCATGACCACCAGGTAGATCAGGGACAGGTTGGTCACGAAGACGGGGTCGCGCCGCTTGCGCAGATAGAAATAAAGCGCGAGTGAGGTCAGCGCCCCGAACGCGGCGACCGCATCGATCCATTGGATACCGCCCCAGTGAGGGTCCTCGGGACTTACGGCGTGGCGGGCGAGGTGCCCGAAGAGCGGACCGAGCACCCACAGCGCCGCGGCGACGAGCGCCATGATCTGAAGCCGGCGCGACACCTGCTGCAGGATGTCGTCCGGCAGGCTGCTGCGCCGTCCCGCCCGGCTCCTGAGATCCGGGGGCGTCTCTCGTGCCTGGCGGGCGATCAGCTTGCGTTCGGGCAATGGTCGGTGGGGCTTGAGATTGGAGAGCGGGTGACTGGGTTACGCCTGGCAGGAAAAATGACCGGCCGGGCCGGGGCTGGCTAGGGACCGCACGCGTTGCGCCCTTACCCCGATCTTCCTACGTTAGAGGACGTCTGATCAGCCACCATGTTTCATGGTGGCTGTTGTGCCTCAGCCAGCTAACTCCTTTCCACGTCCGTCAGTGGAGACCGAGTCTGCCTTTCTTCGCCCGCAAAAAGCCTGAACTCGATCTCGCCTCGGTAGCCGCGCTTAGGCTTGCGGCCATCATCGAATCCTCCGACGACGCCATCGTAAGCAAGACGCTCCAGGGCACCATCATGAGCTGGAACAGCGCCGCCGAGCGGATCTTCGGATACTCGGCGGAGGAGATGATCGGTTCCTCGGTCTACCTGCTGATACCGCCCGAGCTACATGCTGAGGAACGGGACATTCTGGCGCGGATTGGGCGGGGCGAGCACGTCGCACACTTCGAGACCACCCGACAGCGGAAGGACGGGACCCGGATCTCCATCTCGCTGTCCATCTCCCCGATCCGTGATGCCTCGGGGACGGTCGTCGGGGCCTCCTCGATCAAGCGAGACATCACCGCCCGCAAACGAGCCGAGGAGTCGCTGCGGCAAGCGGCCAAGATGGAAGCGCTGGGCGCCCTCGCCGGCGGCATCGCGCACGACTTCAACAACCAGCTCCACGCCCTCAGCGGCTTTGCCCACTTCATTGCCCGGGACACCGGCCTGGGTGCAGCCGGCCGGCAGGACTTGATGGAGGTCCAGAAGACGGTCGAACGGATGGCGAGTCTGACCCGCCAGCTCCTGGCATTTGCCCGCCAACAGGTGCTGAACCCCGAAACGCTCGATATCAACGCAGCGATCGAGGATACCCTCCCCATGCTGCGGCGGCTCATGGGCAGCCATCTGGCGATCATCTCCTCGCTGTCGCCGGGCCCCAAGTGGGTGAAGGTGGACCGGGCCCAGCTGGTACAGGTGGTGCTCAACCTGGTCATTAACGCCCGGGACGCCATGCCTGCGGGCGGTGAGCTCTCCCTAGGGACCGAGACCCTCGAGGTAGGCCCCGGCCAGATGCTCGACCGGCTGGGGATTCCAGTGGAGCCGGGCGGGTATGCCGCGCTTACCGTCGCGGACTCCGGCCAGGGGATCCAGCCGGAGCATCTGCCCCACATCTTCGAGCCGTTCTACACCACCAAGGAGGTGGGACAGGGAACCGGTCTGGGCCTCGCAACGGTCGAGGGGGTCGTGTCTCAGAGCGGAGGCCGGGTTCAGGTGGCGAGTCGCGTCGGTGGGGGCACGACCTTTCGGATCCTCCTGCCGCTCACGGCAGAGCCGGCCCCCATCCGCGTCCCGGGGTCGCCGGCTAACGTGCGGACCCGATTGCGGGCGCGGCTCCTCGTGGTGGACGATGAGGACTCGGTGCGGACGGTGGTGACGCGGATGTTACAGGGTGAGGGCTACGAAGTACTCGGGGCGCGCGACGGAAAGGAGGCCCTCAAGTTCCTGGAGCAGGTGGGCGGTGCCGTGGATCTGGTGATCACCGACGTGGTGATGCCGGTGATGGGTGGCCGGGAGCTGACCGAAGAGCTGGCTCGCCGCTACCCGGACCTCTTGGTGGTCTGGATGTCGGGCCACCCACGTGAGGTCGAGCTGCGAGGTGCGGACCGGTTCAAGGACCTGACCTTCCTGCAGAAACCCATTCCACCCCGGGTGTTGTCAGAGACGATCAACCAGGCGTTGCAGCAGCGGGGCCGGCGCTAGACCGCGGCAACCGGTTCGCGTCGAGCCCCGGCGTCGGGGAGACCGTCCGATCGGTCCTACTTCCGGCTCTGACCCTCGCTCTCGCCCTGCTGATGGGCCTCGACAAACCACAGCCACTTGTCGGTGCCGCGAGAGATCTCGGTCAGGATGTCAACGGTGTCGGCATCTTCCAGCTCGTCCACCTGGTCGATGGCCTTGCGGGCGGCGCTCCCAAATGCAGCCAGGGCCGACGAGAGCGCGTCCACGTGGGCCTCGCCACTGGCGATAGCCTCCGGGTATTCGTCCAGTGTGGTGCGCTGCGCCACCATGCGGGCGGTCCCTTCCGCGATCCCTCCGAGCTGTACCACTCGCTCCGCCAGCAGATCCACGTACGCCTCCACATCCTCGTTGATTTCATCGAACAGCTTGTGCAGGGCGATAAAGGTGGGGCCCTTCACGTTCCAGTGAGCCTGCTTGCACTGGGTCTGGAGGTCGATGCAGTCGGCTAGCCGCTTGTTGAGCAGCGCTGCCACCCGGACCCGGGTTGCCTCGGGCAGATCGTTCTTGGTGGGAAAGAGACCCCGTGACTCGCCTTTACGCCCGGCCTGCGCGGCTCCAGTCTCGGAGGTACGCGGCCTGCCCGGAGCAGTGGCGGTGGAAGAGCTCGATGCCGTGGTCTTCTGAAGCATTGGTATCACTCCTCTAAATCGTAAAAGTCGCGCCCGGCGTGAGCCGGGCCAGCTCTCTCACTTACAGATATGGTAGCGGCAGCATGGAAGCAACTATCGACGTTCTGACTGCGGCGCGCGGTGCGGCCGTCACTGGGGAGGACCGGGGTGATTGGGTGGCTCCAGAGGAGGGATCTAGGCCGCCTTGCGCTGGGGTACCGTGCGGGGGAGAAGTGCCCGGACGGCGGGCCTGTCGGCCGGGAAAGTCCTTGTGGCCTCGAAGATGTCCTCTGCCTCTCGTTCCTCCTCGGGGAGGTCGCCCCATCCATTGTAGCTGCAGCTGATCATGGCCCGCTCCGAAAATGTCCGTCCTACTAGATAGAACGCCTTCGATCGCGGAAAGGTTGCAGCCTGCCCCGCCGGAATATGCTCGGGGAATTTCCCGATGGGCTAAGTTAGGGCAGCGCAAGTCAGCCAATCCCATAAACCTGCGGGGTTCAAATGCCGGACCACATATACAAGACCATCGAGCTGGTGGGGTCCTCATCCAAGGGCATGGAGGACGCGGTTCAGAAGGCGATCGCCAAGGCGTCCGAAACAGTGCGCAACCTCCGCTGGTTTCAGGTCTTGGATAGCCGGGGACACATCGAGAGTGGGCGAGTGGCGCATTGGCAGGTTACGCTCAAGATCGGCTTCACCCTGGAAGACAACGAGTAGAGGCCCTCGTGGGCTCGGCGGGCGCCGTCCTGATTCGAGTGGCCGATCCCGGGGATGCCCGGGAGCTGGCGCGTCTCCGCTACCGCTTCCGCACCGAGTCGGATGCACCGGCGGAGCCGGAGCCGGAGTTCCTGAAGCGGTGTACCGCCTGGATGGCGGAGCAGCTGAGACCGGGAACGGCGTGGCGATGCTGGGTCGCCGTCGGTCACGGCCGGCTCGCCGGGACTCTATGGCTCAGCCTGATCAGTAAGCTGCCCAACCCGAATGCTCACTCCGAGTGGCATGGGTACATCAGCAGCTTCTATGTGCTCCCTGAGCTACGGAACCAGAGCATCGGATCGAGCCTCATGACCGCCTGCCTGCAAACCTGCGACGACCTGGGTGTAGACGCGATCTTCCTGTGGCCCACCGCGCGCAGCCGGCGCTTCTACGAGCGCTACGGGTTCGGGGTGCGGGACGATCTCATGGAGCGACGCCAACCGTCGAGCCCGTAGGGCAAAAACAGCAAGCGGTGAGACGGGCATGTCGCTCCCGCTCACCGCTTCCTGCTCACCGCGTATACGCTTCTGTTACTACAGCACCTTCCCGCGTCTCACACGGAAATCGACCACGTTCTTCATCCAGGACCAGAGCGAATCCTGCCGCTCGGGTGCGGCCGTCGCCACCACATGGCGACGCCATCCTTCCATCACGTCCGCATCCTGGGTCCAGAGCCGGACCCGCTTACGCGGCACGTGCTTTTCCCACCGCTGGGCCACCTTGGGCGACGCGTAGAGCAGGCGCACCGTGACGCTGCGGGAGAGGTACTCCAGCGGCGTCATGTTGATCCGCCGGTACAGATCGTCTCCCTTGGCGCCGGGGATGTCGGGAACGCCGTCGGAGAACATGATGATACTGAGCGGCGCCAGCGTGAGGTTCTGCCGCTGCACGTGCACCGCGACGCGCTCGAAGAATGCGTTGTAGTCGGTGATCGGGTCGGTCTCCGGAAACCAGGCCCGGAGGCTGGCCGAGATCTGAGCCGGGGTCTTCCCGCTCAGGTCCTGGATCGGATGGAAGGTCTTGGCCTCCCCGGTGCGCTGGCCGCCCATGGTGCCGACAAACACGTCGGTGGGCCGGCGCAGGTCCTGAAAGCCCTTCATGTGAGCGTAGATGTAGAGTGAGGCGAACTCGATGGCGTCATCGAAGTTGCCGCCGCTCCGGAACGACCCGGACACGTCCAGGCCAATGACCATTGTCGAGCGCGGCGGCGGCGCGTTCTCGGGCGGGGTACACCCGAGCACGAGCCCGGCAAGGGCCGCTGCCCGCAGCGCGCCCCTCATGCGGCCGCCTGGGGCACTGCCGTGCGAGCCGCCGGCTTCCGCTCCATGCTGAGCGGCGTGGCGGCAAGTACCTCATCCAGCGAGCGGAACGGCAAGGTGAACAGCGGCCGCCCCAGCAGGAGCACGAGGCAGAAGTTGAACCCCGCGGCCAGCAGCTGTAGCACCGGCAGGGTCAGCAGCTCGAACATCTCGCGCCCTTCCTTCTTGAACCAGTCGACCTCGGCCTTCAGCGCCGTGATCGGAGCGCGCCAGAAATCGGGCTGCCGCGGCGGCGTCATATCGACGTTCCCGCCCTCGCGGCTGATGGTCTCGCGTGCCAGCACGGCGATGAGCGCCGGCGTGCCGTAGCGGCCGAAGAGGAACCAGGTCATGCCGCGCACACCGAGCCAGCCGCCGAACGCCAGCGCTAGAGTACCCGCGATGCCCAGGTTGAACCCCTGCTGGGCCATCCACGGGGTGATCGCGTCAACCAGCTCGCGATAGAGGAAGAGAACCTCGAACATCGCGACCACGCTCTCGATGAGCACCATCGAGACGATGGTGCCGTACTGCTTGCTCTTGATCGCGTCGTTCAGCGCCTGGACGCAGGCGAAGCTTCCGCCCACCAGGAAGAACAGGAAGATGTAGAGCAGCGCCGACAGCATGATCGGATTCGGCTCGAACCCGGTGAGGTCGGCCAGCAGCTCGTTCATGGTCGGACGCAGCGTGAACGTGAAGATGGTCGCTTCCAGTGCCGACCAGAGCAGCAGCAGCAGGAACGCCAGCCATGGTACTCCGGGCTGGAAGTACCGGCGCGAGGTCCAGTCGAGCACTGCAAAGGGCGAGTTCAGCGCGCCCTTGATGCCGTTCCAGGTCAGCCGGACGAAGGCCCGGATCAGGCTCCCGATCCAGCCGGCCAGGACAAAGAGGAACCGGCCCATGCCGGCCCAGTAGAACCACCCCATCCGGCCCACGTCCCACCACGACATCAGCAGCGCGGTGAGGAAGTGGCCCCGGCCGGAGCGGAACGGAAGGGTATAGAGGGATATCATCATCGCCCACATGCTGACGATGAGCACGGCCGCCGGCAGGAGGAGGAGCACGGCCTTGAGCACGATTACGGCTGGGGACTCACCACCCAGGATATAGCCGAAGACCATCTGCTGGAGGTCGAGGATCCACGACATCCCGGACCAAATCCAGTTCCATAGCTGGGTGACCATCCAGCTCCACTGCTCCGGCGGCGCGTTGCCAAAGGACGATTGCATGAGCGTATTCCCTCCTGGCGGGGCGGAGGAACAAGTTTGTGACTTGGGGGTTTGCTATTCGTGGTGGGAAGCGCAAGCCATGTGCCCAAGATGCAGAAAACGGCCTGCGGCTTGAGTTACCGGTTGGGAGCAGCAGAGTTGCGATTGGGTGCAAAGAGTGGGCTTTCAAAGCCGATGGCGGGAGTAGCCGTGCATCGCGACCGCGTTGCGGCAAAGTGCACTCCGCGGCTAATTGCGAGTGACAGCAATTGCACTCGCAGGTGCGTCAATACCTTTCATGTTCTTTTTTCTATCACCACGTAAGGACGATGACAGGTTCTCTCGAAGCAATCTGGATCAAGCGGGCTCATCGGGGACCGATGGACCAAGTCACCAGCGGCACTCTGGTGGCAGGGCGGGGTCTGGTCGGCAATGCCGACCAGGGCCGGCGCCGCCAGGTGACGCTCATCGAACGAGAGGTCTGGGACGGGTTGATGCGGCAGTTGAATGCGTCCATCTCGCCGGGAGCACGGCGGGCCAACCTCCTGGTCAGCGGGATCCGCCTGGCAGAGAGCCGCGATCGGATACTTCGGGTTGGAGAGTGCCGCCTCCGCATCGCTGGTGAAACGAGGCCATGCGAACGGATGGATGAGGCTCTCGAGGGGCTTCGCGCCGCACTCGAGGTGAACTGGGGCGGCGGCGTGTTTGCCGAAGTACTGGACAGTGGCGAGATAACGGTGGGGGATGAGGTAGTCTGGAGTCAGGAGTCGGGAGTCAAGAACTCCTGACGCCTGACTCCCGACTCCCGACCCCTCAGGCTTTCATCTTCTTCGCCTTCGCCCTCACGAACGAGTAGTTGAGCGCCGGCAGCGAGTTCTGGTTCGCTACCTTCTCGAACAGTTCGGCAGCCTTGGCCTGATCTCCCTTCCCCTGATAGGCCAGGGCCATGCGGTACACCGTATAGGCGTCCTGCTGGTTCCCCTGGGTCAGCTCCGCAATCGCCTGGTCGAAATTCTTCTCCGCCAGGGCAATGGTCCCCGCCAGCTCGTGCGACTGCCGGGTCTCGGCGGCGTTCTTCTTGGCGGTGGCGCCCTTCATGAACGTCGCCGCGTGTTGCTTGGCCCCGGCCAGATCACCGGTGCGCACCGCTACCCGCCCCAGGTTGTAGTGGTGGACCAGCTTGGTGTCCTCCTTCACCTCCGCTGAAAGATCCGACTGCTGGACCAGCTCCAGTGCCTGGAGGTAGCGCTTCCGGGCCTCGTCGGCCTTGCCGGCCTCCAGCAGCACGTCGCCCATGGCCACCACATCCGCCGACATGGCCGCGGCATCGTTGATCTTCTCGGCCACCGCGTACTCCTTCTTCAGCTCGCCCAGCGCCTGTTCGAACTTTCCCTCGTCGGCGTAGGTTACCGCGGAGGTAAACAGCGCCCCCCGCCGATCGCCGTCGTTCCGTGCCGCCTGCTGCAGCTTCCAGGTCTCCGCCCTTGCCGCGTCGTGCTTGCCCTGGAGCATGAGGTTGTTGGCAATGCCGAGGTGGGATGGAGCGAAGTTGGGATCCGTTGCCAGCGCCTTCTGGTACATGGCAATGGACTCATCGAACCGGCCCATCTTCATCAACAGCTCGGCATAGGAGTCGTAGGGATTGGGATCGCCCGGTATCAGCTCGATGTATTTCTTGAAGGCCCGCTCCGCCTCCCCGAATTCTCCCACCTGGCGCTCGGCATAGCCGAGCAGGTTGTAAGCCGGCGCGAAATCGGGCGCAACCTCCACCGCTTTCCGGTACTCCTGAATGGCTTTCGGCATATCCTGCTGCCCGAAGTAGGCACCGCCGAGCAGGAAGTGCGCCCGCTCATCGCGGGGATAGGCGGCGACCAGCCGCTCGTAAAGGTCTCGCTGGGCCTTGGTGTCGGCGTTGGCACCGGCCTGGAGGCCGAGGATCATCAGCCGCTCGCCTTCCGACGCCTTGTCGGCCAGCGCGGCGGCGTGCTTCAGGTGGTCGAAGAAATCCTTGGCGGTGGGTGCACTCAGGGCCAGGCTGTAGTGGGCCAGGGCGAACTTGGGATCCTTCGTTGCGGCCTGCCCCAGGAACTGGCGGGAATCGTGACCCCTGAGGTTCTCGGCCAGGGTCCGGCCCTTGACGTATTGCTGCTTTGCTTCAGCCGATGAGGTGGTGATGGGGATCTTGCCGTCTCCCTGCCCTGCCGCCGAACCGTACCCCGCGAGCGAGGCCAGGACGACAGCGGTGAGCACCGGTCGCGATCGACCCCAGCGTTGCGACATGTAACCTCCAGCGATTGAAGATGGATTGTCTACGATGGTCCTTATGAGGCTCTACTGCGGGGGTATGGGAAAAGATTCAGCCGGATGACGCTCCCCGGTGCGACTTGAGACGTTCCGAGATACCTTCTGCTCCATGTCCGACCTCCTCGCCGCCCGCTCCCAGATGGCCGTCTCGCTCGCCTTCCACATCATTTTCGCCGTGGTCGGGATCGCCATGCCGGTGCTGATGGTCATCGCGGAGCGGCGTTGGCAGAAGACCGGCGACGGGATCTATCTCGAGCTGGCCAAGCGGTGGTCGAAAGGGACCGCGATCCTGTTCGCGGTCGGCGCCGTCTCGGGAACGGTGCTGTCCTTCGAGCTGGTCCTGTTGTGGCCGAAGTTCATGGAGTACGCCGGCGGGATCATCGGGATGCCGTTCTCTCTGGAGGGCTTTGCCTTCTTCACCGAGGCCATCTTCCTCGGGATCTATCTCTACGGCTGGGACCGGATCTCTCCTCTGGCGCACATCTGGTCCGGAGTGGCGGTGGCCCTGAGCGGGGTGGCCTCGGGAATCTTCGTGGTGACCGCCAATGCGTGGATGAACTCGCCGGCCGGATTCGAGATCATCGGCGGCCAGGTCACCAACGTCGATCCCATCGCGGCCATGCTGAACCCCGCCGCGTTCCAGCAGACGTTGCACATGACCCTGGCCGCGTTTGCCGCCACCGGCTTTGCGGTGGCCGGGATCCACGCGTTCCTGCTGCTCTTCGATTCAACCAATGCGTTTCACCGCCGGGCGCTGACCATCGCTCTCATGCTGGGCGCACCCGCGGCAGTGCTCCAGCCGATCTCCGGCGACATCAGCGCCCGCCAGGTGGCGTCCCGCCAGCCGGTCAAGCTCGCGGCCATGGAGGCCCACTTCGAGACCATGCCATCCGCGCCGCTGACGGTCGGGGGTTGGCCCGATGTGGACGCCGGCACGGTCCGCTATGGCATCAAGATCCCCTACGGGCTCTCCTTGCTGGCTTTCCACGATCCCAACGCCGTGGTGAAAGGACTGAAGAGACTTCCCCCGGGAGGACTGGCCCAACGTGCCGATCGTACATCTTGCCTTTCAGATCATGGTGGCGCTGGGCACCTACATGGCGCTGGTGTCGCTCTGGGCTGGATGGACGGTGCTTCGAGGGAGAGACCTGGTGGACAACCGACGGTTGCTCCAGGCCATCGTGCTGGGCGCACCGATGGGCTTTATCGCTATCGAGGCCGGCTGGACCGTGACCGAGGTCGGGCGGCAGCCCTGGGTCATTCAGGGTGTGCTCCGGACCGCCGAGGCGGTGACGCCCATGCCCGGACTGATCGTGCCGTTCCTGTTGTTTACCCTGCTCTACTGTTTTCTGGGGGTGATCGTGGTCTGGCTCCTCTATCGCCAGATCATCCGGAGCCCGACCCCCACCGAGTGGAGCCGGACTTACACGCCACGGACGGTGCCTCGTGTCTGAGCTCGGGCTACCCCAGGTCATGGCCGCGCTGCTGGCCCTCTCGCTCAACGCCTACGTGCTCTTCGGCGGCGCCGATTTCGGCGGCGGCGTCTGGGACCTGCTGGCCTCAGGACCCCGTCGCGCCCGCCAGCGCGAGGTGATCGCGCACGCGCTCGGGCCCATCTGGGAGGCCAATCATGTCTGGCTCATCTTTGCCATCGTGCTCACCTTCAGCTGCTTTCCGCCGGTCGCCGCCCGGCTGGGCACTGTGCTCCACATTCCGCTCACCCTGATGCTGATCGGGCATCGTGCTGCGCGGCTCGGCCTTCACCTTCCGTACCTACGACAGCCAGCGCGACGCCGCTCAGCGCCGCTGGGGTCGGATCTTCTCCAGCGCGAGCGTCATCACCCCGATCCTGCTCGGGGTAGCCGATCGGGGCGGTAGCCTCGGGCCGCGTCGGGCAGGATGCCTTCCGGCGGTTTCGTGCCGCGGTATGTCGAGCCGTGGCTCACTCCCTTTGCGTTCAGCGTCGGCCTGCTCGCCCTGGCGCTCTTCGCCTTTCTGGCCGCGGTGTTCCTGACCCTGGAAACCGACGATCACGACCTGCGCGAGGACTTCCGGCGCCGGGCCCTTGGGTCCGGCATCGCGGTCTTCCTGGCCTCGGCCCTGGTTCTGTTGCTCTCGAGGGGAGTGGCCCCTCTGGTGACGACCGGGCTGATGGCTTCGCCCTGGGCGATCCCGCTGCATCTCGCTACCGGGGCCAGCGCCATTGCTGCGTTGGCGGCGCTCTGGTTTCGGCGGTTTCGCCTGGCGCGGCTGGCGGCTGGGCTTCAGGTCTCGCTCATCTTCTGGGGCTGGGCGCTGGCGCAGTATCCGCTGCTGATTCCTCCGCGCTTCACCATCGAAGCCTCCGCGGCACCGAACCCCACCCTTCGCGCACTGCTCATCGCAACCGCGTTTGGTGGGATCGTTCTGGTGCCGTCCCTCTGGTACCTGTTCCAGATCTTCAAGACCGTTCCGGCTGATCCAGGAGCGCGACAGCCATGACCGATCTCGCGGTTCACACCGAGCGTCTGCAGCTCACCCCACTCAGCGCCGACGCAGTCGAGGCAATTCTCCGAGGGCGACGGGACCCGGCTCCGGGCCCTGACCCAGGCGGACTTTGCCACCCCGGTGGGGCCTCCGCCCTACATGGCCGAGTCGTTGCCGGTGGTGCAGGACCGGCTGCGGAAGCATCCGGCGGAGGCCCGCTGGTGGAACTGGCTCGTGGTGCGCCGGGACAACCGCGAGGCGGTAGGATCGGTGGCGTTTGGCGGGAAGCCCGACCCTGCGGGATCGGTCCTGATCGGCTACGCGATGTATCCGGCGCGCGAAGGGAGCGGGTACGCCACCGAGGCGGTGCGAGCCATGGTGGAGTGGGCCTTCGCGCAGCCGGGTGTCAGGATCGTTCGAGCCCTGGCCCCGGTGTGGAACACGCCCGCGGTGCACGTGGCCGAGAAGGTCGGCATGCGGCCGGTGGGGTCCTACGAGGACGACGAAGTGGGTGAGGTGCTGATCTACGAGACTCGCAGTGAAAACAAATCTCTAGCCTGCGCTCAACATCCTCTGAATCGGCTTGATCAGTAGCGCCAGCACCAACGCCGTGACCAAGGCGATCGCGGTGACGATCGTGAACAGCTTCGGTAGTGGCATCGTCTCGTAGAAGCTCGAGGCCATGCCCGCAAGGTAGTTTCCCACCGACAGGGCAAGGAACCACACGCCCATCACCAGCCCCGCGATCCGAACAGGGGCCAGCTTGCTCATCGCGCTGAGTCCGACCGGGCTCAGGCACAGCTCGCCCAGCGTCTGCAGGAGATAGGAGACGACGAGCCACATGGGGCTGACGCGGGCGCCGCCGACTGCGGCCGTCGCCGCTCCGATCATCACGGCAAAGCCCAATCCCAGGAGAACCAGGGCAATGGTGAACTTGGCGGGGCTCGAAGGATTCCGGTCGCCCAGACGCACCCATAGGATGGCAAAGATCGGAGCGAACAGGATAATGAAGAGGGGCGGAAGTGCCTGGTACCAGCTCGCCGGGAAAGCTATGCCCAAAGATGGTATTGTTGGTGCTGCGATCGGCGAAGAGATTGAGCGTCGAGCCGGCCTGCTCGTAGGCCATCCAGAAGACGACGGCCGCCGCAAAGAGCACGGCGATCACCACCAGAGCCTTTCGCTCCTCCCGGGTCCACTCGCTGCTCAGAAAGAGCCAGGCGAAGAACCCTGCCGTGACGGCCATCAGAACCCACTTGAAGTTCCGGGAGATCGTTTCGGGATCAAACGCCACCAGGCCGCTGACCACCAGCACCACCGCCGCCAGCGCGACGCCCAGGGTAATGAGTCCCACGAGCCGCACCTGGCGGTCCACCTTCGCGGCCGCCGCAGGATCGCTCGGCCTCACCGGATACAAGCCGTCGGGTGAGAGGTGCTTGCCGCCAAGCCTGTACTGCACCAGCCCCAGAAACATCCCGACCGCCGCGGCACCGAAGCCCCAGTGCCAGGAATTCTCCGCGGCAATCCCAAGCGAGGCAAGAATCCGTTTGAACGACTCCCCCTGTGCCAGCCAGCCGGTCACGATCGGGGCAATCAGGGCACCGGTGTTGATTCCCATGTAATAGATCGAATAGCCGGCGTCCCGCCGATTGTCCTCGGGGGTGTAGAGCTTCCCCACCAGCACGCTGACATTGGATTTGAGGAGCCCGGTCCCGGTGGCGATCAGCGCGAGGCCGAGATAGAACGTTGTGATCGATGGGACGGCGAGACAGATGTGTCCCAGCATGATGATGACGCCGCCCACGAACACGGTGCGCCGGAGGCCGAGCACCCGGTCGGCGAACCAGCCACCCGGCACCGAGAGCAGGTAGACGGAGCTGACGTACAGCGCGTAGATCGGTCCCGCCTTGGCGGTATCGAACCCCAGTCCGCCGGCGGCGACCGGTGCGGTCATGAAGAGGATCAGGATCGCCCGCATCCCGTAGTAGCTGAAGCGCTCCCACATCTCGGTGAAGAAGAGGGTGGAGAGGCCGCGGGGATGACCGAAGAAGCCGCGATCGCTGACGCCGGGCGCTGGTGCGCGGGACGGCGAGGTGACGATTGCCAAGCAACGCTCCTGTTAATTGCGACGTTACCGCCGTACCGCCGTACCGCCTTACCGCCTCTTCTTGAGAATGTCCTCCATCACCACCCGGTCGATCTTCCCATCCATCCGCACCCGCACGTCGTAATTCTCCCAGTACATGAAGTTCTTCAGCGCCTCGAGGAACGCCGGCGTGGCTCTGCCCTGCTTCCTGTCGAGCCATTTCTCGGGCTGACCGGCCGGCTCCCGCATCAGAATGGGCTCGAGCTGGGCGACGATGGCCGGGGTGATGGGAGCCAGGTCGCCCGGGCGGCTGGGAAAGAAGTGCAGCCGGTGCAGAGCCAGCAGCCGCTCCAGCTCGGCGATCGGATCGGGGGCGTCGTAGACCCGGATGTCAATGAAGCGGTCGTTGGCCCCCAGGTACCCGCCGTTCTTCCGCACCACCAGCAGGGCCGCCGACTGCATGCCCCGCTTGTCGCCACCTCCCGCCTGCCCCGCCTTGAGCGCCGCCATCAGCCGGTCGTCGAGGCTGCCTCTGGTTCGCTCATAGGTCTCGGCCATGTTCTTCACCGTCTGGTCGGAGACCATGATGTTCGCCTGGGCCGCGTATCCCCGTCCCACGATCACCTCGCCCTTGCCGCCTAGCACGTTACCCCGGCCCGACACCGCCCCCACCCGCCCTCCGGCCCAGTCGAAGGTGGTCTTCCCGGTGAAGCTGGCCGCGTTCCCTCTGGCGTCCACCATGCCGACCTGGCGGTCCTGCAGCATGCTGTCGGTCCGCATCACGATCCGCAGCGCTTCCTCCGCGGTGGCGCCCTGCGCGATCAGGTCGAGTCCCCGCTCGCCATAGGCTGTGTTGCCCAGACTCTGGGTGGCGACTGCGCCCACGCCGGCCCTCCCCCAGGGCACGATCCCGCCGACATTGGGGAACTTCGACTGTACCGCCACGCCGAGATCGCCGGTGCTGGAGTCGTAGGCGACGATGCTGTAGGTATGGACGAGCTTTTGCTGGTGGGATGGAGCGACGATCGGAGATTGAGCGGAAAGGCGTAAACAGTGAACGGTGAACAGTAAACAGGAAAACACGATGAAACGTTGCCAGTCACCGACTCGATTAGGCAACTGCACCCGTTCACTGTTCACTGTTGACCGTTCACGTTTCTTCACCTCTCACCTCTCACTGTTGCTTGCCGAACTTCTTCTTCAAGAACGCGAGCTGCGCTTCCACCGCCTGTTCCTTGAGCTTGCGATCGGCCTCGGCTCGCAGCCGTTCGTCATCCGGCGCGGTATCGGGCCGATCGGCACCAGCGGCCTCGAGGTCGCGCCAGGCGGCGGCGATCGACTCCGACCCCATCCCGGACCGACCCGAGCGGACCTGGGCCAGCATCTCTTCAACCTCACGCTCCGCCAGCGCCAGCTCGTCGCGCTGCACCACCAGCTTGCGCTCCAGCACCGCCACCCGGTCCCGGTGCCGCACGGCGAACCGCTCCGCCAGCGCCACGGTCTCGGTATCTAGGACATCGGCTGCGAGCCGGCCCCGGCGCTCGGCATCCGCCAGCTGGCGTCGCTCGGCCAGCAGCTCCCGCTCGGTTGCCGTGAGCGCGCTCTTCATGGTGCCGACTCCGGTCTTGGCCTCCAGGAGAGCCTCACGGAGGCCGGCCAGATAGGCCCGCGGATCGGAGCGCGAATGGTCGCGCAACAGCTTTTCCAACCGAGCCCTTACGCTCTCGAACACGGCCGGCGCTCGCCCGTCATCGTGTCCACCTCGGGATATTTCGGCAGGGACGCATACTAGGGGAGAGCGAATGTTAGGAGTGCATCGGGAGAGCGTCAAGCGAACGCCACTATGCTGGGCGCCCATTCCGCGCTATTATCGGTCTCCCCTCATTGTCCAGTACGATCATCGACCCGTAGAGGCCAGCAGTGGCGCTCACCCTGCGCAGCTTCCTGGAGTCCCTCGAGCGGTTCCGTACTCGCCATCGGCGCCGGCTGGCATTTCTGGTCCCGGCCATCGAGCGGCGGCGTCCTCGCATGGCCGCGGAGGACTATGCCGCACGTCACTCGATCGAGCACACTCTCGACCGGAAGGCCGAGCTCCGCCGGCTGGCTCCAACGCTCCCGTCGGCCGCCCGCCGCTACCACCAGCTGCTCACCTACGAGCTGGACGGGCTGCGGGAGGTGGTAACCGCGCTGCACTCGGTTGCCGGGGGTCGCGAGCTGGAAGAATGTCTGGCGGAGACCGCCATCCAGATGGACCGGCTCGAGATTGAAATTGCCTGGTGCAGCCGACTGCTCGGAGAGGCCACCCCGACGGCGGTGATCCCGGGATAGCTCGGTGCCGCAACCCGAACCCCTGGACCGAGCCCGCTGGACCGGCTTATGGAATCGCCTCGGCGCCCAGGGAGACGGGCTTCGAATCTTCGCCACCCTGGCAGCAGCTTACGCCGAGCCGGCCCGGTCGTACCACACGGCGGAGCACATCCGTGACTGCCTCGCCCAATTCGATCTGAGCCAGTCCACCGCGCACTGCCCCGACGAGGTCGAGGCCGCAATCTGGTTTCACGACGCGGTCTATCTGCCGGGCGCGCCCGACAACGAGGACCGGAGCGCGCGTCTGGCGCAGGCCTCCCTGACAGACGCCGGAGCGTCCGCTCGGAGACCGCCCGCCGGATCGCCGTGCTGGTGCTCGCCACCCGTCACCTGGTCATCCCCGGCGATCCGCGACGCAGCCCTGCTCTGCGACATCGACCTCTCCATCCTGGGGCAATCGCCCGAGGTGTTCGCTGAATTCGAGCAGCGGATCCGGCGAGAGTACGCCTGGGTCCCCGAGCTGGTATACCGGAGCGCGCGGGCGGAGATCCTCGCCGGCTTCCTGCGGCGGGCTTCGGTTTACCAAACCGATTATTTCCGGGACCGATACGAAATACCGGCCCGGAACAATCTGGAGCGGATGATCTCCCAACTCACCCGGTAGATCCACCGTGCCTGCCTCGCGGCGCAGCCGGCAAGCCGGCGAATCAGCCTACCAGGTGGCGCACGAACCAGGCTCGGGCCAGATCCGCCACCGCCTCCAGAGCTCCCGGCTCCTCAAACAGGTGGGTTGCGCGCGGCACGATCTCCAGCCGAACCTCGCCGCGCATGCGTGTCATCGCCTCCTGGTTGAGGTCCGCACCGCGAGGTCGCCTCCACCGACAATGAGCAGCGTGGGTGCCCGCACCCGCGGTAATGCCTCCCCGGCCAGATCGGGACGTCCGCCGCGCGAGACTACCGCACCTACCCGCTCTGTCTCCGCCGCGGCCGCGACCAGAGCAGCACCCCCGCCGGTGCTGGCCCCGAAATAACCGACCCTGAGGCCCCGAGTGGAGGGGTCCGACGCCAGCCAGCGGGTTGCCGCGAGCAGCCGCTCCGCCAGAAGCGGGACATCGAAGCGAAGGTGGCCGGTGTGAAGCTCCAGGGCCTCCTCCTCCGGCGTGAGCAGATCGATCAGAAGGGTGGCAAGGCCGCCGGCTTGCAGCTCCCTGGCGACGAACCGGTTTCTGGGGCTATGTCTGCCACTACCGCTTCCGTGGGCAAACAGCACCACGGCCACCGCGCCCTCGGGAATCTCCAGGTCACCTTCGAGGATGGTGGGACCCGCCCGCACTCTCACGAGGCCCATGTCGCTCGCGGTTCCATGCTTCGAATCCATGACTCCTCCTCATATACGGCCCAAACGGGAAGGCCTCGGTCGGCTCACCCTTCGACGTGGTGGGGCCACGCGGCCATATGCGCCTCGTCTGCCCGGCGCAGTAGCTCGCTGACTTCCTCGTCAGTGATCTGGGAAAAGTCCTGATACCACTGACCGACCGCAATGAACGGCTCGGGAGCGAGCGCGCAGACCACCTCATCCGCTTCTCTGCGCATGGCCTCACACGTCTCCGCCGCCGCGACGGGGACCGCAATCACCAGCCGCTCAGGACGTTGCACCTTGAGGGCGGCCACTGCAGCGCGCATTGTGGAGCCGGTGGCGAGTCCGTCATCCACCAGTATCACCGTCTTACCCTGAACCTGAGGCGGGAGCCGGTCGCCCCGATAGGCCCGCTCGCGCCGTCTGAGCTCGCGCTCTTCCTCGGCCACGATGATGTCCAGCGCGCCATTGGGAATGCCGAGCGCGGTGACCACATCGTGACTGATCACGCGAATGCCGCCGGAGGCGATGGCACCCATGGCGAACTCCTCATGCCCCGGCACCCCGAGCTTCCGAACCAGCATCACGTCCAGCGGCGCCTGCAGCGCCCTTGCGACCTGATATGCCACCGGCACCCCACCCCGCGGCAACGCGAGCACCAGCAGCCTTGGACGGCCGGCGTAGTGCTTGAGCGCCTCGGCCAGCCGCTGGCCGGCCTCAAAGCGATCGCGGAAACGGGCCCCGCTCAGGGGCACAAACCGGAATCGCCAGGCGGCCGGAGCATTCGCTCCGCGGCTGGCGATCTTCCCTGGAACCGACGACTCATATGCCCACTCGCAAAGCGCACCCAACGGAGAAGCGAGATGCATACCAGCTTGGCGTGGAGCAGGCTGTGATCGTGATCACAGGGTAAACTTTCGGGACCCATACGGAGATCCGCGATGATCCTCTACGAGGTCACTCTACAGGCCGAGCCCCAGCTGGCGGTGGCCGTGGAGGGGTACATGAGAGAGCATCACATCCCAGCGATTTTCGCGACCGGATGCTTTCGACGAATCCGTTTCAGTCTCGCGTCGGCCAACCGGTTTCGGACGTCCTACCAGGCCGACGGGCAGGCGGATCTCGACCGGTACCTGAAGGACCACGCGGCGCGGTTCCGGGCCGAGTTCCTGACCCGGTTCCCGACCGGGGTCAACCTGACCCGGGAAACCTGGGTGCAGCGAGAAATCTGGTCCTGATGGCCGGCCCTCATCCCTGGTCCAGCGAGTTATCTTAGCTCTCATGCATAGGGTCCTGCTTCTGACCTTCCTGCTGGCAGCCGGGTGCAGCCGGTCGGGCGATCGCTCTCCTTCCGCGGCGTGTGGACTGGCCTCGCTCGCGGGACCCACCGCGCTCCTGGCGCAGTTCGGCATCCCGGACCAGACCCTTGGCGCCCCACCGCGCACGCTTCCCGAGCGGTTGGTCGTTCGCTCGGTGGCGGGCCCGGCGTTACCGGCCATCGTCGGTCGGGCCGATTCGCTCTGGATCATCGGGGTCGAGGGCAGCCTCCCGGCCAACGTGAAGCCCGGCTTCGGGGTGCTGGTGCTGGACCCGGCTGAGAAGGCGCGGGGAGTGGTGCTCTACGAGGGAACCCCGGTCGAAGGCGCCCCCGAACTGGGGAAAGTGTCGGTCGGAGACATCACAGTGCCGCTGATCGGCATCCAGCTCGACCCCACGAAGATCGAGGACCCCCGCTGCCCGCTCTTCCCGGACACGGTAATCCAGTGAGCGTTGCGCGCATCGCGGTGAGCGGGGTGGTACGTGGCTGGGACGGAGCGGAACGAACCGGAATCAATGCCGCCTACGTGCGCGCCCTCCTGGCCGCCGGCGGCGTCCCGCTGATCCTGTCTCCACTGCTGGGAGCATCGCTGGCCGGCTCGGCGCTCGACGGCTGCGATGGACTGCTGCTCTCTGGGGGAGAGGACATCAATCCCTCCTGGTACGGCGCCGAGCCATCACCACTCCTGAGTCCACCCAGCCAGGAGCGGGACCTGTTCGAGCTCGCCCTGTTTGCCGTGGCCAGGCAGCGCGAGTTGCCGATCCTGGGAATCTGCCGTGGAATCCAGCTGATCAACGTGGCCTTGGGGGGGACCCTGTTCCAGGACCTTCCGTCCGAGCGTCCCGGCGCGGTCGATCACAGTCCCACCGCCGCGCGTGACGCCCGCAGCCATCCGGTTCGGATCCAGCCCGGCAGCCGGGCGGCGGCGGCGCTCGAGGCCACGACCGTCACTGTGAATTCGGTACATCATCAAGCAATCAAGGATCTCGCACCCGGCCTGGTCGCCAGCGGATGGACCAACGATGGTTTGATCGAGGTGGTGGAAAGTGGACCCGGCACCTCCTGGATCCTGGCGGTTCAATGGCACCCGGAGGAGATGCACGCCGAGCGTATGGCGCCGGAGCATGGTCTTTTCGCGGCGCTGGTGAATGAAGCGGGCCTGACCCGCCAGGGACTAGTGGGAGGACGAAGGAAAGAAGACGCGGTCGCTCACGCCGTTGAGCGCACTCCGTAGCGCTGGAAAGCGTTCCGCGGCGGTTCGGAGCACGGGCTCGAGCCCGTACTGAGCCGCCAGCGCATGATCGGACGCCATGCCGAATCCTCGGCTGCCCAGCGTATCGTAGTAGCTCACATCCGGACCTGCTTTGCGCAGTCGCCGGGCGGCGATATAATCGGGAAAGAGCCCAGTCAGCCACAGCGCGTAGTTGCCGAGGTGGACCATCACCTTAAAGCGGCGGTCGCCCGCCGTGGCTTCGAGGTCGGTCAGAATGTCGACCAGGTACCGGTGTTGCTGGTCGTCGTTCCAATCGATGCGCCAGGCCCGGTCCCGCTGGCCGAACCCCAGAAGGAGGGCGGCCAGATAGTCGGCCAGGTCCCGGTCGTCGAGACCAGCGCCGCGCAGCGCATGCCGCACGAGGACGTAGAAGAAGAGCGCCTCGGACGGAAGCAGCATCGAACGCACCGTCAGCAGCCGCTCGACCAGGTCAGGAGCGTCGAGCAGTGAGTCGGGTCCCTCGGTCATCAGCCGGCGCTCCAGATAGGCGCGGCGATGGGCGGACCCACGGCTCAGCAGCAGGATCACCAGCTGCAGGTCTGCCGCAGTCAGGCGGCCCCGCGTATTCGCACGGATCATGACGAACCCTCCATCGACGAAGCCTGCGTCGCGACCCGACGGTCCCGACGCTCCAACCGATCTCGACCTGGTCCGCCGGCTCACCGCCTTCGGGCAGGAAGTGGCGGGGACTCTGCGTCGGGCCTCGGTGATCGATCTCCTGGTCCGGCATGTGAGGGAGTCGCTCTCCCCCAGCGAGATCGCCATCGCCCTGTTTCAGCGCGAGGCCGAGACCATCGACTTCGTGCTCGGCTGGCCCCCGGGCCGGAGCAATCCACGGCCGTTGCTGGAGCTGGCCACCCGCCGCGGGCCCCTGCTCATTCATGACGGACTCGACACTATCCTGAGGGAGGCCGGCCTTACCCCTCCCCCTCTGACGGTGGGAAGCTGGCTGGTTGCACCGTTCGTCGCCAAAGGTAGAGTAACCGGTGCCATCGCCGTCCGCGGTGAGACAGGTCGCTTCGGGCCCGCGGATCTGGTCTTGCTCGAGGGGTTGGTGTCGCAAGCGAGCATCGCCCTCGAGAGCGCCCGGCTGGTGGACCTTCACGATGATGGCCGGCGGACCTGGCAGGAAGTCGTGGACGCCATTTCCCCGGCGCTATGCATCGTGGACCGAAGCGGGGCCATCCGGCGCGCCAACCGGGCCTTTGCCGACCTGGTGAACGCACCTCCCGCCAGCCTCATCGGACGGCCGTGGCAGGCGTTTATTCCACCCGAATGGGCCACCGATCTCCAGCGGGCTCTAGACCAGCAAGGAGCGGGCCGGGAGGTGGAGTTGCGCACGGGGGAGCGGACCTATGCCGTTACCGCCGTGCCGATTAGCAGCAACGACCGCAGCGCCGTCGTGCTCCTGTTCGACGACCAGACCGAGCGGCGCCGATTGCAAGACCAGCTGATCCAGTCGGAAAAAATGTCGGCCATCGGACAGCTGATTGCCGGCATCGCGCACGACCTGAACAACCCGCTCGCGTCGGTGCTCGGGTTCGCCGATTTCCTGACCGAGGTGCCGCACGTCCCGCCTAACATCCGCGAGCCGCTCACCGTGATTCGCGAGGAGGCGGAGCGGGCCTCCAGCATCGTCAGAAACCTGCTGGGGTTTGCCCGGAAGCAGGACCACCAGCGGCGCCCGACCGCGCTCAAGCCGCTGCTCGACGGCACCTTCGTGCTGCTCCGAAATCAGCTCATGGCCCACCGGGTCGAGGCCCGGATCGAGGTCGAACCCGACCTGCCGATGCCTGATGTGGACCCCAACCAGATCCAGCAGGTCTTCGTCAACCTGATCAACAACGCAGCACAGGCGGTGGCGTCCACCGGGACGCCCGGCACCATCGTCGTCCGCGCCCGTCGCTGGCTCGACGGGGTAGCGATCGACATCATCGACGATGGTCCCGGCATGTCCGAGAGCCTGGCTACCCAGGTGTTCGAGCCCTTCTTCACTACCAAGGCCGAGGGCGAAGGCACCGGCCTTGGACTCTCGATCAGCCAGGGCATCGTGAAGGAGCACGGCGGCCGCATCATGCTCTCGAGCGAGGAAGGTAAGGGCTCGACCTTCACGGTGCAGCTTCCGATCGGCGCCCGTACCGCCTTGCCGCCAGCGGATGCCACGACCCGGACCCCGACCAAGCGGCTTCGGGTTCTCGTGGTGGACGACGAGCCTCACATCCTACACTACATGAGGGCGACGCTCGAGGCATGGGGGCATATCCCCGTCGTCGCCGCCGACGGCGAGGAGGCGCTGTCACGGGCCAGCAACGAGCAGTTCGATCTGATCATTTCGGATCTGCGGATGCCTCGATACGGCGGCCGCGAGTTCTATGAGGAGCTATCGCGCCGAAACCCACCTATGGCTGCCCGGCTGGTCTTCAGCACCGGAGATACGGTGCGGGGTGACACGCTCGCCTTTCTGGAGACTCTCGACCGACCCTACCTGCACAAGCCGTTCAGTCTGGCCGAGCTCCGTACCCTGCTGGCGGACGTGGTGCGGGAAAGCGGGCCCCAGCCCGTGGTGCGCGAAAGCGGAAGCTGGCCGGCAGACATCCTACCCAGGACGTGAGCCCGCCGATCGTCCACGTGGCCTCCGGCCGCGAGTGGCGAGGGGGTCAACGGCAGGTCTGGCTGCTGGCGCGGCGCGCTGGACCGGAACGGAGTCGAGCAGGTGGTGGTCACGGGGTCGGGAACCGAGCTGGCTCGCCGGCTCCAGTTGTCCGGCGTCCGGATTCGCACCGCTACCTGGCAGGCCGGACTGGATCCGCGGGTGCTGTGGCCCATCCTCCAAGAGCTACGCCGCCCTCACGCCGCTTCTCCACGCCCATGACGCCCACTCCCTCACCCTGGCAGGTGTCTGCTCGGCGCTGACCGGAGCTCCGCTGGTGGTCACCCGCCGGGTCGTTTTCCCCCTTCGCCGCCGCGGCTTCTGGCTCCGGGCCAGCCGTGTCATTGCCATTTCGCAAGCGGTCCGCGATGCGCTGGTGGCCGACGGCGTGAATCCGGACCGCATCGTCCTGGTTCCATCGGCGGTGGACCTCGAGGGCGTGCCCGATCCCGGACGGACCTCTCTTCGACACGCGCTGGGTCTCCCCGAAAATGGACGGATCGCGGTCAGTCTGGCGGCCCTGACCCCGGAAAAGGAGCAGTCCACCCTGGTGGCGGCCGCGGCCCTGTTGGTCCGGGACTTGCCCGATCTCCACTGGGTGATCGTGGGCGAGGGGCCGCTCCGCGAGGTGCTGGGGCGGTCTATATCGGAGGCCGGCCTTACCGATCGATTCCACCTGGTGGGTCAGCGGCCCGATCCGCACACCCTGCTCGCAGGTGCGGATGTCTGCGTGCTCAGCTCGACATCCGAGGGTCTGGGAAGCTCGATTCTGGCGGCCATGGCGCTTGGTGTGCCGGTGGTGGCCACCCGGGTGGGAGGCATTCCCGAGCTTCTGGGCACCGGAGCCGGCCTGATGGTTCCTCGGGGTGATGCGGCCGCCTTTGCGGCGGCGGTGCGGCGGGTGTTGGCCGAACCGGACCTCCGGGAGAATCTCACCCGGATTGGCCGCCGCGAGGCGTCACGATTCTCGGTTCTCGGGATGGCAGAGCGGGTTCTAGGGGTTTATCGTTCCTGCGTCCATTCGCTTGAAGGCTCATGATTTACGTCTGTATACCGAGTTACAACGAGGCCCCGACCGTCGGACTGCTCCTGTGGAAGATCCGCCAGGTATTTGCCGGCTTCGAACGGGAGTACCAGCTGCTGGTTCTGGACGATGGCTCGGACGACGCCACTGCGGAGGTGCTCGAGCGGTACACCCGGGTGCTGCCGCTCAGCGTCATTCGCCACCAGGAGCGCCGGGGCTATGCCTATAGCGTCGAGGAGCTGCTGCGCCAGGCCGTGGAGCGCACCGACCGTCCCAAGCGGGACAGCGCCATTCTCATGCACGCCGATTTCGCCCACAGCCCCCAGTTTATTCCCGACCTGGTCCGCCGGATCGAGAGCGGAGCCGACATCGTGATCGCTCAGAGCAAGTTGGAAGGAGAGCCGTCTCGTGTCCGGCGCTGGATCCGCCGGCTCGTTCCCCATCTGCTTCGGGGGACGGTTTCCGTGCCCGGCGTGACCGACGTGGTTTCCGGATTCTCGATCTTTCGCCTCGTCACCCTGCGCAATGTCTTTCGGGCGAGCTCGGAGCGGCTGCTCACCACCCAGGGCTGGGCCGCCAACGCCGAGCTGTACGCTCGCACCGCCCGCCACGCCCGGCGGGTGGAGACAATTTCGGCCGTGGAGCGGCGCGACCTGCGGCAGCGGCAGAGCCGGGTGAGTTCCTGGGAACCGGCGATCAACGCCTGGCGCGCACGAGGTGCGCTGCGTCGGCTGCCGCCTCCTGCTCGCCCGGCGGAGCCCACTGCCGCCCGCGAACCGCAACGTCAGGCGGAGGTGGCATCATAGTGACCAGTCTCAAGCTGGCCATCGTGCTGCTGCAGGCGGCCTCCCCCGCGCCGTCCGCGACACCACCTGCCGCCTACCCCTTCGTGGTGGGCGAGAAGCTCAGCTACAGCGCCAAGCTGGGGATGCTCACCCTGGGGTCGGCGACCCTGGAGGTTGCCTCCGTCGATACCGTCCGTGGGGTGGAGACCTTGCGGCTGCGCTTCCGACTCAAGGGCAAGACGGCGTTCTACTCGCTGGACGATGTGCTGGAGTCGTGGGTGGGCACCGGCGATCTCCGCTCGCGCCGGTTCGTGCAGGACTTCGAGGAGAACGGCAAGTCCTCCGACCGCCGGTATGAGATCTACCCCGATTCGGGGTTTTACCGCGAGCACGGCCGTGATACGGCCTGGTCCACACCCGCCGATCCTCTGGACGATGCTGCGTTCTTCTACTTCGTACGGGTAACTCCGCTCGAGGTTGGCCGGAAGTACACCTACGACCGCTACTTCCGGAAAGAGAAGAACCCGGTCACCATCGAAGTGCTCAAGCGGGAAAAGTTGGAATTGCCGGACGGCAGCAAGGTACACTGCCTGGTCCTCCATCCCACCATCGACACCCGCGGCCTCTTCTCCAAGCGTTCGGAGACGCGCATCTGGCTGACCGACGATGCTCGCCGGCTCCCGGTGCAGATCCGCACCAAATTTCCCTTTGGTACCATCACCCTGCGGCTCAAGGACATGGTTCTGCCTGGCACGACCACTTCGGCCATGAGCCGCTGATCGTGCCCTACCGTGAGGCCGACCTGAGCCGCCTCACGACCATTCCGGTCGGCGGGCGGCGAAATAAGGTCGACCAGCGGCTGTTGGCCTCACCACCCGGAACCGACCGCTCCTTCTCCGCCTTCCTCGCCAGCCTCCCGGACATTCTGGCCGGTCACGATATCCGTCAGGTGATCGACGCCGTTGCCGGAGCCCGGCGCGAGCAGCGGGGTGTGATCCTCCTCTTGGGTGGCCATGTGGTGAAGGTTGGGCTGGGCCCGCTCATCAACGCCTGGCTGACCAAGGGGATCGTCACCCACGTGGCCATGAACGGCGCCGCCGCGATCCATGACTTCGAGCTGGCGGCGTTCGGCGGGACTAGCGAGGACGTGGAGGCCGGTCTGGCCGACGGCAGCTTCGGGATGGCCGAGGAGACCGGAGCCGAAATGAACGCCGCAATCGCCGCGGCTGCGGGCGCCGACCAGGGGATGGGCGAGGGACTCTCCCGTGCGTTGGCCGCGGCGCAAGAAGCTTCCCGGGGCCGAGGCCTCGATCCTGCTCGCTGCCCTGCGCCACGATGTCCCCGTAACCGTCCACGCCGCCATTGGGGCGGAAATCACCCACCAGCATCCCACCGCAGACGGCGCCGCACTGGGTGCGACCAGTCACCGCGACTTTCGTCGCCTGGCTGCCTCGATCCCCGACCTTCATCAGGGTGGTGTTGTGCTCAATTGGGGAAGCGCGGTGTTGATGCCGGAGGTCTTTCTCAAGGCCCTGACGATTGCGCGGAACCTAGAGTCCGGAAAACCGACCCATTTCACGGCCGCCGATTTCGACATGCAGCGGCACTACCGCCCCCGAGTCAACGTGGTGCAGCGGCCCACCCGGGGCGGGGGCTCCGGCTTCCTGCTCACCGGGCACCACGAGATTCTGATACCGCTGCTGGTCTGGGGGGTTCTGGAGGAAATCGACCGCAGAGACGACAGTCGAGGGTCTAGGTGTCTAGGGGTAGTTTAGACTCTAGACCTTTGACCCTGGACTGTTGAGGCCTGCCTGCTCCTAATGTCCGGCAATCATTTCCCTTACCCGCGCGGCCGTGGCCGGGGCGAAGAGCTTGAGGACCAGATAGATCATGAAGCCTACGAAGGCGAACCACAGCACGGCGCCCAAGAGCCCCAGGACCAGGCCGAAAAGGCCAAAGACGACTTTCAGCAGGAAGACCGTCACTACCGCAAACACCGCGAATCCAAACAGGTTCCGGAGCATTCTCGTTTCCTCGTGAGAACGGGTCAGGCCGCAGTACGCCAGGACGTTTCAAATAGTTTCATAGGGGTCCGGTGAGCTCCAGCCCCGATGTGATCGTGATCGGCGGCGGCGCCGTGGGGGCCGCCTGCGCCCGGGAGCTTGCCTCGACCGGCCGCAGAGTCCTGATACTCGAGGCCGGCGGCGACATCGGCCAGGCTTGGCGGGCATCGGGTGGAATGCTGGCTCCCCAGATCGAGGCCGACGGCCGGGACCCGCTGCTGGAGCTGGGCCTTGCCGGCCGGGATGGTTACGAGGCGTTGGCGACAGCCCTTCAGGACACCACCGGAATCGACATCGGTCTCTGGCAAGAAGGGATTGCCCGGGTAGCCGCCAACGATAGCGAGGCCGAGGGGCTGAGATCGAAGGTAGTGTGGCAGCAGCAACAGGGCCATCGGTCCGACTGGCTCGATGCGGCGGAAATCAGGCGTCGGTGGCCCTGGTTGGGACCGACCGCCGGTGCGCTGTGGGCCCCTCTGGATGGCGCCCTCGATCCGGCGCGGTTGGTGGAGGCGCTTCGAGCCGACGCCCAACGCCTGGGAGCGGTGCTCGTCACTGACCGCGCCATCCAGGTAGACCGGGACAGTAAGAGGGTCACCGGCGTTACTGGCGAAGCCGATCGATACTCCGCTGGAGACGTCGTGCTGGCTGCGGGAGCATGGTCCGGGCTGGTCGAGGGCCTCCCCCGCCCGATTCCGGTCCAGCCGGTACGAGGACAGATGGCGGCGCTGCCTTGGCCCGCCGCAATTCCCCGCGCGATCCTCTACCACAAGGACTGCTACCTGCTGGCCCGGGGCGGCGAAGCGATCATCGGCTCCACCATGGAACAGGTCGGGTTTCGAGCCGAGGTGACGTCGGCCGGCCTGGCGCGGATCTTCGCCGCTACCGTGGTGCTGTGCCCCAGCCTGATCAGATCCAAAGTGAAGCGCAGCTGGGCCGGCCTCCGTCCGATGACCCCCGATGGCCTTCCCATCATCGGGGGCGAGCCATTGCTCGGCGGACTCTGGTACGCCACCGGTCACGGACGGAATGGAATCCTGCTGGCAGGGATTACCGGCATGCTGGTGCGGCAGCTCGTGAACCGCGAGGCACCAAGTGCGGAGCTGCAGGCATTCGCTGCCGACCGATTCTGAATCAATCGCATTATCCTACCATATGATTCGCTTTCTACCCCTTGTTCTTTTCGCGTCGACGCTCGCGGCCCAGGCCCCGCCCGAAGTAGTCATGGAACGCGCGGGCTACGTCGATTGGCTCAAGAAGGCTCCGAACTCGCCGCTAGCCGCGTTGGCGCAGCAGAGGCTGGGAGCTGGAGTGCGGCTGGGACCGGCTGACGCGGACATCCCCCTTACGGGGATCGAGGAATATCGAGTCTTCCCTAGCGGGGCAGGCATCGTTCTCGAAGGCTCAGGCGGCAAGCGTACCATTGCCCGCGGTGGACCGCATCGGATCGGGCCATACGCACTGTATCTCACCGGCCCTCACCCGGGGACGGTCCTGATGGTTTTCACCGACGGGACCAGGAAGGAGCCGCCGGGCTACTACGAATACGACGCTTCGATGGTGTTTACCGGACCTCTCATCCGACTCGAGACTCCCAAGCAGATGCGGGTTCTGGGCTCTGACGGAATCGAAGTCGAGGCCACCGAGGTCGGGCGCGTGGTCATACCGCTGGGCGGATTGACTGCGCTCCGCGTGCTGCGTATCCCGTTTGCGGGCGGTGACGAGTCGGAGCTCGAGATCTACTTCCGCGACCAGAGCAACGGAGACGGCACCTATCCGGCCGGCCGATTCGTCAGCCTTCAACCGCTCTCCAACGGTCAGTTCCGTCTGAACTTCAACCTCGCCCGGAATCCGTTCTGCGCCTACAGCTCGGTCTACCCCTGCCCTGCTCCGTGGCGGGGAAACACGGTGCCTGCCGCTGTCCGCGCGGGTGAGCGTTACTCGGGCGGCGGTCTCCAGGAAGTCCCCCCCGAGCAGCCGGGGGAATGATGCTCGCGCTGGCGCTGCAGGCCGCGGTCGGCCTGGCCGCCGTTGCTACGCCCGCAGGGCCTTGGCGGGCGGTGCTCGACCTGGCCGGGGGTCCCTTGCCCTTTGCCCTGCAAATCGGGCGAGACAAAGCAGGGGGCTTGCTGGGGCAGCTTTGCAATGGACCGAAGTGCCAGGCGTTTTCAAAGGTGCACGTCGAAGGTGACAGCGTGGTATTCGAGATGGCCGACTACGCGGCCACCTTGAAGGCCGCTCTGCGAGGCGACTCGCTGGTCGGGTACTACCACAACGTGGGCAGCAACGGGCCTCGAACCATTCCCTTTCGGGGCGCACGCGGCCGATGGCCGGTCACTCGTGCTCCCAAGAGCCTGGTGGGCCGCTGGGACGCGACCTATTTCCAGGAGCTGGAAACCAGCCCCCGCGTCTTCGAGTTTCGCAACGGTCCGGGGGGCATCGAGGGGACACTCATCTCGAGCACCTCCGACTACGGCCCATTCTCGGGAACGGCATCCGCCGACAGCTTTGCCATCGGATATTTCGACGGCTCCTTCGTCTACCTCATCACCGGCAAGCTTCAGGGCGACACGCTGCGGGGTGTCTTTCATGCCGGGCGGAGAACCCAGACCCGATGGCTGGCGGTTCGAAGCACCGGTGCGCCCCATCTCCCGTTGCCCACCGAAATCACGTCCGCCGATACCACCGAGCCGTTCCGCTTTCGCTTTCCCGATCTCCGGGGACGGGTGGTGGGGAACGATGATCCGCGCTTCAAGGGGAAAGTGGTACTGGTAGACATCTTCGGAACCTGGTGCCCGACCTGCCACGAAGGAATGCCGGAGCTGATCCGGTTCTACAATCGCTATCGGGCCCGGGGACTCGAGGCGGTGGGGCTGGCCTTCGAGGTCAGCGGCGACACGGCTGTAGACGGTCCCCTGGTCCGCCGTTACCGCGACAAGTTTCGGATTCCCTTCCCGCTGCTCCTGGCTGGAAGCAGCGATGTGGAGACCATCGAGACCGCCTTGCCCCAGCTCCGCGGCGCCGGGGCCTTCCCGACCATCATCTTCCTGGGTCGCGACGGGCGGGTGCGCCGGATCCACGCCGGCTTCCACGGTGTGGCGACTGGGGCTCAGCACCAGCGGCAGGTGCGGGAGTTCGAAGAAGAGATTGAAAGACTGTTAGATGAAAAGCGGGAACGGTAAACAGTGAACGGTAAACGGGCGGCACCGCACGTTCACTCGTTTACTGTTCACCGTTCACGCTCTTTTCTTTACAACGACGCTCGGCAGCTTCGCCTCCGGATCCACCCGCAGCTCCAACCACTCGCCCTTGATGGCATGGCCGGGCACACCACACAACAACCAGTACCATCCCGCTTCATCGGCCACAAACGTGGTGTGATCGCCCTGGCCGGGACGAAGTCCTTCGGTCACCATCCGGGTCATGGCATTGCTGAACGCGGCGCGGCCACCCTCCAGCGGAATTTTCTCCCGCTGGACCATCACCACGAGACTGTGGGGAGCGGTCGAGTCGGCTGAGCGCCAGTCCCACTTCACCGTCCATCCCAGCGGCACGACAACGCGGGCCTCGCCGGCGCGATAGCCGTTGATCAGCGCGGACGGTGCCCCCGGCGGTGCCGTCACCTCGAGCGTCAGTGTCACGGTCACGGGCGGCGCTATCCACCACCAGCCAGGACGGTGACTGGGGCGTCTCACTGGCTTGGGGCACGGGTGTCGAGGCCGTCTCGGCGGCGGGCTGGGCCGGGGCCGGCTCGCTCCCGGCAGCCTGGCTTCGTCCGGAGCAGGCAGCGACGCTCAACAGCGCCGGGAGGGCAGCGGCCTGAAACGAGCGAGGCAGATGGATCATGGCGGTGCTCTGGTCCCGGGATAAAGTCGTCTGTACTTTACGCGCGGCTGCAACTTAACCCGAGGAGATTCGTGATGGCGGGTTTGCTGTCGAGGGAACGGATCGTCGCCAAGCCGGGGTTCAACCGGTGGCTGGTACCGCCCGCCGCACTCGCCATTCACCTGTCCATTGGCGTGGCCTACGGATTCAGCGTGTTCTGGTTGCCGCTGAGCCGCGCAATTGGCATCACCGAGCCGGCCCCCGGCGACTGGAAGATCAGTACGCTGGGCTGGATGTACACCCTCTTTTTCGTCTTCCTCGGATCGTCGGCAGCGGTGTTTGGCGCCTGGGTCGAGCGGGTAGGGCCCCGCAAGACCGGCGTCGTGGCCGCCATCTGCTGGTCCAGCGGGTTCTTCATCTCGGCGCTGGGCGTGTATCTCCATCAGATCTGGCTGCTCTGGCTTGGTTCGGGAGTCATCGGCGGCTGTGGGCTGGGGCTGGGCTACATCTCGCCGGTGGGCACCCTGATCAAGTGGTTTCCCGACCGGCGCGGCATGGCGACGGGAATGGCCATCATGGGATTCGGGGGTGGCGCAATGATCGGTGCGCCGCTGGCCGACATCCTCATGCGGCACTTCGCCACGCCGACGTCGGTTGGCGTGTGGCAGACCTTCGTGGCCATGGGGGTCATCTACTTCATTACCATGATGGCCGGGGCCTTCGGCTATCGGGTGCCGCCGCCGGACTGGAAACCAGCCGGATGGACGCCGCGCGCCCAGCAGACCAGCATGATCACCACGGGAAACGTGCACGTGAGTCAGGCGTGGCGGACCCCGCAGTTCTGGTTTCTCTGGATGGTCCTGTGCATGAACGTGAGTGCGGGTATCGGCGTCATCGGGATTGCCTCGCCGATGATCCAGGAGATTTTCGGCGGCCGGCTGATCGGGGTACCGGGAACGCTGCAGGAGCTCACCCTGGAGCAGAAGGCCCAGCTGGCCAGCATCGGGGCCGGATTCGCGGCGCTGCTCAGCTTGTCCAATATTGCGGGCCGAATCGGCTGGGCTTCCCTGTCCGACTATCTCGGCCGCAAGCGCACCTACCTGGTCTTCTTTGCCCTGGGCTTCCTGCTCTACTCGATGGCGCCGTTTGCCGGACGAACCGGCAGCGCCTCCCTCTTCGTGGTCGTCTTCTGCATCATCCTGACCATGTACGGAGGCGGCTTTGCCACGATTCCCGCGTACCTGGCCGACATCTTCGGCACCCAGTACGTCGGCGCGATCCACGGCCGGCTGCTCACGGCATGGTCCACCGCCGGGGTGCTCGGCCCGGTGCTGGTCAACTACATCCGGGAATACCAGATCGACCGGGGCGTCCCCAACGCCCAGGCTTACAATGTCACGATGTACGTGCTGGCGGGACTGCTGGTGGTGGGGTTGATCTGCAATCTGATGGTGAAGCCGGTAGACCCGCGGTACTTCATGACCCCCGAAGAACTGGCGGCGGCCAGGGCGGCCCAAAGCGGCCGGCGCGCCGGATGAGGCGCGTTGCATAAAACTGCAGGCGCGCCGAATATTATTGCGCTCGACCTCACCTGAGGAGTCTCGGCGGTGGCGAACAACAAGGCGTCCGAGGGGCCAGGGGAAGGCAGCTGGATCATGGTCGTGCTGGCCTGGCTGCCGGTGACGTTGCCGCTCCTTTGGGGGATCTGGCAGACCGTCAAAAAGGCCAGTGTCCTGTTCCGCTGAACCCGGGGCGCACCGACTGGGAGTCGGCCGCCGCCCGGACTTTGCGCGCAAATCATTGCACTGTATAAACTTGCATGATTATTCCACGTTTTAGTCGGTCGGCCGTCAGGGAACTGGGACTTGACGCGGCCCGCGGTGTAGTCAAATTGTAACCCGTTAAACACCTTACAGTGCCGAAGCTACTGGCGGCCGCAAGGGAATTTTCCTGGGCGCCGCCGTGCCGCCCCCATGACCGCGCACCAGTTTGTTTCAGCAACCGAGCCGGGCCCATCGGTCATCAATCGGGCCTTCGCCTGCCGCACCGCGGCATGGCTACACGCATCCAGACCTTGCCCCTGAGGAGAGTGCCCATGAGGATCAGTTCTCGTTGGTGGGTGGCCCCTGTGCTTCTGGCCGTTGCCAGCCCGTTAGGCGCGCAAGTAAAGGGTGACTGGACCACCTACGGCGGTAACGACTGGAATCAGCGGTACTCGACGTTGAAGCTGATCACGCCAGCCAACGTGTCTCAGCTGGTTCCCCGCAAGATCTTTCAGACTGGTATCTCGAAGCTCGGCTCGTTCGAAAACACGCCCCTCGTCACCGGCGGCGTCATGTACGTGACCACCCCGTATAACTCCGCCATGGCCTACGATCTCAATACCAACAAGGAGCTGTGGCGTTACGAGCACAAGCTGGGCTCGACCATCACCTGCTGCGGACCGAATAACCGCGGATTTGGCATTCACGGCGGGGCGCACCTCTATATGGGCACCCTCGACGCCCACCTGGTCGCGCTCGACGCCAAGACCGGCAAGGTGCTGTGGGACAAGGAAGTGGCCGATCCGTCCTTCGGCTACAGCATCACCCACGCGCCTCTCATTATCGGCGACAACGTCATCGTCGGCGTTTCCGGCGGAGAGTACGGCATCCGCGGTCATGTCACCGCCTACAACGCGATGACCGGCGACCAGGTATGGCGCTGGTACTCCATCCCCGCCCCCAAGGGCGATCCGACGTTCGACGACAAGGCTCCCAACGGCTGGTGGGGCACCTGGGCCACCAAGGCCGAAGAGAGTGACCTGCACCGTGACATCGCCAAGGAAAAGGCCGACAGCGGCAAGTATGCCGACGCCTGGAAAGTGGGCGGCGGTGGGGTGTGGACCACTCCCGCGTACGACAAGGAGCTCAACGCGATTTTCGTCAGCGTTGGCAATCCTTCGCCGGACCTGGATGGCAGCATCCGCCCGGGCGACAATCTCTACACCGACGCCATCGTCTCGATCGATGCCACCACGGGCAAGACCAACTGGTACTACCAGACGGTCCCGCACGACGTGTGGGACCTCGACGCCACGTCGCCTCCGGCGGTCGTGAGCGTGGGTGGCCATAAGGCCGTGGTGCACGCCGGCAAGACCGCGTGGGTCTACGTCCTCGACGCGGCCACCGGCAAGCTGATCCGCAAGACCGATAACTTCACCCCGCAGGAAAACATGTTCGCACTGCCCAGCGACAAGGGCACCCGGATGCTCCCCGGTGCGAACGGCGGGGCCGAGTGGTCTCCCATCGCGCTCGATCCCGAGCTCAAGTATGCCTTCGTGGCCGGCCTGCATCAGCCGATGAACTACATCACCCATACCGCCCCGTATGAGAAGGGCAAGCTCTGGCTCGGATCGGCATTCGTCGCCATCCCGGGTGAGGAGCAGTATGGACTCTACTCCGCAGTCGACCTCAGAACCGGCAAGATCGCGTGGCAGAACAAGGTGGCCCAGCCCATGATGGGCGGCGGCCTCGCCACGGCCACCGGCCTCACCTTCACCGGTGAAGGCAACGGCAACTTCAACGCCTACAGCTCGAAGACCGGAAAGCTGCTCTGGCAGTTCAATGGCGGCGCCGGCTGCAATTCCGCGCCCATGACATTTATGCACGGGGGTGAGCAGTTCATCGCCGTGGCCTGTGGCGGCAACTTCCAGCTCAGCTATCCGCTGGGCGACGCGGTCCTGGTCTTCGGCCTTCCGAAGCGCGCCGTAGCCAGGAAGTAATTCATCCGAGCTCGGCCGGCGGGACCCTGCGGTTCGGGACTCTGCCGGCCGGTGCTTTTTGAGCTATGGCAGGCAAACGCTGGCTCTGGATCGGATTGCTGGTGGCGGGAGGCCTAACCGGGGCGGCGTGGTCCCGGCAGGACCCCCAGCGGCACTGGCTCGGCGTGAACGGCGCCGACTGGCAGCGAATGAAGCCGGACGCGCGGGTTGCCTATGTCGAGGGGTTCCTCGCCGGGGCGGCGCTCAGCCAGGCCGCCACCGGCGCTCGGGACTCAGGCCAGGTTCGGGTGGCAATCGAAAAGCTGAGACGGGATGGCGGGCTCCGCTTCCCCTACGGCGCCAATGTGTATTCGAGTCGCATCAGTGATTTCTACTGGTGGAAGAACCACGTCCCCCTGCCCACGTGGCACGCTTTCCTGGAGGTGAACACCGCGCTTGGTCGGCCGATTAGCGATACACTGCCGTAGGATTGCTGGAGCTTGATAAGTCGTGGCTTTGATCCTGAAGTTGAGCAGTCGTTGGCGGTCATCCTTATTCGAGGGAGACGTACCTATGAAGCGAGTCGCACTGTTGTGTTTGGGTTTGGCAGTGGGAGCGGCGAACGCCGCCGAGGCACAGCTGACGATGCAGATGAGCAACGGCTGGAGCTTCACGTTCGGCGGCAACGTCAACGCCTTCCTGGTCTATGAAAAGCCGAGTGACAACGCGGCCCCGACCGGGACACCTGGCGGCATCGTTGCCCCGGGCGGCGATGGTGCCACCCGTATCCGTACCGGCTTGCTCCCTGCCTTCGCGGTATTCGATGCCAAAGGCAAAGAGGGCAACACCGATCTCGGCGTGCACTTCGGGTTCGCTCCGCAGATTCAATGCGGCACCGATCCCTCCGGCGCCGTGGTTCTGCACGACTGTTTCGGTGCCCAGATCGACATGCGCCAGGTCTACCTGACGCTTGGCGGATCGTGGGGTCAGATCCTCGCCGGTCGCGAGCTCGGACTCTTCGGGCGGCAGAACATCCTGACCGACCAGACCCTGTTCGGCATCGGTGCCACCGGCGGCCAGTTCTCCGGCGGCACGACGCTGGGACGCATCGGCTTCGGATACATCTATCCGCAGTTCAAGGCTCAGATGACGTTCAGCACGCCGGCTGGCCGGCCCTTCCAGCTCTCTATCGGATTGTTCGATCCTGCCAGCAACCCGCCGTACAACACGATCGAGCTACCCCGGGTTGAGGCCGAGGGTGTGTGGAGCCAAGGGAACACCAAGGTCTGGGTCGGCGGCTTGGTGCAAAACAACGGTACCGGTGGTGTGGCCGATGAGAAGGCCACCTCCTGGGGCGGCTCGGGTGGCCTTCGCTTCGGCAGCCCCGTGTTCTCGTTGACCGCGAGTGGCTATTACGGCAAGGGGCTGGGAACCACCCTGCTGTATACCCTCGGGAACGGCACCGCCGGCAGCGGACTCGGAGGCAGCGATCTCCGGAAGTCATATGGCGGTATCGGACAGGTGACCTTCACCCCGGCCAACAGCAAGGTGACGGTAGCCGGGAGCTGGGGTATCAGCATCCTTCAGAACGCCGATGACGAAGCCGACTTCAAGACCAAGAACTGGCTGGCATCCGGCGGTATCTATTACCAGGCCACCAAGTCGCTCAAGGCCGTCGGCGAGTTCAACTACGCCGTAACCGGCGACGACAGCGATGTCTCCGACGACAACAAGTCCGTGGCTCCGGCCGTCGGCTTCATGCTGTTCTTCTAGACCACAATCCTACCCTGCAGTACACGGCGGCCTCCCCAACGGGAGGCCGTCGTTTTTCCGGCCTGACCCACAGCGGCGCGGTTGGACCTTGGGTACATTACCGCCACTCTCATTCAACCCTGGAGCAGTCGATGCTTTACCGTGGATTTCTCGCGGCTGCGGTCCTCCTGGCGGGCTGTGGCCGAGCCCTCTCGACCCCGACCAACGCTCGAACCTCCGCCTCGCCGGAGGACGCGTTTGCCTGCGTGAGGAAGCAGCTCGGCGAGCTCGGCTACAAATCGACGTCCTTCGACGTGTCCGAGCACAGGGTCAACGCCACCAGGATCGACAGCAAATCCCGTCGAGCCGACACCCAGTTCCGCCGGATGCTCGAGAAGCTCGACGTCGACGTGTCAGCCGAGGCCGACGGCCAGACGAGCATCATGGTCCTGCCCCGCACTTTTGCCGAGTACACCACCCAGCGAGGCCCCACCGAAGAACAGGAGAGCGCATCGAAAGCGGTCCAGGCGGACGCCGAGCAGCTCCTGGAGCGGTGTCGCAGCTAGCTCGTGGCTGCCTGCCCCTGCTAGCTTCCACGTCGAACCAACGAGCGGCCGATAAGCGGCCGGTGAGGAGACGGTAGTGGCAGTTCCTCTGGTCCAACTGACCCGATCGGCCTCCGGCGTTCCCGCCCAGGCCCCGGTGGCCCAGCCGCGTAAACCCAGCTGGCTCAAGGTAAAGGCCCCGGGCGGCGCCAACTATGTCCGCCTGAAGGGCATGATGCGCGAGCTTGGGCTGCACACAGTGTGCGAGGAAGCCCGCTGCCCGAATGTGGGCGAGTGCTGGGAGCACGAGGCGGCCACGTTCATGATTCTGGGTGACGTCTGCACCCGTAATTGCACCTATTGCGCCGTCTCCCACGGCACCCCCAAGGCGTTCGACCCGCTGGAACCGGTGCGGCTGGCCGAAGCGGTGACGCGGATGGGGCTCCAGCACGTGGTGATCACCTCGGTGGACCGCGACGATCTGCCCAACGGCGGCGCCGAGGCTTTCGCCGATTGCATCACCGAGATCCGGCGGCGGTTGCCGGAGACTTCGGTCGAGGTGCTCATCCCGGACTTCAAGGGGTCCGAACGGGCGCTTGGGATTGTCATGGAGGCCCGGCCCGACATCCTCAACCACAATCTCGAGACCGCCGAGCGGCTGTACCGCATGGCGCGGCCCGGCGGGCGATACGACCGCGCGCTGCGACTGCTGGCCAACGCACGGCGCATGGCCCCGGACGGGCTGACCAAGTCCGGGGTGATCCTCGGCATGGGGGAGGAATGGGATGAAGTGGTGACCTGCATGCGGGACCTCCGCTCCAGCGACGTCAACGTTCTTACCCTGGGCCAATATCTGCGGCCTTCCGGAAGCCACATGCCGGTGGCCCGCTATTACACGCCGGAGGAGTTCGCCGAGCTGCGCGAGATCGGCGTCGGCCTGGGCTTCTCTCACGTTCAGGCCAGCCCGCTCACCCGGTCCTCGTATCACGCGTGGGAGCAGGTGACCGCCGCCAAGGGCGGCGGTCATCCTGAGCGAAGCGAAGGACCTAGCTCGCGTCCCGAGTCCTTCCCCCGAGCGCAGCGAGGGGAAGGCGAGGGATCTCTCGAATCCGTGGCGGAGGCCCGCTAGTGGCCGGCTCCACCGCCGCCCGCACCAAAGCCAGGCCCAAGGGACTCGACCCTGCCCGCGCCGACGAGTATCGCCGGTGGCTCCGCCAGATGCTGCTCATCCGCCGCTTCGAGGAGAAGGCGGGCGAGGCCTACAGCCTCGGCAAGATCGGCGGCTTCTGCCATCTCTACATCGGCCAGGAAGCGGTGGCAGTCGGCAGCCTCGCGGCGCTGGGCCCCGAGGACTACATCACCTGCTCCTACCGCGAACACGGCCACGCCCTGGCCCGGGGCATCTCGTCCCAGGCCGTCATGGCCGAGCTGTTTGGGAAGGCGGCCGGGTGCACCGGCGGCAAGGGCGGCTCGATGCACCTGTTCGATGCCTCGCTGGGCTTCCTCGGCGGCCATGGCATCGTGGGAGGGCACATACCGCTGACCACCGGGATGGCGTTTGCCGCCAAATACCGGGGCACCAGTCAGGTGGCGGTCTGCTACTTCGGCGAGGCGGCGGTGAACAACGGCGCCTTCCACGAGGCGCTCAACATGGCCGCGCTCTGGAAGCTTCCCGCCATCTATCTCTGTGAGAACAACCGCTACGGTATGGGCACCGCGCTCGAGCGCGCCAGCGCCCTCTACGACATCTCCGAGCGGGCCTGCTCCTACGATATGGCCAACGAGGTGGTGGACGGACAGGATGTGCTGACCATGAACGCCGCGATGGAGCGGGCGGTCCAGCGGGCCCGGAACGAGAAGCTCCCTACCCTGCTCGAGGTCCGCACTTACCGCTTCATGGGCCACTCGATGTCCGACCCCATCCATGGCCATTACCGCACCCGGGAGGAAGTGGAGGACCAGCGCAAGCGCGACCCGATCGCGGTCTGGTCCAGGCGGCTGATCGAGGATGGCATGATGGACGAAGACGCCGTACGGGCGATGGACAAGGACGTGATGGAGGAGGTCGAGGAGGCCTACCAGTTCGCCGACCAGGCGCCGGATCCGGCTCCGGAGGAGCTGTATACCCATGTGTATGCCGATTCCTAGCCCGACCCCGGGCCGGCGGGGCCGCTGATGGCTGTCGTCACTTACCGCGATGCCCTGAATCAGGCGCTCCGGGAGGAGATGCAGCGGGACCCAAGCGTGTTCCTGATGGGCGAGGAGGTCGGCGTCTATCAGGGGGCCTACAAGGTCAGCCGCGGTCTGCTGGACGAGTTCGGCCCCATGCGCGTCGTGGACACCCCGATCACCGAGCTGGGGTTTGCGGGTGTCGGCGTCGGAGCGGCTATGGTCGGCCTCCGTCCCGTCATCGAGTTCATGACCTGGAACTTCGCCCTGCTCGCGGTAGACCAGCTGGTCAATTCGGCCGCCAAGATGCGCTACATGTCGAACGGCCAGGTGGGAGTGCCGGCGGTCTTCCGCGGACCCGGTGGCTCAGCCTTGCAACTCGCCTCCCAGCATTCTCAGGCATTCGAGAGCTGGTACGCCCATATCCCGGGGCTCATGGTGGTCATGCCGGCGACGCCGGCCGATGCCAAGGGGCTGCTCAAGAGCGCCATCCGGGACGACAACCCGGTGATCTTCATCGAAGGCGAGATGCTGTACAACCTCAAGGGCGAGGTGCCCGACGGCGAGCACATCGTCCCGCTCGGCCAGGCGGACGTGAAGCGGGAGGGCGGCGATGTGACCATCATCTGCCACTCGAAGAGCGTCGGGGTGTCGCTCAAGGCCGCCGAGCAGTTGGCCAAGGACGGAGTCAACGCCGAGGTGCTGGACCTGCGCACCATCCGGCCGCTGGACACCGAAGCGGTGCTCAACTCGGTAGCCAAGACCCACCGGTGCGTGGTGGTGGAGGAAGGCTGGCCGTTCGCCGGTGTCGGAGCGCAGGTGGTAGACACCATTCAGCGCGAGGTGTTCGATGAGCTCGACGCCCCGGTGCTGAGGGTCACCGGCGCCGACGTTCCCATGCCCTACAACAAGCAGCTGGAGAAGGCAGCCAAGGCCGATCCCGCCAAGGTCGTGAGTGCGGTGAATCAGGTTTTGTATAGGGAGTGAGTCGCCAGTCGCCAGTCGCCAGACTTCTAGGAGGCGAGGACTGGTGACTGGAGACTGACGACTCGCAAACGGAATCGCTCATGACGACGAAAGTAGTGATGGAAGCCCTGTCCCCCACGATGGAGGAAGGGCGTCTGGTCGAATGGAAGAAGCAGGAAGGCGAGACCGTCGCCGTGGGCGACGTGCTCGCCGAGGTGGAGACCGACAAGGCGGTCATGGAGCTGGTGGCTCGCGCGGCGGGGACCCTGCTCAAGCACATCGTCGAGGCCGGCGCGACCGTACCGGTGTCCGACCCGGTTGCCGTGATTGGCGAGCCGGGGGAGGACGGTAGGCGGGGAGACGGAGAAGCGGGGAAGCGGGGACGTCAGCGGGGAAGCGGGGAAGCAGGTAAGCGGGAACGGACAGCGCGATGGCAAGGCGAAGGCCCCGCCGTCAGAGGCCGAGGCTCCAGCGCCGAGGCCGTCGCCCGGGCGCGACCAGCCGACGTCCACGTCACCTGCCCCCCAGGCCTCTCCCCCGGTCGCGGCAGCCTCGCGTGTCCCCGAGATGAGCGGCCGTGTCAAGGCCTCTCCACTGGCCCGTCGAATCGCCGCGGAGCGGGGCCTGGACCTCGGCGCCGTGGCGGGTACAGGGCCGGAAGGCCGTATCGTCGCCCGCGACCTCGAGGCCGCGGCTGTGGCGGCTCCGGCACGGCCGGCCATCACGCCTTCGCCCGCTTCCCCGCTTCCCCGCGTCCCCGCTGGCACGCCCTATAAAGACGTCCCCTTCAGCCAGATCCGGAAAACCATTGCCCGGCGGCTGGCCCAGTCGATCGGCCCGGTCCCCACGTTCTACCTCACCAGCGAGGTGGACATGGAGCGGATCTCCGAGGCGCGGGAAGCGCTCCGCGCGGCGGGGCGGGTGCCCTCTGGGCGGGTGGAAAGCGGGGAAGCAGGAACGGACGCCAAGGTCTCCTTCAACGATATCGTCATCAAAGCCGTTGCCATGGCGCTCCGGCAGCACCCCGATTGCAACGCGTGGTGGCAGGATGACCACATCCGCTACTGGAACGAAGTGCACGTGAGCATGGCCGTGGCGATCGAGGAGGGCCTGATCACACCGGTAATTCGGCACGCCGATCAGAAGTCCCTCCGGGAGATTGCGGTCGAGGCCCGGGACCTTGCCGCCCGGGCGAGGGAGCGCCGGCTCAAGCCGGAGGAGTACACCGGCGGCACCTTCTCGGTCTCCAACCTGGGCATGCTCGACATCGACGAGTTCACCGCGATCATCAATCCGCCGGAGGCCGGCATTCTGGCGGTGGGCAGGATCGTGGAGAAGCCGGTGGCACACGAGGGCGCGGTCGCCCTCCGGCGCCGGATGCGGCTGACCATGTCCTGCGATCATCGGGTGATCGATGGCGCCACCGGAGCCCGGTTTCTGAAGACGCTCAAGGGAATGCTGGAGAACCCGCTGGCGCTGGTTTGGTAGGTGAAGCAAGCGAGAAGTGAGCGGTGAGAGGGTCGCCCTCCGCGCTCCCTTACGCCACTTCTTACCGCTACGCTCACTTCTAACCATGAGGGCCTGTGGCCACTCAGTTTGACGTGATCATCGTAGGCGGTGGGCCGGCGGGCTATGTCTGTGCCATCCGCGCGGCGCAGCTCGGCCTGGCGACGGCCGTGATCGAGCAGGACAAGCTCGGCGGCGTATGTGTGAACATCGGCTGCATCCCGACCAAGGCTCTGCTTCACAGCGCCTACGTCGCCGGTCTCGTGGCCCACGATGCCAAGGATCTGGGAATCGAGGTCGGGAGCATCAAGACCGACTACGGCGTGGCCATGCGGCGGTCACGCAAGGTCTCGGAGCAGAATTCCAAGGGCGTCGAGTTCCTCATGAAGAAGCACAAGGTTACGGTGGTGAAGGGCACCGGAGTGCTGGGTCGCAATCGGACCGTGCGGGTAGGCAAGGACGAGTACCAGGCGCGTAAGGCGGTGGTGCTCGCCACCGGATCGCGGGTCAAGGGCATTCCCCAGATCGGGCTCGAGATCAACAAGACCACCGTCATCAGCTCGGACGAGGCCCTGTTCCTCGAGAGCTCACCCGAAAACCTTGGCGGTCGTGGGGGCCGGCGCCGTGGGGTGTGAGTTCTCCGACATCTTCCACGCCTTCGGAAGCAAGGTCACCCTGATCGAGGCCTTGCCCCGTATTCTGCCGCTGGAGGATGCGGAATCCTCGGACACGCTCACCAAGAGCTTCAAGAAGCGCGGCATCACCGTCATCGCCGGGGCCAAGGTGAAGAAGGCCACCGTCGCCAAGGACAAGGTGACGCTCGAGGTCGAGGCCGGCGGAAAGAACGAGTCCATCGAAGCCGAGAAGGTACTGATGGCGGCCGGCCGAGCGGTGAACACGGAGAATCTGGGCCTGCAGGAAGCCGGGGTGCAGCTGACCGATCGGGGGTTCATCAAGGTGAACCCGGCCACCCTGGAGACGACCGCGCCGGGCGTCTACGCCATCGGCGACGTGGCTGGTCCGCCGATGCTGGCCCACAAGGGGAGCCGGGAGGGGATCGTGGTGGCGGAGCTGCTGGCGGGTCATCATCCCCAGCCGATCAAGTACGACAACGTTCCCAGCGTCACCTACTGCCACCCCGAAGTGGCCAGCATCGGCATGACGGAGGAGCAGGCCAAGGAGCGGAAGCTGGAGTATCAGGTCGGCCGGTTTCCCTTTAGTGCCAATGGCCGTGCCCGGACCACGGGCGAGACCGAGGGATTCGTGAAGATCATCCGGGAGAAGAAATACGGCGAGATCCTCGGCGCCCACATCGTGGGAGGCCACGCGTCCGAGATCATGCACGAGCTGGGCGTGGCCCGGCAGAACGAATACACGGTCGAGGAAGTCGATTTGGCCATCCATGCTCATCCCACGTTCTCTGAGGCGATCGCCGAAGCGGCGCTGGATTCGATGGGCCGGGTAATCCATATCTAGCTGGACGTGAGAGGTGAGAGGTGAGAAGTGAGAGGTAGAAGTGAGAGGTGAGAGGTGAGAAGTCAGAAGGAGAGGGAGAAGTGAGCGGTGAGACAGGCGGTGGGACACTGGGCTTTCTGGCCACAGCACTCGCCTCTGCAGTCTCGTTGGGCCTGGCGGTGATTACGGCCACGGTGTTGCTGGAGGAAAGCATGCGCACCGGCCCTCACCCCGACTACCTGCATTTCCGCCTGTACCTTCTCTTCGGCGGCACGCTTGCCGGAATCCTGATTGCTGCATCGGCGGCCTGGCGTCTGTTGTTCCCCATTCCCTCCACCTATCGCCGTGGCGGACTGGCCATGGTCTCGGGTTTCGCCACCGTGTTGCTCATGCTGATCTGCATTCCCATCCACCAGCTCCTGGGCCGTGCCGGTCTGATCGTCCTGCTCGGGCTCAGCGCCGCCGCTGCAGCCCTCCTGGCGCGCCGAGCAAGGCGCCTGGGAGGAGCGAACGCGTGATGGCACGCCTCCTGGTTCAGGATCTGGGCCGCCGGCCATATGCCGAAGTCCTCGAGCTGCAGCGAGAGCTCTGCCGCCAACGCATCGCTGGCGAGACCGATGAGGACCTCCTCCTGCTGGTGGAGCACGACCCCGTGGTGACCCTGGGCCGGGGAACCCGCGCGGGGAGTCTGCCGCTGTCCCAGCCAGAGCTGGAGCGACGTGGGGTGGAGGTGTTCGAGGTGGAGCGCGGAGGGGACGTCACCTTTCATGGTCCGGGGCAGCTGGTGGGCTACCCGGTTCTGGACCTGCGGCGACACCGTGAGGACCTGCACTGGTATCTCCGCCGGCTCGAGGCGGGCTTGATCGGGGCACTGGGCAGGGTGGGCGTCGCGGCGGGAACGAATCCCGGACTCACCGGGGTGTGGACCAGGGGCCGCAAGATCGCCAGCATCGGCATCCACGTGAAGCAGTGGGTGACGTTCCACGGCTTTGCCCTCAACGTGAGCACCGACCTCACCTACTTCGACCTCATCGTTCCGTGTGGGATCCGGGACGTCATCATGACCAGTGTGGCCGCTGAGCTCGGCCGAGCCGATACGACTGCACTGTGGGAAGAGACCCGCCAGGCCGTCATCACGGGGATGGCCGAAACCTTCCAGCTTCAGCCCTCCGAGAGCTCCAGCCCAGCACATCTCTAGCTCTTCCCCAGCGAATCCCAGGGCACTACCGGCCTACTGTTGCCTTTGGGAGACCAATGGGTTTTTCTCCCTACCATGGCCGATTCGACCCGACGCCCCACGCCTGACGCCCAGGCGGACCTCCGGCTCCAGGAGATCCTGCGCGCCGCCGACAGCTGGTCGCGGGAGGCGCCCCGGGCCCTCATGCCGGCCATCCGGGCGGTGTGCATTCGCCTGGCGGAGATGGTTGCCGATCAGCGGAACTACCTGGCACCTCTGCCGGAGCCCCAGGAAACCGAGCGCCGGCAGGTCCTCTCGCTGGTGGCCGATCGGTTGCGCTCGAAGCCGGTGACGGAGGGCGTAGATCAGCACCTGAAGGCCCTGGAGGAGCTGGAGCTTCGCTCCACCGGGTCGTGGGCCCTCGTGGCGTCGGCACAGACTGAATGGATCACCACCGCCATTCGGTACCTGGAGAGCCGGGCGGCGGCCCTTCCCACGGGCGAGCGGCCCGATCCCTACTGGGCGGATGACGTGGTGGCGGGTATCATCGCATCGGTGCGTGCGCTTATCGGGGTGGATGAGCTCCACGCCCGCACCGAGGCCCGTTACTCCGGACCGGTCAAACGGGTGTCGCCCGAGGAGGAGGAGTAAGCCCGCCCGGCACCTGCCTGCCCGCCTTTCTCCGCGAACAGCTCGAAGAACCGGCCGAAGATCTCGATCCCGCTCCAGAGTTGGCGCAGGTCGAGCTTCTCGTTTGGCGAGTGGAGCCCATCGTCAGGCAGACCGATGCCCGTCAGAATCACCGGCGCACCACTAAGGCCAAGCTCGGGGACGATCGGAATCGATCCACCGGATCGCACCTGCACCGCTCTCCGTCCCTCTACCGCCTCATAGGCCTCGTTCAGAATCTCGAAAGCGGGATGGTTGACGTCCACCTGAACCGGGTCGCCCCCGTGGAGTATCGTGACCTTTACCTCGGCCCACTCGGGCGCCAGCGCAGCTACCGCGCGCTCGAGAGCGCGACCAACCTCATCTACCCGTTGGCCCGGCACCAATCGCAAGCTCACCTTGGCGGTCCCCTGAGCCGGAATGACGGTCTTGGCCCCGTCTCCGATGAAGCCTCCCTTGATGCCATGGATCTCGAAGGTCGGCAGGGCCCAGACCCTCTCGAACACCGACCGGTCGGTCATCCCCGTCAGGGCCTTGGCCGTTACCTCCTCCCTGAGAAAGCGCTCCCGGTCGAAGGGGAGCCGCTGCCAGGTATCGAGCTCCTCTCTGCTGGGCGGCTCGACGGCTTCGTAGAGGCCGGGTATCCGGACCTCGCCGGTCTCCGACTTCAGCTTGGCGAGAATCCGCACCAGGGCCTCGAGTGCATTTGGCGCCACGCCGCCATAGCTCCCGGAATGGAGGTCGCGCTCCAGAGTACGGACCGAGATCTCGGCATAGCACAGTCCGCGCAGGGCGGTGTATACGGCGGGCCAACCCGGCGCGTAGTACGACATGTCGCATACCAGCGCGGCATCAGCCTGGGTGCGCTGCGGTTCCTTATGAAGCAGGTCGTAGATGACCTTGCCGCCGCACTCTTCCTCCCCCTCGAAGATGAAATGCACGTTCAGGGGAGGCAGCCGCTTACCGTCCAACACGGCTTCATACGCCTTCAGGAGACAGAACACCTGCCCCTTGTCGTCGGCGGAGCCCCGGGCGTAGAGCTTGCCGTCCCTCACCGTGGGCGTAAAGGGCTCGCTGATCCACTCGTCGAGCGGGTCGGGCGGTTGAACGTCGTAGTGACCGTAGACCAGCAGGGTCGGGCTGCCCGGAACCCGGGGACTCTCGGCCCAGACTACCGGGTGGCCCGGTCCCTCGATGATGTTCACCACCGGGCATCCCAGCCCGCGCAGGTGGGCGCTTAGCCACTCGGCGGCCTTCCGGCAATCGCCCGCGTGTGCCGGGAGTGCGCTGACGCTGGGAATGGAGAGAAATTCGTTCAGCTCGCGCAGGAGGCGCGCTTGCTCGCGTTGGACAAAGCCTCGGTCCATAGGGGTTTCCTGTTACGGTACCATCATGGTTGAGTCACCGACCGCCTGCTCCAGCCGGATATAGGCGCTGTCGCCCTCGACCCCCTTCATCAGCGTCCCGAGCGCACCGACGCTCCGCCGGACATCGCCGCCGTGCTGCTCGAACCAGCGATCGAACAGATCCAGCCGGGTCCGATAGATCCGGGAACCGATCAACTGGGCGTTATTGATCGGGCGCTCCGCCATCCGGCCTATGCGAAAGGTCCGCAGCCGCTGCCCGATGGGGCCGGTCAGCTGGGCCCGGGCCCACACCGCAGCCTCCCGGCGTCCCGCTTCCAGCGCGGCGGAATCCGGTTTTTGCCGGTAGAGCGAATCCAGCCGGCGCACCAGGGCCGAGTAGTAATCCCCCAGCACGATCTCGTCGTGCCAGCGGTTGGCCGCATGGGTGGCATTGAGGCTGTCGCCGCGCTCCCGGAAGAAGGCTTCGGCGGAGCGGTAGCCGACCATCTGGGCAAAGCTCTCGTTGAACGGAGTGGCACTCTTCACGTAGAGCGTGTTGTGCGCGATCTCATGAAACACGGTTGCGGCCAGCTCGACCGAGTCGCCCGAGATAGCCGTAGAGAGGAGAGGATCCTCGAACCACCCGAGTGTCGAGAAGGCGCCTGAGGGGCGGAGATAGACGTCATACCCCCTGACCGCGAACCGGTTTGCCTCCCGCCGTGCGGCCTCCGGATCGAAGAATCCCTTGTATGGTATCCGGCCGACGATAGGGTACTTCCAGGTGTAGGGACAGATACAGTCCTTGGGAGCGGCCTGAAGCACCAGCAGCAGGGTGTCACGGCCCACGTCGGAGTAGGACGTGTAGGTCTCCTTTGCCTCCAGCCCGAGCCGTGCGGCGTAGTCCCGGGTCTGGAGTACGAGCCCGAGCGTCTGTCGGAGGACGGGATCGGTTGCGCTGTCCCGCACCAGCCGGGCGATCGGCTGCCGCGACTGGAGAATCTGGGTCTCCTCGAAGCCGGCCCGCGTCAGGTATCGGACATCCTCGCTCGCGAGGTAGGCGGTGCCATATCCGGCGAACAGGGCTGCGACCAGGGCGAAGAAGACCATTCGCTTCACCGAATCCGAACCAGGCCGATGCGTGCATCGACCGTGGGAGACACCGGCACGATCTCCGTTTCCCCGGTGAGCAGAAGATCGACCAGCGGCGCGCTTCCGGCCTGGGTCACCAGAACGTGGCGGCCCGATCCGGCCCGCAGCACTCCGCTGTGGCTGTAGCCGTTGCCGGTGGTGTTATCCGGAGCCAGCGGGAATTGCAGGCCCAGCGAGTCGGAGAAGAGCTGGCGGAAGTTCCAGGTCTTGTAGCGCAGTCGCGAGCCAGGCTGGTTGAAGCCAGGGAGATCGTCCAGGTAGTTGGCCATCTGCCACTCGGGCACCAGGATCGAGAAATCGACGCCGGTCTGGGCACTCACGTTGGCGGCGCCCAGCAGGTTGGTGGCCACCAGCCGCTTGGTAAGGTCGGTGCCCCGCACGCTGTCGGTGGCAAAGTGATCGGCCAGCCACCGTACGAAGAGCCAGTTTGCACCCCGCTCCTCCAGCTCGCCGGTGGAGTTCCCCGGCTCGACCAGGAAAAAATCCTCCGGAGACTGGAGATAGGCGAAGGCGTTGGCAATGTCCCCATCGGCCAGAAAATCCTGGAAGCAGGACCCGGACGGGCACTCTGCCGCCGGGAGGAGCCGCGCCCCCAGCTCCTCCGCGAAGTGGGAGAGTCCTTCGTTCAGCCAGGTGTCCTCCGAGCTGGCGAACCGGATCAGCCGGTGCTGATTGAAGCTGATCATATGCTGGAATTCGTGAATGAAAGTCGCCGGCAGACGCTCGCGGGCGAATGCCTCCGAGATGTCACAGTCCGGATTGGACGGGTCCGGGACCAGGCCGTAGAAGATCTCGGCTTCGTTCGAGCCAGGATTGTTGCTGGAGTGCGGCAGCAGGTCGGCTCCAAAGAAATAGCCGAGGATGACAGTCCCGGTGGAGGAACAGTTGGGGCTCAGCGCATTGACCTTCTGGGTCAGAAGCACGATGAGGACGCTGTTGCCGTCGATGTCGGACTCGGTACCGAACGCCGTGGTATCGATGGGGTAGAGAAAATCGTCGAACAAGGTGGCCACGTCCGCCAGGTTGGGATCGGTGTAGCCGCCGGCGGGCGCCGCCTCATCGACGAAGATCGCCACCCGGTCGGCCACGACCCGCGCCCTGGCGGTGGTGGTCACGAAGTTGTCGCAGGCAGACGAGGCACAGACCTGAAAGCTGCGAACCTCGCCGACCGCCGGCTTTGCGGCGGCAGCGCGGACCCGTCCCTGGTTGAAGAGCGCCTCCGACGGGTCCCTGGAAAGGTCGCGTTCCCGAGCCCGAAGCATGGCATGGAACGCATTGGCCCGCAGCGGTGGCCGGAAGGCGGATAGCAGGGGAGATCTCACCCCCCGCGACGCGGCTGCTAAGGAGGCCCCGGTGATCGAGTAGGAGGCCTGTATCCCCTCGTCGGCCTCCGTCCCTTCGGTGGCGACGGGCACGTAGAGGTGCTCGGCGCCGGCGGGGCCTGCCGGGGGAAGGCGAACGCAGGCATCACTCTGATTCGGGTCGAGAATGCGGTGCTCGCCTACTGCGAGGGCTTCGGCACTAGCCTCGGCGCACTCCAGGGAGGGGCCCTGACCGGGGCCGGTCCCCTCGCCGCAGGCGGCGAGGAAAAGACCGCCAAATGCAGCCATGTGAAACGAGCGCAAACATCGCACGTGAGAAGCACTCCGGGTTAGCTGGACGAGGGGAACCTGGACCGGAAGGATCACCCGCAGATCTCCAGCAAAATAAGGCGCCGCAAGGGCTTTTGACAATCACACCACTCGCCGGTAGGTTCTCTCCCGTGTCCGAGAATAGTCGGCTGTCGGCGGTCAGGTTCGGTGCTGACGGACTGGTGCCGGTCGTGACCCAGGAGAGCCGTTCCGGCGACGTCCTGATGGTTGCTTTCGCCAACCGGGACGCCCTCGATCGTACCCTCGCCACCGGTCTGGCCCATTATTTCAGCCGGTCCCGGGGGGTGCTGTGGCAGAAAGGGGAGACGTCGACCCACGTCCAGCGGGTGGTCGAAGTCCGGCTGGATTGCGATGGCGACGCTGTCCTGTATCGGGTGGAGCAGAGCGGCCCGGCATGTCACACCGGAACCCGCACCTGCTTCTCCACGGTGCATCGGGCGGACGGGCGGGCAGGCGGGACGCTAGCGACGGACGGAAGAGGATCCCGGTGGGCACCTGCTCGAGCCGGTTGGCGCGTACCATCGCCTCAGCGCGCGGCCGAGCAGCCCCAGGGCTCGTACACGGCCGAGCTGCTCGCCGAGGGGTGGGCAAGGCCTCGCAGAAGGTGGGCGAGGAAGCAGTAGAAGTCGTAGTAGCGGCAAATTCGGAGGACGACGGACGTCTCGCGTCCGAGGCGGCCGATCTCCTCTATCATCTTTTGGTGCTCCTCCAGGCTCGCGGCATCCCGCTGGATGTCGTGTTGCGAGAGCTGGAAGACAGAAAGAAATAGGTCTCAGGTCACGGGTCGCAGACTGACTGAGGACCTGTGACCTGTGACTTGAAAAATGTCTTTCGTCCATCTCCACACCCATAGCGAATACTCTCTGCTCGACGGGGCCAACCGGATCCCGGAGCTGGTCGCGCACGTCAAGAAGCTCGGCATGGACAGCCTGGCCGTCACCGACCACGGCAACATGCACGCCGCGTGGACCTTCTACGAGCACGCCAAGGCCCAGAAGATCCGGCCGATCCTCGGCTTTGAGGCCTATCTGGCCTTCGGCCCACGCACCGCGCGCGAAAAGCCGCCGGGAGCGCCCGCGCCCTACAGCCATCTCGTCCTCCTGGCCAAGAATCGCGCCGGTTACCGAAACCTGGTCCGGCTCACCTCGATCGGCTTCGTCGAGGGATTCTACCGCCGCCCGCGGGTCGACCGGGAGGTGCTCGCCGCCCACTCCGAAGGCATCGTCTGTCTGGCGGCCTGCCTCTCGGGAGAAGTGGCGCTCCATCTCCGGCAGGGTAGGTACGAGGAGGCCAAGCGGAGTGCGGAGTGGTTCAGCCGGACCTTCGGGCCGGGCGGATTCTGGCTCGAGGTCCAGCAGCACGGGATCCCGGAAGAACGGGTGGTCACCGAGGGAATGCTGCGCCTGGGCCAGGAGCTTGGCATCGGAGTCGTGGCCACCAACGATGCGCACTATCTCAGACGCGAGGATGCCGAGTCGCACGACGTGCTGCTCGCCATCGGCACCGGCAGCGATCTGGACGACCCCAAGCGCTTCCGGTTCACCGGCGAGGAATCCTACGTCAAATCCGAGACGGAGATGCAGGCCCTGTTTCCCGACCGGCCGGACACGCTGGCCAACACCGCCGTGGTGGCCGAGCTGTGCGAGTTCGATTTCGAGAAGCGGTACTTCCTGCCCGAGTTCCCCCGCCCCGTCGAGTACGCCTCCGACGAGGCCTTGCTCAATCATCTGGCCACCAGTGGGGCCGTGCGGCGGTATGGCTCCCCCTTGTCCGACGTAGTCCGGGACCGTCTGGGGTACGAGCTCGGAGTCATCAACAAGGCGGGATACGCCGGTTACTTCCTCATTGTGCAGGACTTCATCGCCGCGGCGCGCGAACGAGGAATTCCGGTTGGCCCGGGCCGCGGGTCGGTCGCCGGCTCGCTGGTGGCCTACGCGCTCGGGATCACCGATGTCTGTCCCCTCAGGTTCGACCTGCTGTTCGAGCGGTTCCTGAACCCCGAGCGGGTGTCGATGCCGGACATCGACGTGGACTTCTGCTTCGAGCGCCGCGGTGAGGTGATCGAGTACGTCCGGGAGCGCTATGGCCGCACCAGCGTCGGCCAGATCGTCACCTTCGGCACCATGAAGGCCCGGGCGGCGGTCAAGGATGTGGCCCGGGTCCTTCGGATCCCCCCGGGCGAGGCAGACCGGATCACCAAGCTCATCCCCTCCGGGCCGGCTTACAGCCTTCCGGTGCAGGAGGCCGCCAAAAAGGTGGACGAGCTGCGCGACCTGATCCGGGACAACCCGTCCTACGACCGGCTCATCCGGCTGAGCTCGCGAATCGAGGGGATCTCGCGCCACATGTCGGTCCACGCCGCGGGCGTGGTGATCGCCCCGGGTCCGCTCTCCGAGTACGTCCCCGTGTGCACCGCCCCCACCAGGGGCGCAGGCGCCGCCGGCGAAGGCGAATCCATCATCACGCAGTACGAGATGGGCGCGCTGGAGAAGGTCGGCATGCTCAAGATGGACCTGCTCGGCCTCAAGACGCTGACCGTGATCCACGATGCCGTCAACATGATCGGGGCGCGGCACGGCACCAGGCCCGACATGGAGACGCTGCCGTTCGACGATCCCAAGGTGTACGAGATGCTCCGGCAGGGGCGGACCGCGGGGGTGTTCCAGTTCGAGTCACCGCTGGCCACCGACACCCTTCGGGCCATGAAGTGCGACCGCTTCGACGACCTGGTTGCCTCCAACGCCCTGCTGCGCCCGGGCCCGCTCGATGCCGGTATGCATACCGTATTCATTCGGCGCAAGCTCGGGCAGGAGAAGGTCACTTATCCGCATGCGTCACTCCGGGAGGTGCTCGAGCCCACCTACGGCGTCATCACCTATCAGGAGCAGGTGATGCGGATCGCCAATGTGCTCGCAGGGTTTTCCCTCGCCGAAGCGGACGTGCTCCGGAAGGCGGTGGGCAAGAAGGATCAGGACCTGGCGAACCAGGAGGTCGCCAAGTTCGTCGAGCGCGCGATCGCGCAGGGGCACCCGCGTGCGATGATCGAAGAGCTGGGCCGTCAGATCGTCACCTTCGGCCGTTATGGGTTCAACAAGTCGCACTCGGTGGCGTACTCGATCCTCAGCTATCGGACGGCCTGGCTCAAGACTCACCATCCGGCCGAGTTCATGGCGGCCCTGCTCTCCTCGGAAATCGGCAACACCGACAAGGTGGTCCAGTACATCAACGAGGCGCGTGAGCTCGAGCTGGAGATCCTGCCCCCCGATGTCAACGAATCCGGGTTCAAGTTCACCGTGGTCAGCGAGCGGCGCATTCGATTTGGGCTGGGCGCGGTGCGAAATGTCGGCGAAGGCGCCATCGAGTCCATTATCGCGGGACGGCAAGAGGGACCCTATACCACCCTGGCCGAGCTGGTCGAGCGGATTGACCTCCGGCTCTGCAACAAGCGGGTGCTCGAGTCCCTGGTGGCCGCCGGCGCCTGCGACTCGCTCGGCGGCCACCGGAAGCAGCTGATCGAAGCGCTGGAGCCGGCGCTGGCCGAGGCCCAGCTGCTCAACCAGGACCGGGAGGCGGGACAGGGATCACTCTTCGGTGAGGGGAAGGACGGGAATGGCGGGAAAGACGGGAGGGAGGACAGCGGAGACAACCCTCCCGCCCTTCCCGACATTCCCCCATGGACCGAGGCGGAGCGGCTGGCCAAGGAGAAGGAGGTTCTGGGCTTCTTCATTTCCGGTCATCCGTTGGAGCGCTACCGCGAGGAGGTCGAGCTCTTCGGCTCACGAACGACGGCCACCCTGAGCGAGTGGGGAGAACAGCAGGTATGCGTGGCGGCGGTAGTAACCGGGGTCAAGCGCCAGATCTCGAAGAAGACGGGTAAGGAGTACGCCCGGCTCGTGTTGGAGGACTTCCATGGCACCGCCGAGGCCATCGTCTTCCCCGACGCCTGGGCCAAGCTCAATCAGATCATCCTGCCCGACTCGGCACTACTCCTGACCGGCGGCTACAGCGATCGGGACCGGGGCGAAGACCAGGCCCCGTTCATCGTGGAAACCGCCCGCCAGTTGGGCGAGCTCCGGTCCTCCGGGGCGGTGGCCCTGAGCCTCAGGTGGCGATCTCCCTCGGCACCACAGCCATCCGCCCTTCAGGCTGTCGCGGCCCTCTGTTCGGCGCACCCCGGCCCTACCCCGCTCTATATTGAATGGAGCGACGGCAATGGCGAGGCCATTCGACTCCGGTCCCGGCGGGTACGCGTGGCGGCGGAGGACGATCTTGTTCGTGCCTTGAGGGACCTGCTCGGCAGCGAATCCGTCCACTACGTCAAGGCGGGATGACCCGATGGCTTCTGCCTATACCCTGGACTTCGAGAAGCCGCTCCTCGAGCTGGAGCGGCAGATCGATGACCTCAAGCGGATCGGGACCGAGCGACAGATCGACATCGAGGGTGAACTCCAAGGTCTTCAGAGCAAGCTGGAGTCGGTCCGGGCCGACATCTACCGGGAGCTCACACCGCTGCAACGGGTCATGGTGGCCCGGCACCCGCGCAGGCCGTACACCCTCGACTACCTCAGCACCATCTTCACCGATTTCATCGAGCTCCATGGCGACCGGCTCTACATGGACGACCCGGCCATCGTCGGCGGGTGGGCTCGCCTGGCCGGAGTATCAGTCATGGTGATCGGCCATCAGAAGGGGCGGGATACCAAGGAAAACCTCAAGCGCAATTTCGGAATGCCCCATCCCGAGGGCTACCGGAAGGCGCTCCGTCTGATGAAGCTGGCCGCCAAGTTCGGGGGCCCGGTCATAACCCTCATCGACACCCCGGGCGCGTATCCCGGCCTGGGGGCCGAGGAGCGGGGGCAGTCAGAGGCCCTGGCCCGCAACATCCTGGAGATGTCGGCGCTGCCGACGCCCTGTGTCGCCGTGGTCATAGGCGAGGGTGGCTCGGGGGGCGCCCTGGCGCTTGGGGTGGCGGATCGGGTCTTGATGCTGGAGAACTCGGTCTACTCAGTGATCTCGCCGGAGGGCTGCGCCGCCATCCTGTGGAAGGACTCGAGCCAACGGGAGCGGGCCGCGGAGGCACTCAAAATCACCGCGGAGGATCTGCTGCGGCTCAAGGTCATTGATGAGATCGTCAAGGAACCGGTCGGGGGTGCCCACGTCGATCCCGATGCCGCGGGCGAGGCCCTGCGCGAGGCCCTTATCCGCCACCTGACCGAGCTGCGCAAGAGCAAGCCCGAAAGACTGATCCGGCGCCGAGCCGAAAAGTACGCCGCCATGGGTGCATTCACCGAGGCCTGATGCCACAGACCGTGGAAGTTCGGTTCAAGGGTACTCGCAAGGCCTACTTCGTCTGGGAGAACGAGGCCGACCCGATCCGGCTGAAGGACGCGGTCATCGTCGAGGTCGAGCGGGGTCGGGACCTGGGGCGGGTCACGGCGGTCGGCGACATGGCGACCAAGAAGTGCGGCACCGGCTGCTCCGGCTGTGCCGTGGGCGAGTCCGCCGAGGAGACGGAGCCGCAGAAGCCGGTGATCCGCCGGGCAACCCCCGAGGACCTGAAGACCCACCGGGATATTCGCGCATCCGAAGAAGAGGTCCGCCAGAAGGTGATCCAGCGGGTTCGGGCGCACGAGCTCCTGATGAAGGTGAGCGATACCGAGTGGCAATGGGACCGGAACAAGCTGACCATCTACTTTACTGCCGATAAGCGGGTTGATTTCCGGGCTCTGGTGCGCGATCTGGCTTCGCTCTTTCGCACCCGCATCGAGCTTCGCCAGATCGGGGTACGGGACGAGGCGGCCCGATTGTCTGGTGTCGGGCGCTGCGGCCGGGAGTACTGCTGCTCCACCTGGCTCAAGGAGCTGTCTCCGGTCAATCTCGGGCTGGCCAAGGACCAGCATCTCTCGCTCAATCCGTCCCAGATCTCGGGCGGGTGCGGCCGGCTACTCTGCTGCCTCAAGTACGAGCATGATTTCTACGTCACCGCCCGGAAACGCTTCCCCAAGGAGGGAAAGACGCTGAAAACAGCGGTGGGCGCGGAGAAGGTCATCGCCGTCGACATCTTCCGCGAGCGGGTTTTCCTCAAGCATGAGGAGCACGGCACGCGCATCATCCCGCTGGTCCAGCTGCGGGATGAGGTCGAGCAGCTGGGCGACACCTTCCCCATAGCGGAGGTCCGCGCCAAATCAGCGGCTTCCACAGGCAACGGAAGCCAGGACCGCAATCCGGCCTCGCGCCAGTCCCGTCGCAACCGTGGGAGCCAGGGTGGAGGCCAGCCCCCTCCAAGCTGAACCACGCCCCCCTCCCGGTTTAACTTCCACCACTCGAAAAGTCACGGACGACCTTTGATCCTCTGAGGAGCTCCCCGAGTGTCCAAGTTTTACCTGACCACCGCTATCGACTACTCCAACGGCGACCCGCATCTCGGCCACGCCCTGGAAAAGGTCGGGGCCGACGCCATCGCGCGCTACCGCCGGCTACGCGGAGATCAGGTTCATTTCCTCATGGGCATGGACGAGCACAGCCAATCCGTGCTCCAGGCGGCTGCCAAGGCTGGGGTGCCGCCGCAGGTGTGGGTCGACCGCATGGCCGCGCGCTTTGCCGAGTTTTGGGCTCGTCTAGGCTGTAGCAACGACGATTGGATCCGAACCACCGAGCCGCGTCACTTCCGCTCGGTCACGGAGTTGCTCCAGCGAATCCGGCGACTGCACCCCGATGATCTGTACGTGTCCGAGTACGAAGGCCTCTACTGTACCGGCTGTGAGGAGTTCAAGCAGGAAAGCCAGATCGTGAATGGACACTGCATCGAGCACCCCACGCTGGAGCTGATCCCCACCCGGGAGCGCAACCATTTCTTTCGGCTGAGCCGCTATCGGGACCGGCTGCTCGACCTCATCAGCACCAGCCGGTTCCGGGTGGAGCCCGCCATCAGGCGCAACGAGGTGCTTCGGCTGCTCGAAGGAGGCCTGCAGGACATCTCGGTATCCCGCCTGCGCCAACCGTGGGGGATACCCTTCCCCGACGACCCCGACCAGACGGTGTACGTCTGGTTCGACGCGCTGATCAACTACCTCTCAGCCACCGGTTTCCCGGAGGCGGGCTACGACCGCCTCTGGCCCGCCGACCTGCACATAATCGGCAAGGGGATCACCCGGTTCCACTGCGTGATCTGGCCGGCGATGCTCCTCGGTGCGGAGCTGGAACTCCCGCGCGAGGTATGGGCCCACGGCTACGTGCAGTGGGAAGGCACCAAGATGTCGAAGACGGCGGGCACGGCCGTCACGCTCGACGAGGCGATCGACCGGCACGGCCCGGACGCGCTCCGCTACTTCCTGCTGCGAGAGGTCGGATTCGAAGCCGATGGCAACTTCACCTGGGAGCGGTTCGACGAGCGCTACACCGCTGACCTGGCCGATGGGTTCGGCAATCTTGCCGCGCGATCGCTGGCCATGCTGCTGAAATACCGGGACGGCGTGGTCCCGGCGTCCAAGACCCAGACCACACTCGACCAGGCGGGCCAGGATGCGCTCCGCGACTACTCCAAGGCAATGGACGCCCTGGACCTGCGGGGTGGCGCCGAAGCAGCGTGGACTCTCGTCTCCGCCGCCAATCTCTTTGTGCAACAGTCTGCACCCTGGGCGCTCGCGAAGGCTGGCAGGGATGCCGAGCTGGATGATGTGCTTAGTGCGCTGGCTCGGGCGCTCTGCCGGTTGGCGGTAATGGGCAGCTCGTTTATTCCAGGTAAGGCTCAGACTCTGTGGGAAGATCTGGGAATGGAAGGAGAGGTGGCGCGAGCGGGGTGGGTGGCGGCGGAGAATCCTTCTCTGGCAGGCAGCAGGACGCGCAAGGCTTCTATCCTTTTTCCCAAGCCCGTCAAAGTATAGAAGTTAGGCTTTGGAGCTGCGAAACTACTTGACAGTGAAAGAGTTATCACTCCAAATCACCCTTGACAAGGGTAATCCCGATGGGCCACCTTGGGTTGGGGACCGTGACTCTGCTCACGCCCAACGAGGCCCGTGTATTGCAGATTAGGCAGCCGGCTGGTTCAGGTTGCCCGCACTATTTTGTTTGAGGTATGGTCATGGCCAAACGCCGCTGGACTCTGGTTCTCGTCCCCCACGGGTCGGAGCCCTCGCGCATTGTCGAGGTCTCCTACGGAGTACTGCGGGTAGCTGCCTCCGCCGCCGCGGGCTTCCTGGTCCTGGTACTTCTTGCCGGCTACGCCACCCTGTCCCATACAACCGATCTCTCTCGCACCGCCAGACTCCAGCAGGAAAACCAAGACCTGGCTCGCGAGATCGGTGAGCTCAACGGTCGGCTTTCGACCCTGGCTGATACGCTCACCCGGATCTCGCAACGAGATGCCCGGATCCGGGTGCTGGCCAACCTCGAGCCCATAGATCCTCAGGTGCTGGCCGCGGGAATCGGTGGGCCGGCGGCGACGAATCTTGGCCTGGCCGGGATGACCGGGATCGCCCGCCGCTCAGCCGAGGTTCGGATCGACCTCAGCGCCCTGATCCGCCGGGCCAACCTGTTGGCATCTTCCTTCAAGGAAGCAGCCGACAGCCTGGCATACCACTCGGCGAGGCTGGCGGCCACCCCTTCGATCATGCCCACTCAGGGCTGGCTGTCGAGCGCCTTTTCCTCGATGCGGGCTCATCCGGTCCTGCACATCGCGCGGCCGCATGAGGGGATCGACGTCTCCGCGCCCATGGGGAGCCCGATCGAGGCCCCAGCGGCAGGGATCGTCACCGATGCCGGCTGGGAATCGGGCTATGGCAACACGGTCACCATCGAACACGGCTTTGGGATCGAGACCAAGTTCGCCCACGCCTCCAAGCTTCTGGTACGTACCGGCCAGCGGGTATCCCGCGGCCAGCGGATCGCACTGGTCGGGAACTCCGGTCTCGCCACGGGTCCCCACCTGCACTACGAGGTGCACGTGAAGGGGCGGCCGGTAGATCCGCTCAAGTACGTGCTGCCCGATGGGGTGGTGACCGACTAGGCGGGTAAGCGGGTAGGCGGGTAAGCGGGTAGGTCTAAAAGAAGCGGCCCTCCGATGACGATTCGGAGGGCCCTTTGTTTATGCCTACCTGCCTACCCGCTTACCCGCCTACCCGCTTACCCGCTAGAACTGCACCTTCGGCGCCTCCTTGGCACCCTCTGCCGCCTCAAAGTACACCCGCGGACTGCCCATGCCGAAGACCTTGGCGGTCAGGTTGTAGGGGAAGCGACGGATAAACGCGTTGTATTCACCGACGGCCGTGTTGTAGTCCTGGCGGGCCACGGCGACACGATTTTCGGTGCCCTCCAGCTGTTCCTGAAGCTGGCGGAAATTCTGGCTGGATTGGAGCTGGGGATAGTTCTCCGCTATGGCCAGCAGGCGTCCCAACCCCTGGGTAAGCTGCTGATTGGCGGCCGCCATCTCGGGGACATTGCCCGATTGCACCGCACCGCCCAGGCGCGCCCGGGCGTTAGCAATCGAGATGAAGACGGTGTCCTCCTGTTTGGTGATTCCCTTGCACCGTATTCACCAGGTTGGGAATCAGGTCCGAGCGCCGCTGGAGTTGAGTCTGAATCTGCCCCTGCGCCTGATTGACCTTTTCATCCAGGGTCTGGATGGTGTTGTAGCCGCATCCGGCCACAAACAGGAGGGCGACGAGGAGCGGAACCTGGGTCTTGGAGCTACGGTTCATCACTGATCTCCGAGCTGAAGTTGGTCGAGGAACCGCGCGGTGTGCTCCACTGCATCCATATAGTTCTCGAACTCCGGGGCTTCGCAGCGCCACTCGCGCTCCACCCGGTGGCGGACCACATGGAGCAAGTGTTCGCCCTCGAAGCCGACGGCCGCCGCGGCCGCCGCGGCGAGCTCCAGTGAGTCGTGGGGAATCGTCTTGCCAAGCAGGGTGAGCACTCCCCGGAGCAGCACCAGAATGGTGGCGGCGCTCTGCAACCCGAGCGAGCCGAGCGCGGCCGGGTCCGGGGCGTAGGTCGCATAACCCTGGCGCAACCGGAGCAGCTTGCCCCGGAACTCCCGTTCGAGAGCCTTGCGGAGATCGGCCGGGTCCACCCGAGTGCTCTGCAACGGGTCGGTCCCGCGGAGCACCTTGTAGGCGGTCCGCATATCGGTGATCTCGATGGGAAAAGCGTCCGAGGCCCGCTCCCACTCCGCCCGGCTCAAGACCAGTGGCGGCTCCCGGCCAGCCTTTCGCCAGCCGGTGTAGCCCCGACCGAGGGAGCGAAGAATCTGGGGCGTGATCTGATCGATGACCAGCATGAGGTTGATGTTTGAGCGGCCCGGGATGTAGTCGCCCCGGGCGGCCGAGCCGTACAGGATGGCGCTGTATCCCTGGCCCAACGAAGCGTCGGCTTCAGTGAGAAAAGTATCTACCACTCGAGCCACCGAATCGCGCATCAGAATCTTCCTCCGCCACCGCCACCGCTAAAGCCACCACCTCCACCGAAGCCTCCGAAACCACCCCCGCCACCACCGAACCCACCTCCTCCACCCCAGCCACCGCCGATCCAGGGGCCGCCACCCCAATATACGTTCCTCCTGCGGCGTCTTCCGCCCGAGCCGCGTGCACTGAGGATCAGAAACAGGATGAACAACGCGATCGGCAGAAGGCTGCGCAGACTGCTGGGGCTGCGATCCCGCTCCGGTGGAAGCTGGTAGGCGGTCAGGACCGAGTCCGGCACCCCGTAGCCCCGGGCAATCGTGCTCACCAGCGCTTGCACGCCTTTCGTGATGGCAGACCCGTACTCCTCTCGCTCCAGGTCCGGCCGCATCACATCTTGAATCCCTAAGGTGCTCGCATCGGTAACGATCCCCTCGAGGCCCTGTCCCACTTCTATCCGGATGTGACCGGTTCCGGGTTGGTGGTTCTGTCTGGGAACCAGCAAAAGCACCAGCCCGGCATTGCGCCGGGGGTCACCTGGATCGGCCTTGGCCCCGACTCCCCAGCGCCGGCCGATGGCTAGGGCCACCTCCGCCTCATCTCGTTGTCCGATGGTGGGAAGCGTGACGGTGACAACCTCCGCCCCGGTAGCGGCCTTGAGCCGCTGGACCAGGGTATCCAGCTGCGCCTCGGATGAAGGGTCGAGAAGGCCCGCAAAGTCGTTGATGTAGCCGACCGGCTGAGCCGGAAACAGCGTGTCGACGCCTCGACTCTGCGCCAAAAGGGCCGTTGCCGTCAGTTGAAGCACCGCAAGGAGGGCGGTAGCTTTGGCACGTGTCGCGCTCAATCGGTCTCCTGTCGCAGGCCCATACGGTGCTGTCTTCGTTGCTGGTGAGCGCGGGGTTTGCGGCTGGGCTCACCGGCTGCGAACCGCCGCGTCACGAGGTGGCGGTACGGGTTTCCATTCCTGATCCCGCGGCGATTGAAACTCCGGCTGCCGGTGTCGGCGTCGTCGCCCTTCCCTACGACCGCGACAGCATCCTCAAGAGTCTCGAGGGCCGAGCCCGGGCGCCGCGGCCTGACACCGCCGCGCTCGACAGCCTGTTCGCACGGTTCCGGGGGCCGTTCACCGCCTATACCGCTGTCACATACGCCGAAGGGGAGCTGCGCGATTCGCTCCGCCTCCTTCGCAGCCGGCTCGACTCCGTACCGCGCAAGGCCCCGGAATATGCCGCGCTGTCCGACCGTTACACCCGGATGTCCGACTCGCTCGCCCGGGTGCAGAGCCGGGCCCGGCGCGCACGCGTCGCTCTGGACCGGGCCCGTATCGACTTTGTCACCCGGAGCGAGAGCCTGCGTACAGCCATTCGGCACTGGGAAGATAGCACCTACCGGGGATACGACATCATCGTCGAGAGCCTGGCCCGAGCCCGGCGACGTCAACCGGTCACCGATACCACCGACGCCACGGGGTGGGCCCACTTCACGCTCGCGCCCGGCCGCTGGTGGGTATACGCGCAAGCCTGGGACACCAGTGATCCCAACTCTCAATGGTACTGGAACGCTCCGGCCGTGGCCGACACCATCCTGCTCTCCAGTCGAACCGGACGGCGGCGGCCCCGATATTGAGGAAAGCATGATCGCTTCGCTCAGGATGATATCGGGAGCATTGTTCGTTTTGCTGCTGAGCTCTGCTACCCTCGCCGCCCAAACCTCCGGCAAGAACCCGCTAGCCAGCCGGACCAAGGGCTCGCCCACCGCGCCGGTCACGGTGTACGAGATGTCCGACTTCCAGTGCCCCTACTGCAAGCGGTTTGCGCGGGAAACCTTCCCCCAGATCGAGCAGAGCTATATCGCCCCCGGCAAGGTGCGCTGGGTATTCATCAACTTTCCCCTCACCAGCGTCCACGTACACGCGGCCGCGGCCGGGGAGCTCGCCCTCTGCGCCGCCAAGCAGCAGGGCTTCTGGCGGGTGCACGACCTGCTGTTTCAGTACCAGGAGACCTGGGCACCGCTGAAGGAGGCGGGTCCGTTTTTCGTCTCCCTCGCCGATTCCGCGGGCCTGTCGAAGCCGGCGCTCCTGGCCTGCCTCCAGGGCCCCGAAGCCCGGCAGGATCTCAAGGCCGAGGCGGAGGGCGCCCAGCGCTCCGGAGCGACCAGCACACCATCGTTCTACATCGAGGGTGGACTGATGGAGGGCGCGGTACCGTTCGCGGTGTTCAAGCGGGTGCTGGATTCAGTGTATGCGGAAAAGACAGGCGGACGGGCGGACAGGCGGACGGGCGGACAGCGATAAGCGCTACACGGCCAAAAACACATCGTACAGCGCGTGGGTCCACGCGGTGATCCCGAAGCCTCGCAGCAGGTACAGGCTGCTCAGTAACACGCCGGCAACCGCCCGAAAGGTGAAGGAACCGAGCTCGAGCCGGTCGCCGTAGGGGCCGATGTAGTGGAACGCGGAGAAGATCAGCGCACCAACGGCCACCGCGAACACACCCGCTGCGGAGGCCCCCCAGCCGAAGCCCCTTCGCGCCACCCAGGCGAGCCCGGCCACCAGGATCACCCGGAAGAGCAGCTCTTCGTAGATGCCGGCGCCGAGGGAGATCATGAGCTGAGTGGGCAGGCTCCAGCCGCCGACCGATCCGAGGGATAGACTCGCCGCCCGGCCCATCGTAAAGAGGCCGGGAAGCAGCAGTCCGGTCAGGGTGCTGGTCACCATGCCGAACGCCAGCGCGTAGGCCACCGACTCAGCCGCCATCAGTCCAAATACGCGGGGCTCCAGGCTCCCGGCTCGGCGGTAGTCCTGCCACACCATCCAGGCGCCTCCTCCCACCAGCAGAGCGCCGAACACGATCAGGCCGTTGCGCCCACCCAAGGCTAAAAACAGGCTCTTGAGCAGGACATCGGCCCCGTTCCGGACCCCGACCACTTCAGCATGAGAGAGTGAAATGGCGAGCACCTCGTACGCCACCAGCAGCGGAAGCGCGAAGGTCAGACTGTAGCGGGGAGCGCGAGCCATACTCCAGTAGGTGGAGATCGAAGTCGGCATGGGCCTCGGTGGATGCCTAAAAAAAGGGGCCGCTATCAGCGGCCCCCCCAGGTTCGAAGTGTCGCCTGGGTTCTCAGCTTGCAGCGCTTACTAGTGGCCGCAGGCGACCCTTGACGCTGTAGACAATGGATCACCTCCTCACGGTAAATGGTTCTTGCCATGGCGGGGTCCCATCTTTCGTGCTCTAGCCCGCCCCCTACTCCGCGTCGTTCTCTGCTTGAGGACGCAGAAAAAAGCTAATCGGATAGCTCGGCGGAATGCCAGTGGTGGGGATTCTTGACGGCAAAAGGGTGAGAGATACAGGTTAAAGGTATGGACAACTCGGAGGATCTAACTCAAAAGCTCGCCCGGTTGCTGAGGCAGAGTCGGGTCCTGCGGCAGCAATCCGATCTCATAGCCGAGGCCGCCGCCGGCATCCAGGCTGAGATCGAAGCATTGAGGGCTGAGGCGAGCGCCAAAGGCCTGGCGCTAGGCGAGGACGCCGAGTGAGGGCGACTGGCGCTGATTCCGGGCAGTGTAGTGCTGTTCGTCCCCTGCGTGTCTTCTATGGCTTGCTCTTTGGAACCGCGACCGGCTCGAGGGGCAGCGGGGAGATCTCAACCCGCGGTACACAAGTGCGCGACCCTGAGTCTTCGCGCCGCCGCCCGTTGGGATAGCTCACGACCCCGGTTTCCCGCGAAAGCAGGGGGGGGGCACCCGCATTAACCCTGGTTCGATCAATGCCCGCACGGTCAACAAGAGGCTATCGGCGGTGAAGCTCTCGGAAAGTGTCGGCACATCGCCAGGCAAGCCTTCCGGGGTGGTCGAGCCGATATGGAGGATCGGCAGGTCGTGCTTGGTACTCCGAACGGTCCGGCAGAGCTCGCCGACATCAATCCCCGTTCCGTAGGTGTTCAGCACCAACAGCTCGATATCGGGTAACAGGACACAGAGCTCTTGTGCGGCCCAGCCGTCGTGGGCTTGGAACACGGCGTAGCCGCTCATGCGCAAGAGGCCGGTGACCGAGAGCAACAGCGCGTTGTAATCGCAAATGACAATACGTCGCCCCTCGGTGGAGGGGACGGGGCGCTCGGGCAACATGTGGAGCCTTAGGTTCGGCGACGACGGCCGACTCTGGCAAGAAACCTACTGGGAGGGCATCCTCAACCTACCCTGCGGTACCCATTAATGATATGGGTACCGGCCTCCAGGGTGCCTGGATGGCCCCCTGGGCCTCTCCCGGACGGTAACTGGCCCCGGCGGGGCGGTTGACCAAGTCGCGAGCCCCGGCAACATTGCCCGCCATGCCCTCCACAACCTGGGAATATCGCACGGCGCTCCGGCTCGGAACGGCGCTGATTCCCTCGCTTGGAATGCTCTCCCCCAGGCTTCGCGCTGCCACCCGGGCCCGACGGGATGCAGGCGAGCGGCTGCTGGACTGGGCCCGATCCAGCCGCGACGATACTCGTCCGCTGGTGTGGTTTCATGCAGCATCCGTTGGCGAGGGACTCCAGGCCGATAGCGTGCTGCGCCAGCTGCGCCGTCTCCGGCCTGATTGTCAGCTGATCTACACCCATTTCAGTCCGTCGGCCGAGAGCCTGGCCGCCCGGCTTCCGGTGGACGTGGCCGATTACCTGCCCTACGATCTGCCCGATGGCGTGGCCCGTCTATTGGCCGCGCTGCAACCCGATCTGCTCGTCTTCGCCAAGCTGGACCTGTGGCCGGAGCTGTCCACCCGGGCTTCCACGACCGGAACCGAGGTGGCCATCGTCGCCGCTACCGTGAGCCCGGGGAGCGGCCGGCTCCGCTGGCCAGTCCGTGGCCTGCTGAGGCCCGGATACCGGGTGGTGACGGCAGCCGCGGCCATTTCGCCCGATGATGCGATCCGGCTGACTCGCCTGGGCGTGCCGGCCGAACGGATCCGGGTGCTGGGCGACCCCCGCTTCGACAGCGTCGCCGAGCGGGTCAGCGGCGTGGATCCGTCCGATCCTCTACTCGGCTTCGGGCGCGGAGCTCCCACCATGGTGGCGGGCTCGACCTGGCCGCCCGACGAGCAGGTGCTTCTCCGTGCCTTCGCCGGTGTCCTGCGCCGCAACCGCGACGCCCGCCTGATCCTGGTGCCGCATGAGCCCACCGAGGCTCACCTGAGCGCCGTCGAGCGCATGGCCGCGGCCGCGGGTTTGGCCTCGCCAGTGCGTTTGAGTGTCGCCGGGGCACCGGCGCCGCTCCTCTTGGTCGACCGGGTCGGGGCGCTGGCGGTCCTGTACGGCGCCGGCACCATGGCCTATGTGGGAGGTGGGTTCGGGCGCGCGGGACTTCACTCGGTGCTCGAGCCCGCGGCGTGGAGTGTTCCCGTCGCATTCGGTCCCGGTTGGCGCAACAGCAGGGATGCCGAGCTGCTGCTCGGAGCGGGCGGGGCGACAGCTCTCCCCACGAAGAGCCTCCGGAGGGCCGCGGTAGCGCTGGAAAAGCAGTGGAACAACTGGATCATGGACGAGGCCGGCCGGAGGGATCAGGGCAGCCGTGCCCGCGCGGTGGTGGAGAGTGGTGTAGGCGCAGCGGAGAGGAGCGCGGAAATGCTGGTCCAGCTTATTTCGTCACGACGCCTTCGAACGTCACCGAGCGGGGAACGATCAGGCCGGCTGTCAGCGCGGTGATCAGCACGTCGCTCCAGCGGCTCCGGGCCCTGATCTTGAGCCCGGCGATGCCGCTGCCGCCGGCCAGCTGGGCGGCAAGCGCCTTCCGGAGCGACGGCGACTTGATGGGGGCCAGCCCCCACAGCGCGTAGACCGAGCGCTGGGTCACCTTGAATCGGTCTCCCGCCGGGGGCTGGTCGGCCGGGGTGGCGAGCGTCGCCGGCACGCCGAGCGACGTGGCGTCGAACGTCTCGGCGCAGCCGGCGACTGGAAGGAGCAGCAGGAAAGCGAGCCCGAGGTCGAAGCGGCGGCTCACAGTCCTGGAATCCGGAAGCTGTAATGCGCACCGAGGCCGAATACGCTGGGATCGCCGCCATCGATGAACACCCGATCATACGCGGCGTGCACGCCAAGTCCGCTGAGCAGGTTCAGCTCCAGCCCGCCACTCAGTCCGAAGTTGCTCTCGGTATCCGACTGGCCACCGCCAGAGCTTCGTACGATATCGATCCGGGGTGCGATCCACGGCTTGATGGCCAGGGCGGGATTGGGAATGGTGAGCGCGAAGCCGACCCCCACCGGAAAGCGGAGCTCGTTGACCTCCTGGCCCGGCAGGAATCCGTTGTCCGGCTTGGAGTAGCCTATTCCTCCCTGGAGGGTCACCGAGAGCGGAATCAGTGGTCCGCCGAACATCTTGTAGTTGAGGGTGGCACCGACCGAAAGCTCGCTATCCCCCGGCCCATCCGGGTTCAAGGTGGAGAGCATGGCGGTGGCACCAAACGGACCGAAGCCGGCCCGGCCGCTGAGCGCCAGCGCCGTGCCCTTGCCGGCCTCGGTGTTGGGGAAGCCGACGTCGCCATAGAGCGCAATGCCAGTCGCGATGCCGCTGTTGTACACGGGGATCCCGCGGACTTGTGCCTCGGCGGACCGGAACCCGAGGGCCAGACCGAGGACTAGACCAGCGGTGGCGAGGATCGCGTGGGCACGTCGTTGCATGGCACTCTCCATTCAGTTTGCGAGGCAGCGAGCAACGCCACCCCACGGGCGCCAGAAGGTACTAATGGGCTTCGAAGGAAGTCAACCGAACGGCACGCAGCGAAAACGCCCGTCCGCAGCGGATGCGAACGGGCGTTTCGGGTACAGGCTCGGAGCTAGCGCAGGTAGGTCAGGCTGATGCCTACGCCCTCGATATCTCCCAGTCCACCGCTGGCACGAATGGCCCAGGATTCGCTGAACCGGACATCCACACCCAGACCGAGCGCAAAATTCACATCATCGTCGCCGCTACCGAACGTGGGCACGATGACCGGGTGCGCATAGGGGGTGAAGGTGGTCTTCGATCCTTCCAGTTCGAACCGCCGGCCCAGGGAGACGCCGACCGGGAGGAAAAACAGATCCGGTCCGTCACCCATGTTGGTGCCAAAGCCGACCGTGAGGGCGCCATCGAGCGGGAAGCCCTCGCTGTAGCTGACAACGCGAGTCCGGAAATCGCCGCCCAGCAGGAACCGGGTGTCCAGGTCGCCGGCTCCGTCGGCAAATCCGGCGCGAAGACCGAAATCGTTATTGCCCCGTCCATAGCTGTAGAAGCCCTCCAGCGCGAAGTCGGCCGCATCGCCTGGGTCGGAAAGTGACGCGCCGAACTCGTGATTGGTGAATGCGCGATATGGAGCCTTGAAAATCGGCGTGCCGGTTTCCTGGGCTGCCGATTCGGTCGCGACCAGCGCGACCAACGCTGCCACCAAGAGCCCACCGCAGAGTCTACGACGCATGAGATTCTCCTTGAACGTGTTCGGTGACCACGCGTACCCGATTGTCGACCACCTGAAGGAATCCGCCACGTACGGAGAAGCGGCTGACGGTTTCGGACCTGCGCACCGTCAGCGTACCCTCGCCCAGCAGCGTCATGAACGGTGCGTGGTTCGGCAGGATGCCGACCTGGCCGTCAAAAGCGGGTGCAACCACCGCGTCCGCTTCACCGTCGAACATAGACGCTTCGGGTGATATTACCGTGACTTGCATCACCCGGTCGCCAACTGCTTGGCGCGTGCAGTCACGTCATCGATCCCGCCCTGCATGTAGAACGCCTGCTCCGGCAGATGATCGAACTCGCCCGCGACCACCCGCTCGAAGCTGGCGATCGTGTCCTCCAGCTTCACATACTTGCCGGGGAATCCGGTGAACTGTTCGGCCACGAAGAACGGCTGCGACAGGAACCGGGCGATGCGCCGGGCGCGAGCCACGATGAGCTTGTCCTCTTCGCTGAGCTCGTCCATCCCCAGAATCGCGATGATGTCCTGCAACGCCTTGTAGCGCTGGAGAATTCGCTGCACGCCGATGGCGACATCGTAGTGGCGCTGCCCCACGTACTGGGGATCGAGAATCCGGCTGGCGCTGTCCAGCGGGTCCACGGCGGGATAGATGCCCAGCTCGGCGATGGCGCGGGAGAGCACCACGGTCGCATCGAGGTGGGCAAAGGCGGTGGCCGGGGCCGGGTCGGTCAGGTCGTCGGCCGGCACGTAGATGGCCTGCACCGAGGTGATCGAGCCCTTGTCCGTCGAGGTGATCCGCTCCTGCAGGTCTCCCATCTCGGTGGCCAGCGTCGGCTGATACCCTACCGCGCTCGGCATGCGGCCCAGCAGGGCGGAGACCTCAGAGCCGGCCTGGGTGAAGCGGAAGATGTTGTCGATGAACAGGAGCACGTCCTGGCGCTGGACGTCGCGGAAGTACTCCGCAATGGTCAGGCCGGTGAGCCCCACGCGGAGACGAGCGCCGGGCGGCTCATTCATCTGGCCGTAGACCAGGGCCACGTTCTCCAGGATTTTCGCTTCCTTGAACTCGAGGTAGAGGTCGTTCCCCTCGCGAGTCCGCTCGCCGACACCGCAGAACACCGACCGCCCGCCGTGTCCCTTGGCGACGTTGTTGATGAGCTCCTGAATCACGACCGTCTTGCCGACGCCGGCGCCGCCGAACAGGCCGATTTTCCCGCCTTTGACGAACGGCGCGATGAGGTCGATGACCTTGATGCCGGTCTCGAAAATCTCGGTCTTGGGCTCCAGCTCGGTGAACTTGGGTGTGGGCCGATGGATGGGCCACCGCTCGACGTCGGCCGGAATCGGTGCCCCACCGTCGACCGGTTCACCCAGTACGTTCAGGATGCGCCCCAGCGGAGCCTCGCCCACCGGGGTAGTGATGGCTCCCCCGGTATCACGCACCTCCATCCCACGGGTGACGCCGTCGGTAGTGCTCATGGCCACGGCGCGGACCTGGTTCTGCCCGATGTGCTGCTGGACCTCGGCCGTCAGCTTGACCGGGATCGGCCCGCTGGCATCCTCGATCGTGATGGCGTTGTAGATCTCGGGCAGATGCTCCGGCTCGAACTCGACGTCGAGGACGGGGCCGATGACCTGCACGACCCGGCCGACGTTGTGCTGCGTCTTGGGAGCTTTCTCTTTCTTCTCGGCTGCGATTGCTGTGGCCATCGTGTCTCTCTCGATTCCAATGTGATTTGTCATCCTGAGCGAAGCGAAGGAGTCGAAGCGAGGATTGGCCCCTTCACTTCGTTCAGGGTGACACCTGTCCGCTATCCCTGCAATGCCGCCGCGCCGCCCACGATCTCGGCGATCTCCTGGGTGATCTGCGCCTGCCGCTGCCGGTTGTAGGTGCGCTTCAACAGCTCCAGAATATCGCCGGCGTTATCGGTTGCGTTCTTCATCGCAGTGCGACGGGCCCCATGCTCCGAGGCTGCCGTTTCTACCATGCCGCGATAGACGGCGTTGCGTACGTACAGCGGCAGCAGCTGGTCGAGAATCGCTTCAGCACTGGGCGCCAGGATGTAGTTCGCGGTCATGCCTGACCCTGGCTTCCGTTCCGCGTCCCCACCTTCCTGCTTCTCGGCTGTTTCCACCGGGAGAATCCTGATCGTGGCCGGAGGAGTCTGCAGAGCGCTGATGAAGCGAGCCTGGATCAGGTCCACGCTGGCGAGCTCGCCCGCCGCGAAGGCCTGGATCAGCGGCTCGACGACTTCGCCGGCATGCTCCGCCGTGGGACGGTCGCCGATGTCGATCCGTTCCAGCGCCAGCTTCCGGCCCAGATACTTGAAGTAACCGATCCCCTTCTTTCCCACCCCCAGCAGATCGACGGTGTAGCCGTCTTTCTCGAGCGACTCGATCCGGCGCCGGGCTTCCTTGATCAGGTTGGAGTTGAACCCGCCCGCCAGCCCACGATTCGAGGTCAGCAGAATCACCGCTGCCCGGGCGGGACCTCCCTTACCCGGGGGAGCTGGCCGGCGCAGCAGGGGAAAGCGGTCGGCCAGATCAGGCGTGAACAGATCGGCGATCACCTGGCGCAACGCCTCGGCGTACGGCCGGGCCGCGATCACCCGGTCCTGCGCGCGCTTCAGCTTCGACGTGGCCACCAGCTCCATCGTCTTGGTGATCTTGCGGGTGTTTTGGACCGAACGAATTCGACCCTTGAGCTGCCGGCTCTTGGCCATTATTCGGGGGCGAACAGTTTCTGGAACGCTTCGATGGCCGCAATGAGGCGACGGGTTATCCCATCGTCCAGGGCCTTCTTGGTCCGGATGTCCTTCAACACCTCGGGGTGCGAGGCCTCGACATAGTCCAGGAAATCCTGCTCCCACTGCCGGATGTGCTTGACCTCGACCTTGTCGAGATGACCGTTGGTCACTGCATAGATGATCACGACCTGCTTCTCGACCGGCACGGGACGGTACTGCGGCTGTTTCAGAACCTCCACCAGCCGGGCACCGCGCGAAAGCTGCCGCTGGGTGGCCGGGTCGAGGTCGGAACCAAACTGGGCAAAGGCCTCCAGCTCGCGGTACTGTGCCAGGCTGAGCCGGAGCGGACCGGCCACCTGCTTCATCGCCTTGATCTGGGCATTGCCCCCCACTCGGCTGACGCTGATTCCGGCGTCCACGGCGGGGCGGACGTTGGAATAGAACAGGTCGGTAGTGAGAAAGATCTGCCCGTCGGTAATGGAGATGACGTTGGTCGGGATGTAGGCCGAGACGTCGCCGGCCTGGGTCTCGATGATGGGAAGCGCGGTCAGCGAACCGCCCGGCTTCTTGATCCGGGGATCGTACTTCACCGTCTCGGCGTCCTCATTGATCTTGGCGGCGCGCTCCAGCAGACGGCTGTGGAGGTAGAAGACGTCGCCCGGGTACGCTTCCCGGCCCGGCGGGCGGCGCAGAATCAGCGAGAGCTGGCGATAGGCAGCGGCTTGCTTGGAGAGGTCATCGTAGACGCAGAGGGTGGGCTTCCCCTCTTCATACATGAAATACTCGGCGAGGGCACAGCCGGAGTACGGCGCAATGAACTGGAGCGGCGCAGGATCGGAGGCGGAGGCAACGACCACGATGCAATAATCCATGGCGCCCGCTTCCTTCAGCTTCTCGACCACCGTTGCCACCGTGGAGCGCTTCTGCCCGATCGCCACGTAGACGCAGATGACGCCGGTGCCCTTCTGATTGATAATCGTGTCCACCGCAATGGCGGTCTTGCCGGTACCGCGGTCGCCGATGATCAGCTCCCGCTGGCCGCGTCCGATGGGGATCATGGCGTCAATCGCCTTGATACCGGTCTGAAGCGGCTCCTTCACCGGCTGCCGGACGATGATGCCCGGCGCTACCATCTCCACCGGTCGGGTGGCACTGGTTTGAATCGCGCCGCGGCCATCCACCGGCCTGCCGAGGGCGTCCACCACGCGGCCAAGCATCGCCGGTCCCACCGGGACCTCGAGGAGCCGCCCGGTCCGGCGGACCTCATCGCCTTCCTTGAGCTTGAGGTAGTCGCCCATGATGGCGGCGCCGACGTTGTCTTCCTCGAGGTTCAGCGCCAGCCCGGCCACGGTCTCCCCCGTGTCGTGGGCGGTGAACTCCAACATTTCGCTGGCGATGGCGGATTTGAGGCCGTAGATGCGAGCAACGCCGTCACGCACCTCGAGCAGCGTGCCGACTTCGCTGACGTCCTCGGTGGCAAGATCCGCCGACGCGATCTCGCGCAGCAGGACTTCCTTCAACTCGCCCGGACGCAGAATTGATTCGGTGGCCATGTAAGTTTTTGAACCTGGCTGAAGGTACGCTTCAATCTAGTTTGTGAAAATAATCACAATGCCAGGGAGGGCAAGGTAAGCCTGCTCCGCGTATTCCCCCGCACGAACGCGGCGAGCACCCCACGCGGTCCCAGGGCGGCAAGGCCGCTGGTGGGCACGTTGGCGATGCGGCGCGCGCTCCGCGCCAGGTGGTTCGACGAGGAAAAGTGCAGCACGCGAACCACCGTCTGCGCGGCATATCCGGGGTTGCCGAGCAGCTGGGCCGCGCAAGCAATCCGGGTGAGATCGATCACCCGCTTGAGGTTGGGGGCGCCTCCCGCGCCGAACTGGCGGGAGAGGTGTTCGCGGCTGATCCGCAGCCGGCTGGCCAGCAGCGTGGTGCGCATCGGCCGCTCGACTTCACCCAGCAGCAGATCCCAGGCGGCCTGTTGCAGAGGTTCGGTGAGCCGGAGCATGCGAGGGGCATCCACCAGCGCCCGGCGCCGCTCGGCGGTAATCGAGGAGCGAAGCACCAGGTCGCCCACGATGGGATCATCGACCCCTTCGACCGCGACCGCGGCCACGGCGTGGCGTTGGCAGGTGAGGAGCAGCTCGCCATCGTCGGGGCGGAACGGGGCGTAGGCCACCACGGGTACGTAAGGCAGGTGGGAGCGCAGGGCGGAAAGATCGGCGAGAAGGTCCGGCTGGGGAGCCAATACTACGGCATCGACCAGCCGGGTCTGGAGCAGGCGATGCAGGGCGGCCGGATTTCTACAGGTAACGACGGTGGGGCCGCCTTTGGGCAGGGAACGACGGAGGGCGATCAGGGCGGCACGGCTAACCAGCAACGCGGCGATGGCGGGCATGTCAACGGGTGGACGGATGGACGGGCGGACGGTCGGTCGGCTCCTCGTCCGGCCTCTCCGTCTCTTCACTCTTATCTCCGTCGGGCCCCTCGCTCGCCTGTCCCTCTACCCCCCCGTCCCCCTGACCGCCCGTCCGTCTGTCCGCCTGCCCGCCCGCCCGTCCGGCCCCCACGGCCACCAGCGTGCGCACCATTTCGCCGGCCCGCTTCAGCACCCCTCGCGCGTTGTCGTAGCTCAGCAGATCGAGCGCCTCGGGCAAGGGACGCCACTGGCAGGCGGTGATGCCCTCCGTCAGCTGGGGACAGGCCTCTCCGTCGGGGCTCTCGAATAGGAAGAAATGGCAGTACTTGTGGATGTGACGTCCGCGAAACCGGAAATGCCAGTCGATGACCCGGATAGGACCTTGCAGAATCAGATGCTCCAGGCCGGTCTCCTCCGCGGTTTCCCGGATGGCGGCCTGGGCCGGGGACTCGTCGCCCTCGAGGTGGCCTTTGGGAAAGCCCCAATTCTTGTAGGAATCCCGGATGAGGAGATACTTCGCGGCCTGTCCCGACACCCGCCGGAACACGATCCCGCCGGCGCTGACCTCCAGCTCTGCACGACGCTTATTCATCTAGAAAACGGAGATTTTCAGATACTTCTTGGGGTTGGCCTGAATGTCGGTCAGCAGCTCGCGGAACTGAATCACCGTCTTCGTGGTCTCCCGGTACAGAGTGGAGTCGGAGGCCAGCATGCCAAGGGTGCCGTTGCCGGCCTGGATTCTGGTCATCAGCGAGTCGGCCGCCTGGAGGACTCGTACCAGGCTGGTCTCGTTGGCCCGCGCCGCCGCGATCACCGAGCGAAGGTCGGCGGCTGCCAGCCGGAGATCGGCGCTCGAGCTGCGTGAGTTATTGAGGATGTCCTTCAACTGGTTGTCGCTGGTGGCGGTGTCGAGCCGGGCAACGGCACCCTCGAACGTCCGGGCCACTCCGGCGAAGGCGTCCGAGGTGGTGGCAACATTCCGGCCGACCCGATCCATTCGGTCGGTCTGGGCGTTGGCGAAGGTGACCAGCCGTCCGGAGATCGCGGCGAGGTCCTTGACGCTCTGCTGCATGTTCTTGAGGGCGGTGCTATCGAAAGCCTGCCCGATGCGCTGGGTGATGTCGCCCACGTCGCCGGCGATCCGGCTGGCCTGCGCCGTCAGCTGCCCGATGTCCGGCAGGGTGGCCCCGGGCCAGGCGTCTCCTCCCGCCTTATCGGACTCGATGAGGGCGTTCCGGATGATGGGGTCCGTGGGAAGTGGCTCGAATGGAACGATGTTGGCGCTCCACTCGCCGAACAGGCTGGCGGACGCTGAGATGGCCGCCGGCTTGCGAGGCAGCTCGACGGAGCGGTCGATGCTGAGGTCGGTCTCCACCCACTCGTTCTCCACCAGCCGGATTCCCTCAACCCGCCCCACCTTGACGCCACGCAGGGTCACCGGAGCGCCCACGCCCAGGCCGCCGACCGTGCGGAAGCGGGCCTTGTAGGAGGCCTGCTTCTGGTTGACGTCGGTCTCGCTCAGCCAGAGCGCACCGCCGATGACCAGCGCCAGGGCGGCCAGAACCGCCAGCCCAACCGCAAATTCGTTGCTGCGTTTCACCCTGCGGACCTCCGCGCCATCGGCTCCAGCACCACCGGGTTGGGCCGGCCCTCAATAAACTGCCGCACCACGGGATCATGAGAGGCCTGTATTTCGTCTACGGTGCCGACCTGGCGGATGGCACCGTCGTGCATCAGCGCGACGCGGTCACCCACGTTAAAGGCGCTTCGCATGTCATGAGTGACCACCAGCGCGGTGACGCCGAGGTCACGGGTTCGCATGATGAGCTGGTCCATGAGTGCGGCGGTGATGGGGTCCAGCCCGGTCGTAGGCTCGTCGTAGAGAATGTAGTGCGGCTTGAGGGCAATCGCTCGCGCGATGCCCACCCGCTTCCGCATCCCGCCGGAGAGCTCGGCAGGGAGCTTGTTCTCACTCCCGTTCAGCTCCACCACCTCCAGGCTCTCCCCGATTCGTTGCCGGATGGTGGCCTCATCATGCCCCCGCTTGACCAGGCCCAGGCGGATGTTCTCGGCTACCGTCATGGAATCGAAGAGAGCGGCAAACTGAAACACGTACCCGATCCGGCCGCGCAGCGCTGCCAGCTCATCCCGATCCATCTCCGCGACGACGGCGTCGTCCACCACGACGCGGCCGCCGTCCGGCTCGAGCAATCCCACGATGAGCTTCAGGGTGACGCTCTTCCCCGCCCCCGAGGCTCCGATGATGACCGTGTTCTGGCCGTCCGGCACCTCCAGCGAGAGCCCATTCAGGACGGCCCGAGCCCCGAAGGACTTGGAGAGATTCTGGAGAACTATCACAGAAGCACCAGCGCCCAGAAGGCATCCAGCACCAGGATCGCCTCGCAGCCGAGGACCACGGCACTGGTCGTGGACTGACCCACGCCCTGGGCACCGCCCTCGGTGGCCAGGCCACGCAGACATCCCATCAGCGCCACCGCAAAGCCAAAGCTGGCACTCTTCACCAGGCCAAACCACACGTCCTTGAACTGGTAGAACTGCTTGAGCCCTTTGAGGAATTCAGCGGTGGAGAGGTCAAGCAGATTGATGGCGGTGCCCCAGCCGGACAGCACCCCCACCGCCACGGCGAACGCCGTGACCACCGGAAACATCAGGGTGGCGGCCAGGACCCGGGGCACCACGAGGTAGGAATACCGGTCGTAGGCCAGGGTCTCCAACGCATCGACCTGCTCCGTGACCTTCATGGTCCCCAGCTCCGCCGCGATGCTGGCGCCGACCCGGCCTGCCAGGGCCATACCGGTCAGGACCGGGCCCAGCTCCATCATGATGGTCTTCCCCACCAAGGCACCCACGAAATACAGCGGCACGGCGCCGGTGAAGATGTAGGATGAGAGGAGGGAGAGCACGATACCGGTGAATACGGCGATAAAGAGGGCGATGGGCACGGAGTCAACCCCGAGCCTTCGCATCTGCACGGCCAGCAAGGGAGCCCAGGTCGGAACGTCGGCCAGGGCGCGGGCCGCTTCGAGGCTGCGGCGGCCCACATGGGCGATGAAGCCTTCCCGGCTATTGATGGAGGATGCCACGACGGGCGTCACGGAGGGAAGCTTACCCGGAGGGACGAGAGGGTGTAAAGGAAGGCATCACGCAGCAAAGCTCGCCAGCGCCCGCCCCATCTCTCCCTCCCGAAGCCGTTTGAGCGCCCGATCCCTGAGCTGCCGTACCCGCTCCCGGGTGACGCCCAGCAGGCCGCCGATCTCCTCCAGGGTGTGCTCTCGCCCGTCATTGAGGCCGAAGTAGAGGCGCAGGACCTTGGCGTCGCGCGCCGGAAGCAACCGGAGCGCCCGATCGATCTCCTCCGTCAGGAGCTGGTCCATCACCTGGGTTTCAGGATCGCTCCCCTCATCCGCCGTGAAACGGTCGATGAGCGACAGGTCGCTCTCGGCATCGACCGGGGCATCGAGCCGCACCTCTGCCGTATTGAGCGTGGAGAGCGCCTGGACCACATCCACCGTGAGTCCAGTGGCGGTGGCGAGTTCCTCGGCAGTGGGCTCGCGCTCCAGCTCCCGCCGCAGGTTCTCCGCGCTGCGAACGATGCGGGAGAGGTCGGCGGTACGGTTGAGGGGAACCCGCACGGTGCGGCCCTGCCGGGCCAGTGCCGCCAGGATCGATTGCCGGATCCACCAGACCGCGTAGGAGATGAACTTCACCCCCTGGTCGGGATCGAACTTCCGGGCGGCGGTGAGCAGCCCGAGGTTTCCCTCGCCGATCAGGTCGGTGAGCGCCAGGCCCCGGTTCTGGTACTTCTTGGCCACGGAGATGACGAAGCGCAGGTTCCGCTTGATCAACTCGTGCATCGCTTCGGGGTCGCCGGCCACCGCGCGCCGGGCAATGGCCACTTCCTGCTCACCGGTGAGGAGCGGGGTCTTGCTGACTTCGAAGAGATACTGATCCAGAATGTCGCGTTCGGCATCGAGCACGCCCAGCTTCTTGGCGCTTTCCTTGCGGCGCGGGCGCCCCGGCTTGCCCGCTGGCGTGCGGGCGAGAATCTCGGCGGTGGTCAGGTCGGCTGAGATGGGGTCGGTAGACGGGTCGGCCGGACGCTGGGCGGCCGGATCGGAGGGCTGCTCACCCATCGGGGGCTGCTTTCTCATGACTTGCGAAATACCCTGAAACCACGCTCACCGGACCACGCCGGCGTCGTGTATCCCTCGTTGACACTTACTGCTACGACGGCTACGTTACCGTGCTGTCGCGGCGCCGTACGAAGGCGGGACAATATAGCGGGGGCGTAGCTCAGTTGGGAGAGCGCGTGAATGGCATTCACGAGGTCAGGGGTTCGATCCCCCTCGCCTCCATGGCCCCTCTTCGGCCGGGTGGAACCCGTGTACACGGGTCGTTGCGCCGGAACGGGTGGGGCGCTAAAATCATCCGCTTCGCGGGAATAGCTCAGTTGGTAGAGCACAACCTTGCCAAGGTTGGGGTCGCGGGTTCGAGTCCCGTTTCCCGCTCTCGAAGGCGGACCTTAAATTCTGGACGGTCCGGGATCAGTCAGAGTATCGGCCGGGACCCGTAAGGTCTGAAGCATACGTCGCGGGGTGGAGCAGTCTGGTAGCTCGCCGGGCTCATAACCCGGAGGTCGTGGGTTCAAATCCCACCCCCGCTACTTGGAAGGTCGGAGAGGGCGGAGACGTCGGAGAGGACGGAAGGGTGCTCCCGCGAGAGCAGGCCTGCCGTATCGCGGAGCCAGCACACCGCCCTCTCCGTCCTCTCCGCCTTCTCCGTCCTCCCCAGACGGGCGGTTAGCTCAGTTGGTTAGAGCGCCACGTTGACATCGTGGAGGTCACAAGTTCGAGTCTTGTACCGCCCATGGGCGCCCTTAGCTCAATTGGATAGAGCATTTGACTACGGATCAAAAGGCTGGGGGTTCGAGTCCCTCAGGGCGCACTCGACAAACGGTGAACAGTGAACGGTGAACGGGCTGACACCGAGACTCCCGTTCACCGTTTCCCGTTTACGGTTCACGCTGTTAGGCAGTACGGGGCGTAGCGCAGCCCGGTTAGCGCGCCTGCTTCGGGAGCAGGAGGTCCCGGGTTCAAATCCCGGCGCCCCGATCGTGGTCAGAGAGCCCGTCAGTCGAAATCGGCTGGCGGGCTCGTTTTGCTCCGGAGCTGGGGAACCGGCGCCTCCCCCGCCCGGGCCGTGGCCGTGCATCACTGACCGGTTTGGGACGAGCCTGTAACATGGGAGACGGGCGATTGCGAGAGCTACCCGGTCTCTTAAGCCCCGCTTCAACCATCAGTTGACTTGTGCTTGACCGTCGAGGGTGAACCTGCGTCCTACTGATCGGCTCTTGGGAATATAGGTCCCGGGGGGAGGGGGGTATGGCCGAGTGGACGGGTAGGGTGAGACGGCGGTTCGGCCTGGGCCTACTGGCCGCGGGCTCAGTCCTTACCGGGCTCAGCTGCGGTGGCGAGGATATCGCCGCTCCATCCACCGGGAGCATCGAGATCACTACGGTCACTAGCGGGGCCGAGCCCGATGGTAATGACTACGCCGTGACCATCGACGGCGGCGCCGAGACGGCCATCGGGGCCAATTCCACCCTTCGGCGCGACGATCTCCAGCCCGGAAGCCACACGGTCCAGTTAACTGGAATGGCATCGAACTGCGTGGTGCAAGGTGAGAACCCCCGCACACTCGAGGTGCGGTCGGGCGAGCCTGCGCCGGTAGAGTTCATGATTAGCTGCACGGCAACGACCGGTAGGCTCGAGATCAGCACCAGCACAGCCGGGCCCGGCCCGGACCTGGACGGCTACACCCTGATCCTCGATGGCGCTGAGCACGGAGCAATAGGGGCGAGTGGCACGATGGTGGCCCCGGGCCTCACCGACGGCGACCACAGCGTGGGGCTGAGCGGGGTGGCGGCCAACTGCCAGGTGCAGGGTGACAACCCCCGCCTCGTGACCGTCATCGCCGGAGCGAGTGCCACCGTGGCGTTGGTCGTCAGCTGCACGGCGCCTCCCACGGCCGCGGGCACCGTCCGAGTCGCCACCAGCACCACCGGTGTTGACCTGGACCTCAACGGCTACGCTGTGGCTCTCGATGGTGCTACGACGCAACCGGTCGGGGTGAACGCGGTACTTACCCTCACAAATGTGGCGGCAGGTGCGCATACGCTGCAGTTCTCCGGCGTAGCGGGGAACTGCAGCGCCAGCGGGACCAACCCCCGCGCGATCAGCGTCACCGCCGGCGAGACCGCGACGGTTGCATTCGAGGTGACATGCGTCGCCACGAACGGGACAATTCGGGTAAGCGTCACGACCTCCGGTTCACCGGTTGACCCCAATGGCTACATGGCCAAGCTGGATGACCTCGATCCAGGCCTCTCGATCGAGAGCACTGGTTTCGCGAGCTTCACCGCGGTGCCCGCGGGCGACCACACGGTCACGCTTGCCGATGTCGCCTCGAACTGCAGCATCACTGGTGGAGCATCGCAGCCGATCACGGTCGCCACGGGAGATACTTCCGAACTTGATTTCGTCGTTACTTGTACCACCCACACGGGGGACCTCGAGATCAGCACTACCACGACCGGGGACAACCCGGATCCGGACGGGTACACGACGACAGTGGACGACGGGAGCGCGCAGGCCATCGGGACTAATGGCACCCTTCCAATTCCTGCTCTCGCACCGGGAACTCATCGTGTGACGTTGGCCGGCCTGGCCCGGAACTGCTCCGTTCAAGGTGTGAACCCGCTCGATGTCACGGTCTCCGCCGGGCAGAAGGCCGCCGCGACTTTCGCTGTTCTCTGCACCGCCGTCTTGGTCACCTATCGCGCCATCGATCTCGGCACCCTGGGCGGAGCTTATAGCACCGCCAGGGCCATCAACTCCGCGGGCCAGGTCGTGGGCAGCGCCGGGTTGCCTGGGGGAGACCCCGAGAACGGACTCCCCAATGCCCACGCCTTTCTGTGGGAGAATGGCGTCATGACCGATCTTGGCACGCTGGGAGGTGGTTATAGCTCTGCCGAGGACATCAATGACGCGGGTCAGGTTGTGGGCTATAGCACTACCGGCTCGGGCGTGACCCACGGCTTCCGCTGGGACAAAGGTGTCATGACCGATCTGGGGTCGTTAGGTGGCGACGTCAGCGATGCCATGGGGATCAACCCCGCTGGTCAGGTGGTGGGCACCAGCTATACCCCCATCCTGCCAATCTCCGGAGGGCACCCCCGCGCTTATCTCTGGCAGGCGGGTGTGATGACCAACTTGGGAACGCTTGGGGGGAACGCCAGCTTTGCCACGGACATCAATGATCAGGGACAGGTAGTCGGCCATAGTGAAATTTCCGGGCCGAACTCCGGCTTCCATGCATTCCTGTGGGAGAACGGGGTCATGCTTGACCTAGGCAACAGTAACGAGGCCACAGGCATCAACTCTGCGGGCCAGGTAGTGGGTAATAATTTTGGCGGACACGCGTTCCTGTGGGAGAAGGGCGTCAGGACCGACCTGGGCACGCTGGGGGGATCGTGGAGTCGTGCAGACGGGATCAACTCCGCCGGTCAGGTGGTAGGCGCGAGCCCGACAGCCCAAGGGTTCGACCGCGGCTTCGTGTGGGAGAAGGGCGTCATGACCGAGCTTGGCACCCTGGGAGGAGGTTTCAGCGGCGCGTCGGATATCAACGACGAGGGGCAAGTGGTCGGCTACAGCAATCCTGCGACCGGCCTCCAGCACGCCACACTCTGGATTCGTGAGTAAGGTCCACCCAGCCACCCCAACAGGCGTTCCCCCGGCTTACAACGTCACCGCCTCGAGCCCACTAGAGCGGCGCGCTGCGCTGCGGTGAGCAGCGAGGGCTCGTCCCACTCACCGTCGTGCCGCACACCGTTGATGAAGAAAGTGGGCGTTCCGTTCACCCCGCTGCGCACGCCGCTGAGGAAGTGTTTCCGAACCTGGGGCGCAAACGCATGGGTGCGGAGGGCGGCTACTGCCTCCTCCGGCGGGATGCCGACCTGGGCCGCGTACAGCAACAGATCCGGGTCCTCCAAGGCCTGCTGGCTCTGGTAGAGGATCGCGTGCATCTGCCAGAACTTGTCCCGCTCCGCTGCGGCTTCGGCCATCTCCGCCGCGTGCTGGGCGTGGGGGTGGATCTGGGTGAGAGGAAAATGGCGGAAGGCGAACCGCAGATTGTCCCCCATACGACGTCGCACGGCTTCGACGATGGGAAATGCCATCCCGCAATAGGGGCACTCATAGTCGCCATACTCGACCAGGCTGACGGGCGCGTCGGGAGGCCCGACGATGTGGTCCTCGTCGCTGACGGGCGGCGTAAGACGGCTCATGATCCGGCTCCGGCGTGGGCTGGTTGCGAGGGTAACTGCTCCAGTGCGGACAGGATCCCGTCGGCTCCGGGATTGACCTCTACCGGCGACAGGTAGCTCCAGCGGATCACCCCATCGCGGTCCACGAGGAACAGCGCCCGTTCGGAGAAACCGTCCCGCTCCCGGTACGCGCCATACGCGCGCGAGACCGCGCCTTTGGGCTCGAAGTCGGCCAACAGCGGGAAGTTCAGGTGGCGGGTATCACTGTAGGCGCGGTGACACCACACTCCATCTACCGAAATGCCGACCAGCTGCGCGTCGTGGCGCTGAAATTCCGGCAGAATCTCGTTGAACAGGGCCAGCTCGTCACCGCAGACCGGGCTCCAGTCGGCCGGATAGAATACCAGAATCACTGGTTTCCCTCGCAGATCACTGAGACGGACCTTCGAGTCGGGACCGCTGGGGAGGGTGAAATCCGGGGCCCGGGTTCCGGCCGGAAGCGGTTTCGATCCGGTGTCGGCGTTCGGGCGATTCTCGGCGGGGTTTGAAGTCATAGGATACCTCTCAACGCGGGTCACGAAGGCTGAGCGAACAAACCTTCCTGAATGTAGACATCCTTCAGATAGAAAGTGGAAGGTCAGAAACCTCCGCGCTGTCGGGTAAAAGGGAGATGTGGAGGCCCGCCGAAGCCGGCGTGTCCAGATTGGGACGTTGCCTTCCGCGTCCGGTCGGCGCCGCCTAGCTTCCACTTCTTGAGCTCCTTACCGATCGCTTCCGTCCCGCTCCGGGTGCCGGAGCGTCCGCCCTGGGTCCTGCCCGGTGCCATGCTGTTGATCGGCCTGGTTGCGCTGATCGTGGCCGAGGCGGCGCCGAGCTGGGCTGGCCTGTCCTACTTCGTGCCGTTCACCTTCCTGGGAAACTCGCTGGCCCCATTGCCCTACGACGGCGCCGTAGTCTATCTCGGTGCCCGTTACCCGATCTGGGTGATCGTCCCGATCGGGGTCGCGGCGACATTGCTCATCGAAGCGTGGAACATGGAGCTGCTGACGCGCATGCTGGCGCGCGAGGGCAGCCGCGCATTCCGCAACCACAAGATCACGCAATGGTCCTTGCGCTGGTATCGCAAGGCTCCGTTCTGGTCTCTCGTGCTCACCTGTGTCCTGCCGATCGTTCCCCACTATCCCATGCGATTCCTGGCGGTGCTGGCGGCGTATCCGCTCTGGAAATACCAGCTCTCCGTTACCCTCGGGCGGGGGACTCGCTACTCGGCTCTGGTGCTGATCGGGACGGTGCTACCCATTCCGGGGCCGTGGATCGTGGGGGCAAGCCTGGTGGTCCTCGCACTGGGAATTCGCGGGGCCCGGCGCATGAACCGCTCGGAGCCGGAACCCGGCGCTGCGGCGACAACCAAGGCCGGGATCCCGGAAGAAGCATGACCCGCTGCTTCCTGCTCTTGGTGGACGGACTCCGCCCTGACGTCGCCGAGACCCGCCTCGCCGCCGGCGATCTCCCCCACATCGCCTCGATGGTGAAGGCCGGAGGAAAGGCCCTGGCGATCACCGGATTTCCCTCTACGACCAGCGTCGCGTACCTGCCGTTCCTGACCGGTTGTACTCCGGGCCACTGTGACATTCCCTCCATCCGGTGGCTCGATCGTGCGAGCTATCGGGGGCGCTGGTGGCGCGATCGCAACGCCATCCGAAGCTATTGCGGCTACCAGGCGCCGATGCTGGATGGCGACATCCGGCCGGACGTACGCACCATCTTCGAGCTGGTTCCCGAGAGCCTGGGAATCTTCACCCCGGTGGCGCGCGGGCTGACTCCCGAGCGAGACCCATCCCGGCGTGAGCGGCAGGTGTGGGGATCGTTGGCCCACGTGGCCATGTGGCACCAGCCGTCGGACGACGCCGTGGCCCGCCACCTGTTCCGAGCGGCGGACGCCGGCTGGCGCTTCGTCTTTGCACAGTTCCCTGCGGTGGACGGGTACACCCATCAGTCGGGGCCGGAGTCGGTCCCGGTCTACCGCGCGCTGGCAAGGGTGGACGAGACGGTGGGTCGGCTCAGGGAACGGCTGCAGATGCGGGAGGAATTGGAGGAGAGCCTCATTCTCCTGGTGAGCGACCACGGAGCATCCCGGGTGCATACCCATCTGGATCTGGCCGACTGGTTCCGCGCCCACGGGGTTCCCACCCTCTCGCATCCCATCGTGTGGCAGCGGCGGCCGCGGGCGGCGGTGATGGTGGCGGGCAACGGGTCGGCCATGGTCTACGCCCAGCCGGACCATCCGCGGTCCGAGCGGTGGCCGATGGAGCGGCTGCGCACCAAGGCGGCGTTCGGCAGCCAGGGAGACCTGATTGGAGCGCTGGTCCGCGAGCCATCGGTGGCATTCGTCGCCGCTGAATCGGAGAGCGGCGGCATCTGGCTCGAGAGCGAGGCCGGCTCGGCGCGACTCTCGAGCCAGAGGGGGAGCGTCTCCTACCAGCCGATCTCGGGAGACCCGCTCCTGCTGGGAGGTCCCTGCAGCGCTTCACCCCGGGAGTGGCTCGAGGCCACCTGGGACAGCCCGTTTCCCGATGCCGCTTTTCATCTCCAGGACCAGTTCAGGAGCCGGCGCACGGGTGATCTGCTGGTGATCGCGCGGGAGGGATACGACTTTCGGGCTCGGTTCGAGGTCCCGGAGCATCGGGCGGGCCATGGCAGTCTGATCCGCGCCCACATGCAGACACCGGTGTGGTCGAGCCAACCGATGCCGTCGGGACCGGTCCGGACGGTGGACCTGTTTCCGGCCATGCTCGACTGGTTGGGCGTTCCGGTTCCAGAGGGGATCGATGGAGAATCGGTCTGGCTTCCGGGCGAGCGGCGGCGGTTGCGGAAAGCGGCGCGGGAGGCCAGTTTTCCCGACCCGAACCCACGGGTCCGTAGCTCAGTTGGATAGAGCGCTTGCCTCCGGAGCAAGAGGTCGCGCGTTCGAGTCGCGCCGGGCCCACTCTCCAACTTCGCCTCCCGCCGATGCTTAGATGCTGGCGGGTTTTCTGTTTCCTGCTCCTGTACTCCGCTTCGCTTTCGCCCAAGACTCCGGTTCTCCTCCAGTCAACACAAATCCACACCGACCAACCTCAGAGCGTTTCCGCTCATGGCAACAAAGGTCCGCACCTTCCATTTACGCTACTTTCACGCTACAGCTATTGAATATCAAGAACCTCTATTACACCGCTATGTCATGGTTCCGAGTCGGGAGGTGCTTCTTGTCCAATATCACTTTGCGTTCAGCAATCCATAACTGCTCCATCGCGATTCTGGTCTGCGGTATCGTCTCGTGTGGGGGCGATGGCGGGACTGGCCTCGCCGTGCCAGCGGTGGCCACAGTGACGGTGACCCCGCCATCCTCGACAATTGCTCCGGACGCCACGGTGCAACTCCAGGCCGTCATCCAGGATGCAGACGGGGCGACCTTGGCGGATCGTGAGATCACCTGGTCCTCCAGCGAGAACGCCGTGGCGACCGTTTCTTCGGCAGGGCTCGTGACCGGCGTTGCCGGTGGCAGCGCGACTATCACAGCGACTTCGGAGGGGAAGAGCGGGACAGCCGGGGTTCTGGTGCAGATCCCGGTGGCGAGTGTGATAGTGGACCCCAACGTGGCGAATCTCACGCTATCCGGGACTGTGTCGCTGGCTGCCGTGGCGCTGGATGCAACTGGTAACGAGCTAATTGATCGGGAGGTGTCCTGGTCCTCCAGTAACCCAGGCGTTGCAAGTGTCTCCGAGACGGGGCTTGTAACCGGACTGGCGGACGGAACGTCGACCATCAGCGCCACGGTCGAAGGGAAGACCGGGACGGCCGTAATCACCGTGGGGGCTCCGGTCGACATCGCGGGGCAATGGTCGCTCCACGAGACGCTCAGCGACGTAAACCTTGGATATGTGTGCGATAATTTGCAGAACGTAACTCTCGTACAGAACGGCTTGACCTTCACTGGCACAAACGAGCAGGTCGGTAGCTGCACGATCGGGGGTCAGACGTTTGATAACTCCGGTACCTTCGAAATCACAGACGGCCAAATTCACGGTTCGGCGATTTCTTTCAGCGAGCCAGGCGCGCCGCCCTGCGTGTACGACGGAACCGTTTCAGATCCGGTGATGGATGGGACTGTTTCCTGCGTCGGGTCCGTGGGGGGTACTCAGGTGAATGCGAGGGGGACGTGGTGCGCTGAGCGCGTCGGAGGAGTCCGACTGCAGCCTGCCCGTGCTGATGAGCCTGATTCCAAATTTGGGCGCATACCAACCTGCACGTAAGCATAGCCCCTGGTTGGTTTCTGAACGAGGTGCTGGCTATGATCGCCTCTTGACGAAGTTGGGTGGGGGTCACATGGGCGAGTTGCGGCTCAGCACGTGAAGCGCTCTGGCGCTGATGGAATGGTTATAAGGCGAAAGTGACCAACCGAGCTGATAGGAATAGCTCGAGACGATGAGTGTGCGTGAGGCGCGGCTGAAGCCGGAGTACGCGGCTGAGTATCCCGGAATGACGCCGGACGTATGGATGCCCGCCACGGAGCTTGCCATGGGGCTCATCCAGCGAGCTCATGCCCGGCGTCGAGAAGGTCGGTATACCCGCACCTTCGACCCAACTCATTTCGAGTTTCGGGGAGGTGACACCGGTCCTCGACCGCGGATCTCCCGCACGCGAAGCACAGACCCGAAAGCCTAGCTCGAGCCCGGGATGGTGACACGCAAGAGCGACGAGGGGGATCAAGAAGTTTGACACAGCTAAACAGCAGGATACGTCTGGTGCGACTGCGGCCGGAGTTCGCGCGTCACTATCCGGGGTTGGATCCGGGGGTATGGGAAACCGCCACCGAGCTCGCCGCCAGACTCCTGGCGCAACATGCCCTGCAGCCAAGTCCAGGGCATATGCTCAGCAATCGCATCCTCTCAGAGGAGCACTTCGAGTTCAAGGGCGGGACGGCTCGAGGCTCCTCCTCACTGGGCGCACGCTCTCGTGTGACTGACTAAGATCCTGCAGCGGCAGGGGATAGAGTGGCTGGGTGCAACGCCTGCGAACCCTTTTTGTCTCATTTCTGGTAGGTGGGCCAGCTCCGCCTCGAAGGCGAGCATCTGTAGGGCTGGTGAGGATGAAAGGTGAGCCTAGCGTTTCGTAATGCCGACCAGCTGGAGGCCTTCGTCAAAGCTGCGGTGCGCCTGCCACGGGATCGGCTCCGGAGGATCGATCGTGAGTGGGATACCATGTACGCTCAGCGAGCGGTCGTCTCGGAGCTCGTCCAGAGCAGTAAAGGCGTAAGGCAGGAGCTAGTCGCCCTCCGAGAGTATATCGTCGAGACGGCACGCGACCTGGATCCAAGAGGGGATCTGGTTCCTGAGGAAGTCGCGGTGGCCATCTTCCCTGCTGCGCGTGCGATTCTCCTCCGAGAGGTTCTTGAAGTGCCGGGCAATCCAAGGCGAGTGGCGGCGTTCGCCGCCCTCACCCGGCCGTTCGAAGACATTTTCCCCGCGCCGTAGCGGGGCGAGTGTCAATCGCTTCCCAAATCGCCACGATGAGTGACCACGGTAGATGCGCCAACTTTGGCTTGAAGACTAGTATCTGGACGCTTGCAGGTTAGAGTTACAATCCCTACAATCCCCGCAGTACTGCAACCCATAGACGATGAAACCCGGAGTGCTCCAAGTGTTGATCCTCGAAGGCGTGCAGCTTCAAAGTAGAAATCACGCCTGGCTGTTGCCTTGGCCGGATCTGGACCGTGACAGGACCAGCCCCGCCCAACCCGCCGTGACGATCATGGTAGTGGACGACGAGGAGCGTGGGCGCCGGGTTACGGCTCGTATGCTTCGGGACGAAGGGTACAACGTGATCGAGGCTCGCTCCGGCGAGGAGGCATTGGAGCGGCTCGCTGAGAGCGAGGTCCAGATCATCCTGACCGACCTCGTCATGCCGGGAGGAATGCATGGACTCGAGCTGGTCGGGCAGGCCTTGGCCCTTGCCCCTTGGCGACGGGTGGTGCTCATGTCTGGCTATGATCGCCTCTTGCCGCAGTTGGGCACATACGGAGCCCAGTTTCCCCTGTTGATGAAGCCCTTTTCGGCCGAGCAGCTCACCCGTCAAATTCGCGAGATCCTATCAGGGGAGAGGAACTGAGCTCCGTCTGAGGGAGGTCGCGCGTTCATGCGCGCCCGGAACCGGGCACCCGGCGCCGGGCCCACTCCGAGGAATCTCGTCCCCGCCATCGTTAGCGATGCGCGGGGTTTCTTCGTCCCCGGCGCCGCGGTAACCTCCGTCCGGGCGCCAAAGGGAGCTCAGTAGACGTTCATGGGCAGAATGTGACGTACATTCCAGCAGCGTCCAAGGTCGGCTCTTTATCTTGGTGCCCGGTGGTAGAGCGCGAGCGGATTAGATCCGAGCATACGCGACCTAAAAACGGATCGAACCGTAGGCCCGTGGCCCCACATTCCCTCGGGAGCGCTCCCACCACTCCCCCCCTCCCAGTGCCTTACTGAAACCGAACTCCTTGGCATCATACTGCGCCTCGGCGCAGCCGGGAGCAAAGATGGCGGGATTGCACCGATCGCTCGCGGGGGCTTTGTTGTCTAGGGATTCCTGAAACGCCCACCGGTCTCCGGTCCACCTCCGCCAGCACGGCTGCCATGTCTGATCTGTCTCCCCGCCTCACCCTGGACGGCTTCCGAGAGTGTGCCGCCGAGATTCTGGAAGGAATCGCGGCCACCCGGAGGCAGAACGACTCCGAGTATGACGACCGGTGGGCCATGCTCTGGAACCTGTTGCGCGCCAGCCAGGCGTCGGGCCTCACTCTTCCTCGGGTCGACGATGGCCTCTGGGCCATGAAGTCGGCGGAGGTGGGTGGGCCGGATCTCCGCCACTGGCTGGTGGGGGAGAACGTCTGGTTGGCGCTCCGGATGCCGCCCGACCCGAGGCCTGGCGATGCGCAGCTGGCCACCGAGCTTCCCAAGATCCTCAACGGCGCCAAGGTGCAGCCACCGGAGGATTGAGCCGGCGGTGCCCGGACTTGCCCGCGAGGGATTCCTCCGCCTTACTTACCGGCGAACGCGGCAGACATAAGCCTTCACGCGCCTGAACCCGTCACCCGGGTATCGAGTGCCTCGACCCGACTCACCGCTCAAGCGACTCCCCCCATATCTGCTAGCGCTGGCCGCCGTTCTCCTCATGGTGGAGGCGCGAATTCTGTTGACGCCCATACTGGGCTACGAGCTGCCCTTCATCACCCTGTTCCCGGCCGTGTTCTTCGCGGCCTGGATCGGTGGCCTGGGCCCGGCACTGGTGGCGACGGCCGTCGGTGGCGCCCTGGGGCTGTACTTCTTTTTCCCGCCTGCACTGTCGTTGGATATGGTCGGTGCGGTGGCGCCGCTCGGCGCAGTCCTGTTCACTCTAACCGGCGTTGCCGCGGGTTGGCTGGGCGAGTCGAAACACCGGGCCCAGATGCATGCGGAAAAGGTGGCCCGGGACGCGACCAGGAGCGAGGAGCGCTACCGGGCGCTCATCGAGCAAACCGCCGAGGGAATCTGGAGGATCGAGCTGCTCGAGCCGGTGCCGGTGGATCTGCCGGCGGCTGAGCAAATCGACCGCTTTTATGCCCAGGCCGAGCTGGCCGAGTGCAACGACGCGATGGCGCACATGTACGGTCTCGGCAGCGCGGCGGAGCTGATCGGAGCCCGACTCGCAGACCTCTTGCCGAGGTCGGATCCGAACAACCTCGAGTTCCTGCATGCCTTCGTCGCCACCGGCTACCGTCTCACCGACGCCGAATCTCATGAGCTGGACCGCGAGGGCCGTGAGCGCTATTTCCTCAACAATCTCATCGGCATCGTTTCGGACGGCCACCTGGTTCGGGCCTGGGGCTCGCAGCGGAACATCACCACGAAACGGCAGGCCGATACTGCCCTTCAGATCAGCGAAGCTCGATTCCGCAGCATCTTCGAGTGCGGCATGATCGGGATCGCGTTCTGGGATGGTCGGCATGTAACCGCAGCCAACGACGCGCTGCTCGAAATGCTGGGCTATAGCAGGACAGATCTGGAGCAAGGGGTGCTCCGACAGGCACGTCTGACCCCTCCTGGTTACGAGGAGGCAGATCGCCGCGCCAGAGAGGAGACCCGGGTCAGGGGATCGTGCACTCCGTATGAAAAAGAGTTCCTCAGAAAGGACGGCAGCCGGGTACCTGTCCTGGCCGGGGGAGCGCGTCTGGCATCCGACATGAGCGATGCAGTGTTCTTTCTGTTGGATCTAACGGAGCGCCAACGCGCCCAGGAGCGGATCCGCCACGCGGAACGGATCGAGGTGGTGGGCCAGCTGGCCGGCGGTATGGCCCACGAGGCCAACAACCAGATGTCGGTGGTGCTCGGAGCCACCGAGTTCATCCTGCGGCGGCCGGATGTACCGCCTCCGGTTCGGCAGGACGCGGAGTACATCCGGCAGGCGGCGGAACGAACCGCCTCGATCACCCGCCAGCTCCTGGCGTTCAGCCGGCGACAGGTCCTTCAGCCGAAGGCCGTCAACCTCAACACGGTGGTAGAGAAGCTGGAACCCCTGCTCCGGCGCACCCTCACCGAGCAACAGGCCCTCGTGCTCCGACTCGCACCCGGCCTGGCCTCGGTTCGGGCCGATCTGGTGCAGATTGATCAGGTGCTGCTGAATCTTGCCATCAACGCGCGGGATGCAATGCAGGGCGGTGGCACGCTCACGGTGGAAACGCGCAATGTGGCGCTCACCGACCGATACGTCGCCGATCGACCGGGCGTAAACATCCCTCCTGGCCCGTACGTGGGCCTGGTGGTCAGCGACACCGGCCATGGGATCGACAAGGAGACGATCAAGCACCTCTTCGAGCCGTTCTTTACGACCAAGGACATCGGACAGGGGAGCGGACTCGGACTCGCCATGGTGTACGGCATCGTCAAGCAGAGCGGAGGGTACATCTGGCCGTACAGTGAGCCGGGACAGGGTACCACATTCAAGATCTATCTGCCCGCGGTCTCCGAGGCCGCGCACACCCCCGCCACTCCGACACCGGCGGAAGCGGAGCCGCGCGAAAGCGCCACCGTGCTCATCGTGGAGGATGACCCCCTGGTGCGGACGATGGCTCGGCGTTCCCTTGCCGAAGCAGGTTTCGGCGTGCTCGAGGCCGCCAACGGCCGTGAAGCGCTGGCCCTGATCAAGGAGCATGGGTCGGTTGAGGCTGTCCTGACCGACGTCGCCATGCCCGAGATCGGGGGACAGGAGCTTGCCCAACGGCTTTCCGAGCTCCATCCAGACCTTCCGGTCATCTTCATGTCCGGGTACACCGACGACGATCTGACCCGGCGCGGGCTGTTGGAAGCCGGCATTCCCTTCCTTGAAAAGCCATTCTCTCCCGCTGCGCTCACGCGCATGATGCGCTCGGTACTGTCCAAGCCTTCGTAGGGCGACCCTGGCCGTAGCGTTGAATCCCCTCGTAGCTCAGTTGCACCCAGCCCTCGTGCCGGTCCTCCGCTCAAAGGGAGGACTGGCCGCCCACAAACAGTGTCACAGGACACAGAAATGAGGGTACCTCTTCCCAATACATGTCGCCCGATGGCTTTCTATGTTCTCTCTCGGGCAAATAGGTTATCATCGCGTACGGCTCGGGACGCGACGAGCCGAGCTCCAACCCCAGCTCGCGCCGCACCCCCTGGGTGGTTGCTGGTTTGAAAATGCGGTAGCACTGGCCGCAATCGTGGGAAGGATCATCAGCTCACCAGTCAAAGGAGTCAGGCCATGACACAGGAACAAAACCGGGTGTTCTCCGGCATGGGTGACCCACTATCACCTACCGCGAGGAAGGATGACCCCGGCGGTGGAAAGGGTGGTGGGGGCCAGGGCGGCGGGCAGGGCGGAGGTGGAGGTGGAGGCAAAGGACCGGGTGGAGGCGGTGGGAATCCCGGCGGTGGTGGCGGTGGCGGCGGCAAAGGTCCTGGTGGCGGCGGTAGTCCCGGCGGTGGCGGCGGGTGGTGGCGGCCGAGGTCCTGGTGGCGGCGGTAGTCCCGGCGGTGGCGGCGGCGGCGGAGGCGGCAAAGGTCCCGGCGGCGGGGGTGGCGGCAATCCGGGCGGCGGTGGCGGAGGCGGAGGTAGAGGGCCGGGCGGCGGCGGCGGACCCGGTGGTGGCGGCGGTGGCGGGAGGGGCCCGGGCGGCGGTGGTGGTCAAGGCGGCGGTGGTGGTCAAGGCGGCGGTGGTCAGGGCGGCGCCACCATGCGGTCGAGCTCCTCGAGCGTCATCGCCGTAGAGCTCACGGTTGCGGCGTCGGTGGTAGAAGTCGGCGCTGCCGGCGAGCAGGAACCCGGCATTGCGGCCCGTGGCCCCGCCGGCGACCGCACCCGCGTCGTAGCGCGGTGACCGACGCACCCCGCCGCCGTGCCTCGAGCGCCGCTGTCAGCCCAGTGGCCCCGAGCCCCACCACCGCCAAGTCCATGGGCGAGACTGTGGCATGGACATAGACCGAGGCGCGCGCCTTTCTCGCCGAGCAACCACCGGGCGGTGCTGGCGACCCGCCGGGCCGACGGCCGTCCGCAGCTCTCGCCGATCGTCGCCGCGCGTCGACGACGAGGGCCGCGCTGCTCATCAGCAGCCGGGAGACGGCCGTGAAGGTGAAGAACCTGCGGCGAGACCCGTGCGCGTCGCTGTGCGTGATCAACGACGGGTTCTTCGGCGAGTGGTGCCAGGTCGAGGGACCGGCCGAGATCGTGTCGCTGCCCGAGGCGATGGACCTGCTGGTCGACTACTACCGCCGCCTGTCCGGCGAGCACCCCGACTGGGACGACTACCGGGCGGCCATGGAGCGTGAGCGCCGGGTGATCGTCCGGGTCACGATCGAGCGTGCCGGCCCCACGGTCAGTGGCTAAGCGGCGGTTCGGGGGTACATGACCCGGGTGCTCCTGTGTGACCGCTACGAGGTGGGCGACGTCATCGGTCGCGGCGGCATGGCCGACGTCCACGCCGGCCGTCGACCAGCGCCTCCAGCGCGACGTCGCCGTCAAGATCGTCCGCCGGAACGGCGCACGGCTTCGACGACGCCGAGTCGCGGTTCGAGGACGAGGCGCGGATCGCCGCCGGCCTGCAGCACCCCAACGTGGTCGCCGTCTTCGACACGGGCGTCACCGACGACGACCGGCCCGTTCATCGTGATGGAGCGGCTGCCGGGCGAGACGCTCGCCGACCGGATGCGCGCAGGGCCCGATGCCCGAGCCCGCGGTGCGAGCCATCGCCGACGACGTGCTCGGCCGCGCTGGCGTCGGCCCACGCCGCCGGCATCGTGCACCGCGACGTGAAGCCCGGCAACATCCTGCTCACCGAGGACGGCCGGGCCAAGATCGCCGACTTCGGCATCGCCCGCGAGTCCGACGCGCTGCTGGTCGACCCCACCGACCGCCAACGCCATGACGGGAACGCCGGCCTACCTCGCGCCCGAGCGGGTCGACGGGTCGAGCCGGCGACGGCCCGGTCCGACATCTGGGCGCTTGGCGTCGTGCTCTACGAGGCGCTCGCCGGCCGCAAGCCCTTCGAGGGCGCGACGCCGTTGGCCCACGGCCATGGCCGTGCGCGACGGCGACACCGTGCCGCTCACCGACGCCCGCGCCGGCGTCGACCCCGCCCTCGCCGCGGTCGTGACCGAGCGCCATGGCGCATGACCCGGTGCGATCGTTTCGCCACCGCCGCCGAGATGGCCGCCGCCCTGCGGGCCGATCCCGACGCCACGCTGGTCGACGGCCGTCGACGGCACGATGGTGCTGACCGCGCCGTCGGCCGCGGCGGCGCCGCCGTGGTGGCGGCGCGGTGCCGGCGCGCACGCTGGCCATGGCCGCGGCGCCGGCCTGGCGGCGGTCCTGCTTCTCGTCGGCCTCGGTCTCGCTCGCCGGCCGGACGACAACGACCCGCGGCCGAGACGCCGGCCAAGCCGGCCGGCGCCGCGGCGCAAACGTCGACGACGGCGCCGACCACCACAACAGTCGTGCGACCGCGCCGCCGATCGATATCCAGATCGGCGATGACGGCGACGGGCAGGCCAGCGACGGCCAGGACGGCGGCGCGGGGCAAGCGAAGGAAGCAGGAGCCGAGACTGACCGACGGGAAGTCGACCCCGTCGCGGCGCTCGACCGCATCGGGTACATCCTGGAGCGGACGCGAGAGCCGACCTACCGCGTCAAGGCGTTCCGCAACGCCGCCGACGCCATCCGCGCGCTGTCGGACGAGGAGCTGCACGAGCTGGCCGCCGCCGGGACGCTGCGCGATCTGCCCGGGCGTCGGCGAGAAGACCGAGCGGGTGATCGTGCAGGCGCTGGCCGGCGAGATGCCGTCGTACCTGGAGCGGCTCGAGGCGCTCACGCCCAACCCCGACGAAGGACCGGGCGCGGCGATACGCGCGCTGCTGAAGGGCGACTGCCACACCCACTCCGACTGGTCCGACGGCGGCAGCCCGATCGAGGTGATGGCCGAGGCGGCGCGCGACCTCGGCCACGAGTACATCGTCGCTCGACCGACCACTCGCCCCGGCTCACCATCGCCAACGGGCTCAGCCCCGATCGCCTGCGCGAGCAGCTCGACGTCGTCGACGAGATCAACGAGCAGATGGCGCCGTTCCGCATCCTCACCGGCATCGAGGTCGACATCCTCGAGGACGGCAGCCTCGACCAGGAGCCCGAGCTGCTGGCCCGCCTCGACGTCGTCGTCGCCAGCGTGCACTCCAAGCTGCGCATGGACGGCGACGAGATGACGCGCCGCATGGTGGCGTGCCGTCGCCAACCCGCACATGGACATCCTCGGCCACTGCACCGGCCGCATCGTGGTCGGGCCGGGGCCGGCCGGAGTCGACCTTCAACGCCGAGCTGGTGTTCGCCGCGGCCGAGAAGTTCGACAAGGCGATCGAGATCAACTGCCGGCCCGAGCGGCTCGACCCGCCGAAGCGGCTGCTGCGGCTCGCGGTCGAGATGGGCTGCAAGGTCAGCATCGACACCGACGCCCACGCGCCGGGCCAGCTCGAGTGGCAGCCCTACGGCTGCGACCGCGCCGCCGAGTGCGAGGTCGCCGCCGACTCGATCGTCAACGCGCGAGGCGTCGACGATCTCCTGGCGTGGACCATGTCACACGCCGGTTGATCGGGTCCGCGTTTCGCCTGGCCGACGCGCTGTCGATGCCGCCCTGCATGCCTTCCTCGCGGTGGAACTTGCAGAAGAACTCGAGGACACCTGAGGTGGGCGGTGTGACGAAGATGACCGTTCGCTCCTGACCGGGCTCGAAGTCGAGGTCGGCCGGAATCGCCGGAATCGTCAGGTTGTGGATTACCTCGTCCTCGTTGACAACTCGCAGCGTCACTTGACGGCCGACGCCCTCTACCAGCGTGCTCGGGTTGAATTGCTTATCGGACATGACGAGCCGATCCCCCGACTCGTCGGCCGAGTCGCGGCACGCGGCGCACAGCACAAGGACGGCCGCGAGCGGCCCAACCGGCGCAACGGCTACGGGACGGTAGAGACTGATTCGCAGGCGACAGCGGAATCCGTCCCTGCGTCTCCCACACAAAGGTCGGTCTGCGTGCCGCCGTCGAGGGAGTCGTCACCGTTGCCGCCGTTGAGCCGGTCGATGTCGGCGCCGCCCGAGAGCGCGTCGTTGCCGTCCTCCCCGAACAACTGTCGTTCCCGGCGTCGCCGAAGAGCCGATCGTTCTCGGTGCCGCCGAAGACCCGGTCGTCGCCGGGGCCGCCGCAGATGATGTCCTCGCCGCCGTAGCCGTAGATCGTGTCGTTGCCGCCAAGGCCGGCGATCACGTCGGGCCCCGGCGTCCCGAAGATCACGTCGTTGCCGCTCGTGCCGGTGATCGTCGGCTCCACGCCGCCGCACGCATTTGGGCGACAGCGTCGTGGTCGTGGCCATGCGTGGTCGACGTCGACGTGCTCGTGCTGGTCGACGTGCGATGCTGTCGACGTGCTGCTGTCGAGGTCGACGTGCTCGTGCTGGTCGGCCCGCTTGCGAACGAGATAGGCGCCTCGGCCGCGCCCATCACGTTGTTCAGGGTCGCAACCACCCGACACGTGTTGTCGGTGGCGCAGTCGACGCTTGTCATGTTGCTTGAGATGTACGACCGTGTGACCGTTGCGGCAACGGGGCCAAACGTGCCGGAGGCGGTCGTCGTGAACGTGCCGATGTCCTTGCACTCGTCAATCGCGAGGACCATCTTGCACTCTCGGAGGGTGCCCGGCTGGTTCGCGGTAAAGCCGCTTCCGCTGATGTTCACGTTCGCCGAGTCGGGGAGGCCCGAGTTCGGCGAAACGGTCAGGGTCTGCGCCGATGCCGGCGTCTTTCCCACTACCGCCGCGAACGAGCACAGCGATGGTGGCGGTAACGAGCACCAACACGATCCGACTTCGCCAGCCAGACGGTTCCATGGGCTTCCCCTTCACGACTCCGACGTCGACCGACTTCCTAGTACCCCGCTGCGGTGGAGATCAAAGCGCGGGGGTCGGCGGCGCCGGCCAGTCGGTCGCCCTCGTTGACGATCACATGGGCGTGGCCGAAGCCGTGTTGGAACGGTGCCGGTGCGGCTCGACGTCGTGCCCGCGCTCGCGTAGACCCGTCGTCCCACGCGTCGGGCGCGTGGCCCTCGACGTTCACGGCGACGCGCCCGTGGGCTGCGCCAGGTGTCGAAGCCGGCGCCGCCGTCGGCGATCGGCCAGCCCCCATCGCCCGGCGGCGATCGAGCCGGCCGGCGACTCGCTGTTGGCGAGCTGGCGGGCGAGGAGCTGCAACAGGATCTGCGGCTGGGTGTCGCCGCCCATCGTGCCGATCACGCGGTCGAGCGTGCCGTCGGGGTGGGTGACGAGCGCGGGGCACAGCGTGTGGGGCGGTCGCTTGCCGGGTCCGTACTCGGCGGGGTGGCCGGGCGTCGAGCGAGAAGCCGAGGCCGCGGTTCTGCAGGAAGATGCGGACGCCGGGAACGATCAGCCCGCGCGCCGAAGCCGGCGGCGTTGGACTGGATCAGCGACACGCCCATGCGGTCGCCGTCGACCGCGCACAGGTACGTGGTGCCGCCGGGTCGCGGGTCGCGGGTCGGGCGAGCACGCGCGGCCGCGTCGGCGCTGATCGCGGCGCGCCGCGGACGCGAGGCGCTCGGGCGGACGACCAGCGCGTCGCCGTCGGCGTGCTCGTGGAGGACGTCGAGGCGGTCGAACGCCGGCTTGGCGCGCCGCCTCGATGGTGAGGTGCGCCCACGCGCGGGTCGTCGGGATCGTCGGGCAGGTCGAGGCCCGACGCGATCCACGCGCCGGCGAGGGTGAGGTAGCCCTGCGAGTTGGGCGGGATCGTCCAGAGCACCGCGGTCCCACGCGTCGCTGCGCGAGGGGCGCGACCCAGTCGGCGTTGGCGCGGGCCAGATCGTCGGCGGTGTACTCGCCGGCGCCGAGGGCGAGCAGGTTCTCGCCGAACTCGCCCTCGTAGTACGCGGCGCGGCCGCCCTTGGCGATGTCGGCCAGGGCGCGGGCCACGCCGGGCCGGCGGATGCAGCGCGCCGGCGTCGCGGTAGTCGTCGGCGTCGGGCAGGTGGGCGATCGAGCGGCCATCGACATGACGAGCGTCGGCGACGGCGGGAACCCGTCTTCGGCATAGGCGCGGGCCGGCTCGAGGACGTCGGCGAGCGGCAGGCGGCCCGAAGCGCTCGTGCAGCGCCACCCAGCCGTCGACGCAGCCCGGGATCGGGCACGGCCCGGATGTCCATGGACGCCGGCATCACGGTGTGGCCCTCGGCGCGCAGGCGGTCGGGGTCGGCGCCGCTGCCGGCCCGGCCCGACGCGTTGAGGGCGGCGGGCGCAGTCGTCGCCCGGGCGGTGCACGAGGGCGAACAGGTCGCCGCCCATGCCGCACATGTGCTGCGACGTCACCGCCAGCACCGCGTTGGCCGCGATGGCGGCGTCGACCGCGTTGCCGCCGGCCTGCAGCATGGCCACGCCGGCGTTGGACGGCGAGGTGGTCGACCGAGCACACCATGCCGGTGGGCGCGTGGCGGGTGACGAACGGTGCGACCGAGGGCATCGCGGCGCGAGCCTAGGTTTGCCGGCGTGGATGCGACCGAGCGCCTTCGCCCAGATCGTGGCCCGGCCCGCCTTCGCTGCTCGACGAGGCCGCGCTGGCGCTCGCCGCCCACGCGTATCCGGACCTCGACATCGCCGCCGAGCTGGCCCGGCTCGACGAGCTGGCCGGCGGGTCAAGGAGCCGACGCGCGTCAGAGCTGCGCCGGGTGCTCTATCGGCGAGCTTGGCGCTCCGCGGCAACGCCGAGGACTACTACAACCCCGACAACTCGTTCCTCAACCGGGTGCTCGACACCGGCCTCGGCATCCCGATCTCGCTCGCCGTGGTGATGATCGAAGTCGGCCGGCGGGCCGGCGTCGCCGCTTGGTGGGCATCAACGCGCCGTCCCACTTCCTCGTCCGGGACGAGGCGACGGCGCGCTGCTCGATCCGTTCAACAGCGCCGTCGAGATGCCGCCCATCGACGCGCCCGTCGCCGGGCCGCTCACGATCGTCGACCGCATGCTCAACAACCTGCGATCGATCTACGCCAACCGCGGCGAGCATCGACAACCTGCTCTGGGTCCTCCGGCTCCGCACGCTGCTGCCCGGCGCCATCCCTCGACCGACCCACGAACTCCAACGCGCCGTGGCCAAGCTGAACTGAGTCAGATGATGCGGCTGTCGTGGCCGGCCCAGTACTCGTCCTTGAGCAGGCGCTTGTAGAGCTTGCCGGTGGGGTGGCGGGGCAGCTCCGGCCGGAAGTCGATGGAGCGCGGGCACTTGTAGTCGGCGAGGTGCTCGCGGCAGAACGCGATCAGCTCGCGCTCGAGGTCGGGCCCGGCGTCGGCCATGTCGATGGGCTGCACGACCGCCTTCACCTCCTCGCCGAAGTCGTCGTTGGGCACGCCGAACACCGCGACGTCCATCACCTTCGGGTGGGTGACGAGCAGGTTCTCGGCCTCCTGCGGGTAGATGTTCACGCCGCCGCAGATGATCATGAACGCCTTGCGGTCGGTGAGGTAGAGGTAGCCGTCGTCGTCGAGGTAGCCGATGTCGCCGAGCGTCGACCAGTTGTCGAGCTGCGGGTGGCGCGAGCTCTTCGTCTTCTCGGGGTCGTTGTGGTACTCGAAGCGTGGTCGCGCCCTCGAAGTAGATCGTGCCGGACTCGCCGGCGGGCAGCTCGGTGCCGTCCTCGTCGCAGATGTGCACCGTGCCGAGGATCGACTTGCCGACCGTGCCGGGGTGCGCCAGCCACTCCTCGGAGTTGCAGTGCACGAAGCCGTTGCCCTCGGTGCCGGCGTAGTACTCGTAGATGACCGGGCCCCACCACTCGATCATCTGCTGCTTCACCGGGACCGGGCACGGCGCGGCGGCGTGGATGACGGCCTGCAGCGACGACAGGTCGTACTGCGTCGCGCTCGGCCTCGGGCGAGCTTCAGCATGCGGACGAACATCGTCGGCACCACCTGGAGGTGCGTGACCTTGTAGCGCTCGATGAGCGCGCAGCATCTCGATCGGGGTCGAACTGCTCCATCACGACGACGGTGCCGCCGATGCGCTGCATGGCCATGGTGAACCGCAGCGGCGCCGAGTGGTACAGCGGCGCGGGGGAGAGGTAGATCGACTCGTCGGTCGCGCCCCAGAGCATCTTGGCCAGGAACTCGACGCCGGTCGGGCTGTCGCCGGGCGCGGCGTCGGTCAGCGGTACGCGGATGCCCTTGGGCCGCCCGGTGGTGCCCGACGAGTAGAGCATGTCGGTGCCCTCGCGCTCGTCGGCGAGCGGCTCGGCCGGATAGCGCGGCGACGGCGTCCTCGTAGGCCTCGAAGCCGTCGATGGTCCCGTCGAGCATCAGGCGGGTGTGGACGTTCGGGATCGGTCGGCGAGCTCGGCGACGTCGTCGGCCTTGTGCTTCGACGTGATGAAGGCCTGGGCGCCGCAGTCGTTGACGATGTACTCGAGCTCCTCGGTCGTCAGCCGTGAGCTGGCGGCCGTGTAGTACAGCCCCGAGCGCTGCGCCGCCCACGTCGCCTCGAAGTAGCGCGGGTGGTTCTCCATGCAGATGGCGATGGCGTCGCCCGGTCGCAGCCCGCGGTCGTACAGCAGCTGGGCGAGCTGGTTGGACCGGTCGTCGAGCTCGCGGTAGGTGACGGTCTCGCCGGTCCCGCCCATGATGTAGGCGGGTTTGTCCGGCGTGTTCCTGGCATGGGTGGCGACGTACATCGGAAATGAGCGTAGCGGAGCCACAACAAAGTACGTTATATCCGCTCATGTCCGGTGAAATCCACCTGTATACCGCCGCCGAAGTGGCCGACGTGCTGCGGATGAACCAGCAGGTGGTGCAGCGCAAGCTGCAGGCAGGCGACATCCCCGGGTACCGCATCGGGCGGGAGTGGCGCGTCGACCGCGACCAACTCCGCCAGTGGCTCGAGACCCGCTCGAACCGGCGTGACGAGACCGACAACTGGTTCACGCCCGACGGACGGCTCAAGGCCTCCCCGCGCAACGAGCCAAGCGGGAGAAGGTCCTGCGCCGCATCGTCCAGTCCGTCGAGTCGCAGCGCACGTACCCCGAGCGCGAGCTCAATGCCGTCCTGCGCACCTTCCACGACGACGTCGCCGCCATCCGCCGCGAGCTGGTCGCCACCAAGCTCCTCGTCCGCACCACCGACGGCATCTACAAGCGCACCGGCCCCCGCGACGCCGCCATCCCCAACGCCGGCTAACAGCCGACCGTGACGACAGTGAAAACGCGGCTATCGCCCGCGTTTTACTGTCAGCTGGGCGAACGGTCACTGCTGGTGATGTCGTGGACCGCCATGCGGGGGCCGTAGCGGGGTGGGCGGTCGCCGCAGAGCGTGAGGAGGCGGACGACGCGGCCGCGGTGGCCGCGGTAGGGCTCGAGGAGCTCGAGCATCTCGTCGTCGGTGCCCCGCGGCGCGCCCGGTGAGGTTCCACGCCACGATGTTCTTGAGGTGGAAGTCGCCGACGGGGACGGCGTCGGCGTCGCCCAGCGCGACCAGCGCCACCTGGGCGTAGGTCCACGCGCCGATGCCCGGCAGCAGCTGAGCCGGCGGCCGGGTCGGCCTCGATCTGCGGCGCGTGGGCGCAGGCGACGCGGATGGTGTCCGCCCGCTTGCCCTCGACGTTGAGCGGAGTGGAGGCCCATGCGGCGGCAACGCGGCCATGCGGGCCGGGTCGGGCGGCAGCCAGAGCCGCCCGCCCGAGCGGGCCGGGCGCCGGCTCGCTGTACCGCCACACCAGCGCGGCCCACGACCGCCGCGCCGCTTTGCCGATCGACCTTCTGCTCGAGGATCGTCGGCACCGAGCGCCTCGACCACCGCCTGGGAGCGGGCGATGCGCAGCCCGGGTAACGGCGGTGGGCGTCGGCGACCAGCGGGTGCCGGGGCTCGAACGACGCCGCGTCGTCGCCGTCGCCGAACAGGTCGCGGCGCCGGCGTCGAGGGCCCAGCCGCCCCGGACCCCAGCCCTGCACGGTGACGCCGACGCCGTCGGAGGTGCATCCGCGTCGTGGCCGGACCGTCCGGGGTGCGGGTCGCCCGCCACACGCCGTCGGCCGGAATCCGCACGTCGGATCGCCCCGCCCCGGCCAGCGGCGCCAGCGTCAGGCCGAGGTCGACGGCCTGCACCGGCCGGAACGTCCGGGAAAGCATTGGCGTCATCATGGCTGGCCCATGGCAGGCTGACACGGATGTCACGACGTGTGGGAAGACCTGCAATGGCGGGGCCTGGTGCACCAGGTCACCGACCCCGACCTCGGCAAGCTTGCTCGACGAGGACTTCCTCACCGTCTATTACGGCATCGACCCGACCGGCCCCAGCATGCATCCCGGCCACCTCATCGGCGTGCTCACGCTGCGTCGCCTGCAGCTTGCCGGCCATCAGGTCGTGCCGCTCATCGGCAGCGGCACCGGGCTCGATCGGCGACCCCAGCGGCCGCGACGAGGAGCGCGTGCTCCTCAGCGAAGCCGAACTCGAGGCCAACGTCGTCGCCATCCGCCACCAGGTCGAGCAGCTGCTCGACGCCGACCCGGGCCGAACAAGCTGCCGCCGATCGTCACCGACAACGGGCAGTGGCTCCGCAAGCTCACGCTCACCGACTTCCTTCGCGACATCGGCAAGCACTTCAGCGTCAACGAGATGATCCGCAAGGACTCGGTGCGCAGCCGGCTCGAGGCGCGCGAGCAGGGCATCTCGTTCACCGAGTTCACCTACATGCTGCTGCAGGCCTACGACTACCTGCACCTCTTCGACGAGCACAACTGCCGGCTGCAGATCGGCGGCAGCGACCAGTGGGGCAACATCACCGAGGGCATCGACCTCATCCGCCGCCTCCGCGGCGAGAGCGCATACGGCGCTCACCTGGCCGCTGCTCACCACCGACGAGGGCGCCAAGATGGGCAAGACCGAGGTGCGCACCGCGGTGTGGCTCGACCCCAAGCGCACCAGCCCGTACCAGTTCT
>CAWJVX010000006.1:0-133044 GCA_963846435.1 uncultured Gemmatimonadales bacterium | reverse complement strand
GCAGCGTCCCGTTCTGCCGTTCGGTGGCGATGATTTCCAGCACGTCCTCGGCGGTGAGCGGCTCGAAATAGAGCCGGTCGGCGGTGTCGTAGTCGGTCGACACCGTCTCCGGATTGCAGTTGACCATGATGGTCTCATAGCCGGCGTCGGAGAGCGCGAAGCAGGCGTGGCAGCAGCAATAGTCGAATTCGATGCCCTGGCCGATCCGGTTCGGGCCGCCGCCGAGGATGACGACCTTCTTCTTGTCCGACGGCGCGCTCTCATCCGCGAGCACGCCCGCGAACGGGGCCTCATAGGTCGAATACATGTAGGCGGTGGGGGAGGCGAATTCCGCGGCGCAGGTGTCGATGCGCTTGAAAACGGGGCGAACGCCGAGCGCGTGGCGTTTGGCGGTGATCTCGGCCTCGGTGGACTCAGCCAGCACGGCCAGCCGCGCGTCCGAAAAGCCCATCGCCTTCAGCATGCGCATGCCGTAGCCGTTCGGCGGCAGGCCGTTCGCCTTGACCTTCGATTCCATGTCGACGATGCCGCGCATCTCGCTGAGGAACCAGGGATCGATCTTGCAGGAATTGAAGATCTCGTCGTTGGACCAGCCGAGCCGCATCGCCTGCGCCACCTGCAGGATGCGGTTCGGCGTCGGCGTGCCCAGCGCGGCGCGGATCGCGTTCTTGTCGTCGCCGCGGCCGAACCCCTCGATCTCGATCTCGTCGAGCCCGGTCAGCCCGGTCTCGAGCCCGCGCAGCGCCTTCTGCAGGCTCTCCTGAAAGGTGCGGCCGATCGCCATGACTTCGCCGACCGACTTCATCGAGGTCGTCAGCGTGGTGGAGGCGCCGGGGAATTTCTCGAACGCGAAGCGGGGAACCTTGGTGACGACGTAATCGATGGTCGGCTCGAACGAGGCGGGCGTGGCGCCGCCGGTGATGTCGTTGGCGATTTCATCGAGCGTGTAGCCGACCGCGAGCTTGGCGGCGACCTTTGCGATCGGGAATCCCGTCGCCTTGGAAGCCAGCGCCGAGGAGCGCGACACGCGCGGGTTCATCTCGATCACCACCATGCGGCCGTCGGCGGGGTTGACGCCGAACTGCACGTTGGATCCGCCGGTCTCCACCCCGATCTCGCGCAGCACCGCCAGCGAGGCGTCGCGCATGATCTGGTATTCCTTGTCGGTCAGCGTCAGCGCCGGCGCTACCGTGATGGAATCGCCGGTGTGCACGCCCATCGGATCGAGGTTCTCGATCGAGCAGACGATGATGCAATTGTCCTTCTTGTCGCGCACCACCTCCATCTCGAACTCTTTCCAGCCGAGCACGGATTCCTCGATCAAGACTTCGTTGGTCGGGGAGGCGTCGAGGCCGCGTTCGATGATGTCGAGGAACTCTTCCTTGTTGTAGGCGATGCCGCCGCCGGTGCCGCCCATGGTGAAGGAGGGGCGGATGATCGCGGGCAGCCCGATTTCGGACAGCGCCATCAGCGCCTCGCCGAGCGCGTGCTCCTGGTAGCGCTTGCGGCGCTCGTTCTCGCCGAGCGTCCATTGCCGCTCGAGTTCGTCCAGCGCTGCGCCCGACAGCTTCTCGCGTTCGGCGAGGTATTTGTCGCGATAGGACTTCTTCAGGCCTGAGGCGTTGGCGAGCCGCGATTTCGGCGTCTCAAGCCCGATCTTGGTCATGGCCTCGCGGAAAAGCTGGCGGTCCTCGGCCTTGTCGATGGCGTCCGCGGTGGCGCCGATCATCTCGACGTCGAACTTGTCGAGCGTGCCCTGGCGGCGCAGCGACAGCGCGCAGTTCAGCGCGGTCTGGCCGCCCATGGTCGGCAACAGCGCAAAGCCGCCCGGGATGACGTAGCGCTCCTTCTCGATGATCTTGGCGACGATTTCGGGGGTGATCGGCTCGATATAGGTCGCATCAGCCAGTTCCGGGTCGGTCATGATGGTGGCCGGATTGGAATTGACGAGGACGATGCGGTAGCCCTCTTCCTTCAGCGTCTTCACCGCCTGGGTGCCGGAATAGTCGAATTCGCAGGCCTGGCCGATCACGATGGGACCGGCGCCGATGATCAGGATGGTGGAGATATCTGTTCTTTTGGGCATCAGCTCTCAGACTGGATTTTGGGCACAAAAAAAGGGCGCGCATGCCGCGCGTCCCCTAAGCCAAGAGCGCGGGTCACCCTCGCGCGCGGGTGGTCTTTAGACCAAATTCCGCACCCGCGAAACCCCCAAAAGCCCCCCATCAACCGGCAATTTTAGGGGAAATCGGGTTTACCGACGCCCCGCCTTCGCTCTTCGAGCTTCGGCGCGGCAAGCCCGCCTTCGCTTGGTTCGAGCTACGGCTGGAGGTACGGGCTGGCTTGCCTAGCCGAAGCTGGCGAAGCCAGCGAAGGCTGGAGGCCCGGCCTGGATTTGAACCAGGATAAAGAGCATTGCACTGCTCCCGCGTCGTCGCTTCCGCCACCGGGCCGCGGCCATCATCGCCGATCACGGCGCGGTGAACCATACCTTACCGCGCTTTAGGGTTAACAACCTTAGCGCGCGGCAGAACTCAATTGAGCTTCAGGGCGTGCCGGGCCACGAAGGTCATCCGCCAGGGGTTGTGGCCGATGTTCTGCTGCGCGCGCGAGGTGGAGAAGCCGGCCCGGGCGAGTTTCTCGATCATCTCATTCTCGCTGTAGCGCTGCAGCCCGACGCGGGTGCGCAGCTGCCGGTAGTCCGACAGCGCGGTGCTCGCCAGGCCGTACAGGGCGTCTTTCAGGAAGCCGTGGGTGCGTGCGAATTTCAACAGCGCCAGCACGTCTCTGGCCATGCCGACTTCGGGCCGCAAAATGTCGCCCAGCACCAGGCGGCCGTTGGGCTTCAACAGCCGGCGAATGACGGCCAGCGCCGAATCCAGTTCCTCCGGCGTCATGTATTGCGCGACCGAATTCATGACGACGAGATCGATCGAGCTTTCCGCCATTCGCGTGAGATCCTCGAGCGAGCGGACGCGGATCTTGGTGTTCGGCGCAAAGCGCGCGATCAGCCGGCCGCGGACACCGGGGGCGGGCTCGGCCAGATAGAGCTGGGCACAGGCGTCCGCCACCTTGGCGGCGGACAGCGCCTCGCCGCAGGCATAGTCCAGCACGACGGAGTCGGGCGAAGAGATGTAGCCGATGATGTCGCGCGCGATGATCTGGAAATGCAGGTCGCGATGCAGCTTGCTCGCATAAATCGTATGCGTGGAATCGTAATAGTCGATCCAGTCATCCATGCGTGCGCTTCCGGCAAAACGGCGGGTTCCGGCACCGGAACCAGCCTGAAAGTGATGCGTTAGGTCGTCCGGCGGCCAATGTCCACCGCCGCCAGAGTCCGGTTCCTAACAGGAAGGTGCAACGTGAGCAAAACCAGCAACAAATCCGACAAGGTATCCCCCGAACTCGATACGCCGACCGACCTGCCGCAGGCCGCGGTGGACAAGATCTCGGTGTCGCTCAATACGCTGCTGGCGGACGCCTTCGCGCTTTACCTGAAGACCAAGAACTTCCACTGGCATGTCAGCGGCCGGCATTTCAACGACTATCATCTGATGCTGGACCAGCAGTCGGAGGCGATTTTCGCCACCACCGACCAGCTCGCCGAACGGGTGCGCAAGCTCGGCGGCATCACGATCCGCTCGATCGGACAGATCGCCAAGCTGCAGACCATCCAGGACAACAACGACGACTATGTGCCGCCGCGCGAAATGCTGCGTGAACTGATGGAAGACAACAAGAAGATGGCCGCCGCGATGCGCAAAGCCCACAAGCTTTGCGACGATCATGAGGATTCCGGCAGCGCAAGCCTGCTCGAAGTCTTCATCGACGAGACCGAGCGCCGCACCTGGTTCCTGTTCGAGGCCAGCCGCCAGGAAGGCGCCAACGCGGCGTGAGCGCGGTTGCGCTTGACAGGCGCGCAGGGGCGGCCTTGCCATCCCTGCGGCCTGCCTGCAGGACATTCCCGCCGCGTCCAGGCCGGTTTTGCGGTAGGCTGCGCTGCGGCTTCGAACAGCGGCTGCCCGAAGCTTTTGCTGCGATCCGAAGGAGGCGGGAAATGCCTATCTCTTTTCCGATGATCGTTTTGAGCTCGCAGTTGGTCGTTGCGGTGGCCGACGGCGTGCCGAAATTCGACGTTGCGCGGAGTTGCAAGCTCGACGTCGCCGCCACCGCCGGCCTCTCCGTTGACCAGTCGATCAAGAGCTGCGTGAACGATGAACAGAAAGCGAAGCGGCAGCTCGCAAGCCAATGGTCGAAATTCCCCGCGCCAAGCCGGGCAAGCTGCATCTCGCAGGAGAGCATCGGCGGCACGCCAAGTTACGTCAGTTTGCTGACATGCCTGCAGATGGGTCAGTGGGCCAGGTGAATTGCCTGCGGTGACTTCCATCAGTGGCTGACACGGCGTGAACGCAGTTCGCCGCCACCATCGCGGGCGGCTACTTCGTCACGATCCGGCGCGTTGGCGTCACCGTGCTGGTGGGCGCCATTGGAGAGATCGCGAACGTCAGCCAGACATTCCACCCGACGGCCGGTTCTCGGCGGCAAATTCGCCGTAGCCTTTCAGGTTGAGATATCCCTGCATGTCGCCGACCGGGAAAAAGAAATCCGATCTGCGGGCCGATGCCGAAGACGCGGGACCGGAATCCGCCGAGCAGCGGATTCTGACCGAAATCGTCGGTGATCTGTTGATATCCATAGCCGACGAAGCCAACGAAAACCTGCTTGGAGAGGAATTGCGAGATTCCCCAATCGACGTGGAAGTCGATTCCGTTCTGGTATTGCGTGTCCGGGATTCTTGAAATTGTAGGTGAAGCCCGCGACGGCGGAGAATTCGTGCCCGGCCGCCGGATTGAAATAGGTGTAGCCGCCGCCGGCGTCGATCGCGGCGTGACCGATGCCGAGATTGGTGAGGCGGGCGGGATCGTAGGCGCCGACCGGAATGTCTCCGGTCAGATAGGTCATGTAGTTGTGCACGCCGGCGTTCCACTTCAGCGTGGCCTGCGGATACAGGTCGCCGACGGAAGTGAGCGAATCCGAGATGCTTCCCGTGCGGGTCGTCACGATCGGTCCGAGTGACGGTGGTCAGCGTCCCGTCAATGCCGGTGCTTGCCCGGCCGAACAGGCCGGTGACGCCGATGGCCAATTGGCCGCCGAGCACCGGTGTGGCGAAAGTGTAGGTAGGATTCAGAAGTATCAGATCGGCCTGCGCGTTCAGACTGGCGTTCAAATTGACGTTCACCGTTGCCGGGAACCTGCCGATCTGGATCTGCCTTGCCGCGGCGACGGCGCCCGATGCTTCGACCGAGGTGTGATAATACACCGCCGCCATCGACCAGCCCGGCACCTGAGGTGTCGCCGCAAGGCTGCCGAAGCGTCCGGGAAGCCAGTAGGAAACGCCGCTCTCGTCGGCGTAGGCGGCCCCGGACATCGATCCGGACATCAAGAGAGCCACGCCGATGCCGCAGCACGTGCGCCGACGATTGGAATTTCGTTGGGGAATGTCGTGCGCCATCTGCTTGCCCCCGATGTCTGGAGATCACAGTGATCAACCCCAGATTGACATGGATTGAATGTCTCGTCGTAAGCTATCGGCGTGCGAAACGATCCAGAATCGAAAATCCGTCGCGACTGTTGCGCCAAAGCCGCGAGAAATCGTCTGCTATTCACTCCAACAGGCATTGCCGAAACCATCATCGGCTCCTGCCGACCGCCGGCGCGCGTCGGGACGATACGCCGGTAATTGGCGCGCATGGATGCAGGCTGCGGCCGCCGTCACCGTCCGGCGATGGCGGCCGTCGTGAATGCTATTTCGCCGCCACGGTGATCGCCGGTGGCTTCCAGGTGCCTTCGCCCGGAGGCAGGATCGAGGGCGCCTCGGTCTTTGGCCAATACAGCCGCATGACCAGGTAAATCGTCGCCGTTCGGCGCCGGCAGCCAATTGGATTCCTTGTCGGCGCCCGGCGATTTGTTCTGGACGTACAGCGTCAACGAGCCGTCCGCATTCTTCTTCATGTTCGGCAGCATCGGCGAATTGATCAGATACCGGTTGATCGGATTCTCGATCAGCAATTGCGACTTGCCGTCGTACATCGTCACCGACCAGAACGCGTTCACCGGCGGCAACTGGCCGGCGGGGAACGTCGAGCGCGTAATTGTGCTTGCTGCCGTCGAGCGGTTCGCCATTCGCGAGTCGTCTTGGTCATTGGATAGGTCGCTTCCATCGGCGTCGTTGCCATAGATTCCGGCCTTGGCGCCGGCGGCCCGCTTCAGCCAGTCGCCGTTGAAGAACGCGTGATCGCCGAAGCATCGCGCCGACCTTCCAGCCGTTGATCGTTCTTTGCCGGTCTGGCGAGGAATTTCTCGACCCTCTTCTCGCCTTCCTTCATGCCGAGGCCGATTTCGAGCTTGTGGGTCATCGGGAGGTCCTTGAAGTCGAAGGTCTTGCCGGCCCCGACGCCGATGCGCGCGAGCTTGGCGCGGATTTCCTTTTCCTCCGGCGTGGCCGGCGCGAACTGCAGCGCAAAGTCGAGATACTCGAAGAAGTTTGTCTTCACCATTTCCTTGTCGATTTTCGGGAAGTCGATGGCCGCCGCGGCCGACCGTGACGGGCTGCTTCAGATAGGCCGACAGCGGCTGCGCTTTGTAGCCAGCCTGGACCTTCTCGACATTCGGCATATCGTCCGGACCGAACAGCTGGGTGCGATAGCCCGCGATGGAAAATTGTGTCGATCGACCGAAACACCTTCTTGATGCCGGGCGGAGTTGCGCCCTTCCAGTCCGGGCCGACGACCATGTAGTCGCCCGGCTCGGTGCCGGTGGCGCGGCTGCCGATGTAGCCGTAATTGTAGGTATTGCCGTCTTCGAGCTGCACCGCGTAGTAGCGGCCTTCTCCACCGCCGGAACGGACAGCACCATCGGCTCGCTGCGCAAATCCATCCAGAGGAAGGAATAGGGCGTATCGCTGTTGGGCGTGACGACGGAGGTGTCCTTGTAGGTAAAGACGCGCGCCTCGTTCTTGATCTGGTTGAATGGCGCCTTGAATTGCCCCGAATTCCTGTCGACCGAATACTCGTACATGACCGCGTAGTTCATCACGATCGGCAGGCCGTAGATGAAGCCTTCCTCGGCGATGTTCTTGGCCTCGAGGATGTCAGGCCATTCGGCTTTGGTCTGCGCGCTCGCCGGGACAGCGTTCGCCGTCGCGACGGTGATTGCAGCAAGCGCTGCGGAACGAAGAAGATCGCGTTTCGTCAACATGATGCCGGCTCCTCTTCAGGGATGGTTGTGTTTTGCGCGGTCGGACGCCGGCGCCGAAGCGCCGGCGTGCCGTCAACTTTCATTGGGCCGAATGCCCACCGTTGTTTGCGACTTCACGACCGGCGGCGGATTCCATTTGCCGGTCAGCGCCTCCGACTTCGGAGCGTACAGGCGCATCGTCAGATTGAATGGCGCCTTTGGCGCGGGAAGCCAGTTGGCTTCCGTGTCCTTGCCGGGGCTCTCGTTCTGGAAATAGAGGTCGAGCGAACCATCGGCATTGTACTTGAACGGCATCCAGCTGCTGACCGCAAAGCGGTTCAGCGTGTTGCCGACCTGGAATCCTTCCTGATCGTAAAGCGTGATCGACCAGAACGCATTGACCGGCGGCGTGGCGCCCTTCTCGAAGGTGATGGTGTATTTGTTTGCGCCATCGAGCGGCTTGCCGGATTCGTCGGCGAGATTGAGCGGATAGATGGCGTCCTCGACCACATTCGCGCCAAGCCCTTGCTGCGCGAGAATGGCCCGCTTCAGGTAATAGTTGCCATACACGCCCACCGTGTCGGTGTTCATCGACCAGCCGTTCGCCACCCGCGCCAGCGTCGGCAGCTTCCAGGCCATCAGCTTCTGCGCGTCCTGCGGCGCGGTCTCCAGCGCCCTTTGCACGGCCGGATCGAGCTTGCCGATGTCGAAGCTCTTGCCGACCTCGATGCCGATTTTCTTCATCTGCGCGAGGATCGGCTCGTCGGTGATATGCGGCGGATGAAGCTTGAGCAGCTCGGCGGCGTAGGCGAAATACTTGCCCGCCGACATCGTATCGACCTGGACTTTTGGCGGCGTCTTCATATCGACGCTTGGGTCCGGCTTGAACTCGACCGGCTTTGGCGTTTTGCCATACTCGGAAAGAAGGGTGACCTTGTAGCCGGCCTGGATCTTGTGGACCGCGTCATAATCCGGCGGGCCGTCGGTCTTGGTCCGGCCGATCAGCCAGACATAGGGCGTTGGCGCGTCGATGCGCTGGGTGTCCTTCGGAAGCTTGAACTCCTCGGCGAACTTGTCGCGCAGATCCGGCCGCCAGCCCGGAGGCGTCACCAGAAAAGTCCCGGCCTTGGTGCCCGTCGTGCGCCAGCCCGGCGATGCAAAAACATCGGTCCACATGTCGAGCATCGGCAGCAGGTAGTAGCGTCCATCGGTATCCGGAGCCGAGATGACGACGGGCTCCTTGGTCATGTCCAGCCAGGAGACGGAATACAGCGTATCGAAGTTGGAGCGCACGACGCCCTTGAAATCTGCCGGCGGGTATTCGGGCACGTTGATGAACGTGTTCATCGGGCCTTTGAAATCTGCCCGTGCCGTTGGTGAATTGCTTTCGGGACACGTCCATCGACATGAGTGGAGTAGAAATAAACATAGGCGTCCACCGCGATGGCGTGCGCCTCCTGTTCGGTGATGGGTGCCGCCGTTGGGCCAGCGCCGCGGGTGCGGCCGCCGCACCAAGGCAGAGAGACAATGTCAGTGGCAGGATTCCTCGAAACATGTCGAACCTCCTCTTCTGATTTGTGATTGGCAGTTTTTATTTGCTGCTTCGTTCAGTTCTCCTTGACGCCTGTCGGAATCTTCGTGCCGTCCCTTGATGGTGCACGCGATGTTTCTTTCGGTTAGCTGATCGGCATCAGCTCGCCGGGGCCTTGGCCGCCCGGCGTCGCGCGCATCTCCTCGCGTCTTGTCTCAGTAACAGGGCGGATAAGGATAATTCTGAGCGAGCGCAGTTTCGGTGCCGCACGGTGTTGCGGTCACGGCGAGCATTCCGAAAATCTGATTCAATGCTGTGATACGCATGACATCATTCCTTGTACAAAAAACGACGGAACGACTTGAAGCGCTCGCGCTTGGGCGCGCGAGGGAGCGTGCAACTGAATGTGCAACGGCGGCTGCATCTAACGCCGTATGGCGTCTGCAGAATCGAAACAGGATTGCTGGAATTCGATGCTATAAAGCTTGTCGTTGTAGGGCACTTCGAAGGGTGACTTCGCTACCTCCACGGGCATCACGATAGCACAACCTAACAATGAGGGCCAGCGATGATCATTATTCTGTGCCTCTACCTCGCCGCGCTGTGGGCCGTGTTCTCGAAATTCAAACTGGTGCGATGGGGCTGGTTGTCCGGGACTATCTCGCTGTTAACAGGCGGGTTTATCCTCGCGACATTTCTCGCGCTTTTTAATTATCTCACGCCGTCGGGGCGCGTGACGGTGACCGGTCGCGTGGTGGAAGTGACGCCGAATGTGACGGGACAAATTGTCGCGATCCCGGTCAAGCCGAACGTGCCGGTGAAGGCCAACGACGTGCTGTTTCAAATCGATCCGGCGCCGTTTCAATACAAGGTTGCGCAGTTGCAGGCCTCGCTTGCCGGCGCAAAGCAGCAGGTCGAGATCATGAAATCGAATTACGAACAGGCAACGGCGAATGTCAGCGGGCTCACCACGCAGGTCGCCTATAACAAGAAGCGTCTCGACGATATCCAGACACTGGCAGCGGATGAAGCCAGCACGCAATTTCAGGCGCAGGATAAACAGGTCCAGTACGAAACGGTGTCGGCGCAGCTTGGCGCGGCCAAGGCGGCGCAGCAGAGCGCCAAGCTCGCGCTGGATTCCGAGATCGGCGGCGTCAACACCACGGTCGCACAGCTTCAGGCGCAGCTCGATAATGCCAACTGGGAATTGGCGCAGACCACCATTCGCGCGCCAGCTGACGGCTATGTCACCGTCGTCGCGTTGACCGTCGGTGATCGGGCGCTGCAGTTGCACTCGGCGATGTCGTTCATTGTCGAGAAGGAGATCACGCTGGTTGGCATGTTTTCGCAAAACGGCTTTCAGACCATCAAGGAAGGCACACTCGTCGATATCGTTTTCGATAACGCTCCCGGCCGGGTCTATCACGCCAGGATCATTGGGATCCCGAAGGGCATCGGCCAAGGGCAGATCGCGGTGTCGGGAACGCTCGCGCGCACCAATGCACTAGGCGGTGCGACGGTGTTTCCGGCCGAGATATCGATACCCGACGGGATGAACCGCGACCAGCTTCGTCTGGGAATGTCTGGCAGCGCCACCGCCTTTGCCGGCAACGCGGGCGTAATCGGTCTTCTGGCGTCGATTCTGGTGTGGGTGAGTTCCTATACGGCATATCTCTAGCCGGCCGGACGCAAAATGGTCAGGATGCGGAAAAAATGCGCGCATCTTTAGATTATGCTGCAAAATTCCGATAATCATTTTAAGCGAGCCTGCGCGAGGCTTCGCTATGATGAAAGCCGCCCGAGAGGTTTCGTGCAAGATGATGTGAATGCAATCGGTCCGTGCGTTATTGGCTAGTCTGATTTGGAAATCGAGTGATGCAGAAAGTAATCGCGAGGCGGAAGCCCCAGAGATGGACGCCGGGCGCCGGGCTGCCGTCCAGGTCGTAGGCGCGCTCGAAGCCCATGGCGAGGTAGAGCGCGTGGGCCCCGAACATCAGCGGATGCGACCAGATCACCACCTCTCGCATGCCGTCCTGGCGGGCCCGCTGCACGCAGGCCTCGACCAGCCGCCGGCCGATGCCGCGCCGACGGCCGGCCGGAGCAACCGCCAGCATCCGGAACTCGGCCTGGTCGTCCTGCTGCGCCAGCTGCCGCCAGCGGCGACCCGATGGGCACCAGGTGACCGTTCCGAGCAGCTCGTCCTTCCCGCCCGCTTCCTCGACCGCGACCCAGAGCTCGGCCTCCCGGGCTCGCCGCGCGGCGTCCAGCAGCTGGGCCTCGTACGTGCTCTCCACCGGGTGTTCAGCGGAGCCCAGCAGCCCGTCGGCGCGGTAGCCGGCGGCCGTGATCGCGCCGACCGCGGCGTACTCCTCGGGCCGGGCCAGGCGTACGACCAGGCTCACACGTCGAACTCCGCCACGAAGCCGGAGCCCGCATTGGCCAGGTCGAAGCGGCCGTCCTCGCCCGAGACCTCCGCTCCGTCGACGTGGATGGTGTCCGGCCGCGCGCCGTGCAGCACCAGCACGAAGCGCTCCCGGGCGAACTCGGCGAAGCCGTTGCCCGTCGGTCTGGGCCCGGAGCACGACGCGTGTGGCCGGCCCGGCCGACCTCGAACGTGGTCCGGAAGCACGCCCCGTCCAGGGCGGCGAAGGTCAGCCCGTCGTCCTCGGCGAGGAACGAGGTGTACGTCCCGTCGGCCGCAGGCACGAACAGGTGCAGCTCGACGGCGCTGGGCCGATAGCCGCTGGTCGAGCGCCGGCGCCTCCGGCCACATCGGGATCACCGCACCGCCCCGGGCGTAGAGCGGGATCTGCTCCATCGGCGTCGCAGCGGTCAGGTAGCGCGCGCCGCCGACCAAGGTGTCGGCGTGCCAGTCGTACCAGTCGCCGGCGGGCAGGTAGACCTGGCGCGCCGTCATCCCGGGCTCGGTCACCGGGGCGACCAGCAGGTCCGGACCGAGCAGGTACTCGTCGTCCAGGTCCCGGACCGCGCCGTCGTACTGGTAGTCGAACACCAGCGGCCGCTGCACCGGCGCGCCGGTCTCCGAGGCGCTGAGGAAGCAGGCGTAGAGGTAGGGCAGCAGCCGGTAGCGCAGCCGGATCGCGGTCCGCACGTGCTGGCCGATCACCTCGCCGAAGGACCACGCGTACTGGTCGACGTTGCCGATCGCGGAGTGGTTGCGGCAGAACGGGGTGAGCACGCCGTACTGCATCCAGCGCAGGAACAGCTCGGGGCCCGCGTTGCCGGCGAAGCCGCCGATGTCGGCGCCGACGAAGGCCTGGCCGGAGACCCCGAAGCCCGCGCCCATCGCGATGCTCAGCCGTAGGTGGTCCCAGCGAGAGACGTTGTCGCCCATCCAGTTGGCGGCGTAGCGCTGGATGCCCGCGAAGCCGGCCCGGGAGAGCACGAAGGTGCGCAGCTCCGGCATCGCCTCGCGCAGTCCGGCGGTGGTCGCCATCGCCATCAGCAGCGCGTACTGGTTGTGATAGCGCTCGTGGGGGAACTCGCCGTGGCCGAAGCGCATCGGGGTGGACGCGATGTCGCCGGTGGCCGGCTCGTTCATGTCGTTCCAGATCCCGGCCAAGCCGAATCTCACGTGCGCCGCGTTCAGCTCGCCCCACCAGGTCCGCGCTTCTTCGGTGACGAAGTCCGGGAACGCGGTGTTGCCCGGCCAGACCTGGCCGAGATAGACATCGCCGCCCGCGGTGCGACAGAAGACGTCCCGCTCCAGCCCGGAGTCGAACACGGCGTAACCCGGGTCGAACTTGACGCCCGGATCGATGATCGTGATCACCCGGAAGCCCTGCTCGGCCAGCCGGGCCAGCATGGCCTGCGGGTCCGGGAAGCGGTCGGTGTCCCAGGTGAAGACCCGGTACCCGTCCATGTACTCGATGTCCAGCCAGAGCGCGTCGCACGGCACCTCGAGATCGCGGTGTTGCCGCGCGACCTGCTCCACGGCGTCGGCGGTGTAGGAGAACCAGCGGCACTGGTGGTAGCCGAGCGACCAGAGCGGGGGTGGGGCGGTGCGTCCGGTGAGCCAGGTGTACGCGGACAGGATGGCCGGCATGTCCGGGCCGGCGAAGACGTACTCGGTGTATTGGCCGCCGGCGAAGCAGATCCGGTACTCCTCGGCCGAGGAGAACTCGTACGCGCCGCGATATCCGTTGTCCACAAAGGATCCGGCCATCATCCCGGCCGGGTAGTCCTGGTGGTAGAAGAACGGGATGCTGACGTAGAACGGGTCGAACTCGACGCTGAACCGATCGCCCGGGGGTCGTCGGGGTCCAGGTCCCGGGTGAACTCGGCCGTCTCCCACGGGCTGAGCACGTCGGTGTTCCACAAGGTGAAGTCGCGGCCCTTGCGGTTGTGCCGGCCGGACTTCTCGCCCAGCCCGAAGATCGCGTCCTCCTGCCGGCAGCGGCGGCGCATGGTGAAGGCGTCGTTGAGTGTCGCGTACGCCCAGTAGCGGCCGTCGGCGTCCGCCGCGGTCTCGATCACCGGCGTACCGTCGCTGCGGTGCACGTCGATCCGGAACGGATCGAGCCAGAGCGAGACGGTGCACGCTTCGGTGACCACCCGGGTCCGGTCCTGATCATGCTCGACGGTGAACGGCGCCGGCTCGGCCAGCGGGTCGACGCACACCGCGTACGTCGGGGTCTCGTCGAAGACCCCGCCGCGGCTGATCTTGATCCGCACCACGTCCGGCCGCACCACATCGATCCTCAGCTGCTCGTGGTGCAGTTCGGCCAGCACGCCGGTCTCGGTGCCGGTCACCGAGTCGACCCGGTGGTAGCGGATGTAGTGGTCGGTGGCGATCACGGGCGCCTCCTGGTGCGGATGTGGACAGCTCGACCACGAGCGGCGCGGTGGTCGGAGAGCGGGAGCTGCGGCGCGCGCGCTGGCGGCGACCTGGCCGAGGTGGCCGCGGGCCAGGATGTGGTCCAGCTGGCGGTGCGGCGTCTCCAGCGGGAAGGTGGCGTGCCGGGCGAGCGAGCGGTAGCGGGTGATCCGGGCCGCCTGGCGCCCGGTCATGTTGAGGTCACCCATCAGCACCACCGGCCCCGGGACGCCGGCGAGGTCGCGGCGGATCCGCTGGAGCTGCCACTGGCTCCAGCCCGGCACGAACGACAGGTGGGTGTTGGCGACCACGAGCGGGCCCGCCGGGGTATCGAGGTGGCCGATCACCACCGCCCGCGGCTCCTCGCTGACCACGATCATCTTGCGTGGCTCGCGGAGGTAGAGCGGCACCCGGAACGGGATCCGCGGCAGGTGCAGCACCTGCCAGGACCGGGCCGGGTAGCGGGACAGCAGGGCGATCCCGTACGACGCGGTGCCCGGGACGTCGTTCTCGGTCGCCGCCATCCAGGTCGCTCCCGGGGTCCCGGACAGCGCGGCGGCGAACCGGTGGGTGACGGCGCCCATCGCCTCGGCCGCCACCGCGGTCAGGTCGGCCAGGTGGGACCGCGGCTGGTCGCGGTCGACCTCCTGCAGAGCCAGGATGTCCGCGTCCAGACTGCGGATGGCGTCGCGCAGCCGGTCCAGGTCGACCACTCCGTCGCTGATCGAGCGGCCGTGCAGGATGTTGAATGTCGCCAACCGCATGGAGAGAAGGTATCGATCATCACCATGAGCCAGATCGCCGCCGCGACCGATGACCAGTGACTCCGAGCTGCGGATCGCGCTGAAGCGTTCGGCCTCGGCGCTCAAGGCCGACGGGGTCCCGTTCGCGCTCGGCGGCGGTTATGCGCTGTGGGTGTACGGGGCGCCCGAGCCGGAACACGACGTCGACATCGTGGTGGCCGAGGCCGAGGTCGAGGCGGCGGCCGACTCGCTGGCCGCGGCCGGGTTCCGGATCGAGCGGCCGCCGGAGGACTGGCTGTTCAAGGCCTGGCTGGACGACAGCCTGGTCGACGTGCTGCACCGGCTGCGCGGGATCCCGGTCGAGCCGGACCTGGTCGCCTCGGCGGCCGAGGTCGAGGTGCTGGGGATCCGGATCCCGGTGCTGCCGGCCACGCCGATCATGATCGCCAAGCTGCATTCGCTCTCGGAGCACTACGCCGACTTCGGGGCCCTGCTGCCCTCGGTGCGCGCCGTCCGCGAGCAGCTGGACTGGGCGGAGCTGCGGTCGACGCTGCGCAGGACCAGCCGTTCGCCGAGGCCTTCCTGTTCCTCTGCGACCGGCTCGAGATCTCCGCCTCGCCCTGACCTGCGCTCTCGCGCCTCGTCGTTCGGACCGCTGCGGCTCGGATCCGTCCTTGTCAGAGTGCGCACGCCGGGTCGATCGTTCGGCCGCTGCAGCTCCGGATACGTCCGGGGTCGCAGCCGCGACAGGGTCGGTTGGCCGCTGCGGGATGGAAACGTCCCGGTCTCAGCATGCCGGAATGCGTCCGCGATAGCGCCGTGCCGCAGCACCTAACCTGGCCGGCGTGCTGAAGATCGCTCGGGAGCACGTCGAGGCGATGATCGCCCACGCGCGCCGGGACCATCCCGATGAGGCGTGCGGGGTGATCGTCGGGCCGGAGGGCAGCGACGACCCGGTCCGCCTGGTGGAGATGATCAACGCCGACCGCTCGCCCACGTTCTTCCGCTTCGACCCGGCCGAGCAGCTCCAGCTCTACCGGGCGATGGATGACGCCGGCGAGGAGATCGTGGTGGTCTACCACTCGCACACGGCGACCGAGGCGTACCCGTCCCGGACGGATGTCTCGCTGGCGACCGAGCCGCAGGCGCACTACGTCCTGGTGTCGACGGCCGAGACCGCAGGCGGTGACGGCCCGATCAGCATCCGCTCCTTCCGGATCCTCGACGGCCAGGTGACCGAGGAGGACATCGAGGTCTCGGAATAGCGGCTTTGGCAGTCGGCGTTGCCCGTTAGGTTGAGCACGGTTGGCATTCAGGAGAGGCGTGATGGCGGTAGAGGTGCGGATCCCCACGATCCTGCGTACGTTCACCGGCGGGGCGAAGGCCGTGCACGGTGACGGCGACACCCTGCTGCAGGTGATCGACGACATCGACGCCCGCAACCCTGGCATCAAGGAACGCATCGTGGAGGCCGACAGCCTGCGCCGGTTCGTCAACGTGTACGTCAACGACGAGGATGTGCGGTTCAGCGGCGGGCTGAGCGCGCCGACCGCCGACGGCGACGTCGTGGTGGTGCTGCCGGCCGTCGCCGGCGGCTCGTGACCCGGTACGCCTCACTGGCGGAATCGGTCGGGCACACCCCGCTGATCGGCCTGCCGAACCTGTCGCCGAGTGAGTCGGTGCGGCTCTGGGCCAAGCTGGAGGATCGCAACCCGACCGGCTCGATCAAGGATCGGGCCGCGCTCAACATGATCAAGGTCGCCGAGGCCGACGGGACGCTGCGACCCGGCGCCACCATCCTGGAGCCGACCAGCGGCAACACCGGGATCTCGCTGGCCATGGCGGCGAAGCTCGCCGGCTACCGGCTGGTCTGCGTGATGCCGGAGAACACCTCGCCGGAGCGTCGGCAGATCCTGGCCATGTGGGGCGCAGAGATCATCTTCTCGGCGGCGCGCCGGCGGCTCGAACGAGGCGGTCCGGGTGGCCAAGGAACTGGCCGCCGAGCATCCGGACTGGGTGATGCTGTATCAGTACGGCAATCCGGCCAACGCCGATGCGCACTACCTGACCACCGCGCCGGAGATCCTGGCCGACCTGCCCGAGGTGACCCACGTGGTCGCCGGCCTGGGCACCACCGGAACCCTGATGGGGATCGGCCGGTTCTTCGCCGAGCACCGGCCCGAGGTCAAGATCATCGCCGCCGAGCCCCGCTACGGCGAGTCGGTGTACGCGCTGCGCAACCTCGACGAGGGCTTCGTGCCCGAGCTCTACGACGAGCGCTACGTCACGACCCGGTTCTCCGTCGGCGCGCGGGATGCCGTACGCCGGGTCCGCGAGCTGCTGGAGCGCGAGGGCATCTTCGCCGGCCTGTCCTCCGGAGCGATCCTGCACGCCGCGCTGGCCCAGGCGGCCAAGGCGCACCAGGCCGGCGAGCGGGCCGACATCGCCGTGATCATCTGCGACGCCGGCTGGAAGTACCTGTCGACCGGCGCGTACACCACCGACCTCGACTCCAGCGAAGACTTCCTCGACACCCAGGTCTGGGCGTGAGTTAGCCCGGGCTGGTCACATCCGCCCCAAGTTCCCCATGCAGCATGGGAAACTGACTCTCTCCATAGAAAGCTTCCTGTGGAATCGTCCAGTTCCCCATGCAACATGGGGAACTTGTGACAGATGGGGCTAGCTGCGTACGGCTTTGGGAGCCCAGTTCACATCCCGACCGGCGTACGCGAGGGTGCGGTCGAGCAGGGGAGCGTCGTCGGCGATCGGGATTCGCGGGCCGAACAGGCCTTACGCTCCTCGGCCGGACGCGTCCGGAGTGTCGTAGACCATCTGCCAGGAGGCCTGGAGGTTCTCCGGCGCAACCGCGTACGGCTGCCCGGTGGCCACGGCCAGATCCCAGGCGTGCAGCACCACTTCGTTGTTGGCCACCAGGCCGGTGACCGCGCCGGGCATCTCGAGGCCGCCGGCCTTGCTCATCCCCTCCCACGCCTCCGGCGCCTTCCAGGCCTCGGCCAGTTCGGCCAGCCGCTCCGGGATCGACGCCCGCCAGTCCTCGGGCAGCTCCAGATCGCGCCTCGGTCGGCGCAGTCGAGGTGGTCGGCCCGTCGATCTTGTGCGCGGCATCGCGGAAGGCGATCGCCAGACCATGCACGTGAGCGAGCAGAGTCGCGACATCGCGCCCGGAATTGGGGGTCGGAGCGTTGAGCTGGTCGTCGCGGATGCCGGACACGACGCGAGTCAGCTCGGCAACGGGTGGCGAGAGGTCGAGGGTCATGCCTCAGTGTCTCAAGCTCCCGTAGGCTGAGCCGCCGTGGATACTGAGGCGCCGATCGGGATCTTCGACTCCGGGTTCGGCGGGCTGACCGTTGCCCGGGCGGTGATCGACCAGCTGCCGAACGAGGACATCGTCTACCTGGGCGACACGGCCCGCGCCCCCTACGGCGAGCAGCCGATCGCCAATGTCCGCGAGTACGCGCTGGAGTGCCTCGACCACCTTCTCGAGCAGGGCGTCAAGGCGCTGGTCATCGCCTGCAACTCCGGCAGCGCGGCGGTGCTGCGCGACGCCCGGGAGCGCTATCCCGTCCCGGTGGTCGAGGTGATCCTGCCGGCCGCCCGCCGCGCCGTCGCCGCGACCCGAGGTCCGGCCGGGTCGGAGTGATCTGCACCGAGGCGACCGCGACGTCGCAGGCCTACGACGATGCCTTCGCCGCCGCGCCGCAGATCCAGTTGCACACCGTCGCCTGCCCGCGGTTCGTCGCGTTCGTCGAGGCCGGGATCACCGGCGGCCCCGAGCTGCTGGCCTGCGCCGAGGACTACCTGCGGCCGCTCGCCGACGCCGACATCGACACCCTGATCCTCGGCTGCACCCACTACCCGCTGCTCACCGGCGTGATCTCCTACGTCCTCGGCGACGGCGTCAGCCTGGTCTCCAGCGCCGAGGAGTGCGCCAAGGAGCTGTTCGCAGTCCTGACCCGGCGCGACCTCACCCATGACCGGCCGCGAACCCCGCTCTCGGGGGGCTCGGGGGATCACCCCCCCGGGAATCGATACGCCAGCCATCGCTTCCTGACCACCGGCAGCCCGGCCGCCTTCGAGGGCATCGGGTCGCGACTGATGGGCGGTCTGGTCGTCGGGGTGGAGCAATTCACCTGATGATCACGCTCACCGTCGTCGGCTGCAGCGGCTCCCTGCTCCGGACCGGAGTCGCCGGCGTCCTGCTACCTGCTCCAGGCCCCGTACGCGGACCGCACCTTCTCCCTGCTTCTCGACCTGGGCCCCGGCGCCTTCGGCGCCCTCTACCGCTATCTCGACCCTCGCGAGGTCGACGCCATCGGCCTCAGTCACCTCCATCCCGACCACTGCCTCGACCTCTGCGCCTACTACGTCGCCGCCCGCTACTCACCGACCGGCCCCTGGCCCCGCCGCCCGCTCTACGGCCCGGCCGGCACGCCGCAGCGGCTGGCCCGCGCGTACGAGGTGCCGCTGGTGCCGGGCGCCAGCCGGCGAGGCCGGACCCGGCATCGACGGGCACTTCGACTTCGCCGTCTGGCAGCCGCGCCAGCAGGTCGGCCCGTTCACGATCGACGCCGTGCGGGTCGACCATCCCGTGGAGGCGTACGCGGTGCGCGTCACCGAGAACACTCCCGAGCGGGGGCTCGATGGTCTTCTCCGGCGACACCGGCCCCTGCACCGCGCTGGTCGAGCTGGCCCGCGGCGCCGACCTGCTGCTCGTCGAAGCGGCGCTACTCGAGGCGCCGAAGAACCCGCGGGGCCTGCACCTGACCGGCCGGCAGGCCGCCGAGGCCGGCGCGGCCGCGGGAGTCGGCGCCGTGCTGCTCACCCACATCCCGCCGTGGCACGACCCCGACCAGGTGCTCACCGAGGCGACGCCGCACTTCGACGGGCCGGTCTCACTGGCGGTGACCGGCGGAGTCTGGCACATAGGGTGAGGCGCGTGGACGAGCGAGCCGATGGACGTCGTCCGGACCAGCTGCGCGAGGTGCGCTTCACCCGCGGCTGGCTCGGCCAGGCGGAGGGATCCGTGCTGGTGGAGTACGGGCAGACCCGGGTGCTGGTCGCGGCCAGCGTGACCGAGGGCGTGCCCCGGTGGCGCAAGGGCAGCGGCCTGGGCTGGGTGACCAGCGAGTACGCGATGCTGCCCCGGGCGACCAACACCCGCAACGACCGGGAGTCCGTCAAGGGCCGGATCGGCGGCCGGACCCACGAGATCAGCCGGCTGATCGGGCGCAGCCTGCGCGCGGTGATCGACTACAAGGCGCTGGGGGAGAACACCATCGTGCTGGACTGCGATGTGCTCCAGGCCGACGGCGGCACCCGGACGGCGTCGATCACCGGCGCGTACGTCGCCCTGGCCGACGCGGTGAGCTGGCTGCGGGACCGCAACCTGCTGACCGCCGAACCGCTGATCGGATCGGTCGCCGCGGTGTCGGTGGGCGTGGTCGACGGCACCCCGCTGCTCGACCTGTGCTACAGCGAGGACGTGGCCGCCGAGGTGGACATGAACATCGTGATGAGCGGTGACGGCCGGTTCATCGAGGTCCAGGGCACCGCCGAGGGCGAGCCCTTCGACCGCAGCGTCCTGGACGCCCTGCTGGCTCTCGGCTCGGCGGGCTGCGCCGAGCTGGCCGAGCGGCAGCGAGCCGCGCTCGCGCGGATGAGGGCTGAGCTTGTCCCGAAGGTCGGTCGTCCTGGCCACGAACAACGCCAAGAAGCTGGCCGAGCTGCGGCGGATCGTGTCGCAGGCGGCTCCGGACGTCGAGGTGCTCGGACTGGCCGACGTGGCGCCCTATCCCGAGCCGGCCGAGACGAAAAGGACCTTCGCCGGGAACGCGCTGCTCAAGGCCCGCGCCTGCGTGGCCGCGACCGGCCTGCCGGCGCTGGCCGACGACTCCGGCCTCGAGGTGGACGTGCTGAACTCCATGCCCGGCGTACGGTCGGCGCGCTGGGCCGGCCCCCAGGCCAGCGATGCGGACAACAACGAGCTGCTGCTGCGGCAGCTGCACGACGTCGCCGACCCGGACCGGACCGCGCGCTTCGTCTGCGCCATGGCCGCGGTCTTCCCGGACGGCACTGAACATGTCCGGCTCGGCGTCATGTCGGGCCACCTCATCGACGCGCCGCGGGGTGAGAATGGCTTCGGCTACGACCCGCTGTTCGTCGCCGAGGGGAACACCGTGACCAACGCGAGCCTGGACGCCGAGGCCAAGGATGCGATCAGCCACCGCGGCCGGGCCGTCCGCGCCATCGTGCCGCTGCTGGTCGCCGAGCTGAGAAAGGCGGAGGAGTGAAGACCTATCTGGACCTGCTCGACCACGTGCTGACCACCGGGGTCCGCAAGACCGACCGCACCGGCACCGGCACCCTCAGCGTCTTCGGCTACCAGATGCGCTTCGACCTGGAGCAGGGCTTCCCACTGCTCACCACCAAGCGGGTGCACACCCGGTCGGTGATCGCCGAGCTGCTCTGGTTCATCTCCGGTGCGACCAACGTCAAGTGGCTGCACGAGAACGGCGTCACCATCTGGGACGAGTGGGCCGACGCCGATGGCGAGCTCGGGCCGATCTACGGCTACCAGTGGCGGTCCTGGCCCACGCCCGACGGCGGCCATGTCGACCAGCTCGGCCAGGTGATCGAAGCGATTCGGGCCAACCCCGACTCGCGGCGGCATCTGGTCAGCGCCTGGAACGTCGGTGATCTGGCCGACATGGCGCTGCCGCCCTGCCACACGCTGTTCCAGTTCTATGTGGCAGAAGGGCGACTGTCCTGCCAGCTCTACCAGCGCTCGGCGGACATCTTCCTCGGCGTGCCGTTCAACATCGCCTCGTACGCGCTGCTGACCCAGCTGGTCGCCCAGGTGTGCGGCCTCCGGCCCGGGGACTTCGTGCACACGCTCGGCGACGCGCACCTCTATCTCAACCATCTCGACCAGGCCCGACTGCAGCTCACCCGGGAGCCACGGCCCCTGCCGCGCCTGGTGCTCAACCCGGCGGTCAGCGCGATCGACGACTTCACCCTCGCCGACATCGCGATCGAGGGCTACGACCCGCACCCGGGCATCAAGGCCCCGATCGCGGTCTGAGCGTGACCGAGATCATCGGCATCGCGGCCGTCGCCCGCAACGGTGTGATCGGCAGCAACGGTGACATCCCCTGGCGGATCCCGGAGGACTGGCACCGGTTCAAGCAGCTGACCATGGGCCACGTGCTGATCATGGGGCGCAAGACCTACGACTCGATCGGCCGGCCGCTGCCGGACCGGACCACCTTCGTGATCACCCGCGACCGGATGTGGCGGGGGGAGGGCGTACGCGCGGTCCCGCTGCTCGACGAGGCGTTCGAACAGGCGGTGGCGCTAACCCCGGCCGCGATCTTCGTGGCCGGCGGCGGGGAGATCTATCGCGCGGCCTGGTCACGGCTGACGCGGCTGGAGATCACCGAGGTGGACCAGGAGCCGGCGGGCGACGTCACCTTCCCCGAGATCGACCCGGCGGAATGGCGGGAAACGGCACGCGAAGCACACCCGGGGTTCACCTTCGTCAGCTATCAGCGGGTCTAGACTCCGGCTCAATCTCGCCTGCTGCCCCGCGGGCCCTTTCTCCCCCAGGAGCTCTTCTCATGCGCGAACCACCGCTCCGCGCCCAGCTGGGCGCGGAGTTCCTCGGCACCTTCTGGCTGGTCTTCGGCGGCTGCGGCAGCGCCGTGCTGGCCGCGGTCTACCTGACCGACGACAATGTCCAGCTCGGCATCGGCTTCGTCGGCGTGTCGCTGGCCTTCGGCCTGACCGTGCTGACCGGCGCGTACGCCTTCGGTCACGTCTCCGGCGGGCACTTCAACCCGGCGGTGACCATCGGCCTGGCGATCGCCAAGCGGTTCGAATGGCGAGGGGTGGGACCGTACATCGGCGTCCAGGTCGTCGCGGCGTCGGTGGCCGGCGCCGTGCTCTTCGCCATCGCCTCCGGCAAGGACGGCTTCAACGCGGTCGAGAGCGGCTTCGCCTCCAACGGCTTCGGCGAACGTTCACCCGACGGTTACGGGCTGATCGCCGCGCTGATCACCGAGATCGTGCTCACCGCGATCTTCCTCTACATCATCCTGGGCTCGACCGACGATCGGGCCCCGAAGGGCTTCGCGCCGATCGCCATCGGACTCGGCCTGACCCTGATCCACCTGGTCAGCATCCCGGTGACCAACACCTCGGTGAACCCGGCCCGCTCGCTCGGCGTCGCCTGGTTCGCCGGCGGTGCGGCGCTCGCTCAGGTCTGGCTGTTCCTCGTGGCCCCGATCATCGGCGCGGTCATCGCCGGGGCGACCTACGCCGCCATCACCGTGCCCGAGGAGAAGGTCGACGAGGGCATCGCCCAGAACCCGTAATATCTGCGACGCTCCGCGATGCGCTGCGCACTGAGTCGCGCGGGTTGACCCGGGAGTCGCGCGCACCGTTCGCGTCTCGACGACCGAAGGAGCGAACACGCTCTTCGTTCGCGAGCGCGGAGGAAGACGGAACGGTCGGGAGCGCGGTCCCGCGCGACGCGGAGCGTCGCCATCGATACCGTGCCGGAGGAGGGACTCGAACCCTCACGCCCGAAGGCACAGGAACCTAAATCCTGCGTGTCTGCCAGTTCCACCACTCCGGCCGTGCACGCGTCAGCCAGGCTCTAGAGCGCCAAATCGCGTTTCAGCTTGTCGACGTGACCGGTCGCCTTCACGTTGTACTGGGCCATCGCGACCGTCCCGTTGCCGTGGGAGTCCACGTCGATCACGAACGTCGAGCGGATCACGCCCTCGACCAGCTTGCCGTAGAGCAGCTTCTCCCCGTACGCCCCGTAGGCGTTCAAAGTCTCCTTGTCGGGGTCGGACAGCAGCGGGAAAACCAACCTCCTGCCGCTCCCGGAACTGGATGAGTTTTTCCTGAGCGTCCGGCGAAACTGCCGATCACCTGGAGGCCGGCTGCGCTGAACTCGTCCATGGCGGCGGTGAAGTCGACCGCCTGGGTGGTGCAGCCCGGCGTCATGGCCGCGGGATAGAAGTAGACGATGACCCGCTGACCGGCGAAGTCGCGACAGTGACACGAGTGGCCGTCGGCGTCGGGCAGGGTGAAGGGGGGCGCGGCATCGCCGTCGGCGAGTCGGGTGGTCATGCCGACACCCTAACCAGCCGCCGTCGCAGCCCGCTGTGCCGCCCGTGGCCGGTGCCGAGGCCGCACTGCAATACGCTGAGGCTTCCACGGCCGTCCGCCAGGCCGGCGGCGTGATCAGACAGCGAGGGAGCATCGTGGCCGACAACACCTCCTCCGGTCGCACCCGATCCCAGATCGAGGCCGACCTGGGCGCCACCCGGCACCGCCTGGCGGCCTCGGTCGAGACACTGATCGACCAGGTGCACCCCAACCGGATCAAGCAGCGGCCGATCGAGCGGCGTTCAAGCAGTTGGGCGAAACGCCAACGGAGACGGCGAAGTCGCTGGTGTTCAACGCGCGCGGCGATCTGCGCACCGACCGGGTCGGTGTCATGGCCGGCGGCCGCGGCCGGGCTGGATCGCCTTCGTGCTGATCGTGCGGGCCTCGCTCGCCGCGGGAGGAAATCCTGACGGTGGCCGAGGCCGAGGGCGCCGTCGCGCCGGTGCCGACCGACGACTCGCTGCCGATCCGGATGCTGCACGACCGGGTGCTGGTCTCCACCGAGGGCGAGCCGGGTGAGCGGCGCAGCGGCGGGGGCATCGTCATCCCGGCCACCGTGGCCATGGGCCGCCGGCTCGCCTGGGGCCGGATCGTCGCGGTCGGCCCGAACGTCCGCACCGTCGAGATGGCCGACCGGGTGCTGTTCGACCCTGAGGACCGGGCAGAAGTGGAGGTCCGCGGCAAGGACTACGTGCTGCTCCGAGAGCGCGACCTGCACGCCGTGGCCGCCGAACGGCTCGAGGACGGAAAAACCGGATTTACCTGTAGTTGCTCTTCTCTAAACCCGTTCAGTGTGTTAGCTCATCTATAACGAATCTTAACGTTCTGTGAGAGATGTTGCGCTTTTGTGGCAGCATGACATCTAGTGTGACGAGGTGGCACCACGGATGGGTGTCCTCTACAACGAAGTGAGGCTTGCATGACTTTCGTTCGACCAGCGCGCCGCGTCGCTCGTCGCGGCGCCGCCCTCACCGCCCTTGCTCGTGGCGGCCGCCTGTGGCGGCGGTGGCGGCTGAAGCACCCCCGGCCGGCTCCGCGTCCGCCGTCCGAGTACAACAAGAAGGGTCCGATCGAGTACTGGCCGGGCAAGGACTCACTCGGCGTACGCCACAGAAGCAGCATCGACAAGTTCAACGCCGCGCACCCGGACGAGAAGGTCAACCTTCACGGAGCTGCCGGACAACGCCGACGCAGCAGCGCCAGCAGATGATCCAGAACGCGCAGATCAAGTACGCCAAGATGACCCTGCTCAGCGTGGACGTGGTGTGGACGGCCGAGTTCGCCGCCAACGGCTTCGTCGACGCCGCTGCCGGACGGTCAGTTCCCCACCGAGCCCGCTTCCTCAAGGCCACGGTGGACAGCGCCACCTACTTCAACAAGCTGTACGCCTATCCCAATCACTCCGACGGCGGCCTGCTGTACTACCGCAAGGACCTGCTGGACAAGTAGCCGGCGTGCAGCCGCCGACCACCTGGGACGAGATGAAGGCCGCCTGCGAGAAGATCAAGGCCGGCGAGAACGACGCGACCTGGACTGCTACGCCGGCCAGTACCAGAAGTACGAGGGTCTGACGGTGAACTTCGCCGAGGCCGTCAACAGCGCCGGTGGCTCGATCATCGACGCACGACGGGCAAGCCGACGTGAACACCCCGGAGGCCGCCGAAGGGCCTGACTTCCTGGTCGACGGCTTCAAGGACGGCACCATCCCGAAGGGCGCCATCACCTGGAAGGAAGAGCAGGGCCGGCAGCGTTCCAGAACGGCACGCTGATCTTCCACCGCAACTGGGGCTACGTCTACAACTGGGCAGCAAGACCGACGGTTCGTCCAAGATCGTGGGCAAGTTCGCCGTCGCGCCGCTGCCGGGTGAGGACCGGTCCCGGCGTCTCGAGCCTCGGCGGTCACAACTCGGCGATCGCCACCAACGCCGAGAACAAGGGCACCGCGGCCGAGTTCGTCAAGTTCATGGTCCAGCCAGGAGGAGCAGAAGGCTGAACGCCCTGCAACGCCTCGTCCTCCCCGACGCGTCGCGAGTCGCTCTACTCCGACGCGGAGCTGGTCAAGAAGTTCCCGTACATGCCGATGCAGCTGAAGTCGATCGAGACCGCCGAGCCGCGGCCGAAGGCCGTCAAGTACGGTGACGTCACGCTGGCCATCCAGGACGCTGCCTACAGCGCCCTGCAGGGCCAGACGGCACCCGACGCGGCACTATCGCAGCTGCAGACCAAGTTGGAGTCCTTGACCCAGTAAGGCCGAGACACACCAGAGTGAGATTCCAGCGCAACCGGTTGGGTTGCGCTGGAATCTCCAGGTGTGAGATAGGGGTAGGCGAATGGCCACAGCCACTGTGGAGAAGCAGCCCGGATCGGGAGTTGCCGGCGACGGGCACAAGCACAAGAAGAACGCGCTCAGCGACGGCCAGGGCCGGCTGGCCTGGATCCTGCTGGCACCCACCCTGCTCGTCATCATCGTCGTCGCCGGCATCCCGGTGCTGCTGTCGATCCGCGAATCCTTCTTCCGGGCCAACTCCGGCGTCGACCCGAACACGGGTCTCATCGCCCAGGGCGAGACCTTCGTCGGGCTGAAGAACTACACCGACATCTTCGCCGGTCAGAACACCGTCATCGGCTCCTACGGCACGATGGACCGGTTCTGGAACGCCTTCATCAACACCACCTTGTTCACCATCGTCTGCGTCGTCCTCGAGACCGATCCTCGGCGTGGCGATGGCCCTGATCATGTCCAAGGCCTTCCGGGGCCGCGGCATCGTCCGGGCCGGCATCCTGGTGCCGTGGGCCATCCCGACCATCGTCTCCGCGCTGATGTGGAAGCTCATCTTCGACGAGGCCGGCGTGATGAACCGGATCCTCGGCCAGCAGATCCTCTGGCTGGCCGACTCGGGTGCGTCCTTCTGGGCCATCGTCATCGCCGACGTCTGGAAGACCGCACCGTTCATCGGGCTGCTGACCCTGGCCGGTCTGCAGACCATCCCGGCCGAGGTCTACGAGGCGGCCAAGGTGGACGGGGCGAACGCCTGGAAGCAGTTCACCCAGATCACCCTGCCGATGGTCAAGCCGACGCTGGTGGTCGCGGTGCTGTTCCGCACCCTCGACACCATGCGGATGTTCGACCTGCCCTACGGCATGATCGGCCCGGGCAAGTACCGGGTGGAGACGCTGTCGATCTTCTCCTATCTGGAGGCGAACCAGAACCGGTACGGTCCGGCGGCGGCGTACGCGATCATCCTGTTCATCTACGTGCTGCTGGTGGCCTTCCTCTTCGTCAAGCTGCTCGGGGCCGACGTGATCGGTGACTCCGGGTGCCGAAGAAGAAGAAGAAGAAGGACAAGAGACGACGCCAGCCGCCGTTCCCGCCCAAGGCGTGGAGCTGATGGGAGGGGCGCACTGATGTCCACCTCCAACCACCGCCGATACGACGCGAGCGCACCTGCCCACGACGAGATCGACAAGCTGGCCCACCCCAAGCAGAGCCCCAAGGCTCGGGTCGGGATGGTCGCCTCCTACGTGGGCATGGCGCTCATCGTGCTCTACTGCATCATCCCGTTCTACTGGATGGTCGTCTCCTCGCTGCGGCTGCCCGACCGAGGGCCGGAGCACCGAGTTCATCCCCAACCCGGCGTCGTTCGCCAACTACGCCGGCGTCTTCTCCGCCGGCAACAACTTCGGCCGGTCGCTGATCAACTCGATCATCGTCTCCGGAACCACCACGGTCCTGACCCTGCTGTTCGGCATCGTGGCGGCGTACGCGCTGGCCCGGCTGAGCGTTCAGGGGCAAGGGCGTGGTGCTCTGGGTGATCATGGCCTGCTCGATGTTCCCGCTGGTCATCGCTGTTCCCGCCGCTGCTGAAGATGTTCTCCTCGACGGAGCCGTTCACCTGGTTCCCGTACTGGATCAACACCTACCAGGCGGTGATCATCCCGGGCGCTGAGCTTCGGGCTGCCGCTGGCGGTGTGGAACCTGACCGCCTTCTTCAAGCAGCTCCCGGTGGAGCTGGAGCAGGCGGCCATGGTCGACGGCTGCACGCCGGGCGTGGCGTTCCGCAAGGTGATCCTGCCGCTGGCGGCGCCGGGTGTGTTCACCACGGCGATCATCGTGTTCATCGGCGCGTGGAACGAGTTCCTGCTGGCGCTGACGTTCCTGCAGGACGCCGACATGCAGACGGCGACGGTGGCGATCAGCAAGTTCACCGGCACCACCGGCTTCGACACTCCGTACGGCACCATCATGGCCGCCGGTGTGATCGTGACCGTTCCGCTGCTGATCGCGGTGCTGATCTTCCAGCGCCGGATCGTGGCGGGCCTGACCGCGGGTGGCGTGAAGTAGCAGCAGCTCGCTAATATTCGCAGTTCTGGCGCAGTCGCAACGGGGCGACTGCGCCAGATCTGTCTTGCCTATGCGTGCCCCCTCGGTCAGATTCGAACGCTGCGTCCGATTCTCGCGCTGTGCTCCGGTTACTTCCGGAGTGCAGCGCGAACATCCGGCGTACAGTGCGGGCGAAATCTTGCCCGACGAACAGCGGCTGGCGGCGAACACCCTGTGCTGGGCCTCAACGCGTTGACGTACGTGTTCCTCGACCTGGTCGTGCTGTACGGCCCGGTCGAGGTCGCCCTGCCGCTGCACGTGACCAACGACCTGCAGGCGCCCGGCACACTGCTGCTGGCCCGGCGCCGGAACTCAGTAGGGTCGAGACACACTCGGCGCCGACGGAGGGATGTGGCATGAGCGAGCACGTTGACCGGGTGGCCGCGTTCCGTCGCCTGCACGAGTCCGGATGCTTCGTGATGCCCAACCCATGGGACGTCGGGAGCGCGAAGGCGCTGGTGGGAATGGGCTTCCCGGCGCTGGCCACCACGAGTGCCGGGTTCGCCTGGACCCTCGGCCGTCCCGACAACCACATCACGCTCGACGAGGCGCTCGAGCATCTTCGGGCCGTCGCGGCCGCCGTGGACGTGCCGGTGAATGCCGACTTCGAAGGTGGTTTCGCGGTCGATCCAGAGCAGGTCCACGCGAACGTGACGCTGGCGGTGGCCACGGGGATCGCGGGGCTCTCCATCGAGGACTCGACGGGCGACGAGTCGCAGCCACTCTACGAACGGGACCTGGCCGTTGACCGGATCCGGGCTGCGCGGCGGGCGATCGACGACAGTGGCACCGGCGTCGTGCTGACCGGTCGTTCCGAAGGCTTCGTGGTCGGGCGTCCGGACCTCGACGAGACGGTTCGGCGGCTGGAGGCGTACGCCGAGGCCGGCGCCGACTGCCTCTACGCTCCGCGCATCAGTGCCGCAGAGCAGGTCTCGGCGATCATCGCCGCGGTTGCGCCGAAGCCGGTCAATCTGTTGATCAACGCTCCGTTCATGACGGTGGCCGAGGCGGCCGACCTCGGCGTACGCCGGATCAGCGTGGGCGGCACCCTGGCGCGCACCGCCTGGCGCGGCTTCCTCCAGGCCGCTCAGGAGATCTCCGAGACCGGGCACCTTCTCCAGCTTCGAGGACCTGCCGAACGTCGATGCCCTGCTCTCCGACCGATAGCGGAGCGGTCAGGCGGTGTCCGCTCGGCCTGGTGCAAGCTTGATTCGGCCCAAAGCCACCGTGGGTGTGCCGAGCAGCCGCTTGGCCTCGCGGATTCCGCTCGTCATGGCACCGTCGGCATAGCCGAGTCGCCGGCTCTGCGTGTGCTCGCCCGCGAAGAGCAGGCGGCCAGCCACCGGTGTACCGAGCAAGTCGAGGTCGGCATTGGAGGAGCCAGGGGGCACATGTGTGTAGGCACCCGCCGCATAGGGGTCATCCGCCCATCCGGTCACCGTTATCGCCACGGGATCAGGACACGGCGAACCCAGCGCCTCGGCGATCATGCCCGTCATCCAGCGGGCGGCGGCGGTCGCGCCGTTGGCCAGGTGGCCGGTTGCGGAGTGAAAGGTATGGCACACCAAAATCGGCACGCCCGAGAACGCGTCGAGATCGAACACCCATAGTGCTGGCTCTGCGGTTTCGGAGGGAAACAACACCAGGTGTGACCACCCGGCCTCACGCCAGAACGGCTCGTCGAACTTGCACGCAACCTTCTCGTAACGGCCGAAGCCGAGTCGGCGCACGACCTCGGCTCGCTCCGGCGGAAGGGGTGGCGCGAAGGCCGGCAGGTCGTTCTTGAGCGCACCCAAGGGGACCGTGACGACGACGTGTGAGCCGGCCTCGGTCGCCCCGGACGCCGACGTGACCGTGACCCCGCCGCCGGCCAACTCCACTCGTACGACCGGCCACTCCTGGCGCACATCGAGCCCCGCCGCCATCGCGCCCACCACAGAGGCATAGCCGCCCTCGGGCAGGTCCCCGAAGTAGTCGCCGCCGTACTCCTCCTGCGTCCACAGCCACGTCAGCGACTGGTCCTCGGCGGCGCCGGCGGCATCCGCTTCGACACCTGCGTGCAGTGCTTGCCGGGCTCGTCGGAGGGCGTCTCCCGTGAGCCCGGTCGTGGCCAGATACGCCTCGATCCCCCCGGCGGCCGAGGCGGCCGGTCCAAGCCGGGTACGCAACCCGGCGAGGGACTCGTTGTAGCCGTTCTGCACGCCGGTCAGGCTTTCCTCGATGTCCGCAGGCGATAGCCAGCGCCCGGTCGCGCAGTCGAAGGCGGCCAGGGACGGCAGCGGGTTGCCGGCCCGACACTCGATGCCGACCTGCCGGGCGAAGCGGCGCAGCGGGTTGCCCTCCGGGTGGTGTATCCAAGAGCCGCCGAGGTCCACCCCGGATCCGCCCAGGTCCGCGGTGTACAGCCGCCCACCGATCCGGCGCCGCGCCTCGAGCACCACGCAGTCCACCGCCGCGTGGGCCAAGGCATTGGCCACCGTCAGCCCGGCGATACCGGCCCCGATCACCAGCACACGCTCCACCCGCCCGACGATCCCTCCGGGGATCTCGGGAGATCCATCGTCAAAGCTGGCTGTCATCTGCCGTCCGGTCGGTTCAGGCGATTCTAAGCCGCCTCACTCCCAGCCGGCCCGCTTCGACGGCTGCCGCTGCGTACACGAACGCTGGTACGCCAAACACTGGTACGCCGCCGAAGACTTGAACCCCGAACCCGCTGAAACCTCATCAGTCCGCAGGCGATTGAGCGTAGCTCCTTGTCAGAGCGGCAATCAGCGTCCGCGCTGGTTGTGGCTGACGCGGTTCAGTTCCACGGCATGTGTCCCACGATTCGTCACGCGGCCAGGATCTCGGCGGCGGCCCGATGACCAGCCCGATTTTGCCCAGTGATGGTCGGCGTCAAGGGTGGCCGGAGGCCATCGCGCAGCGACGCGCAGCGCCCTTGACGCCGAGCAGCGCTGAGCCAACCCTCAATGTCGGGCCGCCGCCCCCTCCCACCGACTAAGCCACGTGGTGTTGATCATGGACCGGTTTCTTCTTTCCACCCCTCGGAATCATCCTCTGTGCCGGCGGCGTAGCGGCCCGCAGCGCAGCGAGGACACGCGGAGCCGCCGGCGGCCGAGCGCAGCGAGGCCCTTGGGTCAGTATGGAAATTCGTAACCGGCACCGATTCGCTCGCCGATTCGCTCGCCTATTCTGCCTTTGCGAACAGAGTCGGGTTGGGGATCTTCGACGTCGTCGGACGATCGCTCGACGAGAGCTTCGCGGACCGCCACATCGATCACCACGCCACGATCCTCGACGAGGATCGGGTGATGGTCTGGTACGTGCGGCACGGACGCCACGTCAGCAGCGGGTTCCCGCGTCTGCGCGACCTCGCAATCACCCGGTGCGGAGGTGGCGTGGCCCCAGCTCCACGTCTTTCGGTGGGAGACGGAATTGTCGTGGAGCACTGGGCTATCTATCCGTGACGACTACGCCATGGTCGAACAAATCAGGAGCTCGGCGCGCTGACAGCTTGCCGCGTGACCTGGATGTTTGCCCTCTGCGGTGAACCTTGTTTGGCCACTGGCGAAGTGGACGATGTGGCGTGGTCGCTGAACCCCGGCGGAAACTCAAGGGGGACGGTGTAGAAGCGTATGTCATGGCCGTCGGGATCGCGGAGGCCGAGCAGTACCCATCCGACGGGGGTGCGGTGTACACCGTCATGTGGGTCACCTCGCTCGGTCAGACGTGCGGCAAGCGCGTCGATCGCGTCATGGCCGGGTACCCCGATGGCGAAATAGTCGAAGCCGGCCGCGTCGGCAGCCTTCCCCGGGTTACAGCGGAGCGCGAGGTCTGGTCCGCCATTGGGATGCCGCATGGAGACGCCCATCCGCACGCCGTCTTCGACGAAGTCGATCATGCCCTCGTATCCGAAACGATCCTCGTACCAGGCCTGTGACCGATCGAGATCGCTGACCGGCAGCTTGAGGTGGTGAATCCCATCAAGGCGGGGTGGGGCGTCGGCATGTCGTTGCAGTCCAACTGTACTCATGCAGTTAGACTGCACGATGTGCCTGACTTCGTCAAGAGGGATCGCCGCGTCGCTCGCCGAGCCGACACCGAAGCCCGACTCATCGAGTCGGCTCGGCGCCTGTTCATTGCCGACGGCTACGCGGCGACAACGCTCGCTGCCGTCGCCGACGCCGCGGGTGTAGCAGCTCGAACCTTGTACGTGCGTTTCGCGACAAAGGCGGATCTGCTGCAACGATGCCTTGACGCTGCGATCCGCGGGGAGGAGGAACTCGATGTTCTGATCGACGATCGCGACTGGATTCGGTCGGCCATGACGGCGCCGACCGCCGACGAACGCATTCAACTCATGGCCCAAGCGTCGGCCGGTCTCATGGAGCGTGCCGGTGCTTTGCTGCGGGTGGCCCAGCAGGCCGAGGCCATGGAGCCCGCGATCGCCGCCCGCGCTCAGGCCGCTCGGCTCGATACTCAGCGCGTCCTTGAAGGTTTTTGGCGACAAATGGCAGCTGACGACCTCCTAGGATCCGACATCGACATCGACTGGCTCGCCGTCACTGGCGCCGCCCTCGGTCAAGCCGAGACGTACCTCGTCCTTTCGAAGGTCGTCGACTGGGATATCGAGGCTTATCGCGCCTGGCTCCAGTCGACCTGGTGTCGCATCGCCGGCATCGCGCCAGCCTCGCGGTAACGCCACGCCCTCGGTCCTCACTGAGTCAATGTGGCACAACGGCATTGGGGCTGTGGCCGCCGGTCTAGGACTCGTCGCGCCCGTGCTGGCATCCGTGTCACATTAAGCCCAATCTAACGATTCGATAATGGCGAAGCGACAGCGCAGTCTGCTAGCGGAAACTGCCGGTCATCAGTGGAGATACCAGCGGACATCAGCGGACATCAGCGGACAGTGGTGCGCAATTCGGCGCCCATTTCGACGCCCGGCTGTGTCGGACCCGTGTCGTATGCTGCTGACCGACGGCAACCACACCAACATGGGCATAGCCCCGGAGGGTCGGCTCCTCCACCCTGGCCCGAGTGGCCATTCAAAGCGATAGCCGCACGAAACGCCCTCCCAAGATGTCTGGACCGTCCTCCCTGAGACTTGTCTCCGCGCGCCCGGCGGCTCCCGGGCGCGTCCGCCACCCATTCCGGTGTGGCGGTTGACCCTGGACCGGTGGGTCGCGCGTTGGGAGCCGCCAAGATCGCGCGACCCGCCCTTTTGGGCGGTGGTGGGCATGGCGGCGTCGGACCGTCTTTCCCGACAGCCTTGGCGGGTGGCGGGACCGTAGCAATGTCGGCAGAGCGTTCAGGGCCCCACGTCAGGGATCCGACTTCGAATGGGTGAAGACCCACACCTACCGCAAGACGGTGGCCACCCTGCTCGATGGGAGCGGCGCGAGCGCTCGCATGATCGCCGATCAACTGGGACACTCCCGGATCTCGATGACGCAGGACGTCTACCTCGGTCGCCGCGCGGCCAACGCCGGAAACGTGGCAGCGCTGGAGGCCTACAGCCCGGCATCGGCCACGGATGGCCATCCCGAGGACGAAGAATGAGTCGCATCCGTCCCCTACTCGTCCCCGCTCGTCGAGAACTGGCACGCAGACTGCGCGGCAAAATGTGCTCCGATTAGGCCTTTTGGTGCGCCGCGAGGGAATCGAACCCCCAACCCGCTGATTAAGAGTCAGCTGCTCTGCCAATTGAGCTAGCGGCGCGCGAGGAGCAACACTAGCAAAGCCCTCGGGCGAGCCCAGTGCGATTTGCGAGAGCGATCAGGCTTGGTAGTCGCGACGAATCACGCTCGCAGACGCAGGGTCAGCCGGCTCCAGCACCGCCATCGCGGCGTTGTGGCCGCCCAGCCCGCTGACCGCGCCGCCGCGCCGGGCGCCCGATCCGCAGAGCAGGATGCCGGGTGCTCGGTCGCCACGCCCCAGCGCTCGGCCGGGGTCGGCGGCACGGCGCGTCATCGGCAGCCACGGCCAGGCCAGGTCGCCGTGGAAGATGTGGCCGCCGGGCATGTCGAGCTCGGCCTCGAGGTCGAGCGGGGTCATCACCTCCAGGCACGGCCGGCCCGACGCGTCGCGGGCCAGGCAGTCCTCCAGCGGCTCGGCCAGCGCCGCCTGGAGCGAGCGCAGCGCCGCCCGCCGGCGCCTGCTCCCGCGCACCGTCCGGATCGGCGCGGAACAGGCTCGACCGGCGTGTGCAGGCCGAACAGGGTCAGCGTGTGGTAGCCGGCCGCCGCAGCTCGTCGCCCAGGATCGAGCGGTCGGTCAGCGTGTGGCAGTAGACCTCGCAGGGCAGCGGGTCCGGGATCCGCCCGGCCGGCGGCCATCTCGTACGCCTGCTGCAGCCGGGCGTAGCCCTGGCCGAGGTGCAGGGTGCCGGCGAAGCCGATCTCGGGATCGAGTCCCGGAGCGCAGCCGGGGCAGCCGGCGGACCAGCATGTTGATCTTGATCTGGCTGCCCACCGGCGGCGCCGGGACGGCTGGCCGAGCAGCCGGTCGAGCACGGCCGGCCCGCAGTTGGCCAGCACCGTGTCGGCGCCGATCGGATCTGCGCCGTCGGCCAGCCGGACCGGTGGCCGGACCGGTCGTCGGCGTCGATCGCGGTCACCGGGGCGCCGGTCGACAGGCTGGCGCCGGCCCGGTCGGCCGCGCGGACCAGCTCGTCGGCCACCGCGCCCATGCCGCCGACCGGCACCCGCCACTCGCCGGTCCCGTTGCCGATCACGTGGTAGAGGAAGCAGCGGTTCTGCCGCAGCGACGGGTCGTGGGCGTAGCTGAACGTGCCGATCAGGGCATCGGTCAGCACCACGCCGCGGACGTGTCGTCGGCGAAGCTCGCCTCGATCAGCTCACCGATCGGCCGCTCGACCAACGCCCGCCACAGGTCGGGATCGATCTTTCCGCGCAGGTCGGCGGCCCGCGGCAACGGATGGGTGAGGGTTGGCTCGACCACGGCGGCGAGCTCAGTCAGCGTCCGCGGCGAAATCTCCCGGCTCACCGCTGCGGTGGACCAGCACGCCGCTGTCGCCGACCGGGGTGTACGAGCGCACCGCCCGGGAACGCAGCTCGAGGTCCAGCCCTAGCTCGTCGACGATCGTCTGCGGCAGCAGGGACACCAGATAAAACCACACCTTGCCTGCTCCGCCAATCGCGAGGCTGTGGGGATACACCCCGACGTCGAAGATCCGCCACTGGGAGTCGCTGGTCATCATCGCCAGCTTGTTGGGTGTGCCGAGCACCACCCCGGGCTGGCCCAGCGAGTCGATCTCGATTGCACGCGGATTGGCCTTGGCCACCGGAATGGCGATCTCGCTGATTCGGCCGCTGGCGGGATCGAGCCGATAGAGCCGGTGAGTAACACCCCGGTCACCGGCGCCGTCCGGACGCTCGATGGCGATTCGTGCGGTAGGTCCTCCGGCTCCGGCGTCAGGAACTCGGTGATCTCAGCATGCCCCTGGCTCGGGAACCTCGACTCCTGCACTGCGCCGGGTCCGAATGTCTTCACCACCCAGCCGGCGGTGTTGCCGGGTGCCCGGTCGGCGGCGGTGACCGGAGCGCGGTCCGGGCGCCGGCGTAGCGCGGCATCCGGGTCACTGCCTCGGCCCATCGGTCTCGGTGCGGGGCCGGCCACTGACCCGTGCGATCTTCTCGTCGAACTGATGGCAGCCGGTGAGTCCAGAATGAATTTTTCGCTTGACCTCGCCGTCGGGCAGCCGTGCCAGCCACGCCGAGCTCGGCGCACGGCTTTCCTGAGCAACCAGCGGGGACCAAGTTGTCGAGGCGAGGACTGCAAAGGAAGGATCTCACCGCCCAGCCAGTTCGGGTTTCCGTTCCCACAACACGTTCGCGATCATCCACCGGCCATCCACCTTGGCCAGCTGCATGTAGTCCACCCAGTCCGCCATCACCGCCTTGGCGCAGGCGGCATTCCCGAAGATGTCGAGGATGGTCACCTCCTTCTGCTGCCGTTCCTTGGGTGTTTCCTTGCCGTATCCGTGGCGGGCGCTGTTGACCAGCACCGAGGCACCCATTCCCTGTACCATGGTCTTTCCGGTGGTGGTGTCCCGGACCACGATCGCTTTACGAGCTCAGGATGAAGGGCTCGGGCCATCCGTTCGGCGCTTCCTTCATACCAGCCTTCCGCGTAGTCCAGGGCTGTGGCGCGAATGGCTGTCGAATCGGCCACGGATTGAGCCCCGGCCGTGCCGGTCACCGCGGCAGATAGCACCATCAAGGCGTGCAAGGACAATCGCATAGAAGATCCAGAGGTCGGGGGATTGGAAGGCGGTAGGTGGGCCGCCTAGCCTATGTGCTCCCGTACGGTACCCGGCGGCGGTCCGTTTCAGGGGCGGCGCACGTTCAGGTGCGACGGATATTCTGGTACAGGCATCTGACTATCCAATCGAGGCAATTCGGCCCCGAGCCTCGTATCTGCTTATGCGGGAGATGATATGTCCGAAGGATGGTTACGTCGCCTCAGAACCAGCGGCGTTGGATTAGCCTTTGCCCTTGGCCTGCTGTCAGCGGCCCTGTTACACCTACCCTATCAGTCGTCGGCCCAACAGCAGAGCGTAGCGGCCTCTGCAACCAAGCTGCCGGCCGGCACCGCCTCGCTTCAGGATCTGAGCGAAGCCTTTGCGTCGGTGGCGGAGCACGTCAAGCCCAGCGTCGTGTACATCAGATCCGGGCGGAAGGCCGAGACGGCACGCCGCGGTCCGCAGACCCGGCCGCGTATGCAGGTGCCTCCGGGCTTCGAGGAGTTCTTCCGAAACATGCCGCCGATGCAGGAGGAGCCGCGGTTCCGGGAAGGGTCAGGCTCGGGGTTCATCGTCTCCAAGGACGGCTACATCCTGACCAACAACCACGTGGTGGACGGCTCCGATCAGGTCACGGTGCGTTTGCTCGACCGGCGTGAGTTCAAGGCCAAGATCATCGGAACCGATCCGAACACCGACCTGGCCGTGCTCAAGATCGAGGCCAAGAATCTGGTTCCCGCGCCGCTGGGCAAGAGCAATACCGCCCGGGTCGGGGAGTGGGTTCTCGCGGTGGGTAACCCCCTGGGGGATAACCTCACCTTCACTGTGACCTCGGGCATCATCAGCGCCAAGGGGCGCAGCCTTGCCCTGCCGGGTCAGAGCGACCGCAGCATCCAGGACTTCATTCAGACCGACGCGGCTATCAATCCGGGCAATTCCGGTGGCCCTCTCGTCAGCGTGCGGGGAGAAGTGATCGGAGTGAACTCGGCCATCGCCAGCCAGACCGGCTTCTACTCGGGCTATGGCTTTGCGATTCCGATCGATTTGGCTCACCGGGTCATGGATCAGATCATCGCCGGCGGCCGGGTGGAGCGGGTTGCCATGGGCGTGAGCGTGCAGAACGCCACCGCCAACGACGCGGAGTACGTCGGTCTCCCCGAGATCCGGGGCGTGCTGGTGCAGGACTTCAGCGAAGGCTCGCCGGCCAAGAAGGCAGGCATCGAGGCCGGTGACATTATCGTGTCGGTGGACGGAGCGCCGGTCGAGTACGTCGGCCAGCTTCAGCAGCAGGTGGCCTTCCGCAAGGCCGGCGAGAAGGTGAAGGTCGAGGTGGCGCGGAAGGGTGGAGTGCGCAAGACGTTCGAGGTGCGTCTCCAGGAACTGTCGGCGCCCAGGAACACCGCGGCGCGCGATGCCGACGCCACGGACGACGCAGGCGATTCGAACGATGCAGCAGCCGCGGACATCGATCTGCTGGGCCTGACGGTGCAACCGGTGGATCAGGACGCGGTGGAGCAGTTTGAGCTCAAGCCCGAACAGCGCGGCCTGATGGTCACCGGGGTCGATCCCGGCGGTCCGGCACAGGGAGAGGTCGCCGATCCGGACAACGGCGGCCCGGACATCATCCTCTCGGTCGAAGGCAAGTCAGTGAAGAGCGTGGCCGACCTGAAGCAGGCCCTCAAGGGTGACAAGTCGGGCGAGATCGTGACCCTGCGGCTCTACAACACCCAGGCCAAGTCCCACCGGATCGAACGGATTCGACTGGGCGAGTAGAACTCCGACCCTGCCATGAGCACACGAGCGCGCGCCCATTGCCGGGTTGCGCGCTCGGTTCATATTCAGGCGGTCAGGGTGGAGAGCTCCTCATCCGAAGCGTAGCGAGGGACCTACTAGAGCTTCTTCTCCCTCGACCAACCTTTAACCTCATGCTCCCGATCGGATGCCGACGCGCGCTGGGTCTCTTCGAAATAGACCAGGCGATTGCGGCTGCGTTCAGTTGGTACTGAACGTTGTTAACATTAGGGTCGACCCGACGTCTGACGGTGGAGCGAGGGGGAAGCATGAACGCACAAACTGTGGACTTCATCGAGCGGATGGGTCTGGCGCTCGAGTCCGACGGCCTGCCACGGATAGCCGGCCGGATCTTCGGCCTGCTGCTGCTGAGCGAGGACTGCCGGTCGCTCGATGACCTGGCCGCCGCGCTGGGAGTGAGTAAAGGCAGTGTCAGCACCAACGCCAGGCTGCTGGAGCAGCGCGGGGTGCTGGAGCGCAACAGCCGCCCCTCGGACCGGCGCGACTACTATCGGATTCCACCCGATCTCTTCAGCCACACCATGGCCCAGCGTCTGGCGCATTGGCAGCGCTTCCACGAGGCCATCGGTGAGGCCCGGAGCTCCCTGCCGATTCGGAGCCGCAAGGTCCGTGATCGGCTGGCGGAGTACGAGGCGGCCTACGCCTTCATGTCCGAAGTCATCCAGAGGGGTCTCGCGCGCTGGCGGGATGAGCGAGAACACCGGCCGGCGGTGGCGGGGCTCCACCGGTGAGGAGGCCGGCTCTCTGGACTGGGGCCACCCTGGCCGCCGGCTGCCTTGCCTGCGCCGGTACGCCCTCGATCGGCGGTGTGGCCGGGGTACCTCCCTCTCCCAGCGCCGTCTGGACCCCTCCGGCTGAGGAGCGTCCTCGGGAGGCGGCCGTCCGGGCTCCGGTTCCGCCCGATCTCGAGCAGCGGATCCAGCGGCTGACGCTGGCCGAGGTGGTGGACCTCGGGCTGCGCAACAACCCCACCACCCGGCTCTCCTGGGCCAATGCGCGGGCCGCGGCGGCGGCTTACGGGTCGGAGCGCGGCGCGTATTTCCCCACGGTGGATGGCGACGTCACCGCGACCCGGCTCAAGACCGTGGCCTCTCAGGGGCGCAGCGCCGTCACCCAGTCGGTGCTGAACCCGAGCCTCAACCTCTCCTATCTGCTGTTCGATTTCGGCGGACGCTCCGGCAACGTGGGCGCCGCACGCAACGACCTCATCGCGGCGAATTTCACCCACAACGCCACCTTGCAAGGGGTGGTGCTCCAGATCCAGTCGGCCTACTTCCAGTACGTGGCCAACCGGGCCTTGCTCCAGGCGCAGCGGATCACCGAGCGCGAGGCCCGTACCAACCTTGCTGCGGCCGAAGAGCGGCACCGGGTCGGGGTCGCCACCATAGCCGACGTGCTCCAGGCCCGGACCGCGGCCTCCCAGGCCGAGCTCGCTGCGGAGACCACCGAAGGAGATCTGCAGACCTCCCGCGGCGCCCTCGCCTTGTCGTTGGGACTGCCTGCCAACCTCGCGTACGATGTCGATTCTACCGCCGGCCAGGTGCCGGTGGCCGTCCTCTCCGACAGTGTGGACACCCTGATAGCTCGCGCGGTGCAGGCTCGCCCCGACCTGGCCGCCGCGCAGGCGGAGTTCGAGGCGTCCCGGGCGCAGATCTCGGTGGCTCGGGCCAACCGGCTCCCCTCCCTGATGCTGAACGGAACCGGGGGACGGACCTACACCTCGTCGCTCCCTCAGGGCGGCAACAACTACACGGTCTCACTCGGGCTCCGGATCCCGCTCTTCGCCGGCTTCTCTCGCATCTACGATCAGCGGCAGGCCGCAGCCCTGGCCGATGCTGCAGCTGCCCGGGCGGATGCCCTGGGGCAGCAAGTCGTCTTCGAGGTGTTCAGCTCGTATCACGCCCTCCAGACCGCGACCCGGCGGGTCCGGACCACCAACGATCTCATCGCCAGCGCGGAGCAGTCCAGCGAGGTGGCCTTGGGCCGGTACCGGGCCGGCGTGGGATCGGTGCTCGACCTGCTCTCAGCTCAGACCGCGCTGGCCGACGCCCGCGCCCAGCAGGTGCTGGCGCGCCTGGAGTGGAACACGTCGCTTGCCCAGCTTGCCCATGACACGGGCATTCTCGATGCGCGAGGCGGCAGCTCGTTACGCCTGGCACCGGACTCCGTCACCCAGACGCCTTCACGATGAGGAACGCGGTGAGATCTCCCCTACTGGCCGGCAGATCGCTGCTCGGGCTCCTGCTTCTTGGCGGCTGTGCGGAGAAGAAGCCGCCGCCGACCCCGCCGGTTCCGGTCACGGTGGCGACAGCCGAGCGGCGCACCGTGCCCTTCGAGCTCCCCGCCACCGGGATGGTCGAACCGCTCCAGACCGTAGAAGTCCAGGCGCAGGTGAATGGGATTCTACAGCGCGTCGCCTTCAGGGAGGGCGACGAGGTCAAGCAGGGCCAGGTGCTTTTCGAGCTGGACCCGCGCCCCTATCGCGCGGCGCTGGAGCAGGCCTCGGCCATGCTGGAGCGCGATCGGGCCCAGGCCGCCAACGCCGCGCAGGAAGCCAAGCGCTACGAATCGCTGGCCGAGAAGCAGTACGTCACCTCGCAGCAGTATGATCAGGTGCGGACCACCGCCGCGGCGGCTCAGGCCACCCTGGCGGGAAGCCAGGCGGCGGTGGACCAGGCTGAGCTCAATCTGCAGTACGCCACTATCAGGGCACCCATCGCCGGACGGACCGGAAGTCTCCTCCTGCGGCAAGGGAACCTGGTGCGCTCGAGCACGGCTGAGCCGTTGGTGGTGATCAACCGGCTGCGTCCCATTCTGGTCCGCTTTTCGGTGCCGGCCAGTAACCTGCCGCTCATCCAAACTCATCTCGGCAAGCAGATGGTAGTCCGGGCCGAGCCTTCCGGCGGGGGCGATCCGAGCGAGGGTACGCTGAGCTTCATCGATAACGCCGTAGACACGACGACCGGCACCATCCTGCTGAAGGGCCGCTTCCCCAACGACGATGGCTCGCTGTGGCCCGGCGGTTTCGTGAACGTCCGGCTGCAGCTCTATGTCGAGCCGGATGCGCTGGTGGTCCCGGCCGCGGCGGTGGTCTCGGGACAGCAGGGCAGCTTCGTATTCGTGATTCAGCCGGATAGCTCCGCTGCCACCAAGGCCGTAACCGTGACCCGCACCGCGGGAGACTTTGCCATCGTGACCGGCGATGTGCAGCCGGGAGACAAAGTCGTGGTGGACGGACAGCTCCGGCTGCGCCAGGGCTCCAAGGTCCAGATCAAGGCGGCCGCCGACACGACCCGGCTGGGGGCACTATGAACTTCACCGAGCTCTTCATTCGACGTCCCGTCATGACCACGCTCGTCATGGCGGGCATCCTGATCTTCGGGCTGGTGGCCTATCGGCAGCTTCCCGTCAGCGACCTGCCCGCGGTGGACTACCCCACCATTTCGGTGAGCGCCAGCCTGGCAGGCGCCAGCCCGGAGACAATGGCGTCCTCGGTGGCAACTCCCCTGGAGAAGGAGTTCTCCACCATTCCCGGGGTGGAGACCATGACCTCCACCAGCACCCAGGGGAGCACCCAGATCTCGCTGCAGTTTGCCCTGAGCCGGAACATCGATGCCGCCGCCCAGGATGTGCAGGCGGCCATTTCTCAGGCCCAGCGCCAGATTCCCCGGGATGTGCTGCCGCCCAGCTTCCGGAAGGTAGATCCGTCGTCGTCGCCGATTCTCTACTACGCGTTGCGCACCACCACGCTTCCTCTTCCGCAGCTCAACGAATACGCCGAGACCTTCCTGGCCCAGCGGCTCTCGACCATCGATGGCGTGGCCCAGGTGCAGGTGTTCGGGTCGATGAAATACGCGGTGCGAATTCAGCTCGATCCCCAGCAGCTGGCGGCCCGGAGCATCGGCATCGACGAGGTCAGCCTGGCCGTCGACAACGGCAACGTGAATCTCCCCACCGGCACCCTGTGGGGCACCGATAAGGCATACTCGGTGGAGAGCCAGGGCCAGCTCACCAATGCCGCCGAGTTCGGCGCGCTGATCGTCGCCTACCGCGACGGCGCGCCGGTGCGGCTGCGGGATCTGGGTCGGGTGGTGGACAGTGTGCAGGATACCAAGCGGGCCAGCTGGTTCAACGGGCAGCGGGCGGTGGTGCTCGCCATCCAGCGCCAGCCCGGCACCAATACGGTGGCGGTGGCGGACCGGGTGAAAGCGGAGGTAGCGGCGCTGCGAAACCAGATCCCGCCATCCATCGACATCGCGACGCTCAACGACCGCTCCCAGACGGTGAAGGCTTCGGTGAACGACGTGAAGTTCACCCTCTTCCTCGCGCTCTGCCTGGTGGTGATGGTGATCTTCCTGTTCCTCCGGAACCTTCGCGCGACGATGATTCCGAGCCTGGCGCTCCCCATGTCCCTGGTCGGGACCTTTGCGGTGATGAAGCTGCTGGGATACAGCCTCGACAACCTCTCATTGATGGCGCTGACCCTGGCGGTGGGATTCGTGGTGGACGATGCCATCGTGGTGCTGGAGAACATCGTCCGTCACATCGAGCGGGGCGAACCGGTCATGCAGGCGGCCATCAATGGAAGCCGCGAGATCAGCTTCACGGTCCTCTCGATGACCCTGTCGTTGGTGGCGGTATTCATTCCCGTGCTCTTTCTCGGTGGCCTCATCGGGCGGCTGTTCCAGGAGTTCGCCGTCACCATCGGCGTGGCGATCCTGGTGTCCGGTTTTATCTCGCTCACCCTGACCCCGATGCTGTGCAGCCGCTGGCTCAAGCCTCATCCGCCGGACGAGCGGCACGGCCGATTCTATACCCTCATCGAGCGGGCCTGGGAGAAGTCTCTCCGCCAGTATGAGCGCAGCCTTGCCTGGGTGATGGACCGTCGGGGCCTGGCCATGGCATTCAGCGCTCTGATTCTGGTCGGCACCGTGTTGCTCGGCCGCATCGTTCCCAAGGCGTTCATTCCCAGTGAGGACCAGAGCCAGCTCACGGCCACGACGGAGGCGGCCGAGGGAACCGGTTACGACGCGATGGTCAAACACCAGCAGGCCATCGCCGCCATCGTCCAGGAAGATCCCAACATCGACGGCTTCATGTCGGCGGTCGGCGGTGGTGGCCGGACAGTCAATCAGGGACGTCTGATCATGCACCTGAAGCCCCCCAGTGAGCGCGACCTGACCGCCGACGAGGTGGCCCGCTCGCTCAGCCAGAAGCTCGCCGCGGTGCCCGGCATGCGGGTCTTCATTCAGAACCCGCCGGTGATCAACATCGGCGGCCGTTCGTCGAAGAGCGATTACCAGTTCACCCTCCAGAGCTCGGACATCGAGGCGTTGTACCAGGGTGCCGCGTCACTGGAGCGGCGGCTTCACGACGTCCCCGGATTGACCGACGTCACCAGCGACCTGCAGATCAAGAACCCCGAGGTCCAGGTGACTATCGACCGCGACCGGGCCGCCGCACTCGGCATCGACGTGAATCAGATCGAGAACGGTCTCTACAACGCCTACGGCGCCCGTCAGGTCAGCACCATCTACACGCCCAACGACCAATACTGGGTGGTCATGGAGCTGCTGCCCCAGTACCAGCGCGACCTCTCGGCCATGAGCCTGCTCCACATCACCGGCCGGGAAGGTGTCTCCGTCCCGCTCGGCAGCCTGGCCAAGGTGACCCCGGCTACCGGCCCCCTTACCGTCAATCACTCGGGTCAACTCCCATCGGTGACCCTCTCGTTCAACCTCCTGCCCGGGACATCGATCGGCACCGCGGTGGACCGGGTGGAAGCCGCCGCCCGTGAGGTGCTGCCCTCGACCATCAGCACCAGCTTTGCCGGAACGGCCCAGGCGTTCCAGGCGGCCCAACAGGGGCTTCTGGTGCTGCTCGTACTGGCGATCCTGGTGATCTATCTCGTGCTCGGCATTCTGTACGAGAGCTTCGTCCACCCGCTCACCATTCTCTCGGGACTCCCCTTCGCCGGCTTCGGTGCCTTGCTGGCGCTGCTGGTTTCCGGCCTCGACCTGAGTATCTACGCCTTCGTCGGGATCATCATGCTGATCGGCATCGTCAAGAAGAACGCCATCATGATGATCGATTTTGCCATCGATGCCGAGCGCCGGGAGAGGACGACCGCGCGCCACGCGATCCTCCAGGCGGCCAGCGTCCGGTTCCGGCCCATCATGATGACCACCATGGCCGCCCTGGTCGGTACCCTTCCCATCGCCTTGGGCCACGGGGCCGGTGCCGAGTCCCGGCGGCCGCTCGGTGTAGTCGTGGTGGGAGGCCTGCTCTTCTCCCAGATCATCACGCTCTACATCACTCCGGTGGTCTACACCTACCTCGATGCCTGGCAGAAGCGGCTGGCGCGAGGCCCCGCCACCGAGCCGCGGGAGTATCGCGAGCCGGATGCGCGTGAACCCAGGGCGGCCGGGGCGGCCGGATGACCAGCATGGACGCGCGCGCCAGGCCGGCCACAGAACCCGATCCCCGCCTGATCGAAGAAAGCCGTCTGCTCGCCGAGGTCACCGAAGAGCTGGGCAAAGTAATCGTCGGACAGCACGCCATGGTCGAGCGGCTGCTCATCGGTCTCCTGGCCGACGGGCACGTCCTGCTCGAAGGGGTCCCCGGTCTGGCCAAGACACTCGCGGTCCGCACCCTGGCCGCGACGATCTCGGGCGGGTTCCACCGCATTCAGTTTACTCCCGACCTGCTGCCGTCCGACCTGATCGGCACGATGATCTACAATCAGCGGAGCGGCGACTTCACGGTGCAGAAGGGGCCGATCTTCACCAACATCCTGCTGGCCGACGAGATCAACCGCGCGCCGGCCAAGGTGCAGAGCGCCCTGCTCGAGGCGATGCAGGAGAAGCAGGTCACCATCGGCGGCCAGACCTTTCCCCTGCCCGAGCTGTTCCTGGTGCTGGCCACCCAGAATCCGATCGAGCACGAGGGCACCTACCCGTTACCGGAAGCCCAGGTCGACCGGTTCATGTTCAAGCTGGTGGTGACCTACCCCGAGCGGCGGGAAGAGCGCGAGGTGCTCGACCGGATGACGACCGGGCCCGAGCCCATCGCGCGTCAGGTGCTCGACCCGGAGCGCGTTCTCCGGGCCCGTCAGCTGGTGCAGTCGGTCTACGTGGATGGCCGGATCAAGGAGTACGTCCTGGATTTGGTCGCCGCCACCCGCCAGCCGGCCGCCGCAGGGCTGCCCGATCTCGCGCCGCTCATCGAGTACGGCGCCTCGCCCAGGGCATCGATCTATCTCATCCGCGCCGCCAAGGCCCACGCATTCCTCCAGGGCCGCTCCTACGTCATGCCGGAAGACATCAAGGCGCTGGGCCTCGACCTGCTCCGCCACCGGCTTCTCCTGACCTACCGGGCCGATGCCGAAGGCGTGGGTGCCGACGCCCTCCTGGTGAGGATCTTCGAGACCGTTCCCGTCCCATGAGCCCCGAGGAGGTCATGCGCGAGGTGCGGCGGATCGAGATCACGACCCGCCACCTGGTGCGGGACATCGTGGCCGGCGAGTACTCCAGCGCCTTTCGGGGCCGGGGGGTCGAGTTCGCCGAGGTACGCGAGTATCAGCCGGGGGACGACGTCCGGGCCATCGACTGGAACGTCACGGCGCGCCTGGGCTCGGCCTACGTCAAACGTTACCTCGAGGAGCGGGAGCTCACGGTAGGGTTCGTCGTGGATTTCAGCGCCTCGAAGCGGTTCGGCAGCCGGATCCGCACCAAGGGCGATCTGGCCACCGAAGTCTGTGCCGTCCTGGCCCTCGCGGCCGCGCGCAACAACGACCGGGTCGGGGCTCTCTTCTTTACCGACCGGGTCGAACGGATGATCACCGCCCGAAGAGGCCGGCGCCACACCCTCCGCGTCATCAGCGAGCTCCTCTCCTTCCAGCCGGCCGGTTCCGGCACCGACCTCAGCTCCGCACTCGAGTATCTCGAATCCGTGCTCCGGCGGCGCTCCGTATTGTTCATCGTCTCCGACTTCCTGGCCACCAACTACCAGTCGGCGCTGGGTCGCCTGGCCCGCAAGCATGATGTGATCGCCGTCCAGCTCTGCGACCCCCGTGAGCGGGAGCTGCCCGACGCCGGGCTGGTCACGCTGCAGGATCCGGAGAGCGGGGCCTGGCGGTACGTGGATACCCAGAATGCGACGCTGCGGAACGAGTTTCGGCGCCGAATGGCACAGTTCGATCTCGAGCTCGAGCGCGGCCTCCGGGAGCGGGGCGCCGACCTGGTGCGGCTGGAGACCGGCCGCACCTACGCCGAGCCGCTCCTGGCCTTTTTTCGTCAAAGGGAGCGGATGCTGTGGCGGTGAGAATGGTGGAGGCAATCGAGAGGTGAGGACCGGCGCATTCAGGGTGACACTGATGTTCGCCGCGCTGCTCTGCTCGAGGCAGATGGCAGCGCAGGTGGCGGGCCAGTCGTTCGAGGTCGTCCCTGAGACCGCAAACCCGACCGTGGGCGACTCCGTCACCCTCAGGTTTCGTGTCCGCCTGGATGAGCGAGACCTGTTGTTCGACACCATTCCCCAGGCGGTCGGCGCACTTCCACCAGGAGTCCGGATCCTCTCGGTCGAGAAGTTGAGTCGTACACCGGACCGCATCTTTCATGGGCAGGCTCGCATCGCCTTTTACCGCCCAGGGAAACAGCCGGTCCCGATCTTTGGCCTGCCCTTCATGCGGGCCGTCAAAGGGGTTCCGCGAGCCACGCTGTCGAGCGACTCGGCCTTCGTAGACGTGACGCCCCTCCTCCCTCCGGGCAATCCGCCGCTCAAGGACATCCAGGAACTGGAGCACGGACCCGTCTCCCTGGTGCCGATTCTGACCCTGGGCCTTCTGCTCACGGCTGCCGCGGCAGGCTACGCGTTAATTCGCCGACGGCGACGGCGCCTGCCGGTGCTGGCGGAGCCCGAGGCTCCCCCTGAGCCGGTGGCACCGACCCCATACCAGATCGCCCTCGATCGACTGGGAGTAGTGGAAGCCGAACGGTGGCCCGCGCGGGGCGAAGTGGCGGCCCACTACGAAGCGGTGGCCCAGACACTCCGGCAGTATCTCGAAGACGCCGAGAGCGTTGGGGCCTGCGAGCGCACCACCTCGGAGCTGCTCTGGGCCCTCCCGCCCTACCTGAGCAGAGCCGGCCTTCGGGACCGCTGCCATGACCTGCTCAGCGACGCCGACATGGTGAAGTTCGCCAAGCTGCGCCCAGGCGAGGCCGCCGCGGCCGATTTCCTGAGGCGCGCCCGCCTCTTGCTCGGCGCCTGGCACGAGGCCCGGCCGGCCGAAGAGATTGTTGATGCGCTTCGCTGAGCCACTCGCCCTCCTGTTGCTGGCTGTGCCGCTGGGTACGCCGTGCTCGGGTGGACCCGCCGGCGCCGGGTTCCGCCGGCGCACATCGGCTTTCCGGCCCTCGCTTTTCTCGACCAAATTCGGCCCAGCCGGCGAGCGCGGTGGAAGCCGCTCCTGGGGGTGCTGCGCGTCGGCGGAATGGCGCTTCTGATTTTGGCGCTGGCCCGACCCCAGGTAGCGCACGATGTCCGGGAGATCAAGTTGCGCTCCAGGAACATCATGGTTGCCCTGGACATATCGAGCAGCATGAAGGCGGGTGACTTTCAGCCGGGCAACCGGCTGGAGGTGGCTCGACGGGTGCTCAACGACTTCGTCCGCCAGCGCCAGGGCGATCTGATCGGCCTGGTGATTTTCGCCGGCCGCACCTTTCTCCAGGCTCCGCTCACTCCCGACACCGATCTCCTGGGCCAGACGATCGAGCGAGTGGACATCGGGATGCTGCCCGATGGAACCGCCATCGGCACCGCGCTCGCGATGAGCCTCAATCAGCTCAAGGATCTACCTGCCAAGGCCAGCGTCATCGTGCTGATCACCGACGGCGCCAACAACACCGGCAAACCGTCGCCTTACGCAAGCCGCGGAAGCCGCCCGGTCGCTCGGCGTCCGGATTCACTCCATCGGGCTCAGCACGGCCGACACCTCCCAGGCGGACCGCAACCTGATCTGGCGCTGGGGCCGGGCGCCTGCCCGACTGAGCCGCTCGGACGAAGCCGTGCTGACCCGGATCTCTTCTCGCACCGGAGGCCGCTTCTACCGGGCCACCGACCCCGAAGCGCTCAGGGAGATCATGCGAGAGATCGATCCGCTGGAGCGTCGCGATGTCTCCATCCAGGAGATGCGCGATTACCGGGAGCTGTACCTCATTGCCCTGATACCGGGGCTGCTGCTGCTCGGGCTGGAGCTGGGACTCAGCCTGACCTGGCTCCGCACCTTGCCCTGACGCGATGACCTTCGCATACCCTTTCGCGCTCGCCTCGCTGCTGCTGGCTCGTCCCGTTGGGGATATGGGCGCTGCTTCGGCATCAGCGCGGGCAGAGAGCCCGGCTCGACAGCTTCGGCCAGCCCGGGGTGCTGGCGCGCGCCTCGACGATTCCCTCGGAGCGGCGGCGCAGGATCCGGCAGGCACTGACGCTTGGGGCCCTGAGTCTGGGCCTGCTCGCCGTGGCGCGCCCTCAGTTCGGCACGCGGCCCGCCTCGCTGGTGCATAGCGGTCGCGACGTGCTGGTGTTGCTCGACCTCTCCCGTTCCATGAACGCTACGGATGAGATGCCCCTTCGCTCGACTCCGGGCAGGCCCAGCCGTCTGGCGGTGGCCAAAGAGGCGCTGCTCGAGGCGTTGGCCGGATCGCCGGGTGACCGGGTTGGGCTCGTCGTCTTCGGCGGCAGCGCCTTTCTCCAGCTCCCACTGACCGCCGATCAGTGCCGCATTTCGGCGCTTCCTGGACGCGGCAACCACCGATGACCTGGCCAATCCGGCCACCGACCTTTCGCGGGCGCTTAGCGCCGCCGCCACCGCCTTCGAGCATGAAGGCGAGCGAGGCTTTCAATCGGTGCTGCTCGTCTCCGATGGCGAGAGCGTGGAAGGGGACGTTGGCGCCCCGCTCAAGCGACTCCGGCTGCGGGAAGTTCCGGTGTTCGCGATCGGCGTGGGCACCGGCGAGGGCGCGCCGGTTCCGGCCGACAGCAGCGAGGCACCGGAGAAGTGGCACCGCGACCACATCGGCCGCGTGGTGCAATCTCGTCTCGAGGAAGGCGATCTCCAGACGGGCCGCCAGCGAGACCAACGGGGCGTATCTCCGCTGGACCCCGGGAGCCGGAGCCCGCATGAGCGCCGAGATGGCAAGGTTGGAGAAGAGAACCATGTCGGCCCGCACCTCCCCGGAGCAGGCGGATCGATTTCAGTGGCCGCTCGGCCTGGCGATTCTGCTGCTTGCCCTGGAGCCGATGGTCACTTCAGGGCGTTGGAGGCGCGAATGAGGATAGCTGGCATCCTGGTAATCAGTGGCGCGGCCCTGGCGGGGTGCAGTCAGGGAATGAGCGAAGCCCGCAGCGGCGTGCGCCACTACGAAGCGGGGCGCTACCCGGAGGCGTACCAGGCGTTCCAGCGGGCCTTCGCGGCCAGCGGCGATCCCGCCATCCGGTATGATCTCGGCGTCGCGCTGTATCGCCTCAAGCGGTACGAGGACGCGGCCAAGAGCTTTCGTGAGGCCGCAGCGGTTCCCCGGCTCCGGCAGCGGAGCTACTACAACCTCGGCAACGCCTACGTCCGCGCCGCCGAGGAGGCCCCCGAAAAAGACGAGCCGCTCCGGTTGGCGATCACCGCCTTCGAGGAGGCGCTTCGTTTGAACCCAGCGGACTCGGCGGCCAAATGGAACCTGGAGCTGGCGCTTCAACGGCGAGGCGAGGACCGGGAGTCGGGTGGCTCCTCCGGCCGGGGCCGTTCGGCCGACTACGGACAGGGGAACATGAACGTGCCCGGCTACGAGGGGAATCCGGAGGCGGCTGTCGGCGCGATGGCGGGTGGCGGTTACGGGTCGGGCGAAGGCGAATCGGCCGAAGAGCTCAGCGAAGCCCAGGCACGGGCGTTACTGGAGGCGCTCGAGCGGGAACAGCTCAATTCTCACGAGGGTCGTCAGACCTCCGGAGGCGGAGCAGCTCAAAAAGATTGGTAAGGCGCCAGTCCACGTTCACTAGTGCTACCCCGAGCAGAATCACGGCTGCCGCTACCACCGTTCTGAGCGTAACCGGCTCGCTCAGCACGATCCACCCGAGCAGCACCGCCACGATCGGATTCACGTAAGCGTAGGTGCCCACCTTGGCGATCGAGGTGACGCCCAGCAGCCAGATGTAGGCCGTGAAGGCAACCAGCGAGCCGAACACCACCAGGTAGAGCCAGGCCAGAGCGGCGCGGGCGGAGACGTCGAGCAGGCTGAACGCTCCGAGCTCGCCGGCCAGGACGCCGACGAGGAGACAGAGGGCCCCGCCGGCAATCATCTCCATGCTGGTGGCAAGGAAGGGTGACTTGGGCAGCGGGGACGACTTGGAGATGACCGAGCCCCAGGCCCAGGACGCGGCGGCCAGAATAAGGACCGCCGCGCCGAGGAGATCCATGCCGTTCCCGCCGCCCTGGGGAAGGACGAGCAGTCCCACCCCCAGTGCGCCGAGCAGAAGGCCGGCCACCACCTGCTTACTGGGGCGCGAGCCCCGCCGGAGCCACTCCAGACCCACCATCCAGATCGGCATCACCCCGATCAGCAGCGCCGCCAGCCCCGATGGAACCCGTTGCTCCGCCCAAGCCACGCTGGCATTCCCGCCCAGCAGCAGAAAGCCGCCCACCACCACTGCGGCTCTCCACTGCTCCAGCGTGGGGGCCGGATCGCCGCGGCGCCGGGCCCAGGCATAGAGCACCCCGCCAGCCAGTACGAATCGGCCGCCGGCCATCAGATAGGGCGGGATCTCCTCCACGGCGACGCGCATGGCCAGATACGTCATCCCCCAGAAGACGTACACGGCAAAGAAGGCGATCGCGATCTTCCAGCGTAGTGCCAGGCTCACGCAGAGCTCCTCATCCTGATCCCGAGCGAAGCTAAGGGGAAGGACCTATCCCGGGAGTTCGGAAGCTAAGCTAGCCAGGTCCCCCGCTGCGCTCGGGATGAGGAGCTATGAGATCGAGGAGGAACGTCAGATCCAGAGGAAGGCCGGATGATCGTGCCCGGTGACCGCCACGATTACCCGTTCGTAAATGCGGGGGCCGTTCTCACTGTTGGTGAACACCACGATCGCGCGTCCGTTCCTCGGGTCGGCGATCACGAAGTTGCGGAAGGAGTTGTTGGCGCCCCAATGCCAGAGCACCTCGCCGTGCTCGTCTCGCTGAATGCCCCAGCCCAACCCCCAATGGAGCGCGCTGTTGAGCCGTACCTGCGGGGTAAGCATCGCCTTGCGGGTTGCGTCGGTGAGCTTCAGCCCCGGGGCCGGTGGCTGTGCCACGAGGTGGGTCAGGAACTTGGCGTAGTCGCCCACGGTGGTCAGGAGCGAGGCCGCCGCGTTGGGCACCATGTACAGCGGAAGCACCGGCCATTGGGGATTGACCAGCTGGACCGCCCGCGCGGAATCCTCGTATCGCCACTCGGTGAGTGGCTTCCCCCAGTCCCGGGCGATCGCCATCGTCCGGCGGCCGATAGCGGCCTGCACGTCGAGACGCTTCGCCTGGCCATCGTACCCGGCAGCCATCCGGGACTCGAATTCAGGCTGCCAGACGTAACTGCTCTGTTTCATGTCGAGCGGATCGAGCACCTGCTCCTGCATCAGACGGCCGAACGGTTTGCCGCTCAGAACCTCCACCACCCTTTGGAGATAGAAGTACGCCTCGCCCGAGTAACTGAATTCCTTGCCCGGCTCGGTAGCCGGTTCCAGCGGGGACGCCTGTTGCCGCCAGTTGGGCAGACCGGTGGTATGGCTGAGAACGTGCCGCGGGGTCACCCGCTTCATGCGTGGGTTGTTGGCGTCGGGAATGGGGAGGTAATCGTACAGCGGCCGGTCGAGGTCGAGTACCCCGCCGTCCACCAGTCGCAGCACAGCGTAGGCGAAGATCGGCTTTCCCAGGGAGGCGGCCTCGAAAACCGTCTCCTCCGAAACCGCCTGGGCCGGCTCCTCGATCGCCCGGCCGAAGCCACGCCGCCAGACCCGTCCCCCATCGACCACGGCCAGCGCCAAGCCGGGTACCGAGGCCAGCTCGAGCAGACGAGGTAAGTGGCGCAACAGGTCTGCGTTGGGCTGCCAGTGGGGGCCAGCCTCCTGCCGCGGCGCCTGCACCGGCCAGGCCACCCCGGCGCGAGCGGTGGCCAGCACAGCGCCGGCACTTCCCAGCATGAAATGGCGACGGCTCAAGGGCATCGGTGAAGCCTCGACATGACCCTACGCAGGATCGCCCGGGGCGTTTCGGCTAGGTCGGAGCCGGGCGGGTCGGCCGCACCTCTTGTAGATGGTTGCCGGGCGAAAAGGGTTGCGCGGGGGACGAGGCGGGCGCACCTATCAAGGCATGGTCTCGCTTCCTGCTGACACCCATATCGGGCGGGTGGGCCTCCGAGTCGGAGATCTCGAGCGCGCCCTGGCCTTCTACCGGGGTGTGCTGGGCTTGGACGTGAGCCGGGACGAGGGCTCGACCGTGACGCTCGGCGACCTGCTGGTCTTGGAGGAGCATCCTGGCATCACCCGCCGGCCCGCGCGGCCGGTCACCACCGGTCTCTACCACGTGGCGCTCCTGGTTCCCGACCGCCGGGAGCTCGGCCGTTCCCTCCTGGGACTGCGCCAGGCCGGTTATCCGCTCCGGGGGATGTCGGACCACGCGGTGAGCGAGTCGCTCTATCTGGACGATCCGGACGGGAATGGTCTCGAGATCTATGCCGATCGGCCGCGGTCGATGTGGCCGGTTCGCGATGGGGTGGTGCAGATGACGGTGGATCCCATGGATGTCGCGGGGGTGATCGCCGCGGGACGGGAACGGCCCGAGCCATGGGTTGGACTCCCACCCGGGACGGTCGTAGGACACGTGCACTTTACCGTCTCAGCGCTGCCGCCTGCGGTTGCCTTCTACCGGGATGTCATCGGATTCGACGTCATGATGAGTATCCCCTCCCTCGTGGCCGTCTCGGCCGGAGGCTACCACCATCACTTGAACCTGAACACCTGGGCCGGTGAAGCGGCTGCACCTGACTCCGATCGGGTTGCCGGTCTGTCCGGCTGGGAACTTCGGGTGCCGGATGGGACCGCCCGGAAGGCGTTGATTGAGCGGGTGACGGCGGCGGGTGCCCTGGCATCCTCATCGAACGGCGCTACGGCCCGCGACCCCGATGCCGTCAAGGTCGAGATTGTCGGCTCGACCTAGCCGGGCTGGGTTCTTCGGGGAAGCTCGATCCAGAAGCGGGCGCCGCCATTGCTCCCGTTCTCGACCCCGATATTTCCCCCGTGCGCTTCCACCGCAAGCTTGCAGAATGTGAGGCCAAGGCCGGTAGATCGCGCCTTGCCCGCCCGGCCCAGGGGAGCCTGCCCGAACTTCTCGAAGATCACCTTTCGATGCTCCGGGTCGACCCCTGGACCGGTATCACTGACGGTGATGCGGGCCAGCCCGTTTCTCGCCTCCATGCCGATTCGTATCTCACCCCTGCGAGGGGTAAACTTGATGGCGTTCCCCACCAGGTTCATCATCACCCTTCCCATCACGTCTCGATCGCAGGCAACGACCACTGGCTCCCTTTCCATGTCGTAGTCCAAGTCGATGCCATCGGGGAGTGGGCCCAGGCACGCAACTGCACCGGGGAGGAAGCCAGCAAGGTCGGTGTCCTCTCGTGAGAGCGGCATGTTCCCCGACTCGAGCCGGCTCACGTCCAGCACCTGGCTGATCATCTCCTTCAGCTGACCGGCGATGGCGTTGGCATCGCGAGCATGTTCCAGTGTCTCGTCGTGCGCCCCGGCGGCAACAGCCATCCGCAGGAGATCCAGGTACCCCTGCAAACCGGTGAGCGGTGATCTCAGATCGTGCACGACCATATGCGTCAGGGTATCGCGCGCGGTCTCGAGCTCCTGGAGCTTCCGGACCTGGCTGCTAACCTCGTCGTGCAGCCGCTTGGTGGTGGCCGCGTTGCGCACCCGCAGCAACAGGTCGCCGGTGTCGATCGGCTTGGTGATGAAGTCGTTGGCCCCAGCCCCGATCCCCGCCAGGCGATCCTCCCGGGCATCGAGTGACGTCACCAGCAGCACCGGAATCATTGCCGTGCGCTGATCGGCCTTGAGCCGGCGGCAAACATCGAAGCCGCTCAGCCGGGGCATCATGACGTCGAGCAGCACGACATCGGGGGAGCGCTCCTGGGCCAGGGCGAGACCTTGCTCTCCGTCGGCGGCGGTCCAGACCGTGTAGCCGCGTGACTCGAGCAGATCCTGCAGGAGCAGAACGTTCCGCGGCTCGTCATCCACCACTAGAACCCTGGCTCCAACCTGGCTGGCGGGCTGGACCTCGGACCGGGCCTCGCTCATGCGGGGCGGGTCCTGACCGGGCGTCCAGCCCGATCGTCATCCACGATCAGCCCGAGGCGACGCCCGTTTGCACCGGTCGGAACCAGGCGATCCAGCGCCTCGATGAACTGCTGCCGTCGCACCGGCTTCACCAGCCAGGCGGCGGCACCGGCCTTGACGCCCGACTCCCGGTCGTCGGTAATGGAAACCACCACAACCGGAATCTCTTTTGTTATCGGGTCCGCACGCAGCCTGGTCAACAGCGTCATCCCATGGTCGTCGGGCAGAAGCATGTCGAGGGAAATGGCGGCCGGTCGGAGCCGCCGCGCGGCCTCCAGCGCCTCAGCCGCCGTCCCGGCATGAGCGACGGCGTAGCCATGCCCCACGAGATAATGCGATAGAAGCTCCCGAGACGTGCGGTCGTCTTCGACCACCAGTACCAGCGGGCCTTCGGAGCGGCGCTCCTGAAGTCGAGCAGCACCGGGGTGCCGAGGCTCGGTGACTCTCGAATCCGGCATGGCGGGCAGGACGAAAGTGAATGTGCTTCCCTGGCCAACCGCACTCTCGACGGTAATGCGACCGCCGTGGGCTTCCACCAGGCGCTGGGTGAGCGCCAGTCCGAGCCCTGTGCCCTGCTGCTGCCGCGCGTAGGTACTATCGACCTGCTCGAACTCCAGGAAGATGCGGTGAAGGTCCTCGGCGGCGATTCCGATGCCGGTGTCCCAGACCGAGACCCGGACTTCACCGGCGCCGGAGTCGGATTGCGCCGCACTGACTCGCATCCCGATCTGACCGCCGTCCTTGGTGAACTTGATGGCATTGCTGAGCAGGTTATAGAGGATCTGCTTTAGCTTGCCCCGGTCGGCCGTGAGCTCGGGCACCTGCCTCACGAACTCGACGGTCAGGGTCTGATGCTTGGCGGCTGCGAGAGGCTCCAATCCGCGCTGCATGTCCTGCAGCAACCCGCCCAGGTCAATCGGTTCAGGCTCGAGCACCAATCGGCCGGCCTCGATCTTAGCCACGTCCAGAATGTCGTTGACCAGCTGGAGCAGATGCCGGCCGCTCCCGAGCACGTTGGTTACGTATCGCTGCTGGCGTTCATTGAGCTGGCCGAAAGTCCGATCCTCGAGCAGCTCGGAAAATCCGATGATGGCGTTCAAGGGCGTGCGCAGCTCGTGAGCTCATGTTCGCCAGAAAGTTGGTCTTGGCCAGGTTGGCCGCATCCGCCGCCTCGCGCGCCTGCCGCTGTTCGGCGATCAGGCGGCGGTCACTGATGTCCTGGTATACGGCGATGATCCCGACGATGTGGCCGCGACCGTCATGAAGTGGGGCGGTGGAGATGCTGACATCGATCAGGTTCCCATTCTTGCAGGCCCGGCTGGTCTCGAATCCGGTGAATGAGTTACCCTGGAGCACCCGGCCCCGAAGTAGCCGGAATTCCTCTTGCTTGTCCGGCGGAACGTTCAGCAGTGGCCGGCCGATCACCTCGGCAGCCGACCAGCCGAACATCGCCTGGGCGCCCCCATACCAGCTGACCACGCTTCCTTCCGGGTCAATGCCGATGATGGCCACCGGTGCAGCCTCCACCAGGGCCTTGAGCTCATCCCGGGTCCGCCGCAGCTGCTCCTCGGCGTTGCGGCGCGCGGTGATCTCGGTGGACACGCCGAGCACCTGCCGTCCCCGGCCATCGGGGGCGGTGAGGGGCACCTTTACGGTCTGAAACCACCGGGTAGCGCCGGTCTGGCTGTCGGTGACTGCCTCTTCGGATACATGCAGGCTCCGACCGGATTGCATGACCTCCTGGTCCGCCCGCAGGAAGCTCTCCACCTCGGCCGTACAGGGGTTGAAGTCGGCATCGCTTTTCCCCTCGAGCTCCTCCACGGTAGTCCCGTACAGCTGGGCCACCGGCTGATTCGCGAGCACAAAGCGCCCCTCCCAATCCTTGATGAACACCAGCTGAGGGTTGGTGTCGACCACTTTCCTCAGGAAGTCCTTGCCTGCCCGCAGCTCGGCCTCGATCCGAGCGCGCTCTTCGATCTTGAGCTGGAGCTGCGCATTGAGCGACCGCAGCTCCTGGGTCCTGCCGGCAACGCGGTCCTCGAGCTCCTCATTGGCCTTCCGGAGCCCGGCCTCCGCGACTCGGCGGGCCCGAACCTCCATGTTGGCCAGGAGCGCGCTGGTCGCCAGCAGCAGGAGGCCCAGGCTGCTGGCCAACATGATCGTGATCTCGGTGCGCTGGGCGAGGACCTCGGATTTCGCGGACCGCTCGCGCAGGAGGCTTCGCTCGATGGCCTGCATGTCGGAGACGTTGCTCCGGGCGGAGTCCATCAGCACCCTGCCCCGGCCGGTCAGGACCACCGCTATCGCCGAGTCCAGCCCGTGGGCTCGACGAATGGAGATGCCCTCATTCAGCACCCCGAGGCGACGGGTCACAATGGTGAATAGGACCTTCACCCGGTCCCGCTGGGCTGGATCGTTCGCGGTGAGACTCCGCAGCTGCCCCAGCTGGCCGGCGATGCGGGTGGCCGAGTGATAGTACGGCCCGAGATACTCGTCTTTGCCGCTGATGATGTAGCCTCGCTGGCCGGTCTCGGCCTCCTGAAGCGAGGACAACAGTAAGTACAGGCTTCCCAGTACCTCATAGGTATGCGCCACCCATTGCGCCGAATTTCGAGACTCGACGCTGGCCCGATAGGAATGCCACCCGGCCCAGGTCAGAAGCAGGAGCGCGAACGCGAATCCCAGATTGACGGAGCGGCGGTGGCGGCTGGACGAGGAGCGCTGGGGCGGGCTGGAGCCCGGAGGCAGAGCCGGGCTCAGGAGGCCTTCCCTCCAGCCGGGCGAAGAGGCCGTTCGGGGTCTCGCAGAAGCTCGAGATTTGGAGTATTGTCTTCGATTACCAGGATGGTTGGAATCATCGATCTGATCTCTAGTCCTCACCCTTGAGCGCTTGCCTTACCATGGCCATCATCTCATTCAGCGTGAAGGGTTTTTCGATGGTCAGCACCGCACCCAGCATCATGGCGTTACCCAGGAGATCCAGCCGCTTGGTCTGACCGCCTCCCGACATCGCTATGATGCGGATTCCGGGGCTGTGGCTCAGAAGCTCGACGATGGTCTCGATGCCGTTTTTCTCGGGCATGTGAAGGTCGGTAATGACGAGGTCGCTGCCCTGATCACGCCACAGGCGGAGAGCCTCCACCCCATCCCGGGCCTGGGTAACGCGATACCCTTCCCGGCTCAGGAGGATATGAAGCGTGCGGCGGATGCCGGGATCATCATCGACGACCAGAATCCGCTGTCCCGCCAGCATGGTCATCTACCCTCCTTTTCCAGTCATGCTCCGAGCAGCATTGCCCAACCCTCGTACCGCGCTGCGCCAAGGGTCAGGCCCACTGAGCAGGTACTGGGCCATGCAGGCATCTTGAATGGCTGCATGACGATGCGCCTTCGAGAGCGGACTCCGGGCCCGGTAGGCTGCCATCCGTTGGCGGTTTTGCGGGCAGCGGAGAGCAGAAGCGAACCCGGTGGTCGCCATTTTTCGGTCACCTGCTCCGCATGGGACTCAAGTCGTTGGGCACAAGCACTTATGTTCACAAGCCCTGGATTGTGTCTAGCTCTTTGACAAAAACCTGCTGGGCTTCCGCTACACGGGAGCACCGTATCATGTTGGTACTAAATAGGATGGTAAAGTTCTATTGATGGCGCGCAGTGTGCCTATAGCGACCGGCGAGGCGGACCCCTACACTGGAGATTGCGTGGGCTCAACACCGGCACTGGGAGTGATCGGTCGGAAGCTTGCCGTGCTTGGTATTCTGGCGGTGGCCGGCCCGGCGTCGCTCCAGGCCCAAGTGGGCCTGTCCTCAGGGGTGGTGCAGGTGGCTCTGAGTGCCCGGAGCGCGCCGCGCGCCTCGATCTATGAGGTAGGTCCGAGCAAGGAGACCGGTCGCCAGGGCAATGTCCGTGAGGCTTCGGTTAGGGTGCGTCTGTCGGCAAATGCCGGATACCGTTTTGTCGTGGTGGGAACCGCTCCGGTGAGCTCCGACGCCCCTGTCTCGCGTCTGTGGGTCCGGGCCGAGACCGGGCGTTTCGAGGAGCTGAGGTCAGACTCTGCCGTGACGATCATTCGCGGTCATCACGCCGACGGCAGGTCGGAGACTGAGATGAACTTTCGACGTGAGACGTCCGTCTCAGGCCGCCATACGGGCGTACTCCCCGTACGTTACGAGATCAGGATAGAGCCCACGATCTAGCAGCCCTCCTCGATCCTTCAGCCCCCGGTGCGCATTGTCCGGGGGCGCCCGGTTGCGCATTCCGGACCTCACTCCTATCATTGGCACCCCCCTAGCCGCGCCTCCCCTTCCCCCCGTGCTCGCTGGGTCTGCCGTTGACCCTCCCCCGGGTCCTAGGCCGCACCCCAGATCCACGCCGAGCGGCGCAGCCTCTGCCCTCATCCGCCGTCACGCGGCGGCCCATTGCAGCGGAGTAATCCCGGCAATCGCCCAGCCTCCTCACCAGCTGTGAGGAGGATCCAGCCGTTTCACCCTGGACTGCTGGACGCGACCGACCGGGCTCAGGACGCTTCGGTGCTGGTGCCGTGAAGCTGGGAAAACGCCGTGCAGGCGCAGTGGTGAGGGCGCGACACCCCCTGAGGATCAGGTAAATCAGTGGGAGTGAAAGTGCCAATCAATTCCGAGGAAAAACTGCACGCGACCACGAGGACCAGAGGGGTCCCGGTTGCTGACGCACAAGGAGAGGCACGACAGTGGGAAGTTCTTAGCGCGCCGGAGGAATCGGAGGACCGCAATCTGAAGTGGGCCCGGGATAGGCGCGGCATGGCGCTGCACCTCACGGTCGTGTTGCTGGTACCGCTGGGCCTGCTCGCCGCATTGTTCATGGACGTGGGCAGGCTCTACGTCATGCGGGGCCAGATGCAGGTCGCGGCGGACGCCGCAGCACTCGCTGGCGCCAGCGGCTTCATTGACGGGAACGCGGAGGGCGACTCCGTCCAGGCCCGCGCAGCACATTACGTGGCAGCGAATCCTATCGACGGCGGTTCGGTCGCCCTCGAATCCCTCATCGTGAACACCAGCTCCGGCACGCTCCGGCTCGTGCTGAGCCATCAGACCGGCCCGCTACTCCTGGCCCCGGACGGCATCACCATCCGGATTCGGGCCAGTGCCAAGGCGGAGCTGGTGCAGCCGGGCGAGATCGGGCGCCCCATTCCGACGGAGAACGCCTTCACCTGGTGGAGGCAGGACGAAAGCGTTGTAGCGGGGAGCGACTCGGGGATGGTGAGGCTCGGCTCGTGACTGGCGACTGACGACTGCGTGAGGCGGGGCCGGCGCTTGCGCTCACCGCGCCACCGCCGCGGGAGAGAGGGTCGGCCATGAGCCACACGTAAGATGCGGCCCACGACGGCACGTTGCTAGGCGGGTGAAGGGAGCGATCGCCTACTTTGTACCGATGAAGATGCCCTGGCGCTTCGTATGCATGGTCAGCGATGAGAAGCCGGCGTGCGAGAACCAGGTTTCATAGCGGCTCGGCGGGTATACGCTTCCGATACCCGTCGCCAGGACCTGGAAGTACAGGGACATGAAGCCGGCGTACCACGGGCCGGTCTGGTCGTCGTTACTGATGAGACTGAATATGATGAGCTTGCCACCTTTGGGCAGAGCATCCGCGCTCTTTTTGATCAGGGCCTGATTGATCTCGTCCGAGTAGATGTTACTGATGTGCGCCAGCAAGATGGCGTCAGCACCTGGGGGGAAGGGATCTTCCAGAAAATTGCCGGGATGCACCGCGATACGGTTGGATAATCCCGCCTCCGCGACGTTCTTCGCCGCGAGGTTGCACGTGTCAGCGGAATCGACGATCGTGGCTTTCAAGCCCGGAAGCTGCTGCGCCAGGTCGATGGAATTCACCCCATCGCCGCCGCCGAGGTCGAGCATGTGCCGGCTGTGCCGTAGCGCGCTCACGACCTCGGACGCAACGCTCTTCTGCTTGAGCGATCGCATCCAGTCATAGAAAACCCTCCTGTTCTCCGAGCTGCTCTCCAGCCGATCGTACAGGGTGCTTCCAGTGCCGGGCACGCACTGGAGCCCGACGTTGGTTCCCTGCTGCAGCGCCGCGGTCAGATGGTAGAACGGCTGATACATCAAGAAGTGGAACGCCTCCAGACGCGGAATCTCTTGCGCTCGATCTGGTCCGATCAGCGACCGATACACCTCCCGGCTGTTGCGATATGTCCCACGCGAGTTTCGGTGGGTGTACCCGAGCGATGTGGTGGCTAGCAGCAAGGCGCGCGCGGAATGGTCGGGTATCCTCAAATGGTCTCTGATTTCTTCGATGGTCCGCCCGGGCTTCGTTGCCAGCAGCTCGAAGAGACCGAGGTGTAACCCGGCCATGAGTACCTGAAACTCCGCGAAGCCGAGCCGGGAGATGCCCGGTCCAAGAGCCGCACGCGTTCCTCTGAGTCGTTGGGCAAGCCACCGCCGAGCGAGCCTGATGGGGCTCTTGTCGTCTCTCGTGACGTGCACGTCTTCATCCTTCGTTGGTAGAGTCAGTGGGGACAGGAAGTATGCGACGGCTCGCTACACCAGGCAATGCGGCGAATGACGCCCTCTAATTGATGCTATTCGGCAGGTACTCCGGGAGCTAGATGCAACTAGATGTCCAGGGGCTTGACTGTAGTGGCCAGGGAGGGAATTGAACCCCCGACACGCGGATTTTCAGGGCGGCAACGACCGATTCGTCCAGACTCACGCAGGGCTATTGATCATCTCCCAGAAACTACTTAGCCCACGATATCGCATCGTTCAGATCCGCTTAGAATCGCTCAATTCCTCACAGTTCAGGTACTTCCTAGGTACTACCGGCGGAGGTACGGGCAGGCACGATGTTGAGGGATCCGAAGGAATGGTGACCAGGCACCGCACGCCGACGGAATAGGCCGTGGCCTCGCGATGCCGCCGCGGGGCCCCTACTCCCCGGCGAGCCGGCGCAGCGCCTGGTGAGCCTCATCCCACTGCGGACGGAGTGATTCGTCGGCATACCGCCACCAGCGCACGAACCTGCCGTAGTGCGCCACCGCGTCCTCCGGACGTCCACGGGCGTCGGCGATCCGGCCGAGGTACAGCTCGGCCGGGGAGGTGTAGAAGTAGTCGTACGGCTGGAAGCTTCGGAAGTACCGCTCAGCGCCCTGCGTCTGGCCGCTGTCGAACAGCAGCTTGCCGACCCGGTAGCGCAGATACTGCTGTGGCTGTTCATGGTCCAGGATGGTCGGGGCAAGCGGGAGTAGCGCTGGAAGGCGGGCCAGTGCCGACTCGAATTCCGCCAGCTGGCTAAGATCGCCTCGAACGAGCTTCGCGTAGGCCTCCAGTGCCGCCGCGTATGCGCCCGAGTACGCGCGGATGTGATGTGTCGGCGGCGAGCTCGCCGCGTCCGAGCTCGCCGTGTCGGAGCTCGCGGCCTGGCGCTCGAGAGCTCGCCGCACCAGCTGCAGATCGTTCCATCGACGTTCCTCGAGGGCGAGCGCCCCGATCCAGAAGTTGTCCGTCGGCCCTGCACCGGTCGCGATCGTCCGCGCAGCCCGGTGAGCTGCGGCCGAGTCGGGGAAGCCCGAGAGGTGCAGCATGATCTCCCATCGTGCGGCGCTGATGCCGGTAACCGGAGCACCGGCCAATCGGGCCAGCGCGCGGCGGGCGGCCGTGATCTGACCGCTCGGGACGCGGAGCTGGAGCAGGCGCCAGAGCGCAAACGTTCGATCGTTCGCTTGGGTGGCTGTGTCCGCCATGGTGCCATAGGTCTGTGCTAGGCGGTCAAGGACCTGCGCCGGCGCGGCCAGTGGTGCCTGCTCCACGCACCAGATCGGCGCCACGGTATCGAGCACGGACATGGCCCGCGTGCGCGCCGCCGGAGCGCCCCAGACAAGGTCATAGCTAACCTGGGCACAGGAGGCCTGCTCGGCCCCGAGTGCGACGTTACCATCGATGAGGCGCTGAGCGTCGAGACTGTCAAGACGCAGAAACGCGTCCTCGATCAGGTGCACGTAGGGCTCGCCATAGTAGGGATGGAGCCGCACCGCTCGAGTGAACGCGGTCCGAAAGGATTCAGCTGAACGCAGCTTGGTGCCGCCGATATGGAAGTAGCTCTCCCCCAGAGCGACCCAAGCTTCGACATCGTCCGGGTACGCCGCAGTCAATCTCTCCAGGGCCTCGGCGTCTAGCCTCTTCATCGCCCGGATCCGTCTTGCGTCGCGGTCGGGAAGCTGATCGGCAAGCTCCATGGCTCGTCTGTCATAACCCTCTGCGATCTCCATGGGACACCCTCCCCAGCCGCACGCGCTGCTCAGGCGGAACCAGGCAGACGCGAAGTTCGAGTCCGCCTCGATCGCGCGCTGGTAATGCCGAACCGCATCCGTCCACTGCGCGGTCCGGTATTCGCGCTCGCCGGCCAGGTAGGCCTTGAGGGCGGGGAGTGACGACGTCGTCGCCCGGCTCAAGCTGGGCGGGGGTACTCCCCATCGGTCGGCAAGAGGTTGTGACGGAGGAGCTCCAGCGTCAGCTCGTCCACGAGCGATGACGCGCTATCGGCCGGCCGTGTCACCCGTACGGCGCCTCGCATGTGGCCGCTCGCGACGTCCTGCACCTCGGCGATGAGCTGGACATCGGCGCCGATCTGCACTGCTCTCCCGGTCACGACGTAACGGCCGCCCAGGCGGCGGCCCACCTCCCGCGCGTCGTCCGCGGTCAGCGGGGTGGAGGCGCTCCCTCCCATCCGCCGCCACCCCGTGAGTACGGTCACCGGATCGATCTTCCGCAGCTGCCCGATCCCATCGAGGTTGTACGAGAGCATGTCCACGATGCCCTCGTGCCACAGCGCCGGATCGGCGACCACGGTGCGGAACGGCAGGACGGCGACGCCGGGCACCGCGGCGGAGGCGGCGACCGGCGGCCCTCCACCGCGCACGCGCGAGATCCGCGGCAGCGCGATCGCGACCCCCGCCAGCGTTACGGCCGCGCCGGCGGCTGCGGCCAGGACGGCCCGGCGTCGCTTGATCCGTCGACCGGCCTGCGCTTCTACCCCGTCGGAGCGATCGGGGGCCTCCCGGCAGCCCAGGAGCGCGTCGCGGAACGCCGTGGCCGAAGGGAAGCGGTCGGCCGGGACGCGCGCCAGCGCCCGCATGACCGTCCGCTCGAGCCGATCTGGCACTGTTTCCCGGACGATCCGGAGAGACCGGACCGGCTCCGAGAGCCGACGCGCGATGATCGCCTGCGGGGTGGGTCCGGTGTATGGCGGCTCGCCCGCCAGCATCTCGTAGAGCACGCAGCCGAGCGCGTAGACGTCGCTCCGCCCGTCGATCGCCGCGTCGCCCAAGGCCTGCTCGGGGGACATGTAGGCGGGCGTGCCGATGGCGAGCCCCGTCGCCGTCGTCAGCTGCGTGGTCGCCACGCTCCCCAACGCGCGCGCGATGCCGAAGTCGGCCACCAGCGCGTGGCCGCCCTCCAGCAGGATGTTTTCCGGCTTGATATCGCGGTGAATGAGGTCGTGCTCGTGCGCATGGGTCAGCGCATCGGCCACCTCGCGCGCGATGCCGAGCGCCTCGTCCACGGGCAGCTGCCGCTCCCGCCGCAGGCGGTCGCGGAGCGACTCGCCCTCGACATACGGCATCACGTAGTAGAGGAGCCCGCCTGCCTCGCCCGAATCGTAGAGCGGCACGATGTGCGGGTGCCGCAGCCGCGCCGCGATTCGGATCTCCCGCAGGAACCGGTCGGGCCCTACTGCCGCCGCCAGCTCTGGGCGCATCACCTTCACCGCTACCTGCCGCCCGTGCCGCGAGTCATCGGCCAGGTAGACCACCGCCATCCCGCCCGCGCCCAGCTGGCGCTGGACCAGATAGCGTGGCGCCAGCGCCGACTGGATGTGCTCGAGAGACGTCGTCATCGAGTGGGTGGCGGCGTGAGGCTTCGTCCTCGAAGCGGGGCCGGTCGTGGGAACTGTGAGGTCATGAAGAGGACGGTACCAGGATGCTGAACGGACGCCGCCATGCAGGGCGTTTGACAGACGCGCTCCGGCCGGAGCTTGCGGTAGGCCACACTCGGGCGTGCAAGCGGCGGATCGGACATCGGGACCCTGGGCGATGTCTTTGCATACTACGCCCCGGATCCCGAAATCTCAAACTTGGGCTTGTCGAAGAGGATTACGTCGAGTGGCCAGGGAGGGAATTGAACCCCCGACACGCGGATTTTCAGTCCGCTGCTCTACCAACTGAGCTACCTGGCCGTGGGGCGGGAAATATAGGAAGGGGTGGCGACCCGGCCAAGGACACGCTGTGGCGTCCTGGTTGACCCGGCGGACGGGGTCTGGACGGTCCGGGTACGCGCCACTCTATTAGGTCGGGGTCAAGGAGGTCCCCGATATGTCCTCGAGACTTGCGCAGTTCCGCGCCGTACTCTCCCTTGGCCTGGCTGCCGCCTGCGGTGGCGGCGAGGACCCCAAGGGAGCCGCGACCTCCGCCGCCTTGCCAGCCAAGGCCGCACCGAAGATCGATGCCTGCGCGCTGCTCACCCCCGAAGAGATCGAGGCCGCAGTCGGCTGGAAATCGGTGAAGGCGGAGCCGAGTGCCTATGGCGGCACGGCGGTCTGCAACTACTACGGCCCGAAGGGCATGACTCAGAGCGTGAGCCTCCTGGTCGCTCCCGGCATGCCGGCAGTGACGAGCTCCACCGAAATGGCCGAATGGCGCAAGAAGCAGACGGAAGGATACGGCGACATCAAGTTCATCATCGAGCCGGTCGAGGGGCTGGGCGTCCCCGCCATCCGGAATGAGATCGGGCAGGTCCCCGGGTTGGCGACGATCGAGGCAGCGGTGAAGGGAGTCCTGCTCGACGTCACCAGTTCCACCCTGGAGCAGGCAAAGGCGCTGGTGCCAAAGGCGATCGCGAGATTGCCCTAGCCGCCTCGCCTATCGCGGTGCCGGGGTTGGTCGTCGAGGGGTCAGGGTGATGACACCGGTCCCCTCCCCCCTCATATTTCCCCTCCATGCCGCCACCCTCGTTCCCCAATCTCACCGTCCTGTCTCACCCTCTCATACAACACAAGCTTTCTATTCTCCGGGACAAGCACACCAGCACCCGGGATTTCAAGCAGCTGGTCGGTGAAATCGCCACCCTGATGGCCTATGAGGTGACCAAGGACCTGCCCACCCAGCCGGTCGAGATCGAGACCCCGCTCGAGCGCGCCACCGGGCGACAGGTCGCGGGAAAGAAGCTCACCCTGGTGCCGATTCTTCGAGCCGGCCTCGGCATGGTGGACGGCATCACCCAGCTCATCCCTTCGGCCCGGGTAGGACACATCGGGCTCTATCGGGATCACGATACGCTCCAGCCGGTGGACTACTATTTCAAGATCCCGCACGACGAGGTGGAACGGGATTTCTTCATTCTCGACCCCATGCTCGCCACTGGCGGCTCCGCGGTTGCCGCGGTCGGCGCCCTGAAGAAGGCGGGAGCCCGCCGCATCCGGTTCCTCTGTCTCGTGGCCGCCCCCGAAGGGGTCCGCCGGATGCTCGAAGCCCATCCCGAGGTGCCGCTGTTCGCCGCCGCCCTCGACCGCCAGCTCAACGATGTGGGCTACATCTTGCCGGGCCTGGGCGACGCCGGCGATCGTCTGTTTGGGACCCGGTGAGGAGAAACAGCGTTCACGCTTTTCATGAGGTCAATCCTTGAGCGCAGTACGAATCACCTTCTGGGGCGCTGCCGGTCAGGTGACCGGCTCGATGCACCTGCTCGAGGCGGCTGGAGCCCGGATCCTGCTGGACGCGGGACTGTTTCAGGGCCGCCGGACGGAAACCCACGCCCTGAACGCGCGGCTGCCTTTCGACGCCCGGCGGATCGATGGCGTGGTGCTGAGTCACGCCCATATCGACCACTCCGGCCGGCTTCCCCTCCTGGTGAAGGAGGGGTTTCACGGTCCGGTGTACAGTACGCCGGCCACCCGGGATTTGAGTGCCGTGATGCTGGCCGATGCGGGCCACATCCAGGAAAAGGACCACGAGTTTCTCCAGCGCCGGGGCAAGGCGCCGGTGGAGAGCGAACCGCTCTACTCGCTGCGCGACGCCATCGCGGTACAGGACCTCATCGTTGGCGTGCCGTACCGCCGGGTCTTCTACCTGCGAAAGCATCTGGCGCTCGAGTTCCTCGACGCGGGCCACATCCTGGGCTCGGCCGCGGTCGATCTGCGGATAACCGAGGGTGGAAACCAGCGGGTGGTGTTCTCCGGCGACATCGGTCGCAGTGGCCTCCCGATCGTGCGCGACCCGGAGCCGCCTTCCGGCCCGATCGACACCTTGATCATCGAGGCCACCTACGCCGACCGGCAGCACGAGTCATTTGACTCGGCCGAGACCCGCCTGGGCGAAACCGTCCGCCGTGTCGCCGCGAGAGGCGGCAAACTGTTCATTCCCGCGTTCGCAGTGGGACGGGTCCAGGAGCTGGTGTACAGCCTGAATCGCCTGTACCGCGCCGGCCAGATCCCCGAACTGCCGATCTATGTCGACAGTCCCCTGGCGGTGGACGTCACCACGGTCTTCCGGCTGCACCCGGAGGTGTTTGATCGGCGCGAGCGCTTGATCGAGACCACCAACGAGCTGTTCGACTTCCCGCTGCTGCGCTACGTGCGGGAGGTTTCCGAATCGAAGGCCATCGACGCGCAGAACGGTCCTGCGGTTATCATCGCGGCGTCCGGCATGGTGGAGTCCGGTCGGATCCTGCACCATCTGGCACACGGCATTGGCGATCATCGGAACCTGATTCTGTTTGTCGGCTTCCAGGCGGAGCACACCCTGGGCCGGCGCATCCAGAGCGGCGAGGAGGTGGCCAAGATCCTGGGCCAGGAGTACCAGCGTAGGGCCGAAGTGGAGACCATCGCTGGCTATTCCGCCCACGCCGACCGCCAGGAGTTGCGGGCGTGGGTGCGCCGATTGGGCGGACCTGTGCGCCGGGCCTTTGTGGTGCACGGCGAGGCCGGACCGCTCGAGGCCATGGCGACGATTCTGCGGGAGGAAGGAGTGGCGGACGTTCATATCCCGAAGCATGGGGAGAGCTTCGACTTGTGAGGGCGGGCCGACGTTCCGCCCTTCCCTCGCTTCGCCATGCGGTCGGCCTGATGATCGTCGCCGCTGCCACCGTCTACACCGTCGCCCTGATCATGGTGCTGGTAGTGAGCCAGCAGGACCAGCGCCGGCCGGTCGACGCCATCGTGGTCCTGGGCGCCGCTCAGTACAACGGTCGCCCCTCACCGGTGCTGCGCGCTCGCTTGAACCATGCGCTGCACCTGTACCGCGAGGGTCAGGCTCCCAGGATCATCGTCACCGGAGGCATGGGCCGGGGCGACACGACCAGCGAGGCCCTCGTAGGGCGCCAGTTCCTGATGCGCCATGGGGTGCCCTCGGAATCCGTCGTGGTCCAGGCCCAGGGCCGCTCGACTCAGGCCTCCATGACCGCGGTGGCCGAGTGGCTGGAACAGAGGCGACTGCATAAGGTGATACTGGTGAGTGATCCGTTTCACATGTTCCGACTCCGGCTGGAGGCGCGACGCACCAACCTGGAGGCCTATACCTCGCCGACCGAGGACAGCCCGATCTCGGACAATCCGGTGCTCGAGCTTCGCTACCTTCTCGCCGAGGGGTTCAAGATTCCGGTCGCCTGGGTCCAGGCCGCCATCTCCCCTCTCACCACTCACTCGCGATCCCTATGACGCTCGTTTCCACGGAACGGATCTACAGCGGCAAGATCGTGAATCTGGACCTCGATACCGTTCGCTTCCCCGATGGCACAACGGGCAAGCTGGAAATGGTTCGACACCCTGGCGCGTCGGCGGTAGTCGCACTGCTGGACGAGCCCCGTGGCCCGGATCCCAGGGTCCTGATGATCCGGCAGTTCAGGCATGCGGCCAACGACTTCATTTGGGAGATCCCTGCAGGACGGCTCGACCCCGGAGAGACGCCGTCCACCTGCGCCCAGCGTGAGCTGGAGGAAGAGACCGGCATGTCGGCCGACGTGCTTGCCCGCCTGACCACGATCTTTACCACTCCGGGGTTTACCGACGAGAAGATCCACATCTTCCTTGCCACCGGGATGAAGCAGGGGAAGCACCGCCGTGAGGCGGACGAGTTCATGGAGGTCCATACCAAGCGCTGGTCGGAGATCATGGCCATGATCCGGACCGGCGAGATCAAGGACGCCAAAACGCTGGTGGGTCTGATGTATGTGGAGTGCTTTCGGAGAAAGGCGAGCTACTAGAAGGCTGTTGGTTATCCCCAATAGCCAATAGCCCCCCCTCAGCGATACAATTCTGCATGCCCGCACATTCGCTGGATGTCTTCCTCCGCTCACTCAACAAGGGCGAGCTGGCGCCGGTCTACTACCTCTATGGGCCGGAAGACGTCCTGAAGGATGAGGCCGTCAAGGCTATTGTGGACCGGGCGCTCGACCCCGGGCTTCGCGATTTCAACTACGACCAGCGCTCGGCTGCCCAGCTCGACGCGGAAGAGGTTTACGCGCTCTGCAACACTCTGCCCATGATGGCTGACCGGCGGGTAGTCTTGCTCCGCGATATCGAGGGCTGGAAACGAAAGACCAAAGGGCGCACCGAATTCGTCAGATATCTCCAGCATCCCAGCGCTGAGACAGTGGTGATCATGGTTCAGGGCTCGGGCGAGGAGGCCGAGGACAGGGAGCTGGCCGCCGCCGCGTACGCCGTGAGGTTCGATCCGCTTCCCCCGGAGCGGGCCCGCAAGTGGCTGATGCACCGGGCCGACAAGCTCGGGGTAGCCCTGGAGCCGGATGCCGCAGAGCACCTGATGCGTTCCGTGGGGTCCGATCTGAGCGCCCTCACCTCCGAGCTGGCCAAGCTGGCCTCGTTGCCGGCTGGTGAGTCACTCACAGCCGAGCGGGTAGGCGAACTGGTTGGCGTCCGCCGTGGAGAGACCCTCTGGGATTGGCGGGAGGCCGTGCTGGACGGCCAGCCCGGTCAGGCAGCCGCGCTGCTGCCTTCGATTCTGGGCCAGCCCGGCGTATCGGGAGTGAAGCTTCTCACCACACTCGGCACCGCGCTGGTGGGAATCGGCATCGCCCGAGCACACTATGATCGGGGCCTCCGCGCTCGTAGCCTCGAAGCCGCCGTCCTCAAGAGCCTGCTCGGCGCCCGGCCCTTCGGCCTGCTAGGCTACAAGGAGGAGGCCAGCCGGTGGAGCCGGTGGGCTCCGCACTGGCCGGGCAGGCGGATCCGCGCCGCCCTTCGGGATGCCCGAGACACCGATCAGGCGCTGAAGGACACCAGAATCTCCGATGAGCGGGGCCTGTTGACCGGTCTGGTGCTGCGAATCGGAATACCATTTGCGGAGGTAGCATGAGCGGGAAAGACGGGAAGGGCGGGAAGGGCGGGAAAGACGGACAGGTAAAGCGTGTTCGGCGGACTTGGCGAGCTGTGGCCGCTCGGGTCCTGTTTTGCCTTCCCGCCCTTCCCGTCATTCCCGTCCTTCCCGCCTTCGCCCAGACGGACTCCCGCCTGGTGGACGCCATTCGTCAGGCTCAGGAGGGTGGGGGTGACTCCGCCCGAGCTAAGGTCCGCCGGCTCCTAGCCGCGACCTCGCCGACCGATACCCTCTATCCCCAGATCCTCTACACCCAGGCGATGGTGGCGAGCGACGCCAACGAGATGCGGCGCCAGCTCCAGCGGGTGGCGGTCGAGTACTCCTCCTCCAGCTGGGCCGATGACGCACTGCTGCGCCTGGTCCAGCTCGACTATGCCAGCGGCAATCTCCCGGGCGCGGCCCGCAACCTCGAGCGCATCCGCCAGGACTATCCCGGTAGCACCCTGCTGTCGCAGTCAGCCTACTGGGCGGCGCGCACCTACTTCGATCAGAAGAATCCGGAGCTGGCCTGCCGCTGGATCGCCGATGGGCTCGCCGGATCGACCGGCAACATCGAGCTTCAGAACCAGCTCGGCTACCTCGACCAGCGCTGCGCCGGGATGCGGGCCGATCTCGCCTCCCGCACGGCCACGGACTCTCAGCCCGGACAGGCGAGCGGGGGAACCGACACCGCGGCTCTCCCTCCGGAGCGAACCGATTCCGCACCCGCGCCGGCCAGCGCCGCGCCCCCCACACCACCTGTGGCTCAACCTGCGGCCCCGGCGCCGCCGCCGGTACGCCCCGAGGCCCCTCCGGTGCCGACCAGGCCTGCAGGCACCACTGGCCATTTCCGGGTTCAGATCACGGCGGTCCGCACGCCCGCGGCGGCCGCGGCGGTCGCGGCGAGGCTCAAAGCGCAGGGCCTGACCCCGGTCACGGTTGAGGAAGGTGGACTCTTCAAGGTCCGGGTGGGGGACTACCCGACCCGGCCCGAAGCGGTGGCGGTACTGCCTGAACTCAAGGCCAAGCTCGGGGGCAGCCCATTCGTGGTCGCGGAGCCCTAACCGCGGCCGCGCTGTGCGGCCTTCTTCACCTCGCTCTAGCAGGCTGCGGATCGAAGTCACCCTCTCCTGTTGCCCCGGACCGAGGCGAGCCCTGCCTCCTGTTCGCGGAAGCCGCGGAGCCACTGGATTCCTTTACTGTCGTTGTGTCGGACTCAGTAGACTTCTCTCACGACCCAGTACCCACCAACGACAGCGAGCGGCTTCTTTTCCCGCAGTATTTCGAGACGCTGGTGCGGCTCGATTGCAAGGGACACCCCCAGCCCGGGCTGGCGAACTCGTGGTCCGCGGACCAGACCGGGCGGGTTTGGACTTTTGTGCTGCCCCTCGAAACCGCGGTCCGTGTGGTTTCCAGCTGGCGCGCACATGAGGCCGCTGTTCGAGAGCTCGGAATCGAGTCGGTAGCCGGGAGCGACAGCAACATGCTGATCGTGACCCTGAGCCAGCCCTCCGATTCCGCGCTATACCTCTTCGCCGATCCCGCGCTCGCCGTAGCTCGTGCCCCATCCGGACTTCCAGCGAATACCGACCTCCTTGTGGTTCAATCGGATAGGCCACCCCCCGCGCTCATCCACTTCCGCATCGAGCCGAACAGCGACCCCCGCGACGCGCTCGACCGCGGGGCCGATCTGGTGGTCTCCCGCGATCCCGCTCTTGTCGACTACGTGGCGGGACGGCCTGAGTTCGCCGCGTTCGCACTCCCGTGGAGCCGCACCTATGTCCTGCTTCAGCCCGCCACCGCGGCCCCGCTTGACCTGGTCGGATCCATGGCCGACCGCCGTTCCCTTGCGCGGGATGCAGTGAATGCCGACGCGCGGGCAGCCGAGCCGCCGTTCTGGTGGAATGAACCGAACACCTGCCCGGCCAGTGGCCACTCGGGGTCAACCCCGGCCTCGTCCCGCGTCGTGTACCTGCGTGGAGATGACGTGGCTCGAGGCTTGGCCGAGCGCATAGTCGCGCTCACTGGGGCAGGTACTGGATTGCGAGCGGCCGCCGTAGAGCCGGCGGACCTCACCACTCTGCTTCGGAATGGCTCGGAGAGGGCGTACGTGATGGCGCTTCCGCGCCAATCGCTGGCTCCCTGCCGTGAGTCCGCGGCCTTACCCGGTGGAGCCCGCATCCAGCCGCTGATCGACACCCGGGCCCATGCCATCGTCCGGAAGGGCGCACCACCCCTGACGGTCGACTGGGACGGCACCGTTCGGGTGACCCCGCAATGAGCTTTCGCACCCGCCTCTTTCTCGGGATTCTGCTCGCCGTGCTCCTGCCGCTGGGTGCCCTGGCCTACGGCGTGCGCCGGGAGATGGAACGGCGTCTCACCGCCGAATCTGAGGGGCGGGTTGGTTCGATGGCCGAGGTCATCGCCGCGGATCTCGCGCGCGAGAGTGGGACCGTCGCCGCGCGGCTGCGCGCCATGTCCGCCGACCTGGGCCGCAACAATCGGTTCCGCCTCGCCGCGCTTCAGGGGGACGCCTCGTCCAGGCGATACCTCCTCGATTATGCCGGCGAAGCCATGAGGGTGTCCGGGCTCTCGATGCTCCAAATTCAGGATGGCGCCGGAAGAATCCTCAGCTCGGGACACTTCCGGAACGAATTCGATCAGCTGCAGCCGGAGCTGGCCCGTCTGCTCTCCTCTACCAGGGACAGCATGACCCTGGTCCGAACTCGCACGCCCGAAACCCCGTTGGTGGTGCTCGCGCGAGTCGATTCGTTCCGGGTCGGCGGCCGGCCGTTCAGCGTAGTCGGCGGGATCGAGGCCGAGAGTCGGCTTCTCGATCGACTGGCTCGCAGCCGGGACCTGGAGGTGCGCCTCGCATATCCCGGCGTGGAGCAGCCGACCGCGGTAGGCGCCCGGGTCGTGCGTGAGATTCGACTCCCCTACCTGGATCTCTTGCGCGGCGGCGGGGTCGCCCTCGATACCGCCCGCTTCGTGATCACCCAGTCGCTCGGCACGCTCGAGGCCCTGCGCCGGAGCGTGGATCGCTGGTTCATTCTGGCCATCGCGCTCACCATTGCGGTGGCCCTGGCGCTGGCGGCCTGGCTCTCCTCGCTCATCAGCCGGCCGCTCCGGGAGCTGGCGCGCAAGACCGCAGAGATCGACCTGGATCGGCTGGACCAGAGCTTCGACAGCGGGCGCCGAGATGAGATCGGCGCACTCTCGCGTCTGCTCGGTGGGATGACGGACCGCCTCCGGAACAGTTCAGCCCGGCTGCGCGAGGCCGAACGCAGGGCCGCGGTGGGAGATCTGGCACGTCAGGTCAATCACGACATCAAGAACGGGCTGGCCCCGATCCGCAACGTCCTGCGCCACTTCTCCCAGGTTGCCCGGCAAGACCCCGGCCTCCTGCCGGCGGTGTTCGAGGAACGGCGGGGGACGCTGGACTCGAGCGTGGAGTACCTCGAGACGCTGGCCCGAAACTATGCCCGGCTCTCGCCGGCGGTCGAGCGCACGCGGTGCGACGTGAACACGGTGGTGGAAGAGGTGCTTCGCAACACGACGGCCGACGGGGCCGTGCTCCGCACCAGCCTGAGCCCGGGGCTTCCAAGAGCAGCTCGGAGACACCCTTATGCTTCGACGCATACTGGAGAATCTGGTGGGCAACGCGGTGGACAGCCTGGTACCCCGCTCTGGTGGCGTTGTCACCGTGACCACCGAGACCGGTGGCGGTGAGGGCGAGCCGCCCAAGGTGAGAATCAGTGTGGCGGACACCGGTTCCGGGATGACCCGGAAGGAGTTGGATCTCGCGTTCGACGACTTCTATACCACCAAGCCGGACGGCACCGGCCTGGGGCTCTCGATCGTCCGGCGTCTCATTCTCGACCTGAACGGCACCCTACGGATCGAGACCGAGCCCGGTACCGGGACCCGCGTCGTGGTCGAGCTGCCCGCCGACCCGGGCGCACCGGCGGCCTCATGACACTCGTGCTCGTGGTGGATGACGTGCCCAACCTGGCTCAGCAGTACGCCTACGACCTGAAGCGGGTCGGAGGCTACGACGTGCTGACCGCCGCGAACGGCAGTGAGGCGCTGGACCTCGTCACCCGGTCTGGCGTGGACTGCATGATCCTCGATCTCGAGATGCCGGGCATGGACGGCTTCGGGGTTTTGCGTGCGCTGAAGCAGCAGGGGAGCGAGGTGCCGGTCATCGTCTATACCGGCACCGGTGACTACGACCGCTGTATCCAGGCCGTGAGCCTCGGCGCGTATGGCTTCATCGACAAGGCCGAACCGATGGAGCGCGTGGTCCGGGAGGTCGAAAGCGTGCTGGAGCGAAAGCGGCTTCGAGCCGAAGTCGCCTCCCTTCAGCGCCAGCTCGGCGAGACCTCGCTCATTGGGAATAGCCCGGCCATTCGGCGGCTGCGGGAGGCCATTGCCCGGGTGGCTCCGATTCCCAGTCCGGTCCTGATCATGGGAGAGAGCGGCTCCGGCAAGGAGCTCGTCGCCCGCGATCTTCATCGGCTCGGGCCTGGTCCGGCTACCCCATTCGTCGCCATCAATAGCGCGGCCCTGCCCGAGAATCTGGTCGAGAGTGAGCTCTTCGGCCATGAGCGCGGGGCCTTCACCGGCGCTGCGACCACCCGGAAAGGAGCCTTCGAGTCCGCGGAGCGCGGCACCCTGTTCCTGGACGAGATTGGGGAGCTGCCGCCGGCGGCTCAAGCCAAGCTCCTGCGCGTTCTCGAGGAGCGCGTCGTTACCCGCGTCGGGGGCAATCGCCCCATCCCGGTTGAGGCGAGAGTGGTGGCGGCTACCAACCGGGACCTGGAGGCCGAGGTAGCTGCGGGCCGGTTCCGTCAGGACCTCTACTTCCGCCTCAGCGTCCACCTCCTGCGGGTGCCGCCACTCCGCGACCGGCTCTCCGATGTTCCCGAGATGGCTTCCGTCTTTGCCGCGGCCATCTGCGAGCGGTTCCGCATTCGGCCCAAAACGCTGTCCGGCGACGCCCTCGACCTGCTGATGGGGTACGACTGGAGCCGGAACAACGTGCGCGAGCTCCGCAACGTCATCGAGCGGATGATCATCGCAGCCGATGGCGAGGTACTCCGTGCCGAGCATGTGCCGGTCGAGCTCCAGGAGCAGAGCCAGGTCCGGGTGCGGCCGGCCTCCACCGGACGCGACTTCCACAGCCTCAAGGTCGAGGCCGAGCGTCAGATCGTGGTGGCCGCGCTGGAGCGGAACGAGTGGCACATCACCCGAACGGCCGAGGAGCTGGGCCTGGCCGATCACGCGAGCCTGCTCAAGATCATGCGGCGGCTCGACCTCAAGAAGCAGTGAGAGAGCTCGGAGCCGACGTGTCCTGGCGTACACAAGCAGCCTTCTCCGTCCGTGTTCGCGGGAACACAATCGCCGGCTTCGGCCCCTGAGGCGCTCCGCCCAACCCCTTGCAGCACAACTCAATCCAACAATCTCCTCCGTCACTCGGTGCGTGGCCGTCCGCTTGCCTTGAGTGAAGCCGTCTACTGGCCGCTCACGGCGCCGACGCGCCCCACTGAAGGAGGAGTTCCATGTCTGGCACGCTTGCTCGTTATCCGTTGCTTGTCCTTTCCATCCTGATCCCTCTTGCCGCCGGATGCGGCCGTTCGGGTCAGCCGAAGACCAGCTCCACCTCCGCCGGTGCCACCCCCACGGTATCGGCCGCAGCCGTGGAGACCCCGGCCGCCATCGCGACCGTATCGTATGAGACCGCCGAGTCTGTCTTTGGGGAGGGACGCTACCCCGAGGCGGTCGAGCTCTTTGCCGCGTACAACGCGACCCATCCGGAGAATCCGTGGGGTCACTACATGCTCGGCATGGCCGCCTGGAAGGCGGGGGACCAGGAAAAGGCGCTCAACGCCTTCGACCAGGCGCTCCAGCTCGATCCGAGTCACCGCAAGAGCCTGTTCAATTCGAGCCGGGTGTTGCTGGACGCCGGCCGCCCGAAAGAGGCCCTGGAGCGCATCGAGAAGGCTCTCGCGCAGGAGCCGATGTCGAACGAAGGGCTGCGCCTGATTGGCCGGGCGCGGTACGAGCTCGGAGATGTGGACGGGGCAATCCAGGCCTACCGCCGGGCGCTTTCCATCGATGAGCGTGATGTCTGGTCGATGAACAACATGGGACTGATTTACATCCAGCAGGATCGGAGCTCCGAGGCGCTGGCGCCGCTCGCGCGAGCCGTGGAGCTCAGGAGCAACGCGCCGGTGTTTCAGAACAATCTGGGCACAGCGCTGGAGCGCGCCGGCTACCCCACTGCCGCGGCACAGGCATACGAAGCCGCCATCGCGGTGGACAGCACCTATGAGAAGGCGTCGGTCGGGCTCGCCCGGGTGACCAGCGAGCAGAAGCCGGAATCGACTCCGGTGGACCTGACGGCCCTCTCCAGCCAGTTCCAGGCGGACATCGAGACCTGGCGTGGAGCGGTGGTGGCGGACACGACCACTGTACCGGTCCCCGCGGTAAGTGACTCGAGCGCGGCGACGGTGGATTCGGTGAGTGATTCGGTGCTGGTGTCGGGCAGGATTGTGAGCGACTCGTTGGAGGAGTGCGAGTCGGAGGAGGACAGGTAGTGGCGGCGCTCGAGTCCGAGCGTGCATGGCGAACGGGGCCGGCTCCACGCCGGCCCCGTTCTATTTCAGCCTTCCCGCTGGTCTTCCTCGCGGGGAGCGGCCTCGTCCAACACCCGGCGCAGCTCCTGCTGGTCCTCCGGGGTCAGCGGCGGCGCGCCCGCTGCCTGCGATTGCAGGAGCGCACCGAGGAACACACCATAGTCCTGCTTGGCGCAGACCGAGCACAGGCTGCTGTCGTAGAGCTTGTCGCCCAGGCGCTGGGTCTGGAAGATCTCGGCCTCGCGTTCACCGCAGCGTTGGCACAGCATGCAGAAGAATACCTCCGTTATTTTCCCGCCACCCCAGGTGAAAGAGGAACCGTCTCCCAGCGGTCGCGCTTGGAAGCCGCTCCGATGAGGCCGCCGATGCCCGCCCCGGCCGCGCCCACAACCGCGGTGACAGCCGCGACATCCTCCGGTCCCACCTCCCACCAGCCGCTGTTATCCGTGGATGCGGCGATTCCCAGAAACAGGCCGAACCCCCCTCCTATCAAGCCTCCGATTAACGCGCCGCGCCCCGCTGCCGAACGCTTCCCAACGCTGCGCTCCAGCCGGACGACCGATGCCAGGGGTAACGCCGTTACCCTGGTCGTATCTGACCTGGTGTACCGCAGACTGTCGCCGTCCAACGATACCAGGCGCCCCCGATGAGAGCCGTGGGCGGTGGTGACCCGAATGCGCGAGCCGGGGTCGACCTGCGCCCAGGAGGGGTGAGCGCCCCACATGGACGCCCCGGAAACCACGAGGGAGGCGATGATCGCATTGAGAGCGTGAGTCACGGGTCCTCCTCACGAAGGCGGAGTCGGTCTTCCGAACATGAATGAACCGTAACCCAGCGTCAGCAGGCCGTAGATGGCGACGGTGGACCACCCGAACTGGTTGACCAGGCCCCAGAACTGTCCAGTGAGCGCCACGACCAGGCCGGCGACGGAGCCGAGGAAGGAGCCGATTATCACGCCGCGCTGAGTTTTCGGATCTCCTACGTCCCGAATGAGGTAGAAGACCAGCCCGACCTGCACCAGGGCCGCGCCGAAGAAGCGGGCCAGCAAGACCACCGACGGTTCGGCCGCCACTCCATAGAGCGTAAGCATGGGTCTCGGAGCCAGAAGGAAGCCGGTCCCGAACGCGAGGCCGAGGAGACCGCCGATGAGGAGCAGCGTGCGGAGCCGCATGAGATGCCTCCTTCAAATGAGGGCCTTGGCCCGCGCGACCGAGGTGCTGTTGGGTACCCATTATATCTGTCGACCCGGGCCCGGGCGACAACCCCTTGCCCCGAAGCCTCCCTAGAGCAGGCCGGAGACCTGGTTTGGCCTGCCCTCTGCGAACCGGGAGGGGCGCAGCGCGGTGACGTCCAGGCTGGAAGCCGAGCCATCCGACATGATCTCGGCCAGCAGCTGGCCGAGCGCTGGGGCATGCATGACCCCGTGACCGGAGGAGCCGTTGATCAGAAAAAGGTTGGCGCAGCCGGGCGCCGCCCCGAGTATGGCGTGTTTGTCCGGCGACATCTCATAGAGTCCGGCCCGGCAGCTGGCGAGGTCAATGGCGACATCGCCCAGGACTGGCACCCGGCGGTGCGCCATGGCGGTGACCGCGTCGATCCAGTCCCGATCGACGCTGATATCGAACGGGTCTCCCGGGCTGCCCGGTGATGGCCACAGGAGGAGCACACGGCCGTCCCGAACGCGGAAGTGGAAGCCGTCGCCCGCGAAGATCGTCATCGGAGTGGTGGGCGGCAGCAGGTCGCATGGCACCGTGACGGCGATCTGTCGCCGCAGGGGAGTAACCGGGAGAGAAAAACCAGCGTGCTCCGCGAGGTCGGCGGCCCAGGCTCCGCCCGCGTTCACGACCGCGTCGGTGGCAATGCGGCCGCGGGAGGTTTCTACCGCGACGATTCCTCCGTCCGGGCCGCTGATCAGACCCGTGACTGCGGTATCCCATTCTACCCGAACACCCCGCCGGAGCGCAGCCGCGAGGTAGCCGTTGAGCACTTGAAGCGGAGCGATGAAGCCGTCGGTGGGGCAGAACGTCCCCCCGATGACGCCATCCCGCAGCACCGCTGGATTGATGAGTGCTACATCCTCCGGGCTGATCTCTTTTACCTCGTGCAATCCCTCCGCGTGCTGAACCTCGAGCCCCGCCCGAAGTATGTCGAGCTCCGTCGGGGTCCCGGCCAGCCAGAGGTATCCCGCCGGGAGATACCCCGGGTCGGCTCCGATCTCGTCCCGAAAGCGCAGAAACCTCTCCCGCGCGAACAGCGACAACCGGACATTGATCGCCGTTCCGTACTGGGCCCGGAAGCCACCGGTGGCCACGCCGGTGCTTCCCTGGCCGGGACCGGCGCTGCGATCAACCACCAGCACGTCGCGCCATCCGCGGGCGGCGAGGTGGTAGGCAACGCTCGCCCCCATCACCCCGGCCCCGACAATGACGACCGACGCCGGCCTCATGCCGTGAAGACGTGCTCCGGATGTTTGAAGCTCTTGAATTCGAGGGCGTTGCCGCTGGGATCGAGGAGGAACATCGTGGCCTGCTCTCCGGGCTGGCCGGGGTACCGGATCCGAGGCTCGAGCACGAAGCTGATTCCGGCGGCGCGGATCCGGGCGGCCACCGCCTCAAATACATCCCAAGGGAGCAGGGCACCGAAGTGGGGCATCGGTACGGGAACGCCTTCGACCAATCCCGTGTTCTCGGTTGGTGCAGGTCTGCCGGTGTTGTGAGCTGAGATCTGGTTGCCGAAGAAGTCGAAGTCGACCCAGCTGTCGGTGCTCCGGCCTTCCCGGCAGCCCAGGACCTGCCCATAGAACCGGCGGGTAGAGGCCAGGTCGCGCACGAAGAAGGCGAAGTGGAAGGGCTCAGTCATCGGGGTAAGCATGGAGCGAACACTCATGTACCGCAACCGAGGAACTATTCAATGACCACCGTTAACACCATTCCTGGCGCCCCGGCTGCAGCCGCGGGAACCATCACACTCGGAGGCGACCTGACGGTCAACCGCATGGGCTTCGGCGCGATGCGCCTCACCGGGAAAGGCATCTGGGGACCCCCGAAAGATCCCAAAGAGGCCGTCCTGGTGCTGCAGCGAGCCGTCGAGCTAGGGGTGAACTTTTTCGACACCGCCTATTCCTATGGACCCCACATCGCCGAGCAGCTCATCGCCGACGCGCTATACCCCTATCCCGGGTTGGTGATCGCCACCAAGGGAGGACTCGAGCGCCCGGGCCCGGATCGGTGGGTCGAGAACGGCCGGCCCGAGTTTCTCCGCCAGAACCTGGTGGACAGCCTCAAGCGGCTCCGCCTCGAGAGGATCGACCTGTGGCAGCTGCACCGGATCGATCCCAAGGTACCGGCCCAGGAACAGCTCGAGGCGGTGCGCGAGTTCCAGCGAGAGGGGCTGATCCGCCATGTCGGACTTTCCGAAGTGACGGTGGCCGACATCGAGCGGGCCCGGAAGGTGCTACCGATCGTCTCGGTGCAGAACCTCTACAACGTGACCGACCGGAAATGGGAGAAGGAGGTCGAGTACTGCGAGCGCGAGGGGTTGGCGTTCATCCCCTGGTTCCCGCTCTCGGCCGGCGCCCTGGAGGCGCCTGCGCTGCATCAGGTGGCGGCGCGGCACGGAGCAACCATCTACCAGGTTGCGCTTGCCTGGCTGTTGGCCCGCTCGCCTGCGATGCTGGTGATTCCAGGCACGTCGTCGGTGGAGCACTTGGAGGAAAACGTCGCCGCGGCGGAAATCAGACTGACCAAGAAGGATATGAAGGAGCTGGAGAAGATCGCGCCTGACGCATGAGGGCGACTGTTATATTGCCTTCATGCCCCTCGCCAGCCGGGACAGTGCCGCACCGACCCCGCCAATGCTCAAGCATTGGCGGGAGGTGAAGGCGCAGCACCCGCACGCCATCCTGTTCTATCGGGTCGGCGACTTCTATGAGATGTTCCACGAAGACGCCCGGCTCGCCGCTCGAATCCTCGACATAACTCTGACCTCCCGGGGCGATGGCGTGCCCCTCGCCGGCGTGCCGGTGAAGGCCGCCGCCGAGTACCTGCGGCAGCTGGTCGGCGCCGGGCACCGGGTGGCCATCTGCGAGCAGGTGGAGGACCCCAAGCTCGCCCGCGGGCTGGTGCGCCGGGAGGTAGTGGAGACCCTGACGCCCGGCGCACTGATGCAGGAAGGCTGGGTTGCTGGAGGGCGGAATAACTGGATTGTGGCTGTGGGGCGGGGAAGCGGGGAGGCGGGGAGGCCTGACCGACCCGGAATCGGCCTTGCAGCTGTCGATCTGAGTACCGGGGAATTCGTGTTGGAGACGGTAGACTCAGATGGTATGGAAGAGGCGTTGTCTCGACTCGCGCCAGCCGAGATCGTCACCGCAGGCAACGCCTCCCCGCCTCCCCGCTTCCCCGCCTCCCCGCTCCTCACGGTACGTGAGGAATGGGAATTCGACCCCGACCTCGCGCGAGAGGAGCTGGCTCGCCGCTTCAGCCTCGCGTCGCTCGACGGGCTCGGTGTGGGCCCGGAGGACGATCCCGCGATCGGGGCTGCCGGTGCCCTGCTCCGATATCTCGGCGAGCTTCAGCCCGGTGGCCTCCCCCATCTCATTCGTCCCGTCGTACGCCGAAGCGAAACTTTCCTCTGGATCGATGAGATGACCCGGCGGAACCTGGAGCTGGTGGAGCCGCTCCGGGCCGGAGCCCGGGGCTGCACCCTCCTCGAGGTCATCGACGCCACGCTGACCCCGATGGGCGGCCGGCTCCTGCGCCAGTGGCTGCTCTCCCCGCTGCGGGATCCCGCCGCCGTGAACCTGCGGCTCGATGCGGTCGAGGTGAGCGTCCGGGACGGTCGAGGCCGGGCCCGGCTCCGGGAGGCGTTGGATGGTGTGCGAGACGTCGAGCGCCTGGCCGGGCGTGCGGCGGCAGGCCGCGCCACCCCCCGGGAGCTGGGCGCCCTGCGTGACTCGTTTCACCGGCTCCCCGACGTGGCCGGCGCCCTCAACGAGCTGGCGGGATCCCCCCTCCCGCACGGCCGGCAAAGTGTGGCCCTGGCCCAGGCCGCCGACGAGCTCGACCTGCTGGCCGATCTCAGCACTCAGCTCGCCGCGGCGCTGGCCGAGCGGCTTCCCCCCACGCTGGCGGATGGCGGGGTCATCCGCCCCGGCTACGATACCGAGCTCGACGAGCTCAGATCGCTCAGGGACGGAGGCCGGCAGTACATCGCGTCGCTCCAGCAGCGAGAGCGGGATCGCACCGGTATCCCGTCGCTCAAGGTCGGGTTCAACAAGGTGTTCGGCTACTATCTCGAGGTGACCCACACCCACACCGGCCGGGTACCCGCAGACTACGAGCGGCGGCAGACCCTCTCCACCGCCGAGCGCTACGTCACCCCCGAGCTCAAGGACTACGAGGCCCGGGTCCTCGGCGCCGAGGAGCGGATGGGCACCCGGGAGGCGGAGCTGTTCGGCTCCCTCCGCGGCCTCGTGGCGCAGGCGATCGGGAGAATCCAGCGCACGGCGCAGGTGTTGGCCCGGCTGGATGTGTGGGCCGGGTTGGCCGAACGGGCCGTGGAGGGACGCTACGTCCGCCCCGAGATCTCGGACCGCTTCGACCTCACCCTCAAGGAGAGCCGGCACCCGGTGATCGAGCGGATGATGCAGCGAGAATCCTTCATCCCGAACGACGCCCGGTTCACCGAATCGGAGCGTGTCGCCCTCGTCACCGGCCCCAACATGGCGGGAAAGTCCACCATTCTCCGGCAGATCGGCCTTTGCGTGGTGCTGGCACAGATCGGATCATTCGTACCGGCCGCCGAGGCTTCGGTGGGCACCGTGGACCGCCTCTTTACCCGGGTGGGAGCCAGCGACAACCTGGCGGGGGGCCAGTCCACCTTCATGGTGGAGATGAGCGAAACCAGCGCCATCCTCCACAACGCCACCCCGCGAAGCCTGGTGCTGCTGGACGAGATCGGTCGCGGAACCTCCACCTATGACGGGGTGGCCATCGCCTGGGCGGTGACGGAACATCTGCACGACCGGGTGGGCTGCAAGACGATGTTCGCCACCCATTATCACGAACTGATGCAGCTGCCCGAACGACTCCAGCACGCCCGGAATTACAACGTCGCGGTGCAGGAAACCGGGGATACCGTCGTCTTCCTCCACCGGCTCCAGCCCGGCGGCACCGACCGGTCCTATGGCATCCATGTCGCCCAGCTGGCCGGCCTCCCCCACGCGGTCGTGGGCCGGGCGCGCGAAATACTGGTGACGCTGGAGGGTGAGCACCGCATGGTACCGGGATCACCACCCCCGCTGTCACGTGACCCGGGACAGCTCCCGCTCTTCGGCGAAGGCACCCGGCCCGATCCTATGGTGGAAGAGCTCAAATCGCTGGACGTCGATACGCTGACCCCGATCGAGGCTCTCAATCGTCTGGCGGACTTCAAGCGCCGGGCCGGGGAGCGGAGATGATGGAGTTCCTGTCCGGGCGCGTCCGCGGCTGATTGTCTTCATGATGAGACCGACCCGGAGCGCCGCAGTACTCGCGATAGCCCTGGTGGCGTGTGAGCGAAAGAGTGACGGAACCATGAGGCTGGTGGACCGGAACGCCCCCCCACCGGTGACCCCGGCCGAGGAGCCGCCCGTGGCCATCAACGCCGTTTCTCCGGTGCGATATCCACCCGCGCTGCTGGAACAGGGGATCGAGGGTCAGGTGCTCCTCCGGCTCTACGTCGACTCCGCCGGCCACGTAATCCCCGATTCCACCCGCATCGCGGAGTCGAGCGGGTACCCCGCCCTCGATTCTGCCGCGCTGGTGGGCTCGCCCGGAGCTGCGATTCTCCCCGGCGCTGCACCAGGGACGCCCCATCGCCGCGCCATTCATTCAGCCGGTGCAGTTCCGCGGCCCCCGCAGCCGTCCCAGGAACCCGACTCCATGAGCCTACCCCAGCACCTCAAGCCGTATGAATCGGTTCTCGAGACGGTCGGCTGGACCCCACTCATCCGCCTCGCACGTGTGGGCATTGGCCTCAGGACGCCCATCTACGGCAAGGCCGAGTATGTGAATCCGGGAGGCTCGGTGAAGGACCGGATCGGCCTCGCCATCATCGAAGACGCCGAGCGCCGCGGTGAGCTCCGGCCGGGTGGGACCATCGTCGAGGGAACCAGCGGCAACACCGGGGTGGGCCTTGCCATCGCGGCGGCGCTCAAGGGATACCGCTGCGTGTTCACCATGCCCGACAAGATGTCCCAGGAGAAGGTCCGGCTGCTCAAGGCCTTTGGTGCAGAAGTCGTGATCACGCCGACCGCCGTCCCCCCGGATCATCCCGACCACTACGTGATGAAGGCCAAGCAGATTGCGAAAGAGACGCCGGGCGCCATTCTGGCGAATCAGTTCTACAACGAGATCAATCCCGAGGCGCACTACGCGACAACAGGGCCCGAGATCTGGGAGCAGACCGGCGGTCGGGTCACTCACCTGGTGGCGGGGGCAGGGACCGGCGGGACGGTCAGCGGGGCCGGCAGGTACCTCAAGGAGAAGAACCCGAAGGTCAGGGTCGTCGCGGGCGACCCGGTGGGGTCCCTCTACACCCAGTACCACAGGACCCACGCCATGGGCGAGGGGCACCCCTATAAGGTCGAAGGGATCGGCGGGGACAAGATCCCCAGTACCATCTGGTTCGATTCGATTGACGAGTTCCGGCAGGTCTCCGATCGAACCTCGTTGATGATGGCCCGCCGCCTGGCACGCGAGGAGGGAATTCTGGCGGGCGGCTCCACCGGACTCAACGTTGCGCTGGCCCTGGACCTTGCCCGCGAGTTGGACAACCCCGAGGCCCTCATCGTCACGATTCTGTGCGATACCGGGGAGCGGTATCTCTCGAAGGTCTTCAACGACGAGTGGATGCAGGAGAACCAGATGCTGGAGGCACCACGGACGACGGTGGAGCAGCTGCTCGAGCGCCGGCCGGCCAATGCCCCCCCGCTGGTAAGCGTAGCGCCGGCGGCAGCCGTCCGTCAGGCGCTCAATCTCATGAACACCTGGGGAGTGAGCCAGATTCCCGTGGTCGAGGACGGCCGATCGGTCGGGGGGCTGGTGGAAGCAAGCCTGATGACCCGCGCCTTGGCGCAGCCGTCGCTGCTCGATCGTCCGGTCCGCGAAATCATGGAGGCCCCCTTTCCCGAGGTCGAGGCCAACTGTCCCACCGATCGCCTCGGTGCCATGCTCACCCGCGAGAGTCCGGCCGCATTGGTCCGCAAGGATGGCAAACTCATCGGCATCGTGAGCCGGTACGACGTCTTACAGCAACTGATTGGGACCCGCTAGAAGTGCGTCAACGGCAACGGTAAAGTGAACGGGGAGACCAATCGGGCTCCCTGTCTGTTATTCCCGTTTACCGTTCACCGTTCACTGTCCACGCTTCTTGAGAAGACCATGCGCGTAACCGTATTGACGGGTGGCACCTCGTCCGAGCGCGATGTGGCACTGGCCTCGGCGGTTCAGGTGATAGCGGCGCTCCGCTCCCGCGGCCATGAGGTGGCGGTGGTGGACACCGCCCGGGGCTACATACCCCAGTCGGACGAAGCCGCGCTCCTCTCCGGCGTCGTAGGGAGCGAGCCGCCATCCATCGACCGGCTCCACGCCCTGGAGCGTGGGCTCCTGCTCTCCGGCCTGGCCAATCTGGCCGTGGTCAAGGAGGCGGAGGTGCTGTTCCTTGCACTTCATGGTGGCCGTGGGGAGGACGGGACCATCCAGACCCTGCTCGAGATGGTGGGCGTCCCCTATACCGGGAGTGGCCGGTTGGGGAGCGCCATGGCTATGGACAAGGACATCTCCAAGCGGTTGTTTCGAGCGGTAGGGGTCCAAACCGCGGATTGGGTGATGGCGCCCGCATCGCGTTCCCAGGTAGATCGCGATTTTGGATGGCCGGTAGTGGTGAAGCCCTCAAAACAGGGCTCCACGGTCGGACTCACGGTGGTAAAGAGTGCCAAGGACTATGAGGCTGCGGTGATCCTGGCCGGGCAGTACGATGATGAGATCATGATCGAGCGGTTCGTCCCCGGACGGGAGCTGACGGTCGGCGTGCTGGAGGGCCGGGCCCTGGCGGTAGGAGAGATCATCCCGCGGCATGAAATTTTCGATTACGAGTGCAAATACACGCCGGGGATGTCCCAGGAGATCTTCCCGGCAGACCTGCCCGGGGCGGTTGCTGCGGAATGTGGCAGGCTCAGCCTGCTGGCGCACGAGGCGCTGAAGCTCGGCGGCTACTCCCGCGTCGATTTTCGCTTGACACCGGCCGGTGAACTCTTCTGTTTAGAGGTAAACACCCTGCCCGGCATGACGGCCACGAGTCTCATGCCCCAGGCTGCACGGGCGGTGGGCATCGAGTTCCCCGAGCTGTGCGAACGAATCTGTCGTTCTGCCCGGCGCACCCGGGTCGAGGCGCGGTCGGAAGGCTCGGCGAATCAGAGCTAAAAGGCGTTGTCCATGAAATCGTCTCCCTCATACCGGATAACCCCATGGGTGGGTCGCCTCATCGCCGCCAACGCGATGGTGCTGCTCCTGCTCATGACGCTGTTCACCTCGCGCGAGATCTTCCAGGCACTGCAGTTCTCTCCCCGGACCGCTTTCATCCGTCCGTGGACCTTCGTGAGCTACATGTTCGTGCACGCCGGCCTTCTGCACCTCCTGGCCAACATGTTGATGCTGTACGTGTTTGGCACCGCGGTGGAGAGCCGGATGGGCAGTCGGAACTTCATCCTCTATTACCTCTACTGTGGCGTCGGCGCCGCGGTCTTCTCCCTGCTTCTGGGCGGCATCATGCCCGTCGGCGCCTTCGTGGGCGCGTCCGGAGCGGTGCTGGGTGTGGCGGTGGCGTTTGCCTGTTTCTGGCCCGACGCGGAGCTGATCGTCTTTCCCATTCCGGTACCCATCAAGGCCCGCACCCTGGTCCTGGGCCTCGTGGCCCTCGATGTGATCGGCTCCCGGCTCTGGCCCAACGATGGGATCGCTCACCTGGCTCACGTGGGCGGCGCGCTCTTCGGCTTCTTCTTCTTCAAGGTGCAGTCCTTCTCGCGCCGGAGTTCCTCCGTACCGACCCGTTCGGTGGAACGGGTCGTGATGGTGCAATCCGGCGCCTCCGAGCCGGAGCGCCACACGCCAGTCACCCCGATGCGCCCCCGCCGCGGGACCGAGTCTGATCCCGTCACGGCTGAAGTCGACCGGGTGCTCGACAAGATCAGCCAGCGAGGCATCTCGAGCCTCACCCCGGCGGAGCGGCGGTTCCTCGACGAAGTAGCGCGGAAGAAAAAGCAGGACCATTAGGGGAGTGAGAGGTGAGAGGTAAGCAGTGAGAAGGGGTCCCCAGGCAGTTACGGGCCCCTTTTCCGTTTCCGGCCACTTTTCTTACTTCTCACCTCTTACTTCTCACTTCTCATTGTCTCTTGCATCTCTGCGGTTGTTTTCGTATCCTCTCGCGTGCTGATTAATCTCCTTCCGGATTTTCTTTCGGTTCTGGAGTCCGCCGACCGCGAAGCGGCGTATCGGCAATACCGCGAAGCTCATCGCCTCATCCTCGACGCCTACTGGCGTAACTACGTTCTCGATCCCGAAGCCCCCCACGCCGACGAAATCGTCACCGCCGCACTCAATGCCGATCGCGGCGACCTGTACGCCCTGGCAGCTTCCACCGACATCGTCCAGCTCGCCGAAGAGGCCATCGCTCGGGCCGAGGAGCTGATCGGCGTCGATGGGCCCACCGACATCTATCTCATGGTAGGACTGGGCGGGGCCAACGCGGGGGAGCTGGTGGTGGGCGGGCGCGGAGTGGCGTTTGTGTGCCTGGAGCATTTCACCGGTCGGGTCAATCCGGAGACCTACGGCATGGGGCTCCCACCCGATCTCATTCCGGTCTGGGTGGCGCACGAACTGGCGCACACCGTGCGCTACACCTCCGCGAGCAGTGCGAGCGACCTCCGCCGGCTGGTGGCCGAAGGCGGCGGCTACTACGACTACTGGACCACCGGTAGCCGGGCGACGCTGCGGGAGCTGCTGGTCAACGAAGGCCTCGCGGTGCACGCATCCCAGGCGGTGGCGCCGGGATTCGACGCCGCCGATTATTTCGGCTACCCCCGCCGGCAGTACAATCGCCTGCGTGAAATGGAATCCTTCCTCCGACGGGCGGTCGAACCGGACCTGGACCGAACCGGGTTGGGGCTTCGGTTGCGCTACCTCTCCGGCGGCATGAGCCCATCCGCGCGATTAGTCGGGGGGCGCGTCATCCCTGAGCGGGCGGGTTACTATCTGGGTTACCGGATGACCGAAGCACTGGTTGCCGAGCGAGGCCTGGCGGAGGCGGTGCGCGCCGGGGCCCAGGACTTTCAGGCGGCGGAAGATGCGGCGCGTGGTATTCAAACAGCGTGAACGCTGTTCTTTTCACTTCCCCACACAAAAGCTGCTAAACACCCGATCCAACACCTCCTCGATGTCCACCGCGCCGAGCAACTCGTCGAGCGCGGCTGTGGCCTCCCGCACGTGGTGCGCCGCCAGCACCGCGTCGCCGCGCCGACCCAGGTGGGGCACCGCCTGAGCGAGGGCTTCCTGGGCGCGAACCAGGGCAGTCCGGTGCCGCTCCCGCGTCAGGGCCGGTTCGAGATCGGCCAGATTGATCCGCTCGGAAAACACCCGCTCGGCAGCCGCCCGGCGTAGGGAGCCCAGTCCTGCGGCGGTTATGACCGACACCGCGAGCCCCTCTCCCGGCTCCTCCGCAAGATCGGCCTTGGTCCGCACCAGCAGGGTTGGCCTCGAGGCGGCCACGGCGATCTCGTCGTCTCCCAGCTCGCGTCCCGACTCCACGCAGAGCAGCACCAGGTCCGCGGCCGCGACGTAGCGGCGGCTGACGTCGACACCCAGCCGGTCGATCTCCAGCGGCGCATCCCACAAGCCGGCCGTATCGGCCAGGCGCACGGGCCAGCCCAGAAAATCGGTGTGGGCTTCCACGGTATCACGGGTGGTACCCGGGACCGCGGTGACCAGCGTCCGGGCGCTGCCCAGCAGGGCGTTGAACAGGGAAGACTTCCCGGCGTTGGGCCGCCCCGCGAAGACGAGCAGGGCCCCCTCCCGCAGCCGCTCGCCCGACGGGGCGCCCGTCACCAGCAGGCGGATCTGGTCGCTCGCCGCTTCGATCTGCCGGGCCACCCGTTCGGGCGGCACCGGGCCGTCGTCTTCCTCGGGAAAATCGATATCGTAGCTGAGGAGGGCCTGCACCTGGATGAGGGATTCCCGCAACGCGGCGAGGCGGCGGGAGAGGCCGCCCTCGAGCTGATGCAGCGCGGCCTGGGCCTGGGCCGGGGCCGTCGCGTCGATCAGGTCGCCCACGGCCTCGGCCTGTACCAGGTCGAGCTTGCCGTTGAGAACGGCACGCCGGGTGAACTCGCCCGGCGCCGCCGGCCGGGCACCCGCCGCCTGGAGTGCCGCGAGCAGCCGGGCCGGCACCAGGAGACCCCCGTGACAGGAGAGCTCTACCAGGTCATCCCCGGTGTAGCTGCCTGGCCCGGGGAAGACGGTGTAGATGCCGCGGTCGATCGGCTGGCCGGACGCATCCCGGAAGGTGGTCAGTGTTGCGACTCGAGGTGGCTTCCGGCGAAAGCCATCGATGACCCGCTCGGCCACCTCGAAGGCGCCGTTCCCACTCAAGCGGATCACCGCGAGCGCCGAGCGCCCGGGCGGTGTGGCCAGCGCCACGATGGGGTCAGAGAGCATGCTGGAACTAAAACGCTGCCGCCCACATTGTAGCTAGCCCATGCGGAACGTGGGACCGATGGCGAAATTTTTCTGGCTCAGGCCTTCCGCTTTGCCCGGGCCGGTTTGGGCTCCGGCGCCCGGGTCTTGACCTCGACGATCGCCTTGGCTGCCCGCTTCTTTCGCTCTCGCGCCAGCAGCCACTGCTGCGGGATGCTCGCGATGTTGCTCACGGCATAGTACAGATTGAGGCCGGAGGCAAAGTTCAGGAAGAGAAACGTCATCATGACCGGCATGATGTAGAGCATCATCTTCATCTGCGGATTCGGCTCCATCCCCACCTGCCCCACTTTGGTCAGGCCCCACATCGAGAGCCCCATGATGATGGGGATGATGTACAGCGGGTCCGGGCGGGAGAGGTCCGGCAGCCAGAGGAACGACGCTCCGCGCAGCTCGATCGTGTTCTGGAATACGAAGAAGAGCGCGAACAACACCGGCATCGGGAGCAGCATCGGCCAGCAGCCACCCAGCGGATTGACGCCGTGCTCCTTGTACAGCTTGAACATCTCCTGCTGCACCTTCTGCGGATCGTTCTTGTGCTTCTCCTGGATCTCCTTCATCAGCGGCTGCACGGCCTGGAGCTGCATGTTGGCACGCATGGCCTTCTGGTTCAGGGGCCACAGGATCGCCCGCACCAGGATGCCGAAGATGACCAGCACCAGGCCGTAGGCCAGATACAGGTGCTCATGCATCCAGACCAGAAGCCAGCGCACACCGGCGGCCACCGGCCGGATGATCGTGCGGAATCCGGGCCAGCCATAGGGATTCACGTCGTCGAAGCTGTGGCCGATCCGGCTGAGCCGGTCCATCTCCATGGGTCCTACATACGTCGTGAAGCCGAAGTTCCCGCTGGGGGGAACCGGTATGCTGAGCTCCACATCGGCCTGGCTCGGCTTGCCCCCCGCACCGGCCGGCGCCGTTGCCGTGGCGCCGCTGATGCCACCCCGGGTGCTGTCGAGTGCCAGCACCGCGGTGACAAAGTACTTCGACTTGACCGCCGCCCATTCGAACGGCCCGCTTACCGTCTTGGGCTCGCCCGGCTTGAGGCCGGAGAAATCGGTGCGCTCGGTCTCGCTGTGCTTGGTGACCAGGGCCAGGGCGCGATGGTTTTCGTTGGAGTCGGCCTCGGTGTTGGCGATGGTCGGGCCCATCCCGACCCGCAGCAACCCGCCGTTCGGTCCCACCCCTGTGACGTGGCCCTCCACCCCGATCTGGTAGTCATCCGGGCGGAAGATGTAGGTCAGATCGACGTTGATGCCGTTCCGTGCGCCGCTCAGCTTGAGCGTCGTTGGGCCCTTGACGTCGAGGCTCTCCGCGGATGCGGTGAACGGCCAATCGTGCAGCGGGATGGTGTCCTGGCCCCGGACCAGTGTCAGGCCGAGGAGTCGGCTATGGGGAGGAAGGAGCTGCGCCAGTTGGCCCTTTTGCCCCGGAGCCATCGAGCGATAGCGGGACAGCGTCGCCTCGACCAGCCGGCCACCGCGGGTGCTGATGCCGTAGGTGTAGAGCGGCGAGGTGACGCTGACCGTATCCTCGGTCGCGCCTTCGGCTCCAGGCGAGGAAGCGGGTAACCGGGTACGCGGGGAAGCCGACCCGCCGCTATCGCGCGACGTGGCGGCTGGAGCCCTCGGCAGAACCGCCGCCGAGTCCGACGCTCCCCGGTCGCGTGGAGTGGAGGGAGTCGCTGGAGCGGCGCTATCGGCTCCGCTTACCGGCTTACCCGCTTCCCCGCCTACCGGCGGTTTCTTGAAGAAAATTGCAGGGGCGATTGCGATAACCATCATCAGCAGAATCGCCCAGATGGTACGACGGTCCATGGACTCAGTTCACAGCGTCAGGGGACAGGGTCGAACCCGCCCGGATGAAACGGATGACAGCGGACGAGACGGCGAGCGGCGAGCCAGGTGCCCCTGAGCGCGCCGTGCCGCGTGACCGCCTCGAGAGCATACTGGGAGCAGGAGGGGGTGAACCGGCAGCTCGGCGGCAGCGCAGGAGAAATCCCTCGCTGGTAGCCCCGGATGAGCAGGGCGAGGACGCGGCGCGGCAACTGGAAAAGCTCCGGCACGGATCACCCGGCACCCAGAACGGTGTCGCGCCAGGAGAGCACTTGGGACTGAAGCGCCTCGAAGCTGGCGGCGTAGGCCTCCCGACGGGCCTTGATGACCAGATCCCACGCCGGCTGCCGTTGCTGGATCTCGCGACGCCAGATCTCCCGCAGGCGCCGCCGTAAACGATTGCGGGCCACCGCGGACGACTGAAACTTGGGAACGATCAGTCCCATCCGTGGCTGGCCCGTTGAATTGTCCGTCCAAATCATGTCCAGATGCTCGAACCGGCGACGCCGGCCGTGGGTGAGGCAGCGGCGAATGTCGGACGCGCGCGCGAGCCGGTGGGCTCGCGGCAGGCGCGCCGAACCCGTCAGGAACCCCCGTGTTTCGACGGGAGCGACACGGTGAGCCGCTTGCGACCCTTCTTCCGCCGGCGGGAGAGCACCGCACGTCCCCAGCGGGTGGCCATCCGGGCGCGGAACCCATGCTTGTTGATCCGGCGCTTGTTGCGCGGCCGATAAGACGGCTTCATCCTGAAAATCCTCCCAAGTGAGCCGGGGAAGTTAGTCTTGTCTGAGCATTTGGGTCAAGATGACGCGGCCGGAGGGACGGGAAAGCCGAGCAGGTCGGTAAGGAGCGACGACAATAGATTTTTTCTTTTCCTTCCCGGCCTCCCGTCCTTTCCATCTTTCCCGTCCTCGTCCTGTCAAGCCCCGATTGACTTTTCCACAACCCACCCGTAACATCTCTCGCCCTAGAAAAAATTCCTTCCGTTTTCGAGTACCGATGCAGCTGTCCGCAAAAGACGCATGGAAGCGCATCCTCGACGAGGCGCATCGCGAACTTCCAGACCACACGATCCGGACGTGGCTCGAGCCCACTGAGGCTATCGCCCTCGATGAGGGCCGCCTGATCATCGGGGCACCCGACCAGTTCGCGGTGGAGTGGAATGAGACGAAGCACGCGACGCTCCTGTCGCGTCTGGCCGAGCCGGTCCTGGGACAGCCGACGTCGATCGTCTTCCGGGTTAACGACGAGCGGCAAAAGCGGCCGCAGATGGACTTCTTCGTGGCGCCGTCCGCCCCCGCGGCCACCGGCACGCAGGTCAATCCGAGTACCCAGCCCCTCAACGAGCGCTACACCTTCGACACGTTCGTTATCGGGAAATCGAACGAGCTGGCGGCCGCCGCGGCCCATGCCGCCGCCGAGTCGCCGGGGAAGACCTACAACCCCCTCTTCATCTATGGGGCCACGGGGCTCGGCAAGACCCACCTTATGCAAGCCATCGCCCACACGGTTTGTGAACGGCACCCCGACACCAGGGTGCTCTACGTGGGCGCTGAGCAGTTCATTAACGAGGTGATCGAGAGCATCCACAGCCGGACCATGCCCGAGTTCCGGCGGCGCTACCGGACCGACGTCGACCTCTTCCTGGTGGACGACGTGCATTTCCTCGAAGGCAAGGAAATGACGCAGGAGGAGTTCTTTCATACCTTCAACGCCCTCTATGAGGGCAACAAGCAGATCGTCCTGACGTCGGACCGGCCTCCCAAGGAGCTTCCCGGCCTTGAGGCCAGATTGGTGAGCCGCTTCGAGTGGGGCATGGTGGCCGATATCGGCCAGCCTGACCTGGAGCACCGGATCGCCATCCTGCGGAAGAAGCAGGAGCAGGATCACCTCGAGCTCACCATCCCGGACGACGTGCTCCGGTTCATTGCGGAGCACGTCCGCTCCAATGTGCGCGAGCTCGAGGGCTGTATCATTAAGTTGCTGCTGTTCGCGTCGTTAAAGCACAAAGAGGTGTCGATCGAGCTGGCTCGCGAGGCGCTTTCGGACAAGATCCGCCCGGGAGAGGATGGCCTGGCAGCGCCGAAGGCGATGCCTTCGATCAACAAGGTGCAGGAAGTCGTGGCCCGGCGCTGGGGAGTGACTCCGGAGGGGCTCAGGTCCAAGGCCCGGATCAAGACGCTCACCGTGCCGCGACAGATCGCGATGTACCTGGCCCGTGAGCTACTGGAAATGCAGCTGGTGGAAATCGGTCAGGCGTTTGGCGGCCGGGATCATTCGACCGTGATTCACAGCGTGGACAAGGTGAGCCGCCAGATGTCGCGCGATCGCGGTTTTCGCGAGCGAGTGGAGCACGCGCGCCAGGAGTTGTGCGCAGAGTAATCCCCGCGCACTTCGTCGGCTGTGGGAATTCTGGATAGTAGTGGAGATCATGGCAGCGTGGCCGGGCATCATCCCCATCGTACACACGCTGTCGACAGTACCGGAAGGTCGTAAGTGCGGGCGGCCCGACTCGTTGTGGCGGCGCTCCACATTTCAAGGCCCTCTACTACGGCTACTAAGTATTTTAATATGGAAGAGTAGTACTTGATCATAGCCTCCTGAGGAGCGGAATGAAGCTCACCATCACGCGGGAGCAACTCCAGGAAGGTCTCGTTGCCGTGGCGGCCAGTGTGCCCGCCAAGACGACGCTGCCGATCCTGTCCAATATCCTGCTCGAGGCAACCAAGGACGGCATCCGTCTCTCAGGCACCGATCTGGACATCTCGGTCAGCACCACCGTCTCGGCATCGGTCGATCAGGAAGGTGCCATCACCCTCCCGGCCCGTAAGCTGGTCGAGATCGTGCGTGAGCTGCCCAGTGCCGCCATCCGCCTGACCGCCTCCGGAGAGCAGCGGGTGAGCATCGAATGCGGCCGCTCGAGATTCAAGCTCCTCGGGCTGCCGCGGGAGGAGTTCCCCGCGTTCCCCAGCGTCAAGTTCGAGGGTGGCTGGCGCACCTCCTCCCGGGAGCTCCAGAAGCTCATCGGCCATGTGGCTTTTGCCGCGAGCACCGAGGAAAGCCGCCCCATCCTCAACGGGGTGTTGTGGGAGCTCCGGCCCGAGCGGATGCGCATGGTGGCCACCAACGGCCACCGGCTGGCCCGGATGGACGTGCCGACGGTCGAAGCGAGCGGAGCCTCGCAGGCCGACCTGATCGTGCCGCCCAAGGCCCTGGAGCAGATCCGGCGCCTGTTCGGGACCGACGAGATCGTGGAGATCGCCCGCAGCGAGAACCACCTCGGGTTCCGGTCGAGTGCAACCCAGATCTTTACCCGCCTGATCGAAGGGCCCTACCCGAACTACGAGCAGGTGATCCCGCGGGAGAACGACAAGGTGGCCACGGCGGACAAGGCGGCACTCACCTCCGCCTTGCGCCGCATGAGCATCGTGGCGAGCGACCAGACCCACCGGATCCGGATGGCGTTTGCCAATGGCTCGTGCAAACTCTCGGTTCAGACCCCGGACCTCGGTGAGGCGCAGGAGGAGCTGAACGTCAGCTACGAGGGCGATCCACTCGAGATCGGCTTCAATGCAGCGTATCTTCTCGAGATTCTGAAGTACATCCCGACCGATGAGGTAAGGATGACGTTCAAAGCCCCGGAGCGGGCCGCGACGTGTGAACCGGTGGGTTGGGATGATCCGGCCAGTTATCTGGCCCTGGTGATGCCGCTGAGGCTCGTGGATTGATTCTCAGTGTCATCAAGACGGATGTCGGAGGTTTTATGGCAGACATGAACGACAACCTGGAAAACGGAGCACCCGACGAAAACGGAGCAGCCGACCTCTCACCGGCCGGCGAGCGTGGTGGCTTCGTGGCGTTGGCGGTGCTGGCGGCGGCGCTGGGAGCCGGTGCGGCGATTCTCCTGGCTCCCGAGGAAGGGGGCAAGACCCGGGAGCGCGTCGGACGGGGGCTGAGAAGCCTTCGAGGCGAGGCCGCCGAGGCGGTGGCTCAGCTGCAGCGCGACATTCGGAGGCGGAGGAATCAATCGCGGAGAGAGAAGCGGATCATCGCGGTGGCCGGCTTGGTGATCGGCGCCGGCGTCGCCGCTTTGCTCGCCCCCGAGAGCGGGGCCCAGGTCCGCCGTCGGCTGGGCGGCACGATCGGCCGGATCAAGGTGGGCGCCGTCGATCGCATCGAACGGTTGCGGCAGCGTGAGGGCGAACAAGCCTCGGACGAGACGGAGAAAAGCGAGGTTCGGAGCGTCCAGGAGCTGGGCCGCGATCCGAATACGGTTTTTTAGGCCAAGCTACCGTTTGGCCTGCCGCACGGCGGTAATGGTATAGCTCCCCGCCTGCTTCACCGGCACCGTTTGACCGACGGCCGGCACCGAGATGGTCATCTCGCCCGCGTCGCTGCCCCGGGCCAAGATCAGGACGCCATCCTGGCCCAGATAATGTGTCGCGGTCCGGGTGCCGCTGCCGGACATCTCCAACTGCTGCTCGAACTGCACTCCCTTTCCGGTGCGCTGGTACGATCCGTTGCTCTCCAGCTTGATTGCCTTCTTGGCCCGCGGGTCGTCGCTGTCGACCGCGCGATAACTCGTAACCCCATGCTCGGTCGCATCAAAGGCGTCCGCCCTGATGGGAACGTCGGTGGTATCGGTCCATTCCATGCCGCTGCGCACCCCGCCTGACGGCAGCGAGGGGAAGAGGCTGCGGAGCGTGGATCCGACCTGATCCCCCAGGGTAGTGGAGCGATCGGCGGTCAGCGCCGAGAGCTTGCCTTCGGGAGTCAGTCTGCCGTTCCAGCGGGTTCCCCACGCGGGGACCAGCGAATCCAGTACTGCAGGCACTCCACCCGCCGATGCCTGGAGCGAATCGAGCACGATGGTGACCTGATACCCCGTCGTGTCGGGGACGAGGGTCAGGTTGAGATAGGCGGTGCGGTCGATGAGCTGTTGCTGGCTGGCGCCGCCGGGCAGCTGGAGCGTCAGGCTATCGCGCCGTTGAAGGGTGTATCCGGCGCCTCGGATCGGCCGGTAGATCACACCGGTTGGTGCGGGCACACCAGGGGCACTCGGGCCAGGCTCTGGGGTAGGACCGCCGCCCGGCTCCCCGGTTCCCGACGTGGCCGAGCTACAGGCGGCCACCGCAAGCGAGGCCGCCATCGCCAGAATGCGCTTCACGCTGTCTCTCCGGTCACTTGAGGGCAGTGACTGTGGTCTTTTGAACGATCGTGATTGGTAGCGGCTGGGGCGCAAAGGACCCCGAGATTCTCAGCGAGGACTGCTGCTGCCATTCGCCTCCCAGATAGCGGCCGTCGCTGCCGACATAATATGCGCCTTTGCCGGTGCCGCTGCCCTCGATTTTTGCCGGGCCACTCGGAGTCGGTTGGGTGCCCGCCACCGACGAGGTGAAGTCCTCGCTGATCCGGACCGCTTTGCGCGTGCCCCGGGTCTCGTTTGCCAGGGCCTTGTAGGCGCTGACCCTTCGTACGGTCACGCTGTCCGGCCCTAGGCCGGTGACCTTGGCGGTGGTGTCCGCCCAGCTGTCACCGACCTTCAGTCCAACGCGGATCCAGGGAAAGAAATCGCTCAGCAGGCCTTGGATCTGCGCCGCGGCCGAGGTGCCGGTGATCGGCTCCAGGCCGAGTGGCTTGCCCGACTTCTCCACGAAGCCGTGGAATTCCGCACCCCGGGCGCTGTCCAGGACGGGGGGCGGAATCGGGGTGGCGCTATCGCCGCGGACCGAGTCCACCACCACGCGCATCGCCTTACCGCCGGCGCTGTCGGCCAGGATCACGGTGATGAAGCTGGAGGTCTTGAAGGAGATGCTCTGTTTGGCCGCGCCGGCCGCGGTCGCGTCGATTTCCTGAGACAGCGACTGGTCGATGCGGTACCTGGTCCTGGTCGGCGCCAAGTCGGATAACGGAAGCACCAGGACGGCGGCAGCGAGCGCGGTGAAACCGGCGGAACGTGGCATCTGAATCCCCGAAATTGAAGGCACTGGGACTGGAAAAGGTAACCGCCAGCCACCCCCAAAACCAACAGCCCCCCGGGATATCATCCGGGGGGCCGCTGCTGGTCGAGCCGTAAGCCGAGTTCTGTTTCCCGGGTCGTTCCTTCCCCCTCGCAAGTGCTCGGGCTCTGGACCGCCGGGAGATGGTCATCTGTCTGGGATGGCCGTCGCCGACCACCTCTAGCAGCCTACCCGCGGCTTTCCCTCGTCTCTAGTTGAAGGACTCGGGATTGTCGGTGTGGGTCACACCTCGCCGCCTATTTGGCCTTGCTCCGACTGGGGGTTACCCTGCCACCGCTGTTACCAGCGGTGCGGTGGGCTCTTACCCCACCGTTTCACCCTTACCCTCAGAGGCCTTTCGGTCTCCTCGGGCGGTCTATTCTCTGTGGCCCTTCCGTCGCCTTCCGGCGCCCAGGCGTTACCTGGCAGTCTACCCTATTGGAGCTCGGACTTTCCTCGGGAACCTTTCGGCCCCGCGACCATCGTGCTTGACCAGTGGGGTAAATATAGCGGGTAGGTGGGTAAGCGGGTAGGCGGGTAAGTCGTACTCGTTGAATGGAGTAGGATCCAAGTGCAGGAGGGGAACTGTCATACCAGCCCGCTCACTCTAGACACCTTCTTGGCTTACCCGCTTACCCGCTAGCTCGCCACCCCCACCCTCGCCAAGCCCCGCCGGGCCTGGTCGAGGAAGGGCTGCAACTCCGGATTCGCCGACTTCCACTGGGTCACGACCCGGCGGTACTCGGCGCGCGCTTCGGCCAGTCGGCCCAGCCGCTCGTACGCCGCGCCCCGTAATAGCCGGACCCGCCCCAGCATTCCCCAGCGGGCATCGAAGCCTCCAGTGTAGAGATTGGACGGCTCGAACCCCTCGAGCACCCGAAGGGCCGTCTCATAGTCTCCCAGCAGGTAGTACGCCTGGGCAGCGTAGGGGCGGCTGTACACCTTGTACATGTACTTCATGGAAATGGAGTCCGGTTCCGCGAGAGCCCGCCGAGCCGCCGCCGAGTCTCCCCGGCTGACCGCGAGCAGGGCGCGCACCTCCTTGGAGGGTGTCTCCCCGGACATCGCCTGAAGCTCGGTGAGGGCGGTGCTGTCGGCCGCGAGGCCGGTGAAGAGGCCGATCGCTGCGGTGGCGCCGGTGTGGACGAGATGCTTCCGCTTGTCCGGCGTTGCCATCCGCCCGGCTTCGGCCGCGCTCTGCCAGATCTGCCGCAGGGATGCTGCCGGGCCACCGGCGGCGGCGTACAGCTCGCCCAGCATGGCCCGTCGCCACGATTCCCCTTTGGGGTCTCCGGTCATCCGGCCCGGCTCGAACAGGACTTCACGGCGCACCTGGTCCGCCAGATCGATGGCCTTCGCGGCGTTTTCGAGGTCGCCCTGATAGGCGAAGACGTTTGCCGCCGCCGCTATGTCGGCCAGGACGGTCGGCGTTCCCTGATAGGGCTGGAAATCTTTCGGGGCCACGGTGTCCATGGCACTGCGAAGCTGCGCGGCGGCGCGGTCGATCTCGCCGGAGGCAAACTGGATCCGGGCCTGGACGAAAGGCAGCTCCGGGTGAAGCGGGGTCGCTTCGCGGAAGCGCTCCACCTCCGCCAGCGCCGCCGGGTAGTTCCCCACGCCCACGTAGGCATCGACCATCGCACCGTGGGCCCGAAGGGTGGTCGGCTGGCTGGTCACCCAGCTCCGTGCCGAGCTGAGCGCCTCGCCCCGGGCCCGCTGGACCGCAGCAGCCAGCCTGACGCTGTCGATCAGTTGCCGCCCGTTGCCGGTTCGGGAAACCGCGAAGGAGTCGGCCGGCAACAGAGCATAGAGTGGATTGCTCACCGCCGCCTCGCCCAGCATTGCGTGCACGTGCTCGTAGGCCAGCGCGTAATTCGGGTCGAGGGCGAGCGCCCGCTTGAAGGCCCGCATCGCCTGGGTCCAGGCCGGCGCCTGATCCACCCCGGCAGTGTCGTGGAACCAGGCATCACCCAGCCCGTACCAGGCGTCGGCGTCGGTGGCATCGCGGCCGAGGAGCTGTTGATAGAGTGCCCGAGCCTCGGTGGTCTCACCCTGCACAAACGCCCGGTGTGCGTTGATGACCGCGCGCTCGTGCGGCGGGAGATTGCCCGAAAAGGTGGTAGCGCGGCGGATCGCCCGGTGGGCGATCGAATCGTCCGTTCCCCCCACCCAGCCCCGGGTGAGCGCGAGCTTGTAGTAGGCGAGTCCGAAGGTGGTATCGAGCGCAATGGCGCGCTCGAGATCGCGCTGGGCGCCCGCCAGGTCCCACCGGTTCAGGTGCTCGACCCCGCTCAAATACGCGCGAAAGGCCTCCAGCGACTGCGTGGTCGAGCGTGCCAGCCCGATCCGGATCTCGTTGGGGGCGCCGGACAGATCCAGCAGCTTGGCCGCCAGATCGTCGAAGAGCGGCCGTACGTCCGGCCCGGCCCGGTCGTCCACCCGCGCGACGTCCACCCGCTTGCCGGTGGCCACATCGAAAACCCGGGCTGTAAGGTGCAGCGAATCGCCGGCCGGTGTGAAATCACCCAGAACCACAGTCCACACCCCGGCCTCGCGGGCGAGCCGCCGGGCCATATCGAGGCCGATGTCGTCGCCCACCTTGAGATCGTGGGAGGCCAGCATGTCGTGGAGCCGCTCGTGGTCCACCACGGTGAGATCGTTCCACTGCGACAGGTTGAGGCCCAGCATGCTGACGCTGCCGTCCCTGAGCCAGTCCACTGAGCGCTCGTCGCGCAGGTTGTCGAAGGGAAGGACCAGAATGGAGTGCCGCGGATTGACGCCGCTCGGCGGCCCCGGGCTGCGCCGAACCAGGGCGATGGTGGCCACCAGCACGGCTGCCCCGGCCGCCACCAGGGAAATGATCCGCCGCCGGGTGAGACGGGTGGATGGGCGCATCGGCCGCTCTCCAACCACCGCCTGCCGGAATTCTTCACCGGTCTGCCAGCGGTCGGATGGCTGTTTCTCCAGCGCCCGCATCACCGCACCGGCCAGCTCTCGCGGTGTTTCCGGACGCAGCCGTTCGACCGCAACCGGGCGCTCCGCAATGTGCTTGGAGACGACGACCCGGTGAGTTCCCTGGAAGGGGGGCTGTCCCGCCAGCATCTCGTAGGCCACCACGCCCAGCGCGTACAGATCGCTGCGGGTATCGATCTCCTCGCCCGCGGCCTGCTCGGGGCTCATGTAAACCGGGGTGCCGACTGCCACGCCCTGGCCGGTACTGGAGCCGGCCGCCTCGAGCGCTACCGCCCGGGCAATGCCGAAGTCGGCCAGCATGGCCCGCCCGCTAGCCTCGTCGAGAAGCACATTCTCCGGTTTCACGTCCCGGTGCACCACACCGGCTCGGCCCGATGCATCCAGCGCGGCAGCGAGGTCGGACAGGATGCGGGCGGCGTCTCCGGGTGGAATGCGACCCTCGCGGAGGAGCTTCTGCCGGAGACTCTCGCCGGCCACTTCGTCCATCACGTAATAGAGGAGGCCGTCTGAGCTGCCAGCGGCGTGGACCGCGACGATGTTGGGGTGTCGCAGCCGTGCGATCGTCCGGGCCTCGGCCAGAAAGCGGCGAGTGATCGACTCGTGCGCGGCGAGCTCGGGGTGAACGACCTTGATGGCTACCCGGCGATCGAGGGTGGTGTCGGTGGCGAGAAACACCACGCCCATGCCCCCGCGGCCCAGCTCCCGCTCGAGCCGGTACTGGGGCCCGAGCGCCGTTTGAAGAGCGGTGAAGAGGTCGATGGTCGTATCGCTCACGTCAGAGACCAATGGGGGTGGAATAAAGGATACACCCGGTCTGCGGCCCGGCCATACTACCAGGGAGGTACTCGGTAACCTGCATTGGATGCTTCCGAGCCCGCCAGGGTTGCCGACATGCCGTTGCGGCCCCCCGCCCGCGTTTAATCACCCGACGAGGTCGGGCATCGCGCCGTTTCGGATTTAAACTCAGTTGACGAGCCTGGGATATTCTCCCGCACGACCTACCAAGAGGACAACGTGCGCTTTGGCTCAGAGGAAGGGGGCTCGCCTACCGTCGCCACGGTCCTGCTGCCGATCGAGCGACCTCGGGTGGACGCGGCTGGGAGCGGGTGCTTCGCGGTGGTTCACCGGGACTCCATCCCCGAAGCGGTGCGCATGGTTCGAGAGCGGCCGGTGGACGCGGTGCTGGTGTCGGTGCACCGGTGCGGCCCGGAGCAGGTGGAGGTTCTGGGCCATCTGGTGCGAGAGTTCCCCGGCATTCCGACCGTGGCGCTCGTCTCCCAGCACGATCCAACCGCCACCGAGATGCTGCTCCGGCTGGGCGCGTCCGGCGTCCGGCAAGTAGTGGATGTCACATCGCCCACCGGCTGGAACCGGCTGCGCCAGGTCGTAGGACAGCCAGCCACCCGGGCAGTGGCACGGATCCAGGCTCCGATCATCAGCGCCCTCGGCGAAGCGCCGGCCGACACCCGGCTCTTCATCGAGGCCATGATCCGGCTGGCCCCCGATACCCCCACCGTGACGAACCTGGCACAGCGGCTGTACGTGCGACCGAGCACCTTGATGTCGCGCTTTGCCCGGGCGGGACTGCCCTCTCCCAAGAACTACCTCGCCGCCGTGCGCCTGCTGCACGCCGCCTATCTCTTCGAAGCCTCGGGCCTCTCGGTGGCCGACGTCTCCTACCGGCTGGAGTACTCCTCACCCCAGAGCTTCGGTCGCCACCTCAGGGCCATGCTCGGCGTTACCGCACTCGAGTTTCGCCGCCGGTTCCCCTTCCCCCGGGCGCTGGAACGGTTCGTGGAGCTTCTGATCGTTCCCTATCTTCCCATCTGGAGGACGTTCCATCCATTGGCAGCCGGGAGCTGGACCGAAAGTGAGAGAGTGAGAAGTGAGAAGTAAGAAGTAAGAAGTCAGAAGGAAGAAGTGGAGGGTGGCATGAACCCCCTCTCCCTCTCACTTCTCACCTCTCACCTCTCACCTCTCACTTCTCCAGCCGGTTGTATTTCTGCAACACCGCTCTCAGCCGATCGTGGGGCAGTGCCGGAACCCGGAGGTAATCGGCCCCGGTCATAGTTTTTGCCGCCAGCATGGCATTGATGATGGCCTCCTCCGTGGCCTGCACCGTGGCTTCGTAGACCGGGTCGATCCGCTCATCCTGGAGCATCGGGACCGACCTCACGCCGAGAGTGTCGGCCGCCTTTGTCTGAGCGGTGGAAAAGGCCAGAAAAAGATCCCCCGAGCCCGCACCGGCTGTTCCACCCATCCGGCCGACGGCAAGCGCAGCCCGGCGCGCGACCCGGCGGAGTTGGTGTGGAAGCAGCGGCACGTCGGTGGCAATGATTGCAATGATGGACCCGTGCTCCCGCTCCCTGGCGGCTCCACGGGGGCAGCGCATTGGCGCCTGCTCAGGGCCGAGTTGGGCCTCGGTGTCGTAGCAGGCCTTTGGCTCGGAGAGCTCCTGTCCCACCGGCACCCCCGCAATCCGCAGCTGCCTTCGAAGGCCGAAGTTACACTGCACCAGGACGCCCACCGTGAATCCGCCGGCCCTGGCGGCGAGCCGCCGGCTGGCGGTCCCAATCCCGCCCTTGAACCCGAGGCATTGCATGCCGGTGCCGCCGCCAACGTTGCCCTCGGCCACCGGCCCGGGGCGGGCGGCAGCCAACGCCGAGAAAACATGCGCCTTCGTGACGTGAAAGCCGTAGATGTCGTTGAGGTCACCATCCCAGGTCTCGGCTACGGCCGGCAGGCAGCAATTGAACACCCCCGGCACTCGGGTTCGCCCCCACTCGATCACCGCATCTCGCACGGTGCCGACGCTGTTGGTGTTGGTGATGGTGATGGGATACAGCAAGAGGCCATAGTCGTCGATCCAGGCGGTGCCGGTCATCTCGCCGTTGCCGTTGAGGCTGAACCACCCGGCAAACACCTCCGAGAGATCGCCCGTGCCGCGGGGAAAGATGGCGGTGACCCCGGTCCGTATCGGCCCAGCTCCGACCCGCAGCTTCCCCGAGCCGGAGATCAGCGTGGTATGCCCCACCGCTACCCCGGGAACGTCGGTGATGGCATCGAGCGGTCCAGCTGTCCCCTCCAGCGGAATCCCTAATTGCGGCGCCCGAGCCGGAGTCTGCGCCTGCCCCGGACCGGCAGCCAGGCTCAGGAGCAGGATCGGCCCGAACATCTGAACTGCCGTCATCGGATCGGGGGTGAACGAAAGATGAAATACACCGCGCCCATCAGGCAGAGGGCGGCCCAGAGATAATCCAGCTTCAAGGGCTGGCGCATGTACAGCACGGCGAACGGGGCAAACACCACCAGGGTGATTACCTCCTGGAGGATCTTGAGCTGCGACAGTGAGAGGGCGGCGTACCCGATCCGGTTGGCCGGCACCTGAAGCAGGTACTCGAACAGGGCTATCCCCCAGCTGATGAGTGCTGCCAGGTACCAGGGGCGGTGCGCCAGGTTCCGCAGGTGGGCATACCAGGCGAAGGTCATGAAAATGTTGGCCACCAGCAGGAGTCCCGCTGTGCGCAGAAAGATCGAGGTCGGGATGGGCCCCTCCGAGGCGGGCGGTAACGGCGGAGGACGCCGCTACCGAATGTGGCAGCTCGCTAACCCGTGTTTCTCGAGATACCGCTGGTGGTACTCTTCCGCGGGATAGAAGGTCGAGGCCGGGGTGATCTCAGTGACGATCGGGCTGGAGAATCGGCCGGACCTGTTCCATTGGTCCTTGGATGCAATGGCCGCCGCCTTCTGGGTTTCGTCGTGGTAAAAGATCGCCGACCGATACTGGGTGCCACGATCCGGTCCCTGACGGTTGAGGGTCGTCGGGTCATGGGAGGTCCAGAACACGTTCAACAGGTCCTGGTAGCCGACCTTGGTCGGATCGTAGGTCACTTCGACGACCTCGGCATGACCGGTGCGCCCGGTACACACGTCCTTGTAGGTCGGGTTCGGCAGGGTTCCTCCCAGATAGCCGGCCATCGCGTTGGTTACGCCGGCCACCTGCCGGAATGCCACTTCCACACCCCAGAAGCAGCCGGCTCCGAAGGTGGCCTTTTCCATCTGCGTCATGTTCTCCTCTCGTGTATGTCCTCACCACCAACCAACGGCGGCCCCGGATCGTTCCCGGTCAGTCCCACCCCATTCGTTGGCGGAGGGAGGTGATATGGGCGACGTGGTGCCGGCCGTGCCAGGCGTAGAGTGCCACCACTTCGTCCAGGCCAAACATGCGACCGTGCTCCGGATGCCGGAACCGCCGGGCAAAGTCGGCCGGCCGCAGACTGCGCAGCAGCAGGAGCCAGCGCTGATGAAGGAAATCTAGCAAGGCCAGCGACGGCTCTACCGGACCGGTGCGGGCATCCGGCAGCTCGGCCCAGCGCGCTTCCTCGTACGGCTTGATGATGGGCTCGTCCTCGGTGAGGGCGAGCTTGATGCGGCAATAGGCATTGAGGTGGCTGTCCGGAACATGGTGGACCACCTGGCGGACGGTCCAGCCGTCCGGCCGGTACGGAGTATCCAGCTGCACCGGGGTGAGGCCGTCCACCGCGGCGCGCAACTGACCCGGAGCGGCCGCTATCTCTCCGATCCACTGCTCTCGCCGGGTCGGGTTGCCGGTTCCGGTGTACCGGAACGGACCGATGGGGTATCGAAGGTCGTCCGTGGCAGCGATTCCTTCCAATGCTACTCTCCCGCCTTGTCAGCCGTCCGGGCGCTACCGGGGGCGCTCGGCGCGCCTTCGGGAGACTCACCCCGGAACTCGAAATGCTCCTCCCGGAGCACCCGGTCCTGGAGTGGAGCCTCCGAGATCTCCAGCAGGAGGAGGCGCGCCAGCACCGCCTCCGCCACCCGCGCCGCCGGCTCCCACTGGCCCGGGGTGAGGGTTGGATACAGGTCTGCGAACTCGGGCCTCAAGCGTGCTTCGCGCATGGGAAAGACGCTCCGGTGGAGCCACCCGTGTCAGGCTGAGTGTCCGTGGCGCCGGATCTCTGCTTCGATCCTACCCTGAGGCAGGATGGTGCGCCATACCCGTTTCTCGCGGTGAGGTCGTCACCGATCATCCACTGCCTTGGCGGGTCGCCTTCGCCGGCGCTTTTGAGCTGAAGCCCGTGAGCGGCCCCAGCGTCTTGCGCAGCAGAAACTCCGAATGACCCTGGACGATGTAGTCGGTGAGCTCTCCTACGACTTTATAGCCGAGCCGCTCGTACAGCCGCCGGGCACCCAGGTTGAACGACGACACGCACATGAAGACGTTGGGCGAGACCTCGAGTATCCGCCGCTCGGCGAACTCGACCAGCCTGGAGCCGAGCCCCTCCCCCCGACGAGCCGGATCGATGCAGACCGTCTGGATGTAGCCCACAAATGCGCCGGTCATGCACAGAATGAGGAACCCCGCCAGCCCGTTCTCGTCACGAGCCAGGTACACCTCGCGGCCGGGATCCTGGATTATGTCGAGCGACGTCTGGTAGCTCCGCCCGAGCGTGATCCAGGGCTCCGATGAGGCCATGAGCCGGGCACAGGCACGGGCGTCGTCCTCGGTTCGGAGCGGGGAAACGGCAAGCTCACCGGTGGTCGGCCTGCGAGATGACATGACTAGGTGGGCTCCTCCCACGCCCGTCGCACCCGCATAGCGGCCTCCGCCCGCGCTTCCGCCGTGGGATTTCGCAGCACCCCGATCTTGCGCAGGAGATTGCGGGCCCGGCGATAGAGATCGGAGACCACGTGACCGCTCGGCATGTCTGCGGTGCGCGGCAGGAGCAGGAAATGGACGTGACGGATCCGCTCATTGAACGACACGGCATAGACCCGCTCCGCCACCACTACCCGCTCCAGGGCGCGAACCCCGGCGCGCAGCAACGGGCCCAGGGCTTCCGCTTCGGCCGGAGTGAGTTCGGCCAGCGACTCGCAGTGCCGCCGGGTCTTGACGATCAGCTCGCCCGGATCGGTGAAGGGGCCGGTATGGTGGCTCACATACCAGAGGCCATCATCCACGATCACACCGCCGGGCGCCAGGATGTCGCCGGCGACCTCGGCGCAGGCGCTGCACCGGGATGCGGGCGGGGAAGGAAGCGTCATGCTCCCAGTGTGATTCCTTCCTTCAGCACCCAGACCTTGGTAGCAAAGAAGAGCCGTATCATTGCCGCATGGTCGTTCGGGGCCACGACGATGACGAGGTCCTCGCCGTCGTTGCCCTTGGTTGGCCGCACGTTCTGTTTCACCCGCATGCGGCTCCTGAGCGCGTCGAACCACGGGGGCAGCTCACCGCGTTCGTCGCCCCGCACTACGTCCCGGCTCTTCGCGCCGGTCGGGTCCGCCAGGGCCACCTTGCAGTACCACTTCCCCCGGGCTCCGCCCTTCGTCGCCCGGGAGAAGGTGAGCGAGCGGTCAGGAAGCTCGGCCCACACCTTCACGTTCGGGGTGGTACGGGGCCGCACTTCGACCCGTCCGTCGCGGCCGCTGGGGGTCCGGACCACGAACTCCCACTGGTTCCTGGCAGGGAAGTTGTCATCCTGGACGAGGTAGGTCTGCTCGGTACCGGACATCGGCTCACCCCCGAACGTCCAGGTTGACGCACGCTGCTCACCGGCTATCACCGCCACTCGATCCAGCCGGTAACGTTTCCGTGGTGCCATGGCGACCTCCTTGATGGTGGGCGCTCAGAAGCCTGCCGGACGTCCGCCGGACTGCCAATCAGGAAAGCGCGATCTCCCCGTCGATCCTAAGCTCCGGAAGGACGCCAGGGATCGCCAGCGTGGCATGAACCCGAAGCACCTCGGCTCCCTTCAGGGTCCCGCGCTGGAGAGCGTCTGCCACCGACTTCTCGATCTCCCGTTGTGCCGTTACCCCAAAGCGCTTCAAAAACTTCCTCAACTCGAGGTTGAAGGCTTCTTCGTTCACGAGCACCTCCTGAGGTTGGAAGGGACGCGGGTCAGCCGGCGCCAGGCAAGCCGCAGCTGGCAGAAATCCGTACCCGATGCCGGGCAAAAGCCCGGTAGGCCCCCTCGAAGAGTTGACTGAGCCCGGGCACTCTTGAGAGCAGGTACAACGGGTAGGCCCACCAGATCCGCCGCATCACGCACCGATAGACGTCGGCCCCGGAAAGAAGCCGCCCGCTCGGATGGAGCAGGCGAATGTCGCTCAGCAGGTTGGCAGGAGGGAGGCCGGTCCGTTCCTGGACCCAGTCGTCCTGAAGCGGGGCTGTGGCAAAACCGCGTTTCTCCAGGGTTGGCCTCCAGGATGCGACCAATCGGCTGCACACGCCGCAGTCGCCATCATAGAGGACCCATCCCGCCGGTGGCTCGTCTCCGGAACGGCGTACCCGGACTCCGTAAGAAGACATCTCAGGTGCCGAAGGCGGCCCGGGCCACCCTGAGACGCTCCACTTCCACCCGGTCGTGCTGACTCGTGGCTCGCTGCTCCAGTGCTTTGAGGTCCAGCTTCCCCACCTCGGGCACGAGGTCCGCTGCCACACCCAGCACTCGCCAGAGGCCGAGCTTGCCCAGGATCCCAAGCTCAAGGATCTCGAATGCCTCCAGCAACCTCAACTCCCCGCCACTCGGGTCGTCCAGCTTCAGCTTGGCCTCGCCCACTTTCTCGGTCAGCCAGGCGGCGGCCTTCCGCGTCCGGCTCTCCTTTCGCCCCAGGGCACGCAGCAGGCTCTTGACCACCTTCTGGTCCTCTTCGATTTCGGATCGGAGCGTGGTGAACAGTTGTTCCCGCTCGGTCCCCCTGGTGAGGTCCCGCAGGTGATCGACCAGTTGAATCGCCGCGACCGATCCGGCAAGGTGGTCGTCGAGGTAGGTCGCGAGAATCTCGATGCCCATGGTGGCGCTCCCTGCCGCGAGCCGGCCCTTGGGGGGGGCACCCGGCCGGTCACTTGATACTTATGAGCCCTAAGTCGGACGCCGTCGTCAACGTCACTACCCTGCGTCCGTTCGTCTCGAGCACTGCCCTTCCGCCCTCTTCCCGATCGACGACCGCCAGCACGCCGAGCACCTTTCCACCCGCCGCTTCAACGGCCGATAGCGCGCGGCTGGCAGAGCCACCGGAAGTTATCACGTCTTCCACCACCACCACCGGATCGCCGGGGTTGAGGTTTCCCTCGATCAGGCGTCCGGCCCCGTGATCCTTCGCCTCCTTACGCACGCTGAAGGCATTCACCGGCCTGCTGCTCCCGAAGCTCGCGGCTGCAATGGCGTAGGCCACGGGATCCGCCCCCATCGTGAGGCCACCTACCGCGGCGGGGGCCCAGCCGGCCCGCTGAATCGCCTCCCAGCCCATTCGGCCGATGAGCACCATGCCTTCCGCCGACATGGTTGTCACACGGCAGTCGATGTAGTACGACGACTCTTGCCCGGAGGCGAGGACGAAGCTGCCCCGTTTGACCGAGCGCTCCAGCAAAAGACGCCGGAGCGACTCTCGGTCGGTCACGTGCCGCCCTTACGAAACAGGCTGGTGAGAAAGCCGGTCCGCTTGGGAGCTTCCTGTCGGACCGCGGTGCAGAAGGCCTGGGCAAATTCGTCCACCGTCTTGCAGCGCTTGGCCAGGTCGCGCTCGAGCCCGCGCATCACCGTGGCCTCGACCGCCGGTGGGAACCGTAGCCCCTTCTGGGCAGCATTAAGAGGAATAGGCGCTTGCGTTAGTAGTTGCTGAAACAACTCCCTCGGACTCTTCCCGTTGAAGGGGAGGGCGCCGGACAGCAGGTAGTAGGTGATCGTCGCCAGGCTGTAGACGTCTGCCTGCTCCTTCACCAGCTCCCCGCTCAGCGTCTCGGGTGCGACGTACTGCAGGGTTCCCACGAAGAATCCGGCCCTGGTGAGCCGCTCCTCGGGATTCGATTCGGAGTCGCGCGCGATCCCGAAGTCGAGCAGCTTGGCGGTCTGCTCGGCCGGGTTATACATGATGTTGGCGGGCTTGAGGTCGCGGTGAATGATTCCCGCGTGGTGAGCGGCCGTGAGCGCGGCACCGATCTGCTCGACGATCTTGGCCACGAGGGCCGGGGCCAGGGGGCCGGAGCGATTGACGAATTCGGCCAGGGGCTCGCCTTCGGCCCATTCCAGGGCGAGATAGTGCAGCCCGTCGGCCTGGCCGTAGTCGTAGGCGCGCACGATGTTCGGGTGACTCACGCGCGCGCCGTATTCCGCTTCCCTCAGGAAGCGCTTGACGGCAACCGGGTCTCCCGACAGCCGGGAGCGAAGGATCTTCACCGCCGCCGTACCACGTTCCGGGTGCTCGGCGCGATAGACGGTCGCTGTGCCGCCTTCGCCGACATATCGCTTGAGGTGGTATCCGGCGACAGTCCGACCGACCAGCGTGTCTCCGTTCATGCAGTCGCCAAGCTAGTTAATCCCCGAGGAGCCAGCAAGTTGGATAGCCTTGCGGCCCCGGTTGCGCTTGACGCCTCTTGACCGCCATCACTAACGTTCGCCGGCCTGCAATCCTGCAGGGTCAAAGGCGGTTCACTCATGGGTGGTCTCATGCGTCGGCACGTCCTCGCAGTGCTAGTGGGCGGAGCCGCCCTCGGTTGCGGCAGCTGGAAGCGGGTCGGCAGCCAGGATGGTCCGGCGCCGGCAGAGCAGCTCACCCAGCTCATGAATGTCTCCAGTTTCTATCAACGGCTAGGGCGCCTGGCCGCCGCCGATCCGCTGCCCTTCGTGGGAACGGTCGCCTTCGCCGCCGGGCCCGCGGACTCGGTCATCACTGCTCTGGGACTCTCGCTGGAAAATCGAGCGCTCGCCTTCCAGCGGGAAGGTAATCTCTTTGTCGCCCGCTACCGAGTGAGCATTTCGTTTCAGCGGGAGGGCGCCAGGTCGGTTGACCTGACTCGGGAGGAGATCGTTCGGGTTCCCACGTTTCAGGAAACGCTCCGGGCCGAGGAGAGCGTTCTCTTTCAGCAGATTCTCCGGCTCACCCCCGGCACCTACAAGGTGGTCGTAAGCGTCCGGGACGCTGGCTCCACGGCCGAGAGTCGGGCCCAGGGCGAGTATGTCGCGCCTTCATTCGGCCCCGGCACCACCTCCGCGCCGATCCTGGCTTACCAGGCCACCGGACGGGGAGCATTGACCGACCCGCTCTCCGTGGTGCTCAACTCCCGAGGGTCCGTGGGCTACGGAGCCGATACACTGCTGGCCTACATCGAAGGCTACAAGTTCCCCGGCCCCACCACCGTGCCGTTCCAGGTGCAGGACGAGCAGCAAAACGTCGTCTATACCGATTCGCTGCGGTTCCGCGGCGGCCGGGCCGTCGAAAGCCAGGTCATCCGGCTGGCTCCGGACAGCATCTCGTTGGGCGAGCTCAAGCTGGTAGTGGGGACCGGATCGGCCGAGCGCACCGTTTCGGCGCTGGTTTCGTTCTCCCAGGCCTGGGTGATCACCAATTTCGACGAAATGCTCGACCTGCTGAGGTATTTCGGGCACGACGCGCGGGTGAGCGCCATGCGGAAGGCTCCGGCGGCTGATCGCTCCCGGCTCTGGCGGGAGTTCTATGCCGAGACGGATCCCAACAAGATCACGCCTGAGAACGAGGCGTTGAATCAGTACTTTGGGCGAATCAGCGCCGCCAACTCCCGCTTTACCGACGAAGGCGTCGCCGGCTGGCGCACTGATCGGGGCGAGGTGTTCATCGCCCTGGGGCCGCCGGATGAGACCATCGAGACCAGCCCGGGCACCGCCGGGAGGGTAGTCCGCTGGACCTACCTGAGCCACCGGCTGTCCCTGTTCTTCCAGGATGAGACCGGGTTCGGGCGCCTTCGCCTCACTCCCGGCTCCCGGGCCGAGTTCGAGAGGACGTTGAATCGGGTGAGAAGGCAGTCCTAGGCTGAAGGAGGGAACGCAGGAACGATTGGAAGGGGGAAGGTTCCCTCGTTCGACCGTTCCGTCGTTCCCTCTTATGTTCCAGTCATGCCGAATCACAGCCCCCCGCAGCTATTTCTCATCGACGGCTACGCGCTGATCTATCGGGCCTTCTTTGCGATGATCTCGCGGCCGCTGCGGACGGCCAAGGGGGAAAACACCTCGGCGGCCTGGGGCGTCGTGAACTTCCTCCTCCGCCTCCGGGAGAAGTACCGCCCCGATTACGTGGCCTGGATCAACGATGCCGGCACATCGTTCAGGGAAGAGCGCTACGCCGACTACAAATCCACCCGGGAGAAGCTCGACAACGAGCTTCAGGCCGACTTCGACCGCTCGGTCCAGCGGATCCGCCAGCTGCTGGAGGCATTCGGGATCCCGCTCGTTGCCATCCCCGGCTATGAAGCGGACGACGTGATCGGCACCTTAGCCACCGCCGGTGCCGGGCGCGGGCTTCAGGTGGTGATCGTCTCCGGTGATAAGGACTTCTATCAGCTGGTAGCCCCCGGTGTGGCCTTGCTGAACCCGGGACGAGGCGGTCCGGCGGCGGTGGACGAGACCTGGGTTGACGAAGGGAACGCCTCGGATCGGCTGGGGGTGTCCCCCCGGCCAAGTCGTCGACTTTCTGGCCCTCGTCGGCGACGCGTCGGACAACATTCCGGGGGTGAAAGGGATCGGCGAGAAAGGTGCGCAGAAGCTGCTGGCGGAGTTCGGCGACCTGGAGACCATCCTGGCCCGTGCGGGCGAAGTAACCGCGAAGCGGACCCGGGAGGCGCTGCTTACCCAGGCCGATAGCGCCCTGCTTTCGCGCGAGCTCGTTACCATCAAGCGTGACGTGCCGGTGGAGCTCGACGCCGGGGCCCTGGTTCCACACGAGCCCGACCGCGAAGCGGTAATCCGGCTCCTGACCGAGCTCGAATTCTTCTCGCTGGCACGCAAGCTGACAGGGCAGGGGGGCTCGGCTTCGGTCGAGCAGAGTGTAGCATCGGTCGCGGCACGAGAAGAAGGCGAACGTTCAGTCGAGCGGCCAGACGCTTCGCTCGCCACCCTGACCGAGGAGGAAGAGGAGTCCTCTTTTTCGGCCGAATCGTGGCTGACCCTGTCGGATCTCTCGGGTCCGTCCAGCACGACGGTCACGGTGCTCGACGATCCCGATGATCTGCCCGCGCTGATCGAGCGGCTGCGCGCAGCCCCGATTGTCGGACTCGACACCGAGGCCTCCTCCCCCGAGCCCCACGACGCAGAGTTGATCGGCCTTTCGCTGGCCGCGAGCCCCGAAGAGGTCTGGTATCTGCCCTTCGGCCACCGGCCCGGAGGGGGCGAGCTCGCCGCCCCCACGCCGGTCCGCAACCTGCCGCCGCTCACCGACCCATCCAACGCTGCCCTGTACGCGCTGCTCACCGATTCGGCGGTACCCAAGGCGGGACACGACATCAAATTCGATTGGCAGGTCCTGCGGCGCGCAGGGGTCGAGCTCGCCGGGGTGGCGTACGATTCCATGCTTGCCAGCTTCGTGCTCGATCCCGGGACGGCGCTCCCATGCCATCGACACACTCTGTCTCGAGCACCTCGGCCGAGCCATGCAGACCTATCAGGAGCTGGCGGGCAAGGGAAAGTCGGAGATCCCGTTTGCCGAGGTGGCCGTTCCTCTGGCTGCGAATTACTGCGGCGCGGATAGCTCTACCGCGCTTGCGCTCCACCGCTTCTTCGGGCCGATGCTCACCGAGATGAAGCTGGACGCCCTGTTGCAGGAGATCGAGCTGCCTCTGGTCGAGGTACTGGCCGACATGGAGTGGGCGGGGATCACGATCGATCTCTCGGTCTTTCGTCGTCTGAGCGAGGAGCTGGGGAAGGATCTCCGCCGGCTGGAACAGGAGATTGCGCGGGTTGCAGGCACCGACCTGAATCTCAACTCTCCGCGTCAGCTTGCCATCATCCTGTTCGACAAGCATCAGCTGCCGATCCTCAAGAAGACCAAGACCGGCCCTTCCACCGACGCTGACGTGTTGGAGCAGCTTGCGGCCATGGGGCACGAGCTGCCGCGCCTCATCCTCGAGTACCGCGAGCTGCAGAAGCTGAAGAGCACCTATGTGGACACTCTCCCCCAGCGCATCAACCGCCGGACCGGGCGGATCCATACCAGCTTCAACCAGGCCGGGGCCGCCACCGGCCGGCTCAGCTCGGCCGAGCCCAACCTGCAGAACATTCCCATCCGGACCCCGCGGGGAGAGGCCATCAGGGCCGGCTTCGTGCCCCGGGAAGGCTGGGTGTTTCTGGTAGCCGATTATTCCCAGATCGAGCTCCGGGTCATGGCCCACTTCTCGAAAGACCCGGCCTTCATCGAGGCCTTCCGACAGGGCGGTGACATCCACCGGCAGACCGCCGCACTCATCTTCAACGTGCCGCTGGACCAGGTAACCGGGGAGATGCGCGCCCGCGCCAAGACCATCAACTTCGCGACCATCTACGGCCAGGGGCCGTTCGCCCTGAGCCGGCAGCTCGGCATCTCTCAGGATGATGCCAAGGGGTTCATTGCCCGTTACTTCGAGCGGTTCTCGGGGGTCCGCGCCTTCCTCGACCGGCAGATTGAGCTGGCCCGGCAGCAGGGCTACGTCGAAACTCTCTTCAAGCGGCGGCGCTACATTCCGGAGATCAAGGACCGGAACTTCAACCAGCGTGCCTACGGCGAACGGAACGCGCAGAACTCACCCCTCCAGGGCTCGGCGGCCGATCTGATCAAGCTGGCCATGGTGCGGATCCATCGCGCCATCCGGGAGAGCGGACTCGCGAGCCGGATGCTCCTCCAGGTGCACGATGAGCTGATCTTCGAAGCGCCGCCGGATGAGATCGAAGCCCTGTCCCAGCTGGTGCGGGCCCAGATGGAGAACGTCACCCCCCTCCTGGTGCCACTTGTGGTGGACATTGGAACCGGGCCCAACTGGCTCGAGGCAAAGAGCTGAGCTGCTGCGCGCAGATTTTGCATCAAAGCAGGGGCTTCCCGCCGTTGGTTTGCGGGTCCCGGGCGCCGGCTCCCTGGCCAGTGCTCCAAGCCTGTCCGTAGCAGTAGCCTGGTGAGGCGTTACACCGCCGACACACCCTGGAGACCTATGAGGCCCGCTGTGCTGCCGGTGGTGACATTCGGGCTCTTTGCCATGGTCGTTGCCGACCGGGTATCCCACGCCCTGGCTTCGGCCTCATCGGAGGCCGTGGCTCAGGGCCCCAGCGATGGCCTGCCCGTCGGTGTGGCCCACGATGACCGCCACCCGGAAAACCCGCCGGCCGGGGCTACCCTTTCCACCGCACCCGCGGCCGCGACCAATACCTCCACCATCGACCGGCTTGCCCGGCTCGCGGCCCGGCAGCATCTCGGGCGCGAGGGCGGCATGACCTACCTCGATTCCCTGATCATCAGCACCGATTCGCTGGTGCGGCGCTGGCCCGATCGAAGCGGGTCATTGAAGGTGTGCCTGATCGAAGGGGGGCCTTCCGATTATCGGCCCCAGATGGCTGAGTTCGTCCGCGACGCGTTTTCCCGCTGGGAGAACACCGGTATGGGAGTGCGGATCAGCCCGATCTCCGACACGATCGATGCCGATATTGTGGTTCGCTGGATCGATCATTTCGATTTCGATCGCGCGGGACAGACCGACCTGACATGGGATCAAGTGGGACAGGTTCGTAAAGCCATGATCTCGCTGGCGCTTCGTACCAATGCCGGGTTTCCGCTGCCGGACGCCGCGCTCGTCGCTGTTGCCGTACACGAAACGGGGCACGCGCTCGGCCTGCCGCATTCGGCTGACTCCAACGACGTCATGTATCCCGCTACCCGGACCGGCATCCTCTCGGAGCGGGATCGCCGCACGGCGCAGGTCCTCTATCAGCTACCTCCAGGGCCCCTCCGGGATATGGCACCCTGAGGCCTCCATGACCTTGGTTCCTCGATCCCGTCCATCCAGCCTCCGGCCTCGCGTGCGTATGGAGTCTCATTCTCTGGGACGGTACTGCGCCTTGCTGGCAACGCTCGCAATGGTGGGACCGGTGCGGGCCCAGTCGGTCACCGAGGTGGATGCGATCGTTCGGCAAGGAATCAGACAAGGTGTGTACCCCGGCGCGGTCGTCGTGATCGGCAGGAAGGACTCCGTCCTGTATGCCCGGGGATACGGCCACTTCACCTGGAGTCCGTCTTCTCCGGTGCCGACCCCCGACTCGACCCTTTGGGACATCGCATCCATTACCAAGGTCATGGGGACTACCAGTGCGGCCATGCGGCTGGTGGATGCAAGGCGTCTCAGCCTCGATGCGCCCGTGCGGCGATACCTCCCCGAGTTTTCCGGAGGGGCAAAGGATCGAGTCACCATACGGATGCTGCTCGACCATACCAGCGGCCTGCGAAGCTATGTGCCGTTCTTCAAGCAGGCCCGAACCCGGGACCAGGCCAAAGCACTCCTCTATGCCGAGCCGCTGGTCCGGCAACCGGGGCAGAGTGCGGTGTACAGCGACCTCAATGCCATTCTGCTGGGCGTGGTGCTGGAGAGGATCTCGGGACTGCCGCTCGATCGCCTCGTCGCTCGCGAGGTGTTCGACCCGCTGGAGCTTCAATCGACCATCTACCTCCCGCCTATTTCCGTCCGGCGCCGGACGGTGCCGACCGCCCTCTGGCGCGGTCACCCGGTTCAGGGCCAGGTGAATGATCCCAACGCGGTAGTGTTCGGCGGTGCTGCGGGCCACGCGGGCATATTCTCGAGCGGAATGGATCTGGCCCGTTACGCCCAGACCTGGCTGCGCAATGGCGTGGGCCCCCGCGGCGAATGGGTGACGCCCGCGACCATCCGCCAGTTCCTCACCCGCGGCGCCAACACCGGCCCTCGGCTGCTTGGATGGGATACGCCTGAGTTCGACGGTAAGGAGCCGAGCTTGTACGGGACCCTCATCAGCGATGCGGCGTACGGTCATACCGGGTTCACCGGAACCGAGCTCTGGGTCGACCCGGCACATGATCTGTTCCTGGTGTTTCTGACCAACCGGACGTTCGACAACCGGGCGCGCAATGCGCACCATGCCCTCCGCAGCGTGAGAACCTCGCTGTCCGATGCCGCAATACGATTGGTGCCGCCGGTCTGTCAGCAGGAGCTGGTGGCGGAGTGCTGAGCGGAGCGACCCGTTATCTTTCCCCGGGACGGTGCCCCAAACAGCCATTGCCTTAGCGCCTCGAGTGTCCCCATGTCTAACGCACCTACAGCCGAAGCCATCCGGAAAGCCATCCGCGCGGTCAAGGATCCTGAGCTCAACCTCAACATCATCGACATCGGCCTGGTATACGAAGTCGATGTGGACGAGGCGGGGAGCGTCCATGTGCAGATGACCCTCACCTCGCCCGGCTGCCCTGCGGGCGCCGAGATCATTGCGGACGTCAAGCGTGTAGTGGGCGATATGGAGGGGGTGCAGTCGGTCGAGGTCGAGCTGGTGTGGGATCCCTACTGGACGCCCGAGAAAATGGACCCTCGGGTCCGGACGTTCCTCGGATTCTAGGCCGAACGGCCAGACGATTCGATCTACGCCGCCGGGCGCTGCAGGGCAGCGAGGAGCCCGCCACCAATCTCGCGGACCTGCCAGCGTCGCAGCTCCGGCAGCTTGGAAAGCTCCTCAATCGTCGTCGGATTGATCCGCGCAATCGCCTCGAGGGTCCCATTGGGACACAGAACGCCTGGCGCCAGCTCGTATTGGGCAGCGAGCCGGTTCCGGGCGGCCTTGAGCCGTTCCAGCCGGGCCTCGTAGGCCGGGTCGGCTGGGCGGCGGGGTGGCCGCTCTACCTGGGGCAGGTCGGCCTCGGGAACGGCGAGGCCGCGCTGTACCGCCGCCAGAATTTCGCGCCCTCTTCGCTCGGCCTGATCGCCGCCGATCCCCCGCACCGCTTTGAGCTCCGATAGATCGGCCGGTGGCGCCTTGGCCATGGCCAGCATCGGCTCGTTGTTGAGAATCCGAAATGCGGCCTTGTCGGTCCGACGAGCCAGCTGGTCGCGCCACTCGAAGAGCTCGCGGAGAACCGCCAGCGCTCTCCCGGGCAGTGCCTTGGCGCCCTTGATCCGGAGATATATCGGCTCATCCGGCTCGGGCGGCGACCATCGAACCCTCGTGACCAGGCCAAACTCCTCCTCGGCCCACTCCAGGCGGCCGCGCGCGCGAAGCTGCTCTCGGAGCAAGTCCCGGAGCGCCGGAAGGTGGTGGGTGTCGGCCGCCGCGTACTCCAGCATTTCTGCCGAGAGCGGCCGCGCCGACCAATCCGCGCGCTGGTACCGCTTATCCAGCTTCACCCCGGCATACTTCTCCAGCAGCGCGGCGAGCCCGACGCCCGGCTCGTTGAGCAGCTGTGCGGCGATCCGGGTGTCGAAAAGGTTGGTAACTCCGAATCCATACTCCAGGTTGAGCAGCCTGAGATCGTAGTCGGCGTCGTGAAAGACGATCTCGATACCCGGGTCGGCCAGTGCGGCAGCTAGTGGTGCCAGGCTGGTCACGGCGAGTGGGTCCACCACGGCGGTTTCCCGCCGGGATGATAGCTGGAGCAGATAGACACGGTCGTGAAAGCGATGAAAGCTGGCGGCCTCGGTGTCGACGGCCAGCAGCGGCTCACCCTTCAGGCGACGGAAGAGGAGCTCCAGCTCAGCCTGGCTTTGGATCAGGCGAACACGCGGAGGAGGCAGGTCTTCGGGTGGAGGAACAACGTTCACCCCGAAAGGTTGTTGGGCACGTTAGCCCGCGCAACCTCGACGCTACTCCTTCTTGGCGACCAGCTCCAGGCCGGCGGCAATCTCATCGAGTGCCTTGGACAGCGTCTTGAAGAACTCTGCGTCGGGTTGTGGCGTTCCTCCCATTGCGGCGTCCATCTGAAGCTTGCGGGCAAGGCGGGCGGCATGACGGATGTAGTCGGTCGGTGGCTTCATGGTCGAGAATGTCGGGAAAGACGGGAAGGTCGGGAAGGGGCGCTTGGCCCGGGAGCACGTCACCCAAGATATCATCTCCGGGGGAGGTCTGCCTTCCCGTCTTCCCTGTCCTTCCCGCCTTTCCCATCCTTCCCGCATATTAAACACCATGACCGTCCCCGAGATCGACCTCGTCGTCTATCCTGACGAATGTGACGCGTTCGGCCACCTCAACCAGGCTTCATTCCTCAGTCTGTTCGAGCGAGCCCGCTGGGAGATGCTCCGGGGCGGTCCCGGCATGGACGTGTTTACCCGGAGCGGGGCCTGGCCGGCGTTGCGCAAGACGGTCATCGACTACCGGGCAGCCGCCTTCCCCGGCGACGTGCTCCGTTTTCAGCAGGTGCTCACCCACCACGGACGCACCAGCTTTACGATGCGTCAGACGGCCCGGCGGGTTCGAGACGACGTGCTCATCGCCAGCGCGGAATTCGTCTTCGTCTGCATCGATCGCGATGGCCGGCCGATTCCCGTGCCCCAGGAGTTCAGCGAATACATGAATGCCCGGCGGGACTCTCCGGGAAACGTGCAGCGCATCACCGTGAACGGAGTCAATCTCGCCGTCGAGGAGCAAGGTGAGGGCCCTGCCGTTCTGTTCGTGCACGGATACCCCCTCGACCGCACCATGTGGAGAGACCAGATGGGGGCGCTGGAGGGGTTCCGCCGTATCGCGGTGGATCTGCGCGGCATGGGCCAGTCCGACGCACCTGATCTGGGCTACAGCATGCCCGTCTATGCCGCGGATTTGGCTGCCCTGCTGGACGTGCTCGGCGTGGATGACGTGGTACTCTGTGGTCTTTCGATGGGAGGCTACGTTGCCCTGGAATTTCTGCGGCAGTGGCGTCCGAGGATCCGCGGTCTGGTACTGATGGACACCCGGGCGGATGCCGACGCCCCCGAAATGCGCCGAGCCCGTGACGCGGCAGCCGCGACCGCTCGAGAGCGAGGGGCGGGGGCAATCGCCGACGGCATGCTCCCCAAGATGCTGGCTCCGGCGACACTGACCCGCCGGCCCGATGTGGCGGAGCGGGTTCGTGCCCTCATGTCCGCCACACCGGTGGCCGGCATGGTCGGGGCGCTGGCCGCCATGCGCGACCGGGAGGAGAGTGAGTCCCTCCTGCCAACGCTTGCCGGTGTGCCGACACTGGTGGTTGTGGGCGAGGCCGACATACTGACGCCACCGGACCAGGCCCGAGCGATGGCGGCGGCCATCCCGGGCGCACGGCTGGCGGTCATTCCGGGTGCCGGCCACCTGCCGCCGATGGAACAGCCGGACGCGACCACCGCCAGCCTGCGTGAGTTTCTGAATTCCTTGGGGTGAAACCTTCCGGTGGGGCTGCGCGTTCTATCCTGTGGTGGGAGTCCAGCTATCAGGTCTCCACCGGAACAGATGGTCCTACCAAACTTCGGCTCCGGGGTCGCGGCCAAGCAGTACGATCCCGGGGCTCCTTTCTTTGGGAGCTATTAGCTGTTAGCCATTAGCTGGTCAGTCCCAATGAAAAGACCCTCCCGGATACTCGTGGAGGGTCGTTTGTCGTCTGGTCGTCAATCACTAACGGTCTAACAGCTAGCAGCTAATAGCTCCTTCACCGCTTCGGCCTCCCCGGCGGAGTCTCGCTGTTGAAGACTTCCTTGTTCTTCTCTATGAAGGGCGCCTGGTCCGGTGGAACGTCCTCTTCCGGGAAGATGGCCGTTACCGGGCACTCCGGCTCGCAGGCGCCGCAGTCGATGCACTCGTCGGGGTGGATGTAGAGCTGGTCCTCGCCCTCGTAGATGCAGTCCACCGGACAGACATCCACGCAGGCGCGGTCCTTCACCCCAATACATGCCTCGACTATCACATAGGTCATCGCTGCGGCCCCTCCGCCGAATTCACTTGGATCTGGAACTCTCGAAAAGGTATACGAAAGGTGAAGGTACCGCGCAAGGGCTTGGCGCACACTTATTTTGCTGTCGCATGCCCCGACTCCTGATTTTCATCACCTGTCTCTTCGCCATACCGTACGCCGAGGCTCAAACCTGCCGCCCGGCGCGAACGGCGCTGGTGCTCTCGGGCGGTGGTGCCAAGGGCCTGGCCCATATCGGCGTCCTGCGGGTGCTCGATAGCCTGGGGATTCGTCCCGATCTCGTGGTAGGCAGCAGCATGGGCGCCATCATCGGCGGCATGTACGCCAGCGGGTACAGCGGGCGGGAGATCGATTCGCTCGCTCGGGCCCTGCCGTTGGCGGATCTCTTTCGAACCTATCAACCGCGCGCACCTCGGTCGCTGGGATTGATTCAACCGCTGGTCGTGTGGGAGCAGGGGGCGCGGAGATTTACCATCCAGAGTGCCTCGGTAGGCGAGGCGGAGGTCAATGCCCTGGTCAATGCCGGCATGCTGCGCGGCAACCTCCTCGCGCGGGGGAATTTCGATTCGCTGCCAATTCCCTTTCGTGCGGTGGCGGCAGATCTGGCTGACCGCACCCCCGTGGTTCTCGCCACTGGCGACCTGGCCCGTGCCGTTCGGGCCAGCTTTGCGGTTCCGCTGGTGTTCGCGCCCGAGTCACTCAACGGCCGCATTCTCGCCGATGGGGGCCTGGCGGCAAATATCCCGGTGGCGGTGGCTCGGGCCGAAGGGGCCCAGCGGGTCATCGTCTCGGACGCCACCCAGCGTCCGAGCGATTCTCTGGACCTCTTCTCGCCCATCGCTCTGGCCGATCGGCTGTTGGGGTTCCTCTTCGAGCAGTCCACCGATTCGCTGGGCGCGCAGGACGTCCTGGTCCGGCCGGCCGTAGAAGGATTCACCGGTCTCAACTTTTCCGCCGACAACGTGGACCGGCTGATCCGCCGCGGCAGCGCGGCGGCCGACACGACGCTTCCCAAGGCGCATTGCCTTCCCCGGAGGCCGGAGCCGGCGCGATCTCCGCTGCCGGCCAGGATTTCCGGGCTGACAATGGGAGGAACCAATGCATCGGAGCGCCTGGCGCTGCGCCGCCTTCTGGGCCTGGGAGTGAGCGACAGCCTGGATGCGGCTCTGCTTCATAGCCGTGTTCGCCACCTCGCCCAATCGGAAGCGTACCGGGCGGTCTGGCTGGCGCCGCGCGGCGCTGGTGACTCGGTGGCCTTCGACGTCTCGGTCCAACGCGCCCCTCGCAGGGCGGCCGGCTTGGGTCTCGCGTACGACAATGAGCTGGGCGGCCGGATGTGGGTAGGCGCCGTCGACCGCCGGGTATTCGACCTGGCCCTGGAAGGCAGCACAGCCCTGTTCCTGGGAGAATTCCGCAAAGAGCTCTACCTGGGGTTCCGAAGAAATTACCAGTTGGGGCGGCAGTTGATGACGCCGACCTTCACCACCCGACTGGCCACCGAATCGGTGCGGCGGTTCGACCCCAGTGGCGAGGAGATCGGCACCGCCTTCACTCGAGAGGCACTTGGATTTTTGGGGGTGGAGCGCTTGTTCGAAGCGGGCTGGCGGGTCGCGCTGGGTTTGAACGCCCACGCGTGGCACCAGCCGGGAGGCAGCCGATCCACCCTGGGCGTGGGCGCGCAGGCAGAAAAGGCGGGGCGCTCCGGCAATCAAGTACTCGGGATAGATCTGATCTGGACCGCCCTCTATCATCGTGCCGCCTTCGATGGGGAGGTATCGGTCAAGACTGGTGCCCTCCGCCTCGAGCCCCGACTCCGGGTCGGTTGGGGTGAACACCTGCCAGTTCAGGCCGCGTTCCCACTGGGTGGCCAGGACGGGTTTCCGGGACTTCATCTCGGTGAGCGCCGGGGTGACCGGGAGGTGGTGCTCAGTACTTTGCTCACTTACGCGTTGACGGGCCCGTTCGTGGCGCGGGTGGAGCTGGCGGCCGGGCGCTCAGGCGCAGGCGGAGGGCTCCTCGCTTCTGACGGATGGCTCGCCGGCGTTCGCGCCGGGGTCGGTGCCGAGACCCCGGTAGGGCCGGTTCGCTTCGAGTACGGGCTTACAGAGAATGGAAGGGAAGCGGTGTTTGTCCGGCTGGGACGGTGGTTCTAGCCTATCGCTGTCATAACTGGCCGGCGTAGCTCGCGGACCTCGGCTCGGGCGGTCCGTATCTCCCACTTGGCCCATAGAGCCGGTGCCATTCCTCGCGAAGGCAGAAAGGGTCGAGGCCCTGCGGCCGGTCCACCGCCAGCACCCCGTCCAGATGATCGATCTCGTGTTGTAGCAGCTCGGCTCGATCGCCCTCCACCTCCATCTCGTTCCACTCTCCCTTCAGATCCTGATACCGCACCCGCACGCGGTAAGCCCGGGACACCCTGACCAGGAGATTAGGAAAGGAGAAGCAGTCGTCCCAGACCTCGAAGTCCTCATTGCCGATATCAACGATCTCGGGGTTGATCAAGGTCCAGGGTTGGTCCATCTCCACGTAGACCATCCGCACCGGTGCCCCGATCTGCGGGGCGGCAATCGCGCGCCCGCTCCCGAACCGAGACTGCCAATCGCGGAGGGTTTCCCGCATATCGTCCATGATGACCCGCACCGCCGTGGAGCGCGGCTTGGTGATCGGCTCGCACTTGGCGCGCAGGATCGGGTCACCCAGGAGTCGAATCCGGTGGATGGTCATGGATAACCACCATTTGAGGTGTGGACTCAGATCTCGTCCAATATGCGAAATGAGCTGCCAATGGACCAGCGGGACATCACCGGTGAGGGCATTTTGAGAGGTATAGAATGCTACTACTAAATACAAGCCAACGCCTGGGCGAACATTTCGTCTCAGGATGAGATGAATTAAGTAATTTTCTCCAATACACTTACGGATTCGCACCAAAATCCTGCCCGAATTGACAATCCCGACTAAATTACTTATGATTGCCTCATGGAAGCCGCTACCCCATCCACCGATAAATCGCCCTCGTTCCCCCTGGGTCTCAAGGGCGTACGAGGCCTGGTGCTGGTCGAGCTGAAACGGGGGAGCCGGCTGACGGCCAAGGAACTGGCCTCCCGCCTCGGCATCTCGCTCAATGCAGTGCGGCATCACCTCAAGGAGCTCGAGGCCGACGCACTGGTCGAGTATCAGCGCCAGCATCGGGGCGTCGGCGCACCGACGTTCGCGTATCGGCTGAGTTTGGCAGGTGAGGGACTCTTTCCCCGTCGCTACGAGGCTACGCTCACCGAGCTGCTCGACCACGTGGTGGAGCGGGAGGGTCGGGCCACGGCCGTGGCAGTGCTCGAGGCCCGGTACGCAGCCCTCACACGGCGGCTTCAAGGCGAGCTGGTGGGAGCGACGCCGGCCCAACGGATGGCCGCAGTGACCCAGCTGCTGTCGGACGAGGGCTACATGGCCGAGGGCACCACCTCCGCGGCGACCGGGACCCTGATCGAGCACAACTGTGCCATCCAGGCCGTGGCCCAGCGGTTCCCGGAGATCTGTGCGGCAGAGGCCAGATTCATTGCCGCCGCACTCAACGCGGAAGTCGATCGTCATGAGCACATCTTGAGCGGCTGCAGCGCCTGTGAATATCGGGTGCGGTTCAGCGCCGCCAATGCATCTGGGGCGGGAGAGCCCCAGTCACAGGAGAGCGTATGAGTTCGTCGGTCGAATCACTGGTCAACAAGGAATACAAGTACGGCTTCGTGACCGACATCGAAGCCGACGAAGCGCCCATGGGCCTGAGCGAGGACATCGTTCGCCTCATCTCCGCCAAGAAGGGCGAGCCCGAGTGGCTGCTCGACTGGCGGCTCAAGGCCTACCGCGGCTGGCTCAAGATGACCGAGCCGCACAACTGGCCCAACATCCGGTACAGTCCGGTCGACTACCAGGCCCTTCGCTACTACTCGGCGCCCAGGACCAAGACTCCCCTGGGAAGCCTCGACGATGTCGATCCCAAGCTGCTCGAGACCTACCAGAAGCTCGGCATCCCGCTGACCGAGCAGAAACTTCTGGCCGGGGTAGCGGTGGACGCCATCTTCGACAGCGTCTCCGTCGGTACCACCTACAAGGCCAAACTGGCGGAGGCAGGGGTCATCTTCTGCTCCTTCGGTGAAGCCGTGCGGGAGCATCCAGAGCTGGTCCGCAAGTATCTGGGCTCGGTTGTGCCCGCCAGCGACAACTTCTTCGCTGCGTTGAACGCCGCGGTGTTCAGCGACGGCTCGTTTGTGTTCGTTCCCAAGGGTGTGCGCTGTCCCATGGAGCTGTCCACGTATTTCCGGATCAATGCGGAGAATACCGGCCAGTTCGAGCGAACCCTGATCGTGGCCGAAGAGGGCGCCTCGGTGAGCTACCTCGAGGGGTGCACGGCCCCCAAGCGGGACGAGAATCAGCTCCACGCCGCGGTGGTCGAGCTGGTGGCTCTCGACGACGCCACGATCAAGTATTCGACGGTGCAGAACTGGTACGCCGGAGACGCCGAGGGCAAGGGCGGCATCTACAACTTCGTGACCAAGCGAGGCAAGTGCAGCGGGGTCAACTCGAAGATTTCCTGGACGCAGGTGGAGACCGGGTCTGCCATCACCTGGAAATACCCCAGCGTCATCCTACAGGGAGACAACTCGGTTGGTGAGTTCTACTCCGTGGCGGTGGTGAACGGAAAGCAGCAGGCCGACACCGGCACCAAAATGATTCACCTGGGCAAGAACACCCGCAGCACCATCGTCTCCAAGGGCATCTCGGCGGGCCAGGGGCAGAACAGCTACCGCGGGCTGGTCAAGGTGCTGCCGAAGGCCGCGGGAGCGCGGAACTACACCCAGTGCGACTCGATGCTGATCGGCAACCGGTGTGGCGCTCACACGTTTCCCTACATCGATGTGCAGAACTCGACGGCCTCGGTGGAGCATGAGGCATCCACCTCGAAGATCGGTGAAGACCAGATCTTCTATCTGAAGCAGCGGGGCCTGAACACCGAGAATGCCATCTCGATGATCGTCAATGGCTTCTGCAAGGAAGTCTTCAAGGAGCTCCCGATGGAGTTCGCCGTCGAAGCGCCTAAACCAGATATGCCTGACCTGAGAAAAACACTTCGCAAAAATTTACGTCGCGGTGGCGAGTTATTAGATATTATTCATCGCAGACCAAAACGTAACCGTCTAAAACTGGTTTTGCTTTGTGATGTCAGCAGATCCATGGAATTGTATTCAGCGTTTTTAATTCAGTTTATGTATGCTTTTCAACAAGTATATAGAAGAATGGAAACTTTTGTTTTCAGTACGTCATTAAAGAGAATCACTTCTTTATTAAAGCAAAAGAATTTTCATGAAGCGATGCAACATTTAAGCAATGAGAATAATGGCTGGAGCGGTGGCACAAGGATCGGTGAATCATTGAATGCATTTGTAAATGAATACGGGAAAAAGCTTATTGATTCAAAAACCATTGTTGTGATCCTCAGCGATGGTTGGGATACCGGTAACATCGACCTGATAAAAAGCAATATGGAATTCATCCATGCAAAATCAAAAAAACTGATCTGGCTAAATCCGCTGGCAGGCTTTGAAGATTATAAACCACATGTATCGGCGATGAAGGCCGCCTTACCTTTTATTGATGTATTTGCTCCTGTTCACAATGTAGAAAGTCTGAAAAGATTGGGAAAATGGTTATGAGTTTTTCAATGCCTCGTAATCTTCTTTTGTATCAATATCAATTTTCCCTTTTGTAAATAAGACTGTAGCTAATTCATCGCTATGTTGCTGTATGATTTTTCTTGCGCCTGCATCTCCTTTCAATTTCATTAGTTCAGGAAAAAATTTCTTATGAAAAAGAGCAGGAGGACCAATTGCTTCGCCATAATTGCATGTTACAATTGGTTTACCAGTTGTTTGTTGAGTTGTCATCAGTTCATTTAAAACTGATGAAGAAATATAAGGCTGATCACAAACCATAAGAATTACTGCATCAACTTTAGAGTCTTTTTCTTCCAAAGTCTTTAAACCTACACGAACAGAAGATGCCATTCCTTCTTCCCAATTCTTGTTTTCAACCACATGCACTATTTCTTCATCAATTTCTTTTGCGACCAAATCAGCATTTTTACCGATGACAACAACAACACTAGAAGCATTCGAATTTGCAGCTTCAATTACTGCGTGACTCAATAAAGTCATTCCATCAAATTCCAGCAACTGTTTGGGTTCACCCAATCGTGAAGATGAACCTGCGGCAAGTATTACTATTCCTATATCGTTTGTTGATGACAAGTTAAGTTTTTGAAGTTAGCTTCACTTCTTCAATTGTAGTGGCCGAACGTGGATGTATCACCTCATTAATTGTTCGTAACGATTGAACATCCTTGCCGGCAAACAATGCTTTTATTTCTGCCAAAATAGATAATGCAATTTCTTCTGAAGTTTCAGCGCCGATATCCAAACCAACAGGGCTGTGAAGTACTGAAAGCTGCTGCTCCGTAAAAGTTAATCCTTCATCTTTTAATTCTCCTAATATCCTTTCTCTTTTCTTTTTTGGGCCCAGCATGCCGATATAAGTAACATTTTTTTGTAATAACTGCTTTAGCATCGCCATATCATAATTATAATTATGCGTCATCAACAGGAAAACTGTGTGTTCATCGATGGCAATTTGTTCCAACACCTGTTCAGGCCTTGAAACCAACACCTGGCATGCACTTATAAATCTTTCTTTTTTTGCATAATTAGCCCGACCGTCAACCACCGTGGTTTCCCAACCAAGAATATCAGCCATATCAACTAACGGTATTACGTCATTGCCAGCTCCAATGACAACAACCGAAACCGGCGGTTTGATGACCTCAATAAATGCGGTGAGGTTTTGATTGGCTGAAATATAGTTTTTAAATGAAGTAGTTTGATTTACCAATGCGTCACTTGCATCTGCAATCAACACATCTTTTAAAACTGGAGTATGATCGATCAGGTTTCCATCTTCCTTCAGCAACAAACAAGTTCCATACTGTGGGTCTTTTTTATCCTGTAAAGAAAATAACGTAACTAAAACAGCTTTCTGTCTCTTCTCGTTTACCGCTTTTAAATATTGTATTGGATTATTGGAATCATTAATATCGATTGGTTCTATCAAAACCTGAATAATTCCATTGCATCCAAGCCCCACGCCAAACTTTGCATCATCATCATCCATCGTATCATACGTCACGAGCCTGGATTTTTTTTCTGTCATCACCAGCAATGCTTTTCGTAAGGCATCCCCTTCCAGGCATCCGCCGCTGATGGCACCGGTCAGTTGTCCATCATCCTCTATCAGCATTCTTGCTCCAGGTCTGCGGTAGGATGAACCTTCTACGTGCACTACGGTGGCCAGCGCAGTTTGTTTTCCAGCTTTCTGCGCCCCATCAAATGCTTTTATTATATCACGAATTTCTTTCATAAACCTCCTTCCGGCCCCCTGTCCCCCAAAGGGGGAACTTAGATCGACCATTTTCTTTTTTAAAAAGTCCAAATTCACAATTTGAAAATAGCATCTCAAATATAAAACTATTTCTTCCCTTCCCTTTTGGAGGTGCCCCCTGTCCCCCGAAGGGGGAACTTAGATTTAAATTTCCAATTGCTGATTAGAAATTATTTTACCAAGAAGGTATAGATGTCCATAAACTGAAATCAGAATGTTACTCCCCTTCCCTTTGGGAATAGAGCGGCCCCCTGTCCCCAAAGGGGGAACTTTGATTTGAATTTTCAATGTGATTTGAAATTATTTTACCAAGAAAGTATAGATGTTCATAAACTAAAATTAGAATATTACTCCCCTTCCCTTTGGGAAGCTTTAGCGGCCCCCTGTCCCCAAAGGGGGAACTTAGATTTGAATTTTCAATGTGATTTGAAATTATTTTACCAAGAAAGTATAGATGTTCATAAACTAAAATCAGAATGTTACTCCCCTTCCCCTTTGGGAATAGAGCGGCCCCCTGTCCCCCAAAGGGGGAACTTCGATTTGAATTTCCAATCGCCGATTTGAAATATCTTACCAAGAAGTATAGAGATTCATAAACTGAAATCAGAATGTTACTCCCCTTCCCTTTGGGAAGGGGCTTTAGCAGAGTCATTAATCATTAATGAATAGTTTGTGGGGATGGGCTTTTCCCTTCGGGAAGGGGCTTTAGCAGAGTCATTAATTATTTATAAATGGTTTGTGGGGATGGGCTTGGAATTCGTAACTTAATACTCTCTTTTTTATCAAACTACTTCTTATGGCATCCTACAATCTTTCTATTAATGGAAAAACTTATAAAGTTGAAGCGGATCCTAAAATGCCCTTGCTTTGGGTGATCCGGGATCTGGCAGGTTTACACGGAACCAAATATGGTTGCGGAATGGCGCAATGCGGCGCATGCACTGTACATATAAATGGCAATCCGGTTCGTTCATGCACACTACCTGTTTCTGCCGCTGCAAAACAACCGATCACCACCATTGAAGGTCTTTCAGACGATAATACTCATCCCGTACAAAAAGCATGGATGGCTGAGCAAGTGCCTCAATGTGGTTATTGTCAAAGCGGGCAGATCATGGCGGCAGCAGCTTTGTTAAAACGCAATCCTAATCCAACTGACACAGGATATTGATAATGCGATGAACGGACATATTTGCCGTTGCGGTACATATCCGCGTATTCGCAAGGCAATTAAAACCGCCGCACAAATCATGGCTAAAGCTTCTAACTAACAAAACTTATTACAATGCAAACCACAGATAAAAATTTATCACGCAGAAATTTTATTCGGCTTTCCGGTATGACCGGCGCTGCATTAACTATTGGTTATGCAATGCCAGGCTTAGCTAATGAAGCAGAGAAATTATTACTGCACAAAAAGCCTTTGAAGACGGTATTGAACTTACCGCATGGATTTCGATTGATAAATCAGGAAAAGTAACACATACTGAATCATCGTTCTGAAATGGGACAAGGTTCTTTCCAGGCAGTTCCACAAATGATCGCCGAAGAACTCGAAGTATCTCTCGATCATGTAAATATTAATTTGCTCCGGGTAGTCAAACTAAATACGGAAGCCAGATAACCGGAGGAAGCTCAACTGTAAGAGGTGCCTATAAAACTTTATTGCGCACCGGCGCCACTGCAAGAGAAATGCTGATAGAAGCCGCTGCAAAAAAATGGAATGTAAATAAAAATGAATGTTATGCCGAAAATGGTTTTGTGATTCATAAACCATATGGAAAAAAATTTGGTTATGGCGAGTTGGTGGAAGATGCTTCAAAACTTACCCGCCAAAAGATGTTAAACTAAAAAAACGTGAAGATTATAAGATCATTGGTAAACCATTACCAAGACAGGACAATCCTTATAAAGTAAATGGTAAAGCAGAATTTGGACTGGATAAAAAGAATTCCGGGAATGCTATATGCGGTTGTTGAACGCAATCCCCGGTTTCAAGGAAAAGTAAAAAGCTTTGATGATTCAGCCGCAAAGAAAATTCCGGGAGTGAAAAAAGTGTTTAAAGTACAAATGCACCTGTTTTTGCTTTGAAAGAGAAGGTGTCGCGGTTGTTGCCGATTCGATTTGGGCAGCGATGCAGGGTCGCAAGGCATTAAAAGTAGAATGGGATGATTCAGGATTTGAACATTTGAGTACTGAGCAATTGTATTCCACGAATGAAAGAAGATCTGAAAAAACCTGGTCTATCTCAACGCACCGGTGGAAATGCTGATGCAGTTTTTCAAAAAGCAGAAAAGAAAGTGGAAGCGATCTATGAAACACCATATGAATCGCATAGTTGTATGGAACCTTTGAATTGTACTGCACATGTGCAGGATGACAAATGTGAAATATGGGGACCGATACAAGCACCTGACTGGATACAACAGGATATCAGCGGACAGATTAAAAATAAAACCGGAAAATGTTACCGTGAATATGACTTTTCTGGGTGGTGGTTTTGGAAGAAAAGCATTTACGGATTATACCTATGAAGCCAGTTTTATTTCAAAAGAAATAAAAGCTCCCGTACAGGTTGTATGGACAAGAGAAGATGATATGACACAAGGACCATTCCGACCCGGTGCTGTATATGAGTGTAAAGGAAGTATTGAGCGACGGATGGAAGAATCAATTCTTTCCAGGCAAAAATGGCGGGACAGAATATGGATCATCAATGGTCGCCTGTCCCGATAAAACTAGTTTTAACGATAGCACGACGGAAGGTTTCCGTGAAAATTATTTTGAAACCATCCCTCATTATAGTTTTGGCGATGTTCCTACCGAATCACCGATACCTGTAATGTGGTGGCGTTCGGTCTATTCTTCCACCAATGGTTTTGCTTATGAAAGTTTTATTGATGAACTGGCGCATCGAAGCAGATAAAGATCCGCTTGAATTTAGAAAAGAATCATTTGGAGGTGAACGTTATCATGCCGTGCTGGACAAACTGGAAGAAATCACCAATTGGAAGACAAAAAGAAAAATGATGGATGGGGAGTTGCGATCACTGAATGTTTTAAAAGTATCGTGGGTGAAGCAGTGAAAGTTTCCAAAAATGCGGATGGCAAATTAAAGATTGATAAAGTGTTTGCGGTAATGGATTGCGGATGGTATGTAAATCCTGATATCATTCGTGCACAGGTAGAAGGAAGTATTGTGATGGCGCTATGGTGCAGCGGTAACGCATGAAACACATTTTAAGGATGGCAAAGCAGTGGAAACAAATTTTCATCAATACAAAATGCCACGGATAAATGATATTCCTGAAATAGAAGTTCATATAATGGATAATGATGAAAAACCCGGAGGCGTTGGCGAACCCGCATTGCCGCCATTTGCACCAGCATTATGTAATGCGATTTTTGATCTTACAGGAAAAAGAATAAGGAAACTACCGTTTAATATAGACGAAGTGTAACAAGAGGGTACAAGAATCAAGGCACTAAAGAAAGTCGGTAGTCGATAGTATTTACCTGACCGAGCTCTTGACTCCCGACTCCCAACTAAGGACTAATGATTTTTGACTCTTTCTTTGTGCTTTTACCTGTGCAGGAGTTACGATCGGATATTTATTCCCCCAGCTATTCCGGATATAATTTAGTACATCAGCAATTTGCTCATCATCGAGATAATTCATGGGGTTCATGATCGCATTATATTTTTTTCCATTTACTATTACTTCACCGGTTTGCCCGTTTAGAATAATTCCAATATTTTTTTTTGCATCTTTCAAATAAGTTGTTTTTGCCAGCGGTGGATTCACACCTTCCATTCCCTGCCCATTTTCCATGTGACAGTTCTGGCAATAAAGAGCATACACTTCTTTACCACGTTTCATGCTTTCCTGAAGGTTTTTATCCTGGTTTGAAAGAAAATAAAACTAGCCGGTATAAAAAATGCTGCTAATAAAAATGTTTTTCTCATCATTAAGGTTTTAGACAATGTTGGAGCCAAAAATACAAACATAGAATCTAAATTCTCCTTAAAGGTTGCCTATGGAAAAAGAAAAAGCTGCATATTGCTATACAGCTTTTACTGCTCATAGGATTCGGCCTATTTATATATATCAAAAATTGACTGTTTAATTATCCTCTTCTTCTTTTACAAAGGTGCCATTACGGTCAAACTCGGCTTTCATCTTTTTGCCATTGATCACGAACTTAGCCTTAAATGTTTGAAGGGTATCTTCCTTTGCATCCTCCCACTTAACCTCTGTTGCTGTGGAATATTTTGCACTAAATGCAGATTGAACAGATGCAGGAACATCGCTACTTGACACTGTTTTATCGTCTTGCTCTGTCTTAGTATCATTACAAGACTGTGTTATGAATACTGAAAGACCAAAGCCAATCAAAAAAAATATCCTTTTCATAATTCCACTTTAGAGCAGCTGTTGCAAAAGTGATGCCGGTTAAGAGCAAGGTTCCAACAATAATGTGAGTTCGGACCTAAGATGGTGATTTTAATATTTTTTGAATTGCACTCAATTCATTGTTATCAAAAGAAAGATTCCTTAATGATCCAAGACTGTTTTCAGTTGTGTAGCAGAGCTTGCACCAACCAATACTGATGTTACTCTTTTATCTTTTAGTAACCATGCAATAGCCATTTGCGCAAGTGATTGATCTCTTTTCTTTGCAACTTCATTTAGTTGCTTTATTTTATTTATTGTCTCCGGAGAAATATCATCTTTCTGAATTGCACCATTACTTAATCCTCTTCCTACTCTTGATGCAGCAGGAATTCCATGTAAATATTTATCTGTTAATAAACCTTGCGCCAAGGGTGAGAATGCGATACAACCAACTCCTTCCTCACCCAATACATCCATGAGGCTTTTTTTCATTTCTTTATTTGTTTCCTCCACCCAACGAACAAACATTGAGTATTTAGGTTGATGTATCAAACAAGGTGTACCAAGTTTTTTCAAAATATCAATTGCATTCTTAGTTTGTATGGCATCATAGCTGCTGATGCCTGCATATAATGCTTTGCCGCTTCTTACAATATGATCCAAGGCCATCATTGTTTCTTCCAGTGGTGTATCAGGATCGGGACGATGAGAATAAAAAATATCTACATAATCAACGCCGAGTCGCTGCAAACTTTGATCAAGACTTGCGATCAAATATTTTCTGAGCCCCATTCACCGTAAGGTCCAGGCCACATATAATAACCAGCTTTTGAAGAAATGATGATCTCATCACGGTAAGCAGAAAGATCATTCTTTACTATTTTTCCAAAGTTGCGTTCTGCTTCACCGGCGGGTGGACCATAGTTATTGGCAAGATCAAAATGAGTGATGCCATTGTCAAATGCATAAAAAATTGTTTTCTGCATATTCCCGTAATCATCCACATTGCCGAAGTTGTGCCAGAGACCCAATGAAATTGCAGGAAGCAATAAACCACTGTGGCCACAGCGATTGTATTTCATGGACTCGTATCTCGAAGCTGCTGCTGTGTACATTCTAAAACTTTAATTGTATGCTTCTCCAATCAATACTTGCATTTACTGTTATCTGATTTTATATAGTATCCCTTATAATTTTTCGCCTTTGGATCAGTGCAGCCAACAAGGTTGAGTATTTCTATTTTGCGAAAATCCACCGGCTGGCTTTCAGCCTGCAATGCAATATGACCTTCTCCTAAAGGAGTATTTGCTTTGTTTATCCAAAATAATGAATCTGTGATATTCGCCGATGTCCAATTATTTGTTTTGCTGACAAAACCTTCCCCGATCATTGGCTTAGTATATGTCAAAACTGTATCACCATTAATGATATGACGCACCAAAGAATCGCCATACACTTCAGCTTCTGCATTTATCCACTCATTCTTTAAATAGGT
>CAWJVX010000005.1:0-21462 GCA_963846435.1 uncultured Gemmatimonadales bacterium | reverse complement strand
TTATTGTCCAGGATCAGGGTAGGGGCGGCCGCGTTATAGGCCCGGACCCCCGTATCCTCAAAAATTTGCGCTACCGCGAGGAACACATGATAGTCCGTGAATACATCAGGAAAAGAGCCGCCCGGATTGCCTTTGCCGCCTGTAAAGTCGAATATCGGCTTGCTGCTATGTACGCCGCCGCGGTGTTTATGAGGTTTTGCAGGAAGGTCACGTGCTGCGATTCGTGGTTCCTGATCGTGATGATCGCGGATTGATCCAGGCCGGAAGGGATGAGCGGATCGGCCGCATTCGGGGGCAGGCTGGCCTGCAGCGCCTTCGTATAAAAATCCTCTTCGAGATATTCCAGCTTCAGCGCAAAGTCGAGCACTGCTATTACATCCGCGGTGGTCTGGCCGTATGCTTTTTTTAAGCATGGAGCCAAGAGCAAAAGGCAATGCCGTTAGCGTAATGCCGCGCATCCAGTTTCTGATCACCGAGCGGCGCTCACTGGTACGCTCATATATTTCCGGATCTACCTCGGCTATGCGGGAGAGAATGTTGGAGAGTTCATGTCTTTTCTATTCAGTGTTTTTAGCCGATGATAATATTCGTTCCGTTGAGCTTGGTTTTGATGAAAGCGCCGGCGATCGTCAGCACTTCGGCAGGCAGGCGGACAAGATCCAGGCCGTTGGCCGGGTTTACATTGCGGAGCTATCGGCGAATGAGCCGCTCTGCTTGAAGTCGCGCATCGCTGCCGCGTGGCGGCCTTCGACCCAGCGATCTTAGGGCGATCTTCAGATTATCGGCGCTGGCGAAGAGCTGGCAGGCGCCGTTGTACGACTTTACGCCCAGGTCTTCAAGATAATGGCGGAATGATTACGGGGATGTGCGCTTGGAAAAATCGATCGATTGTGAAGTCGAACTCCAGGGCGGCTATGGCCGCGCCGCCGAGTAAATTCTTAAAAAATTCCCGGTGGGCAATCTCATGATCGCGGATATTCTCGAGATAGTCCCGCTCCAGGTCTGTCATGCCGTTAAACCTCCTGAGGATAACCTGGGTGTAGAATGCCGCCTCAAGCTGCGCCAGTACATACATGTAATTGAGCACGCCGGTAATTCGCCGCCACCGAGATTGATACCCGGATCTTCCTCGTCCTTCTTACAGCCGGCAGCGCCTATTATAAGACCGGCTCCGGCCAGTGCGCCGGCATAGCCGAAAAAGCGCCGCCGCGAAATGCCTGACTGAGCAGCTTTTTCCAAAGTCGATTGCTTTATCATGAATGATGCTGTTTTTTGCGGGGTGAAAGATAATCTGTAGCCTCTGCGCCTGCAATGCCCGATTATGCAGCGAGAAAGATAGCCCATTTCGCGGAAGTAGCACAGGCCGCAGGCCGGTGCCGCCAGAAATGCAGGCGGGAAATAGCGTGACTGCTACCACATCGCCGGGATTTTTCAGGCCCGGGGTTCTTCCGCGGCAGGCTGCTCAGGGGTATCGTCCGGCTTTCGGAAGGTTCAGTACCGGCGGCCGGCTCTTCCTGTCCGTTCGCTATACCGGGAGCTTCGGGTTCATACGCGGCTTCGGTTACCCCGGCTCCGGTACTGACTCTGCCGCGCGCTTTGCTCAGGCACCGCTTCCGTAGCCGCCCCGGCTACCCGGTTCGGCAACCTCGGGCTCGGGCACAGCTTCCGTAGCCTCTGGTTGGGGCACAGCTTCCGTAGCCTCTCGGGCTCCGGCACAGCGTCCTTAATCTCAGGTTCATGCGCAGGTTCTGTAGCCTCCTCCTGGTCTGTTCCAGGCGCTGCAGTCTCCTGAACGGGTTCCGCGGCGAGCTGCTCCGTGCTTTCTTTTTGATCCGCGGGTTCGTGGTGGCCGCGATCTTCCTTGCCTTTGCGGACCGGCTTTGTGATGCCGGCGAGCTGGGCTTCCACTTCTGCAATCTTCTCGCGTTTCTTCTGCATCTTCGGGTCCCGCCTGGGCAATGAGCTTTTCCAGGTTGGCGCGGATTGATCGTCCTTCTTGCCCCCGCCCAGATTACCGAGCGAAGCATGAAAATCGGCCAGGTTTTCCTCGTCTTCCTTCAATTCCTCGCGAAGCCTCGACAGGAATTCCTGTGTCTGGGCGATGCGCCCGGCATGAGCGCGCTCGATCTGCCCGCGGCGGCGGTCCCTGTCTTCGTCTTTACGGTTGAAAAATGCCCTTCGTGCCTTAATAAAGCTTTCCCATAAGGCCTCGCTGTGCTCCCGGGCTACCGGGCCAATCTTTTTCCACTCATCCATCAGCTCCGCGAACTCATCTGTGGCAGCCCGCCAGTCGGTGGAATATTGTAATGATTCCGCCTGTTTTACCAGGGCGGCCTTGCGTGCGTAATTATCGTCGAGCCCCACCTTGATCGTCGCGAAATGCTGGCGCTTGGCATTGAAGAAGGTGTCCTTTGCCTTGCTCAGCCGGTTCCACAGCTCATCAGCCTTTTCAACGGGAACGCGGCCGATGCTCTTCCATTTATCCATCAGTGCGTTATAGGCGTTGGAAGTCTTACCCCAGTCCGCGCTGGCGGCAAGGCGCTCCGCCTCTTCCACGAGGGCGAGCTTCGCCGCATAGTTGCCTTCCTGCTCTGTCTGTATGGTCTCGAAGTGCTGCTTCTTGCGATCGTAAAAGACATTTTTCGCAGAAATGAACCGTTGCCAGAGCGCCTCATTTTTATCGTTGAATGTGCGGCCGGTGGCTTTCCAGCGATCCATGAGCGACTTGAATCCTTCCGTCGTCTCTTCCTTCCAGGAATCCGAGGCAGCGAGCATTTCGGCTTTGTCTACGATCTCTGTCTTCAGGTCCAGGTTGGAGCTGAGCTCTGCCTGCTCGGCGTCATGCCGTACGCGCTTGTGCTCGAAAAAGCCGTTCCGGGCTGCTTCAAGGCGATTCCATAATGCATCGGCGCGCTCCTTGTCGACATGGCCGGTGCTTTTCCCTTGCCGCCTATTTCGCGAAGTCTCCTGCTGTTGCTTCTTTGCTTTTTCGGGTCGCCGGCGGAAGGCTTTCGGCTCTTTCCACGAGCGCCAGCCGGGCGGCATAGGCCTTGTCCATTCCCTCCTGCAGGATATTATCCCAAAGGGCCACCTGCTGATAGAGCGGTATAAAATCGCCGATGGCTACGGCATGCAGCAGATATTCCTTCGCACGAACGACTCTGCTGCTGAGTTTGGTCTTATCTCTGCCGCTGCCCATTCGGCGGCGACTTCGTGGACATGGGCCTCTGCTTCCCTGAACTTTTCCTGCAATGCCCGGATGACGGCCATAGCCGTATCGCGATGGATGACCTGGAGCGCAGTTCCGGGGCAAAGGGCGTAGCCTTTAGCATGAGGATCCCATCCGGCTGCAATTCTGTAAATTCTTTACCCTCGAAGGACAGCTCCATCCCACCAGGATGGCATCGTGGATTCCGGTGCAGGCGTCGATGTGTCGGTGTCAGTGGCGTGTATTGTTCTGAATCCATGAGTTAGCGCAGGTTATGTCTTTTTCGAGGCAGGGTTGGAGGGAACGTCACAATATAAAACATTCAGTGGTAGAGTCGCTATTGTGCGCTTTACTACTGAATGTTTTTACTAAAAAAATACTTAATATCTCTGGCGATTGTTCAGCTGAAGGGCTGCTATTTTAGCACCGAATACTTTTTTTCAGGCAGATCGGTGATCCTGGATGCGGGATTCGTGCGGATTTTAGCTTCCTTGTCGGCCATGCCGACAAAAAGGCCGTTAAGCGCGCGCTCGGTTACATAGGCAGTCAGGTCGGAGTCGACCTTGTTCCTCGTGGTAGGCAGTCCATTATAGATCCGCATGACATCACCCCAATATGCCGTCGCCCCAACTTTACTCAGCGAATCGTATGACGGGGCGGAAGGCCTGGGTAAGCGCGCCGGTGGTTGAATTGCGCAGATAGGCGGTAGCCGCGCCGTTACCACCCCGCAGGATATTAATGCCATCATTGATATTCATGCTCTTAATGGAATTAATAAAAATGGGCGCCGCCTTGCCCGCCCATCTTCAGCGGCGCGGTTCATAGACAGAATGGCTTTATCGACCACCTGCCCGAAGCCGAAGCTGCGAAGCGTGTTTTCCACTTTCCTGGCCTCCGGCGGCATCAGCACCTTGATCATCGCATTGCCAAAAAATCCATTCACGGTATTCAGCCGGCTGCCGTATTCTGCGTGCCGATCTCAGCGCTGCCGGAGGGCAGCCACGATGTCCGTATTGGAAAGATTGTTGATGGATACGCCGCTGCCAGGAACCGGTATTGGTTTTCGTGCTGCCTGATTTTATTACGCCTTTTACTACATCCCGCCAGCTTTTGCGCGCCGCTGTTCGTAGCGGGAGAGCATAGGAGTGACCATTTGATGGGACAGCAGAGTTGTTACCTTCTTCATAAATGGGGGAGCCCTTTAGCGGGGAGCAAGGTATTGACCAGAATGATACCACGCGCAGAATGTGAAAGGGATTTAACAAGGGCTTTACGGCGCACCGGGCTCATTACTCCCCGTCGCCGATTGCCTCGTCACCTGTTCTTATCCCGTTTTCGTTCCGCCGCCGGTTCCGTTCCAAAGCAGGTAGACGGGCTTTTCGTTTCTCAGCAGGTCGATGCAGTTTGCGTAATCCTCCAGGTGGTAGTAGACCTGCGCCTGGGCGCCGAGAGCTTTATCTGCCGGCAAGGCGCTGCCGTTGGGCAGATGAAACCCAGCTGCCCGATATAGGTCGCACCGGTTTTGAGGCCTATCCTCCTGTGGAACCCATTGGAGGAAGAGACTGGACCAGATAACTGTCGATTTGTGTTAGAGGCATGGAGGAGGAATTAAGAATTAAGAATGAAAAGAATTAAGAATGGGGGATAATCAACTGGATGATACTCATTGCTTCTTTACATAACCAATTCAGAATCCAGATTTATGAGCCTTATTACTTCTTCAACCGTATTCACAATAAATTCAGGCTCTTTGTAATACTTATAAATTCCTGTTTTGCTGCGGACAAAACCTATTTGATGACTATTGATCAGGTAGTCGCTGAAGCCGATAAAATCCCGGTCGCGACTGTCCTGACGCCTTGATGATGATGCGGAGCATGGTGACCTCACCCTCCTTGAGGGCTCGGCTGAAGTCCTCGAGCGAGGTTCCCTTGGCGCTCCGGCGGTTCTGAGCCTCGCGCTCCAGCCGCTGGCGCTTCTGGGCAATCTCGCGGGCCTCGACCGCATCGGTCACCACCGCGAAGATGTCGCCCGCCGCGGGCACGCCCTCGAAGCCGAGGATCTGCACCGGAATGGACGGGCCGGCTGACTTTACCACCTTGCCGCGCTCGTCGTAGAGCGCGCGAACCCGGCCGGAGAACTTGCCGCAGATGAAGTTGTCGCCCCCCGTCAGGGTACCGCGCTGCACCAGGATCGTGGCCAGGGTCCCTTGCCCGGGTCGAGGCTTGCCTCGAGCACGGTGCCGTGCCCCTTCCCCGTCGGGTTGGCCTTGAGATCGAGCATCTCCGACTGAAGCAGGATCTGCTCCAGCAGGTGATCGATGCCGGTGCCCTTCTTGGCGGAGATCTCGGCCGAGAGCACGGTGCCGCCGAACTCCTCCAGCACCACGTTGTGCTGGAGCAGGTCCTGCTTGACCTTCTGCACGTTGGCGGTCGGCAGATCGATCTTGTTGATGGCGACGATCATCGGCACGCCGGCATTGCGGGCGTGGCTGATCGCCTCGACCGTCTGGGGCATGACCTGGTCGTCCGCCGCCACCACGAGCACGACGATGTCGGTAACCTGCGCGCCGCGCGCCCGCATGGCGGTGAAGGCCTGGTGGCCCGGAGTATCGAGGAAGGTGATCCGCTTGCTCGCCCGGCAGCTCGACGTGATAGGCGCCGATGTGCTGGGTGATACCGCCGGCCTCGCCGGCCACGATGTTGGCCTTGCGGACGTAATCGAGCAGCGAGGTCTTGCCGTGGTCGACGTGGCCCATGATGGTCACGACCGGCGGACGGGACACCAGCTCCTCCGGGCTCTCTTCGGCCTGGTCCAGCTCGGCTTCGGCGGCGTACTCGTCCTCCCGGACCGCCTGGAACCCGAAGGCGGACGCGATCAGCTCGATCTGATCGAAGTCCAGCCGCTGGTTCACCGTCACCATCAGGCCCAGCTCCTTGAACGCGAACTGCACGATCTGGGTGGCCGGCACCTTCATGGCGCCGGCGAGCTCCGAGACCGAGACGAACTCGTTCACCCGGACCAGGGTCTTCTCCCGCTCCTTCTCCTCCGCCAGCCGTCCAGCCTGCACCGCTGGAACGACGGCTCATCGGTGCGCCGGCCCTTGCGTCCAGCCGGACCCTTCATGCCCTGGAGGGTCCTCATGATGTTGGCCTGCACCGCTTCCTGATCCACCGACGACCGCTTGCCCTTCTTCCCCGCTTCCTGCCGCCACCCTTCTCGGCGTCAGGCCCGAAGGTGCGAACCGGCGGCGCATTGCGGTCGTTGCCCGGGCGCTGCGGTGGCCTGCCGCTGGACGCGACGGGGCGCCCGTGCGAGACGGTGAGCTCGGCCGCGACGGACTGGCGGGCGCGCTGCTGCTGAAGACCGGCTTGGGCCCGCGGTGGGCGGGGCGGCGGGGCGCTGCACCCGGGGAGGAATGAAGGGGGCACGGGGGGCGCTCGACAGCCGGCGCTGGCCGGAACCGGGGTTTCGGGCGCACCGCCGTTGACCGGCTCCTCCTGGACCGCGACCTCGATTTCTTCGGCCTCCGGCGGCGCTGGCGGCAGATCCTTGAACAGGGCGCGGGCCCTCTCCTCGAGCGTCTGGGTCGGGACCGCTCTCCTCCGGCTCGTGGATGACCGGGCGCTCCAGCTCCAGCGCCGCCATCTCGGCCGCCTTTTCGGCCTGGACCTGGGCCTCCACCTGGGCCACCTCGGCCGCCGTCCGGCGTCGCTTGGCGGGCTTGGCCTCGGCCGTGACCGGGGCGGGCGCCGGCCTTGGCCGCCTTGCGGCGACCCTTCTTCGCCGCGGGCTCCTCGGCACTCCGGCGCTTCTCCCGCTCCCAGCGGACCCGGACGGCGGAGACCTGATCGCTCTCCAGAGCCGACAGGTGACTGCGCACGAAGATGTTCATGTCCTTGAGCATGTTGAGAAGCTGCTCAGGAGCGACACCGAACTCCGCTGCCAGATCGTGTACTCGAGTTTTAACCACTCATGCCTCCATCAGGAGCGTCCGGTTGCCAGCTGCACCATGCCGCCGGCCAATGCGCGGTCCCGTACGCCTACCGCCATCACCGGCGGTTTGCCCAACTGCGCGCCGATCGCTGCGGCGCTCGGTCCTGGCAGCAGCGGCACTCCCTTGGCCGCGGCCAGCCGGACCACCTTTTCGACGGCACGCGGGCTGGCGTCCTCCGCCACCACCACGCACCAGCACTTTCCCGCCTGCAGCTCCTTGCTAACCCCATCCACCCCCACCGTGACCCGCCGGCCCCGGTATCCCAGGCCGATGAGGCCCAGCAGGCCGCTCATGCCTTGGGCCGGGACTCCTCGCCGCTGTCCTCATCGGTGAGCTCGGAGAGGAACGCCATGAGCTGGTCGGCTGTCTCCGGCGTCATCCCCGGAATCTTGGCGATGTCCTCCCGCTCGAGATCGAGAATGTCGTTGAGCATCTTGTAGCCCGCGCTCTCCAGGATGCCGGTGAGATCGGGCGACAGCCCCTTCAGCTCGCTGAGCGGTACCTTGCCCGGCCATCTCCTCCTCCGGCGGCAGCGGCGCGAACAGCGGACCTTCGCCGCCCCGCTCCAGCCACTCGCGGCTGGAGTAGAGATCGATCTTCCAGCCGGTGAGCTCGGACGCCAGCCGCACGTTCTGCCCGTTACGGCCGATGGCGAGCGAGAGCTGATCCTCGTCCACCACCGCCTGAATCGTCTTGGCTTCGGGATCGGAGAAGACCTTGGCCACCCGGGCCGGCGCCAGCGCCAGCCGGGCGAACCGCTCGGGATCGGGCGACCAGGGCACGATATCGATCCGCTCACCGCCCAGCTCGTTCACCACGGCCTGGACCCGCGAACCCTTGAGCCCGACGCAGGCTCCGACCGGGTCGATCGCGTCGTCCCGGGAGATCACGGCGACCTTGGTGCGGCTGCCCACCTCGCGGGCGATGGCGCGGATCTCGACCACCTGCTGCTGGATCTCGGGGACCTCCAGCTTGAACAGCGCCTTCACGAACAGCGGATCGCCCCGCGACAGAATCAGCCGCGGCCCCTTGGGGGTTTCCTCCAGCCGCTTGAGCACGGCCCGGATGGTGTCGCCCTGATGGAAGTGCTCCCGGTGATTCTGCTCCCGGTAGGGAACGATGGCCTCGGCCTCGCGGAACTTGTTGAGCATGATCACCAGCTTGCCCCGCTCGATCTGCTGGACCTCCCCCGAGAGCAGCTCGCCGACCTTGGAGGTGAACTCCTCGCGGATCCGGGCCCGCTCACCTTCGCGGACCCGCTGGATGATCCGCTGCTTTGCCGCCTGCACCGCGAGCCGGCCGAAGTCGACAAAGGGAACCTCCTCCTCGAGCATGTCCCCGATCTGGAAGTCGGCATCCTCGTACTGGGCCTCTTCGAGGGGGATCTGCCAGCTCGGATCCTCGACGGTCTCGACCACCTGGCGCAGGCGCACGACCTTGATGGTCCCCTGCAGCTCGTCCACGCTCAGCTCGAAGCGGACGTTGGGGCCGAACTTGCGCACCAGGGCGGCATGAATGCCGTCCCGCAGGAGCTCCAGCAGATCGGAGCGCTCGAGTTGTTTCGCAGTCGTCAGCTCGCGGAACGCGGCCAACATCTCAGCCGAACCAGCCATCCATTCACCCCCTACCGCCGTTTACCGAGGATCTCCCAATCCACCACCAACGCCGCATCCCGGATCGTATCGAATGCAACCGTCACCTGAGAACCATCTTCCAGCCGGAGCACCACATGCTCGTCGTCCGGAACCGCCAGGATCTCCACCCGGTGCTTCCCGATCCCGGCCGCTCGCACCCGCGCATGCCGTCCGACGAATCGCCGCCAGTGCTCGGGCCACCGCAGCGGCCGCTCGAGCCCGGGCGACGAGACTTCCAGCACGTAGCGCGGTCCGACCATCGCCCTGTGTTCCAGGAAGCCCTCGAGGGACCGGCTGATCACCGCGCAGTCGTCGGCCGTTACTCCCTGGCCGGGCCGGCTGTCCGGGCGATCGACACGCACCTGCAGGATGGGGCGCTGTAACGTTCCGGTCTGCCTGAGATCAACCAGCTCGAAACCGAGCCCGGCGATGTGATCGCGAATCGGTGCGAGAAGCGCGTCGGCAGGCATCGGCGGAGAAGGAAAAAAAATGTGGGGGAACTCCCCCACATCGACAGTCGGCCCGGGCCAAGCGCCTCCCGCAACAGCAGGTAAATATTACTCGGGAATCAGGTTGGAATCAAGGCTGGAAGACAGCGCGGCGGCGAACCGGGCAGTTTAGTCGATCGGAACCATTCCTATATAGGCAACCATCCTGCCGTCAGCTACCCCGCGAGGCCCGGTGACTATAGAAGGAGGTCTGGTCGTGGGCCGAGCACCACCCGGAGGTTGTGAGCTCGACGAGGCCCAGCGCCTGGGCCTGCGCCGTCAGCCGTTCACGCAGGTCGAGGTGCCAGGGCCCTTCTCCTTCCGCCGCCATGCCGCAGCCCTGCATGACCTCAGAACCTACTTCATAGCACGGACCACAAATACCAACCCCGCAATGCATTACGATTTCTGACAGGGAGCAGCGAGTCGCTTCTCGGAGCTGCGCCGCTCCCCGGCCCAGTATCCCGCCGGCGGTTCCACGCCAGCCGGCGTGGAGCAGGGCCACGCCCCGTCCCGGGACGACGAGATAGATCGGCACGCAGTCGGCGATCGTCACCGTGAGGAGGATCCCGGGCTTGGTCGTGATCCACCCATCGATCCCCTCGAGCTGGATCCACCCGCGGCCAACGTCCAGGTTTATGACCTCTACACCGTGCACCTGGTTGCCCAGCGCGACAGCCCGAAACTCGCTCAACTCCCGGCGGAACATGCGCCACCGACCCATCACCTCGCCAACTGGCGCGTCACTCCAAAGGCCGAGATCGAACCCACCCGGTTCAGCGCCGCGACCGGTAATACCGGCCACGACGCCATAGCGATTACGCCAGCCCGGGATCTCGAACCGGGGCACTGGTCCTGGGATGGGGATCTCGCGGATCTGGAACGACTCTGATTCGCCTGTACCCTTTGCTTCCCCGCTTGCCGGCTTCCCCGCCCTCCCACCTCTATCCATCCACCCGCTCGATCTCCGCTCCGAGGGCTCGCAGGCGCTCATCGATGCGCTCATAGCCGCGCTCGATCTGGCCCACATTGTGGATGGTACTGGGTCCCTCCGCGGCCAGCGCCGCCAGGACCATGGCCATGCCCGCCCTGATGTCCGGAGATTCGACCGTCCCGCCCTTCAGCGGCGACGGACCGGAGATCACGGCGCGGTGCGGGTCGCAGAGCACGATCCGCGCGCCCATGCCGATCAGCTTGTCCACGAAGAAGAGCCGGGACTCGAACATCTTCTCGAAGACCAGCAGCATCCCGGAGCACTGGGTCGCGGTGACGATGGTGGTGGACATGACGTCAGCCGGAAACGCGGGCCATGGGCCGTCTTCCAGCTTCGGGACGTGGCCGCCGAGGTCGGGCCGGATTCTTCGCTCCTGACCCGAGCTGACACTCAGTCGGTTGCCTTCGATCTTGGGACGGATGCCGAGCCGTTCAAACCCGAGAATGATGCTGCGGAGATCTTCCTGCCGAACCGGCTCGATGACGATGTCGCTGTTGGTGACCGCCGCCAGGCCGATGAAGCTCCCGATCTCGATGTGATCCGGACCGATGGTGTAGGACGTGCCCACCAGCGGACGTCCGCCTTCGATGGTGTAGATGTTGGAGCCGATGCCGGCGATCTCGGCCCCCATGGCCACCAGACACCGGGCCAGATCCTGCACGTGAGGCTCGCAGGCCGCATTGCGCAGTACGGTACGACCCTTAGCCATGACCGCCGCCATCAGCGCGTTCTCGGTCCCGGTGACGCTGGGTTCGTCGAGGAAGATGTCATCGCCTCGGAGCTCCTTGGCTTCGAGCTCGTAGCGATCACCCACCATGACCGACGCACCCAGGTGCTCCAGCGCGAGGAAGTGGGTGTCGACCCGGCGGCGCCCGATGACGTCGCCGCCCGGAGGCGGGAGGGTGACCGTCCCGAAACGAGCCAGCATGGGACCGGCCAGCAGAATCGAGGCCCGGATTTTTGCGCAGAGTGCAGGATCGAGCACCTTAGGTCTGACTCCGCGCGCATCCACCCGCACCGAGTTGGCTCCGCTCCACTCCGCCGACGCGCCGAGATCCACCAGCAGCGCAAGCATGGTTTCGACGTCGCGGATGCGAGGAATATTGTCCAGATCGACGGGACCGTCGGCCAGAATGGTAGCGGCGAGGATGGGCAGCGCAGCGTTTTTGTTGCCGGCCGGGCGCACCGTTCCGCGAAGCGGGCGTCCACCTTTGACCAGAAAACGAGGAGGCATGGACAAAGCTGAACTCCCGGGGGAATCGCGTCAAGCCGAGGTCAGGGGGTTGCGGTGGTGCGGAGACCCCTTTGTATTAGCGAGGTGGGAGGTGAGTACCAACCTTGGCGTCGCGTCGGAGGTACGGGTTATGTGGACATTGGCACTCTTGCAGGTCGGCTCGAACCCGGAGTGGGTAGGACCGACCGTCGCCATATCAGTGGCGGTGCTGGCGCTCTCCTTCCTGGGAATGGCGGTGGCCCTGGCCGTGGCCGCCTTCAGAGTGGCGGGACAGGCCAAGAAGGTCGGCGCGCTGGTGGACGGTCTCCAGGACGACATCGCCAGCACCCTCAAGGTGGTGCGCAGCCTGACTGAGCAGGCACAGGAGGTCATGGTGCTGGTACGGCACGAGGCCGGTGCGTTCGCTCAGACCGGGCGCCGGGTTCGGCGGAAGACGGTGCGGGCGGTGGACCGAATCGAGGAGAAGCTCCAGGATCTGGAGACACTCTACGACGTGGTCCACGATGAGGTCGAAGGCACCGCGCTGGACCTTGCCGCCGCCCTGCGCTCGGTGCGGAGAGGCAACGGCGTGCTCGGACGGGTGCGCCGCATGCTGGTACCGAGCCGCTGATGACCTTCCCCCGCCTCACGCTCGCCTTGTTGAGTGTGGGGATCGTCCTGCTGGTACTGCCGGCGCAAGCCCATGCCTGGACGCCGGGCACCCACATCTATCTGGGTGAGTCGGTCCTGGCCAATCTGCCCCATTTGCCGGCGGCGGTTGCCGAACTGTTGCGCGCCTATCCCTTCGACTTTCTCTACGGGAACATCGCGGCCGACTCGTCGATCGCCAAACACTACGCGCCTCTGGGGCGGCACTGCCACTACTGGCACGTCGGGCAGGAGATCCACGACCTCGCGGCCACTGACGCGCTGCGCGCTTTCGGCCTGGGCTATCTCAGCCATCTGGCCGCCGACACCGTCGCCCACAACTACTTCGTGCCCCGCCAGCTGATGCTCACCAGCAGCACGGCCGCCGTAGGGCATTCCTACTGGGAGACCCGGGTCGAAGCCCACCTGGGTGATGCCTACGCCAAGGCCGCGAAGGATGTCATCCTTCTGGACCACGCCCCCGCGGACGCGCACCTCGACCGCATCATCGCGCCTACGATCTTCAGTGTGCGTACCAACCGGCGGCTGTTCCGGGGCATGGTACACCTGACGGAGACCACGAGCTGGCAGCGGGCGAGCCAGGTGGCCCGGGAATACAGCCGCTGGCCCCTGACCGACCTCGACGTGGAGCATCACCTGGGCCTGTCATTCGATTTCATCATGGAGCTGCTCGCGGACTCTGTCCCCTCGGCTCGGCACTTGGATCCCTCGGGCGAGCGGCCGCTGAAGACGGCAAAGGAGATGCGCCGGCGGGTCCTGCGCGATGCCGGCCGGCGCGATACGGCGCGGCTGCAGAACGCGGCGGACGAGCAGTTCGGCCTTCCCGAACGCCCGCTGGTCTATTGGGCCAAGATTGCGCAGAAGCTTCCGTGGCGGGCACCCGAGGGTACCGCCCCTTCCCCAACCCGTCTTGTCAGCGGCGACCGCTGAGCTCCCCCGCACCGCTGACCGATCCTCCAGTACGATGATCCTGCTTCGCCTGGCTGCTGGATTCACTGCGTCCGCTGCCCTGCTGTATCCTCGCCCGGCCATGGGGCAGGACTCGATCCCGCGATTCTCTCTCGGATCGTCTCCCTCCCCGCTCACCGAAGGCGCACTCGGCTGGCTGCTGGTGCGTCCCAATGCGGTGGATGGTGTCACCGGCGGACGAGCTAGCGGGGAGCTGATCCATTTCGAGCAATATCTACCGGGGGAGTACCGAGCCCTGGTCGCGGTTCCCATCGAGAGTGGCGATTCGCTGCGGGTCTCGCTGTTTCTGGCGAGTGATGGACGGGTCGACACCGTGGCCGGAGCCGTGGCCGTGCGCCAGGCGGGTTACCCCCGCGAGGTGCTCGCGGTGGCTCCGAAGTTTGCCAAGCCCGACAGTGCGGCCGCCGCCCGTATCCAGCGGGAGAACGCCCGAAGCCGGCAAGTCTCGCTGGCTTCGCGGAACCACCCCCGCCTGTGGCAGGGCTCGTTCCGGCTGCCCCGCGACAGCCGGGTCACAAGCGCCTTCGGGGCCGCCCGGGTTTTCAACGGGGAGGTGAAGAGTCGGCATCTGGGAACGGATTTCGCCGGCGCGGTGGGCACACCGGTGCTGGCGGCGGGACGCGGCGTGGTTGCCATGGTGGCCGACTTCTATCTGGCGGGCAAGGCGGTGTACATCGATCACGGCCAAGGACTGGTGACGGCGTACTTCCACCTGAGTCGGGCCGAGGTGACAGCGGGCGATACGGTCACGGCGGGCCAGCGCATCGGCGGGGTGGGTCAGAGCGGGCGGGTCACCGGTCCCCATCTACATTGGGTCGCGCGGTTCGGCACCATAACGGTGGACCCTATGAGCCTGGTCGCGTTGGAGCCTCACAACTAGGTCCTCGGACGAGTGGTATCGGTTACACCGGCTGACTGAGCCGCTCCTGCAAGACGGGCTGCACCCCCTTCGGGTCCGCTTTCCCCTTGCTCCGCTTCATCACCTGGCCCACGAAGAACGCCATCAGCTTGGCCTCACCGCCGCGGAAGCGCGCCACCTCACCAGGATGGGCAGCCAGGACCTCGTCCACCCACCCGGCCAGAGCGCCTTGATCGCTCACCTGCACAAGACCTAGTCGAACTGCCGCCGCCCGGGGGTCCTGGTCGGGCACCTGGGCAAGATCGGCATAGACCCGCTTGGCGGCCTGGTGGCTCACAACACCCTCGCGCACCAGTCCAATCAATTCGGCGAGCCGCTTGGCCGGCACCGGGAACGCTCCGCATTCATTATAGGTGGTCATCACTTCACCCATGACCCAGTTGGCGGCGGCCTTGGGGTCGGCGCCCGCGGCCACTACCGACTCGAAATAGTGGGCCAGCCCGGCCTCCGCGGTAATGACCCTGGCATCCTTGGCGGACAGGGCGTGCGCCGCCTCGAGACGAGCCCGTTTGGCCTCGGGGAGCTCGGGCAACGAGGCCCGCTGTTCGGTGATCCAGGCCGGCGTCAGCACCAGGGGCGGAAGGTCGGGGTCAGGGAAATAGCGGTAGTCGTGACTCTCCTCCTTTGAGCGGGTCGGCTTGACTTGACCGGTTCCCGCGTTGAAGAGCAGCGTGACCTGCTCGACCCGCTGGCCCGATTCCACCAATGCAATCTGGCGGGTGCGCTCGGCCTCGAGTGCCCGTTCGACGTTGGCAAAGGAGTTCATGTTCTTCACCTCGGTCTTGGTCCCCAGCTTGCTAGTGCCCGCGGGCCGAATCGAGAGGTTCGCGTCCACCCGAAGACTGCCCTGCTCCATGCTGCACTCGCTGACGCCGGCGTAGACCAGGATCTGACGGAGGGTGGTGAGGTAGGCTCGGGCCTCGCCCGGCGAGCGCAGGTCGGGCTCGCTCACGATCTCGGCCAGCGGCGTGCCGGCGCGGTTGAGGTCGACGGCGGTCTTTCCGGGGAAGCGGTCGTGTAGCAGCTTGCCGGCATCCTCCTCGAGGTGAAGCCGGGTGATGCCTACCTGCATTCTGCCCCGATCGGGGGAGTCGAAGCTGACACTGCCGCCGGTGGCGAGCGGCCGGTCGAACTGGGAGATCTGGTAGCCCTTCGGCAGATCAGGGTAGAAGTAGTTCTTGCGGGCGAACACACTGGTCTCGTGGACGGTGCAACCCAGCGCCAGGGCGCCGCGGACCGCCAGACGAATCGCCTCGGCATTGGGGACCGGCAGCGCTCCCGGGAGACCTAGGCATACGGGGCAGACGTTGGTATTGGGCGGGTCGCCAAACGTGGTCCGATCGCCGCAGAACATCTTGGTCCGGGTACGCAGCTGGACGTGGACCTCCAGCCCGATAACCGTTTCCCACGCCATCAGCGTACCTCCGCCAGCGGGTCCAGCGTGCGCTCCAGCACCTGGGCCGCGGCGAGCAGTTGTTCCTCGCCGAAATGTGGTGCCACGAGTTGGGCGCCCACTGGCAGGCCCTCGCTCCGCCCCACCGGCAGGCTCATCGCCGGCAGCCCGGCCAGGCTCATCGAGCAGACGAAGACGTCGGCCAGGTACATCGCTACCGGATCGTCGGTCTTCTCCCCTGCCCTGAACGCCGGGGTCGGCGTGGTCGGGGTAAGCAGCAGATCGATTCCGGAGGCAAAGGCACGGCGAAAGTCATCCGCGATCAGTGCCCGCACCTGCTGGGCCTTCTTGTAGTACGCCTCGTAATAGCCCGCGCTCAGTACGTAGGTGCCGACCAGTATCCGGCGGCGGACTTCTTCGCCGAACCCTTCGCCTCGGGTGGTGCGATACAGGGAGCGAATATCTCCTTCAGGTCCAACGCGGCGCCGGCCGTAGCGCACCCCGTCATAGCGCGCCAGATTCGCGGCTGCTTCCGCCGGAGCGATGATATAGTAGGTCGGCACCGCATAGGCCGAGTTGGGTAGGGAGACGCGGCGGATCTCCCCGCCCAGCTCCCGGATCTGGTCGCTGGTGCGGCGCAGCGCTGCGGCCACTCCGGCGTGGAGGTCAGCCGGGAAGTACTCATCGGGAAGGCCCACGGTGACCCCGCGCAGGTCGGGCAACGCCTGGGGCACGCGCATGGGGGCACGATCGACCGTGGTCGCGTCTAGAGGGTCAACTCCGCTGATGGTACTGAGGACCCGCGCGGCGTCATCGACGGTGCGGCCAAAGACCGAAACACAATCGAGCGACGAGCCGAAGGCCACCAGCCCGTACCGGCTCACCCGTCCATAGCTGGGCTTCACCCCCACGACCCCGCAGAAGCTGGCCGGTTGGCGTACCGAGCCACCGGTCTCGGATCCCAGGGCAGCCGGCACCACACCCGCCGCCACGAGGGCTGCTGAGCCGCCCGACGATCCGCCCGGTACCCGGTCGGGGTCCAAGGGATGTTTTACCCGTCCAAAGGCGGAGTGTTCGGTGGAGGACCCCATGGCGAATTCGTCCAGATTGGTCTTGGCCGCGATCATGGCGCCGGCTGCCCGCAGCCGCTGGACGACCGTCGCGTTGTAGGGCGACACGTACCCCTCGAGGATCCGGGACCCGCAGGTGGTCGGCTGCTCGACGGTCACGATGTTGTCCTTCAGAGCCACCGGCATCGCGGCGAGGGAACCCCTCGCCGGCATCGCATCGACCCGGGCTCCCTCCGCATTGAGCAGCTCCTGCGACCAATGCAGCACCGCGTTCAAGGGTCGGGCCCTGGCCAGGCGTTCCCCGGTCTCCCGGGCGGTGGCCGCCCCGCTGCCCCGCGTTCCCGCCGTTGCCGTCACTGGTCCTCCATCGCGCCATGCCGGGGGACCAGGAAAAATCCATCGGCAAACTCCGGCGCCATCGCGGCCGGGGGACGGGCGAGCGGCATAACAGCTTCGACGTCCTCGCGCAGCGCTACCGATTGCGGTCCTGCCAGGAATGGCTCGGCGATCCGATCCCCCGGCACCTCGTCGAGGGTGGCCACGTAGTTCACGATCCGATTCATCTGCTCGACCAGCCGGCCAAACTCGCTTTCCTTCACCGCCAGTTCAGCGAGCTTGGCCACGTGGAGGACTTCATTCAGCCCGATGCTCATGCGCTCTCCCATTCACGTTCCAGGCCGGCATAGGCGACCAGCAACTGTTTGACACCGATCTCCTCGTCATCGAAGGCCACCGATACCTTGAGATCGCGACCGGTGCCCATCAGGCCCTGGATCGTCCCGCCGCCGAACCGCCGGTGCCGCACTCGCTCGCCCTTTACATATCGGGGACTGTCCTGAGATGCCTCTTCGGGCGAACTCGCGGACGGGCGGTCGAGCTGACCAGCCCATGAGCCATACGGGGTCGATCCGGGGACATCCGCCCGCCGGTCCGGCCGCCCGCCGGTCCGCCCGCTGCCCCGCTGCCCCGCTGCCCAGTCCGGTGCCCACAACGAGGTAGTCCGCCGCTCCTCGATGATCCCCGGCGGGATGGCACGGAGAAAGTGAGAGGCGATGCCCGGCCGGAGCTCTCCGCCCCGTCGCCGAGCCCGGGCCCAGGTGAGGTAGAGCTTGTCCTTGGCGCGGGTGAGGCCGACGTAGCACAGCCGGCGCTCTTCCTCCAGACCGGAAGGCTGTTCTTCGGCCCTGGCCAGGGGGAAGAGTCCATGCTCGAGTCCTGTCATCACCACCACGGGCCACTCCAGCCCCTTCGCCGTGTGCAAGGTCATGAGGGTGACCCCCTGCTCCTCACCGACCTCCTTGTCCACCGCGGAAAGCAATGCCGCCTCGGCCAGGAATCGCTCCAGCGGCGTCTCGCCCCCCTCCGGATCCGTTGGGACCACCTCCGACCAGTTGGCCGCGCTCGCCACCAACTCGCGCACGTTCTCCCACCGGTCGGCCCCTTCCGGCCCCTCGGCGTGCAACACCGCTTCATAGTCGATCGCGCGTATCAGCAGCTCGAGCAGGTCGGCCGGTGGGATCTCCCGCCGCTGTGCCGCTCCGTCAATCAGGCCGGCGAAGTTGCGGAACGCCTCGCGCACGTTGGGGCGGAGCTCCGACACCCGATCGGCGATGCGAGCGGTGTCGAGCAGCGACTTGCCCCACTGGGTCGCGGCGCGTCCCAGAGTAGCGAGGCTGGTCTCCCCGAGGCCCCGCCGTGGCACCCCGACCGCGCGGAGAAATGCCTCATCGTCGGAGGGATTGCTTACCAGCCGCAAATACGCCAGCAGATCCTTTACCTCACGGCGATCGTAGAAGCTGATCGCGCCGACCAGGCGATAGGGTACCCCGGCCCGCCGGAACGCTTCTTCCAGCGCGCGTGACTGCGAGTTGGTCCGGTAGAGAACCGCCATTTCGCTGTATTGCCAGTCGGCCGCCGCGCCCCGCTTCTGGAGCTCGCGCACCACCCATTCGGCCTCGTCCCTTTCGTCCGCGGCGGCCAACAGCGTGACCGATTCCCCGCCCCGTCGCCGGGTGGTAAGTGTCTTGCCGATGCGGCCGCTGTTCTCGGCGATGATCCCGTTCGCCGCATCGAGCACCACCTGGGTCGACCGGTAGTTCTCTTCCAGACGAACCAATGTGGCGCCGGGGAAATCCTTGAGGAATTCCTGCATGTTGCGCACGTCGGCTCCGCGCCAGCCGTAGATCGACTGGTCGTCGTCGCCCACCGCAGCGACGTTGCCGTGGGCGCCGAGCTGGCGGATCAGATCGTACTGGGCCCGGTTGGTGTCCTGGAACTCGTCCACCAGGATAAAGCGGAACCGGCTCTGATACGCACGCAGTCTGTCGGGGTGGTCCCGGAAGAGCGTAAGCGGATGCAGCAGCAGATCGTCGAAATCCATGGCGTTGGCTGCCTTCAACGCCGGTCCCAGAGCCGTGTAGACCTCGGACGCCACCTGGGCCAAACGGTCGAACGGAGCGCCCGAGGCGAGCTGCGACGGCGGCAGCATCCGGTTCTTGGCCGCGGAGATGAGAGACTGCACCACTTTGGGAGGGAACTGCTTTACAGAATGCCCTTGCTGGTCCATGAGCCTCCGGATCAGGCTCAGCCGATCGTCCTCGTCGTAGATGGTGAATTGCCGGGTGAAGCCCAACAGCTCCGCCTCGCGCCGCAGCAGCCGGGCCGAGAGGGAGTGGAATGTGCCGATCCACAGGCCGGACGGATCACGATTGAGCAGCTGGCCGATCCGGTGCTTCATCTCGCCCGCGGCCTTGTTGGTGAAGGTCACGGCGAAAATCCGATCCGGAGGCACCCCATGCCGGTCGATCAGAGACGCGATTCGCATGGTGAGCACCCGGGTCTTGCCCGAGCCGGCTCCCGCCAGCACCAGGAGAGGTCCGTGGACATGGTCCACCGCTTCGCGTTGAGCCGGGTTGAGCGCGGGCTCCAGGGCTTGCTCCGAGGTATCTATCATGAGGTCCGTGCGGCCAGTGGGAGGCGCATGACGAAACAGGTTCCTTTTTCGGTCGGCTCCAGGGTCAGCGCGCCCTCGTGTGCATCCTCGACCACACGGCGGGAGAGGGCGAGCCCGATTCCCCAGCCACCCCGCTTCGTGGTGGTGCCCGGCTCGAACAGTGTGCGCCGAAGCTCCTTGGGAATACCTGGACCATCATCGATGACCCGAATGGCTCCCATGGTGCCTTCCGCCCCGATTCGCAGAATAATCGCGCCGGATCTTCCCTGCAGGGCATCAATCGCGTTCTTCACCAATGATTCCAGCGCCCACTCCAGCAGAACCGCGTCTCCCAGGACGGTCGGACCGGCGCCAGGAGCCTCCACCCGCAGGTCAATCATGTTGGCATGGCGAGGCAGCCGGGGACGGTAGTAACCGGCAACGCGATCAGCCAGCGCACCCAACCCGATCGGCTCGCGCTTGGCCGGGTTGCCGATCCGCTCGAATCGCTGCGCCACCCGGTCGAGCCTTTCCGCATCGGCGCTCAGGTGGTCGGCCAGGTCCGGCGGGGGCGTGGCCCGGTTGCGGACCCGTTCGATCCAACCCTGAAGGCTGGTGAGCGGCGTGCCCATCTGGTGCGCCGCTTCCCGAGCCATGGCCACCCAGAGTCGGTCACGCTGGGCCGACATGGCGCTCCGGTAAGCAAACACCGCCACCCCCACCATGACGGCAATCGTGAGCCCCTGCAAGACGGCTAGCGCGATGAGATTCCGCTGAGCCGGCAAGGGGCCGTAGTGCACCGTTCCGATGGCGGCATCGCTGATCGGCGGGTTTTGCCGGTCGAGCCTGGCCGCATACAGCTTTACCCGGGGGTCGTCGAGCGGCGCGTCGAACGGCAGGTTGGCCGCGGCAGTCACCCGGCCAGTGGTATCGGTGACGACCAGCGGCAGGCCCAGCGAGCGGACCTCCTCGCCCAGGCGAAGCAGCGCTTCGGCTTCGGCCCCGGGACGAGGATTGTTGAGACCGCCAAACACGCCGGAATAGAGGCGGCTGGTGGCGGACGCATCGGCTTGGAAATGACGGAAGATCAGGATGCCCGTGCCGAGGCTCAAACCCGCCAGCAGAGCCACGAGCGCCACGACCATCGTGGGAGCCAGGCGCTGTAGCCGTTCACTAGGCACGCGGGGTCAGGCGGTCGACGCCCAGATACGGTACCAACGCCTCAGGCACCCGCACCGACCCGTCGGCCGCTTGGTTGTTCTCCAATAGCGCGATCATCGTGCGCGGAAAGGCGACCCCGGAGGCGTTGAGCGTGTGCACGAACTCGGGCTTGGCCTTGGGCGCCGGCCGGTAGCGAATGTTGGCCCGCCGTGCCTGGAAATCCGTGAATGTGCTCGAGCTCGATACCTCGAGCCAGCCGCCGACTCCGGCAGCCCACACTTCGAGATCGTAGGTCCTGGCGCTGGCGAAGCCGGTGTCCCCGGCTGCAAGCTCGACAACCCGATACGGCAGCTCGAGCCGCTGCAGCACCGCCTCGGCGTGGGCGGTGATTCGTTCATGTTCCGCGGCCGATTCCTCCGGGCGCACGAGTCGGACCAGCTCCACCTTGTCGAACTGGTGAACCCGGATCAACCCGCGCGTGTCCTTTCCATGTGAGAAGGCCTCGCGCCGGAAGCAGGGGGAGTAGGCGACATACGTCGCCGGTAGTGCGCTGGCTTCGAGGATTTCGTCGCGATGGATGTTGGTGACCGGCACCTCTGCGGTGGGAATGAGGAACAGATCATCGGCCGGGGAGGCATAGACCTCCTCCGCGAACTTGGGCAGCTGGCCGGTACCGGTGAGGGTAGCGCGGTTGACCAGGTAGGGAGGCGCAACTTCCAGGTACCCGTGTTCCCGGGTATGCAGATCGAGCATGAAGTTGGCGAGCGCGCGGCCAAGCCTGGCTCCCATGCCGGTGAAGAGGGGGAAGCCGGAGC
>CAWJVX010000004.1:0-311438 GCA_963846435.1 uncultured Gemmatimonadales bacterium | reverse complement strand
CCGCCGCTTCATCTACGCCGCTTCATCTACCGCCGCTTCATCTACCGCCGTACTCGCGCCAGAACCCCCTGGCACTCACGCGCTTTCCGCGCGGCCCAAGGGCTTTCCTGGTAGACCCGGCACGCAGCCATCACCAGCGATCGTCCTTCGTCACCCCGCCCCCGGTGGGTGAGCGCGAGCCCCAGCACCTGTCGAGTCTCCGCGATCCGGAGGTCTCCTGCGGAGAACGCCTTCTCTCGAATCGCCAGCGCCTCCCGCAGCAGCGTGTCGGCCTGCGCCGGTCGGCCCCGGTCGATCAGCACGGCGCCCAGGGCGGTGAGTGCCTCGGCAGTCCGGGGATGTCCGTCGGGTAAGGCTGCCCGATAGATCCCCAGCGTGTTCCGTAGCAGCCGCTCAGCCTCGCTCATGCGCCCGGTGCGGTGGCAGAGTATCCCCAGGTTCCTCCGGATCAGCCCCAGGTCTACCGTAGAGTCTCCCCGCACCCGCCGCTCCGTCGCGTTTGCCTCTCGGAGCAGCGCTTCCGCTTCCGGATACTTCCCCGCCTCGCTCAGCACGGCGCCCAGACTGCTGATCGCACGGACGGTATACTCATGCGAGGGGCCCAGCTTCTCGCGCCAGATCGCCAGCGCTTCTCTGAAGGACTGCTCGGCACCGGTGAGGTCGTCCATCCGGTAGCGGACGATGGCGAGGTTGTTGAGCGTAGCCATCGTCAAGGAATGGTCTGGCCCAAGCATCCGGCGCCGCATCTCGAGCGCCTGCACGTGCAGCGACTCGGACTCGGCATAGCGTCCGGTTTCCCGGGTGAGGTCCGCCAGCAGATGCAGGGCCCAGGCGACGTCCGGGTGGCCATTCGGGTGCAGCTGCCGGTAGCCCGCCAGTACCTTCAGCTCGAGCGACTCGGCGGCGGCGTAGTGTCCCTGATCGGAGAGATTCACGGCCAGATCCCCGATGTTGCTTAGAACGTCGGGATGTCCCGGATCGAGGTGCCGCAGCCGAATCGCGAGAGCCGCCCGGTAGGCCGAATCCGAATCAGCGAACCGGCCCAGGGCGTCCCCACCCAGCAGCACACCCAGATTGGTGAGGTCCTCCGCGATCCTCAGATGATCGGTACCGTACCGTTCGAGGTCGATGGCCAGGCCGGCACGGGCCAGCGATTCGCCTCGCTCGTGTTTCCCGGCTTCGAACATCACGTTCGCCAGCTGCCCCATGGTCGTGGCGACAACCGTATCCCGCGGCCCGAGAGTTCGCCTCTGGATCGCGAGCGCCTGCGTCAGTATCGATTCGGCGGCCGGTAACGCCCCCAGATCCTTCAGCACCAGGCCCCGATCGCTGAGCCGGGCCGCGAACTCGGAATGTCCCGCTCCATACACGCGGCGGGCCACCTCCGATGCTCGCGCCAGGAGGGAATCGGCCCGGGCATAGAGCCCCAGCTCCCGATGGATGCGGCCCAACACGCCGAGCAGCTCCTCCTGGAGCTCGGGCTGGCGACCCAATGCCGAATCCACCCGCTCGACGCCGCGGGCCAGCAGCTCCTCCGCCGTGATCTGCCGGCCGCGTGACTCGGCGGGATCGGAGACCCGGAAGAGACTCACGAGAAACTCTTTGACCTCCTGGGCCTTGGCCGCCTCGAGCGTCTTGGCCCGCGCCTGATAGAGCGTTGCTCCCAGGCCCGCGAGAAGGCTGAGTGCGAGCGCCGCTGTGGCGGCCACGCCGAGCCGGTGCCGGCGCACGAACTTCCGGGCCCGATAGATCGTGGAATCCGGCCGCGCCTGTACCGGCAGCCCAGCCTGGAATCGGCGCACATCGCCCAGCAATGCTTCGGCAGAGGGATACCGGCGGGATGGCTCCTTCTGGAGGGCGCGAAGCAGAATGGCGTCGAGCTCGCCGCCCAGGCGGGGCGGGTCCGGCTCGACCTCGCAGACGATCCGCTCGATCTCGGCGGGCGAATGGCGGGGAAAACGGTGTGGCCGGCGACCAGTCAACAGCTCGTAAAGGATCGCGCCGAGCGCGTACACGTCGGTCGCCGTGGTGACCGGCTCACCGCGGAGCTGCTCGGGAGCCGCGTACTCCGGCGTGAGCGCTCGAAACTCGGTTCGCGTCCGTGGCTCCTCCGCGGCCCCGCTGCCCCGGGGCCCGTCCGTCTCGCTCTCCACCAGTCTCGCGATCCCGAAGTCGAGCAGCTTCACCCGGCCATCGTCCGTGACCAGGATGTTCGAGGGCTTCAGGTCGCGATGAACTACCAGGCTCTGGTGGGCGTAACGCACCGCTTCACATACGTCCTCGAACAGCCGGAGGCGGCCATCGATTCCCACCGCGCGAGTGTCGCACCATGCTTTGAGCGGCGCGCCGGCGATGTACTCCATGGCGAACCACGGCCGGCCCTCCGGCGTGAGTCCACCCTCCAACAGACCGGCGATGTGCGGGTGATGCAGCCGCGCGAGAATCTGTCGCTCGGCCAGAAACCGGCGGTGCACCTCCGCTGAGGCCATTCCCGAGCGCACCAGCTTGAGCGCGACCTGCTGGTCGAACTGCCCGTCGGCCCGCTCGGCGAGATAGACCTCTCCCATCCCGCCCCGGGCGACCTCGCGCACCACCCGAAACGGGCCCACCCGTGCACCGTTCTCGAGACCTCCATCCGCGAGGTGCGGCTGCTGGTTCCCGAAGATGGACGTGAGATACTCGGCGGCCGGGATCTCGAGGAACTCGCCCGAGTCGGCATCCGCCGCCAGCAGCGCCTCGACCTCGGACCGCAGCTGCGGGTCGCCATCGCAGGTCCGCTCGAGATAGGCCGCCCGCTCCGGCCCCTGGAGCTCGAGCGCATCATCGAGGATCGCAGCCACCCGGTGCCAGCGTTCCGGAGTCAGCTCAGCCATGCTGTCATACACCTCCCTGGCGGATTCTCTCTGCTCAAGGAAACGCAGTATCAGAGGCCGCGGGGCCGCCGTTAGCTCTGTGGAGGGACCTCCTCCTCCTTCATGGCTTGGTACAGGAACGCCCGGGCCCTCCGCCAGTCGCGCTTGATCGTGCGCGGGGAAACCCCCAGCGCTTCGCCGGTCTCCTCCACCGAGAGTCCGCCGAAGAACCGCAGCTCGACCATTCGTCCCAGCCTCTCGTCCAGCCGCTCCAACTTGCTCAGCGCCTCGTCGAGAGCCACCAGCTCCTCGGCACGTCCGGGGTCTGGTAGTGCGTCCGGGTCGAGCGAGACAGCGATGGCTCCACTACCCCGCTTGACGGCTGCGTGCCGGCGGGCGTAGTCCACCAGAATCTGGCGCATCGCGCGCGACGCGACCGCAAAAAAGTGGATCCGGTCCTGGTAGGTCTGGTGGGCGCTGCCGGTGAGTTTGAGGTAGGCCTCGTGCACCAGCACCGTCGTGGAGATGGTATCGCCGGCCCGCCTGGCGGTAAGCTGGCGGTGAGCCAACCCCCTCAACGCCGCGTACACCAGCGGGAACAGGCGATCGAGAGCGGCCCGGTCTCCTTCGCGATACGCGGCGAGCAGCCCCGTGATTTCGCCGTCGGCAGACATGCGCCGATCCTGGATTGGGTGGGTTTGATCCGAACGTACGGCGGCGGGATTGGGTCGGCAAGGAGAGCACGGACATGCCGTTGGCCCCGAAACCGGGCTCCCTGCGTTTACCTCAGTGAACCCCCGAACACGGAGGCGTCATGCGAGGGCTATCGAGCACGATCCTGGGGACCTGCCTGCTCTACGCGCAGGCGGTTAGCGCGCAAATCCTTCCTACCAGCACGACCACGAATGTGAATGATGCGAATTGCGGAGGGCTGAAACTGGTCGCCGCTGCGGGCATCCCCTCCGGCCAGGCCAGGGAGTACAAGTTCCACGGGATCTGCAAGATTCTCCGGATCTATCCTAAGACGGGGAGCTTTGCCGGCTACGAGTGGGACAAGGACGCCAAGGTCGAGGAGCTGGCCAGCGTGTGGGCCGACGTCGCCGTCAGCTGGAATTCCAAGACCGGGTACTTGAAGGAAGTAACGAAGACTCAAAGCCCTTATGCCGGCCAGATCACCATGGAGCTACGCTGCGCCGGCGATCCGGTGGTCACGACCGTGGGCTGCAAAGGCCTGAGCTACTCCAACACGACCGGGTGGAGCGGGTTCGATCGGGTCTACACGGTTCCCCGCCCGCTCAGCCGGGGCAAGACGACATTGGCGGAGGCTAGCGCCCTCTCGCAACAAACGGCGAGTGGACCGTCCACTCCCCCGCCCCCGCCGCCGGCGCCGACCGAGTCCCACAATCCAACGCCTGCCGGTGCCGACCGGGACGGAGCCCGTCGCCATGGCTACGCCCCAGATCAAAGTCGCCCCCACCCGGTCCCCACCTTCGCCGACACCGTCTCCGCGACCCGAGTCATCCGGTGAGATCCCCCTCGAGCCGGCCATGCGGGCAGAGCTGCAGGATGGCCGGGCCATCGTCGCCGATCAAGCAGAGGGGGCGCTGCGCTGGACGATCGTAGGGCCCAAGGGCCAGATCATGCGGCGTTTTCCGGCGGGCTCCAAGCTGTCGGAACACGGCCACGGTCATCTCACGCTGAAATGGCCTGGTGGATCGTATGCGGCTGGCAAGCGGAAGGCAGAGAAGTCAGGTGGCAAGAAGACTTCGACGTCGAAGGAGAACGACTCATGACCCGAACACTACGACTCACAAGGGCGCCGTGCTTGCTGGCGCTGGTAGCGATGCTCGCGGGCTCGTCCATCGTGACACCGGCCGAGGCGCAGTTTACCAAGCGAATCACCGAGCGCATCAAGCAGGCGGCGGCGGAGAAAAAGCGGCAGACTGAGGAGAACGCGGTGAACCGCGCGGCCGAGCCCGCCGACTCGGCCCTGGCCAGGGCGGCGGCTCCGGTCGAGAGCCTCACCGCCCAGGTGGGTGGAAAGGCCGGAGCCGTGGTGGGCGGGCTCGGTCGCGGGCAAGACAACTCCACGGAAGAAGAGGTTCGGATTCGGAAGGAGCTCGCCTCGGGACGCGCGGACTTGCCGGGGGTGACCTTCGAGCCCGGCGGTACCGCGATCGCTCCAGCCTCGGACCCGTCGCTCCGAGCCCTGCTGCGGATCATGACCGACTCACCGGGCGTGTTCCTCATCCAGCTCCGGGCCGATCCCGGCGAGGCTTCCAATCCTCAGTTGGTGAGCCTCAGGGCCGGCACGCTCAAGAGCTGGCTGGTGAGCGGCGGCATTCCGGCCGAGCGGGTCTTCGCGACGGATAACGGTGCGGCCGCCGCCGGAGCATCTTTGGTGACCGTGGCAGTGATGCAGTGACCAATCCGGGAAGGAGGGAATCATCCATGTCCTCGCGTTCGTTGTCATTCGGTCCGCTGGTCGCGCTGATCCTCCTGGGTGCGAAGTGTGGTGGCGATGCCGGCAGCGGCAAGGAGGTCTCCTCGGCGAAACCCGCGTCCGAGGCGAAGTCGGAGTCCAAGGTGGACGCCTGCTCGGTGCTCACACCCGAGGAGATCGGGGCGGTTACCGGTGAAAAGTCGGTGGAGGCCAAGCGCGAGGCCCACGGCTCGGTCGGGACCTGTAACTTTCATTCGGCCACCCAGCTCTTTCCGGTCGTCAGTATCATACTCGCGCCCGGCATGCTCAGGATGAGCAGCTCGGCCGAGATGGCCGCCTGGCGGAGCAAGCAGGGCACCTCTTTCGGAGACATAAAGGTCATCATCGAGCCGGTGGAAGGATTGGGGGCACCGGCGATACGCAACGAAGTGGAAGGCACTGGGCTGGTGACGGTCGAAGTGGCCGTTCGCGGGATGCTGCTGGATGTCACCACGTCAAGTCTCGAGCGCTCGAAGAATCTGGCAGTCAAGGCGATGGCACGGGTGCCTTGATCGCACGTCTCCATCACCTCGGCCTCAGCTGATCTCCCGCCCCTAACCGGGACAAGGCCGAGTACGCCAGGAACGTGAGCCGGCGGAGGTCCCGGGACCCGTGAGGCGCGTCATCGACCCGACCTACGGTCCTGCCACCACCCCGCAGGCGATCCTGTCGCCGGAGTCGCCCGACGGCTGGGTGCGGTTGTCGTCCCGCTTCGCATGTACCACCACGGCTGCCCCGTCGGCGTCGAGCAGGCCGTTCTGGCCCCGCAGGCTGCCACCGGGTGTGGTCGCCTGCACCATCACCGAGCTGTCCCGACCCACAGTGATGTTGGGGAGGTCGCCCAGGTGCGGCCCCTTGGGACTCTCGGTTCCGTGCGCGGCGTTGGTCGGATTCCAGTGGTCGCCGGCGGACTGGAAGCCGGGCGGCTCGCAGCGGCCGGTGGCGTGCAGATGAAACCCGTGATCGCCCGGCGGGAGGCCGGTCAGCCGGCCGGATACCACAATGCCTCCGCCCGCGTCGCTGAGCGCAAGCGTACCCAGCTCCTTCCCGGCCGGGTTGCGCATGGGGGCTGTGATGGTGCCCGCGGCCGCATTCGCTGCCGGGCTGTCCTGGACGGTACCGGGGAAATCCATATCGGTCCCGGCATTGCGGCGGCCGGCATCGCCGCAGGCGAGGAGTAGCAGGCTGCCGCTTAGGACCGTGGCTTTGATGATGCTCTGCATTGAAGTACCTCCTGAAGGATTTCTGGAGGTGAGTTAGCGGGCAGCTCACGGAAGCTAGGCTTGAGCTGGGCTGGGTCGCCTGGGAGTGGCCCAGCAAGACCATTCGCTCCTAATCGACAGAATGGCGAGGATCATCGGCCACGATGCCGAAGGGATCGCCGAAAGCTGTGGTGGCCTCATCGAAAGTGACACCATGCTTACGCCGGTTCGCAGTCGCCTTCTGAGGGTCCCACTCGAAGGCAATGGCCACTGGGTAAACTACGCGTTCAGAGATGTCTTTGGTATGCGCCTGACTTGACTGGGTTAGGTCTATTTCCGGCTCGCGCCTGACGAATCGGGCCTGGGTCCGTCGAGCGCCATCCGCGTCATCACGCGTTCAAACCTCGGATCCTTCCGCAGCGGATCCAGGAGCGGGTCGAAGAAATTCTCCGGGATATAGACGTCCTTCTGGTCGATCCCCCGGTTCAGCCACTCGATCCCCCGGGTCACGTCCCCCAACCCGGCGTACGCCTCGGCAATGAAAAACGGCGGGACCAGCTCCGGTGGCCGAGCGCCGCTTCAGTTCGTCCAGGATGTCCACCGCCGCGCTCCGATTGCCTGACACGGCATAGGCCACCGCCAGCCCGCCGGCGGCATGGGGGAAAAACGCGTCCAGGTCGATCGCCCGCCAGAGCGAGGCGATGGCCTCGGGGTAGCGGCGCTGCTGGATCTGGACCAGGCCGAGCCGGAGATGCGCCTGGGCATAGTTGGGGTCGAGCTCGAGGGTCTGGCGGATGTGCGCCTCCGCCTCGTCGTAGTTGCGCATGAGGTAGGACACCCACCCCCACTCGATGCCGATCTGCCGCGACAGGGGATCCAGCTGGTGGGCCCGGCTCATCTCCGCCAAGCTCTCGGCCAGCCGGTCGCGCCCGGCCAGGAAGTCACCATACCAGTGGTGGCCGGTGGCGTAGTTGGGGTCCGCGGCGATGGCACGCCGGAAGTTCTGCTCCGCTACCGGCCAATCCCAGGCGTAGACGAAGTTGCCATACGCGAGGGCGGTGTAGGCCTCCGCCGAGGTGCTGTCGAGCGCCAGCGCCCTCCCGGCGGCCGCCTGCGCCTTCCGCCAGGTATCGGCGGGTTTGCCGCCGGCATAGGGGACGATGAGGAGGTAGGCCTGGGCCAGAGCCGCCCACGCCCGGGCAAAGCTCGAGTCCCGGGCCACGGCCTGCTCCAGGTGGCGCACCGCCTGCAGGAGGGCGGGACCGGTCCGCTGATTCCAGGCGAACAGTCCCTTGAGATATAGGTCATACGCCCGAAGGTCCTCGGTGGGCCGGACGGCCAGCGCAGAGTCCCGAGCCGGTGCCAGCCGCACCCGCAGGGCCGCGACGATGGATCGGGCGACGTCCTCCTGCACCGCGAAGACATCGGCCATGTCCCGGTCGTAGGACTGGGACCAGAGCTGGTACCCATCCTTCACGCTGATGAGCTGGGTGCTGACCCGGAGCCGGTTCCCGCTCTTCCGCACACTCCCCTCCAACACGGCCCCGACGTCGAGCTTCCGGCCGATCTCATGCACATCGGGACTCTTCCCCTTGAACTGAAAGGAGGAGGTCCGGGCCGCCACCCGAAGCCCCGGCACCTGGCTCAGCGTGGTGATCAGCTCCTCGGTGAGCCCATCGCTGAAATACTCCTGATCTTTCCCGGGACTGAGGTCCACGAAGGGAAGGACCGCGGCCGAGGCCAGCGGCGCGGTGCCTGAGGATCCCATCAGCCGGAACGCGGCATATCCGGCCAGCGCCAGGAGCAGCAGCGCGAGACCGATCGCGATCAGGCGCCCAATCCGCCAACGCTGCACTGGCGACTGGCGACTGGCGACCTGAACAGTTGACGATGTCGATTCTCCCGAGGTGACCTGAAGCGCCGCCGCGAACTCCGCCGCGGTGGAGAACCGGTCCGCCGGGGCTCGGGCCAGCGCTTTGGTCACCGCGCGCTCGAGCGCCAGCGGCACGTCGCGGCCGGTGCGCAGATGCGGCACCGGCTCGCTCAGCCGCTTGGCCAGCACCGCCTGGGCGCTCGGCCCGGTGTACGGTGGCTCACCGGTGAGCATCTCGTAGAGCACGCAGCCGAGGGAGTAGACGTCGCTGCGGGGATCGAGGTCCCGCTGGGCCATCGCCTGCTCCGGACTCATGTAGTGCGGTGTGCCCAGGCTCATTCCCGTCTCGGTGAGCTGCTCTTCTTCCTCGCTTCCCGGCTTCCCCGCTTCCCCGCTTTTCAGCGCCCGTGCGATCCCGAAGTCGGCCACCAGGGCGTGGCCTCCACTCAAGCAGGATGTTCTCCGGCTTGATGTCGCGATGGATCACGCCGTGCTGGTGGGCATAGTGCAGGGCGTCGGCCACCTCGCGGGCGATGCGGAGCGCTTCCTCGACCGGGAGCTGCTTCTCCCGCAGCAGCCGGCTCCTGAGCGTCTCGCCGTCCACATACGGCATGGTGAACCAGAGCTGCCCGTCGGCCTCGCCCGAGTCGTGCACCACCAGGACGTGGGGATGCTGCAGCCGGGCGCAGAGCCGGATCTCGCGGAGGAACCGCTCGGGGCCCAGGACCTGGGCCAGGTGGGGATGGAGGACCTTGAGCGCGACCGATCGGTCATGCTTCAGGTCGTGGGCCAGAAAGACGGTGGCCATTCCGCCGCGTCCCAGCTCCCGCTCGATCCGGTAGCGGTCGGCCAGAGACGCCTCGAGGCGATTCAGCATCGCCCAAGATGAGTGCCGTGGCGGTAGGGCGGTAGGGCGGTAAGGCGGTGGAAGGCGGTAAGAGAAGTCATCGCGAGCGGCCAAAGGCCGCGTGGCGATCCCGCGGGTCACACGCTATAATCTGCCGCCCAGGTCACAAGGAGGATGACACCGATGCACGCCCAGACCCTCGCCTTCCAGCTCGAGCTCTCCAGTAAGGTCTTTGATCTGAATACCAGAGACGTGTCACACGAGGAGAGCCTGGCCACGCCGCCCAAAGGCGGCAGCTGCCTCAACCAGGTCGTGGGCCACCTGACCCGCACCCGGAACATGGCCCTCGGCGGCATGGGCCAGAAGTCACCCTACCCGGTGAACGACTTCGATCCCTACGATGACCGAACCGGCGTGCCGTTCAGCCGGGAGAAGGCGCTGCCCTTCGACGAGCTGCGGCGCCGCTTCAAGGCGATGCAGGAGCCGCTGGTCAGCGCCATCAAGGGGATGTCGGCCGAGGCCCTGGCCGCGCGGCCCCCTCGCAACATGACCGGCGATCCCAACGAAACGGTCGGCAGCAACCTGGCGACGTTCGTGTTCCATGAGTGCTATCACGTGGGGCAGACCGGAGTGCTGCGGCGGGTGGCGGGGAAGCCGGGAGTGATCAAGCCGCCGGAAGGGCGGTAGGGCGGTAAGGCGGTAAGGCGGTAAGGCGGTAAGGTGGGAACGAGGGAACGAGGGAACGGGGGAACGAGGAGCATCAGCACTCGCGAGTCATTTCGAGCGTAGCGAGAAATCGGGTGGGCTTACGTCGGATATGGGAGCGCAAACGTCTCGATGGGCGATCCCTCGCGAGCCTGCCCTGAGCGCAGTCGAAGGGCTCGGGATGACACCGTGATTCGGCTGGCTCGTTTTACCTTCCCCCGCTTCCCCGCTTCCCCGCTGTCCCGCCTCCCCCGGCTACATTCCCAATAATGACTGCTTCTCTCGACGACAGCCCTACCACCCCCTCGCTTGCTGGCTCGGGGCAAGCTCTACCGCCTTACCGCCGTACCGCCTTAGGAGGCCTCCTCCTGGCGGGCGACATCGGCGGGACCAAGACCCTCCTGGCCGTGTACTCCGCCGCGCGAGGGCCCCGCGCCCCGCTGCTCGAGGCCGAATTTCCCAGCGCGAAATACGCATCGCTCGGGGTGATGGTCCGCGAGTTCCTGGCGGGGGCCGATCTCTCCATCGCCCAGGCCTGCTTCGCCGTGGCCGGGCCGGTGATCGGGGGCTCCTCCAAGGTCACCAACCTGCCCTGGCTTCTGGCGGAGGCAGGGCTGACAGCGGAATTGCAGGTCGGCCCGGTCCATCTGCTGAACGATCTCGAGGCGATCGCGGCCGCCATGTCGGTCCTCGGACCCCCCGATCTTCACCCGCTCAACGCCGGTGAGCCGGTGGCCGGCGGCGCCCGGGCGGTGATCGCGCCGGGAACCGGCCTGGGCGAGGCCTTCATCATTTGGGACGGCACCCGCTATCGCGCGTTTCCGTCCGAGGGCGGCCATGCCGACTTTGCCCCCACCACCGAGCTGCAGGCCGGGCTGCTCGTTCATCTGCGGCGCCGGTTCGGCCACGTCAGCGTCGAGCGGGTCTGCTCCGGCCCCGGCCTCTTCAACATCTACCAGTATCTGCGGGAATCCGGCCAGGCGCCCGAGTCGGCCGAGTTGGCCCGCGCGCTCGCCGGCGACGAGGAGCGGCCCCGCCTCATCAGCGAAGCGGCGCTGCGCCGGCCCGACCCGGACCCGCTGAGCCGCGCCGCCCTCGACCTCTTCGTCTCGATCCTGGGGGCAGAGGCCGGCAACCTCGCCCTGAAGGTCCTCGGCACCGGCGGCCTCTACCTGGCCGGCGGCATTCCCCCACGAATTCTCCCCGCGCTGGGTGACGGCCGGTTCATGCGCGCGTTCACCGCCAAGGGCCGCATGGGCGAGCTGCTGGCGCGGGTGCCGGTCCATGTAGTAGCGCTGCGGGCCGCGCTCCTCGGCGCCGCCCTGCGCGGGTTGGAGCTTGCAGCCTCGTCGGCAGTCATCGCGAGGGGGCGCTAGCCCATGCAGTCATTGCGAGGCTCGAAGAGCCGAAGCAATCCGGTCGCGTCCACAACTGGATCGCCACGAGGGCTGACGCCCTCTCGCGATGACTGCGTGCAGGAGACTCGATGCAGCTAGGCATGATCGGATTGGGACGCATGGGCGGCAACATGGTCCGCCGGCTGATGCGGGCGGGACACCAGTGTGTGGTCTATGACGTTCACCCCCCGGCCGTGCAGGCGCTGGCCGGCGAAGGGGCGACTGGTGCCGAGTCGCTGGCTGTCTTCGTGGCCGCGCTCAAGCCGCCCCGGACGGTGTGGCTGATGGTGCCGGCAGCGCTGGTGGATCGGGAGCTTGCGGCCCTGGCGCCGCTGCTCGCCTCGGGCGACATCGTCATCGACGGCGGCAATTCCTACTACCACGATGACATCCGTCGCGCGGCGGAACTGAAGGCGAGCGGTATCCATTATGTGGATGTGGGAACCAGCGGCGGCGTCTGGGGGCTCGAGCGGGGCTACTGCCTGATGATCGGCGGCGAGAGACCGGTGGTCGAGCGTCTCGACCCGGTATTCGCGTCGCTCTCTCCCGGAGCCGGTGCCGCACCGCCGACCCCCGGTCGCAAGTCCACCACGGGAACCGCCGCGCGTGGCTATCTCCACTGCGGCCCCGCCGGCGCGGGACATTTCGTGAAGATGGTTCATAACGGGATCGAGTACGGCCTCATGGCGGCCTACGCGGAGGGGCTCAATATCCTGCACCACGCGGACGCAGGCCTCCAGACCCAGAAGGCGGACGCGGAGACCACGCCGCTCCGCAACCCGGAGCACTACCAATACCAGCTGGACCTGGCCGAGATCACGGAGCTGTGGCGGCGCGGCAGCGTCATCAGCTCCTGGCTGTTGGATCTCACCGCCCAGGCCCTGCTGGAGAGTCCCGACCTGTCGAAATTCGCCGGTCGAGTGTCGGACTCGGGCGAGGGCCGCTGGACCATTGCCGCCGCGGTCGACGAGTCCGTCCCCACCCCGGTGCTGAGTGCCGCGCTGTTCCAGCGGTTCAGCTCCCGCGGGGAGGCCGACTTCGCCAATAAGCTCCTCTCGGCGCTCCGCTACCAGTTCGGCGGGCACCAGGAGAAGGAGTCCGGCTAGGAAGCCCAGGATGGCGCAACCTCTCTCCGACGCGCTCGTCGTCTTCGGTGTCACCGGCGACCTCGCCTTCAAGCAGATCTTCCCCGCGTTGCAGGCGATGGTCCGGCACGGCCATCTGAACGTGCCGGTCGTGGGCGTGGCCCGCTCCGACTACAGCCTGGACCAGCTCCGGGCCCGGGCCCGCGAGAGCGTGGAGCAACACGGTGGGGTCGACCCGGCCGCGTTTCCCAAGCTTTGCGGGCTGCTCCGGTTCGTGGGCGGGGACTACAAGGACCCCGGCACCTATCAGCGACTGCGCGAGGCGCTGACCGGCTGCCAGCGGCCAATCCACTATCTGGCCATTCCGCCGAGCCTGTTCGCCACCGTCGTCTCCGGTCTCGCCCGGGTGGGCGTCACCTCTGACGCCCGGGTCGTCGTAGAGAAGCCCTTCGGTCGCGACCTCGCCTCGGCCGAAGCGCTCAACGTCACCTTGCACCAGTTCCTGCCCGAGTCGGCCATCTTCCGCATCGACCACTACCTCGGCAAGGAGCCGGTCCAGAACCTCCTGTACTACCGGTTTGCCAACTCCTTCCTGGAGCCGATCTGGAACCGCAACTACGTCGAGCGGGTCCAGATCACCATGGCGGAGAGCTTCGGCGTCCAGGGGCGCGGCCGCTTCTATGAGGAGGCGGGCGCGATCCGCGATGTGGTCCAGAATCATCTGCTCCAGGTGGCGAGCCTCCTCGCGATGGAGGCGCCCTCCGGGAGAGGCACCGAGGCAATCCGGGACGAGAAGACCCAGGCGTTCCGGTCCATGCGGCCGCTGGAGCCGTCCGACGTCGTCCGGGGACAGTTCCGGGGGTATCGGCAGGAGGAGGGCGTGGCGCGCGACTCCGACGTCGAGACTTTCACCGCGGTGCGGCTCCAGGTCGACTCCTGGCGCTGGGCCGGAGTGCCGTTCTACATCCGCGCCGGCAAGTGCCTGCCGGTGACCGCCACCGAGGTGCTCATCGAGCTCAAGCGGCCACCGCTGGCGCTCTTCCCCGACAGCGCCGCGGCGCCGCCCAACCGCTTTCGCTTCCGGCTCAGTCCCCAGGTGGTGCTCTCGCTCGGCGCCCGGGCCAAGCTGCCGGGCGAGGCGATGCAGGGAGAGGATGTCGAGCTGATCGCCTGCCACGACCGAAGCGATGAGATGGCGCCCTACGAGCGCCTGCTGCGCGAGGCGATGCGAGGCGATCAGATGCTCTTTGCCCGGGAGGACTCGGTCGTGGAGGCGTGGCGGGTGGTGGACCCGGTGCTGGGAAGCCGGACTCCGCTCTTCGAGTACGAAAGCGGTACCTGGGGACCGGTGGAGGCCGATCGCCTGCTCCAGAACGGGGCGGGGTGGCATAACCCGGAACAGGATTGGGCGTGCGGGTGAAGATTTGCGGTGATTCGGCGCTGGGGACTGCTCCTCCGGGGCGCTGTAGCACTCGTCGGTCGGAGCCCGGGGTATTCGTGCCGGTCACAGTTCCGAGACCTAAAACCCCGGTCTCCTCCCCTCATGCTAACGCGCCCCTTCAGAGCAGCTCCCCAGCGTCGGGTGCAAGGCCGGCTTTCATCACCTTGCTACGACAAACTTCAAGTAACAGCGACTGGCGATGGACTCCGCAGGGCGCGTTAGCACGAGGGGAGGAGACCGAGGCTGTGTCCCGGGAGCCTTGCAGGAGTTCCGGTGTGCCTCGGGCTCCGACCGACGAGTGCGCCAGCGCCCGGAGGAGTCCACGCCAGTCGCGGAACGAAATCGTCTTCCTGTTCGATATCGACAATACCCTGCTGGACAACGACGCGATCATCGTAGACCTGCGACATTACCTGACGAGCGAGGTCGGTGCCGGGAGCGCGGAGCGGTATTTCGCGATCTTCGAGCAGCTGCGGGAGGAGCTGGGCCACGCCGACTACCTGGGTGCGCTCCAGCGTTATCGGCTGGCGTATCCCCGGGACCACGGCCTGCTCGGCGTGTCGGCCTTCCTGGTGGACTATCCCTTTGCCGATCGCCTGCTCCCCGGCTCGCTCGAGGTGCTGAAGCGGCTGGCTGCGTTCGGCCCGACCGTCCTCCTCACCGACGGCGATGTGGTGTTCCAGCCGCGCAAGGTCGAGCGGTCGGGCCTGGGCGCCGCGGTCGAGCATCGGATCCTGGTCTACATTCACAAGGAGCGGGAGCTGGACGACGTTGCCGAGCGCTTCCCGGCGGAGCACTATGTGATGATGGACGACAAGCTCCGCATCCTGGCCGCGGTCAAGCAGGCCTGGGGAGCGCGGGTCACCACCGTCTTCGTCCGCCAGGGCCACTATGCCCACGACCCGGACACTCTGGCGAGCTATCCGCCGGCCGACCTGAGCGTCGAGCGGATCGGCGACCTGCTCGAGTACGACATACCCACACTGCTCGGCGCCGCCACCGCGGCGGCCGGCGGCAGGAGATAACCGTGAACCCCACCAAACGACTCCATGACCTGGGCCAGAGCCTCTGGCTCGACAACATCACCCGGGAGTTGCTGCAGGACGGCACCCTTCGGAATTACATCAAAGAGCTTTCGATCACCGGCCTCACCAGCAATCCCTCGATCTTCGATCAGGCCATCAAGAGCGGCGCCTACGACGACTCGATCCATGCCAAGACCCCGGCCGGTCTCTCCAGCGAAGATCTCTTCTTCCAGCTCGCCGGTGAGGATCTGACCCAGGCAGCCGATCTCTTCCGGCCGATCCACGGGGCGACCAACCACCTCGATGGCTGGGTCTCTCTCGAGGTGTCGCCGCTGCTGGCGCATGACACCAAGCGCACCCTCGAGCAGGTGAAGTCGCTACACCGGCAGCTCGAGCGGCCCAACCTCTTCATCAAGATTCCGGGAACGCCCGAGGGACTCCCCGCCATCGAGGAGGCGATCTTCTCCGGCATCCCAATCAACGTCACCCTCCTCTTCTCTCGGGAACAGTATCTCGCCGCGGCTGAGGCCTACCAGCGCGGCATCGAGCGACGGATCACCGTCGGGCTCGATCCGGACGTGGTCTCGGTGGCGTCGGTGTTCATCAGCCGGTGGGACAAGGCGGTGCAGGGCCGCGTGCCGGGCGAGATTCGCAACCGGCTCGGCATCGCGATCGCCGGCCGGACCTATCGGGCCTACCGGGAGCTGCTCGACTCTCGCCACTCGCAGAGCCTCGCCTCCGCGGGCGCCCGGCACCAGCGGCTGCTCTGGGCCAGCACCGGCACCAAGGACCCGCAGGCCTCAGACGTGCTCTACATCGAGGCCCTGGCCGCGCCCGACACCATCAACACCATGCCTGACACCACGCTGCTCGCCTTCGCCGATCACGGCGAGGTGCGCGGCACGATGGCAGAGGATGGTGGGGACGCCGAATCGGTCCTCGCCGAATTCGAGCGGGCCGGGATCGACGTCGCCGGTTTGGCCGATCAGCTTCAGCGGGAAGGGGCGGAGGCGTTCGTAAAATCGTGGAATGAGCTGCTGGAGCGAATCGCAGCGAAGTCCGAGGCGCTGGCCGCATCATGACCTCGACTCGAACGGCCCCAGCCCCGGCTGCGGCTCCCAAGGACCCGGCGGAGCTCGACCGGCTCTGCATCAACACCATCCGGACGCTTTCGATCGACGCGGTCCAGGCCGCCCAATCCGGGCATCCCGGCACCCCCATGGCACTCGCGCCCACGGCGTACTGCCTGTGGCAGCGCTACCTCCGCTACGATCCCGAAGATCCCCGCTGGCCCAACCGGGACCGCTTCGTGCTCTCCAACGGCCACGCCTCGATGCTGCTCTACAGCCTGCTCCACCTGACCGGAGTGAAGGCAGTCAATGAGTCGTACGAAGAGGTAGGGCGCGCGGCGGTGACGCTGGACGACATCAGGAACTTCCGGCAGGCGGGGAGCCACTGTCCCGGTCATCCCGAGTACGGCTGGACCTCGGGCGTCGAGGCCACGACCGGTCCGCTGGGACAGGGAGTGGGAATGAGCGTCGGCATGGCCGCGGCCGGCCGCTGGCTCGGCGCCACCTACAATCGGCCCGACTTCGCGCTGTTCGACTACAACGTCTACACCCTGTGCGGCGACGGCGACATGATGGAGGGAGTGGGCTCGGAGGCCGCCTCCCTGGCCGGTCACCTCAAGCTCTCCAACCTCTGCTGGATCTACGACAACAACCGGATCACCATCGAGGGGCCGACCGCTCTCGCGTTCAGCGAGGACGTCGCCACCCGGTTCCTGGCGTATGGCTGGAACGTGACCCGGGTGGGCGACGCGAACGACCTCGACATGCTGAGCCAGGCGTACGAGATCTTTCTGGCGACGAACGACCGGCCGACGCTGATCATCGTCGACAGTCACATCGGCTACGGCGCTCCCCATCGGCAGGATACCCGCGAGGCCCACGGCGAGCCGCTGGGCGCCGATGAGGCCCGGCTGGCAAAGGAATTCTACGGGTGGGATCCGGACGCGCAGTTTCTGATTCCCAGCGGTGTCCCGGAGCACTTCCAGGCGCAGGTCGGCCGGCGGGGAGCGAGCGGGCGCGCCGAATGGAACCAGCTGGTTGCGAGGTATCGGAAGAAGTTTCCCGAGGCGGGCCTGGAGGTCGGCTGCCTGCCCGAGCGCACACTGCCGCCCGGCTGGGACAAGGACCTCCCGGTTTTTCCGCCCGATCCGAAGGGCCTGGCCGGCCGCGACGCCTCGTCCAAGGCGCTCAACGCGATCGCGCCCCGGGTCCCCTGGCTGCTCGGCGGGTCCGCCGATCTGTGGCCCTCGACCAAGACCCGGCTGACCTTCGAGGGGGCGGGCGAATTCCAGGCGCCGGGACACGGGGGCGACTACGGCGGGCGCAACTTCCACTTCGGCGTCCGCGAGCACGCCATGTGTGCCTTCACCAACGGCATGGCGCTCTCGTGTCTCAGACCCTACGGGTCGAGCTTTCTGGTGTTCAGCGACTACTGCCGGGGCGCGCTCCGGATCAGCGCGTTGATGGAAGTCCCGGTGATCTATATCTGGACCCATGACTCCATCAGCCTGGGCGAGGACGGGCCGACCCACCAGCCGATCGAGCATCTGGCGTCGCTTCGCGCCATGCCGGGCATGATCGTGCTCCGGCCGGCCGACGCCAATGAGGTGGTGGAGGCCTGGCGGATCATCCTGGGGCTCAAGGACCGGCCGGTCTGTCTGGTGCTGTCCCGCCAGCCGCTCCCAACCTTCGACCGCACAGTGCACGCGGCGGCGAGTGGCGTCGCCCGGGGCGCTTACATCCTGGCGGAGGCGCCTTCCGGGAAGCCCGATGTTCTGTTGCTCGCCACCGGCAGCGAGGTGTCGCTCTGCCTCGAGGCCCGCGAGCGGCTCCAGGCCGAGGGGATCGGCGCGCGAGTCGTCAGCATGCCCTCGTGGGAGCTCTTTGAAGATCAACCGGAAGAGTACCGCAACAGCGTGTTGCCGCCGGAGGTCGTTGCGCGGGTCTCGATCGAAGCGGCCTCCACCTTCGGCTGGGCGCAATTCACCGGCCCGAGGGGCGCTATCCTGGGTATGCGCTCCTTCGGCCTGTCGGCCCCGATGAAGGTCGTCGCCGAGCACTTCGGGTTCCAGCCCGACCACATCGTCACCGCTGCCCGGGAGCAGGTGGCCGCCGCGGCGGAGAATAGAGGTCCTTCGCTTCGCTCAGGATGACAGAATACAAGCAACAGGCGGCGGAGCGTGCGGTGGAGCTGGTCGAGTCCGGCATGGTCGTCGGACTCGGCACCGGGGAGACCGCGACCTACGCCATCCGGCGCATCGGCGCGCTGCTCCGCGCCGGCACGCTCGAGGACATCGAGGGCGTGGCGACCTCACTCGCCACCGCCGTAGAGGCGGTGCGAGTCGGGATTCCGTTGCTCGAGGAGTCACGCACGACTCCGACCGACATCACCATCGACGGCGCCGACGAGATCGATCCCGCCCTGGACCTCATCAAGGGTCGCGGCGGTGCCCTCCTTCGGGAGAAGATCGTGGCTCAGACCAGCCGCCGGGTCGTGATCGTGGCCGACCACAGCAAGCTCTCGCCGGTGCTGGGCACCCGGAGCCCGCTGCCGGTCGAGATCGTGCCCTTCGGATCGCGCTACCAGGCCGAGTATCTCAAGCGCCTCATGCCCCAGGCACAGATCTCGTTCCGCATGGCACCAGGCGGCGCTCCGGTTCGCACCGATCAGGGGAACTTCATCCTCGACTGCGTCACCGGCCCGATCGAGCGGCCCGAGATGCTGGGGTTGCAGCTTCAAGGTCGCGCCGGTGTGGTTGCCCACGGACTCTTCCTGGGCCTCGCGACCGATGTCATCGTCGCCGGGCCGTCCGGAGTCGAGCACCGAATCCGCCGATGATCGAGAGCTTTGCGACGCCGGAGAAGCTGGCGGATGCGGTCGCCCGGCACATCGCGGCTCGCGCTGCGGATGCCATCTCCGCCAACGGACGCTTCACTCTCGCCCTCAGCGGCGGATCCACTCCCCGTGCCGCCTATTCCCGTCTGGCGACCGGCGACTGGGGACTGGTGACTGGCGACTGGCGACTCGTCCACGTGCTCTGGGGCGATGAGCGCTGCGTGCCGCCGGACGATCCCCGAAGCAACTATCGGATGGCGAAAGAGGCCCTGCTGGACCGGGTGCCGATTCCGGCCGACCAGATCCACCGCATCCGTGGCGAGGACGATCCGGAGAAGGCCGCGGCCGAATACGAAGCTGTGCTGCGGGGGGTGCTCGGCAGCGAGGGGCCCGACCTGGTCCTCCTCGGCTTGGGCGAGGACGGCCACACTGCCTCCCTTTTCCCCGGTCAGGCCGCGGTGCACGAGACGGCGCGCTGGGTAGTGGCGGTCCCCTCTCCTGACGCAACGATGTGGCGCGTCACCCTGACGCCGGCGATCCTCAACGCGGCGAGAAATGTCACCTTCGTAGTCTCCGGCGCGAATAAGGCTGCCCGCCTCCAGCAGGTGCTGCGGGGGCCGTTCACCCCGGACGTACTGCCGGCCCAGGCCATTCGCCCCCTTCAGGGACGGCTCACCTGGATGGTGGACGACGCGGCCGCCGGCCAGCTTCGACTGAGCCGGACCCCGACGTGACTCGCGACTCGTGACTCCCGACTCGACGGGAAACGCCATCGAGGACTACGCCGCGATCGGCGATGGTCGTTCCGCCGCCCTCGTCGGCCGGGACGGGTCGATCGACTGGCTGTGCTGGCCGCGGTTCGACAGTCCCTCCATCTTCGGCGCCATCCTCGACCCGACGGCCGGACGGTGGCGCATCGCGCCGGTGGCTCCCTTCCAGACCGAACGCCACTACATCAAGGACACCAACGTTCTCCAGACCCGGTTCGACACCGGCGCGGGTCTGGTCGTGCTCACCGACCTCATGCCGGTGGCCACCGAGGAAGAGAAGGATCGCTTTCTGATGCCGGAGGGGGAGATCCTCCGGCTGGTCGAGTGCGAGCGGGGCGAGGTCGAGGTCGACATGGTGTTCGACCCGCGTCCTGGGTACGGACTCCGGCCCGCCCGCCTCCGCCGAGCCGGGCAGCTTGGCTTTCGAATGGAGACCGGCGCGGGTCTGCTGGTCCTGCGCACCGACCTGCCGGTCGAGCTGACCTCGGAGGGCCGGCTCCGGGGACGGGTGCGTCTCTCCGCGGGCGACTCTGTCCTTGCGTCGCTGACATTCGCCGCCGACGGGCCGGCGGTGCTGCCGCCGCTGGGGGCGTGGTCCCGTGCCGCGGTCGGGCGTACGGTTGATTGGTGGCGAACCTGGGCCTCGGGTGCCCGATATGACGGTCCCTGTCGCGAGATGGTGATCCGGAGCGCCCTCGCCCTCAAGCTCATGGTCTACGCCCCCTCGGGTGCGGTCATCGCCGCGCCGACGACGTCGCTGCCCGAGCGGATCGGCGGCACCCTCAACTGGGACTACCGGTTCTGCTGGCTGCGCGACGCCTCGATGACGGTCCGGGCGCTCTTCGGGCTCGGCTACCTGGAGGAGGCGCACGCCTTCCTCAACTGGCTGCTGCACGCCACCCGGTTGACCCAGCCCGAGCTCCGGGTCCTTTACGACGTGTACGGCAACAAGCCTCCCCCCGAACGGATCCTGGATCGGCTGACCGGGTATCTGGGATCGCGGCCGGTGCGGATCGGCAATGCGGCGGCCGAGCAGCTCCAGCTCGATGTGTACGGCGAGGTGATCGATGCGGTCACCCACTTCGTGCGGGAGGGAGGCACGCTTGACCGCGAAACGGAGAGCGCACTGCGCGCCTTCGGCGAGTACGTCTGCCGCCACTGGGACCAGCCGGACGAGGGCATTTGGGAGCCGCGGACCGGCAGGGCATGCCATACTCATTCACTGGTGCTCTGCTGGACGGCACTCGATCGGCTGCTGCAGCTTCACGCGCAGGACCACCTGCGCGGGGCGCCGGCCGGCAAGTTCCAGGAGAACCGCGACGCCATTCGCCGCCTGGTCGAGACCCGGGCATGGAATCCCGCGCTGCAGAGCTATGTCGCCCAGCTCGATGGCGACCGGGTGGACGCGACGCTGCTCCTGCTTGCGTGGTACGGATTCGAGCCCGCCGGCTCCGATCGGATGCGGCAGACCTACCAGCGGATCCGAGAGCGGCTCGGCGCCGGCGACGGGCAGCTCTATCGCTACCGCACCGCTGATTCGCCCGGCGAGGGCACCTTCGGCATCTCCAGCTTCTGGGGCGCGGAGTATCTGGCGCTGGGCGGCGGGACGGTGCAGGAGGCCCGGGACCTGTTCGAGCGGCTCTGCGGCCAGGGCAACGATGTCGGGCTCTTTGCCGAGGAGGCTGACCCGACCACCGGCGTGGCCCTGGGCAATTTCCCCCAGGCGTTCACCCATGTGGGCCTGATCAACGCGGCGATCTCTCTCGCCCGCCGGCTCGAGGGCGAAGCGCCGATAGAGCGTCAGGTGCCGCCGCGGCCAGAGGAGTCGAAGACCGAGGAAGCCCGGGTATGAACTGGAGGGACTGGTTGTTGTGGAGCTTCGTGGCCACGCTGGCCCTGACGACGGTGATGGCCGGCAGCCAGGGCCTGCGACTTACCCGGATGAATTTACCGTACATGCTGGGAGCGATGTTCACCCCCAGCCGCGATCGGGCGAAGCTGATCGGCTTCGGAGTTCACTTGCTCAATGGGTGGGTCTTCTCCCTAGCCTACGTCGCCGCCTTCCACTCCTGGGGACGCGCGACCTGGTGGGCCGGCGCGGCCATCGGATTGGTGCAGGCGATCTTCGTGCTGACGGTAGTGATGAGCCTGATGCCGAGCCTCCACCCGCGCATGGCCAGCGAGCAGAAGGGGCCCACTGTCACCCGGCAGCTCGAGCCACCCGGCTTCCTCGCCCTCAACTACGGGTACCAGACGCCGGCCTCGGTTCTGATCGCGCACCTGATTTATGGCGCGATCCTGGGAGCGTTCTATTCGATGCCGTGATCGTGAGGGGCGGAAGGCGGGAAGGCGGTAGATGAAGCGCCGGTAGCCTCGTCTCGCTTCGCGAGACTCGGGCGGTAGAGGGCGGTAATGTTCCGCCACAGTGTCTACGCCGCTTTACTTACCGCCGCTTCATCTACCGCCGCTTCATCTACCGCCGCTTCATCTACCGCCGCTTCACCATCGGCGGGGTCCACTCCACCCACGTGAGCCGCACTCCGTCCACGCCGCTCGACGCCATCGCCAGCCGGTGGCTCCCCTCCGGCCCGCCCGGCGGATCGGCCACGCCGGTCAGCCGCTCGTAGCGCACCGGCTCGACACTCATCTCGAAGTCAAACTTGAGCCGCACCGCCTCGCACCGGAACCGGGCCCAGTCGAACGTCGCCCTGTTCTCGGTGCAGGGGCCGCCGGCTCCATCGATGTCGTTGCGCTGGTTCCCCTCCACCGCCCACCAGCTCCCCACGTCCCGCACCAGATACTCGCCCATGAATCCGGGAAATTCGCCCGGTCCGCCGCCGCCGCGCCGCCGCCCGAGTCCTCCGGCGCCGTCAGCGAGGCAGGATCGGCCACCCCGGAGGGTAAGCCGGTCATCACATCCGGCACCCCCGCCTCCACCTCGTTGTCCCCCACATTCGCCACGATGCGCACCACCTCGGCCATATGAACCGGCTCCCAGGCGATGAGGGTGCGCATGGACGAAGTGCCCACCACCTCGCACTCCGGCGGTTCTGGAGGCGGCAACGTCACGCCGCTGTCCCGCGGCATGATCCCACCGCCGCCGCCGGGTAACACGGTGCCGGTGCTGTCTACCGGCGGAGGCGGGTTGGGCTCGGGTGGCGGCACGTTCACACTATCCGTTGGCCAGCTACACACCAGATTAGGGAAGTCGAGCTGCTCGGCCACGGCGAGGAAGCTCCGCGGCGCACCATCGATGACGACAGCGACCGGCGTGGCATGCCCGGTGAGCCGCACGATCTCCGCCGCATGCCGGAGCGCCTCGGCTGCCGGTGAGTAGCCGCCCGCATCCACCGAGTCGGCCAGCCGCTCGAACTGGGCCGCGAGCCGACGCCCGTCGCCGTCCGGCCCGGGGCCGGTGCCGTCGCTGCAACCGAGTGCGAGCCAAGTCGCGCCGGTGATCAGCAGCGGAGTGTATCGCAGCGGACGGGCGGACGGGCGGACGGACGGACAGTGATGGTTTCTTTGCATTTCATCCAGTATAGCTCTGGCACGAAACGGCGGGAGATGCTGGTGCGGAGTGGAACAAGGGGGTAGGGCGGTACGGCGGTAGTCATTGCGAGGGCCTTGCGCCCGAAGGAATCCCGCGGGTGACCCGCTAGATCGCCACGCGGGCTATGCCCGCTCGCGATGACGCCCGTCCGCCCGTCCGCCCGTCCGCCCGCGGTGACGCCGGTCATGGTGACCGAACCTATGAATCCACAAGATGTTGGTGGATCGTTGTCCAAAGGCCCCCGCATGAACTTCATTGGAGCTCGATGCCCTCTCGCCGCTGGGTCCGCCCCTTAGCCATATTCGGCGTCTCGCTCCTGACGCTGGTCGTCGCCATTCTCGCGCTGTTGCAGGTCCCACCGGTCGCCACCTGGGCCATGCGCCGGCTCATCACCGTCATTCCACTCAACCCCGGCTATCGGCTGGAGGTCGGCCGGGTGAGCGGCGACTGGCTGCATCGTCTCGCGCTGAATGAGGTGCGGCTCCTTCGGAACGACCAGGAGCTGGCCTCGATAGACCGGCTGAAGGTGGGCTACGACCTGCGGCAGCTTCGCGGGAAGGAGACCAGGCTCCAGGAGCTGGCGGTAGACGGCGCCCGCATGGTGGCGCGACGACAGGGCGAAAGCTGGGACCTGTCCAACGCGCTGCGTCGCTCCGCGGACACGACGAAGGGCGGCGGGTTCAGGGTGGAGCGGCTGGAGCTCCGCGATGTTCAGCTGGCGGCCGAGCTGGCACCTGACTCGTCGTTGCGGGTGCGGGGACTGACGCTCCAGGCCCGCGATCTCGTGATCGGCGAGCAGGCGCTCCTCAAGGTCGATCGGCTCAATGCCGCCGTGGCACCACCGGGGAGCGATCGGTGGTTCGCGCTCGCCACCCGGGGCACAGTTGCCGCGGACGAGGTCCGCTTCGATCCGGTGCGAATCCAGACCGAGGAGACCCGTATTGCGGGCCGTGTAGTGCTGCCGCGGAACTTCGACGATCCCCGGCAGGTGGACCGGCTCGACGTTCAGCTCGAGACGACGCCACTGATGCTGGCCGATCTGGCTGCGGTCGTGCCTGCGGTGACACCGGAAGGCGCGCTCCACCTCGATGCGCGGGCGGAGGGCAGCGCCGATGGGCTGGTCACCGCCCACCTCGGGGCTCGGCTCAATGAGGCGACGATAGCCCTCGATGGCTCCGGCCCGCTCGCCAAGGGAAGCAGCGACTACCGGCTGCACGGCACCATACGCCGGCTCGATCCGGGCGACCTGTATCGCGCCGCTCCAGCCGGCAGCCTCAACGGCAGGATCGACGCCGACCTGCGGGGGCCGACGCTGACTCAGAGCGATGGACGGGTGCAGCTCCGGCTCACTCCCTCGAGGCTGGCGGGAAATTCGGTGAAGCGCCTGGACCTCCGCGCCGACCTGCGCGACGGAAGCGCCGCTGTTGCCTTGAGCGGCGCCATCGAGCAGGGGACCGTCACCGCAACCGGCCGGGTCCGGCCGTTCGACTCCATTCCCCAGTACCGCGTGAGCGGAGCGGCCACCGATCTCCCCGGCTCCGAGGCCGTCGCCCGCAAGCTGGCCGGCGATGCGGGAGAGCCGGTACTCGAGGTCCGCTTCCAGCTCGCCGGTGCGGGACTGGCACCTGCAGATGCCCGCCTCACCGGCAGAGTAGAGCTTGCGGCATTGCGGCATGATGGCGACGAGACTCCGCTCGGCCACGCGACGATTGCCCTGGCGGGCGGGCGGCTCGATGCCCATCCGGAGCTGCTCGTGGGTGGCGGAAAGATCCTGGCCCAGCTGATCGCGCGGTTGGGCGACACGGTGACCTACGAAGTGCGGCGCGGGGTAATCGAACGGGTCGATCTCGGCCAACTTGCCGACACGGCTCTGGCTCCAGTGTCGGGTCAATTCGCCATGTCGGGACGGGGCCTGGCGCCGGCCAAAGCCGTCGTCTCGGCGCGCATCACCCTGGACGAGGTTCGATACGGCCCCCGCCTGGTCGAGCAGGTAATCGGGCACGCGCGGCTTGCGGCCGGCCGGGCCCGCATCGATCTCCGCGGACTGCTCCAGGGTGGGCGCCTTTCGATCGACGCGGACGCCCGGCCATTCGGTCCCACGGGAACCTTCACCCTGCGCCGAGCCGCGCTCGACCGGGTGGATCTCGGCACCTTCCTCGGCCGCCCGGATCTGGCCGGCCCCGTCACCCTGCGCGCCAGCGGGACCGGACGCTGGCGGGGCGACGCGCGCTCGATGCAGGGTCGCGTGATCGTGGAGCCCTCGAAGCTCGGACGGGTCGAGGTCACCGCCGGCGCGCTCGAGGCGAGGCTGAACGGAGAGCAGCTCACCTATGACGGCTCCATCGCGACCAACGCCGGCGCGTTCGCGCTGGAGGGCGACGGGCGACTGCTCGCGGAGGCTCGCTCGTTCACCATTCGCCGGGGCCGCGCCGATTCGGTGGATGTCGGCACGCTGCTCGGCCGTCCCGACCTCGAAACCGGGATCAACGCGCGCTTCACCGGTGCCATGGCGTCAGGCTCGGCCGACAGTACGGAGGCCCGCCTCGCGGTCGAGCTGCTTCCATCGAGCATCAATAAGGCCCAGCTCAATGGTGGGCAGGTCGGCCTGAACTTGAGCGCTGGAACACTGCGCGGTGACCTGAGTCTGGTGGGCCGGGATGGCGAGCTCGGTGCCGAGCTCAGCGGCCGCACCGGCGCGGCCATGCAGCTCCACACCAAAGGCACCCTCCGTCTCGAGCGCCTCGCCCGATGGACCGGCCGGGCGGACGCCGACGGACGGATCGAGTCCAACTTTGCCCTGGACGCCGCGGGCGACAGCGCCGGCCTGGTTTCTCTCGGCGGAACCATCAATGCCATCGGCGGAATCGGCGGCGTCCGCCTCAATACGGTGCACCTCGCGCTCCGTCCCGACTCCGGAGCCATTCAGGTCGACACCCTCGTCATCCGATCCAACGTCGCCGTGCTGGATGGGGCGGGACGAGTGGCGCTCCGCGAGAGTGCCGGCTCGGACACGCTCCGGGTTACCGGCATCACCCGGGATGTCGCGCCGCTGGTGGCGCTCGCCGGCGTTGACTCGGTCACGCTCGACTCCGCCAGCATGGCGTTCAGGGTCACCGGGCCCGCGTGGCAGTGGCGCGTGGCCGGCGAGGCCGAGGCTCACCGGATACTCTCGGTCGGCAATCTCGCCGAGCTGCTGAGACTGCAGGCTGGTGCCACGTTCGACAGCACCCGGCTCGCCGCGGTGAGTGGAGAGGTGCGCGTGGAGGATGCGGCCTACGGCAGGGTGAGGATCCCCGAGGCCCGAGTCGCCGCGCGGTACGACTCGCTCATTGCGGTCGAGGCCAACGTCGCCATCGGCGATAGCGTGCGCTTGATCGCCGGGCTGCGAGGGGTTGCGGGTGCCGACACCGTTCGCGCCCAGCTCCAGCGGCTCGACCTCACCGAGGGTGGGCGCAGCTGGACCCTGGAGCAGCCGGCCGGTCTGATGCTGCGTCCCCACCTGGAGGTGGATGGGCTGGGGCTTCGTGCCGGGTCGCGCCGCATTCTCGTGGATGGCAGCTTCGATCGGCAGGCCTCCAGCGATCTCTCACTCCGGGTCACCGACGTAGACCTCGATGTGCTCCGCGATGTCAAACTGTCGCCGATCGGAGGCCGGCTCGACGGCTGGCTTCGCTTGACCGGGCCGTCGACCGCACCGGCGGTGGAGGGCAGCGTTGGGCTCACGATTCGCCAGCGCAAGGGAAGTGAGATCGGCCGCATCCGCACCGACCTGGCGTGGACCCGGGAGGGCCTCCGCCTCGACGCCACCGCCGTGCCGGTGAAAGGTGGCCGCCTCACGGTGAACGGTACGCTCCCCTGGCGGCTCACTCTCGCGCCGGCGGATACCGCGGCCGCCGTCGGAACGCTGCCGGCGTCGGCCGACACCGTGGCCCTGGCGGTCCGCGCCGACAGCTTCGATCTCGGCCTGTTCGAGCCGCTGCTGCCGCCCGAAACCGCGCGGGAGCTTCGGGGCCGGCTGGTGGCCGACGCGCGGGTGACCGGAACCACTCGTGCGCCGCGGGCGGACGGCACCCTGCACATCACCGGCGTCGGGGTGACGGTGCCCACGCTGGACCTGAGCTATCGGGGAGGCGAGCTGGTCGGCAGGATGGCCGGCGACGAGCTCAGAATCGAGCAATTTCGGCTGCGCACCGGCAAGAAGGAGCTGCTCACCGCCCAGGGCACGGTCCGCTTGCGGCCGCTCACCGATCCCGCGCTCGATCTCACGGCCGAGCTGAAGCAGTTCCGTATCTCTCACTCGCAGTCGCTGCAAGCCATCGCCACGGGACGCCTCCGCGTCCAGGGCACCGCCCAGGCTCCGCGGCTCACCGGAAGCCTCACCATGGGGCGGACCGACATCGTCATGGGGGGAGGGCAGGCGGCCGCGACCGTCGAGAAGGTCGAGCTCACGCCGGAGGACCTCCGGCAGGTGGCGCGGCGCTTCGGGCCGGCCGCGGTGGCGCGGGTAGATGACAGCCCCGGCCTGGTGGACCGCTTCTACATGGACCTGGACCTGCGGCTCCCCCGGCGAGTCTGGTTCCGCCGGCGGACCAGCCCCAAGGCCGAGATCGAGCTGAGTGGCCGTATCCGTCTGCGCCAGGACCCGGGCCAGCCGATGCAGTTCTTTGGCAAGGTCGAGCCGGTCCCCGGACGGGGTACCCTCGACGTGTATGGCCGCGAGTTCCGGCTGACCGGAGGCGAGATCGTTCTTGCCGGGCCGACGGACTCGACCAAGCTTGACGTCACCGCCCAGTATCGGGTCCCCACGCAGGGCGGCCCCGAGGATGAAGGCGTGCTCATCGACGTGGTGGCGACGGGCCATCCCGACAGCCTCACGCTCGAGTTCAGCGGCGATCCGGAGATGAATCAGGACGACATGCTGTCCTACATCGTCACCGGCCGTCCCTCGTCGGACAACCCGCTCGCCGAGCGCGCGGGTGGTGGTGAGAGCGCGGGCGAGATGGGCGCCGAGGTGGCGCTCAGCGGATTATCGCAGAGCCTGTCCACGGCGGCGGAAGAGGAGCTGGGGCTGGATGTCTTCCAGATCCGCCAGGAAGGGCTCCACGGAATGACCTTGACCGCGGGCCGGTACGTGGGATCACGCGTCTTCCTCAGTCTTCACCTGCCGATCGAGCTGGGAGGCGAGGCGCAGCAGGCGTCTGGATCCAGCCTGGGACCGAGCTTCGAGCTGGAGTACGCGGCCCACCGGTGGCTCCGTGCCAATGTCCGGGGCGGCAACGAGCCGCCCCGGTTCACCCTGCGGAGCCGCTACGCGTACTGACCGCTGGCTCATCGCGTCGCTTGCCTTGCTGACCGCGGTGGCTGCCCCGCTTCGGGCGCAGGACGCGCTCAGCCTGGTGGGCCCTCACACCCAGGTGAAGTCGATCGAGTTCCGGTTCAAGGGAAAGCAAACCCTCACCGAGGAGGATCTGCGCCGGAAGATCGCGCTCACCGCGCTCGGCGGGATGGTAGGGATCCGCCGCTTCTTCGGGTTTCTCCCCTTCGTGCCGAAGGTCGGCGTCCACCCATTCGATCCGCTGGAGCTGCAACGAGACGTGGTGCGGCTGCGGAACCACTACCATGAGTCGGGTTTCCTCAAGGTGGATGCCGACTACGATGTGCGCTACGATGCCAAGTCCGATCTGGTGCAAGTGGCCTACGTCATCGAGGAGGGCCCGCCGCTCCTGGTGCGCTCGCTCCGCTTTCTGGGCGATAGCGGCGGCCTCAGGCTCCCGGCGAAGCTGACCCGGGACTGGGCCCGGTTCGAGCGGCGGGAGCAGCGGAACGCCGACCGCTTCGGTAAGGATGAGCAGCGGGAGCTGGCGGACAGCACCACGCGATGGCTGCGCGATCGGGGCTATCCCTTTGCGACGGCCGACCTGCGTGCGGCGGTGGACACGGCGGACGACCGGGCCGACGTCACCGTGCTGGTCCGGCCGGGGCTGCGCGCGAGGATCAGGGATATCGCGGTCACCGGGAACCGCGGCATTCCCGCGCGCCACGTTACCCGGCAGCTCCCGGTCGAGCCGGGGGACTGGTACGACGCCGGCGAGCTGGAGAAGGGTCGCCAGCAGCTGGTGCAGCTCGACATCGTGAGGCTGGCATTGCTCGACGTGCCGCGCGACAGCGCCGACGATTCGAGTGTCGTCGTGCGGCTCGACGTCACAGAAAATCCAGCCCGTGTGGTGCGGGGAGAGGCGGGACTGGCCTCGGGCGGCGGCCTCTCCGGGGAGGTCGAGTGGACCCACAACAGGTTTCTGGGTGGCCTCAGGTCCTTCACCGCCTCGGCGTCGGCCCAGACCGGCGCGCTTTCATTCGAGACTCCCTCCCAGCAGCTCTATCGTCTGGCCCTGACCGTATTCCAGCCCTATGTGGGCGACCGGCGCCTCTCGGCTGCGGCGGGCCCGTTCGTGGAATACCGCAACGACCTGCGGGACCGCTCCCGCGCGCTCGGACTCGAGGCCTCCCTGGTTTACGCCGCGGGGCCGCTGCGGTCTCTCACCCTCGGCTACACGATTTCTCATCGCCGCATCCTGGATTACGGGTTCGGCGAGGACCTCGATCCGATCGAGTATCTCCCGCTCCTGCGGCTCGCCTCGGCGGACGCCGCGGGTCAGCTCGGCATGGTGAGAAACCGAAGCGCAGTGAGTCTACAGGGGAGCTACGGACGCCTGGATGCGTTCGCCAACCCTCGGAAGGGATACGTGCTGCGGCCCCGGATCGAGATCACGACCCCCGGAGGGTTCAACACCAGCGAGTACCTGCTGCTCGACCTCGGCGGCACCGCCTTCATGCCGATCAGCCCCCGCATCGGCTTCACCGTGCGCGTGGGCGCCGGCCGCATCTATCCCTTCGGCCGGAGTGTCCGGACCAGCGGCGATGAGTCTGCCTTCGTCTCGCTGCTCCGGTTGGGCGACGTGCCCTTCATGGCCGGAGGCACCCGGGACGTGCGGGGCTGGGGCAGCCAGCTGGTGGGACCCAAGCTGCCGGAGGTGCGCCTGGAGTCGGGGGATGGCGTGACCGATACGGTTGCGCAGCGGTACGCTCCGGTCGGCGGACTGGCCCGGCTCCTCGGAAGCGCCGAGGTCCAGCTTCCGGTTCCCGGGATGGGTGACGCCTGGCAGAGCTTCCTGTTCTTCGACAGCGGCAGGATCTGGTCGCCGGACAGCCGGTTCTCCCTGAACGCGGGCGAGCTGGACCAGGATGACTACTTCACCTCGGTCGGTGCGGGCGTAGGCTACGAGACCGTGGTCGGCGCCATTCAGTTCGCGGTGGGATACAAGCTGAATCCGTCCGCCCTCGATGTGCGGTCGCCCCAGGGGGTGCTCGAGGCACTGCAGGAGGGCCGCCCGCTCAGCTCGGTTCCAATCGAGTCCCGGCGGCGGTGGCACCTGCACTTCTCGATCGGCTCGACATTCTGAGACCTGGGCCAGTCATCGCGAGCGGGCGTAGCCCGCGTGGCGATCTAGCGGGGCACCCGCGGGATTGCTTCGGGCGCAAGGCGCCCTCGCAATGACTACCGCTTACCCGCTTACCCGCTTACCCGCCTACCCGCCTTACCCGCTTCCCCGCTTCCCCGCCTTACCGCGGCATCTTCGCCTTGAGCTCATCAAACCAGTTCAGCACCACCGCAATCCGCGGCGGGGGCCGGTCGGCGGGCAGTCGGTTCATCAGAAACCGCTCCCCGTCGCGCGAGACGTCGTAGCTCCTGGGCCGGGTCCAACCCGGGTTGTCCGGATACGGTCCCCCAAACAGGGCCACGGGTTGACCGATCCTGCCCTGCTCCAGGTCCACGGTCACCGCCATCACGCTGTCGCCCTTCCTGTAGACCAGCTCCCGTCCTCCTCGGGTCCACAGCGGCTCCGAGCCATAGGTCGGCGAGATCTTCCACCGCTTCAAGCTCGGGTTGGGAAACGACTGGACGTAGACCTCGACCCGGCCGGCCTCGTCGGAGTCGTAGGCCATCCAGCGCCCGTCAGGAGAGATGGCAGGATGCGCCAGGTTGAAGCCGTTGGCGAGATAGCGCGCCGCCTTGGCATCGCCTCGCAGCGGCACGGTCCAGAGCTCGGCGCCACTGTTGGTCGCACTGAACACGAAGGCCAGCAACCGGCCGTCGGTCGAGACCGTTCCGGTGTAGCGGTCATACCCGCCGGCCACCAGCGGCTCGGCCGGCCGGCTCGCATCCGCTGCCCGCCGATACAGATCGTACGTCGGGTGCTCGCTGCTGTAGATCAGCTCCCGGCCATCCGGTGTCCACTCGGCGCCGAAGTCCCGGCCCGCTTCCGACGTCACCCGGGTGCCGCCTGCCCGGCCCACCTGAAATACCCACACGTCCCCCACCGAGCTCGCCGAGCGAAGATCGACCGAGATGAGGCGGCCGTCGGGTGAGAGGCGGGGATTGTCGTACCGGTCGCTCGCCGGCAGCGCCCGCGACGCGTTCCCCCGGCGGTCCACCAGCACCAGGTCGGTCTCGGTGACATAGGAGCTGACCGGGAGGTAGGCCAGCGTGCCGTTCTCCGATACGTCGAACGCAGCCGCGCCGTCGGTGGGATTCATGGCCACGCTATCGACCACGGGGCGGGCGGAGCCGGTCACCTCCAGGCGCTTGAGATCGAAGGGGACGGCACGAATGGCCTCGCCGGCGGCATAGAGCAGATGTCCCGTGGGGACGTAGAGGCCGGACACGCCCCCGGTGAACAGCACCTTCCGCTTGCCGGTCTTGATCGAGACCACCTCGATGGTGGCTCGGTCGATCGGGGTGCGGTAGGCGGTAAAGAGGATGTGATCGCCGTCGGGGAGGACCTGGGGCCACCAATGACCCAGCTCGCCCTTGGCCGTGTCCGGGGCGGTGAGCATCCGCTCGTCGCCACCCCCCTCGCTCACCATCCAGAGGCCGGTATTGTAGGACCGGCTGTAAACCAGCTTGCCGTTCCTCCCCCAGCTCCCTCCGGCCCAGTCGCTCACCGCGAGGTCGATGGCGGGCCCGCCTTCCACCGGCACCTTTCGAAGCTTCCCCTGCTTGAAGTAGGCGATCCAGCGCCCGTCCGGCGAGACGAACGGCCGGCTGTTGCCGGTCCCCTGGTCGCCCTGGCCGGCGCCCGGAATCACCTCCATGCCCTGGCGGTCGAACTGCCGGCGCAGCACCTCTTCCCGGCGGTCCACGATGCCGGTAACGAACAGCTGCTTCCCGTCGGGACTCAGCCGCACGACCGGAGTGAACGTGGGTTGCACGCCCGAGTCGAACTCGGCGCTGAACCGGATCGGGCCCGGTGCGGGCTGCATTCCGGCCGTTGTGGAGACCGGTCCAGGCCAGGCCGAGCAGGAGGGCCGTCGCCAACCCCCAGGGAAGGGCGGGGCGGCGCAGGGCCGCCGCAAGTCCGCGATCCCTGGTGCCCGCCAGGCGCGGATTGGTCAACGCCTCGGCGAACTGCGCCGCGGTCTGCCAGCGGTCGGCGGGAATCTTCTCCAGCGCGCGGGCGACGGCGGCATCGACATGGGGTGGGACCGACCTGCGTCTGGGCGACAGCGAGGGGACCTCGTCCGACATGACCTGCTGGAAGATGGCCTGGGCCGTGGGGCCGGTGAACGGCGGCTTCCCGGCCAGCATCTCGTACAGGACCACGCCGAGAGCGTAGACGTCGGTCCGCGGGTCGAGGTTGTGGTCGCCGGACGCCTGCTCCGGACTCATGTACTGGGGCGTGCCCAGACTCACGCCCGACCGGGTCAGCCGGGTCTTGCCGTCACCGTGACTCGTGGCCAGCGCGATGCCGAAGTCGGCCACCAGCGACCGGCCATCGTGAAACAACACGTTGTCCGGCTTGATGTCGCGGTGGATCACTCCCTGGCGGTGGGCATAGTCCAGCGCGGCGGCGATCTCGCAGGCGATGCGAACGGCCTCGCCGATAGGCAGCTGGGTTTCCCGGCGCAGGCGGGTGCGGAGCGATTCGCCCTGGACGTAGGGCATGACGTAGAAGACCGTGCCGTCGACCCGGCCGGAATCGAACAGGGGCAGGATGTGGGGGTGCTGGAGGTTGGCGGTGGTCTCGATCTCCTTCAGGAAACGCCCGGGGCCGATGACCCCCGCGATCTCGGGGTGCATGACCTTGATCGCCACCTTGCGGTTGTGGCGCGGGTCATGGGCGAGAAAGACCGTGGCCATGCCGCCGGCGCCCAGCTCGCCCTCGAGCACGTAGCGGTCGGCCAACGCCGCCTTCAGCTGATCGAATGGCGCTCCCATTGGGGTGAAGATAGAGATAGGGGGGTAGAGCGGTAGGGCGGTACGGCGGTAGGGCGGGAAAGACGGGAGGGACGAAGAAGAAGAGTCATCGCGAGCGGGCCACAGGCCCGCGTGGCGATCCCGTGGTTCAGGTGTCGAAGCGGCTGGATTGCTTCGGGCGCGAAGCGCCCTCGCAATGACTAACGCCCCACCGCTACATTCCGCCCGGGTCGAACGGTCACCAGAACTCGCGTACGTCATCCAGATACGGGGCTATCCAAATGCAGCGCACACGTTTCGGAACCCTGGCCGCACTGCTGGGCCTCTCCCTGATCCTCGCCAGACCCGCTGCCGCCCAGGTGGCGGCTCCCGCGAAGGACACCACCGCCAAGCTCCCCGCCAGCTACGTCAAGGAGTTCGGCACCATGTGGACCTTCGAGGCCCCGCCGATGGAGTACTGGCAGGCGCGCTACGGCTTCGCCCCGGACACGGCCTGGCTCGACCACGTTCGCCTGGCCTCGGTGCGGCTCCCCAACTGCTCGGCCTCGTTCGTCTCCCCCAGCGGGCTGGTGATGACCAATCACCACTGCGCCCGCGAGTGCATCACCGCGGTCTCCACTCCCGACTCCAACTTCCAGGTCCTGGGCTTCGTGGCCCGGGGTCAGACCGACGAGCGGAAGTGTCCCGGCCTCTACGTGGATCAGCTCCAGTCGATCGAGGACGTGACCGGCCCGATCCAGAAAGCCGTGACCGCGCGGGCGCCGGCCCAGCAGGTGGCCCAGCGCAACGCGGCGGTCGCCGCGATCGAGAAGAGCTGTAAGGAGGAGGCCGGCCTCACCTGCCAGGTGGTCTCCTACTACCAGGGCGGGATCTACTCGCTCTACCGCTTCAAGCGCTTCGAGGACCTCCGGCTGGTGATGGCGCCGGAGGAGGCGATCAGCTTCTTCGGCGGCGACCCCGACAACTTCACCTACCCCCGCTACGACCTCGACCTGAGCCTGATGCGGGTGTACGAGAACGACAAGCCGTACCAGCCCAAGGACTACCTGAAGTGGAGCAAGGACGGACCGAAGGAGAACGACGTGGTCTTCGTCACCGGCAATCCCGGCTCCACCGGCCGCCTGCTCACCGTGTCCCAGATGGAGTTCCTGCGCGACGTGCAGTACCCGGCCCAGCTCAGGGCCTACGACCGGAACCTGGCGGTGCTGGAAGAGCTGTCTAAGAGGGACGATCAGACCCGACGCGCGCTGGAGAACCAGATCTTCAGCCTGATGAACTCGAAGAAGGCGGTGACCGGCTACCTCTCCGGCCTCCAGGATTCATCGCTGATGTCGAAGAAGCGCGTCTTCGAGCGCGACTTTCGCCGCCGCATCAACGCCGACCCCAAGCTCAAGGCCCGCTACGGCACGTCGTGGGACGCGATCTCGGCCGCCACCCGGCAGATGAGCGCGCTCGCCAAGCAGCAGCAGTGGTACAGCTTCAGCGGATCGCCCCTCCTGAACGCGGCCGGCGGGATCGTCCGCATCCCGGAGCAGGCCAAGCTCTCCGACTCGCTCCGGCTGCCGCAGTACCGGGGTCAGGGCCTGGACCTGATCCGCGGCGCCATTCTGAGTGGCGCCGGCATCGGCGACCCCGAGAGTGACAAGCAGATGCTCCAGGCCTGGCTGACCGAGGCGAGGAAGGATCTGCCCAAGAACGACCCCTTCCTTCAGGCATTCCTGGGGGGCCGGAGCCCCGAAGTGGCGGCGGAGGCGGCCATCAACGGCACCAAGCTGGCCGACTCGTCGTTTCGGGCGTCGCTGATCGACGGTGGGGCCGCGGCGGTGGCCAAGTCCAGCGACCCGCTGATCGTCCTGGCCCGCAAGCTCAACCCCATGGCCATGCGGCTGCAGCAGCGCGCCTCCCGGCTCAACGACGTGGTCTCGGCCAACGCGGAGAAGGTGGGCCAGGCGATCTTTGCCGCCTACGGACGCTCGCTCCCGCCCGACGCCACCTTCAGCCTCCGGATCAGCGACGGCGTAGTGAAGAAATTCCCCATGAACGGGACCGTCGCGCCCTATAAGACCAGCTTCTACGGGCTCTACGCCCGCTCGGCGGAGTTCGACGACCAGCCGCCGTTCAAGCTGCCGGAGCGGTGGAAGAGCCACCAGTCGCGGCTGGATCTCTCGGCGCCGCTCGACTTCGTCACCACCAACGACATCATCGGGGGAAACTCCGGCAGCCCGGTGATCAACAAGAACGCCGAAGTGGTGGGGCTCATCTTCGACGGCAACATCGAGCAGCTGTCCAACCGCTTCCTCTATGCCGACGAGGTGGGGCGGGCGGTGGCGGTGCACTCGGAGGGGATCATCGAGGCGCTCCGGAAGGTGTACGAGGCGGACCGGATCGCCGATGAGATGGAAAATGTGGTCGCGGCGAGGCGGCTGCAGGCGCCGGTGAGGGACAGCATGAGGCGGGTGCCCGCGCCGGCGAAGGATAGTGTGAAGGTTGGGCAGGGGAGGTAGAGCAGCGGGTCATTTCGAGCACAGCGGGTCATTTCGAGCGGAGCGCACCGCGAGTCATCCCGAGCGTAGCGAGGGATCGGCCAGCCTTACGTTTAGGCACCGGAGCCCAACTGGCAGGCCGTCCGATTTCTCGCTACGCTCGAAATGACGTGATAGTCCGACGGAATCCGAGGTAGATAAACACCAGCGCGATGCCCTGCACCACGTGGTACACCGCGTTGTGATCGAAGTAGACGGGATGGATCGCTACCCGGGCCTGCTGGAGCAGCGCGGCGCCGATGGACACCAGCAGGCCGGCGGCGATGAGGCTCCACGGCCGGCTCCGGCCGCGAATGGCCTGCACGGCGGCGCCGAGCAGGAAGAGCAGGAGCGCCGGCAGGTAGAAGCGCACGATGCTGGTGAACGACTCGTCCACCAGCAGCACCACCGCCGCAAAGCTCACGGCATACGCGGCGACAACCGCACGCCGGGCGGTCCGCGACAGGCGCGGCGCCAGGGCGATCAGCGCCAGCTCCAGCATTGCGGATGAGGCCACCACGATCGAGAGCGATACCGGGATCCAGGCGATGAAGCCGGGGGTGGTGGTGGTGTTGGCAGGAAAGAAGGCGTGGAAGACGGCACCCCAGAAGGCGCCGCTGGCGAGCCCGCCCATCAGCACCGCGCCGGTCAGAACCAGCGACCCCCGGCCCCTGGTCCACAGTCGCCACCCGAAATAGCCGCCCAGCAGCGCCAGCGCGAGGTCGGTAAAGACGACGTCGGGGTCGTGGATCGCGATGCCTGCCAGGGTGATCACGGCCCGCGCAGCTGCCTGGCGCGGATCGGCTGATCCGAGATGATGCCGTAGGGCCGCTTGGCCAGCGCCCGGCGGATGTCCGCCTCGTCGTCCGGCGTCCAGATGAACGAGGGCCACCCCTTGGCAATCAGCCGGTCGATCACCGCCTCATCCACCTGAAAGTTGATGCTGAGCAGGTCAGGCCGGACGATCTTCCGGACGGCGCGGCGGATCCACTCCTGCCTGAGCGGCCATGGCAGGTTGACCAGGTCTCCCGGCTTGATCTCGGCGACCAGCTCCGGATTCCAGTTGGTGTCCATGAAGATGAGCGCGGTGCGGATCTCGGGGTCGAGCCGCTTGAGGCGATACAGCACCACGGGGTTGAACGAGCTGAGCACCACGTCCCGCTGGGCCCCGTGCTTCCGGATGATCTCCACCGCCCGCCGCTCCATCCCGGTGGCCTTGGCTCCCGGGACCTTGAGCTCGACCATCAGGATGCCGCGCCCCTTCACCGTTTCGACGAACTCCTCGAAGGTCCGAACCGGGGCCCCGTGCAGTGCCGGGTCGAACTTGGGGCCCAGATCCAGAGCCAGCATCTGCTTCAGGGTCTTCCCCCGCACCCGGCCGGTGTCGGCGGTGAGCCGGTCCACGCTCAGATCGTGGAAGATGACTACCTCACCGTCCCGGGTGAGCTGGCCGTCCACGTCCACCCCATCCATCCCTGCCTCGAGCGCGCGCTTCACGGCGTAGAGACTGTTGTCGGGCGCGTGGTCGCCGAAGCCCCGGTGGGCAAAGACGAGCGTGCGCCCCGGCGGGGCGACCAGTGTGCCGCTGTAGCGGGGCTCGTAGCCGAAGAGGTACGCCGCGCCCAGGGCAAGCACCAGGACGACCGCGGCGAGGACGCGACGCCATCGGCGGGGGCGGGGGCGGCGGGCGGGGTCAGCGCGGCTGAGTGTGGCCATACTTCTCGTAGAATTGGCTGTTGAAGATCTCGTCCGGGTCGTAGAAGCGCTTCCGCTCGAAGGCGTGCCGGGCGTTGGGGTAGGCCCGGTGGAGCTGTTCCGGCGTGGGGTAGAGCTGGTAGGTCAAATAGTAGGTCCCCTCGAACTCGAGCGCCGCATCCACCAGCTGCCGGGTCACGTCCGAGGCCCGGGTCTGGCCCTCCGGCGACAGAGGGACGTTGCTCATCTGGATGATCGCGAAGACCGGTTTCTTCGGCGCGTAGCCCAGCGCGGGCGTGGCGTTCGGCGCGACGTAGCGCACGGTCGAGCTCAGCACGTTCATGTCGCTGTCGAGGAGGATCTGGCGAAACCGGTCCATGAACGGGACGAAACTCTCCACCGGCACGTAGTACTCCTGGATGATGTCGGTGTCGCGACGCGAGCGGTAATCGAGCAGCTCCAGCGGGGCCAGCGGCGGCCGCATCGAGTTGTTGCGGGAGACAATCCGGGCGTCGCCGGACCCCAGCTCCACGTTCTTCTGCAGCTTCCAGCGGAGCGATTTGGCCCAGTCGAAGCGGCGGGAGAGTCCGAAGAAGAACTTGTCCCGGAGGACATGCTGCTCCTCGGTGAGGGTAAAGCTGGCGGACTGCTCCGGGCCGGCGCGCCGCCAGGTGACCACCACCACCTCCCTCAGGAAGCGGGCGGGGTCCGGATCGATGGACGGGCGGGCCAGCATCAGCACGACGCCGGAGTCGGACTTGATCTGCCGGGCGAAGTAGGCGGGGAACTCGGTGTAGTCCATCGAGGCGGAGCGCTGCTCGTACAGCTCGTCACGGGTCACCCGCAGCGTCACGTCGAGGATCACCCCGTAGAGGCCGTAGCCGCCGATGACCAGCGAGAACAGCTCCGGGTTGGCGGTCCGGCTCACCTCGACGACCCGGCCGTCGGCCAGCATCAGCCCGAATCGCTGAACCACGTCCACCACCTGCATCACATCGAGGTCGCGGCCATGCGCGTTGGCGCTCAGCGTGCCGCCCACGGTGAAGATGTTGGAGGACTGCATGACCTTGACCGCGAGCCGGCGGGGCGCGATGGCCCGCTGCACCTCGGCCCAGGTGGCCCCGCTCTCCACCGTGATGGTCATGGCCACCGGATCGATCGCCCGGATCCGGTTGAAGCCGCGCATGTTGAGCACCACCCCGCCGGCGGTGTAGGTGTGGCCTCCCTGACTGTGACGGCTTCCGGAGATCGACACCTTCAGCTTGCGCGCCTTCGCATCCAGCAGGATGGCCCGGAGCTGTTCCACTTCGCGGACGCGGTTGACCGACTCGACTCGCGCGGGCGCCAGGCGGGCGACATCGGTGGCCATCCGCGGGTCGGGGGTGCGGAACAGGTCGCCGTAGGAGACGACGAAGGTGCTGGCGTACAGGGTGAGGACGAGCAGAAGCGCGGCGAGCGCCGCGGCCACCCGGACGGAGGTGCTCCAACGCCGGGAGCTTCGATTGAGCGCGGCGATAACGGCTATCCTCGTCGAAAGGGCGGGGTATAGGTAAGATGATGGGTCGGGGTGTGATTCGGCAGGGTAGGCGGGTAGGCGGGTAAGCACTCACGCGTCATCCCGAGCCCTTCGCTGCGCTCAGGGTAAACTTCGCGAGAGCCTGCCCCGAGCAACCGAGGCGAGGGGGATCGCCCAAGGTGACGTCTGTTCGAGAGCGCAGTCGAAGGGGCTCGGAATGACCCGTGCTAGCTCGCTTACCCGCCTACCCGCTTACCCGCTTACACTGACCCTCCTGCTCGGCCTTCTGTTTGTCGCTGGATCACTGGGGTGTGAACGCCCCAGGCAGGACGCACCGTTGGACAGCGTGACGGTCAACGCCGGGCTGGATCCGAAGAACCACCAGATCCTCGCGATGGTGGACTACTTCAAGGCCCACGGTGTCGAGCTGGTGCACGACCGTGGTGGCTGGTGGCGGGTGACCCAGCCGGCCACGCCCGGGTTCGATGTGGAAGTGAGCCTGCGATCCTTCCCCGAGAGGGCCTCGGCCTATCAGATGCGGGACGCCGTGGGCCGCATCAACCTGGCCTACCTGCTCAACGCCGAAGCCCATGTGGCCATGTCTTACCCGAGTCTGAAGGGGGCGCAACCAGGGGGCGCAACCGACGTTCACTTCAACGAGCTCAGCAAGAAGCTGGAGCGTCTCTTTCAGGAGTATCGACCGGCATCGACCTCATCCGACTCCGCACCCTAGCGTGCGCCCTCTATTCCGAATATGGCTGGCCTTCCTGGCGGGGCTGCTGGGACTCGCCGTGGGAGCGATCACCGCGAGCTTGATCGGGACGGTCAAGCTGATGCTGACTCCCGGGATTCAATACTCTTCCCATCGGGCTTTTCTCCGTGCCCCTCCCATGGTTTTCCTGGAGGGGCTGCTCTGGACCAGCATGGGTGGGGCGATGTTCGTTCTGCCGCCGGCCTTTCTGCTCCTGGCGGGTTATGCCCTGACGTTTGGGCCGGAGCGGCTGGAGCCTGGCCGCACTCGAAGGTTTGTTCTCGGTTTCGCTGCCATATTGTGGGTCCCCGTCGTTTTTCTTTGGTTTCCGTACCCGTCCTCTGGATGCGGTGCTCCTGGCGGTACCCATGTTGGTAGGGGTGTGGACCAGCCTCAGGTTCCTGAACAGCCGCCTGCGCTTAGAGAGGTAGGGTCAAGCGAGTCATCCCGAGCAGAGCGAGGGATCGCTCATCGGGCCATTTGGGCTCCCATATCCGACGTAAGCTCACCCGATTTCTCGCTACGCTCGAAATGACGCGCTTGCCCACCGTCCGCCCGTCCGCCCGTCCACCTACCGCCGCTTACCTAGCCGTTACCGCCGCTTACCGCCGTACCGCCGCGTTATCTTCCTGCCGCGTCTGACACTTCGGAGACCCAATGAGCCTGGTCCTGCTCGTCCTGCTCGGTCTCGCCATCTTCGTCATCCTCACCTACAACAGCCTGGCGCGGCTCAAGCTCCTCGCCACCAACGCCTGGGCCGACATCGACGTCCAGCTCAAGCGACGGCACGATCTGATCCCCACGCTCGTGGCCTCGGTCAAGGGGCACGCGGGCTATGAGAGAGGGACCCTGGAGGCCGTGGTCGAAGCCCGCAACCGCGCCATCAGCGCCGGCGGGCCGGCGGCTGCCGGCGAGGCGGAAGGGGCGCTGGCCGCATCGGTGCGGCAGATCTTCGCGCTGGCCGAGGCGTACCCCGATCTCAAGGCGGCGGAGAGCTTCCTCTCGCTGCAGCGGAACCTCAGCCAAATCGAAGACACTATCCAGAACGCGCGCCGTTACTACAACGCGGTGGTCCGCGACCTGAACACGAAAATCGCGCAGTTCCCCTCGAACCTGGTGGCCAGCGCCTTCGGCTTCCGGCCGCGGGAGTTCTTCGGCCTCGACGATCCGTCGGAGCAGGCCGTGCCGCGGATAGACCTCGGAGCCGGCGCGTGATCCGGCCGGCCCTGCTGCTCCTGCTGGTCCTCTCCGCCACGCCGGCCCAGGCCCAGCGCTCGCTTGCGATCAGGCGCTTCGATGCCACGATCGTCGTCACCCCTGACGGGAGCGTCGACGTCACCGAGTCGATCACCGCCGAGTTTACCGGCTCCTGGAACGGGATCTACCGCACCGTGCCGGTCGAGTACCGGACGCCGCAGGGCTTCAACTGGACCCTTCGGCTCGATCTCCTGGGAGTCACCGGCGAGGACGGCCAGCCGCTCGAGGTCGAGACCAGCCGCGAGCGCCACTACGTGAAATACAAGATCCGGGTGCCGGGGGCGCAGAACGCGACCCGCACCGTGGTGGTCCACTACCGGGCGGCGAACGGGCTCCGCTTCCACGAGGACCACGACGAGCTCTACTGGAACGTGACCGGCGACGAGTGGGACGTGCCGATCGACACCGCCACCGCCCGCATTGTTCTGCCGCAGGCAGCCACGGGAATCCGCGCCATAGCCTTCAACGGCGTCTATGGGTCCACCGCGCGCGATGCCGTCGTGAAGACCGAGGGAACCACCGTCCGCATCGCCATGCCGCACCGGCTCGACTTCCACGAGGGGCTCACCGCCGTGGTTGGTTGGGACAAGGGCGTCGTGGCTCCGCCGACCGAAGCGGATCAGGCACTCGGCTTCCTCGCGAGCAACTGGCCGCTCGGCATCCCGATGCTGGTCTTCCTCGGGATGTTCTCGATCTGGCGCCGAGTCGGCCGCGATCCCAAGCGGCTTCCGGTGGCGGTGCAGTACGAGCCGCCCGACTCCCTCACGCCCGCGGAAGCCGGCACCCTGATGGATTACTCGGCGGACATGCGCGACATCACGGCGACACTGGTGGATCTGGCCGTTCGCGGGCATCTGCGGATCGAGGAACGGGACGAGGAGGTGTTATTTGGGCTCTTCAAGAGGAAAGAGTACGTGTTCCGCCGGACCGATCCCCCGGAGAGCCAGCCCCGAGCCACCGAGCGAGGGGGCGCGCGCTCCCTGGAGCCGCACGAGCGGCGCGTTCTCAGCGGGATCTTCTCCGGCGGAAGCACCGAGGTCGAGCTCTCCGACCTGGAGAACGAGTTCTACCGGAACCTCCCGGGCGTGAGGGACGACATCTTCGGGCGACTGGTCGGCCGCGGACTCTACCGCTCGCGACCTGACAAGGTCCGGAGCAACTGGCTCGCGGGTGCCCTCTTCCTTGGCGTCGTCATCATCGGCCTTGGCTCCGTGCTCGCAGCAAGATCCGGCCTTAGTCCGTTGCCGTTCATCGTCGCCGCGCTGGTGAGCGGACTCATCGTGGTGGCCTTCGGCCGGATCATGCCTGCCCGCACCGCCGCCGGCGCCCGGGCCCTCGAGCGGCTGCTCGGCTTCGAGGAGTTCCTGTCTCGGGTCGACAAGGACCGGTTCGAGCGGGTGGTGAAGACGCCGGAGATGTTCGAGCGCTATCTGCCGTTCGCCATGGCGTTCGGTGTGGAGCGGAAGTGGGCCAAGGCGTTTCAGAACATCTACCGGGAGCCACCCAAGTGGTACGTCGGCACCAACTCGTCCGCCTTCGACCTCGGCCGCCTCTCCAGTAGCCTGGGCGACCTGTCAGACCGGGCGCAGAGCACCATGACTTCCTCCCCGCGCAGCCGGTCGAGTGGATCTGGCTTCAGCGGTGGGTCGTCAGGTGGAGGATCTGGCGGTGGTGGGGGAGGGGGCTGGTGATCGGCTAAGGTCCCCACCGCGCCGGCTGCCCTCGCGCATCCACGTGCACGAACGGCCCGTGCGCCCGGTTCGCCTTGTAAAGGCCGAGCCCGCCTTCGAACGGCTGGTACCAGCTCTTCTGCGAGAGCCCCTCGATCACCTCGCCCAGCGCGCGCGCATCATCCAGCGTGGTCTGCCCATCGCCGTTGAGGTCGTCCATCGTCCCGTCGTCGTCGTCGTCCACGTAGATGTCGGCCGCATCGCCGTACACGTGCCGGCTGTAACGGGTCTCATTGCCGATCGTCCGGTTGTAGAACGGGGTTCGGTAGCCGCTCAGGATCCGGAAGGTCTGAGCCGAAATCCCAACGCCGCGAACCTCCTCCAGCAGCATCTCCAGCTTGAGCAGCAGCCGCTCGCGGAGGACCAGGTACTTGGGGTACCCTCCGCTCTGTTTGGAGACGAACTGCCCGATGGTGAAGTGCGGCGCCACCAGGGTCCCCTGGTTGGCCTCGGTGACCTCGACGAATCCCGCCGGCCTGGCGTAGCTCTGGTTTCCGCGGAGGGCGCGCTGCTCGTAGCGACCGACCATGAACTCCCCGATGGTCGCGGCGGTCGGCATGGGGACCAGCACGAAGGCATTCAGGGTGACGGTCTCGCCCGAGGCCGAATCCCGCACCCACAGGGGATACAGTCCCTTCTCCTCCGGCGCGGTCCAGCGCCAAGTGCTCGGCCCCAGGCGAGCGAGCCGGCCGCCGCCGGCCGCCGCGGTGTAGCGGGCGGTGGAGTCGGTGAGCACCGCCTCCAGTGGAACCTGCTCTCCCGGCATCACGAACATCGCCAGCACCGGGAAGGGGCTCACCTCTTCCTTAAATTTCACCGCGAAGGACACCCGGCCGGGGAGAGCCGTACGGGCCGGTGTCTTCGGCACGATTGCGCTGTCCGGCACTGCCACCAGGGTGTCGTGCGGATCCTTGCCCGGCGTGAGCGTGGGCCGGCGGTAGTGCTCCGTGATCGAGAGCGACGTGGCTCCCACCAGGGCCGCCGCCAGTGCCAGCCTCATCTCACCCACCGCCCTCCGCGAGCTCCTCCAGCTCCTTGCACTGCGAGCGATCGGCCGCTGCCGCCGGTCCCATGCGCGCCATCGCCTCACCGTCCTTGCCATAGGGATCGTCGCGGAAATGGAGCTCCCCGTCCCGCATGAAGGCGGTGAGATAGAGCAGGTACACCGGTACTGGATGCTCGAGATCCACCGTGGTCGACTTGATCTCCGCCGTGGAGTCGGCCGGCTGGATCGCCTCCCGGATCTCGTCCTCTCCCCAGCCCTTCTGCCCGTCCAGGACGTACCCTGCCAGCTTGACCGGATCCTCCACCCTCACGCAGCCGTGGCTCAGGGTGCGCTTCTGCTTATCGAAGAGGTGGTCCGCCGGCGTGTCGTGGAGGTAGATGGAGAACTGGTTCGGGAACATGAACTTCACGTTGCCGAGCGCGTTGCCGGCCCCCGCCTTCTGCCGCACCCGAAAGTGGATGTTGGTCGAATCCAGGCCGGACCAGTCGATCGCGGCCGGATCGGCGATGACCTCGTTCCGCACGGTATCCACCACCTCGTACGAGTGCTGGGCGAGATAGACGATGTTCTGCCGCACCTTCGGGATCACCTCGTCCACCAGGATCCGGCGGGGTACGTCCCACTGGGGCCGGAAGACGACGTAGGTCATCGAGTCGGCAAAGACCGGAGTGGCGTGGCCGTAGTCATCGCCCACGATCACCCGCATCGTGAGGCGCTCCTTGCCGCCGTCATAGGCGTAGAGCCGGTAGTCCGGGATGTTGACCAGGATGTAGCGCTTCCCGAAGTCGCTCGGCAGCCAGCGGTAGCGCTCGAGGTTGAGCTCGATCTGCCGGATGCGGGTCTCCACCGGCACGTTGAGCGCCGCCAGCGTGGCAGGACCCACGGCGCTGTCGGCCGGAATGCCGTGGCGTTCCTGAAACCGGGCGACGGCGGCCGCGACGTCGTCGTCATACACCGGCTTTCCCTCTGCCTTCCCCAGCTCTCCGGTCGCGTGCAGCCGGTAACGGAGGGCGCCGACCCACGGACCCGTATCGCCCCGCTTGAGTCGGGAGACCTCTGCGATCGTGCCCCACCCGCCCTTGGCCTGCAGCTCGCGGTAATCGGCCAGGGCGTGAAGGAGCTCCTTGTACTCGCTGCTGGCGCGGCCGGAGCGGCGCGATGAGGTCGTCGAAGTCCTTGTGCGAGAGCGTCGAGCGGAGGGTGCTATCGATCATGGCGCGGCGGGCCCGGATGTACCACCCATCGTCCACCGCCCGGGGGTCGAGCCTGCCGGCGAGCAGGTCGGCGCCGTAGTCCAGGAAGTCCTTGGTCAGGCGAAGATCGAGGGCCGCGAGCGCCGCTGGACTGGCATTTTTGGCATCCCGGAGTCGCGTCAGGTCGGTCCCGAGGCCGGCGAGGTCGTAGTCGGCGGCGCGCAGTCCCTCCCGCTCCGCGTGGCACAGCGTCTCGATGAGGTCGCGGGCCCGGCCTTCCAGCTTTGCGCCATCGAGCCACAGGGGCCGGTAGTCCCGATCCCGGTAGACCTGCTGCAGCAGCTTCCAGCGCGGGCCTGCGGTCGATGTCCCGTTGGCGGACGAGAGCGTCACCCGGATCTGTTGGGCCGTCGGGTCATCGCGCCGGCACCCGCCGGCTCCGAGTAGGGTGACGACACACGCTGAGGCAAGCAGGATGGCTCGGGTCATGGCTCCCCGCCGAGGGTAGATGGACCTGGGAATAGCAACCAGTTTAATGGTAGGGAGTTACGGGGAGTGGCTCCGTGGTCCGGCTCACAGGTCCTGCGGTCATCCAATGGTTCCTGATCTCAGGCTGCCAACGCCTCCCACCACACCCGCCGAATCTCGCTGGCCCCGCGGGCATTCGGCTCGATCATGTTCCGCTGCCAGTACCACCGGTCCGGCTCCCGAGCGCTCACCCCATGCCTCAGAAAGTGCCGGTGGACGTCAGCCAGCACCGTTTTGGGCATCGCATCAACCGTTTCCCGGACGTGGTCGTTGAACTGGTCGAGATACTCCAGGGGAAGGCTGCCGTCGCCCGCCATGCCGGGCAGCCTGCCGGTGCCATCGGTAGGATCGTACACCGTGGTAAGCACGAGGGTCGCCCGCGGAAGCTCCTCCCGGATGGTCTCGACCAGCTCGGTGTAGCGCTGTTGGATCTTTCGTACCGCCTTGTCGAGCTTACGACCCGCCGCCAAGGCGTCGAGCAGGTCGTTGCCCCCCGCACTGAGCGTGAGGAGCAGACCGGGATCGCTCGAGTCATGGCCCAGCCGGGCGAGCCCTTCGGTGGTGACGTCGTCGATCATCGCGCCGTCCTCGGCGAGATTCAGGAATTTCACCCCGGGCGACAGGTGGCTCAGATCGAGGCCCTTGAACTCCGGCCAGCGGGTGTCGTCGTTGCGGTACAGGAGAGCCGCGGCACCCAGCGGTTCCAGGCGCGCGGGCGGCAGGTCGAGATCGCGGACATCGCAGGTGGGGTAGTGATCCGTGCTCATCGAATCGCCCACCGACGTGTAGAGCGTCAAGGTCATCCGGTTCCACCGGAGTTATGTGTTCTGGACCCGGTGCTCCCGCGCGGCGGGCGAGTCGAGCACCTCCCGCACCCGTAGTCCAAGCTCGGCCGGCGTGAATGGCTTCTGCAGGAAAGGCCGGGTGGCATCCAGCAGGCCCCGGCGGATCACGTCGTCGTCGGCGAATCCCGAGGTGTAGAGCACCGGCAGCGTGGGGTACAGCTCGGTCAGGCGTGACCCCAGATCTCCTCCGCTGATGCCTGGCATCACCACGTCGGTGACGACGAGATCGATGCGGCCCTCCTCCCGCTCCAACACCCCGAGCGCGTTCCCGGCGTCGCCGGCCTCCAGGCAGCGGTACCCCAGAGCCCTCAGGGCACGCACGATGAGGGCGCGCACCACGCGCTCGTCCTCCACCACGAGCACGGTCTCCCGGCCACCCACGGCCGGTCTCGGAACTGGGAGCTCACCCAGGTCCATTTCCGGGAGCACCTCCGGCCAATAGACCCGTACGACGGTGCCGCGGCCCACCTCGGAGTCGACTGCCACGAACCCACCGCTCTGTTTGACCGAGCCGTACACCACGGGGAGGCCGAGGCCGGTGCCCTGACCGGCGGGTTTGGTGGTGAAGAAGGGCTCCCAGATATGCCGCAGCGTGCCCGGCATCCATCCCATGGCCGGTGTCGCTCACCGACAGCATGGCATACCGCCCTGCCGGCGGAGTCTCCGACTCGGGTTGCAACACGGTCGGCTGCGGCGTGTCCAGCGTGACCGCGCCGGTTTCCACGGTGACCCGGCCGCCCTGCGGCATGGCGTCGCGGGCATTGAGCACCAGGTTCATCAGGATCTGCTCCACCCGGCCGGGGTCGGCGTGGATGGTGCCCACGGTGGAGGAGAGCTGCAGGACCAACCCGATGTTTTCCCCCAGTACCGGACGCAGGATCCCTCCGGCGTAGCGCACCACGCCGTTCAGGTCGAGCCGGCGAGGCCGGATCAGCTCCCGCCGGGCAAAGGCGAGAAGCTGGCGAGTCAGGTCGGCCGATCGGGCGGCTGCCTGGCTGATCTGCCTCACGTCCTCCAGTCGTGGATCGTTCATCCCCATGCTCTGCGCGAGCATGTCGCTGAAGCCGAGTATCGCCACCAGCATGTTGTTGAGATCGTGGGCAATGCCGCCCGCCAGCCGCCCGATGGCCTCCAGCCGGAGAACCTCCTGCAGGCGCTCCTCGGTTCGCTTCCGCTCGGTGATGTCCAGCAGAATCCCTCTCATCCGCACCGCGCGGCCGGTGCCGGGACTGTAGCTGCCCCGGCCGATCACGGCGAGCCAGTGAACGCTGGCATCGGGCCAGATCACCCGGTAATGAGTCGAGAAGGCCTGCCGCTCACGCAGGGCGCGGTCGAGTACTTCTTCCGCCGTAAGGAGGTCATCCGGGTGGATCGCTTCGAGCCACCCGCGGTAGGTGACAGGCACTTCCGGGGGAAGACCAAATAGCGCCTTGGCCCGCACGTCCCAGCGCAGCTCGCCGGTCATGAGGTCGTGATCCCAGGTACCCAGGCCCGCAGCCTCGTTCGCGAGCTCCAGCGCTTCCTGGCTCCGGCGAAGCTCTTCCTCCACCTGCTTCACCTCGGAAAGATCCCGCAGCTTCGCCGCAAAGCCGGCGACCTTCCCCCGCTTCACCACGCTGGCAATGGATACCGAGCCGGGAAACCTGGTGCCGTCCTTGCGGACCAACGACCGCTCACCGCTGACCCGTCCCTGCTCGGCCGCTTCGGCAAGGTCCCGCTCCGGCACCCCCTCGGTCCGGTCCTCCGGGGTATAGAGCTGGGCTACGGCGGCCCCGACGAATTCCGCCTTATCAAAACCCAACACCCGCTTGACTCCCGCATTCCAGCTCAGGCTCTGCCCCAGAGCATCCAGCATGAAGACGGCATAGTTGACGACCTGATCCTCGGGCGTGCGGAACGGTTCCTCGTCCCAATGCCGGGCCTCCTCGGGACTCTGGGGCGGGTCCCTGGGTTCCGAGGGTCCGGCCATGCTTCCCTGCCGAGTCTCGAGAGAGCGCAGCCAGCAGGAGGGCTACACCGGCCGCGGTCAGCCCGTAGAGACCGAGCTCGAAGCCGGGGTCAGCCATGGCCGAACCCGGCCCAGAGACTTCCGGACCGCGGAAGGATGTGATGAGCAGGTGGTGGGATACGATGACCGGCAGGGACGTGCTGAGAATCGGGGCGGGAACCGGAAACCGAGCCGCCACAACGTGACTTCGCCCATCTCGCACTATGTTTGTATACAATCACGGGCTTGCGTCCAGTCCACCCGCGTGGGAATTGCTCATACCACGTAAACGTCGGTAGAGAGAAGCTAAGAAAAGTGCGTGGGGAACACAAACCGACATGAGGGAATCCCCGGAGCGCCTGCCCCACGGCCAGGTCCTCACCCGGAAATGGCCGGTCCTCACCTACGGGGATACGCCCAGGGCCGACCTCCAGACCTGGACCTTCCGCTGCTTCGGTCTGGTCGAGGAGCCGGTGTCGTGGACCTGGCAGGAGTTTCTCCAGCTACCGCGGGTTCAGGTCACATCGGACGTGCACTGCGTCACCCGCTGGAGCCGGTTCGACAACCGGTGGGAGGGGGTGGCCGTCTCCGAGATTCTCCGCCGGGTGCGGCTCCGGCCCGAGGCGGCCGCGGTCATGGTACACGCTGATCCCGACTACACCACCAACCTGTTGCTGACCGACCTCCTCACCGACGGTGCCCTCCTGGCGATAAAACACGACGGGGAAGACCTGCCCGCCGAGCATGGCGGTCCCTGCCGGCTGGTGGTGCCGCAGCTCTATTTCTGGAAGAGTGCCAAGTGGGTCCGCGGTTTCGAGCTGCTAGATGTGAACGCCCCGGGGTTCTGGGAGATGAACGGCTATCACCTCCGCGCCGATCCCTGGAAGGAAGAGCGCTACTCGGCGCAGGAGACCGACGCCATGCAGCGGATGCGGTCGGAGGCGGCGCGCCGGCGACGGGCAGGGGGCTCCGGAAAATGAACCTCGCCTGAGCCGCTAGTCTCCCATTCCGACCGAAGCCACGGCCGGTCCCACCACGAAGCGCGCCGTCATCCCTGCCGCCAGGTGCGGCTCGATGTGACAGTGGAAGAGCCAGGTTCCCGGATTATCCGCCGTCATATCGGCCACGATCATGCCCATGGTGCCGAGGTTGAGCACGTCGGTTCTCATGTGCTGGGCGGTGACCACGTTGCCATGCCAATGCGGGGCATGCAGCTCGAAATTGGTGGTGGACATCACGTACCAGCGCACCCGATCGCCCACGTTCATGGTCGGCAGCGGGCCGTTGCCATAGATGAAGCCGTTCATCGATTCCTTCAGATTGGTGATGCCGAACGGATCGACAAACGTGGGACCCCGCGCCTTTCGAACCTTGGCCGGCTGGAGCGCGTAGGTCTTGATGTTGTCGTCGATGTACCAGCTCAGGTTCTCGTCGATCTCCGCGAACGCCATGACCACCTCCCGGTCCACGTCCTGGGGAGAGCCGTCCGGCTTGGCCTTGCCTCGGGCCGTCACCATCAGCGGGCCGATGAGGCCGGCATTCACATCCTGCGCCTCATCTACGTGGGAGTGATACATCCAGAGTGCCGAGCTCGGCTCGCCGGGGCTCGGTCCGGCCCGCTCCTTGGCCAGCCACAGGTAGGTGTAGGTTCCGCCCGGAGGCACGCCGTCGTCCCGCTTATCGGCACCCGAGGTGCCGTCCTCGTACACCGCTCCCTCGGAATCCTTGTCGTAGAACAGGCCGTGCGGATGCATGCTGAAGGGATGGCTGCCGTTGTTGCGGAACACGACCCGGATCGTGTCGCCCACCTCGCCCCGAATCACGGGCCCGAGCATCCCCAGGTGCTCCCACTCCGGCGGACGCGGCTTCAGGGTCCTGAAGCTGCTGTCGGTGTACTCCCGGTAGATCGCCTTCTTGTACTTGGTCCCGATCCGGGTCGGGCCCCGCTTGGTCCACAGCTCCTGGATCCCAGCGAATGGCTGGCCGGTGATGGCATTCTTGCCCAGAGGGGCGTAGTCCCAGGTGACCTCATCCGCCGCGACGAAGTACACCCGGGTCCGGCCGGTGCTCTGCGAGTGTCCGGCCACGGTGATCGAGGCGAGCAGCATCAACGGGAGCAACAGGGCAGCGGACCACATCCTGCACCTCCGGCCAGGGGAGAGGACAAGCGAGTTCAGCGTTTTGTGATCTGACTGAGCTGCCAAGATGCAGTGCGGTACCACACCCGTCAATCGAGAAGCGAGCGCCTCTCAGGGCGACACCACGTACTCCCCGCTCATTCTCCGATGCAGCGCCTGCACCGAGTCGATCGTATCGGCCTGGTCGGCCGTCTTGTCGGCGCGATACCGCTTGATCCGGGCAAACCGCAGCGCCACCCCGCCAGGATACTGCGTGCTTGTCTGTACCTCGTTGAACGCCACCTCCACCACCAGCTCCGGCCGCACGTGGACCGTGATGCCGTCCCGCGCCACCTCCAGCTCCAGCAGCTTCTTCGTCTGCCACTCCAGCATCTCGTCGGTCATCCCCTTGAACGTCTTGCCCAGCATCACGAAGCCGCCGAACGGGTCGCGCGCACCCAGGTGCAGGTTGCTGAGCCAGCCGTGCCGCCTGCCGTGCCCCCACTCAGCCGCGAGGACCACCAGGTCGAGCGTGTTCGCCGGCTTGACCTTGAGCCAGCGGCGGCCCCGATGCCCTGCCTGGTACGGGGCATCCAGCGCCTTGGCCATGATCCCCTCGTGGCCCCGCTCGAGGGCGGTGCGGAGAAAGCGGTCCGCATCCACGCTCGATGAGGTCACCAGCCGCGGGACCACCGTCGGTGCGGGCGCCAGCTCGTGGAGCGCAGCCAGCCGCAGCCGGGCCGGCTCGTCCATCAGGGAGCCGCCGTTCAGGTACAGCAGATCAAAGAAGAACGGCGTGAGGGGGAGATCGGTCGCGGGAGCGGTCTATGTCGAGCCTGCGCCCGAAACGACTCATCGTGGTCTGAAAGGGATAGGGAGTGCCGTTCTCCCGCAGCGCAATGACCTCGCCGTCGAGGATGAGCTCGCGGGCGGGCAGGGCACGGACCAGGTCCACCACCTCCGGCACCACGGCGGTGACCTCGTTGAGCCGCCGGGAGTAGACCGCCACCTGGTCGCCGCTCTTGTGGATCTGGATCCGGGCGCCGTCGAGCTTGTACTCCAGCGCGGCCTCGCCCAGCTCCTTGATCGCCACCGCCGCATCCTCGGCCGACCCGGCCAGCATCGGTTGTACCGGCCGGAAGAGCTGGGTGGAAAAGGCGGAGAGCTCCGCCGCATCGCCGCCCAACGCGGCCTTGGCCACGCTCGGCAGGTCTCCCGCCATCATCCGGGCCCGCCGCACCCCCTCGGCCGGCACCGCCGCCGCCTTGGCCACCGCCTCCAACATCAGGCCCTCGACCGCGCCCTGACGCAGCTCGCCGGTGACCAGCCGGAAGATGAAGCTCTGCTCGTCGTGAGTGGCCCGGGCGAAGAGCTCGCGGAGCAGCCGCTGCCGCTCTCCATTCGAGCCCTTGCCGGCGGCCACGGCCGCGATCCGATCGAAAGAGGCGTCCACCTCGGCCAGCTCCAGCGAGGGCACCTCCGTGGTCTGCTCGGGCATGGCGGTCTGGAGTCCGGCATAGCCCACGCCGAGCCTCTGCTGCCGAATGGAGCCGGAGAGAAACGCAACCGCGATCTCGATCTCCTCGGCCGGCACCTGCCCCAGCAGCGATGCCAGGACGCCGATCTTCTCCAGCCGTCCGCTCGCCTCAGCTACCCGGCGCGATGTCTCAACCAGTTCCGTAAACTTCATAGTTCGCCTACTTGGTTCCCTCGATGACCCACAGGTCCCCGCCCCTCGGCTGCGCCCGGTCGAACAGGATCCACTTCCCATCCGGCGACCAGATCGGGTAGTCGATCCGAACGTCCGGATCGGCAAAGGCAAAGATCTGCCGCGGTGCCCCGCCGTTCATCGGATAGACCCACAGCGACTTGTGACCCCGCACGTCGAGGATCAGCGACCGGTCGGGCGAGAACGACATGTGGGCTCCGCTGGCCACGTCGGGAAGCGGGGTGAGGGAGCCGTCCTCGACTGCCACCCGAAAGATATGGATCTGGGTGCCGCTCTCCGAGCGGAACACAATCCCGAGCCCGTCCGGCGTCCAGCAGAGAAAGTGGCCCTCCGCCACTACCGAGGTGAGCCGCCGTTGGCCGGAGCCGTCGGCGTTCATGACCCAGAGCGCGGAGCGTCCACCACGATCCGAGAGAAAGGCGATCTGCTTCCCGTCGGGTGAGTAGAAGGGATTCGTGTCGGTGGCGGGGTCGTCGGTAAGGCGAGTCAGGCGGCCGTCGCTGACCTGCACCGCCCAGATATCCGCCGCGCCGCCCCGGGCGGAGAAGAAGGCGATGCTCTTGCCGTCGGGAGACCAGTTGGGCTGGTAGTCGCCGCCCGGGCCGGTGGTGAGCTGGCGGTCGGCACTGTCGGCGACATTGCGCAGCCAGATGTTCATCTCTCCCAGCCGGTCCGAGTTGAAGGCGATGGTGCGCCCATCGGGCGACCACGCACCCCGGCTCTCGACCCGGGTGGTGCTGACCACAGGCTGGGGCGAGCCGGTTGGTTGGCCGGTGGTGGGCGACACCGGCAAGCGCCAGAGGTCGGAGTTGATGCCCCGGACCGCAAACGCCAGCCTGCTCCCGTCCGGCGCCACCGTCGGCTCGATGTCATCGCCCGCGCCGGTGGTGAGCTGCTCGGCCGAGCCGGAGGACGCTCCTCCGGTTCCGACTTCGGCGCGCCAGAGGTTCATGCCGCCCCCGCGGGACGACGCGAAGTAGAGGTGGTGCCCGTCCGGCGCCCAGACCGGGTCCATATCCGGGATGTTGTCGTTTGTTACCCGGGTGAGCGTTTGCGACGCCAGGTCCACCGCCGCGATATCGGACTTGATCTTTTCGACCCGGCGGAACGAAAGCCGGGATCCATCGGGGGACCAGCGGGGGCCGGTATGCACCACGGCCTCGCTCGAGTCCGAGGTGATCTGGCGCGGGTTGCGGCCGGTGCTGTCGGCAATCCAGATCCGCCGGGCCCCGCCCCAGGCGGCGTCAAAGGCCAGCCGGCCACCGCTGGGCGAGTACGACGGATTGAAGGCGTCCTCGACCAGCCTGCTTTCCCGTCCGGTCGCAATGTCGATGGTCCAGATGTCCCCGCCGTCCTGATACCAGCCGTTGATGTCGTTGGGGTCCAGCTTGCCCCCGTTGGCCCTGGCCCGCACGAAGGCCAGACGGTTCCCGTCGGGGGACCAGGCCGGCTGGATGTGGTCGTTGGGGTCCCGGGTCAGCTGCTGTTCCTTGCCGGTCGCGACCATTCGCAGGAACAGCTGCCTGACGCCGTCCACCTCGGCCACGTACGCCAGCCGCTTGCCATCGGGCGACCAGGCCGGCCACTCCTCCACCCCTTCGCCGAAGGTGAGCTGGCTCAGCTTTCGGTTGAATCCCGTCGCCACCGCGCCACCTGCGGCAGGCTGGGCCGGAATGCGGCGGCCGGCGTAGAACGCCAGCCCGAGCACGGCGAGTATGGCCAGAGCCGCCAGCGCCATACGACGCCGGCCGGCGGGGGGTGGCAGGCTGTCCTGGCCTGGTCCGAGGGCGTCGGCGAATTCGGCCGCCGTGCCGAAGCGGTCGGCCGGATCCTTGGCCATCGCCTTTTTCAGTGCCCCCGTCACCCGGGGCGGAACCGCTCCATCCGGCAGCTCGATCGGCGGCGGAGGCTGGGTCACTTGCTTCGCCGCGATGGACTGCGGGGTTGGTCCCCGGAAGGGTGGCTCGCCGCTGAGCATCTCGTACAGGACGCAGGCGAGCGAATACAGGTCGCTGCGGCGATCGATCTCCCCGCCCGACGCCTGCTCCGGACTCATGTAGGCCGGAGTGCCGAGCGTGAGGCCCATGCCGGTGAGCCGTTCGGTCCCGGCCGCCGTGACCGCCTGGGCAATCCCGAAATCAGCCAGGACCGCCTCGCCGCCCTCGAGCAGGATGTTCTCCGGCTTGATGTCGCGATGCACGATGCCGTGCTGATGGGCGTAGGTCAGGGCCGCGAGCACGTCGACGGTGATGCGAAGCGCGTCCTGGAGGGGGAGGCGCTGCACTCGGGTCAGCCGCTGTCGGAGCGACTCGCCCTCCACATACGGCATGGTATACCACAGCTGCCCCTGGGCATCACCGGAGTCGAAGAGCGGCAGGATGTGCGGGTGGCGGAGCTTGGCGGTGAGCTTGATCTCCCGGAGGAAGCGGTCGGAGCCGAGTGTTGCCGCCAGCCCGCCGTGAATCACCTTGAGCGCAATCAGCCGGTCTTGCCGGAGGTCCTGCGCCAGGTAGACCGTGGCCATCCCTCCGCGACCAAGCTCGCGCTCGATGCGGAAGCGGTCGGCCAGGGCAGCCTGAAGCCGGGCGGCGGAGTCGGTCAAGGAATGTCCAGGGAAGCTCCTTCAAGTAGGGTAGTTGATGCGAAGTGAGCGGGCTAGGTCGGGCGGCCGGCAAGGGTCAGATCAGAGCCCTGAAGCGGGCAAGATCTCTCAGCGGGGAAGGACCGACGTTCCTATCGACCGGCTGGCGTGCCCGTACCCCGTCGGATCTCTTCCTGATCAGCAGGACGGCTCCCAGTATCGTTACCCCGGCGGCCACGGTCCGCCAGGAGAACGGCTCGTCTCCCACTATCCAGGCGAGGCCGAGCGCAACAACCGGATTCACGAAGGCGTAGGTCCCGACCGCCGCCGGTGTGGTGACCCGGAGGAGCCAGGTGTAAGCGCCGAAGCCGAGGACCGTGCCGGCCACGATCAGGAAGGTGAGAGACAGCACGCCGCGCTGGGTCACCTCCTGGAGACTCCAGCCCGAGAGCTCGCCGCTCGCCAGGCTGAGGGTGAGCACAGCCGCGCCGCCGGCCGCGAGCTGCATGGCGGTGGACTGGGCGGCCGAGGCGGGGCGGGCGCCGTCCCGGGCAATGACCGAGCCGATGGCCCAGGCAAGATCGCTGCCGATCAAGGCCAGACGGTCGGTGACGGTGCCGGACCAGATGTCGTCGCCTCCGGCCAGCAGGGCCACCCCGAGGATTCCGAGGACGAGCCCCGCGATCACCGTGCGCGATGGCGCGCTCCGCGCCCGCACCGATGTCAGCAACACCAGCCAGAGCGGGATCGCGGTCATGTAGAGTGCCGCCTGGCCGGACGATACCCGCTGCTCGGCCCACGCCAGCACGCCGTGACAGCCCACGAACAGGAAGGCGCCGGCGGCGGCCGAGGTGAGCCACTGCTGCCGGGTTGCCCGATCGAGACCGCCGCGCCAGACCAGCCAGGCATAGAGCAGCACCGCCCCGCCGATGCAGCGAACCCCAATGGTGAGCAGCGGTGGTACCTCGGCCACGGCGTACCGGATGGCGAGGAAGGTCCCACCCCAGAACAGGTAGATCGCGGCGAAGGCCGCCGCGACTGCCAGCGGGGAGCCGCGCTCAGTCCTGATTGACGACGGCGGTGTCATAGACCACCTCATAGTGCGACACCTGCTCGTCCCGTTCGACCAGGAACCGCTCATCTTCGGGATAGAAGACGGCCTTCTCGATATCGTCCCCCGCGAACTGCCGGACGGCCTCCCGGGAGTCCCAGAGCGAGATCAGGAGAAACTCCGCCCGATCCTTCACGATCCTCCTGAGCCCGAGCACACCGCGGTTGCCAGCCGTCTTCCGATACTCGGCAAAGCCGGTCCGGTGCAGGTACTCCAGGTAAGCCTCCGCGTCTTCGGCCTTGGTGGCCCCGCGCCAGGTACGTGCGATCATCTCGATGTCTCCAGTCATCAGTGTCGAGTCACAAGTCTCAAGTCACCAGTCACCAGTCACCAGTCACCAGTATTAATGCCTTTACTGGTGCAAGCATATAGATTAGATTCTCACCTGTCAAGAGCTGAATACTGGTGCTACATTCTGGGTGGATCGGTCGCGGCAGAAAGTGGGCTCTCCGGAGCGCACGTCAGTGAGCGGCCGGATTTCTTGGGATTTCGAGCCCCGAGCGAACTGCAGTGCGCGGAGGAGACCCACGCTGCCGCGTGGGGCGGTGCTGGGGGCTTAGCCTATACTGGAGCAGAATCCATGACTGATACCTCGCCGACGACGTTGGCTCCGGATCTCCCCTTCCAATACATCGGCGGCGATCCGGCCATCGATCTGGTGAACACGGTGGACTGGACCAGCCGGGGGCCGGAGCAGGATCGGCTCACCGACTATGGCCGGCTCACCCGATGGGCCGAGGGGGCGGGGGTCCTCTCCCCCAAGGCGGGGGCTTCGCTTCGGGCTCGAGCCGAGGCTCGGCCGCGCGAGGCGGAGGCGGCGCACCGCCTGGCTCTCCGCCTGCGCGAGGTGCTGAGCCGGCTCTTTGGCGCCATCGCCCGGGGTGAGTCACACGGCGATGCGCTCGACGACTTCAACGGCTTCCTGGGCCGGGCGCTCGAGGGGATGCGGGTGGCTCCCGCCGGGAAGCGGCCGAGGAAAGGCCGGGGTCTGGAGCTCGGGTGGCACGATCTGGAAAAGAGCCTGGACTCGATCTTGTGGCCGGTGGTGTGGTCGGCCGCATCGCTGATCGTATCGGAAGAGGCACCGCAGCTCCGTATTTGCGGGAGTGCCGATTGCGGCTGGATGTATGTCGACCGGAGTCGCAACGGGCTGCGACGGTGGTGCCAGATGGAGACCTGCGGGACCAGGGAGAAGTCTCGGCGGCGATATCAGCGGACCCGCGCGGGCTAGCCGTTTTCCCGCGCCCATGCCCGACCCCTTGACGTGAGGCGCGCTATTTCGTACGATATATCGTACGTTAGCTCTCACGCAGTATCGGAGGTCAAGACATGTGTAACCCACGAGACGACTGGGGCTTCGGGCCCGGATTCCCGTTTGGGGGCAAGATGTGGACAGGGATCTTCAACACCGGGAGCCGAGGTTCCCGGCGCCGCTCGCAGATGTTCGAGTCGGGCGAGGTCAAGTTCGTGATCCTCCGGCTGCTCAAGGAGAAGCCTCGCCACGGCTACGAGATCATCAAGGCCCTGGAGGAGAAGATGGCGGGCTGCTACACCCCTTCCGCCGGCACGGTCTATCCCACGCTCCAGCTGCTGGAGGACGAGGGTTACGTGCGAGCGGTGGACACCGACGGCAAGAAGGTCTACCACGTCACCCCCGAAGGCGAGCGCTACCTGGAGGAGCATCGGGACCTGCTGGACGAGATTCTCGACCGGGTCCGGGAGACGGTCCGGGACTTCACCGGAGGCGGCATCGGCGAGGTCCAGGGTGCCTTTGCCCATCTGGCGGGGGTGACCTTCCGGAAGGCCTGGCGGCGGGGCCCGGACGATCCGGCGTTGAAGCAAGTCGCCGAGATCTTACGTAAGGCGGCGGGCGACATCGAGGAAGCGCTGAAGGCGGGCCAACGGGGCGGGGAGGCGGCGGGGCAGGCTTAAGGCAAGAAGGACAAATCGGAGGGACGAACGATGGGGTTCTTCGGATTCATGTTCTGGATGTTTGTCATCTGGATGGTGTTCAGGTTCTGGCACCGACGGGAGGGCAGGCGAATGGTGGGACCACGCGGCTACGCGCCCAACACTGGCTGGTACGATTCCGGCGAGTTCTATGATTCGAGACGTCGCGAGATCAAGAAGCACCGTCGCGAGATTGCCGGGGATCCGCAGCAATACATCGAGGCTCTGGAGACCCGGGTGAACGAGCTCGAGGAGCGGCTGGACTTCACCGAGCGGCTGCTGTCCGAGCGCAGGGAGGGGGTAAGCGGGTAGGCGGGTAGGCGGGTAGGCGGGGAAGCGGGGAAGCGGGGAAGCGGCGCGGGTTGGAGGCGTCATCCTGTCCGAAATAGATCCTTCGCTTCGCTCAGGATGACAGATTGAGTTCTTACCCGCTCCCGCTCCCTGCCTCCCCGCCTACCCGCTTCCCCGCTTTCCCGCCTCCCTGCTTCCCCGCTTCCCCGCTTCCCCGCTTCCCCGCCTACCCGCCTCCCCGTTTCCCCACCGCCATCTCGGCCCAGTCCAGCTCCTCCTCGACCCGATGGAAGGCGTCGTCCCCGATCACCCCCTGCGCCCGCATCTCTGAGAGGATGCGCCGCTCGGCCGCCTGAGCTCGGCGCTGCGCGCCGATGAAATCCGACTGTCGCTCGTCGTGCGAGGCGGGAAGTCCTGACGGTCCCCTCTCTGCCTGGTGAGTCGGTCCTCATACTTCCGCCGCAGCAGCTGAACCATCTCGGCATCGGCTGCTTCCGCACCGCTCACCGCATCGATGGCCGCCCGGGCGGTCTCCGCCCGTGCGAGCCGGACCTCGCGCTCGACCGAACCATCGTCATGCAGCTCCAGCTTCCGCATGAGCGGGCGCACAGTCATGCCCTGGACCACGAGGGTGGCGAGCACGACGCAGAAGGCCGTGAAGAGGATGAGGTCGCGATGGGGGAAGGCATACTGGCCGCGCAGACCGTCCGGTAAAGCCAAAGCCGCTGCCAGGGTTACGGTGCCCCGCATGCCGCACCAGGCAATCACTGCCGCCTACTCGGAAAGACGGATACTCACCAGGGGCACGGGGCCGGCGCTGCGCTGCCCATCGCGCGACCGCGAGCGTAACCCATCACCCAGCGATGCGGATCAGTATCACGGCAGCGCACACAGCGACGGCTACCACCGTATAGTCGATCAGTTCAGTAGTACCCAGGCGCCGGAGAATGGGCTTGAGCTGAAGTCCCACCAGAATAAAGGCCAGCACGTTCAGGACGAAGACCACGACCTCCCACACCGCATAGGAGGGAATCCGTATTCTTGCCGGGATCACGTCCGGCGAGTGGCGTGCCACCAGAATGGCGAAGACCACCACCGTGATGATTCCCGACAGGCCGAGGCGCTCGGCCAGGATCCACACGCCGAAGGTCGACAGAAACTGAACCACGACCGACGTGGCCACGTCTTCGATCCGGCCGGCTCGACCACCGCATTACCGCGAGAGCACGGTGCCCAGCACGATGCTGCCGATCGCCACGAGCGGCGAGAATGGGAACACGCTCCAACCGGAGATGGTCCCCGGTGACCGCGGCCGCCACCGCCAGGCGGTAAATGATCAGCGCGGTAGCATCGTTGAAGAGGCTCTCCCCCTCCAGAATCACCAGGACGCGGTGGGGCGGGTGGAGCTGGCGCAGCACCGTGGTAGCCGCCGCGGCATCAGGCGGTGCCACGATGGCGCCGAGGGCAATCGCGGCAGCCCAGGGGAGCTAGGGCACTGCCCACCGCGCAACTATGCTACCGCGGCTACGGTGAGCCCGACAGAGATGAGTGCTAGCGAGGCGACGGGGCGCCAGTACCGCTTCAGGTCGCGAGAGCGAGGCGTCGAAGCGGCATCCAGAAGCACCGGAGCCACGAACAGAGCCAGCGCGAGCTCAGGGTCGAGGGTCACGCTAGGGACATCGGGCAGGAGGGCCAGGCCCGCGCCTCCCAGCGCGAGCAGTGCAGGGTAAGGAACGTTCAGTTGGCGTGCCGCGGCGGCAAGCACGGCGCCTACTAACAGCAATGCTATGACGAGCTCGAAGACAGGCATGACTTTAGAATCGGTGTGACCGCCTCATCGTGGCCACAACCACCCGAACGTGCCCGCCGTTACCAGGCCGTAGACGAGCCCGTCCAGCACGTTCTTCACAGTCACCTTCCAGGGCCTGCCCATCCAGATCGACTCCGGGATCTGCCCCGCGCTGTAGGCCAGGAACCCCACCGCGCCAACCACCCGGAACACAGGCAGATACTCGGTGCCCGCCGGAATCGTGTGGCACGCGACGTAGGCGATGAAGAACGAGACGACGAGAATGAAGATGAACCACTGGGTCAGGCTCTTCCCCATCTTGGGTATGCCGGGACGCATGAGGTTGATCACGGCCAGGGGTCCCTCGATGTACTTCTGCTTCATCTCCGGCTTTTCCATGTCCTTCATGTCGGAGCAGTAAGGAACGATGTACTGCGCCGGTGCCGGATTTCCGGCCCGGATTGCAGCCCGCACCGCCTCCTCATTCGGGAGCGCGGTGTAATCCTTGTTGTGGTACTTGAGCACCATGTGGATGATGGCGCTGACGATGAAAACCAGTACCGCCGAGACCAGGATCGGAAGCAAGAGAGAACCAAGGCTGACCATGCTGCCTCCAGGTGACGGGATGACTAGGAATGGCAGCCGCTAAGCTACTTCAGGATTTGGCCGCGCGCGATGGGGCAGGGCCTTATCTTCTGTTTCACCCCCTCCCGCTTTCCGGAAATTCCATGAACGTCTCCATGCTCCTGCTCGGCATCGTCATAGGAGCCGCCGTCGGCGGCCTGGTCGTTTGGCTCGTTTCCCTCACCCGGGTTGCCCGCGACACCTTCGCCTCGCTGTCGGCCGAGGCGCTGCGGCAGAACAACCAGTCGTTCCTGGCCCTGGCCCAGACCAAGCTGGGTGAATTTCAGGTGTCGGCATCGTCCGACCTGGACAAGCGGCAGAAAGCGGTGGGTGACCTCGTCCGTCCCATCCACGACGCGCTCCAGCGGGTGGACGGCAAGCTCCAGCAGGTGGAGAAGGACCGGATCGCCAGCTACTCGGGCCTGCTGGAGCAGGTAAAGGCGATGGCCCAGACCCAACAGGCGCTTCAGGCCGAGACCGGGAACCTGGTCAAGGCATTGCGGGCGCCGCAGGTGCGGGGCCGCTGGGGCGAGATCCAGCTCCGCCGGGTGGTCGAGATGGCCGGCATGCTGGACTACTGTGACTTCGTGGAGCAGGCCCGGGTGGAGAGCGAGGATGGCCGGCTTCAGCCCGACCTGATCATCCGGCTGCCGGGCGACAAGACGATCGTGGTGGACGCCAAGTCGCCGTTGGCCGCCTACCTCGACGCCTCCGATGATAACTGCGGGGATGGAGCCCGCGATCTCCTGTTGAAGAAGCACGCCCGTCAGGTCCGCGATCACATGGTGAAGCTGGGGGCCAAGGCCTACTGGAATCAGTTCCAGCCGGCGCCCGACTTCGTGGTCATGTTCCTTCCGGGCGAGACCTTCTTCAGCGCCGCCTGCCAGCACGATCCCTCATTGATCGAGTTCGGCGTCGGCGAACAGGTGATCCCGGCCAGCCCGACGACGCTGATCGCCCTGCTCCGCGCCATTGCCTACGGCTGGCGGCAGGAGAGCATCGCCCGGAGCGCGCAGGACATCAGCAAGCTGGGCCGCGAGCTGTACGAGCGGCTGGGCAACATGGCGGAACACTTCGAGGACATGCGGAAGGCGCTGGTGCGGACGGTGGACAGCTACAACGACGCGATCGGCTCGCTGGAGGGGAGGGTGCTGGTCTCAGCCCGCCGGTTCCGGGACCTGGGGATCGCGGGTGAGGACTTACCGGAAGCGCAGACGGTTCAGCTCGGCGCGCGAAGGCTCAACGCGCCAGAGCTGACCAATCTGTCATCCTGAGCATCGCGAAGGATCGATCAGAGTGCACAGCCGGCCGATCCTTCGCTTCGCTCAGGATGACATACTGTTCAGGATGCCGGCGGCGTACTGGCCGCCGTCACCTGCGCGCGCCCGATCGTGTTGTTGTCGGTGCCGAACCAGATCTGACCGCTGCGCACGTCGTACATCATGTGCCGCACGGTGCCCCCGCCGCTCGGGATGGGCGTGAGTCCGAAGAACTTCTCCGTCTTGGGGTCGAAGCCCACCAAACGGTTCGGCTGGGAGCCGGTCTCGACCATCCAGAGCCGGTCGCGGCTGTCTACCTCCATTGCGTACGGCAGCGCACCGTTTCCGCCCGGCAGCGCCCACTCCTTGAATTGATTGGTCGCCGGGTCGAAGCGGCCCAGGTATCCCCGAGTGTAGTCCACGTACCAGATCCGGTCGTCCGATGTGATCGCGATCCGGCGGGTCCGGCTCCGGTCGTTCGGAAGCGGGTGCTCCCGGATCGTCAGGCCGGCCGGGTCGACCATGGCGATCCTGTCGCTGCCGAACTCGTTGAACCAGGGCCTGCCCTTCGAGTCGATCTTGATGCCGTAGGGACGCGCGTTTCCGGTCGCGACCTCGATCAGATCGATCTTGCCGGTCGCAGGCCGGAGCCGGCCGACGAAGTTCGAGTTCTGCGCGGTGAACCAGATGTCACCCTTGTCGTCGAAGACCAGGGTGTGCGGGTCCCGGACCTCCTCGTTCGGCATGGGATACCGGGTAATCTTGCCCGATGCCGGATCCAGCTTCCCGATGTGGCCGTTGCCGTTGCCGGCGTACCAGACAGCCCCCTTCGGGTCCACGATCAGATTGTGCGGTAGGGCACCGTCCTCCAGCTCATAGCGCTGGAATTTCCCGCTCTCCGGCTCCAGGTAGGCGACGTAGTTCCCCTTCTGTCCTACGAACCACACCCGATTCAGATTGTCCACGAATGGGTCGCGTGGGCGGGAATCGGCATACGGCACCGGCCACTCCTTGATCGGCACCTGCGCCGGGAGAGTAGCCGGAGCGATGAGCCCGATTACGAATGCCAGGCCCGCGGTTCTCATTTCGGCATTGCCCCCTCGACAGCCTCGGCCAGCGTCTCGACCGAGCGATTCACCCGGCCTTTGACATCCTCCCAGGTATCCGCCGTGGCGGCGTCGATCCGCTTGAGGTTCTGGTCAACGGCTCTGCGCGACTCACGAATCCGAGCCAGGGCCCGGTCGCTCACCGCGCCGCCCTTCGACTTGGCTTCAGCCGAGAGCTGCGCGATCTGCCCATCGAGGTCGGTGAGCTGGCTCCGAATCGACTGGGCAAAGCCTTGACGCTCATCGAAGGAGAAGTCGCGCGCCTCAACCGGTTCCTCAGCGGCCGGTGGCGTAGTGACGCTGATCGAGGTGTCGCTCACGCCGCCGCTCTCGCTGTTCTTCTTACCGCAGCCGAGGGTGACGGCAAGCAGGAGTGCCGGGACGGCTAGGGCCAGGTATCGCATGCGGGACCTCCGGAGTGGGAAATTGACGCTATTGGCTGAACGCTATTGGCGATTGGCTCACCCGAATGGCTTCTCGTCCGCTGTCGGACCGTACACCGGCGGAAGCGGCACGTCGAGCAACCTGAGATACACCACGAGAGATCCCCGATGATGGTACAAGTGATTGAACATCAACGTTCGAATCATGGCCAGGCGCGGCACTGCCATCAGCTCCCGGCCGCCTCGCGTCAACCGCCAGGTGCCCTCGGCACGCTCGGGTGTGAGCTCAGAGAGGAACTGGCGAGCCGAGGCGATACTCTCCTCCAACGTCGTGAGGAGCTCGGCCGTCGTGTGCGGCTCCGGCTGAGCGAACTCGGGCGCCTCATACACGTCGGGCGCGAGGACGCGGCTTCCCAGACTGGGGATCATGGCGAGATGCAGAGCAAGCTGCCCGAGGGTTGACGACTTGGGGTGCGGCCTCCAGCTCAGCTTGTCCTCAGGAACCCTCTGTAGCACTCGCCGTGTGGCTTGCGCTTCCTGCTCCAGCTCTCCAAGCAGCATCTGGGTGACTTCCCAGGTTTCAGCAGTGCGAGTCATTTGGAGACCTCCAAGGGATACAAAAGCTTGTCATCCTGAGCGAAGCGAAGGAGCCGGAGCGACGTTATGGCCCCTTCGCTGCGCTCAGGGCGACAAAGGCTCGTTTAGCATGGCCAATAGCCAATAGCTAATAACCAATAGCTCTCTCCAACACGTACCGTCCCCCACCCGTGGTCGCGATCACCAGGCACATGACGACGAACAGGAGGTCGTAGTGCCAGCCATTGCCGCTCTTACCCCAGAAACCGGTATGCCAGACGGCGATCTTCTTGTAGATCGCGCCGGACATCACCAGGATCAGGCCCAGCGCGGCGAATTGGGTCAGGATTCCCAGCGCAACGCCCAAGCCACCGGCCAGCTCGGCGAGCCCGAGGAAGCGGGTGACGCCGGGGCTCAGCTCGACACTCTTGGCTCGTTCAACCGGATGGCTGACGTGCTTCCAGCCACTGTCGAGAAACACCGCCCCGACCAGGAGCCGCATGAGCAGCAGGGCCAGATCGCTGTATCCGTAGAGCCACTCGATGGTCATCTGTGGATGTACGCCCGGAATAGGGCAGGGTCAAGTGACAGGAGGCATGCGTGAGCGCCTTCTTTTCGGCCGCCGCACCATGGGGACCGAGACCGCTGCCACGCCCGACATGGCCAGGCGGGCACGGAGTGCGGGACTGATCGATTTCCGCACCAGCGCCTGAATCATCTCAGGCGTGGGCGGCTCCTCCGAGCCAATCGGCTTGGCTTCCCCAGCCTCCAGTGCCAGGACCGGCACGCCGTCCCGGTAGAGGATCCGGTTTCGGCTCACCCCGGTGACACGCTCCCCCGGGGTGATGATGCCGGTGAGGTTGAGCGGATCGGCCCCCCCGACCGACACCAGGGTGCCTCCCCCCTCGAGCCGGCGGACGGCGCGAAGCTGGCCCACCGCTTCGGCCAGGGCAAACTGCTCCCCCGACATGCCGGAGACGAAGCGGCCACCCCGGATCTCTCCCCGGGCCTCGAGCCGGCGATAGACCATGAGCAGCTCGCGCCAGGGTGGAGCACCGGTCTCCCGGGCCAGCAGACGCTTGAACACCACGCCGTAGCGGCGGAGCAGGGTGCGGGCGAACAGCTCGGGCGGACGGACGGACGGGGGGACGGGCGGTCGGTCTGCTCCTCGATCCTTCGCGTCCGGTCCGCTCGCCCCATTGTCAACCTGCCCAGCTGTCCTACCATCCGCCTGTCCGCCTGTCCGCCCGTCCGCTGCCGCCCAGCAAGGACCACCTCCCCGCCGTCTCGATCCCCACCGGTGCCGTGCGATGCCGCCGCTTGGCCCCACTCAGCGGCTTCCGCTTGCTGGAGGGGGTGATGAGTGCGCGCAGCCCGGCAAAGCTGTCTGAGCTGACCAGCCCCAGGCCGGCCAGCTCGCCCAACGCCTGCTCCACCTGCGTAGGCAGGAGCCCCGTCATCGCAATCAGCTCAGAGAAGAACGAGGCCCCGCGTTGCTGCAGCACTTCCTTTGTCGTCTCAGCGTAACTGGAGAGGTGGTTCTCAGTGCCGTTCCGGCCCTCGAGCCATGCCGCGGCATTCTCGCGCAGGAATAGCGCGATGGGTGTCGTGCGGATTGGACCCGCCAGCCCGTCCCCCTGTCCGCCCGTCCGCCTGACCGCCCGTCCGTCCCCATGCCACCCGGCCCATCATGCACAGGGTATCCAGCAGCATCGGGTCGTACTCGGCCACCCGGGCCGCGAGCACGTCGCTCTCCCATGCTGCCGCGGGAAGCTCGAAGCCGTCCAGCTGGGCGATCACCGTGGCGAGTCCCTCGAGGCCTGCGGCCCGCTGATCCGGATCCACCCGCTGCCAGGCAAACAGGAATCGCATGAAGTCCGCCGCACTCACCGGCTCGATCTCGGCCCGGAGCCGGTTGAGGGTGTAGCGGTGGATACGGGCCAGAAGCCGGCGGTCGCACCACTCCAGCGTGTCCGCTTCAGGCGTAAAGCCGCCGCGCAGCACCACGCCTTCGCCCTCGAGCGCTGCCAAGGCCACGTCGGCGTCGGATTCAGCGACGTTGAGGCTGGCCGCGAGCTGCGCTGCCGTCGTTGGCCCGGTTATTCCCAGTCTTCCACGAAGAAGCTCCCGGATCCCTTCCTCTCGAGCTGGCCCGCTGCCCTCCTGCCCCGCCGCCCCGCTTACCTCCGCCCGCCGCTCGGTGGCGACCCACAGGACCTGGCCGTCGGCCAGGGTGACCCGGTCCCCCCGTCCCGCCTCCAGCAGTTCCCGCCAGAGGCCGGTCCAGGACTGGCCCGTCCCGGCCGGAGATCCCCTCGATCTCGGTCAGGAACCCTGACGTGAGCAGGGCGTCGTGCAGCTCGTCGGCGTCTCGCACGTCGGGCCACGCCTCGTCCCGCACCCGCTCGATGGCGGCCGGGTCCAGCGCGCCGAGGTCGTCGGCCGAGGAGGGCTCGAAGGCGCGGCGAGTATAGACCGCCTGGGTGCGGCGCTCTTCCAGCGGCGCGTCGTCGAGGAAGGCGTAGGGCCGGGCGTTCAGGATCTCGTGAGCCAGCGGCGAAGGCTCGGGGAGATCGCGCGCGATGTAATTGATCTCGCCCGCGTGGATCCGCCGAAGCAGGCCGGTGAGCAGGTCGAGATCCATGATCTCGTGGACGCAGTCGTCGATGGTCTGCCGCACCAGCGGGTGGTCGGGGATCTCCCGGTCGCCCGGGATGTTCTCCAGGCATGCCGCCGCGTCGGGGAAGGCCGCGGCGAGGAGGTCCTCCGACTGCATCCGCTGGATCTGCGGCGGCGTCTTGCGGCCGCCGCGGCTCCGCGCGATCGCCAGGGCGATGGTGGTGTTCCACCGCCAGTGAGTGCCGAACATGGGTGCATCGAGCAGCGCCTGGACCAGAATCTCTTCCACCGTATCCGGATGCAGGAACTTGAAGACGCGTATCCAGCGGGAAGGAATGCTGCGGCCCGAGCGAGAGCAGCAGCGCGTCCTCGGTGGCCGCGGCCTGGAGCTCGAAGTTGAACTGGCGGCAGAACCGCTTCCGGAGCGCCAGTCCCCAGGCCCGGTTCACCCGGCTTCCGAACGGCGAGTGGATGACGAGCTGCATGCCCCCCGCCTCGTCGAAGAACCGCTCGGCGACGATGGTCTCCTGGGTGGGGAGGGTGCCGAGGAGGCGCTTGGACTCGGCGAGGTATTCGACCAGTTGGTGGGCGCGGCCGGCTGAGAGCCTGTCAGCTCAGGCTGACAGTCGTCCGCACCAGACGCTACCCACTCGGTCGCCCCCTCCCGATCACCCAGCCTCTTCTCCACCTCGCCCCTGAGCTCCGCCACCGCCGCCGAGAGCTCGTTGCTCCGCGCCGGCGCCTCCCCCAGCCAGAACGGAATGCTGGGCGGCTGGCCATGGGCATCCTCCACCCGCACGGTGCCCTGCTGCACCCGCAGGATTCGCCAGGACATGTTGCCCAGCTGGAAGATGTCGCCCTGAATGCTCTCGACGGCGAAGTCCTCGTTGACCGTGCCGATGAAGGTGTTCTCGGGCTCGAGAATCACCCGGTAGTCGGCGTTGTCCGGGATGGCGCCGCCGGACGTGATCGCCAGCATCCGCGCCCCGCGCCGGCCGCGAATCCTGCCGTTCACCGTGTCGTGATGGATCAGCGCACCCCGCCGTCCCCGCCGGGTGGAGAAGCCCTGGGTAAGCATCTGGACTACGTTGTCGAACTCGGTGCGCTCCAGATTACGGTAGGGGTAGGCCCGCCGGACCAGCTGGAACATCTCCTCGACGTCCCAGTCTTCTGCCGCCGCCTCCGCCACGATCTGCTGGGCCAGCACATCCAGCGGCTGGTCGCGGATGACCAGCCGGTCGAGCTGTCCCCGCCTGACCGACCGGAGAAGCGCGGTGCACTCGACCAGCTCGTCGCGAGTGAGCGGGAAGAGCCGCCCCTTCGGGGTCCCGTGCACCGTGTGGCCCGGATCGGCCTACCCGCTGGAGGAAGGTCGAGATCCGCCGTGGCGTTCCCAGCTGGGCCACCAGGTCCACGTGACCGATGTCGATGCCGAGCTCGAGCGAGGCCGTGGCCACCAGTGCCTTGAGCTTCCCGGCCTTGAGCCGCTCCTCGGCGTCCAGCCGGGTCTCCTTGGCGAGGCTGCCGTGGTGCGCCGTGACCGCATCCTCGCCGATCCGTTCCGCCAGGTGGCGGGACACCCGCTCCGCCAGCCGGCGGGTATTCACGAACACCAGCGTGGTCTTGTGGGCCTTGATCAGCTCGGCCAGCCGGTCGTAGACCTCGCCCCACACCTCGCCCGACATCACCGCCTCCAGCGGCGAGCCGGGCAGCTCGAGGGCGAGATCGAGCTCGCGGCGGTGGCCCTGGTTGATGATGGCAGGTGAAGCGTGCACGCTGTCCGACTAACCACTTCCCGACCTCCTCGATCGGCTCCATCGTCGCGGAGAGACCGATCCGCTGCACCGGCTGCCGCGCCACGTGCGCCAGACGCTCCAGGGTCAACGCCAGGTGCGCACCGCGGCGGGACTCGAGCACCGCGTGGATCTCGTCCACGATGACGGTGCGGACGGTGCGGAGCATCTCCCGGCTTCGCTGGGCGGTGAGCATCAGGTAGAGCGACTCGGGGGTGGTGACCAGGATGTGCGGCGGCTTCCGGAGCATGGCCGCCCGCTCGTTCTGCGGGGTGTCTCCCGAACGGATGGCGGCTGTGATCCGGGGCGCCTCGAACCCCGTCTCCTCGGCCAGCCGCCGGATTTCCCGCCGCGGCTCGGCCAGGTTGAGATGGATGTCGGCGCTCAGGGCCTTGAGAGGAGAGACGTAGACTACCCGGGTCTCATCGGGGAGGGGCCCTTCCAGGCCCTCACGAAACAGGCGATCCAGCTCCTGGAGAAAGGCCGCCAGGGTCTTTCCCGAGCCGGTGGGGGCCGCAATGAGCGTGTCCCGCCCCTGCCGGATGGCTTCCCACCCGAGGCGCTGTGGAGGGGTGGGCTGGCCGAACTTCTGCTCGAACCAGCGGGATACGACGGGGTGAAAGGCGGACAGCGGCATCGCTCAAATATAATCGAGGATCAGCCTGCTCTTTGTCATCTCATGGGACCGTCGCCTCCCGCACCAGGCTCCGCAACATCCCCGCGAACACCCACTGGTGGATGGCCCAGAGTCCGTACCAGTAGATCAGTCCCCCGAGACCTACGGGATCGAAGAGCGCAGTCTGGCGGATCAGGCTGCCACCGGGTTGCCCGGTCACCTCGAACTGAAGCCACGCCCGCCCGGGCAGGCGCATCTCTGCCACCAGGCGCAGGAGGCGGCCCGGCTCCACCGCCTCGACTCGCCAGAAGTCGAGCGTGTCGCCCGGCATGAGGCCCTCGGGATCGCGCCGGCCCCGTCGCATGCCCGGCCCCCCGGCGAGCCAGTCGAGCGCACCCCGGAGGCGCCAGAGCCGATTACCGTAATACCACCCGGCCTGGCCCCCGATTCGGGCAATGGGCCGGAACGCCTGATCCGGTGTCGTCGCAACGTAGGCCACCCGGGAATCCACCAGCCGAGATCCGAACTTGAGTCCACCCCACGCCGGCGCGGCCCGATGGGCCGACAAGGCATCGCTCCACCGGGTAGCCGCAAAGGCGGAGTCTTCCCTGGCGAGCGCGCGAGTCAACGCTTGCCTTACTCCTTGAGGCCGCACCCGAAACGTTGTCAGCGCGGCCTGGTCTTGCACGACGGTCTCGTTTCGAAGCCCCCCGATCAACTCCCGGCCGACTCGCGCGTAGATCGGGGACACCAGGGCCAGCCACAGACTGGAGAGTCGCGGTGTCAGGACGGGCACGGGAATCATGGTCCGCTTGAGACTCCTCAGCGCGGCGTACTCCCGCATCAGATCGCCGTACGAGACTCGGTCGGGGCCGCCGATCTCGTAGACCGCACTCTGCTCCGGCGGTTGCTCAAGCGCCTCCATTAGATAGGAGATCAAATCTTCAATGCCGATTGGCTGCGTTCGGGTGTGGACCCAGCGCGGGGTCACCATCACCGGCAGCTTCTCGACCAGGGCTCGGATGACCTCGAACGAGAGGCTGCCCGACCCGATTACGATCGAGGCGCGGAACTCGACCGTGGGCACGCCCGAATTCCGCAAGATTCTACCAACCTCTTGCCGGCTTTCCAGGTGGGGCGACAGCTCTTTTCCATGCCCCAATCCTCCGAGGTACACAATCCGCCGGACGCCTGCTTCTCGAGCGGCGGCCGCAAAGGCGGTCGCTCCCCGCCGATCATCATCAGCGTAGTTCCGCCCGGTTGCCATTGAGTGAACGAGATAGTAGGCCGTACGGACATCATGAAGGGCGACTTTCAGAGACTTAGCATCGAGCACGTCGCCCTGCACTATCTCGGTGCCTGCTCCTACCCGAGGCCTGAGGTATTCGGGGCGGCGCGCCAGACACCGAACCCGGGCGCCCTTGGCCTCGAGGGCGCGGAGGAGTCGCCCCCCGACGTAGCCGGTTGCTCCCGTGAGCAGAATCAATCGCGCTCCCGGAGGCGTCCGAGCGAGGCTCGAAATTCGGGCAGGGAATCCACCACTTGCGCGCCTGCGGCCGTGAGCCGCTCGCGGTCCTGGAGCGCGGCACCGCCGCCAAGCAGGAGCGCCGACCGCATATCGAGGCCGCTTCGGAGCTGTTCCAGATTGCTGACGAGTCCCGGATCGCTGGCGGGATATACAATGCTCAGGGCGACGCCTTTGGCCTCCACCTGCCGTGCGGCGGCAAGGATATCGGCTATGGGAAGGTCGGCTCCCAGGTAGGTCACGTCCCAGCCTTGGGCCGCCGCGGAAGCAGCGGCCAGCATCGCACCAAGTTCGTGCATCTGGCGGGGTGGCGTGGCGACCACCAGCCGCGGGGCCGAGTGGCCTACTTCATAGACCCGCAGAATCCATCCGAGCACCCGACGGAACACCGCGGTGGCGAGATGTTCCTGGGCGATCGACACGGTACCCTCGCTCCAGCCTTGACCGAGCCGCTGGAGTGACGGCCCTGCCACCTGCTCGAGGAAACCAAGAACGCCCAGGGTTACGGTAGCCTGCTCCAGGATAGCCTGAAGCTCGGCAGCATCCAGCCGCCGCGCCGCAGCGAGCACGGCGGATCGGATCTCTTCCGCTCCCGAGTCCACCGCCGGCGCCTTGGGCTCCGGGGACCTGGAGCCACCTTCTTCGTGCAGCGTCCGCTCCAACTCATCCAGCGAAGCGTGGCCCAGCTGCGCCAGGCTGTGCCCGCGCTGGGCTAGCCCCCGTATGAGCTTCAAGCGCCGCACGTCGAGGTCGGAATACAGACGCTGCCCGCCCTCGCTTCGGCTGGGCTGAACGACTTGGTAGCGTCGTTCCCACGCCCGGAGCACGTGCGGCGTTAATCCGGTACGTAGGGCGGTAACCCTGACCGGATGTCTAGGTGTTTCCAACATGTTGACTGGCATGCGTAAGAAAATACCACGATGTTAAACAATTGTCAAGCAAATTATCTCCACCGACTTGATATATTAGACAAACAGCATATATTCCTCGCAGTAGTTAGACAACAATTCAACGGAGGTAGATATGAAGTCGCTTGATGTAGCTGCTGCCGTCCTCCTGGTCATCGGCGGATTGAACTGGGGCTTGGTGGGCGCCGCAAACTATGACTTGGTCGCCGCGATCCTTGGGGACATGACCCCGCTGGCTCGCTTGGTGTACGTGGTAGTGGGAGTTGCCGCCCTGTATCAGATACTCCAGTGGAAGGCGATTCAACATCGCTGGTCCGCGGCCCAGACGGGGCCCTTGCGGCCCGCGGCCCGCTAGCCAGCCAAACGAGCATAAATCATTAAAATTCAACCACAAAGAGGAACGATCATGAGGGCACTTCGCACCATCGCACTGGCATCCGTGCTGGCCGTACCGGGGACCCTGGCGTGCCAGGATTCCCAGGGGTACTCCGAGACGCCGGCGCGCGACATTATCGAGACCGCGGCCGCAGCTGGCTCCTTCAATACCCTCGCCGCAGCTATCGAGGCGGCGGGCCTCACTGAGACGTTAAAGGGGGAAGGCCCATTCACGGTCTTCGCTCCCACCGACGAGGCCTTTGCTAAGCTGCCCGAGGGCACCGTAGACGCGTTGCTCAAGGACAAGGCTCGGCTCACCGCGATTCTCACCTACCACGTTGTGCCGGGGCGGGTGAATTCGGAGGAGGTGGCGGGACTCTCCTCTACCAAAACGGTGAACGGGGCTGATCTCGCGATCAAGGTCCAGGATGGTAAGGTAATGGTCGGCCAGGCTACCGTGACGCAGACGGACATCGCGGCCAGTAACGGCGTCATTCACGTGATCGATCAGGTACTCCTGCCCAAATAGCGCCGGAGGTCGGGAGGTCGGGAGGTCGGGAGGTCGGGTGGCCGGATGGTCAGACATTCGGTCCGCCCGTCCGCCCCCTCGTGACTGGGGTCACTTACCCGCTTTCCCCACCGGCCCATCTTGCTCCCGTCCGCATGCGCCGCTCTGAGCAAACACAACGACGGGAACCACGATGGCCAGCTCGAAAACCGGAGTGCTCGGAATCTTCAAGCAGAGCTTCACGGATTTCATGAAGGACGACTGCATGACATCCGCCGCCGCGCTTTCCTACTACACAGTGTTCTCTCTCCCCGCCATCCTGATGCTGATCATGTTGCTGGTCAGCTCGGTCATGGATCCCACCGATGTCAGGGGAGGGCTCGAGTCTCAGCTGCAGTCGCTTATGGGATCTAGCGCCGGCAGCCAGGTCCGGACCATTCTCCAGAAAACCGAGGCGCCCGGCGGCGGCCTCATCCCTACCATCGTCGGCATCGTGGCACTCGTCTTTGGCGCCACCGGCGCCATGGGCCAGCTCCAGGCGGCGTTAAACCGCGCCTGGAACGTGGAGCCGGATCCCAAACAAGGAGGCATCAAGAACTTCCTGACCAAGCGGCTCTTCTCCTTTGGCATGCTGCTCTCGATCGCATTTCTACTCCTGGTCTCTTTAGTGGTCAGTGCCGCCCTCTCGGGCGCCGGTGACCGACTCTCCCGCTTTTTGCCGGCGGGGCTATCGGAGCCAGTGCTTCAGGCGTTGAACCTCGGCATCTCGCTGCTGGTGATCAGCCTGCTCTTTGCCGCAATGTTCAAGGTCCTACCCGATGCCAAGGTGGCGTGGCGAAGCGTATGGGCCGGTGGCATCGCCACCGCAGTGCTGTTCGTGGTGGGCAAGTTCCTGATCGGTCTCTACATCGGGAAGAGCAACCCGGGTGAGGCCTATGGCGCCGCGGGATCGCTGATCGTCCTGCTGCTCTGGATCTACTACTCGGCTCTCATCGTTCTCTTCGGCGCCGAGTTCACCGAGACCTGGGCCGAGAAGCGAGGAGAAGGAATCGAGCCGGAGCCCGGGGCGGTGCGGGTTCGGCACGAGAAACAGCGGGTTGGGGAAAACCAGCGGCTTGGGGAACTGGAAAGGCGGAAGGCGGATAGCGGTCAGGCGGCCAGACGGTAGGTCCGCCTGTCCGCCCGCCCGTCTACGGCGCAACCAGCGGCTCGGTCAGCACAAAGGTGACCGGCGTCCGGGCCTTGACCACCACGTCCCGGGACGCGGTCTGCGAGGCCACGACCGCGCCTCCCGCGGCGCCGATCACGCCGCCGATCACAGCACCCTTGGTATTCTTTCCGATGACCTTGCCGAGCACCGCACCTCCGGCGGCACCCACCCCGACCTTGGCCGCGTCGCCGGCGGTGACTCCCCGGCCCCGAAGCTCGTGGGGCACCGGCTGAACGTCGGCCGAAACCTTCTGAAGCTGTCCCCCTATTCCAATGCCATCCACCCGGAGCGCCAGCCTGCCCTGGGCGCTCTTGGACTTGGCGGCACTGAGCCGGGTAACAGTGAATCGCACCGGCGCGCCGGCAGCGATCAGGGTCTTGCCGTCGGAACCGGTCACGTTCTCCATGACCACCGCCGTGACTACCCGGCCCGCAGTGTCGCTCCGGGAGTTGATCGAATCATCCAAGGCCGCATGAATCTCGGTGCCGATCGGGAGTGTCCGTGCTCCGACCGCATTACCGGATCGGGCTGATTCAGACGGTGGAGGCGTGGTGTCGCGCGCGACCGAGACGGCGGTGTCTGGTGTCGAGACGGTGTCCGGTGCTCGGGCGGCCATCGTGTCCGGCACGGCCGCCGGGGCTGGAGCCGGGGACCGAGCAGTGTCCCGAGCGGGAGCCGGAGGTGGAGCGGTATCTCGCGCCAGAACCGGAGCGGTGTCCCGAGCCGTTGAAATACTGCTGTCGGAAACGGCGGGGCGGACGGTATCAGCGGCCGGAGCTACGACCGAATCAGCCGACTGGCCCGGGGCATATCCACGGGCGGTCGAGTCCTCGACCGGCGGGCTGGGCGCAGGTGGTGCCGGCTTCTGGGGACGGCCGTTTGGCTTTGCGGGGTTTTGGCATGGCAGCGGGCTCAGGGGACTTGGTGACCTGGTGCTCGGCCGGGGATAGTGGCTGGGTGGTGTCCACCCGGGCGACCTCGAGAGGCCGGGTGAGGTTGTCCGATGCCGGGGCAGGCCGATCCCGGGTGTCCGAGCAGCCGGAAACCAGTACCACGCTGGCCAACGCGAGAACGAGCGATTTCATGCTGCCTCCAGAGCTTTGAGGACTTCTCTGCCCAAGTGATTAGCCCCTTTAGGCTTCGATTGCTGTGGGTTGGCTCACCTATCAGCGGGTAGGCGGTAAGCGTAGGCGGGTAAGCAGGTAGGCGGGTAGCACGCTGGGACGGCAGCACTCGCGCATCATCCCGAGCCCTTCCTCTGCTCAGAGTAACTCCGAGGGATCGCCTATCGTTGACGTACCCGCTTACCAGCCTACCCACTTCCCCGCTTCCCCGCTTCCCCGCCTACCCGCCTACTCGGCACAGCCCTTGCGCGCCCGCTGGCCCGGATCGTTCTAACTCCGCGTCATCTCAACACCTCCGGCGAGTGCTCCGGCCCATCCTGGCGCATCAGTGGTGGAGTCCGCCAGAACATGCCGGGATTTACCATGGCTTCCTCCTAACGGGTGATTGCATTTGAGCGACTGCGCCAAGTGTCATACGCCGCTCCCCGTCAACGGTAACTGCTCCCAGTGCGGTAGCCTCTCGGTTGAAATCGGTCCCGACCTCGATGAGCTCAGGCAGCGCCTCGCACGCACGCTCGAGGGTCGCTACCAGATCACCGGCCTGCTTGGACGCGGCGGCATGGCGGTGGTGTTCCTGGCCCAGGACCTCGTGCTGGAGCGGCAGGTCGCAATCAAGGTGTTGCCGCCGGACATGACCCGTGATGTGCAGCTGGTCACCCGGTTTCAACAGGAAGCCAAGACTGCGGCCAAGCTGGACCATCCCAACATCATTCCGATCTACCGGGTGGAGAGCGAGGCGGGTCTCGTCTACATCGTCATGAAGTACATCTCGGGTCAGTCGCTCGAGGAGCTGCTGGCAAAGGGTCCTCTGCCGATAGCACGGGTCCGCCACGTGCTGCGCGAGGCGGCGCTGGCCCTGGGTCACGCCCATCGCCGCCGTATCGTTCATCGGGACGTGAAGCCTGCCAACATCATGCTGGATGACGAAGGGCGGGTGATCATCACCGATTTTGGTATCTCCAAGGCGGTGCAGGACGCGGGCGAGCTCACCGGTACCGGCACGATCATCGGCACGCCGCACTACATGGCCCCGGAGCAGGCCAGAGGTCAGGAGGTCGATGGCCGGGCCGACCAGTACGCCCTGGCCATTGTTGGTCACCGGGTGCTGACCGGAAAGCTGCCGTTCGACGGGCCGGCCCACAGCATCCTGTACCAGCAGGTCTTCGAGCAGCCGCCGGCCGTGCTCGACGGCCGCCCCGATACGCCGCGGGATCTGCGGGTGGCGCTGGACCGGGCTCTGGCCAAGGATTCCAGCGCCCGCTTCAGGACGATGGAGGAGTTCGCCTCCGCCGTCAGCGGAGAGCGTTCCGGCCCGACCACCGTCGTGAGCGAGCCGGTAAAAGCGGCGAGCCCGATCAAGCCGGACAAGCCGGCCGGGGACCACGGTGCCGGGGTCTTCGTCGCCCTGGGCACGGTCGCTGTGGTTGCGATCGCAGCCTGGTTCGCGCTCCCCACCTTCCATTCGATTGCCGGTCGGGGTGCTGCGAGCCGCTCGGCTCCAGCGCGAGAGATTGTCGCGCCGCCGGTGGCTGGAGCACCGGCCACACCCCGGCCAATTCGTCGGACGCCGGTTACTCCGGTGCGAGCATCGCCGCAGAAGAGGTCGGGGTCCGTGAAGCTGAAGCCGGTGCAGTACGCGCTGCTCAAGGTGGACTCGGACCCTTGGGCCGTACTGTTCGTGGACGGAGCCAGGATCGGCCTCACTCCGGTTACCAAGCACCGCCTTTCCCTCGGAACACACCGGCTGCGGGTCGAGCAGAAGGGCTATCAGCCCCTCACCGAGACCATCGTGGTCAAGGGCACCGGGCCGGTCATCCGCCGGTACGATCTGCGGCGGCGACCGGCACGCTGAATGGCCCGGTACCGGGCACAGCCCTTGCTCGTTTGCCCCTCCCAGTTGATCTAAACCCGCTCCAATTAACGACCTTGGGTAAACGCCCAGGCTACTTTGGCCGCTCCGCTCGCGGAGTCCGCCCGAAGGTGCCGGGATTTACCAGACTTACCTCCAACCAGAGGCGACCGGATCACGTGCTACCTGCCCAACTCGCTGCCTCGGTGTGGACCAGAGGAGCCAGGTGAGCGACTGCGCCAAGTGCCACACTCCTCTCCCGGTAGATGGCCGCTTCTGCTCCAACTGCGGCACCCCATCGGGCGAGATGGCGCACGTGTGTCCGACCGATCCCACTGACGAGCTGAAGCAACGCCTCGCGCGGACTCTCGCCGGGCGGTATGAGATCATCCGTCTTCTGGGACGCGGCGGCATGGCGCTGGTGTTCCTGGCCGAAGATCTGGCGCTGGAGCGTCAGGTGGCGATCAAGGTGCTGCCACCGGACATGTCTCACGACACCAAGCTCATTCCCCGCTTCCAGCAGGAAGCCAAGACCGCCGCCAAGCTCGACCATCCCAACATCATTCCGATCTATCGAGTCGAGAGTGAGGCCGGGCTCGACTACTTCGTGATGAAGTACGTCGCCGGGCGCTCGCTGGAGCAGCTGCTGGAGGAGGGCCCTCTTTCGATCGATCTGGCTCGCCGGGTGCTCCGACAGGCCGCGCTGGCCCTGGGCCATGCCCATCAGCGGCGGATCGTGCACCGCGACGTGAAGCCGGCCAACATCATGATGGAAGCGGACGGACGGGTGATCCTTACGGACTTCGGGATCTCGAAGGCGGTGCAGGGGGCCTCACAGCTCACCGGCACCGGGGCGATCATCGGCACGCCGCATTACATGGCGCCGGAACAAGCCAAGGGACTGGAAGTCGACGGCAGAGCGGACCAGTACGCCCTCGCCATCGTTGGCCACCAGATCCTGACCGGCAAGCAGCCATTCGATGGATCGGCGCACAGCATCCTCTATAAGCACGTCTTCGAGCCGCCGCCACCGATGCTCGCCACCCGGCCCGACGTGCCGCGCGACATCAGCGCGGCCCTGGAGCGTGCGCTCTCCAAGGATCCGGAGCAGCGCTTTCCCACGATGGAGGACTTCGCCGCCGCGCTGAGTGGGGAGCGCTCGGGACCCCGTACCGTCGTCAGCGCTCCGATCGAGCCGCTGGCCGGCGGTAGCCGGCCGGCGATCAAGCCGAAGCTTTCCAGCATCGCGGTGCGGCGGGGCCTCGTCAGCCTGGGCCTTCTTGCAGCCATCGGAGGCGCGGCCTGGGCCGGCTTCCGCGAGCCGGCTGAGTCAGCGTCGGACGTCATCCTGCCCCCCGTGGAGCACATTCAGCCTGCACCCGTCGCGCAAGATTCTCAGCGGGTGGAGCTTCCGCCACTGTCGCCACCAGCGGAGAAAGAGGCAGCAGTGTCGGCTCCGGCCAAGCCGAAAGCGGTGAAACTCGGAAACGCGTACCTCACCGTGGCCTCGGAGCCCTGGGGTACGCTGTACTTGGATAACGTGGAGATCGGACCGACTCCGGTGACCGACTATCCACTGCCACCGGGCCGGTACCATCTCCGGATCGAGCAGGAAGGCTACCGCACCACGGCAGATCTCATTGTCGTGACGGGGCCGAACCCGATCCGGCGGCAATACAGCCTCGACCCGGGCGGTCCGTAATATCTGAGCCGGTCCGACCCGACACTGCTCCGGCCCGGGTATGGTGTTCTGAGCTATTCGCAAGCAAAGTGCGACCTGCCCGGACTCCCGCACCTCGCCAACCGAGAAATTCCCGAGGACCCGGCAGCGCCGCTCGATGCAGCGTCGGTCCCCGAGCAATCTCCGTTTCCCGTAGCGATTTGCGTTTGGGCCCCGCCCGATCCGGCTTCAGCCGGCCCATCGCACCGCCGGGGCACACGCGTTGCAGTTAGGGCCCCGTCCCCCATCGTGCCAATCTTCACCTCGCGTGTGATCCGAGATCGTCAGAGCCCTGACCAATCAGTGCCGCCCGATCCCACGCGCATTTTCCTGGAGTAACAAATGGTCAGTTTCCTGAAAGGTCGCCGCCGCGAGGACGACTCGGTGGTCGCCGTCGATTCGAGCGGGAGAAATGTTGCCGCAGCGCTGGAGGCGCTGGTCGCCCGCGCCGAAGCCGCCGCGAACGACCTGAGGTCGCTCGCGCCTATTCTGGAGCGAACGGCTGAATTCGACGCCTTACGGGAACGCTGCGAAGAGGTCGAGCGCCAGGTTGCCGGACTCGAGCGGCTCGGCACCCAGCTGTCCGTGGCCGAGGAGCAGGCCGAGCGGGTCATCAAGACCCAGACGGCCACCGAAGCCCGGCTGTCGCATGCCGGCGAGGACGTGGAGCGGCTCCAGAGTCAGATGGCCGGGCTGAGCGACAAGGTGGAAACCGCGCTTCTGTTGCGCGAACAGGTGGAGTCCTTCCTCAGCCTTCAGGGGCCGCTGAACCTCGCTCCGGACCGACTCGGAAACCCTCCGGACCCAACTCTCCGAGCAGGCCGAGAACGTGGCCCGCATGCGGACCCAGCACGACGATGCCCTGACCGCCCACCGCCACACGACCTCCAGGCTGGAAAACTTCGATCAGGACTTCCAGGCCGCCACCGGCAAGCTCGAAGACGTGGTACGCCGGGTACAGTCGGTCGAGCGGGCGCTGGAGCCGATCAACCAGGCCTCCACCTCGATTCCCGATGTCCAGCACCAGCTGGCCGTGCTCAAGGCGCTGGCCGATCAGGTGGCACAGAAGACCACCATGCTGGAGCAGGAGCGTGAGGCGGTGGACCGCGCCGCGAGCCAGATCGCTCAGCTCACCCGGATGGACCGGGAGCTGGATGCCTGGCTCCGCCGTCAGGAGGAGCAGATCCGCCGGTTCGGCCCCATCGAGGCCAAGCTCAGCGAAGTGAAGACGATTCAGGACAAGGTTCTGTCCCGGACCGAGGAGCTCCAGAGCACCTCCCAGAAGATCGAAGACGCGCAGCAGTCCGCCCGCCAGGCCCTCACCGATCTGCGGGAGCAGATGCGGAAGAGCAGCGAAGGGTTCGAGCTCGAGCATCGCGGCCTTCACGCCGTCAGCGAGCGCATCGCGGACCTGCGCAACGCCGTCAAGGACTGCGAGGCTCGTCTCGCGGTGCTGGACGCGGCAAGCCAGGGTACCGCCGCGGTGCAGACGCAGGTCCGGAACGTGGGCGAGCAGATCGCCGACCTCTCCAAGGAAGTGACCGCGCTGGCCCAGGAGGCCACCCGCGCCAGCACTCTCCGGCAGGACGTCGCCCGGCTCGACAACATGGCGACCGAACTCGCCTCCCGCATGCGGCGGCTGGACGAGATCAGGCCGGGCGTGGAGCAGGCGGTAGATCAGCTGGCGGCGCTCAAGGGAACTCGTGAGCTGCTGGCCGATGGCCTGGAGCAGATGCGGTCCGCGGCCGATGAGATGAGCCGCCTCCGTGAGACCCACGGGGAGACTCAGGCCTGGCTGGCCAACGCCGACGTCTGGACTCGGAAGGTCCAAACCCAGGTCAAGGAGCTGAGTGGCCTGGAACCGATGGTCGAGCGGATCCGCATCGAGGTCGAGCAGGTCAAGGACTCGATGAAGCAGATCAATTCGCAGCGGGAGATGGTGGAAGAGGTTCAACGGACCCTGTCGGAGATCGGCTCGCTGAGCGCGGAGCTCAATGATCGGACCGAGGGGCTCAAGACCCGGATGGAGGCCGCCGAAGCCCGGTTCGCCCAGCTTGGGCGTCAGGCCGACGGCGCGCAGCGGTTGACCGACGCCATCTCGGTGGTCACCTCGTCGGTCGAGGAGGCCGAGCGCCGGATGGGGTTGGTAGACGAATCGGTTCGGGCCATGGAAGGCCGCACCCAGCAGATCAACCAGGTGGAAGAGAAGATCCGCCTCCTGGGCCAGGAGCTGGACCAGCGCCAGGGCGCGCTGGACAAGGCGACCGATCACCTCAACCGGGCATCGGCGCTCCGGACGGAAGCCGCGGAAGCCGCGCAGCGGATGGAGGAAGTCACCCGGGTGGTCGGCACCACACTCGCAGACGCCGAGGAGCGGGCTGGAAACCTCGCAGCAGGTGTCGGGTGAGCTGGAAGCCCGTACCGCCGCGCTCAAGTTCATCGACCGGCAGCTGACTCACTTCGAGGAGCTGCTCGAGAAGTGGGAGTCGGCTCAGACCCAGGCGGCCAAGGCACTGGAGCAGACCCTGGCCCGCCAGGCCGGCGTCGAGGCGCTCGAGGCACAGGTCAAGCACGTGTTCGATCTGGCCGAGCGTACCGTCGAGGACGTCCAGACCATCGGGTCGGCCCGGCGCGAGATCGAGGAGACCCGGACCATGCTCCAGGCCACCCAGGACCAGTTCAAGACCACCGAGGAGATGCTCAAGGGGTTCGAGTCGCGGAAGCGGCAGCTGGAGCGGGCGGAGCAGCGGCTGGCTCGGGCGGAGGCGCTTGCCCTCGGGATCCGGGCAACCGTCGAGACCCTCACCGCGCAGAAGACCGTGGTCGACCACGCGATGGAGTCGGCCGGCGCACTCGGGTTCCAGATGAAGCAGGCCGAGGCCCTGATCGGGGCCCTGCGCCGGGAGCGGGATCTCGCCTGCGACCTCAAGACGGCGGTGGCATCGCTGGCCGAGGAGGACGAAGAGGAGAATCAGGAAGCCAAGACCAAGTAGCCTGCTGGACCCACCAAAAGATGAGGCCCGGGAGAACATCCCGGGCCTCTTTCTTTATGCCCCTTCCGGCCGCCGGCATCGCCCTGTACATCTCGCGGTATCCTGCTCCGACCGTTACCGGTCTGTGACAGTCAGGTGGCATTATTCTCCAAGGTTAACCTGAGCCCCCGAGTGTATGACCGCGACGCCGCCTCCCGCCCAGCCGCGGCTGGGTGCCATTGATGTAGGGACCAACACGATCCGGCTGATCGTGGCTGAGGTCCAGGCCGACGGCACCTACCGCATTCTGGACGAAGACCGGGAGATGGTGCGCCTGGGTGAGAAGCTCGATCGCACCGGCCGCCTGTCCGACGCGGCGATCGAGCGGGCGATGGCCGCCATCGGAAAGATGAAGGCCATCGCCGATGGTTTTGAGGTCACCGAACTCCGGGCCATCGCGACCAGCGCGGTGCGGGAGGCCGCGAATGGGCCGGCCTTCCGTCGCGAGGTCATGCGGCGACACAAGGTGCAGATCGACGTCATCTCGGGAGAGGAAGAGGCCGAGCTGGCGTTCCGCAGTGCCGCTCGCCACTTCAACCTCGAGGGCCACTCCACCGCGGTGGTGGACATCGGTGGCGGCAGCGTGGAAGTGATTCTCTCCGCGGGAACGGCCGTCGACCACGTCTACTCGCTTCCGCTGGGTGCGGTGCGGGTTACCGAGCGTCTCGTCCGGTCCGACCCACTCAAGCAGAAGCACTGGAAACGCATGCGGAAGGAGATCAACCGGGGCATCCGCGCGGCCATCAATCGGCCCTCGCACCGGGCCGAGATCATGGTGGGGAGCGGGGGGAGCTTTACCGCCCTGGCTCACATGGCCAAGTGGCAGCGGGAGGGTCGCCACGGATCGGTCCAGGGATATGTCCTCACTCCCGCCGAAGTGATCCACTTGCTCGATCGGCTTCGGGAAGCCCCGCTCGAGGTCCGCCGCCAGATTCCCGGCCTGAGCCCCGACCGTGCCGACATCATCGTGGCCGGCGCCACGGTGATCGTCCGGCTGGCCAAGCGTCTCGGTACCCAGCAGATCATGGTGAACGAGGGGGGGGTTCGCGACGGCGTGCTCCTCACGATGATCGCCGAGCTTCCGGGCCGGTCCGCCGTGACGCAGTTGCCTCAGGCTGGGGACAGGATGGAGTGGGTCCGGCTGTTCGCGCGCAAGTGTCGCTCCAACGAGCGCCACTGCGAGCACGTGGCCCAGCTGGCCCTCCAGATCTTCGACGGTCTCAGGGCCCGGTACGACCTTCCGACCTCCGCCAGGGACATCCTCCAGGCGGCGGCGCTGCTGCACGACATCGGCTACCTCATCAGTCATTCGAGGCACCACAAGCACACCTATCATCTGATCATGCACGGTGATCTGTCCGCGTTCGCTCCCCACGACGTGGAACTGATCGCCAACGTGGCCCGGTACCACCGGCGGGCCTTTCCCCGGAAATCACACCAGAACCTGCAACATATCCCGCGGGAGGAGCGTCGCCTGATCAGCCGTCTGAGCGGCATCCTGCGCGTGGCCGATGGGCTGGACCGCACTCACACCCAGGCAGTGACCGAAGTCAGGCCCCGCATTCTTCGCGATCGGCTGCGTCTGGACCTGGAGGCGAGGACCGACCCCGAGGTTGAACGATCCGACGCCGACCGTAAGTCGGATCTGTTCAGGAAAGCATTCCATACGGAGTTGGAGCTGGTATGGCGTCAGTCGCAGAAGCGCGGCCGAATAGTCAGCATACGACGGGCTCCCCGGCTGCAGGTAGTCGCGGCCGGCTAGGGCACGGCATCATGCCGAAGAACGTCGCGCAGTTCTCCCCGGAACACTATCTCAACCGCGAGCTGAGCTGGCTCGAGTTCAACGGACGAGTGTTGGAGGAAGCCGCTGACCCCTCCAACCCCTGGCTCGAGCGGGTGAAGTTCCTTTCCATCGTCAGCTCCAACCTCGATGAGTTCTTCGAGGTTCGGGTCGCCGGTCTGCAGCAGCAGCTGTACGCCGGGCTCGAGCCCCAGGACTTCTCTCCCGATGGCATCTCGCCCGCCGATCAGCTGACCCGAATCGCCGAGCGGACGCATCAGCTCGTCGGGGAGCAGTACCGGCTGTTGCACGAGGAGCTGATCGGTGGGCTCACGGCAAACGGCATCCAGTGGCTGCGGCTGAACGAACTGCTCCCCTCGGACCGGGCATACGTGGACGGGCTGTTCGCCAGCAGCATCTACCCGGTGCTGACCCCACTGGCCATCGATCCCGGCCACCCGTTTCCCCACGTCCATAACCGGAGCCTCAACATCGCCTTGCTGCTCGAAGGCGATCAGGGCGGACAGCTCACGGAGCTTTTCGCCGTCGTGCAGGTGCCCTCGGTGCTCGATCGGGTAGTCCTCCTCCCCGGCTCTCCGGAGCAGGCCCGGTTCGTCCTGCTGGAAGACGTGATTGCCGCGCATCTGAGCACGCTGTTCGGAGGATTTCGCGTCGCCGGACACACCGTCTTCCGTGTGACCCGCAACACCGATCTCACTATCGACGAGGACGACGCCGAGGATCTGCTCCAGACCATCGAGGAGACCCTCCGCCTGCGGATGCGAGGCGATGCGGTGCGGCTGGAGATCTCCTCTGCCGCCGACGAACGCTTCGTGCAGATGCTGGTCGGAGCCCTCGACCTGAACGCCCCCGACGTCTATCGCGTGGTCGGCCCGGTGGACCTCACGGTGCTCATGGCGCTGACTCGGCTGGAGGGGTTTCCCACACTCAAGGACGAGCCGCTGGTACCCCGGGTGGCGCCCGCCTTCACCTCGGCCGTGGATGTGTTCGAGCTGATTCGGGGGCAGGACGTGCTGGTGCACCACCCGTTCGAGTCGTTCGGCTCGGTGGTGGATTTTATCGAGCGCGCGGCGGACGACCCGCAGGTGCTTGCGATCAAGCAGACGCTCTACCGGACCAGCGGCGGCAGCCCCATCATCCGGGCCCTGGAACGGGCGGCGCAGAACGGCAAGCAGGTGACCGCCCTGGTGGAGCTCAAGGCCCGCTTCGACGAGGAGAACAACATCGTCTGGGCCCGGTCGTTGGAGCGCGCGGGGGTTCACGTGGTCTACGGTGTGGTGGGACTCAAGGTCCACTGCAAGGCGTCGCTGGTGGTTCGACGTGAGGCCGAGGGCATCCGGCGCTACGTCCACCTTGCCACCGGCAACTACAACCCGACCACGGCCAGGGTCTACACCGACCTGGGCCTGTTCACGGCCAAGCCCGAGTTCGGGGAGGATACCAGCGAGCTGTTCAATCTGCTCACCGGCTACTCTCAGGGCCGGCGCTGGCGGAGGTTCATGGTCGCTCCGCTCGGCCTGCGGGAGCAGATGGTGGAGCTGATCGAGCGCGAGGCGCGGAATGCCGAGGCAGGCCTGCCCTCGCGGATCATCGTCAAGATGAACGCGCTGGTCGAGCCGACCGTGATCGACGCCCTGTACCGGGCCGCGCCGGTCAGGGACCAGGATCGAGCTGGTGATCCGGGGCACCTGTTGCCTGAGACCCGGAATTCCTGGCGTCTCGGACGGAATCAGAGTCATCAGCATCGTGGACAAGTTCCTGGAGCACAGCCGGATCTTTTTCTTCGAGAACGCCGGCAACCCGGAGATATTTCTGGGTAGCGCCGATTGGATGCCGCGCAATTTCTTCCGCCGCATCGAGCTGATGTTCCCGGTGGAGGATGCGCGACTGAAGGCGCGGCTGGTGGCGGAGCTCCTTCCAATAGTGTTGAGTGACAACGTCAAGGCTCGTCAACTTGGGGCCGACGGGGCGTACAGCCGGGTGGCTCGCAGCGGCGACGAGGCGAGCATCCGGTCCCAGACCATCTTTCAGGCGCTGGCCCGCGAGTCGTCGCGCGAAGCGGTGGATTCGGCCTTTCGTTTCGTCCCCATACTCGGTCCTTCCGGGGCACCACCGGTCCAGGAGACTGTACCCAATGGCAATGGGGCGGGGCACACCCGCACCAAACCGCCGCGTGTCCGCGGCCCCAGGGCGCGAAAGCGTACTGAGCCGGCGTGAAACTGGTAGTCATCCGTCACGGACCCGCAGGAGACCGGGAGGCGTGGCAGGCCGAAGGCCACGACGACCGCCAGCGCCCTCTGACCCTCGATGGGAAGAAGCGGATGCGCGAAGCGGTGGGGGGACTGGCAACAGTGGTCTCGAGCATTGATGTCCTTGCCGCGAGTCCTCTGGTTCGGGCGGAGCAGAGTGCGGAGATCGTGGCAGACGAGTTCGGGGTCGAATTCCAGACGCTGGATGCGCTTATCCCGGACCGCGAACCGAATGAGATGGTGCAGTGGCTCGACCGGCAGGCGGTTGATGCCACGATCGCCATTGTAGGGCATGAGCCCCATCTCAGCGTCCTGGTTGGCTACCTGCTGGCGGGCAAACCACGTTCGTTCATCAGCTTGAAGAAGGCGGGAGCGTGCCTTCTGGATCTCGCGGACCGGCCCAAACCGGGCGGTGGGACCCTCGAGTGGGTGTTGACCCCGCGAGTGCTCCGCAGACTCTGACGCTACGATAGATGGCACGACTCCCCCCCGATCTATTGAGCCGATCCGCCGAGGAAGGGGCCCGCCTGGTGGCGTTGTCTTACCTCGACGAGATAGCGCGAGCCGAACACCGCCTGGCGGATGCCCAGGATTCCGAGGCGTTGCACGACTTCCGGGTGGGCCTGCGCCGGCTGCGAAGCTGTCTTCGGGCTTATCGCCCATCGCTCAAGGGCAGCGTCTCCAAGAAAATGCGGCGTCGGCTGCGGAACCTGACTCTGGCCACCAATGCGGGACGGGACAGCGAAGTCCAGCTCGAGTGGTTGCACCAACGTGCCGGGCAGCTCGAACCGGAGGAGATCGAGGGGCTTGCGTGGCTCGTCGGGCGGCTGGAGGGACGCCAGTTCGACTCGCGCGCCAAGGTCACGTCCAGCGTCGCGGCTCGATTCGTCAAGCTCGCCGCCAAGCTTCGCCCCCGCCTGGAGACCGTTCGACTCGAGGTCCGCACCGGCCGGGGCCGGCCGCGATTCCTCCTCTCGGACGCCACCCGGGAGCTGACCACTGGATATGTCGAACGGTTGGAAAAGCGCCTCGAGGCGGTGCGGGACGGTGACGCCGTGGCCGAGGCCCATGCGGCCAGGATCGCTGCCAAGCGGCTCCGATACCTCTGGGAACCTCTCTCCCGCAGGGTGCCCCGGGTCAGGGCTTTGGTGGGACGGCTGAAGCAGCTCCAGGACGTGCTGGGAGACCTCCACGACATGCAGGTTCTGACCGAGGAGATCACCGCGTCGCTAGCCGCGCTCCAGAACGGGGAGTTGCCTTCCGGGGCATCGTCCGGCCTCCTGGCGTTGCGGCGGCTCGCGCAGGAGCACGCCGCGCGTTCGTTCACCAGCTTCCAGGCTCATTGGCAAAACGGCCGCGCGGCAAACTTTCTCAGCCGCGCGGCCGAAGTTGGCAAGAGTCTGGCCCCGGAGGATCAAGGCAAGGTCAGTTACTCCTCTTCTCCGGTTCCCGCTCCGGCTCTCACAGCCGCCTGGTTGACTCCCGACTCACCTATCTGAGTCAGCTTCTTGTCTGCTGCTTCCTCCTCCCGGAGGTTCTGCCCCAACAGCTGCTCGGCCTCTGAATAACCCAGGAGAGAGGCATAGGTGCGGAGACAGCCGTACGCGGCGATCTCGTAGTGCTCCACCCGCTGGGCCGATGCGATCAGGGCGGCGTCAATGACCGCCGCCTCGCCTTCCTCCTCCAGGACTTCCTTCCCTTCCTCCAGAAGCCCCTCCATTCCCTTGCACTTCTTGCCGCGCGCTGCCTGCCCCAGCTCCCTGAAGATGCGCTCGAGGCGCTGAACCTGGCCCTCGGTCTCCTTCAGGTGGTGGGTAAACGCCTGGGACAACTCGGGTGACTCCGCCGCCTTGGCCATCCTGGGAAGCGCCCGGAGAATCTGCTTCTCGGCGTTGTACACGTCCTTCAGCTCTTCGAGGAAGAGTTTCTCCAATGAATCGAGACTCATGTCGCGCTCCTGGGGTTATTACCCGTATCCGGCTCGGCCGCCGCGTCCTTCGCTTCTTTCTTCACCTTCCTGGCCGACTCCTTCACCTGCGCCTTGACCGTCTGACCCGCCTGCTGCACCAGTTCCTTGACCTCGGGTCCCCGATCGGCGATCTCGGCCTGCACGGTTTCCTTGACCTCACGGCCCGCCTCGGCGGCGGCGTCCTTCACTCGCTCCGCAGTCTTCTCCGCTCGATCCACCAATTGGTCACGGGCCGGCCCCATCAGCTCGTTCTCCCGCTCGGTGCCCGGCAAGAGCAGGCCCAATGCGAGGCCAACGATCGTAGCGCCGATTCCCACCAGGAGAGGATTCTCGTTGGCGGCGTGCTCGAGATTGGTCTTGACCCGTTGGGTCTGGCGGCGGGCCTGCCCGCCCAGCTCGCCCATCCGGTCCTGCGCCTCGTCGGCCAACTCGCCCGCGCGGCCCTTGATACCGCTGGCCGCTTCACTGACCGAATCCTTCACTCCGCTCACCGTATCGCCGACCTTGGCCTTGACGCCGGTGCCGTGCTGCCAGCTACCGCCCTGACGGCGATCGGGCCCGGTGTATGCGTAGCGCGCCATCCGGTCGCCCGAGACCCCGCCGCTGGACCGCTGCTTCAGAAGCCAGGTCACCCCGGCGCCGACCGCGATCACTGGAAGCGGGTTTTCCCGGATCACGTCCACCAGTCGGGAGCCGGTCCGCCGGGCCTGTTCGCCGACGTTGGAGACGGCGTCCGACGCCACGTTACGGATGGCGTCCTTGGCTTCCTGTTTCAGATTGCCGGGACTCAACCGGTCACCCAACTCATCGATGTTCTGACTCATCCGGGCACGGGTCTCTTCGATTTCGCGCTCGATATTCTCAGGGTTCTTCTCGCTCTCCGACTCGGGCGCGGATCCGAAGTCCTGGCCCGCCGGCTCGTAAGCGAGCCCGGGATTCTGTCTCTCGTTCTCACTCATGACCGTTGCTCCTTCGCCCACTGGACGTCGTCTTTAAGGGTTTCGACCGTTCGGCGGGGGGAGAGGTCCACCCGCTTCAATTCCTTCAGGCCGCGACTGAGGATCACATAGCCCGCCACCGCGAATATGGCACCCACGATCAAGGCGGAGACCCAGGGAGAGATGTCGGCCGCTTCATGGAGTCCCACGATCAGCGCTGCAACCAGCGCGAGCGCACCCACATACGCCACAAATCCGCCCGCCACCACCGAGACCAGATTGCTGGTCACCCGGGAGATCTTCTCGCTCATCTCCACCCGGGCGAGCTGGAGCTCCTGGCGGAACAGCAGGGTCATGTCCTGGGTGAGCTGACCGAACAGCTCGCCGATACTCCGGTCTTCCCTAAGCGCCGGCATATCCGCCTCCCTGGTAGCCGCGACCACTCAGCTGGCCGCCCTGTCGAATCTGACCTTCTCGGAACTGACCGCCGTCTCGGATCTGACCGCCTTCGCGGAACCGCTTCTCCCGCTGGGAGCTCTTGAGGAATCGAGCTCCGATGAGGCCGAGCACGAGCGCGCCACCGAGCATCAGGGCCGGCTGCCGCCGGGCCAGGTTCTCCAGATCGGCCCGCATCGCGCGGGCGTCCTTGTTGCGGAGGTAGGTGGCCACCTCATCGACCTGCCGTGCGACGGACTCAGTCAGCCCGGCGATCCGCTGCTGATCCTCGGACCGGAGGTGCTCCGTGGTGCGCCGGAGTGCGGCGGCGATGGTGCCGAACTGCTCGGCCACCTGGCCCTTGCTCTCACCCAGGCTCGAGCTGGCCCGATCTCGGGCCTGCTGCAGGGTGCTCTTGGCCTGCCCGACCACCTGATCCTTCACTTCGCGGATCTGTTCCCGGGCACTGCCGCCATTGTGCTGGCCGGCATCGCCCAGGGGGCCGCGGGCTTCCGTGTTTGACATCGTCATCGTGTTGCTCCTTTAGCTGACCGTTCGCCACTCACCTCGCGCCGCCTCTGGCGAGCTCGGAGTGGCTCTAGAAACGCGGGTCCTGACTGACAGGCCCGAACACATGCGCATGCTGGCGACAGGGGCTGAGGAAAGCAGGAGATAAAGTTGCGGTTGAGCTCAGTGCAGGACATGCGGCGCTCGACGCACGACAGTTTCGGTTTCCGGTGTATCTGTTACCCTGGCGCCCCAACAAGAGACATCGAACGGACCGTGGTCGCAGTGTCCCACGTCACGAAAAGCATGAATTGACTCGAAAAAGTGAAGCCCGGGATGTGAGGTCCCGGGCTTCGTCCTGCTCTACGGCGGAGAATCCGAGCGGGCCCTAGTCGCGGCCCGTCCCTGAGAACCGATCCGAAGCCGACTCACTCATCCTGCTGGTGTCGAGATCCTTCTGGCCGGTGATGCGGTGCCAGGCATCCCTCACCGCGTGTTTCACGTTCTCCCAGGTGCTCTGTCCCCTACCTTCGAACTTGTCCCAGCCGGTCTGCAGGTCGGACTCTACCTCATCCCAGCTGCGCCCCATGTGGTGCTTGCCGGCCTCGAACCCATACAGATAGCCGGGCCGGAAGTCTTCATACTTGCGCCCGGTGGCATAGGGCCTCGAGTTGAAGTTGTCCCGCCACCAGCTGTCCTCGTCGTTCCAGGTTCTATTTGTGGCCATCATATCCTCCGCATGTCGGTGTCGCTACGTTCAAGCGAACCGACATGTTAGCCCCGAAGCACTGGTCAGGGCGTGACCGCGGTCACTTTTCGGCGGTATTCGTCAGGATCGCACCCATCTCGCTTGCGGCGGCGGGTCCGGTAGGGCTGCCATCCTCGTGCTTGAGAAAGACATAAGCCTCGTTCCACGGGCTTTCCCCGATCCGCGTGGCCCAGCTTTCGAGCGCCGCGCGATCGTAGGCCGACCGGCGTAGCCGGAGGTAGCCCCACGAGGCGGTGGGCACCAGTGGCGAGCCACTACCCTCGGTCTCATCCTCGTCCACCGCCACCAGGGCAACGTCCCGGGCCCGGAGCAGGTCGTAAACCTCGTCCACAAACCAGGAGGGGTGACGAAACTCGATCGCCGCGACCCAGCGGCGAGGGAGCAGGGCGAGAAAGTTCCGGAGTCGGTCGAGGTCTTTCTTGAAGGTAGGCGGGAGCTGAAAGAGGGTAGGGCCGAGCCGGTCTCCCAGGGGATTCACCGCCCGCAGGAAGTACGCCAGCGAGCCATCCTCGTCCGAGAGCCGGTGGTTGTGGGTGATTCTGCGCGAGGCCTTGACCACGAATCGGAATGCCTCGGGCACCTGCTCGGTCCAGGTGGCCAAGACCCGCTCGGCCGGAGTCCGGTAGAAGGAGTTGTTCACCTCGACCGTGGGGAAGCGGCCCGCATAGAAGCGGAGCATCTCTTCGGCCGGCAGCTTGGGCGGATAGAAACTGCCCTTCCACTCCTTGTACGACCAGCCGCTGGTGCCGACGAGGATGTGCACCCCTAGACCTTCTTAGCTCGCCCGCCCTCCCGCCTTCCGCTTCCTCGGCGCGGCCTCTTCCTCCTCATCGTCTCCGGCGTCCTTGCCCGCCTTCTTGTCCGAAGGGCTGGCACCGCGCTTGGCCAGGCTGGCCTTGAGGGCATCCATGAGGTCGATGATCTTGGTCTCTGCCGGGGCTGCTTCCGCCGTGATCTCCTGGCCCTCGACCTTGCTCTGAATGGCGTCGAGTACCCGTTCGCGTACGGTGTCGTGGTAATTCTCCGGCCGGAACTCCTCGGTGGACGATTGTTCGATCAGCTGCCGGGCGAGCGCCAGCTCGGCCGACTTCACTGGTGTGTCGGGGTGGGGCACCTCGGTCGCCGAACGAAGCTCCGCCTGGTAATGGAGCTGCTCCATGACCAGGACGCCATCCAGGGGACGGACCAGTACCAGGTGCTGCTTCCCCCGCGCCGAGTACTGCCCCAGCGCCGCACGGCCGGTGACCTTCAGCGCCTCGCCCAGCAACCGGTAGGCTCGATCGCCACCCTTGTCGGGCCCCAGATAGTAGACCTTCTCCAGGTAGATGCGATCCACCGCGTTGAGCGGAACGAACTCGGCGATATCGATCGAGTTGGTGGCCTTCTCGTCCAGGGCTTTGATCTCCTCGGGAGAAAACGTCACGTACTGGCCCTTGGAGAATTCGTACCCCTTGGCCATGTCGTCTCGCTCGACCACGACCTCTTCCTTGGGGCAGATATACTGCTGCTTCAGCCGGGTGCCGCACGCCTTGTGCAGCATATTGAAGCTGATCGTGGCGGAAGACTCGCTGGCGGAGTAGAGGCTGACCGGTACGGACACCAGTCCGAAGGAAATGTTGGCCGAGGCGATTGGTCTTGGAGGCATAAGGTCCCCATATGCGCCGAAAAAGGTTAGGCCCGCAAGGACAGAAGCGGGAACCATGCGTTACCTGAATGGTAGCCTTTTAACCGTGTAAATTCCTCTTCTGGATGCCCCAACCCAAGCCTGATCCGCTCGCCCCCTACCGCGCCAAGCGGTCGCTCGAGCGTACCCCTGAGCCCGCCGGTTCCCACACCCCGATATCATGGGAAGAACGTGGCGGGCTCTTTGTCGTGCACAAGCATGCCGCGCGGCGCCTGCACTTCGACCTTCGCCTCGAGATGGAAGGGGTCCTCCGTTCCTGGGCCGTGCCCAAGGGCCCCTCGTACGACATGGCGGACAAGCGCCTGGCCGTGCTGGTGGAGGATCATCCCCTGGAGTACGGCGATTTCGAAGGCCTGATTCCGGAAGGAAACTACGGCGCTGGAGCCGTGATTGTGTGGGACCGGGGCCGATGGGTGCCGATCGAGGATCCGGTTGCCGGGCTGGCCAAGGGGAAACTCCTGTTCGAGCTCAGGGGCATCAAGCTTCACGGGAAGTGGACCCTGGTCAAGCTCGCGAAAAGCGACAAGGACTGGCTCCTCATCAAGGAGCGCGATGCGTATGCGTCGGCCTCGGGGCCGCTGCCACCGGAGGAGTCGGTGCTGTCCGGCCTCACGGTGGAAGACCTCAAAGCCGGCCGTACTCCGGCGGATGGCATTCGGGCGGAGCTGGAGCGGCTCGGAGCGCCGAAGGGGGAAGTCCGGGGCGAGACAGCTCCACTCATGCTGGCCGAAACCAGAGACGCTCCTTTCTCCGACCCCGCGTGGCTGTTCGAGCTGAAGCTCGATGGCTATCGGTTGCTGGCTGCACGCGGCAGCGGGCCGCCCCGGCTCTACTCCCGCAACGGGAACGACCTGGCAGCCAGTTTCCCGGAGGTGACTCGCGCCGTGGGCGCGCTGCCCCTGACCCGATTGCTGCTCGATGGCGAGGTGGTCGCGCTCGACGAGGCCGGGCGCCCCAGCTTCCAGCGCCTCCAGCAGCGGGCCAAGCTCACCCGGGCGCTCGACATCCGCCGGGCGGTCGTGGAGAACCCGGTCACCTTCTTCGCCTTCGATCTCCTGGCCGCGGAGGAGTTCGACCTGCGGCCCCTGCCACTGACGACCAGGAAGGAGCTGCTTCACAGGTTGCTGCCGCCGGCCGGCCTCATCCGTTTTCTGGATCACTTCCAGGGTGAGGGTGAGGTGCTGTACCGGCAGGTGCGGAAGCTCGGCCTGGAGGGAATAATGGCCAAGCGGGCGGACTCTCCCTACCGGGCGGGCCGGTCTCCCTCCTGGATCAAGATCCGCACCCGGCGCTCGGATGATTTCGTCGTGGTGGGGTTCACCGCACCGAAGGGTGGCCGCACCGGCTTCGGGGCCCTGTACCTGGGTCAGTACATCGACGGCGATCTCATCTATTCCGGCCGAGCCGGGACCGGCTTTACCGGAGTCCAGCTCGGCGAGGTGCGGGCAAGGCTCGACCAGATCCGGCGACCGGACCCACCCTGCGGCGGGCCCGTTCCCAAAGAGAAGGGGACCACCTGGACCGAGCCGGTGCTGGTATGTGAGGTCGAATACACCGAGCGGACTGAGGAGGGGCTCCTCCGTCAGCCGGTGTTCCTCCGGTTTCGGGATGACAAGCGCCCGGAGGAATGTGTGGGCGAGGCTGCCACCAGTGGGGCAGCAGAAGAGCAGCAGGATCCCTTCATTCGGGAGGAGAATGGGGAGGACAGGAAGGTCCCCTTCACCAATCTTCAGAAGGTGTTCTGGCCGGAGCAGGGCTACACCAAAGGCGACCTGATCGAGTACTACCGGTCCATCGGCCCCTGGATTCTGCCGTACCTGGCTGACCGCCCCGTTGTCCTGACCCGATATCCCGACGGGGTGAACGGAAAATCATTCTTCCAGAAGGACGCCCCGGGATTCGTGCCCGACTGGATCCGGACCGAGCGGATGTGGAGTGAGCAGGCCCAGCGGGAGATCGATTACTTCATCTGCGATGACGAAGCCGGACTGCTCTACCTGGCCAACCTCGGCACGATCCCTCTCCATGTGTGGGCCAGCAGGACCTCGAGCATCGACCGGCCCGACTGGTGCGTGCTGGACCTGGATCCCAAGGATGCCCCGTTCAGCGACGTGATACGGGTTGCCCAGGCCACCCACGCGATCTGCGAGGAGATCGGGCTGCCCAACTTCGTGAAGACCAGTGGCTCGTCCGGGCTGCACGTGCTGATCCCGCTCGGTGGCCAGTGCCGCTACGCTGAGGCGCGGGGTCTGGGTGAGCTCCTTGCCCGCGTGATCGTGACGGAACTGCCTGACATCACCACTCTCACCCGGCAGGTCTCGCGCCGTGGGGGAAAGGTGTACATCGACTACCTCCAGAATGGTGCCGGGCGGCTTCTGGTGGCGCCGTTCAGCGTTCGGGCGCTGCCCGGAGCACCGGTTTCCATGCCACTTCGCTGGAACGAGGTCAACCCCAAGCTGGATATCCGGCGCTTCACAATCGAGAACGCGCTGGCCCGAATGCGGAAGCTGAAGGCCGACCCGCTGCGCGAGGTCGTGACGGTGAGTCCTGACCTGACGGGGGCCATCGAGCGCCTGGGAGCGCGGGAGTAATGGCGCAGGATCTTCGGCTCGACCTCGGCCCTGACTTCGGTCCCGTCTCCGCCCTCCTCGAGCGTCCACCCGATGCGTGGCTTCTCTACGTGCTTGCCCACGGCGCCGGCGCCGGAATGCGGCACAGCTTTCTCGAGTCCATGTCCGGGGCGCTCGCCTCTCGCGGCGTGGCTACCTTGCGATATCAGTTCCCCTACATGGAAGCCGGCAGCCGGCGGCCCGACCCTCCAGCCGTGGCGGAAGCGACTGTACGCGGAGTCGTAAATGCTGCGGTGGGAGCGGCGCCAGAGCTGCCACTCATCGCCGGCGGCAAGTCATTTGGAGGCCGCATGACCTCTGGGGCTGCCGCGACTTCGTTGCCCGGAGTTCGGGGGTTGGCCTTCCTGGGTTTTCCGCTTCATCCTCCGGGCCGGCCCGGCACTCGCCGTGCCGATCACCTCGTGCGGGTCGAACTGCCCATGCTCTTCCTCCAGGGTACCCGCGACCAGTTTGCCCAGTCGGATTTGATCACCGGTGTGTGTCAGCGACTGGGGAGCCGGGCCACCCTGCACCCGATCGAGGGAGGCGATCACTCCTTCGCTGTGGCTAAGAGCTCCGGCCGCACGCCGGCGTCGGTATTGGACGAGCTGGCCGACACCCTGGTGCAGTGGGTTCGATCCCGGGTGCTGGGCCAGGATCACCGATGAGCTTCGAGCCTACCCGGCAACAACGACGCGCCATCGAGGCGCCGATGGGTCCGGCGCTCGTCATCGCCGGACCCGGGGCAGGGAAGACCTATTGCCTCATCCATCGAATCCAGTACCTCATCGAGAAGCTGCACCTCGCTCCGCGGCGGATCCTCGCGGTCACGTTTACCAACAAGGCTGCCGAGGAGATTGCCACCCGCTTGCACGAAGAGCGCGGCATCGCGGCAGTGGATGTCACTCGAGGGACGCTACACGCGATCTGTCTCATGATTCTCCGGGACTTCGCCGAACGCTGCGGCCTCCGCCCGGGCTTCGGGATTGCGGATCCCGAGTACCAGGAGCAGGTGCTTCGACGCCTGCGGATCCCCGCCAAGCGCTGCTCCCAGGCTCTGGCCCTCTTCAGTCGCTATCGGCTGCAAGGCAAGCCCTTGAGTGACCGGGGCATGGTCTTCTTCGGGCAGTACCAGGAGGCGCTCCGGTCGCGAAATCTGGCCGACTTCGATGATCTCATCACCCTGACGGAGAAGCTTGTCCGCACCGATGAGGGCGCGGCCGCCGAGCTGCGCTCCCGATGGGACTATGTGCTGGTGGATGAATTTCAGGATCTGAGCCCGACGCAATATGGCATCGTCCGCCGGCTGGCTGACCGGCATCGTTGCCTCTTTGGCGTGGGCGACGATGAGCAATCCATTTTCTCCTGGACCGGAGCCGATCCCGGCATCATGGCCCGGTTCCGCCAGGACTTCGATCTGAGCGAGCCGATCGTCCTCGATGAAAACCGCAGATGCTCGATCCAGATTCTGGACTCCGCCCGGCGGTTGATTGCGTGTAACCCCGTGCTGTTCGAAAAGCAGATCGACACCACGCTGCGCTCGCCCTTCGACGTCGTGGCATTGGGCTTCGACAACGAGGAGGCCGAGGCCGAGTGGCTCATCCGGGACATTCTCAGCGATCGCGCGACGGCCGGGACCGGCTGGGGCGACTATGCCGTACTCTACCGCTATCGCTCGATGGGACGAGATCTCGAGAAGCGGCTGATTTGCGCGGAGATTCCGTGCCGGATGGCCCGGGGCCAAGCCCTGCTGGACGACAAGGTGGTCGGCTGGGTCATCGCATCCTTGCGGGTCATCCGCTCACCCGACGACCCCATTCTGCTCGGAGCGCTGGCTGAGCTTGCCCTCAATCCTGCCTTGCGCCAGGAAGTTCGAAAGACGTCATCCAGGGACCGGGACTTCCTGGCCAATCTCCGGGTCTTTGCCAGCCAACGCCCAAAGGGAGATGCCGATCGGAGGCGCGTGTGGCGCTTGATCTATCACCTCGAGAATCTCCGGGGGATTGGCCGATCTCACCAATCGCTATCCGGCCTGGTGGATGAGCTGCTGGCTCGTCCCATCGGTGCTGGGCGCAATCCGCTGGAGGAGTATCATCACGATCTGAGCGAGCCGTCGCTGTATCCTGGCGCGGCGGCGATGGCCAGACAGCTGGGGCAGTGCGTCGGGTCGGGAGCCCGGGTCTGGGTCGAGCCGAGCGGTGGACTCGAGATCCCGCTGGTGGCCATGCTTCGCGGTGCCGGAATCACCAACGCCCACCGGCTCACGCCGGATGAGGTGCCGGCCGGTGCGGATGTAGTACTTCGCCAGAGCCCGGAGGGTGGATTGCCTCTCCGGCTCTTCAAGGCCCTCCAGCTGGTTCACACCCGCAGCCTGAAGGCCGACTTCGACGATTTCGTCGCCTTCGACATCGAGACCAGCGACTTCGATTTCAACTCGTCCCAGATCGTCGATATTGCCGCCGTACGGGTGCGGGACAATGTCGTGGTGGATCGGTTCCATTCCCTGGTGTCGTGCACCCGCAGCATCTCGGAGGAGGCCACGGAGGTACATGGCTACACCGATCGTGACCTGATCGGTGCGCCTCCGATGGCTGAAGTGTGGCCGCGCTTCCGTGAGTTCGTGGGAACCGACCTCGTCGTCGCCCACAACGGGCAGGAATTCGATGTACCAGTCCTGCGGCGCGCCTGCGGCGGGCTCGAGGGCTTCGAAGAGCTGGTCTTCTACGATACCCTCCCGCTGGCCCGCGCCGTGGTCGAAGGCAGCGTCAAGCTCAAGTATCTCGCCAAGAAGTTCAACGTCGAAGTCGGAAGGGAGCACCACGCGCTCGACGACGCGGTAGCCCTGGCCGGAGTGGTGCCGAATCTCAATGAGCTGAGGATGCGCCGCGCCCGTACCGTCGCCCTGGTCCATCTCCTGGATCAGCTCGGCCTGGCCCTGGCGCTCGATCAGCAAGCCTCGCCCTCTAAAGAGGAAGCCCTGCTGCGTGAGATCACCCGGCCGTTCACCCTCGGCCGCTACAGCGACTGCCTCGACATCTATGCCGCGGAGCTGGCGGCCGGGGCAGAGGGAGCGCTCGGCCTCGAGCAGGTCATCGAGCGCCTGGGGGGACGCGCCCTGATGGAGCGTCTGCGCGCCGAGCGGCCGGTGGACGAGCGCTACCCGGAGTCAGTTGAGCGCCTTCGAATGCTGATACAGGCGAGTGCGGGAGAAACACTCGCGGAACATATCGACGACATGTTGCGCCGGGTGGCCCTCTCGAGCAGCGAAGGGGCCGAAACCGATCCCAACCGCCTGAATCTGCTGACGCTTCACTCGACCAAGGGTCTGGAATTCTCCCGGGTGTACGTCGTGGGGGTCGAGAATCAGGTGCTCCCGGGCTGGAGGGCGATCCAGGAGGACCGGACCGAGGAGATCCAGGAGGCCCGCCGTCTGCTCTACGTGGGAATGACACGGGCCAAGCATCGCCTGGTGCTGACGCACGCCGAGCAAAGGGGTGGCTACCGCGCTCAGGGACATCTGTTTATCACCGAAGCGGGCCTCGTGCTCGAGGAGCTTGGCACACCTCCTGCATTGGCTGTCCCAGTCTTTCCTGAGTGAGGTCGGAATGAAGCTCATCGCTTGTACCCTGCCGCTCCTAGCGGGGCTCCCGAGCGTGCTGTCTGCGCAGATCAATCTTTCTCTTCCCCGGCTTCCGCGTCCGGCCGTGAGGGCAACCCTGGGTCCAGTGGCGGTCGTCGCCACCCTCGGTGGACATGGCGTCACCGTTCGCGCAGGATCGCGACCGGCTCGCCGAGCTCCGGCGGCCCGCCTGCCGCGCACCACGGCCGGGGCCAGCGCCGCCCGCGTCCTCGCCACCGGAGACCAGTATCTCGGCGAGCGGTATGTGTACGGGGGAGCAAAGCCGGGTGTCGGCTTTGATTGCTCCGGGTTCGTTCAGTACGTCTTCGGACGCCACGGCGTCAGCCTGCCCCGCACTTCCCGGCAGCAAGCCACCGCCGGGCGAGCACTCCCTCGCGCCCTCACGACTCTGAGGCCCGGCGACCTGATGCTGTTCTCAGCCAAGGGTCGGGGGATCGACCACGTTGCGATCTACGCCGGGGACAACCGCATCATCCACTCGAGCGCGGGGGCCGGTGGGGTCGTGTACGACGATTTGTCGACGCCGCGGGGCAAGTGGTACCTGGCTCGCCACGTGGCATCCCGGCGCGTCCTCTGACACACAAGGCTTTCCCGATCTAGATTGCCGGATCGCCCCTAAGCACGGAGCCTTCCCGCATGCCCCGTATTCCGCCCTTGGACACCGAGACCGCGCCGCCCGATGCCCGGGCGGCAGCGGACGCTCATGTACGCGGCCACGCCCGCATGACCAACATGAAGCGGACGCTGCTCCACTCCCTTCCAGCCTTTCATGCGCTGATGGAGTGGTACCCTCTCCGCGATACGGTGCAGCCGTTTCTGGGAGAGCGGCTCACGACGCTGTTCGCCCACGCGATCTCGGCCCAAACCGACTGTCTCATCTGCTCCACGTTCTTCCGGCGCATGCTGATCCAGACCGGTGAGAACCCCGAACGCCTGAAGCTCGACGAGCGCGAAACCGCCGTGGTGGAGTTCGGACGGGCGCTGGCCGTGTCGCCCTTTCAGGTGCCGGAGCAGGTGTACCAGCGGCTGGCAGACTTCTTCCTGCCGGCACAGTTGGTGGCGCTGACCGCGTTCGGTGCGCTCATGGTGGCCACGAACGTGTTCAACAACGCGCTCGATGTGGACCTGGACGAGTATCTCCAGCCCTACCGGAAGGGGGTGCGGGAGGCCGCCTCGGCAAGCAGGCAGGCATGAAGGGGGAGTTTGCCGGCAAGGTCGCGTTCATTACCGGAGCCGCCCACGGCCAGGGCAGGGCCACCGCCCTGGCGCTCGCGGCTGAAGGAGCCAGAATCGCGGCGTTCGATGTGGCCCGGCCGCTGAGCTATCCCGGCTACGCGATGGGGTCGAGCGACGATCTTACCTCGCTGGCGGCTGCCTGTAAGGAGCTGGGAACCGAGTGCCTGACCTTTGCGGGGGACGTGAGGGACGACACCGCCGTCTCCCAGGCGGTCGCCGCCACTGCGGAGCGGTTTGGCCGGATCGACATCCTCTTCAACAACGCGGGTATCTGTGCCTACGGCCTGGCCCACGAGCTGACCGAGGATGCCTGGGACGCCATGCTCGACATCAACCTGAAGGGCGCCTGGCTGGTGGCACGTCGGGTGATCCCCCTGATGATCCGGCAGCGGTCGGGGGTCATCATCAACAACTCCTCGGTCGCCGGGCTCCGAGGGATGGGGCGCCTCAGTCACTATGCGGCTTCGAAGTGGGGCCTCACCGGCCTGACCAAGTCCTGGGCGATCGAGCTGGCGCAGTACGGCATCCGGGTGAACTCGATCCATCCGACGGGGGTGAACACCCCGATGAACGATGGTCTGGCGGCGCTGGAGGGGCTCACTCCCAAGGAAATCGCCGAACGGTCGGCGGGTAACCTGCTGCCGGTGCCCTGGATCGAGCCGGAAGATGTGGCGCACGCGGTGCTCTATCTGGCATCGGAGCGCGCCCGCTATGTCACCGGAGCCCCGCTGGTGATCGACGCCGGGCTGCTTAGTCGGTGAAGGTCTAGGTCACTACCATACCGCCCGGTGATTGCAGTATCCCTCCCGCCCCCGCGCTCGGCAGAGGAGCTCTCCTCCGCGTACTGCAGTTCGCTCACGCGAAATCGAGATCCCAAGTAAAGCATCCGCGCACTGACGTCCGCTCCGGAGAGTCTCCTTTCTGCCGCGCCCCCCCCACGAGGTGCGGAGCGACAGAAAAGCGCAACCCTTCTCCCCCTAAGAGTCAATCCGGTTATGTTGCTCTTTACCGCGGTGCGCGCTGATCTCATGAATGTGCAGGGCTTCAGAGGGACCCATGTTCGTCACCATTCGCAGATACAGTCCAAAAAACGGGGCCGTGAACCGGGCCTCCCTGGAACTCCTCCGCCGACAGCTTCATGACGAGTTTGTCCCCCTGGCCCAGCAGATCCCGGGTTTCTGCGGCTATTACGTCCTGAGTGTGGGCGACCGCGAGCTCATCACGCTGAGCTTTTGCCAAACCAAGGAGGGCTCGGCCGAGGCCAACCGGTGCGCCGCGGAATACACTTTCCGGAACCCGCTGGTCTTCGAGCTCGGTCGCCCCGAGGTGACGGAGGGAGAGGTCCTAACCTTCGCCGACGGGGCAGGTTCAAGCCCATCGCAGCCGTCCAATGGTGGCGGGGCCGAGGCTGCGCTCGCCTTGTGGTTCGAGGAATCTCGGGCTATGCTTCTCTCGGCATCGGAGCGGTGACGCGCTCGATATCCGACCGATCCCAAGGGGGCTGGCACAGGCGCCGGCCCCCTCTTTTCATCTCAACAAGGACGCCGGGATGACCGAAGTCAGGTTAAGCGACGAAGACAGCCTGGAGCGCGCACTCAAGCTATTCAAGCGCAAACTCCAGAAGTCGGGGCTCTTTGGAGAGCTCCGGCGGCGCAGGCACTACGTCAAACCCAGTGAAGCGCGGGCCATCAAGACTGCGGCGGCGCTGCGCCGCAAACGGAAGAAGAAGGTCACAGGCGACTCCTGGTAAGCCGGGAGTCGGTGGGACCTACATGATCCTCCACACGCTGGCGCTCGTTGCCTCGCTCGATAGCGCGGTCGTTCGCCAGATCCAGGTCGCCCCTGGCGAGATCCTCCGCACCACCGTCACCGGGTCAGGCGAGCCGATCGTCCTCATCCCGGGAATCTTCGGCGGGGCGTACGGCTACCGAAAGATCGTCGGCCCCCTGGTCCAGCGCGGCTACCGGTGCATCATCATCGAGCCGCTGGGGTATGGCCGGTCGTCGTATCCTGACGGTGCCGACTATTCCTTTACGGCCCAGGCGGAACGGATTGGCCGGGTGCTGGACAGCCTCGGCGTCCGCCATGCCCTGTTCATCGCCAACTCAACCGGCGCTTCGATCACCCTCCGTCTGGCGCTGGCACAGCCCGAGCGGGTTCGCGGCATCCTGTCGATAGACGGCGGGCCGGCCGAAAGTGCCGCCACCCCCGGCATGAAGAAGGCATTCCGCTTTGGGGGATTCATCACCAAGCTGGCGGTGAATGAGGGGAAGCTGAGGCACGACGTCCGCACCGAGATCGTGAAGAACTCGGGCGACACCACCTGGGTGACCCAGAAAGTGGTGCGGGAATACACCGCCGGCCAGGCGGCCGATCTGGACGGCGCCATCGACGCGTTCCGCAGTATGTCCGAGTCGAAGGAATCGGAGTCGTTGCACGATCAGCTCGACGAGATCCGGGTACCGGTCCGTCTCCTGGTGGGCGGGGTCCCCCACCCGAGCGGCGTCAAGACCGATGAGAGAGAGCTGCTGGCCGACCGAATCCCCGATTTTGCTCTTGAGAGCGTGTCCGGCTCGGGCCAATACGTTCAGGAGGAGCAGCCCGACGCCGTGCTCAAGGCACTGGGAGATCTGGACCAGGCCGCCAACTGACACGACCGACCACCCTGAAAGCAATCCGGAGCCCAGCACGGGCTCCGGATTTTTTCATGCGTTTGGCCGGCTGTCTCGAGCTATACGGTCCGTTTCCGGCCGCCCAGGCTACCTGCCAGCATCTCGGAGACGTATCCCAGGATGGCTCCCGCCACCAGCGCGATGATCGTCTTCACCCAGGGGTGGGGGAAGGTCGTGCCCGCTCCTACCACCACACTCACCGCGGTCGCCGCGCCGAGGAACGCGCCCGGGATAAACGAGAGCGCGGGAAGCTTGGCCTGGAGCACCATGAAGAAGGCGGCTAGACCAACCATGACGGACAAGACCGGCAGGCCACCGCCAAACCGACGTGAGGCCTCGAGGGCCAGAAACGCCCATACCACGCCGGAGAGATTCGACGCGATCGTTTTGGTGAGCCCCGTTGTCTTGCCGCCTGCCGCGAAGAAGCACCCCCACGCAACGATCCCCGCCCATACCGGCAGCGCGGCAACACCTAACGCGACGTAGGTCCAGCCCGCGATCAGGATTCCAATGCTGATAGCAAGTGCGACGAGCACGTCCATGTGCCACCTCCGGCGGAAGGGGACTACATACGTCTCTCCGCGCCGGTCGGAGCGCGACGGAAAGACTGAGGAGGTTCGTCACAAGGGGAGTAAAGGCGACTATCGCCGTGCTAGGCTACTACTTAGGCCGCATCCCGTCAAGAGCGTACCTAGCGCTTCTCGATGTCGGCCCGGAGCCGGAGCAGCGCATCCTCGGTGGTCACCAGCTCTCCCCGGGCCTCGTTGAGCTGTTGCTGCTGGCTCTGTACGAACCGCCGGTAGGGCGCTATTGCCTCGTTGATCCGGGCGGTGGACTGCTCCAGCTCCAGGTGTACCTGGCGGGTCAGGACGTCCTTGAGGTGCGTGCGAAGCTGGTTGATCCGCTGCTCGAAGTCGAGCTTTGCCTGCCGCCGCCGCCGGGGAATCACATAGAACCCCCCGATGGCCAGTGCCGTGGCGAGGAGAATGCCGGTGACGTCCGCCGCGGCGCTGCTGACCAGGGTTACCACCAGGGTGCCCAGCCCGATGGCGCCGGCCTGGGCCAGTGCAGTGGTGGCAAACGTTCCCTGAATCTCGTTGGCGATCGTTCGCGACTCCTCTTCCCGGTTGTAGCTGCCTACGACCTCGCGAGAAACCCGGCCGATCGAATCCAGGAGCGCCTGGCGGTTGTAGCTGAAGCTCGAGCCCACGTCGCCGATCATCCCTTCCCGGTGCCGGGTGAGCTGACGCCGCTCGATGTAGCCGCTGATGTCCTGCCACAGCTTGAGGTTTCGTTCGACGATCCAGTCGATGACCCGCCCGACCTCGTCTTCGATCTCCCGCGGCGTCTCCCCGATCACCTCCCGCTCGAAGGTGCGCTTCACTCCCTCGCTGTCCATCAGGCTCTTGATCCGGCCGATCCGGATGGTTTCCTCGAAGAACCGCATGCCGCGGCGCTCCATGTCACCCAGCAGGACATCGAGCCGGGCCAGCCGCGGCTCGAAGTCTCGCAGCATCTCCTGATGGAAGAGAGCCAGCTGCTGGTCGATGTTCTGAATCGCCTCCACGTCATGAACCAGGAGCTTCAGGCGCTCGAAGGCCGCGTCCTTGTATTTGGAGGCAAGGCGCAGCCCCACGTTCAGCGGGTTGAGCAGCTTGAGCCGGACCCGCTCCTCCTGATCGAGCGTATTGAGCAGGTAGTCTTCCACCCCACCCAAACCACTGCTGTCCCACAGCTCCTGCTCCCGCTTGTCCGCCTGTCCGCCTGTCCGCCCGTCCGCCTGTCCGCCTTCGCCCCGCGCTTCCTGCGCCTGGCGAGCCGAGACGGCGAAGATCTCCGGGGCCTCGCCCAGCAGCCCCGCGGCGTTGTCGCGAACGTAGTCCACGACCTCGTCGCGCTCTTCCGGCCGGGGCAGGATATCGATCTTGTTGACGATGAACACGATCTTCTTGCCCCACTCCCGGATCTGCTCCAGGAAGCCGCGCTCGCTCTCGGTAAAGGGACGGTCGGCTGAGGTGACGAACAGCACCAGGTCGGAGCGGGGAACGAAGTCGCGGGTCAGCTCCTCGTGCCGCCGAATGATCGCATTGGTGCCCGGCGTGTCCACGATGTTCAGCTCGCGGAGCACCTCCGCCGGATGGGTGCGATCGAGGAGGTAGGCTTCCCGAAGCTGCTCCGATACCTCGGGTCCGTGTCGAAGCACGTTGATGCGGTCGGTAGTCGGTGTGACTCCTTCGGGCAGCACCCGCTCCCCCAGCAGGGCGTTGATGAAGCTCGACTTTCCCGAGTTGAACTCGCCGGCGATCACCAGGAGAAAGAGGCCACTCAGCTGCTCCCGGGCCTCCGCGAAGCGGCGCAGGTCCTCGGGCGCGACATCGGAGCCGAAGCGCTCGAGCGCGGTGGCCAGGCGCTGAAGCAGCTCCTGCTCCCGTACCCGGATTTCCTGCTCCCGTTTCGAGAGAATGCCCCGCCTGGCCAGCAGCTTACCAATCACCTGAAGCCCTCGGAGTAGGGTTTGACACCGCCTGGGGTTGCTGTTCCGGCGCTACCAAGCTACCTTGTTGCCAGCATTAGGGCGTAACCGGGCTGCCGAATCTCGACTGTCATCAGAAGGGCCGGCACAGACGCTGGCCCTCTTTTTATTGCTGCCGTTCTACTACTGACGTGCCAAGGCAGCTGTACCCTGCGTGATGGGTGAATTCACGCGCAACCCGTAGTCGGCCGGTGTGGCATGTCCGGACTCCGATTACTCATTTTTCAAGGAGTAGGAACAATGCGCACCACTGGCACGGTCAAGTGGTTCAACGACGCCAAGGGGTTTGGTTTTATTACCCCCGAGGACGGTCAGAAGGACTGCTTTGTCCATCATTCCGCGATCCAGGCCGAAGGATTCAAGAGCCTGGCCGAGGGTGAGCGCGTGGAGTTCGACGTCGTGCAGGGCCAGAAGGGCCCCGCCGCGGAGAACGTCCGGAAGCTCGCGCAGTAATCCGGTAACCGGATAACTGTACGGCTGGTGGCCGGCTCGCCTCACGGTGAGCCGGCCACTTTCGCTTTCGGCCGCCGCAGGTATGTCGCCACCCGCTTCAGGTCGGCAACAAACTCCCGCCGAGCTCGTTCTCGTTCGCCATCGGGAGTCCGCAGTACCGCCGATGGATGTACGGTCGCTATCACCGCTTCCGCAACATCCGAGGGCATCGGCTTCCCCCGCTGCTGGGTGACTCGGAACTGCTTGCCTAAGAGCGCCTGCGCCGCCGTAGCCCCGAGCGCGACGATCACTCTCGGCTTCAACAGCCGGATCTCCTCCCGCAGCCAGGGATCGCAGGCGCGTAGCTCGGCGGCATTGGGCTTCTTGTGCAGTCGACGCCCTCGCTCGATCACCACGAACTTGAAGTGCTTGACCGAATTGGTCACGTAGGCCCGGGTGCGATCGATGCCGGCCTCCATCATGGCCGTGTCGAGCAGCTTTCCGGCGGGACCGACAAACGGGTGCCCTGCCTGGTCTTCCAGGTCGCCCGGTGCCTCTCCTACGAACATGACGTCCGCTGCGCTGGGGCCTTCGCCGAAGACGGTCTGAGTCGCGTCGACCCAGAGATGGCAGCCGCGGCAACCACGCGCCGCCTCCCGGAGCCTCGAGAGAGTGGGGTTCGGCGGAATGAAGTCGGCGGCGGAGCCGGTCGAGACCGGTTCCGGTTCACGGAGCTTGGTCATCAGGCCCATGGTAAGCGCCCCGAGCCGTCGAAGAAGTGGTCCCGGTCACCTAGCGGTCCAGAGTTGCAGGGGATATAGTAGAAAAATACGGCGGCCCAACTCTCCGGACCGCCATCCCAGTAGACACATCGAGTCGCCTCGTCGAGGTACGCTCCTTGCGAAACCTCATCGGACACACAGCGCAACAACATGCGCTTCCGTCCGTTGATGCCGCCGAGCTGCCTGGTGTACTCCGGCGGGAGTGCTCCCGAACGATCAGAAGACCGGCGGTTTCAATGACAGACTCGTTTGGCAGAGCTTTCTCACCCTTCGCCGCGCCGTTGTGCGTGGCGCTGAGCCTCCAAGGCTGTGGCGTCTCTACATCGACGGTCAACCTCACCACCGATCCGGAACCGGTCGAGCTCACGCTGACCCCGGCGATCGCGCAGTCCGGTGCATCGGTGCAGTTGAAGGTGACCAGCCCGGCGTCCGACAGCATCGCCATCGAATCAGTCGGTGGATTGGACCGCTACTGGGGCAACGGCTCCACCCTGACCACCCGGCTCGGCAGCGACTTCGGGGACAGCGTCCCGGGTATGGCGTACGCGGTCCGGGAGAAGGGGCGCGCTGTTCGACGTGCTCAAGAAGCCGATGAAGGTGGCCGTCTGCCGCAAGGGGCGCTGCCGGGAATACTACTACGAGCTTCCGGTGAAGCTGCCGGAGCGGAACGAGCGCTCGGTTGCCGTGACCGGCGGATGGAGTACGGCCTTTACCAAGCGAGCGGTCACCGGGCGGGACAAGCTGGTGCTGCTGAAGGAGGCGCTGAACCACACCGTCTGGAACGTCCAGGCCGAAGTGGCGACCGGCGGCCTCAGCGGACGGCTCCAGGGCTTCTACGGTGCCGACGAGCGGGGTGGCTCGCTGGATCTTTCTCATGAGATCAAGCGGCTCGGGGAAGGGATGAGCTACGGTCTGGCCATGCGACTCGCCGCCACCCACGCCGAGTGGCTCCCGACCGAGCGCAACGCCATCCTGACCAAGGGCACGGCTTACCGGGCCAGCATCGGGCCCAGCATCATGATCAAGGGGCTCACCGCAAGCTCGCAGCTCGGGATCTATACCGACGGGCGGGAAACCCTGCAGGAGGTGAGCACTTTCGTCTCCCTCAACGGCGGGCTCACCGAGGTCCGGACCCCGGTGACGGTGACCCTCGAGAAGACCTTCGCGTTCGGCGGGGAGCCGCTGGTTCCCCGACGCCGGGACGCGCTGGAACGGCTCACGGTAGGGCTGGACCTGGTCCGTAACTTCGCCCTGCGCCTGGGGATGACCACCCACCGGAGTGCATGGCCCACCGAGGACAAGAGCAGCGACCTCAGGGCCACCGAGACGTACTACATGGTAGGGGGGCAGTACACCATAAGCTGGTAGAATCGCTGGGGTTTCCCACCAGGAGGGCCGGCCCACGGGGGTCGGCCCTCCTGGCTTTTTGGGTGCGAGTCTGCGACCCGACGGCGTCCTCAGGCAGTATGTATTTGCAGGCACCGCAGCGGGAAACCCACCCGATGCTGGGGAACCAACCAGGCCAGCGAACTGTTAATCGTCAGCCAACAATAGCTTTTCGGCCCGTCTCGGCGGGCCATACCGGGGGAACAGTAACGTGGCAGTCACCAAGAGCAGGCGGCGTCGCGGGCCCAAGCCGGCCACCATGGCAAGGGCGGCCGACGAAGGGCGCGAGAGCCTGGATTTCTACCTCAAGGACATCAGCCGCATCCCCCTGCTCACGGTGCAGGAGGAGACGGCGCTGGCCCGGCGTGCCATCAAGGGCGATATCGAAGCCCAGGAGAGGCTCGCCCGGCATAACGTGCGCTTCGTGGTCTCAGTCGCCAAGAAGTTCCAGAACCGTGGAGTTCCCCTGATGGACCTCATTGGGGAGGGGAACGTCGGTCTCATGACCGCGGCCCGGAAGTTCGATCCGGACCGGGGGGTGAAGTTCATCTCCTACGCGGTCTGGTGGATCAGGCAGGCCATCCAGGCAGCGATCGCACGGCACGGGCGTCCGGTCCGACTCCCTCTCAACCGGACCGCAGACCTTAGCCGCCTGGGGCGGGTCACCACCCTGCTCACCGAGCAGCTTGGCCGGGTACCCACCACAGAAGAGCTGGTGAAGGCCACCGGCCTCACGCGGGAGGCGGTACGATCCCTCGGCGCCCTGCATGTGGAGGCGTTGCGCCTGGATCAGCCCATGAGGGAAGGCGAAGATCGGGGCCAGCTGGAGCGGTTCGTTCCGCTGACTCAGGAAGGGACCGATGCCTCGACCCTTGCCAGCAGCCGAACCAGCGATCTGGAGACGGCCCTTGCCGCGCTCCCACCCAGGGACGCCAAGGTACTCCGGCTCTACTTCGGGCTGGATGATGGCAACAGTCGAACCCTGGAGGAGATTGGGCGGATGTTAGGGGTTACCAGAGAGCGGATCCGCCAGTTGCGCGACCGTGCCTTGCGTCAGCTCAAGGAAGAGCACGGGGACAAGCTTCGAGAGCTCGCTGCATAACCCGCAGTCTGGGGTCTAGAGTCGAGGGTCTAGGATACACTAGGCCCTCGACTTGCGTTTACCCCTAGACCCTCGCCCCCCAGACTCTCAACCACCATCTGTAGCTGGGCCCGGCCCGGTACTATCCCCTGCGCCAGCCGGGCTGAACCGCCGCCCCTTCCCCCCACGCTACTCAGCAGGCTCTTGAGCACGTTGGCCGCATCGATCCCGGTATCCTCGGATGCGGCCAGCACTACTGCCGGGGGACTGGCTACCGCGCCGACAAAGACGGCCCGGCGCATCGTTGTGAATGCCTGTGCCAGTCCGCGAAGGGTGTCGGCCGACGGTCCCTCCTCCCGTACGGTTACCCGGCGTATCCCGGTGCTCTCGGGCTCCGCGGCGGCGTAGAGCTCCCGTGCCCGGCAGCTGTCCAGCTCCCCCTGCAGCTCCCGGTTGGCCGCAGTGGCCTCCTTGATCTCCGCCCGTTGGGTTGCGATCAGCCGAGGCAACTCATCAGTCGCGGCGGAGAGCTCGGTGGCCAGCAGCGAAAGGAGCCTGTAGTCGCCTCGCGCGCGCCTGATGGCCCGGCTGCCGCAGAAAAATTCGATTCGTACTCCCTTCCTGACCCGCTCCACCCTCCGGATCAGGATTGCACCGATCTCTCCCGTGGCACGCACGTGGGTTCCACCGCAGGCACTCCGATCGAGGTCGTGGATGGTGACAATCCTCAGCCTTCCTGCTCGGCCAGTTGGTTTTCGGAGCTCACCTGCCGTAGCCGCGTCCTCAAAGCTCACCTCAACCGGGCGATTCTCGACTACAATCTCATTGGCCCGCTGCTCGGCTTGGGATACCTGCTCCGGAGACAGGGCTGCTACGTCCAGGTCCAGAGTCGAGCTTTCCCGGCCGAAGTGGACCCCGACCGTCGCGTGGTCGACAAGATCGGCCAGGACAGCCGAGAGAAGATGTTGCCCGGTATGTTGTTGCATGTGGTCAAAGCGGCGGCCCCAATCGATCTGGCCGCGAGCCCGGTCGCCGGTTAACGGGGCGGCCAGCAGATGTGCAACCCGCTCACCCTCGTCCACCACATCGGTAACCTCGATTCCTCCCAGCCGGCCGACATCGAACGGCTGGCCGCCCGACGTGGGATAGAACGCGGTCTGGTCGAGGTAGACGCGCCGGGAATCGTCTGACCGGCCTACAACGGCCGCCTCGAAATCGCGGAGGTATGAGTCGGTATAATAGAGTCGGTCGGTCATCGGAAACCCGGCGCCTCGGCATGGGGTTCGCTGGCTGTAATCTACGATAGCATCGCGACCGCGACGGAAGGAGATTTGGCAGGAGGGGACGGAGACGCCGCCCCGCGCTTCATCCGGCTCGAGCGGCTGGAGGAGGAAGCGGCTTCGAGGTACTCCGTTTCAGCTCAGGCGAATCGGGGTGGGGGGTGGGGTGATGAGCTCAGTCAGCACCAGCCGCTGGATCTGGGCTGCAAAGTCCAGCACTACCGAGAGCTCGAACGCGAGATCGTGAAGCTCGGATGGGTCGATCGTGGGGTCCCCTCCCAGGCTCGAGGCTCGCTCCTGAAGCATCGCGAAGCCCGCGTGGGCGAACACCATACGCTCCCAGAGGGGAAGAATCTGCTCCAGCTGGGAGGTCGAAAGGGCCGCGGTTGTTCTCTCGAAATCCGCTTCCAGCGGCCCCATCACCCGGGCCAATTGATGAGCGAGAGCCCTGGTGCGCTCGGCGCTCTCCAGCGTGTCGGTTGCTTCCGTGATGGCCGTGGCCCACTGCTGCAGGTCCCCGTACTCCCGGCCCAGGCTGACCAGCGCTGCGCGGCTCGCGTCGGTCCGCGGGGGCATCGTCCCGGTGCCGAAGCTGGCCAGGTTGAGTGCCAGAGTTGTCAGCCCTGCCAATGTGAGAGTGCGCCGCACAAAGACCTCGCCGGAACGGGTGTCACCGCGATGGGCCCCACGGTACCTGCGCTCTAATCTGCCTCCAATTTGGGAGCGCGGATAGACACCCGTCTGTGATCCCGGCTACGCACGACCATCCGGTCTAGCGGTTGGCGACGTCCTCCCCCGTCAGCACCTTTCCGTCCTGAACCAGCGGCTTTCCATCCACTGTCACGCTGCTGCCCGGTGAATAGATCGATATGCCGAAGTTCACCTGATTATCGCCACCGGCCCAGGTGTTGTTGCCGACCAATGCGGTGACGGTGCCCGCTTTACCCCACACATGCACCGGGCTCCGCTCCGGGGACTTGATGCCGGGATTGATTCCGATATCGATCACGCCGAGTATGTCCCTGCCCGGACCCGCGGCGTCGTAGGCGGCCTGGAGAGGTTCCAGTCCGCTCTTGGCCGACATCGATGTCAGCTTCCCAGCCTTGAGCTCGAGCCGGAGCCCCTCGATCGGCTTGCCCAGAAAGAAGAACCGATCCGCCACCACCGTACCCTGAGCGGTGCCCGGCACCGGAACGAGGTAGACCTCGCCCGCCGGCAGCCAGACTGAAACCGCGGCCCCACCCTTCTTCTGATCGTCGGCCGAGATGATGCCATCGTTAACCGTGATCGGCCGCCCGGCGATTCCGACCTTGAGGTCGGTCCCGTTGGGGTTGGTGATGCGGAGCTCCTTACCGGCAGCGAGTACTTTCCGCACTTGCTGCCCGGTGGCCTGTAGCGCCTGGTAATCGGCGTCCACCCCTCCGTACATCATGTCGGCCAGCGCTTCTCGGGAAATTCCGAACTGCTCGGCGCGCTCGGCGGTTGGATAGAGACCGTTACCAAGCGCAACGGTGCGAACTCCGCGCTTACGCATCAGATCGCCTACCGGTGCAAACGCCTTCCCCCGAGCCGCAATACGCTTGGGGGACACGCCTTCGAGGGTGCGTCCCTCGCCCGATTCGGTGTTGATGATGACGTCAACAATTCCCGCAAGCTGCATCAGCAGCGCCGGGGTCTGGCTGTCGTACTCCGCGGGGACCTCGTCGTACATCCGCCGATTCAGCCGATCGGTCCCCACCGATACCAGCGGATTCGCTCCCCGCTTCCGCACCTCGACCGCGATGTCTTCCAGCAGCGGGAGATCTTCATCGCTGCCGAAGACGAGAACGAGATCGCCCTTTTTCACGCCGGCGCTTTGCGCCACTACTTTCTCTGCGACCGAGCGATGATCCCGGTTGAGTGGCGGAGCAGCGCTGTCGCCGGCCAATGCCGCGGACTCGGTCCCTGGCGCACCGCCGGTCCCGGCCTTACAGCCAACCGCGAGGGTAAGCCCGAGCGCCAAAAGAGTGACAGGGCCTGAAGGAGGACGGATGAGCATGGTTGTCTCCTGACTCGAGGGGAAAAACAAAGCCGAGCCACCTGGTAGCTCGGCGTCGTTGCTTCGGGGCGTCAGGATTTCGGCGCCTCGGAGAGGCAATGCCGGGTTACCCCTGCATGATGGGAATGTTCCCCACGGTACGGCGCGAAATCGGGAGTGTCAAGCGGATACGCCCCATCCTCGCAGCGCGCGGACGAAGTCGTGCAGCACCAAAAATTTCTCGTAGAGAATGACGCCCTTGCGCTTCCTTCCGAATTCACCGAACAGGTCACGCAGCCGCCCGCGGCGAGTGACGTAAAAGCGGAAGGTCTCCGCGAAGTCCTCCTGAGGATGCTTGGCCGCGTACGCGCTGACGAAGTTGGTAGGTGCGATTGCTATCCGGCGGCGTTGGAAATACACCCAGGTATTGTCCATCCCCCTGTAGGCCTTGTCCACCTCCCCGAACGCCCGGCGAAACTGCCGAGTGCGGGTCCACTCCCAGTGATGATAGAGGAAGCTGTGGCCCAGCTCGTGGGTGAGGAGGCCGACCAGCATGGTCCAGGAGATCTCGTCTCGCCGCCGCCGGCCCACCACGTAGCGCTGCTCGATCTCGACGATCGCGGGATACAGGGGATCCACCCCGGAGACGCCGGGGCGCAGAAGCACCCGATACCCCCAGTCCTTGATTCTGGAGACGAGCAGGAGGCGGCGCACCCGGGTCAGCGCGCGGGGGATGAGGTCACGACCGGTCGGGTCTCCGCCACACCAGGGACAGGCATTCATCCGGTCGTCCACACCCCGGCTGCAGTGGGGGCATTCCCCCTCGAAGAATCGGTCCTCGTTCCAGCTCTGGGGACGGCTGCACCAGGGACAGTATCGCATGGGATACTGTACTCCGCCGCCGCAGCCCCAGTCGCAGCGGGCGTCCATGCGGAATCCGCGGGGCGCCTGGAGCGGCTCCTCGCTGGAGAACCCCTCCTCATGGATGTTGGCACCACACCAGGGGCAGTGGGCGAACTTCTCAGAAACCGCCCACCCACACTTGTAGCAGTCGGCGCCGGTGACGCCCCCAAGGTCATTCCACCGCTGAGCCCTGCCACAGGCGGAGCAGAAGTCGCGATAACGCGGCACCAGGTTGCCGCACACGCACCGCTGCTCGCGGGGCCAGGTTGAGGGCCGCCGCCTACGAGCGCTCATATCGCGCTATTGCCGCATCGACGATGCGTTGAATGAACTCGTAGTATTCCATCCCTGCCTTGACGGCCGCATTGGCCATGTCGTGACCGTAGCTGATAAAAGGGTTGGCGTTGGCCTCGAGCACCCAGACCTGGCCTTCGGGTGTGAGCCTGATGTCGAGTCGGGCGTAGTCCCGGAGCCAGAGGGCGCGGTAGGCGGTCCGGCAGGTTTCCTCGATCTGGGCGCGCACCGCCTTCGCGATCGGGCGGGCCACTACGTTCCGGATTCCCTTGCGCTCACGGTAGGCCTCGTCCCACTTGGCAAACTGGGTGGCGATCCGCTCCTCGGGACGCGTTTTTCGCTTGTCGAACACCATTTCGATTATCGGCAGGATCTCGAGCGAATCGTCGTTCCCCATGACGCCGACGTAGAGCTCCCGTCCCTCCACAAACTCTTCGGCAATGGCCCCCTGTCCGAACCGCTCGTGAATGAAGGCGACTCGGTCCGCCAGGGAGGCAACATCCTGCACCACGGAGGCCTGAGCGATCCCGGCCGAGCCGTCTGCCTGGATCGGCTTCACGAAGAGAGGAAACCTCAGGTCGGGAGTGGCCTCGACCTTTTCCTGAAGACGGTAAGTGGCGAAGCCAGGGACCTGGATACCGAAAAATGCCAGGACCTTCTTGCTGATGGCCTTGTTCCGGGTGACCTGGAGTGCGAGCGGCGGAGCGCCGGTATAGCGGTACCCCTCCGCCTCAATCAGCCCGGGAAGGAGGTACTCCAGCGCCTCGTTGCCGCTGAAGGCCTCGGCGGCGTTGAACACCAGATCCGGCTTCCACTCACCCAGCGAGCGGACCAGATACTGCAGGTCGTCACGCACCCCGATGAGCCGGATTTCGTGGCCCCGCTCGCGAAGCGCGTGCGCGATCTGATACTCCATGTCGGGCTCGTCCGTCTTCCACGCGGCGATGTCCTTCTCCATCTGCCGCTCGTGGTCGGGATGATCCCAGCCCGCGTACGGGGTGTCAAAAACGACCGCAATCCGCATAGGGAGGCAAGATCCACGGGTCGGGGATGTAACGCTAGTCCGGCTCTGCTTTTGCGTGATTTCGCCTTGCCCCGCGAAATGCCCGCCTTTCAGCCGGATGATGCTGGCTAACTCCTTGGAGTTATATCACTTGGTTGCTGGCTCGGCGATTGCTCCTAATTCCAGGGTTCCTCCTTACATGAAGAGCGGTTAAACCGTCTGCCGAATCGAGCCCTTTCATGCACCAACGTCTGATCACGACGCTGGTCATCGCCCTTTCCCTGAGCGGTCTCAGACCCGCAGGGATCCTTGTTGCCCAGACACTGACCACCGCCGAACTGGCCCGGGTAGAGGACTGGTTCCGCCGGACCTCGGCGGGTACCGGCGATGGGCAGTGGGGTGTGGCCATCGGCACCATGGACGGCAGGATCCTCTGGAGTGTGAACCCTCACCAGGAGCTGATCCCCGCTTCCACCGCCAAGGTCTTCACGATGGGATTCTCCCGCGCTCGCGCGGGAGGTGGGGCACGGATTGCCACCCGCGTGATCGGTCGCGGGCTGCTCGATTCGGCCACGGGACGCTGGCGGGGAGGGTGGCAGCTCGAGCTCGGCGGTGACCCGACGCTGGAGCGCTCGGGCCGGGCTGGTCCCACGCTCCGTGCGCTGGCACAGCAGCTCCGCGCCCGCGGCATCAGCACGCTCGAGGGTCCGCTGATGCTCACCAGCCGTACGGGGCCAGCCTCGTCGAGCTACCCCCCGGTCTGGTCGACCGATTTCGCCGGGCAGCTCTATGCCCCCCCGGTGGGGCCGGTCACCTTGCATGAGAACACGATTTCGCTGAACCTCAGACCCGGCCGTGATGTCGGCTCGCCGCCGAGCTTCATCTGGGCGTACCCGGCTGGTGTGGACCGGCTGGTACGGATGAGCGCCACTACTGTAGGAGGCCGCCGCCGGAGGCTCGCCCTGATTGCCAACAATGAGGGCGGCTGGACTTTGGCGGGGACCATCGGCATCGACTCGAGAGTGGCGGGAATCTCCGCGGTGGCGCACGACCCCGTGAGCGTGCTGGGCTACGCCTGGTCCGCCGCCCTCGAAAACGCCGGCATCCGTTGGATCAACCGGACGGCGCCCCCCACAATCTGGCCGGCCCTCCCCGCTGTGCTCGCCAAAGTCGAGTCCGCCCCATTCGACAGCGTGGCCATCGAGATCAATCGGCGCAGCTTGAACATCGGGGCCGAGCTGATGCTCCAGTGGGCCTCGGCCAGCCAGACGGCGGGCCCTGCGCTGCTCACCCAACACGTCCGGGACGTCGTAGGGTCACAGGCCCGGGTACATCTGGTGGACGGCAGCGGGTTGAGCGAGCTCGATCGGGTCAGCCCGTTGACCACGATGCTCTACCTCGCCCGCTATCCTCAGCTCCGCGGGGCGGAGCGCTTTCCGCTGCTGCTTCCGGCTAACGGAGTCGGCACGCTGCGGGGGCTGCGGTATGGGATGGGGCGCGGCGTGGTTCACGCCAAGACCGGCACCCTGGATCGGGTCGCGACTCTGGCGGGTTATCTGGGCCGGCGCGACGGGGTGATCGTGATCTCCCTCATGTACAACGGACGGCGGATTCACGCAGCCCGGGCGGGCGAGTGGGAGCTCTTCCGGTTGCTGGGCGCTGAAGGTGTCGACCTGGGTGGTGCGTTGGAGACGCATATGGGCGGCGGAAACGACCAGACGGAGGACTCCGAGTAGGCTGATCCAGACTTCCGTGGAACGACTGCCGCATCAGCTGGAGGTCTGCCGTTCCCTTCCTACACTTGCCATCCTTACAACCCGTCACATACCCGAGCCGTAGATCACACAAGGTTCGAGCCGAATCGGCTGTCACCCAAGCGGCAGGCCCGGGGCGCACCGTCGGTGCTATGTCCTGCTGGTGGAAGAGGTTGGGTCAGGTGCCGGGCCCACCTTCTCGCCGTCCCGGTCGCATCCGCCACCGGGCTGCCGGGGCACTGCGGCCCCGGCGGATCCCCGCGCTGGTTCAGAACCGCGGCCCGAGGGTTGCGGTGAATCCGATGCCACAAGCTACCCCTGGTGGAGCGGCGCCTGACCGCGCATTATCTCTGCCTCTCACTCACCAAACTTGCGGATACCCCGCCGCAACCCGATCACGGAGGGGTCATGGACTCGACTGCCCGGCAGGCCAGGTTGAAGCCGGAGTTTGCTGGCCTGTACCCCCCGCTTACGCCCGACGTCTGGGAGCCGGCGGCGGAGATGGGCGCGCGGGTGCTCCTCTGGCAGGTTCAGCAGCAGGGCACGGCCGCACTGGGCACGCGCCTCCTGGATGAGCGTCATTTCGAGTTTCGGGGCGGCTGGTACCGGGGCTCGGAGACGGAGCTCCGAACCAGAGTGTGCGACCCGGCGTTCAACGGGCCGGTGTAGGAAGAGGCTAGCCCTTCAATACTGCTCGATCAGCACCTTACAAATCCACTCCATGCCACGGCGGAGGATCGAGCGCTTCCGCCAATTCTCCAGCAGGATCTCCTCCGATCGCTCGAAGTCGGCCGTCACTCCCCGCTCGATAGATTCGGCGAAGTCCTTGTCCGCGATGCCCAGCACGTTCTCTTCGTTCAGCTCCATGCTGCGCTCGTCCAGGTTCGCCGATCCGACGATGGCCCAGGCCCCGTCCACCACGGTGGTCTTGGCGTGCATCATCGCCGGTTGGTACTCGAAGACCCGCACCCCGGCCTCGAGCAGCTCCTGGTAGTAGCTCCGCCCCGCCGATTGGACCGGAATGGCATCGGTGTTGTTGCCGGGCACCAGCACCCGGACATCCACCCCTTTTCGGGCTCGCTGGGTCACCGCGGTACGCAGCCGGTGATCGGGGATGAAGTAAGAGTTGCAGATCCAGAGCCGCCGTTGCGCGTTGATGAAGCTGAGCCAGAAGAGCAGGCGAATGGGCTGAAGTGCGTCGGACGGAGAGCTCACTACCGACAGACCGCAGGGCCCTGGGCCGCGCTCGAGAGGGGGAAAGAAGCGGGGCCCCGCGATCACCTCGCCGCAACAGTAGACCCAATTGCTGGCGAAGGCCGTCTGGATGCCGGCCACCATGGGGCCGGTGACGCGCGTCATGCTGTCGCGCCACTCGTGCTCGTTCCTGACGTTTCCCTTCCACTTCTTCGAGACCGCCGCGCCGCCGGTAAAGCCGATCCGGCCATCGATGACGATGGCGCGACGGTGGGTTCGGCGGTAGAACCGCACCAGGTTACGCAGACCCAATGGCCGGAACCGCTCGACCTTCACTCCGGCCTGGCGCAGGTCGTTCCGGTAGCGTTTGGTCAGCTTGATACACCCAAAGCCATCCAGCAGTAGCCGCACTTCTATGCCCGCTCGCGCCCGCTCCTTGAAGGCCTCGAGAAATTGCCGGCCGATCTCGTCGGGCTCGAAGATATACACCTCGAAGTTGACCGTATCCTCCGCGTGCCGGATTGCCTCCAGCATGGACGGGTAGAAGGCGTCGCCATTATTCAGCAGGGTGACCTGCCCCCCCTGGAAAATCGTAGAGTTGAGGAATGCCGAGGTCCACTCCACGAACTTGGGAGAGCCGGGATCGGCCTCGAATCCGTCGCGAAATTCGTCGGAGGGCCAGTCCGGAAGGAACAGGGCGCCGATCACCCCGATGATCGCAGCGACCCCCACCGCCATCAGGGTCCAGGCCCACCAGGGGAGATCGGATCCAAACCCCAGCAGCTCGCTCATTCAGGCTCTCCACTCGAGGGTAGCAGGTCGATCCGCCCCAGCAGGGGATGATGGTCGGAGCCGAAGACCCGCGCACCCCGGTCCTGAGGGTGCTCGTCCAGTCGGTGCACCCGCGCTTCCCCGATGACACCACTCCGATCCCGAACCAGGAGATAGTCCAGTACCAGCCGTGGCAGTGCATGGAAAGTGTGCCGCCAGCGGGGAAGGGATGGGGGCACGCCAAAGGTAAAGCCCGCCTCGCCCAGCAGGCGCCAGGCGCGCTCGTATCTGCCCCGGCCCAGGTTGAGATCGGCGCCGAGGATGGCGGTATCGTCCTCGACCGAAGCGATGAGGTGCTGAGCCTGCAGTGCCCGCCCGTAGGAGCCCAGCCACTTGTGGCCCGGGGGGCCGCGAGGATCCAGGTGAGCGCTTACCAGCCGGAGCCTGGTCTCGCCGAGTGCTATGGTCGCGGTGACGGCCACCCGGCGCTGGAGCACCAGCGGAAGCTCGACCGCGTGCGCACCCTCGAGCGGGAGGGTAGAGAGGATCGCATTTCCCCGATCGCTCTGATCGGAGCCGTTCCGCATCGAAGGAGCGTAGCGCAGGTTCATGCCGAGCGCATGCGCGGTTTCCACCACGTCTTCCTGAGGCCCCAGTTGAGCGATCAGCACCCGCCCGGCCTGTCCCTCCTGAAGGAGTGGGACCGAGGCGTCGCGTCGGTAAGCTTCCTGCGCCAACACTATGAGGGGGACATCGGGGTCGGCACCAAGGTCGGCATAGTCTCCATTCCGAATCCGGGAGACGACCTCGCGCAGGCGTCCCCGGCCGATCCAGACGTTCCAGCTCAACACCACGAGACTGCGCGGTGTGGCGGTCTGACTATCCGGGGGGGTGGTGAGATCGAGTGCGACCTGAGAGCCGACGTTGCGGCGCCACGCGTCCAGGCGGAGCCGCTCGTCGTCATCGTGGCGCGTCAGGCCAAAATCGCCAGGGGTGGCCAATGCGGATACGATCCGGTCCCAGGGCCGCCTGAGCGGCCATCAATGTGGGTTTGCACGCGGCTACGCTGATCGTGAAGCTAGAGAGAACGGCGTTCCCCTGTTGTGACTAGGGTCACCCGCTCAAAATCTATGCTGCCGTGTATTTTCCACTGGCATTCAGGAGTCTGAGCTCCACCACCCGAGCCAGAGGGAGCAGGTACGGATGAAGGCAACCGACATACGCCGGGGACATGTGATCTTCTTCCAGGGGCAACCCTGCCGGGTCATGGAGTTCACCCACCGGACGCCCGGGAATCTGCGGGCGTTCGTGCAGGCGAGGATGAGAAATCTGAACACCGGGTCGACCTTCGAGCACCGCTTCAGCGCCACCGAGTTCGTGGATGAGGCGCGGCTGGACACCAAGCAGCTGCAGGTGCTCTATCGCGACGCAAACGGGGTCCACGCCATGGACTCGGAGACCTATGAGCAGTACACGCTCGATCTGAAAACCGCGGGGGATCAGGCTCAGTGGCTGGAATCAGGAGTCCACTTCCAGGCGGATTGGCTCAACGGACGGCCGATCTCGATCGAGCTGCCATCGATCGCCGAGCTGGAGGTGATCGAAACCGCCCCCGTCATGAAGACTGCTACCAAGACGGCCAGCACCAAGCCAGCCAAGTTGAGCAACGGTGTCACGATTCAAGTTCCCGAGTTCATCAGCGAGGGTGAACGGGTGCGGGTAAATCCGCGGGACGGCGTGTACCTCGAGCGGGCCAAGTAACCACGCCCGACGGGCGTCCATCCCTCTCCGAGGGCCCTGGCTTTCTTCGGCTCGCCGTTGCCGGGGAGGCAGGCCTGCTGGTGCTGGCATGGGTCGCCGGTCGGTGGTTCGGCATCTCGCCGCTCGAGCAGCTTCTTCCTACCCCCGCCGCCTTCGGGGTCGGGATCCTGGCTGCCATACCCTTGCTGGTGGGACTCCGCTGGACCCTGACCACGGGGGCGAGTCGCGTGCGCCACCTGGTCGCTCTCGTGGTCGAGCAGCTGGGCCCGCTACTGGCCCCGCGCTCCCCTGCGGAACTGGTCCTGCTGGCAGCTCTAGCCGGATTGGCTGAAGAAATTTTCTTTCGCGGCGTGGTTCAGGCCGGGCTCGCTCACGTCCTGCCCGAGAGCGTCGCGCTGCTGGTGGCCAGCGCCGCGTTCGGACTGGCTCACTTTATCACCCCAACCTATGCCCTCCTGGCCGGGCTGGCGGGGCTGTACCTCGGAGGCCTGTTCCTGCTCCAAGGCAGCCTGTTGGTCCCCATCCTGGCCCATGCGATCTACGATGCTGTGGCATTGCACTACGTGGTACGGATGTACCGGGATCGGCATGAGGCCTGAGCGGGGCCCGCCGCGGCAGGGATAGATTCATTTCATGGATGCCATCACCGCCATCAAGCAGCGCACTTCGGTTCGCCGCTTTCGACCCGACCCGGTGCCACGCGAGGTCGTCGAGCGGCTGCTCGACTGCGCAGTACGCGCCCCGAACCACAAGCTCACCGAGCCATGGCGCTTCACGGTACTCACCGGCCCTGCCAAGGATCGGTTCGCCGAGATCAAGGCGAAACACCGGCTCAAGCGGTATGCCGATCCCGCCTCACCCGAGGCGCTGGCCGGGGCCGATAAGGTGCGGCGGGAGTCGCGGGAGACCCCGGTCTACATCGCTGCGATGGCGGCAATGAATCCGGATGAGATCACCCGTGAGGAGGATTACGCCGCGACCATGATGGCCATTGCCAATCTCATGATCGCGGCGGAATCTCTGGGCCTCGGCACCTACCTCAAGTCGGGTGGAGTGATGCGGGACTCGGAGTTGATGGAGCTGGCTGGAGTTCCCGAGGGGTTCCGGGTAGTAGGTCTCATCTCGCTCGGCTATCCGGCAGAGCAGGATCCTCCTCGACGGCGCAGGCCGGCGGCCGAGCTGACCCGATGGGTGGAGGATTGACCCCTTTCCGGTCCTTCGTCGCGATAGCCGGAGCCGGTTATCGCTGCATCCCCAACAGCTCTCTCAACTTCATCGCATCTCGAATGGCGTATCCCTCCCAATCGTTGTTGAAGTACACGTAGACCTCCTTGCCCGCTCCCCGGAGGGCTCGTATCTGGCGGGCCCATGACATGAGCTCGTGATCCGTGAAGCCACCTGCGGGCTCGTGGCCCCGGTGCATCCGGATGTAGGTAAATGGCGCTGTGGTGATCCGGTCGGGGTGCAGGCCGCCGCCGACCGGAATACAGAGCGCCACTTCGTGGCTGGTCAGGAGCTGGTAGACCTCGGTGGTGTGCCAGCTCGGGTGCCGGAATTCAAGCACCCAGCGGTGATCCCTCGAGAGCAGGGCCAGAAAGTCGTCCAGGCGGTCCAAGTCGAGCTGCTGGGTGGGGGGAAGCTGGAAGAGGATGGGACCGAGCTTGGGCCCGAGGTGGCCTGCACGAGTCAGAAACAGAGCCAACTCGTCCTCCACGTTGCGCAGCCGCCTGATGTGAGTGATGTACCGGCTGGCTTTCACCGCGAACTGAAAATCCGGAGGAGTGCTGTCCCGCCAGCGATGGAACATCTCGGGCGTGGGCAGGCGGTAGAACGGATTGTTGAGCTCTACCGTGCGAAACCGGCTGGCGAAGTAGCCGAGCTCTTCGCGGGCGGGCAAACCAACCGGATAGAAGACGCCCTTCCGCCAATGGCGATAGACATAGCCCGAGGTGCCGACCCAGATCTCAGCAAGGCCGGTCATTCGAGAGCACGCCGTTGCAGGGACGCCGGTTCCGGGCTAAACTTGCGGGCCCCTCGGCTACCGCAGTGCCAACAGCGGGGCGGCCTCGGAAGCCGTGGCCCAAGCCTGGGAACGAGCACACTCATTGAGAGGCGCAGATGAAGACGCTACTCGTCACCAGCGACACCACGATTCGGGCGGACACCGTCTACAAGGAAGGCGAGCTGAAGAGGGACACCGCTCACTAGTTGCAGAAAGGTAGACCTCTCACCGTGCCCGCACTGCGCACCTCGCGTTCGGAGCAGATCCTGCTCTTCGGCCGCAACTTCATCAAGCATCCGAAGATGCTCGGGAGCCTGATCCCCAGCTCCCGCTTTCTGGTCAACAAGGTATTGAGTGAAGTGGACTGGGCCCGGGCTCGGGTGTTCCTGGAGTACGGGCCTGGGGTCGGTACCTTCACCACCGAGATTCTCCGTCGAATGAGGCCCGACGCGGTGCTTATCGCGTTGGAGACCAACGCAGACTTCGTCCGCTTTCTCCGGGGCAAGGTTCGCGACGACCGGCTCCATGTGGTGCACGGCTCGGCCGCGGACGCGGATGCCGCCCTGGCACGCCTGAACCTGCGGCAGGCCGACTACGTGATCTCCGGCATTCCCTACACGACCATGCCGCCGCAGGTGCGGGAGATCATCCTTCGCAAGACTCATTCAATGCTGCACCCCACCGGCGCGTTCCTGGTCTATCAGTTTACCCGCACGGTGCTCCCCTACCTCCAACAGGTCTTCGGGCTGGTGCACCAGGACTTCGAGCCGCTGAATGTGATGCCGGCGCGGTTGTTCTTTTGCCGGCATCACCCCGATCGCCCAAACGGCGACCGGAACGGTCAGCGACCTAACGGCTCGGGCCGATCGACGCCTCATCAGCCCGGGGTGCCTGAGCGGACTGCGAGTGCCATACCTCCTCTATCGTCCGGCTGATCTCCGGCAATACATCCTCGCTGGCCGCTAAGCCGTCTTCCTTCAGGAAGCTGATTACTGCCGCTGGTACGATGTTGTGGAGCCGGGTGACGGCCTCGGCGTAGTCCGCAAAATGCTGGCGAGCAAGCTCGGCGACCTCCCGGTCCCCCAATCCCAGTCCCGTGGTGTAGAGCATCACGTAACCGATCGTTGCCAGGCTGAAGGCCGTGTAGTCATCCCGCAGATTCTTGGGCAGCCCCTCGCGCCGTACCAGGTCGATGGCCGCGGCCCCGAGCCCCAGCACCGCCGAACCCGCCCGCTTGATGATGTCCGCCGGACCACCCGCCGTTCGCCGCTCGCTCAGGCTCCTGAGGTCGGATATGTGGTGCTCGACCTTGTGGTGGATCTGCTTCAGCTCGCGGATGACCTCGGGATAACTGTCCAGGTCCTCCAGCTGACCCCTGAGGGCCTTCTCGATGTGATCTTCGAGCGCGAGCATGTCGGTGATGTAGCTGTTGATTGCTTCGTTCTTGTCCCTGGCCACGGTACCTCCTCTGGAGTAGCCTTCGTGAATTGGCTGCACGATCGCTCTTCAGCACCGGATCGTCTGTGGTCACCGTCACCGCAGCAGGAAAGGAGATGCTGGTGGATCAGTACATCGGGGCTCACACGGTTGCGAATGGCGGAATCCACATGGCGGCGCTACGGGCAGGCAATGCGGGTATGAGGGCCCTGCAGATCTTCACCGCTCCCCCGCAATACTACGGCGACAAGGCGTCGATACGGCCGGAGCGTATCGAGCGCTTTCGCTCGGCGCTGGCCCAGGCCAAAATCGCCCCGGAGCATGTCGTCGTGCATGGGGCGTATGTGCTCAATACGGCCACGGAAGACGAAACCAAGCTGGCCCGAGCTCGAGCGGGTCTGCGCAAGGAGCTGGAGCGCTCGACGGCATTAGGGGTGGGAAGCGTCTGCTATCATCCCGGTGCCGCCACGTCCGGCGATCGCGCGTCCGCGGCGGAACGGGTTGCCAGAGCCATCACGGATGCACTCGAGGCGGTCAGTGGAAGCACCCGACTCCTGGTAGAGAACACCGCGGGCGCTGGGATGACGCTGGGCCGGACTGCCGCGGAGCTGGGAGCCATCCTGCATGCGATCCCGGCTCGACTGCGGGCCCGAACCGGTTACGGCCTCGACACCTGCCACCTCCTCGCGTCAGGGCATGATATCACCCGCTCAGAGCAGGACCTCACCCGCGTGCTCGACGAGTTCGAGGAAGCTACGGGGGCCGGGCCCTCTTTCTTTCACCTGAACGACAGCGAGGGCGCGCTTGGCTCGAACAAGGACCGGCATGTGTTGATTGGTGACGGGAAGATCGGGCGCCAACCTTTCGGCTGGCTGCTGAAGGACCGGCGCACCGCCGGCATTCCACTTATTCTGGAGACTCCACAGCAGAACTACGACATTGCGGAGGACGATCCTTCGCCCGACCCCTACGACACGGCCATGATGACACTGCTCGTGTCTATGCAGCGCGATTGATCGACCAATCCCACCAGCCCTGATCTCCGGAGAATCCGCCGCGGCCCGCCTTACCTCTCGCAGATCCTCCTGGCCGACCGGGACCCAGCTCCCTTCCTCGGGCTCTTAAGTCACCCGTGATGTAACCCGCTGCACACATCTAAGTCATTTGCTGCACAGCGGATGAATTGTCGAGGAGCGGCCGCGCGGCGTTGCGTGCCCGGATTTTGCATACCTCGGGCGTACCATGAACAGACCCAGCTCTGCTTTCATTCGCCCACTGCGGACGCCCAGCCGGGCATTCGTGACGTTCCTGGCGGCCGCCGGGTTTATCGCCGCGCTGCTGCTGACGCCCACGGCCCAGCTCGATTCATCGCCCCTTGCCGAACTACTGGTAACCGACCGCACGACGCTACCCGCGATTCCGGCGGACAGCGCCACCCTGGAACGGGAGGTCGTCAACCGGTATGACCACCTTCCGCTGGCTCAGATTTTCCGCCGTCGGGCGGAGCCGGAGATCGCCAACCGCGTAGCGCGGGCCATCGTGAAGGAAGCCCGGCAACTCCAGATTTCACCGAGCCTGCTGGCCGGTGTGCTCATCACCGAGAATTCCCGGCTGGAGCCCGAGACGGTGAGCAATAAGGGTGCAGTCGGCCTGATGCAGGTGATGCGCTTTCATGCGGGTGTGTTCGACTGTGACTCCGACGACCTGCTTCAGGTGGAAGCCAACGTCTGCCACGGCGCCCGGGTCTTCGCCGGCTATCTCAAGCGCACCAAGGACGTGCGTTCGGCCCTGCTGCGCTACAACGGCTGTGTTCGAGACCGAGCCACGCCGAGCTGCCGCCGCTACCCCGGCAAGGTGCTTCGCGAAGCGGCGAACGTCCGGCAGCAGCTGCTTCACTATCTCCCGCGCCGCGAGCTCCGGGCCCTCTCCACGGGCGTAACGCCGACCTCGTAGGGCCCGACTAGAGTTCCCTGAAAATACGGTCCAACACCTTACCGATCTTGCGGCCGAGCTCCTCGAGCCGGTCCATGAGCGGAGCTTCGTGTATCCGGCAGAAGGTGGTAGGCTCGGTGCCGGCCTTGAACCATTCTCGTTGAGTTTCAGGGCACCATTCGTTGGCCAGGTCGCCGTTCAAGGCGTCGATGGTGCGCTCCACCAGTCCGCCCGGCGGACGCCAGGATCCGGCCGGGGATCGCTCGTGCCACCCGTTCAAATAAAATGTTGCCCAGGCCGGCGCCGCGAGGCGCCCGCCGGACGCATTGGATGAGATCGGTCGCGGCGAGTCGTAGCCAAACCAGAACCCCGCCACCAGTGTCGGGGTGTAGCCGATGAACCAGACGTCGGCACCGTTGTTGGTGGTACCCGTCTTTCCCGCAACGAGACCCCGCACCCCCATCCTCCGCAGCACACGACCGGTGCCGCCATCCACCACCGACTGTAGCATGGAGGTGATCTGAAACGCCTCGGCGCGGTCGAGCACCTGCTCCGCCGGGCGGGGGGGCTCCTGCCACAGCACGGTGCCATCGGCTGCCTCGATCCGGCTCACGATATAGGGTTGGACTCTGAGGCCTCCATTGGCGAACGGGGCGTACGCCGCCACCAGCTCGAGCGGAGTTACCTCGAGCGCGCCGAGCGCCAAAGCGGGTACGGCGTTCATTGGGCTTCGGATGCCGGAACGGTGGGCAAGCGCGGCAACCCGCTTCTCTCCCACCGCCTGGCTCAACCGTACGGTCGCGGCATTGGCGGAGCGCATCAACGCCCGGCGCAAAGTCAGGGGGCCCCCGTACTCGCCGCCGAAGTTTTCCGGGCGCCAGACCCGCCCTACATCCTCGATCTCGACCGGAGAGTCGTCCAGTATGGTGGCCGGGCTGTAGCCCGCCGCAAGCGCGGCTGCGTACACGAACGGCTTGAAGGCAGAGCCCGGTTGCCGCCGGGCATCCAGGGCCCGGTTGAACCCGTGGCGAACGGAACGGCGGGCTCCAACCAGGGCCCGGATCGCACCGGTACGGGGGTCCAGGGCCACCACTGCCCCCTCGATCTCTGCGCCGGAGGCGGACCGCGGGGCTTGCCGCTGGATGGCGGCTCCCTGGATCCGGATCGCGCGCTCGGCGGCCTGCTGGGCTTCGGCGTCGAGGGTCGAATGAACGACGAGGTCCCCCGCGGTTGCGGCGGCGCTACCGAGCAGGGAATCCACTGCTTCGCGAATGGGGTCGAGCGCGAACGATCGATCCCGGGGTGGACGCCATCCCGCCGGAGCCAACCGGAGAGGCTCCTGGCGTGCGCGGGCCGCTACCTCGGGCGTGATGTAGCCCTCCTGCGCCATGAGCAACAGAACCAGGTCACGCCGAGCCCGCGCTCGATCGGGGTGCCGCCGCGGGGCGTACACCGAGGGGCCCTTCGCCAGGCCGGCGAGCGTCGCCGCCTCGGCCAATGAGAGCCGGCTGACGCTCTTGCCGAACAGATCGCGACTGGCGGCTTCGACGCCGTAGGTGCCGTTCCCGAGATAGATGACATTGAGATAGGTCTCGAGAATCTGTTGCTTGGTGAGCGTCCCTTCGAGGCGACGCGCCAATTCCAGCTCGATCAGCTTTCGCCGGAGGCTGCGCTCATTCGAGAGGTGCGGCAGGAAAGCGTTGCGCACCACCTGCATCGTAATGGTGCTGAATCCCTCGCGGACGCTGATCTCGGAGACATTGCGAACCAGCGCGCGCCCGGCGCTGCGCCAATCCACCCCGCCGTGATAGAAGAAGCGGCGGTCCTCGGTGGCGATGAAGGCGGCGCGCACCGATCGGGGCACGCTGTTGACCGAGACATTGATGCGGCGCACGTAGGTGAGGCGGCCGATCGCCTGGCCCGACCGGTCCAGGACACGGCTGCCTTCACTGGGCCGGAACGCCTGAATCTGAGCGGTCGAAGGGCAGCCGTAGAAGCCGCAGGTGCCCACCCAGGCGATCAGGAGCAGCACCCCGGCCAGCCCCAGGCCCAGTATCAGTACCCCGAGCCGGCGCCACCGGCGTTCTCCCTGAGTCAGCCACTCGATCGGTCTTCGCCAGTCGATCATCGCTTTCGGTCACCAATAAAGAAACGGCCCCGCATCCCCGGGGCCGTTCGCTGTGTCAAGCGGCAGAAACCAGCTCGCTCAGCTGGCCTGGGGGGCCTCATCAGACGGGGATGACCCGGTGCGGGTTTCGGATCGACCCTCGTTGGTCTCCCTGCGGGACCGGGTTCCGCCCCTCTGGAACCGCTCCCACTGATCGGTTGCGCGGCGTCCGACATCCGCGGCCACGTCCTGCACCCGGTCGCGCGCGGTGGCAGTGCGCTCACTCGTCAGGAAGTATGTCGCGGCCAATCCGGCGGCCAGAGCGAGCAGCTTGCCGAACGGGCTCGAGTCCTCCTCCTCCCCCAATTCCAGATCACGGAGGCGGTGCTTGGCACTCTTCCACCGCTCCTCCACATCCTCCCATCCCTCTCCGGCTTCCTCGCGCAGCTTCCCCAGCCGCTGCTTCACGCGCTTGCGGGCCTTGCTGCTGACGTCCTGCACGTCTTCCAGACTCTCTCCCATCCCTTCGCTGAGAGCAGCGAGCCGGTCGAGGAGGAGCTTACGCGTCTTGGTTCCTGGCTGTGGTGCGGCGAGAAGGCCAACGCCAACGCCGAGAAGGGCGGCCATTAACAGCGACCCTGCGCCAGGACCTCTCCGGCCGCTGTCTTCGGACCAGGCGTTAGTCGGGTCGTTACTCCTGCCATGCTGTGTGATCATGAACCCTCCCATCGCCACCCGGCAGGGGGCGAGCTCTTGCAGAATCGGGACAAACGGCGGTTCAGGACCTGCCGGTCCAGAACGGGACGTTTCGCACTCTAATCAATCGTGCCAAGGAAGGAAACATCTTGCATTACACCACCGACGGTCGAAAAACGCACCCCGCCACCCGGGCTAGGCCGGAGGCCCGCGGGCGGGCAGGGATGGATTTCCCCCCGATCCCGGCCCGATCTGCGGGCGTTAACATGTTGCTACGGTTGAGGTTGCCGATTGTCCTGGGAGAATCCCTTCGCCGGGCGAGGGAGGCGACTCAAATAAGCACGGATCTGGCTCCTCAAGAACCAGACAGCGATCCAAAGTTGGTACCCTCTACCAAGGGCTCCGTCGGCTCCCGCGTCAGGGCTCGAGAACCAAATCGAGTGTTGCCATGTATCTCGTCGAACTCAGACCAGGCAAGGAAGAGCTCTACCGGACCGGAGACGAACTGGCCCTTGCCATTCGCGATGGCGATGTAGACGCTCGCTCACGCATCTATCATCGAGCCACCGCAAAGTGGATCTCGATCACGCTTCATCCACAATACAAAGCAATCGTAGCCGTACACCGGGACGAGCCAATGGCGCGCCCGGCCCGGAAGGCGTGGGGACTATTTCCCGCCAGCCTGACCGGCCAGCCGGGCGAACTGTCGTCGTCGGAGGCAGCGCCGGTGAACGGAAACGTTCGTCATCGATGGAAGCGCCCGATGGGTCTGGGCCTTTCTGCCGTGCTACTGGTCCTGGGCATTCAGCTCGCGTTCTCCGGTCCACGCCCGCCTTGGGCCGGCAAGAGTAGGGCGGTGGCCGGGGTACGACATCGGGCGCCGGAGACCACGACCGATCGGTCGTCCGCGATGCTTCACTCCAATGTGGACCTGCAGGTCGAGGGCAAGGCTCTGGGCACCGAGCTCCTCTCGCTTGCCAGCAGTACGACGGTATGGCCGGCGACGGCGGAACAGGCATCCAACACGATTCCCTTGATCGCGCCGGCCGAAGAGGTTGCGCCGGCTCTCCCGCGAGCGCCGAAGCTGCGCAACAGGGCTTTGCGCTCGGCGCTGCAACCGGGTGCCTCCACCAAGGCGGCCAAGGCCAACTCGATCTCTGACCTTCTCGGCCGCTATGAGGCGGCGAGCGATGAGGTCAGCGCAAGGCTCGAAGGCGGGATACGAGTGGCACGTCTGAACCGTCTGTTCGCGCCGGGCCGGCTCAGTCCCGGTGGAGGAGTAACCGACACCAGACTCAGTCTGGCGGGCGCGGCGAACTTTATCCGGGTCTACCGTCAGCAGCAGGCAGGCATCGAGAAGGCGTATCAGGATTCAGTGGCCGTACTTTCCAAGCTGCATCGCTGGACCCCGAAAGATGTGCGCCAATGGCAGTCACGGCCGCTCCGGAAGGAAGCCCCCACCCTGGAGCTCATCAGCGGTTCGCTGCTCTCCGCCATCGATAGTGTTCTGGGAGTCCTGGATGCGCAGGCCGGGGCCTACAAGATCAGAGGCACGGCAATAGCGTTCGAAGATCCAGCCGCTACCCAGGCTTACGGCGCGCTGAGACGGCGGATCAAGGAGCAGATCGATGCGGCGGTGGCCGCCGGTGCCGCCACCTCGCCGGGTCCGACCGGGCTGCTGTTGCAAGCAATCGGAACCAGCGCCCTACCGCGGGAGACGTGAACCGACGAGTTCATTCCGCGCGATCAGCCCCGGAATTTCCGCCATCGCCCGTTCGGCCAGCGCCCGCTCGCCGCGGGCGATCAGCGCGTCCAGGGCCTCGCGAGGAGAAACCCCGGAGCGCCGGGGACCGTGATGATCGGTGGCGAGCAGGTCCACCAGGCCCTGCTCGATCATCTGCCAGGCCAGCTGCTCCGATCCGGGGCTCGAACGGTTGTAGTGCCCGGTCAGACTTCCAACGTTGACCTGAAGCAAGGCTCCGAGCTCCTGCCAGGTCCGCATGACCTCGAGCGGATCATGGCGGGTCAGGTAGCGGTACCGCTCCGGATGCGCGATCACGATCTGCCGGCCCGCGCCACGAACCACCCGGACTACCTCGTTGTGGTCGCCCAGCAGATCAAACCCGAACTCGATCAGCAGATACCGGCCTTTGGCCAGACCGATGTCGCTGCGGTGGACGACTCGCCGCGCCGACGCCGCGTCCGGCGCCCAGATTTCCTGTCCGAGCGCAATCGAGGGCAGGTCGTCACGATCCGCGCAAGCGGCTGACAGCTCATCGAATACCTGGCGGTGCAGCTCCAGCTCCCGGTCGAGGTCGGCCTTACTGCCGAGATGGGGAATGAGCAGATGGGGGGTGGTCACTACGGCCCGGACCCCCTCCTGGTAGAGCCCGGCCAGGGCGGTGAGGGACTCTGCCAGGGTGTCGGTTCCGTCATCCACCCCGGGGACGAGGTGGCTGTGAAGATCGACGATGGAGAGATCCGGAGCGGCGCGATCGGTCATGAATGGATTCTAAGGCAACGATCGGGCCAGTCGAAACCGGTCAGTCGATCCCTCAGCTCTCCTGGTCCGGGTTGTGTCCGGCGCCGGGCGCCCCTCAAAGGCAGGCTCTCGCAATGACTCTGTGAGCCGCTATACTCTTCACCTATCCCTGCACAGTCATTCCACCAGCGAGCCACAATTGCAGACCGCACGCCGTACTCATGGGTTCCGCGAATCGGTCATTCGAGGCATGACCCGCCTGGCGCGTGAGTACCGGTCGATCAACCTCGCCCAGGGATTCCCCAACTTTCCCGCGCCCGAGATGCTGAAGGAAGCGGCCGCGCGGGCAATTCACGATGACATCAACCAGTACGCCATCACCTGGGGAGCCCAGCGACTCCGCGATGCGCTGGCCCGGAAGTACCACGGCTGGTACGGGCTCGAGGTGGATCCGGAGCGGGAGATCACGGTCACCTGTGGGGCCACCGAGGCGATGATCGCTACACTGCTGGCGGTGGTGAATTCGGGAGATGAGGTGATCGTCTTCGAGCCGTTCTACGAGAATTATGGCCCGGACACGATCCTGGCCGACGCCAAGCCGGTGTACGTTCCGCTCGAGCCCGGCCGCCCGCTGGACCTGGACCGGCTGAGGGCGGCGTTCTCCCCGCGGACCCGCGCGATCATCGTCAATACTCCGAGCAATCCTGCGGGGCGGGTACTGTCCCGGGCCGAGCTCGAGGCGATCCGGGATCTCTGCGTGCAGCACGACGCCTTGGCCGTCACCGACGAGATTTATGAGCACATCCGGTTCGAGGGAGAGCACCTCCCGCTGGCCACGCTGCCTGGGATGCGAGAGCGTACGGTGACCATCAGTGGCGCCTCGAAGACGTTCAGCGTCACCGGGTGGCGGATCGGCTGGATCCTGGCGCCCGCCGGCCTCACCGACGCCATCCGCAAGGTCCACGATTTCCTCACTGTTGGCGCCCCGGCCCCGCTGCAGGAGGGAGTCGCCACCGCGCTCGACGGGTTGGATCGGACCTTCTATGACGGACTCGCCGCCGCCTACAAGGCCCGGCGGGACCTCCTCTATGGGGCTCTGATCCAATCCGGATTCATCTGTACTCCTCCGGAGGGTGCCTACTACATCCTCACAGACTTCTCCGGGCTCTCGGCAGTGCGCGGCTCCGGCCCCGCCCTCTCGGATACCGAGTTTGCGGTGTGGCTTTCGCGCGAGATCGGGGTAACGCCGGTACCCGGCTCGAGCTTCTTCCGGGACGGTGGTGGAGGACAGTCCCTGGTGCGGTTCGTCTTCTGCAAAACCGACGATGTCCTGGAGGAGGCGGCGCGAAGGCTGCGATCGCTCTCATCGAAGCCCGCAGGCAGCAGCCAGGACCGCCCCCTGGAACCCGCCGCAAAAAGCGGCCTCCAGCGCTGAGCCGGATCGTCCGGCGCTTGGTATTGTCCGCGGCTGTTTCCTGGCTCTCTTAAGGGGATGTCGGCATGTCAGCCCAAGAGTCCCGACCACTGGCCGTCGTAACCGGAGCGTCCGCGGGGATCGGCAAGGTGTTTTGCGAGCGGCTCGCGGCCCGCGGGCACGACCTCCTCCTGGTGGCCCGAGACGGCAATCGGCTGGAAGCATTGAAGCAGGAGCTCGAGCAGCGGTACGGCGTAGGGGTGGAGGTCTTTCCCGCCGATCTCACGATCGATACCGACGTGAGCCTTCTGGCCGAGACGCTCACCCGTTCCCCCAACCTCGCCCTGCTGGTGAACAACGCCGGGTTCGGGACTCGAGACACGGTGGCCGATGGCAGCCCGGCGCGCCAGGAGGCCATGCTCCAGCTCCATGTCATGGCCCCCATGCGTCTCAGCCAGGCCGCCCTTCCGGTACTGCTCAAGAACAAGCAGGGGGCGATCGTGAACGTCTCCTCCGTGGCCTCATTCCTGTTCTCTGCCTACAACGTGAACTACTGCGCCACCAAAGCGTACCTGAGGGTCTTCAGCGAGGGACTTGCAGCAGAGCTGGCTGGTACCGGGGTCCGGGTGCAGGCGCTGTGCCCGGGCTTCACCCACTCGGAATTCCACGAACGCATGGGCGTGGAGATGGGGGATCTCCCAGGATGGATGTGGCTCTCCGCCACTAGCGTAGTAGATACCTCGCTTGCAGCGCTCCAACGGGGCCGGCCGGTAGTGTGCGTGCCGGGGCTCCGCTACAAGCTCCTCGTGCTGCTCCTCCGGGTCACCCCCCACTGGCTGATCGGCCGGGTGACCAGGCGAAGGATGCGGCCGGTGTGAGCTAGCTCATTTCGGATCCGGGGATATCGCCGTATGCTTTTGGAACGCATTGCGATACACCACGCTCCTTGAAGCCCGGATGGATCGCCTATGTGCACCCCCCACCGACTGTTCTCTCTGGTCCTTGCCACCGCCTTCACCGCATGCGCCGGCGGTAGTCTCACCCTTCCCGATGACGGCTCCCCTGTCGCGCTTCGAGCGGTATCAGGTGATGGCCAACAGGGAACTGTGGGTAGCGCGCTGGACGACCCGCTGGTCGTAAAGCTCACGGACGCGAGCTCCCGGCCCATTGCCGGGGTCCCAATCGTCTTTGAGTTCACCAGCGATGTCCCGGCCGCGCGGGTCAACCCGGCACAGGCAGCCACCGACACCGAGGGCCTCGCCCGCGCCGAGGTTCGCCTCGGTAGCGAGAGCGGGTCTCACCAGGTGGAGGCTCGCGTGGTATCAGCTGCCGCGCTCAGCACCACCTTCGTCGTAACCGCGGTCGAGCGGGAGCAAGGGAAAAAGAACAAGGGCGGCAAGGGTGGTGACGGAGAGGACGACGACGACTGACCCGGGGCAACAGTTTAGGCCGATAGCTGCCGATAATCCTCCTGAAGGGACCTGAGCGTTCCCATCCGGAACGCCAGATTCCTTGGCCGAAGCGCGTAAGTCACCTATTGTCAAGAAGATGCGAAAGGATCAAGATGAGGTACGCTGGCCTGATCTTGTTGATCGGCATGGCTGCGCCGGGGTGCAACCCATACAAGGCCGAGATGGCCAAGGCGCTGGCCGAATCCCGGGCGGCCGAGGCGCAGAAGGACAGCCTGCTGACCGAGGTGCTGGAGACGACCCAGTTCGTAAGTGATCTCAACAGCGAGCTGGCCAAGGCAAAGACCGTGGCCGTCGCCTCCGGTGGCTCCGACCCCGGGCTTCCGGGCGCGATCCGTGATCGCGAGGAGCGCAAGGCGACGCTGGCGCGGATCCAGCAGGTCATCGCACGCCTGAACGAGAGCGAGGCCAAGCTGACCGCCGCCGAGGCCCGGGCCAAGACGGCGAGAATCCGGAACACCAGGCTCCTGGCACAGATCGCCACCTACAAGCAGACCATTGAGGACCTCAAGGTCGCCGCCGAGCAGCAGCGGGCGGAGAATGAGGCCCAGAGGTCACAGATCGCCTTGCTGGCGGGCCAGGTCGATACCCTCGGCAAGGAACGGAACACCCTGAGAGGATCCGTAGCCAACCTGATCAGCTACAAGAATACGGTCTACTATGCTGTTGGGACCAAAGACGAGCTGCTCAAGGAGGGGGTGGTCACCAAGGAAGGTTCCAAGTTCCTCATATTCGGCGGCACCCGGCTCGAGCCCGCCCGGAATCTGAATCCAGCGGCGTTCACCGCCATCGATAAGACCCAGACCCTTTCAATTGCGCTGCCCCGGATCGACAAGAAATACAAGATTGTGTCCCGTCAGAGCCCCGAATTCCTCTCGGGCGACGTGACCAACAAGGGAGAGGTCAAGGGTGTGGTCGAGATCGTGGCGCCGGAGGAGTTCTGGACACCGTCGAAGTATCTGATTCTGGTGCAGAACTAGGCGGGTAGGCGGGTAAGCGGGTAGGAGAATGAGCTACGAACCACGGAGGGGCCGGAAGCTTTGTCGAGCTTCGGCCCCTTCGCTGCGCTCAGGGTGACACCCTCCTTAAACCTGCTGACCGCCTACCCGCCTACCCGCCGACCCACTTACGGCTTACCCTCCCGCCTTCTGCCGGGCCTCATTCCGCTGCTTCTCGCTGGCATAGATGGCCACCTCGACCCGGCGGTTCTGACGCCGGCCCTCTTCGGTGGCATTGGATGTGATCGGCTCCTCCTCGCCCAGGCCACCGGTACCTACCCGGGTGCGGCGCACACCCTGGGAGATGAGATACTCGGCCGCCGCATCGGCCCGCCGCACCGACAAGCTCTTGTTGTATTCGTCGGTTCCGACGCTGTCGGTATGACCCAGGATGAGGATGTCGGAATCGGGGTATTTCTCCAGGCTGGTCGCCAACTCCCGCAAATTCGTCTTCGACGCGGCCTTCACCGTTTCGGAATCGAAGTCGTACAGCAGGCCGGACTCGAAGGTGACCTGAATACCCTCGCCGACACGCTCGACTTTGGCACCCTTTACCTTCAGCTTCAGTTCCGCCGCCTGACGGTCCATCTGATCGCCGATGATCGCACCGGCCGCGCCCCCGACAGCGGCGCCGATGATGGCTCCCTTGGCCGTTGAGCCGGCCACCTTGCCGATGATCCCACCGGCCACCGCCCCGCCGGCCGCACCAATCACCAAGCCACGTTGTGCATGACGGGCACAACCCACCACACCGGATCCCGCAGCGGCGGCCAGCAACAACCCAACTGCCGCAGATCGGAGTGAATCAGTCACGGCCACCTCACGGTCAGGGTGAACAGCGATGGACCCTCCAGGCTAGCAGGAGTGGCCCGGGGCGGCGGTGAGCCCAGTCTCTATCAAGTATTTTGGCACCATTGTGACGTACATCACATTGTTGATGAAGCAGTTACAAACAATCCTGTCAACATCATCTACATTTTCTGAGGAAAACCTTCGCCGCCTCGGGTTTGTCCGCCCGGCAGGCGGGAGGCCCAGTGATCCGCAACACTGTCCCTGGAGAGGCGTTGGAAGAGATTGGAGGCACGGATTTCCATGGCTGGTGTCGGTTTCTCCTGGGGAGGTCGCTCGTGAACAAGCTCACGCTGGTTGTCGCGCTCGCTGCGCTTACCGCGCTCAGCGCCTGCAAGAAGACGGGTGAAGGACAGTACGAAGTCCAGAAGCCGGTGGTTGGGACCGAAACGGATACCGTGAACACACCAAGCGTCGAGACCGGTACCGTCAAGGACACCATCAACGTGCCTACCGTCGGAACCGAGAAGAAGGAAGTGACCTTGCCCAAGGTCGAGGTAAAGAAGCCCAAGGAGTAGGTTCGCCCTCCTAGAAGTACAGCGATATATTCCGCACACCCGCGGGTCAGCTCTCCCCGCGGGGTTCTACTTTTCCATCCCTCGGAGTTTTCATGACGCGATTCACCTCACGGCTCGCCGTGATGGCGCTCGCGGCTGTCGCTCCAATCTGGCCGGCCACCGGCCAGGGGCTGACGGCCATCCGTGCCGGCCGGCTGGTGGATACCCAAAAGGGTGAGCTCCGTCGCGATCAGGTAATCCTGGTGCGGGGCGAGCGGATCGAATCGGTGCAACCTGGCTCGGCTCGGATTCCCGCCGGCGCCCGGGTGGTCGACCTGTCCCGTTACACCGTAGTGCCGGGTCTGATCGACTGTCATTCCCACTTGATCGGCGACCTCACCGGCCCTCCCCTGGCGCCCTTGGAGCGCTCCGGTCCCCAGGAGGCGTTCAGCGGAGTGCGCAACGCCCGCGCGACCCTGCTCGCCGGCTTTACCACGGTACGGGACGTCGGCACCTATCGCGCCTTTGTCGACGCTGCCCTCCGCGACGCGATCAACGACGGCACGGTTATCGGCCCCCGGATGGCCGTGGCGGGTGCCTACGTGACGGTCTCGACCGGAGCGGGCGAGGTGACCGGGATGGCTCCGGACGTCGTCCTCCCGCCCGACTTCCGCTTCGGGGTGGCCAACTCGGTGACCGAGGTGCGCCAGAGAGTTCGGGCGCTGCTCAACGGCGGGGCCGACTTCATCAAGATTCTGGCGACGGGCGCGGTGCTGACCCGGGGGACCAAACCGGGTGTCTCCGAGTTCACTGAAGCGGAGATCAAGGCCGCGGTGGACCAGGCTGCCCAGTATGGCACCTTCGTGGCCGCGCACGCCCATGGAGCGGAGGGGATCAAGAACGCCGTGCGAGCCGGGGTTCGCTCGATCGAGCATGGCTCGCTGATGGACGATGAAGCCATCGCCCTGATGAAGGAACGGGGTACCTATCTGGTCGCCGACATCTATAACGGGGACTACATCGCCAGCGTGGGCCGGGAGCAGAAGTGGCCGGCTGAGTTTCTCCGCAAGAACGATGAGACCACCGAGGCTCAGCGACAGGGCTTTCGGAAGGCCGTGGCTGCCGGGGTGAGGATCGCCTATGGAACCGACAGCGGGGTCTACCCCCACGGGCTGGAATGCCAAACAGCTCCCCTACATGGTTCGTTATGGAATGACGCCGATGGCGGCGATCCAGTCGGCCACCTCGGTGGCCGCGGAGCTGATGGGGTGGAGCGATCGGGTGGGGTCGATCGCGCCGGGCAAGTATGCCGACATCATTGCGGTGGAGGGAGATGCCTTGGCTGACCTGGCCCGCTTCGGCACGGTGGCGTTCGTCATGAAGGGCGGTGTGGTGTATAAACAGCCCTGACGCGGTGCTTCATTCGACAGGAGCCTCGACGTGGTCTTGACTGCACTTTATCGAATTGCGTTTCTGTGCGTTGCCATTGCTCCCGGAGCCTTGGGTCAAACTGCGACCCGACGCACGCTGACAGTGGATGACCTGTACCGCCTCCGGGAGGTCAGCGACCCCCAGCTCTCGCCCGATGGGGCGTGGGTGGCCTACACCGTCTCCCAGGCGGACAGCGTCGAAGACCGGGCCAACAGTGACGTCTGGATGACCAGCTGGGACGGTGTCCGGAGCGTGCGGCTCACATCGGCCAAGTCGAGCGAGGACACTCCGCGCTGGAGCCCCGATGGGCGGTACCTGACCTTTCTCTCCGATCGGGATGATGCTCGGGAGGTGGATCAGCTCTGGCTGCTGGATCGCTCGGGAGGGGAGGCCGAGCGGATCACTGATCTCCCGGGCGGGGTTTCGGATTATGCCTGGTCGCCCGACAGCAAGCGGCTGGCGCTCATCGTCAGCGATCCCGACCCCGACTCCGCCGCCTCGAGCCGGGATACAGCTCTCAAAACCACGCCCCGGCCGATCGTACTGAGCCGATTCCAGTTCAAAGAGGACGAGACCGGGTACCTCGATAATCGCCGCGATCACCTTTACCTCTTCGATCTGACCAGCCGGAAGGCCGAGATTCTCACGCCGGGCGACTACAACGAGCTGTGGCCCTCCTGGTCCCCCGATGGGCGCTGGATCGCCTTCGTCAGCAAACGCCGGCCCGAGTTCGACCGCACCAACAACTGGGATCTTCACCTGGTGGAGGCGCGCCCCGGGGCTTCGCCGCGGCAGCTAACGACTTTCGAGGGTCCCGACATGGACCCTCGAGTGGGGTGGCCGCGCACCCTCGTGGAGTCCCGATGGCAAGCAGCTGGCATACGTGCAGGGCGGTTCGCTCAAGCTGATCTATTACGCGGGGCAGAAGCTTGCGGTGGTGCCGGTGGCAGGTGGTCCGGCCCGGGTCCTGACGGCGGCGCTCGATCGCAACGTGCTCTCGCCGGCCTGGTCGGCCGATGGGGCTTCGATTCTCTTCCTGCTCGAGGATGACCGGGTCACCAGTGTGGCGAGTGTACCGTCCGGAGGGGGGAAGATCCAGCAGCTCACCCAGGGTCGCGATTTTGTGAGCGACCTCTCGGTGGGTCCCGGCGGGAAGCTCGCCGTGCTCGCCGCTACTCCGACCATGCCCGCCGAAGTGTTCGCCGTGGAGGGTCGAGCCCTTCGGCGGATCTCCCGCCAGAACGACAACTGGCTCGCGGGCATCCGGCTGGCTCCGGTCGAGGAGATCTCCTTCAAGAGCAAGGACGGTACACTGATCCATGGCTTCCTGGTCCGCCCCCTCGATTACCAGGCAGGGACCCGGGTTCCGGCCGTGCTCAAGATCCACGGCGGCCCGGTGTACCAGTTCTCCAACGAGTTCGATCTCGAGTGGCAGCTCCTCGCAGCCGACGGGTTCGCGGTGGTTGCCGCCAATCCGCGGGGAAGCTCGGGGCGGGGTGAGAAGTTCTCCACGGCGATCTGGGCGGACTGGGGCAACAAGGACGGGCAGGACGTGCTGGCAGCCGTGGATTACGCGGTCGCCGTGGGTGTCGCCGACCCCGGGCGGCTCGGCGTGGGCGGGTGGAGCTACGGCGGCATTCTCACCAATCAGGTGATCGCACGCGACCGCCGGTTCAAGGCGGCGATCAGCGGGGCAGGGCAGTCGAATGCGCTCGCCGGTTACGGCACCGATCAGTATGTTCGGGAGTATGAGGCGGAGCTGGGGACACCGTGGACCAACCCCGAGACCTATACCAGAGTCTCGTTCCCCTTCTTCCACGCCGACCGGATCGTCACCCCCACGCTGTTCCTCTGTGGCGACCAGGACTACAACGTCCCGCTGCTCAACTCCGAGCAGATGTACCAGGCGCTCCGGAGCCTGGGGCGCGAAACCGAGCTCATCATCTACCCGGGAGAGTACCACGAGATCAAGAAGCCAAGCTACCGGCGAGACCGCCTGGAGCGGTATCTGGAGTGGTATGGCCGGTACCTCAGGCACCCCGCGAGGCAGGCCGCAACGCACTAAAGGATGGACGGCACCGATTCTTCTGGTGCTCGCGTTGCTCGGCTCGTCGGGTTGTGCCCGGCACGGGACCGAATCGGCCGCCGCATCGGAATCTCGCGCCGAGATCGCTCTGGTGGTAGAAAACCACCACTGGAACGATGTAATCGTCTACCTGCTGCACGACGGCGTCGCGGACCGGATCGGGCTCGCCACCGCCGTGAAGACCTCGACCTTCATCATAGCCAGCCGGCGACTCGGCCCCTCCGGCCTCGTCCAGCTCCGCGGGCACGCGGTGGGAGCCCCGGACGATCACACGACCGACACCTTCGTGGCACGACCCGGCCAGGAGATCGAGTGGACGCTGGAGAGCGACCTGGCGCGCTCCAGCGTCGCAGTGCACTAGATCAGGGACACGGGATGGGGTCGTTCCAGTTCTGGAGCGGCCCGCCGTCGGGAATGCTGGTATTCGCGTTCCGCTCGCTGAGCGGGTAGACAACCCGTGCGGGGATGGACGTTGCCCCGGGGGCCGGTACCAACGCGGGAATGCACGTCCGACGGTAATCACTCCAGGCTTCGGGACTCTGAAACAGCCGAATGTACTTCTCGGTCATGATGGCCTGGAGCAGTGCAGGACCGCTGACTGCGCCGACGGGAGCCAGGCCGGCATCGGCCCGAACGGCATCGAGGTTGGCGCGTGCCGTGGGATCATCCCCGCCCTGGCTGGCTGCTTCCGCGGCGATCAGCGCGTTCTCTGCCCAGGTGGCGAGGGGCTGAGGGAAGCTGGCATCCAGGCGCGTCGCGCTCAGTGGTGAAGGAGAGACCCCGATGTCTTCGCCCGGATCCGCTCCCACGAAGTCGCCGTCGGCGTTGGGGTCGAAATACTCGCTCAGCCGCGGATCCCCGGTGCTCTGCAGCAGATCCAGCAATGCCTTTCCGGCCGACAGATAGTCCACCCATTGCCCGGTGAACTGGAAGTAAAGGTTGCTCTCGGTTGACGCCGCGCTGTGGTAGGCCAGGTAATCGCCGGTGGGATCGGCGATGCCATTGGCCGCCGCCGCCGCCGCCGCCGCATATGCCGGGGGTCCCAACCGCTCGGCGGTGTGCAGGTGATACCGGGCCTTCAGCGTGTAGGCGAGGGCGGTCCATTTGGAGAGGTCGCCCGCCGTAGACCAGATCTTCAATACCGGGAGGACTGCCACCAGGGTTACTGGCGTTCATCGACGCGATGGCCTCATCGAGCTTGGTCTGGAGGGCGGCATAGACCTGCTCCTGAGGGTCGAGCGCCGGCGTCGGGACTGTGGAGTCCACCGCCTGGGAGTAGGGCACGTCTCCCCAGGCGTCAGCCGCCAGCCCGACGTACCAGGCCTCCAGCACCTTGGCGACACCGGCGTAGGCGGAGTCACCAGTGGCGAGCGCTTGGCGCTGCAACAATCGGAGGTCGACCAGCCCGCCGGGGCCATAGATCTGGGACCACGCGATGAAGTAGTCGTCGTCGCCAACGATGTACTGGCCAAGGCTGGCGTACTGGAGTTGGGTGCCGGCGCACTGCTGCATCCAGACGCAGATGGTACGTCCGAGGTGGCCCTCTAGTATGCCGGAGAGGTTGGTTTGCGACGCCACCAGCAGATTGGCATTGGTTGCGGCGACCGGGCGATTGGGGTTGTCGGACAACTTGGGACCGCTGAGAAAGTCACTGCAGCCGGTGATCCCCGGACCGGCACCGAGCACGATCATCGCCGTCGCGAAATGCTTGCGCATAGCATGAACCTCGATTGGTCGGGTGGGCATCAGCGGTTTAGGGTGACCGAGAACACGAAGGATCGTGTCTGTGGGTTGTTGAACCACTCGATTCCTCGGGCGCCGGTGTCGGCCCCGGTGAGATTGGTCTCCGGATCCACGCCGGTATACGGGGTCCAAACTGCGAGGTTCCGGCCTGCCACCCGGACATCCATGCTGCTGAGACCGAGGCCCCTGCTTACGAAGCCACCGGTGAAGGTGTAGCCCACCGAGACCTCACGCAGCTTCACAAAGCTGGCGCTCTCATAAAACGGCTGCCCCAGGAACGTGAAGGTGCTGTAGTAGTTCTGGAACCAGTTCTGATCCAGTACTGCGCTGGTTCCAACACCCGGTCCGGCGACGGCGCCAGGCATGAAGTTGTCGCCGAAAACGACGGAGGTGCCGCGCAGGTCGCCGGATTCCTTGGAGGTGCCGATGGCGTTGAGCGCGCCGCGGGTCCCGTTATACACCAACCCACCGTGGCGAATGTCGAGCAGACCGGAAACCGAGATCTTCCCCAATCGGAGACCGCTGCGGATCGAGCCGCTCCATTTCGGGTTGGGGTCGCCGATGATGCGGCTGTCGGGCTCGAGCAGCGGATAGCCGGCGCCGGCGCCAGCATCGAGGCCGGTGTTGCTGTAGGTCCCGTCGTTGATGAAGAGCGCCTGCTGGCTATTGGCTTCCGCCCCGCAGAGGTCGTCCACATTCACTTCGGTGGCGGTGGCATCCAGAACGGTGATGCCACGGCCACAGCGGATGTAGTCGTAGTCGCGAAACGCCCCGACGGGCTGCCCCACTTCCGCCACCGAGAGGGCAAAGCCACCCACGCCGCCGTAGCTGACGAATTGTGCGCCCGCCAGGCTGACCACCCGGTTTCGATTGGTCGAGAAGAGAAAGCCGAGATCCCAGGAGAAGTCACGCTTGGTGATCGGCCGGATGTTGAGCGCCCATTCGGTGCCGGCATTTCGGATTTCGGCACCGTTGGTAGCGGCGTTGATGAAGCCGGTACTGGCGGCAACCGGCAGGGTCAGGATGACGTCCTTGGAGGTGCGACGGTACCAGGTGAAGCTCAAGTCGGCGACATCGTTGAAGAGCCCCAGGTCGACGCCGAGCTCGAGCTCACGGGTGCGCTCCGGCTTGAGTTGGGTGGCGCGGGTCGTATCGCTGAAGAGGCCCCCAAAGCCGTTCTGAGACGCGGTGAGATTATCACCCCAACCGTCCTGGAAGGTGCCGCCGCTGAGGAAGGTGAACACGGTCAGGTAGGGATTCGGCTGGGTACCCACCTCGCCATACGCTGCGCGCAGCTTGCCGTAGGTGAGGTTGCCGCCCAGGTCGCCGGCCTGCTTGGTGAACTGCCAGGCCGCGCTCGCGCTGGGATACCAGCTGCGCAGATTGTCCTGAGCGAAGGTCGAGGCACCGTCATACCGCAGCCCTGCCTTGAGGAAGAGCTGGTCCGAGATGTCCAGCGTGCCCTGCCCGAAGTACCCCTCGATGCGGACCTTGGTCTCGTTGTCGATCGGGGGAAGCTGGCTGGCGGTGTTGGTCAGAGTGAACGGCTCGGGTGCAAGGAGACTATTGCCCACCCCCCCGAGCTGCCGCAGGCTGCGGGTGTTCAGGTTTTGGCCCAGCGTGAAACTGCCTCCCAGGCTCGGGCTCAGCTTGTACGTGGCCGTGCCGGTCAGGTTGTGATCCACCTGCTGAGTTACCAGGTCCACCTTGACCACCTGGCCCAAGGGATTGGGAATGTTAGACGAGGTCTGTGGCTGTCCCTGCAGCCGATCGTCGCCGGAGTAATCCACTCCCAGGGTGTAGTTGAATCGCAACCACGGTGTCGGGACATACTCCAGGCTCACGTTGCCGAACACCCGGTCGGCAATCGCCGAGCTGATGGGTACGTTGGCGGTGAAGAACGGGTTGTCGTAGCCTCGGCTTGCCCCGAAGGATGAGGCCGACGGATTGGGGAAGCGGTAGGAGCGGTGCAGGCCCGTGGTGGGGTCCAGATAGACCCGGTTGTCGAATTCGGGTGCGCTCCGCCAGGCCCCGAGCAATACGCCGCTGAAGTTGCTGCCCTTCTGGATGAAGCGGCCGTCGGCATTGGAGTACGCGACGTTGCCGCCCACGGTAAAGTTGTCCTTCACTCGGTGCGACCCCTTCAGGCGGAAGGAGTAGCGCTTATAGGAATTCTGCGGCCCTACGAAGGTGCCGGTCTGATTGGTGTAAGAGCCTGACAGATAAAAGGCCGTGCGATCGTTTCCGCCGGAAATGGCGAGCGTGTTGTCGGTCGTGAGCCCGGTACGAAACATCTCGCGGGCATGATCGAAGGTCGGCGTGCCGGGGGCGAGGGCCGGACCCCAGCTATCGGAAGTGCCCTCGCAGTCGAGTGCCCCGCCGGGAACACAAGTTTCCGCCGTGATGACGCCCAGGTCGTCTTCGCCTCCCTGACCGTAAGCCTGTTGGAGCTGGGGGAACCGGTGCACATCGTTGACCGAGAGCGAGGAGCTGAGCGAGTAGGTCGTGGCCCCCGCGTGTCCCCGCTTCGTCGTGATCAGGATGACGCCCTGGCCCGCCCGGGCGCCGTAGATGGAGCCGGCAGCCGCTCCCTTGAGAATCTCGACCGATTCGATATCTGCCGGATTGATGTCCGAGGCACGGTTGGGCGCGGCGGTGCCCTGCTGGCCGCCGAACCCGGTTCCGTCAAAGGTCGTGGTGGTCACGGTGGAGTTGTCGACTGGCACCCCGTCGACCACGAACAGCGGCTCACCCGTGCTCCCCAGCGTATTCGCGCCCCGAATTCGAATGGAGCTCGAGGCTCCAGGATCACCCGAGGTGGAGAGTACCTCGACGTTGGGAGCCTTGGCCGAGAGGGCGCTGACGATATTGGTCTCGTTGCTGCGGGTGATGAGCAACGAGTCTACGCTGTTCCGCACGCTGCCGAGCTTCTCCACCTCCGAGATGGTCCCGGCACCGGTGACCACCAGCTCACCGAGCTGAAGGGGATTAGCGGCGAGGCCGAAATCCTGCGCGAGGGGCCCTTCGGAGAGAGCGATCTGGACGGTTTGCGGCTTGAAGCCGATGGCCCGCGCCGTGACTGCCACCGTTTGACCCTGGGCTCGTCCGGCCGGGACCAGGACGCCATAGCTTCCATCCGACCTGGATGTAGTGCCAATTCCGAGTGCGGGTATGGAGACCGTTGCGCCACCCAGCGGCGTCCCGTCCTCGCGGCTGACGGTCCCCGTCAAAGTGGTAGGCTGTTGTGCGGCAGCTGAGCCGGCAAGACTCAGGAACGTTGCGACTGTGATGAGCACCCTACGAGAGTTGAGCACGAGGCGTCCTCCATACCGGCGGGGAGCGTGCCAGGTCCTGCTAGCGGGCAGTTGTACGAGAACCGGATGTGTCGAAATGCGGGACGCCCGAGCTGTCTGGGCGCTCTGGCAGCAGATTCTACGGCCCGTATCAAGGGGCGTCAATAGACGCCCGCTTCCGTGGGCGGGTCCCGGTCGTATCTTGAAACCCATCACATCGTTTCAGTACGGAGCATGACCGAAGGCAGCCCCGCCGGAAGGCCCGAGAGTCGACCCATGTCCGTCGCGCGCATCGCACTCGCCTGTACTGCATTGCTGGCCCTGACTGCCGGCTGTGGCCTGTTCTCCTCGCGACAGCAGAGCTCCTCGGGTCCGGCGGCAGGAACCAAGGTGCTGGTGGAAGTGGAGAGCCATAATTGGAACGACATCACTGTGTACCTGATGGCGGGAGGACTCCCTCAGCGACTCGGGATGGTGTCTGCCCTGAGCAGTGCGACCTTTGACTTTTCGTCCCATCGGTTGCATACGAATGGCGGTGTACGACTGCGGGCTCTTCCCGTAGCGGGCAAGGCTTACACCAGTGAGACCATTCTGGTATATCCTGGCCAGGTGATTAGCTGGACCCTGGAGAACCACCTGGCTGCCTCGAGTTTCTCCGTGTACTGACTTGTCGGGCTGCTGCTTACTATTGACACCCCATCCGGTTGGTCGCACGTTAGCCGTGGCCGTCAGCTACGGCACGTTTCCATTTCTCCAGGCACCCAGCATCTCGCCACGCCGGCTTCGCGGCGTCCGGCTGCCTTGTGGCGCATGCGGGTGGGTGACCGGACATCTCGACCTGGACGCGTTCAGCCCCACACCGCCCTGGTGCTCGGGCCCAAGTCCAACCCATAGGGAGGTCCTATGATGCGCGCGGTCGTTAGGATGATCGTGGGACTCGTGCTGACAGTAGCGGCGCCACTCGCGGCTCAGGGGCCCGGCACCATCCGCGGCAGCGTGGCCGATAGTAGCGGCTCCCCCCTTTCCAATGCCTCGATCACAGTCGATGGTACCGGACTCAGAACCACCTCCGGCAACCAGGGTGAATACGAGATTCGGGGTGTGCCGGCCGGTCAGCGGACGGTGCGAGCCCGGCTCATCGGCTTCCGAGCGGCCAGCGCGGCGGTCACGGTGGTGGCAAACGACGAGACCCGGCGGAACTTCACACTGGCGCGCAGCACGGTCCAGCTGGCGCCGATCGATGTCGTGATCGGATCCCGGGCCCGTCACACTGCGGCTGAAGAGCTGGCCGTGCCGGTGGACGTGTTTCCCGCGGAGGAGCTCCAGCAGCAAGGCAGCAGCGAGACCAGCGTCATCCTCCAGGCGGTAGCCCCCTCCATCAACTTTCCCCGCCAGAGCGTGGTGGACGCCGGCGACATCGTCCGTCCCTTCACCCTGAGAGGGCTGAGTCCGGATCACACCCTCGTGCTCCTGAATGGCTGGCGGCGGCACCAGACCGCCGTGGTCAACAGCTTCAACTACGGCATGGGCGCAGGCTCGAGCGGCGTGGACCTGAACGCCCTCCCCTCGGGCGCGCTCGACCGTATCGAAGTGCTGCGCGACGGAGCGGCGGCGCAGTATGGGTCGGACGCGATCGCGGGGGTGGTCAACCTGGTGCTCAAGGACGGCACCTTTTCTCCCTTCCTCAACGGCGACGCGGGGCGCTACACCAGCGACGACTACCCCGACGACGGCACCACGGTGACCGTCAACGGAGGGTGGGGCATCCCGGTCGGCAGAGGATCACTGGGCCTCTTCGGAGAGTTCCGCGACCGGCAGCCCACGAATCGGGCCTGGGCCGATCCGTTCGAGGATGCCGGAACCGGCGCCCTCGACTCCATCAACGACAAGGGCCAGGTGGTCCAGAAGCGCAACCCGGTGCCGCAACCCAATCACCACTGGGGCGATGGGTTGGAGAAGGACGTGCTGGGGTTCGCCAACTTCCGCATGCCCCTCAACGAGGCGGGCAGCAGCGAGATCTACAGCTTCGGGGGATACAGCCACCGGGACGGGACCGGGAACGGTTACCGCCGGACCGCCGGCAACAACCGGAACTGGAGGGAGATCTATCCGCTGGGCTTTCTTCCCGAGATCAACGGCAAGCCCACCGATTACTCGGTGGCGGGCGGGCTCCGCGGACTGCTGTCCGGCTGGAGCTACGATCTGGGCGCCCAGTTCGGTCATAATAGCTTCGACTACAACATCCGAAACACCTTGAACGCCTCGCTGGGTCCGTGCCTTGACCTGCCGTGCGCGCCAGGACCGGACCTGACGCTGGGGACGTCGGATGATCCGGGAATTCCCAACCAGCTGTCATTCTTCGCCGGGCGAGTTCTGCGCCAGGAGTTGGTGACTGCGTTGAACGTGGCCCGTCCGGTTGAGATCGGACTTCCCGCCCCGGTGAACCTCGCGTTCGGGGCCGCATTCCGGCGCGAGCGCTACGCCATTCGCGCGGGCGAGCTGGCCTCGTACCTGAATGGGTTCCACCTCGATCAGGACAGCGCAGACGTGGCCCCGGCCGGCTCATCCGTCTTTCCCGGCTTTACCCCGAGCGATGCCAGCGACCGCCATCGGACCAACTTCGGGATCTATGTCGACGCGGAAACCGATCTCACGCCCCAGGTACTGGCCGACGTAGCCGGGCGGTTCGAGACCTACAGCGACTTCGGCGAGCGGCTCACCGGGAAGGTGGCAGTGCGGTATCAGCCCTCTCCCCGGGTCACCTTTCGCGCGGCGGCCAGCACCGGCTTCCGGGCTCCCGGTTTGAGCCAGATCGCCTTCGGCAAGGTTACCACCAACGTGATCGCGGGCCAGTTCATCGACGTCGGGGTCTTCCCGGTGGACCATCCGGCCGCCCTGGCACTCGGCTCCAGGCCGCTGGAGGAGGAGACGGCATTCAATTTCAGCGGCGGGGTCGCAGTGACGCCGGTGAACAACCTGACCTTCACGGCCGACTACTTCCACATCCAGATCAACAACCAGATCATCCTGGGAGCCACCTTCGACGACCTCGCCACCCTGGGGATCCTGAGCGCGGCCGGGTTCGGCACCGTCCAGGGGGTCCAGTACTTTACCAACGGTCTGGATACGCGGGCCCAGGGGGTGGACGTCGCCGGCAACCTTCGAGTGCCGACTGGGCCGAGCGGCACGCTCGACCTCACCGCCTCGTTCAACGTCACCCGGAACAAGATCAGAAACGTCGATCCCTTGCCCCAGGTGCTGATTGACGCTGGCTCCACCGAGCCGGGGCTGCTCGACTCGGTGACCGCGATCGGCATCGAGGACGAGCGGCCGGATTGGCGCGGAACACTCCAGGCCAACCTCACCGCCAGCCGCTTCAGCGCCCTGGGGCGCCTGTCCTACTTCGGTGGATTCTCCTCGGCCCAGCCGGGCTTCTGCGATCTGTGCCGGGAGAACTATGGCGGGAAGGGGCTGGTGGACGCCGAGGTGGGGTACGCGTTCGATCTGATCAAGCTCGCGGTGGGGGTCAGGAACCTGTTCGACACCTACCCTGATCAGCCGAGCTCGCCAGTTGTGGTCGACCCCGACGGCAGCACGTCGAAGGACTTCAACGATAACTTCGGAACCTTCCCCTGGGCGGCTGCCTCGCCGTTCGGCTACAACGGGCGGTATGTCTACGCCAGGACCGAAATTCAGCTCAGTCGATAACGTTCCCCTCCTAGCTCCTAGCGCCGCCCGGTCGGGCGGCGCTAAACTACGCCTTCTTTCCCCCAGGCGAGCATGTCCGCGTCCTACGACCTCATCGTTATCGGCGGTGGTCACAACGGTCTCGTGACCGCCGCCTATCTGGCCCGTGCCGGTGTCAAAGTGCTGGTACTCGAGCGCCGCGACATCCTCGGCGGCGCCTGCGTCACCGAGGAGCTCTGGCCCGGCTACAAGGTCTCCACCGCGGCGTACGTCAACAGCCTTCTGCGGCCCGAGATCATCCGGGATCTGGATCTCAAGCGGCACGGCTTCAAGATGCTGCCCCGGAATCCATCCTCCTTCACCCCCTTCCCCGACGGCCGCTCGCTCATGCTGGGGCCCAACAAGGCCCTGACCCATCGGGAAATCTCGAAGTTCTCGGCCAAGGATGCCGCGGCGCTGCCGAAGTACGAGGCCATGCTGGAACGGGTGGCCGCCTTCATCGAGCCAACCCTCATCCAGACTCCACCCAATCCCTGGTCGTTCAATCCCCGGAACCTGCTGCAGCTGGGCAAGCTGGGCCTGAGGTTTGCCAGGCTGGGCACCGATGGCCAGAAAGCGATCGAGATTCTCACCGGAGCAGCCACGCCAATTCTCGATCGCTGGTTCGAGTCGGAGCAGCTGAAGGTCACCCTCGCCACCGATGCCATCATCGGCGCCATGGCCTCGCCTTCCATGCCGGGCACGGCCTACGTGCTCTTTCACCATGTCATGGGCGAGTGTGACGGGATCCGCGGGGTCTGGGGCTACGTGCGCGGCGGGATGGGCGGGATCAGCAATGCCATCGCGTCGGCCGCGGTGGAAGCGGGAGCCGAGATCCACACCAGCTCCGAGGTGACCCGTATTCTGGTGAAGAGCGGCGAGGCGGTCGGGGTGGTGCTCAAGGACGGAACCGAGATCCGCGCCCGGCGGGTGGCCAGCGGGGCGGATGCCCATGTGACCTTTCTGAAGCTGCTCGGCGGCCAGGACCTCCCCCCGGACTTCGTGGAAGCGGTTCGGAACCTCGACTACAGTAGTGCCAGTCTCAAGATCAATATCTCCCTCAGCGAGCTGCCCGACTTCAAGGCGATACCCGGTTCTGCCGCCGGCCTACAGCACCGGGGAACGATTCATATTTCCCCCACCATGCAGTACATCGAGCGGGCCTACGACAGCGCCAAGTACGGCTGCCCCTCTGAATACCCCATCATCGAAGCCACGATTCCCTCGGTGCTGGACGACACGCTGGCCCCGCCGGGGAAGCACGTGATGTCGATGTTTACCCAGTACTTCCCCTACAAGCTGGCCCCCGGCCTTTCGCTCCAGGAAGAGAAGGAGAAATACGCCGAGCGCTGTTTCGACCTGATGAACGAGTACGCTCCCAACTTCAGGCGCTCGGTGATCGGCAGGCAGGTCCTGGCCCCCACCGACCTGGAGAAGCGCTTCGGGCTCACCGGCGGCAACATCATGCAGGGGGCGATGTCGCTCAGCAGCCTCTCGTTCATGCGCCCGGTGCCGGGCTACGCCGACTATCGCACGCCGATTCGCGGCCTCTACCTGTGCGGCGCAGCAACTCACCCGGGCGGAGGGGTCATGGGGGCCTGCGGGTACAATGCGGCGCGGGAGATCCTGCGGGACATGCGCCGCCGGGCGAAGTCCTGAGGCGCAGGGGCGATCCGTGCCCAAACACCACCTCACCATCAGCGAGGGCCTCCAGCGGCTTCCCGGCCCGGAGGGTGAGCGGTTCGTCGAGCTCTTTCAGCACGGCACGCTGTCGGTGGAGCTGTACGCGCCGCGGGGTAACGATCCTCAAACGCCCCACACCCGGGACGAGGTCTACGTGGTGGCTCAGGGGTCAGGTCGATTTCGAAACGGCAGCGAGCGGCATGACTTCGGGCCGGGCGACGTTCTGTTCGTTCCCGCCGGCCGGCCACACCGCTTCGAGGAGTTCTCCGACGACGTGGCCGTCTGGGTCTTCTTCTACGGCCCGGAAGGTGGAGAGCGATGATGGAGCGGACACTCGGCCGGGAGTTCTATTTCTCGGACGAGATCTTTGCCCAGGAGAGGGAGCGCATCTTCTGCCGGGAATGGTTCTGTGCCGGCCGGGCCGACGAGCTCCCGGCTGCGGGCGACTATCTGGCGGTCGGCGTGGCCGGGGAAAGCGTCCTCGTGGTCCGGACCCGGGAGGGCAGGCTTGCGGCCCACTATAACGTCTGCCGGCACCGCGGATCGCGCCTGGTGGCGGAGGGGCGGGGGTCGTTGGGTGGGTCCATTCGTTGTCCCTATCATTCCTGGACCTACACCCTGGACGGTGCCCTTCGCACCGCTCCTTACCTCGATGAGGATGACGGATTCACCAAGTCGGACCTCGGCCTGCACCCGGTGGGAATCGACAGCTGGGGCGGGTTCTTCTTTCTCAACCTCACCCCGGCCGAAGCCTCCAGCCGCAGGTACGGTCTCCTGTCCCAACTGGGTGAGGTACCGGAACGGCTTTGCCGTTATCCACTCGGCGAGCTCCGGTCGGGGCGGCGAATCGAATACCAGGTAGAAGCCAACTGGAAGGTGTTACTGGAGAACTACAACGAGTGCTACCACTGCGGCCCGGTGCATCCCGAGCTCTGCCGGCTGGTGCCGGCCTTCAAGCAGCGGGGCGGGTCCGACCTGGATTGGGAGCGGGGCATCCCGCACCGTGAGGGCGCCTGGACCTTCACCGAGAGCGGAACGACCAGCCGCAGACCGTTCGATGGGCTCAATGACGATGAGCGCATCCGCCACAAGGGGGAGCTGATCTATCCCAACTTCATGCTCAGTCTCTCGGCCGACCACGTCACCGCGTACACCTTGTGGCCGCAAGGACCCGGTGATACCCGGGTGGTGTGCGACTTCCTCTTTCATCCATCCGAGATCCAGCGGCCTGGCTTCAACCCCGACGACGCGGTGGACTTCTGGGACTTGGTCAACCGCCAGGATTGGGCCATCTGCGAGAATGTCCAGCGCGGCATGCAGTCGCGGGTCTTCCAGCACGGCTACTACGCACCGATGGAAAGCGCGAGCCTCGACATCCGCCGCTACATCAAAGAAAAACTGGACCAGAAGTGAGAAGTGAGAAGTGAGAGGGTGAAGCGCGACTACGAGTATGTCATCCTCGGCCTGGGTGGCTTCGGAAGCGCGGCGGCCTACTGGCTCGCCAAGCGGGCCGGGGCCGAGGTGCTGGGGCTGGAGCAGTTCGAGCTCGGCCATGTACGGGGTGAGTCGCAGGACCACTCCCGCATCATCCGACTCTCGTACCATACTCCCGCGTACGTCGAGCTCGCCAAGCATGCCTTCCGGACCTGGGCCCAGCTGGAGGAGGACGCGGGCGAGCAGGTCGTGCTCAAGACCGGCGGGCTCGACTTTGCCCCCCGGGTGAGCGCCATCCCGCTGAGCAACTATTCCGACAGCATGGATGCGGCGGGTGTGCCCTACGAGTCGCTGGACGCCGATGAGATCATGCGCCGCTGGCCGCCCTTTCGCCTGACCGACGACATTCACGGGCTCTTCCAACCGGAAAGCGGCATCGCGATGGCTGCGCGGGGCAACGCCGCGCACCAACGGGTGGCGCGCGAGCTCGGCGCCAGTCTGCGCGACCGGGCGCCGGTAGAAGCGATCCGGCCGCTGGACGGCGAGATCGAGCTCCAGGCGGGTGGGGTACAGTACCGCTGCCGGCACCTGGTCATCGCGGCCGGCTCCTGGTCCAACCGGGCCCTGGCGCCCTTCGGGGTGCAGTTGCCACTCACGGTAACCCAGGAGCAGGTGACCTACTTCGCCCCGCCTCGCCCCGGGGATTTTCAGCCGGGACGCTTTCCCATCTGGATCTGGATGGACGATCCCTGCTTCTATGGCTTTCCGGTCTTTGGCGAACGGGGGCCCAAGGTGGGGCAGGATGCGGGGGGCAAGGAGGTCACCGCCGACGGCAGGACCTTTGAGCCGGACCAGGCCGCGCTCGGGCGGGTGCAGGACTTTCTGGCCAAGTACATCCCCAGCGCCCTCGGACCCATCATCTACACCAAGACCTGCCTGTACACCCTCACGCCGGACCGCGACTTCGTGCTCGACGCCGTTCCGGGCCATCCGAACGTGGTCGTGGCCATCGGTGGCGGGCATGGGTTCAAATTCGCCTCGCTGATCGGAAGAACCCTGTCCGAGCTGGTGATGGATGGTCGGAGCAAGCACAATCTCGAGCCGTTCCGGATCGACCGCGCCATCCTGCAGCTGGCAAATCCTCCCAAGAACTACATGGTGTGACGGCTTCCGTCGCCCGTGCCGCCTCGGCACAGGAGGGACCGGCGCAGCTCCAGCGGGCGATGGGGTTTCGCGACCTGTTGCTGTTTTACCTGGTCACCGGATTCACGGTACGCTGGATCGGGACCGCGGCGTCAGCAGGGCCAAGCGCAATCGTCATCTGGCTGATCGCATGCTTGGCCTTCTACGTCCCGCTGATGTGTACCGTTCTGGAGCTCTCGTCCCGATATCCCGACGAGGGCGGCTGTTATGTCTGGAGCAAGCGGGCCTTCGGCGACTTCGCTGGATTCATCACCGGTTGGACCTACTGGACCTGCAACCTGCCGTACTTTCCCGGTCTCTTCTACTTCACGGCCGCTACGGCGCTGTTCATCGGTGGGCCGAAGTGGCAGCAGCTCGCGGAGAGTCCGCTCTATTTCATCGCCTTCTCTCTCCTCGCGCTCACGCTCGCCGCCGGCCTCAACGTGCGCGGTCTCGCGGTGGGCAAGTGGCTTCATAACCTGGGTGCGGTCGGGCTCTGGGTTCCCGGCCTGTTCCTGATGGCGATCGGCCTGCTGGCCTGGATCCGGTTCGGCTCGGCCACCGCGTTCACCGCCGAGACGTTGGTCCCCAGCACGCGACTCAAGGACATCGTCTTCTGGTCTACCATCGCCTTCTCGCTCAGTGGGCTCGAAAGCGCCTCGATGATGGGCGAGGAGATCAAGGACGCCCGACGCAATATTCCGCGGGCACTCCTCGTCGCGGGCGTACTCATCACGGCCTGCTACATACTCGGGACGGTCGCGATGCTGGTTGCCATGCCGCAGAGCGAGATTCTCCGGCTGGAGGGATTCATGACGGCCATCGAGACGGCGAGCGACCGGATCGGTCTGGGTGCCCTGGCTCCGCTGGTGGCGGTGCTGATCGTCGTGGGTGGTTTGGGACAGGCGGGCGCATGGTTTGCCGCCGGGGGGCGGCTGCCATTCGTGGCCGGGCTCGACCGGTTTCTCCCGGCGGCATTCGGAAAGATTCATCCCCGCTATGGCTCGCCCCACGTCAGCCTGATCACCCAGGCCGTGATCGCCGCGCTGTTCATTCTCCTGGGACAGGCGGGCACCACGGTCAAAGGCGCGTACGACGTGCTGGTGAGCATGGCTATCATCTCCTACTTCATTCCCTATCTCTTCATGTTCGCTTCGATGATCCGGCTCCAGCGGGAGCCGGCCGGCCCGGAGGTGATCCGGGTTCCGGGCGGGCGGCCGGTGGCCATCGCCCTGGCGACGCTCGGCTTTGCCGTCACCACGGTGTCGATCGCGTTGGCGCTGATCCCCGCCGAGGATGAGCCCAACAAGGTGCTTGCGGTCACGAAGGTCGCCGGCCTCACGATCCTGCTGGTGGCCGGTGGCGCCCTGGTCTACTTCCTCGGGAGCCGGAGGCGGACATGACCCCGGTTGATTCCCGGCTGCGTGACCTCGACCGGGCTCGCTGGCGGATGGCGCTGACCCTCACCGGGGCAACCATTCTGCTCTACTTCGGGTTCATTGCTCTGGTGGCGTTCGGGCGTTCGCTCCTGGCCGTCCAGGTGATGCCCGGGCTCAGCCTGGGGATACTCCTCGGCGCGGTGGTTATCGTGGCGTCCTGGGTTCTCACCTGGATCTACGTCCGCTGGGCCAACACCACCTACGACCCGCAGGTTCGGGCGCTGTTGGAGTCGGGGCGATGATCCAATCCCCGGCCGATACCGCCATCGGGCAACCCAACGCCGTCGCCATGGCGTTCTTCTTTGCCTTCATCAGCATCACTCTCGGGATCACCTTCTGGGCTGCTCGCCGTACCCACACCACCGAACACTTCTACGCCGCGGGGCGGACGATCAGCGCCGGGCAGAACGGTTTTGCCCTGGCGGGCGACTACATGAGCGCCGCCTCCTTTCTCGGGATCGCCGGGCTGGTCTCGACGACCGGGTTTGACGGCCTGATCTACTCGACCGGGTGGCTGGTCGGGTGGCCGGTAGTGCTCTTTCTCATTGCCGAGCCGCTCCGGAACCTGGGGCGGTACACCTTCGCCGACGTGGTGGCGATTCGCCTGCGGCAGACCCCGGTGCGGATCGCGGCGGCGCTGGGGACCCTGGCCACGGTGACACTCTACCTCATTGCGCAAATGGTGGGTGCGGGCGGGCTGATCCGACTCATGTTCGGCTTCAGTTACGAGCATGCCATCATCCTGGTCGGGATCGTGATGATCGGATACGTGCTCTTCGGCGGAATGATCGCGACCACCTGGGTCCAGATCGTGAAAGCGGTGCTGCTCATGAGCGGCGCACTGTTGCTGGCCCTGCTGGTGCTGTTGCGATTCGGCATGAGCCCCGCCGCGCTGTTTGCGGCGGCAGCCGAGCGCTACGGCGCCGGCGTCCTGGCCCCGGGCAGGCTGGTGTCCAACCCGCTGGACGCGGTCTCGCTGGGAATGGCGCTGATGTTCGGCACCGCCGGACTGCCCCACATCCTCATGCGATTCTACACCGTGCCGGATGCCCGGGCGGCCCGCACCTCGGTCTTCATCGCCACCGGGCTCATCGGGCTCTTCTATCTGCTCACCTTCATCCTTGGCTTCGGGGCCATGGTGCTGATTGGGCCCGAGGCCATCAAGGCAGTGGACAAGGGTGGCAACATGGCTGCGCCGCTGCTTGCCGAGCTGCTGGGGGGTACCCCGTTTCTCGGCTTCATCGCCGCCGTGGCCTTTGCTACCATACTTGCCGTGGTGGCCGGCCTTACGCTCTCGGGTGCCGCAGCCCTGTCCCACGATCTCTGGGTTAGCGTAGTGCGGAAGGGACGGGCTGATGCCAGGGAGCAGCTCCGTGTCGCCCGGATGGCCACTCTGATGCTTGGCATCGTGGCGGTGGGACTGGGTATCACGTTCAAGGGGCAGAACGTAGCCTTCATGGTATCACTGGCCTTTGCCATCGCCGCGAGCGCAAACTTTCCTGCGCTGGTCCTTGCCATCTTCTGGAGGCGCTACACCACCGCCGGTGCGGTCACCAGCATGGCCACCGGGACCCTCGTTACCCTGACCCTGATCTATCTCTCGCCCACCATTCAGGTGGACATCCTGGGGCAGGGTAGCGCCTGGTTCCCGCTCAAGAACCCGGCGCTGGTGACCATACCGCTCTCGTTCTTCGCCGGCATCCTGGTCTCGCTCCTGGCACCAGAGCCCGAGGCCGCGGCGGGGTTTACCCGGCTCGAGCGGCAAACCCATGTGGGCGGCGTGGCCCAGTGAGCCCCTCTCACCGGGTGGCCCTGCTGGGCGTGTGCTACGACGGCAGCTCATCATTTCTGCGAGGCGCTGCGGGAGCCCCACCCGTCATCCGTCAGGCGCTGTGGTCTGAGGCAGGGAATCCATGCACCGAGCTTGGGGTGGATCTCAGCACCGCGGCGTTGGATGATGAGGGTGACCTGACGCCGGCGGAGAATGAGGATCCGGCGCAGGTTCGGCGCGCGATTGAGGCGGCGGTCAGACACATCGCCGAGTCCGGCCGCCGGCCGCTGGTGCTCGGTGGTGATCACTCGATCTCTTATCCCGTACTCCGGGGCTTTCGGCCGGCCCATCCTCGGCTCACCATCCTCCACTTCGATGCCCACGCAGATCTGTACGATGAGTTCCAAGGTGATCGATACTCCCACGCCTGTCCGTTCGCCCGGATCATGGAAGAGGGGCTAGCCGACCGGCTGGTCCAAGTGGGAATTCGCACGATGACAAAGCACGTACGGGACCAGGTAAAACGCTTTGGAGTGGAGGTGATCGAGATGAAGGACTGGCGCGACGGGGCCAAGCTCGAATTCGACACGCCGGTCTATGTGTCGTTCGATCTCGATGTGATCGAGCCAGGCCTGGCACCCGGAATCTCCCACCGTGAGGCCGGCGGCTTCACGGTCCGGCAGGCCCTCGCCGTGGTGCAGTCACTTGCGGTGCCCGTGGTGGGCGCCGACTTCGTGGAGTTCAATCCGGCCGCCGATCGAACCGGCGTCACCGCGGCGGTCAGCGCCAAGCTGGTCAAGGAGCTGGCCGGCCGCATGCTTCTGGAGACTCGATGATCAGATCCATCCTCCGGCTCGGCGGAGCCACCACGCTTTGGCTCGCCCTCCCCCTGTCCGCTGCTGCGCAGGCACCGGCCATCGATTACGACCGGCTCCGGGAGGAGACCTCCCAGCGACTCTCCGAGTATATCCGGATCAACACCAGCAACCCGCCCGGGAATGAGCTGGCTACCGCGCGCTGGCTCAAAGCAACCCTGGCCAAGGAAGGCATCGAAGGACAGATCCTGGACACGGCGGAGCTAGGGCCGGGGCGCGCCAACTTCTACGCCCGGTTGAAGGGAACCGGTCCGGGAAAGGCCATTGCACTGGCCCACCACATGGATGTGGTGCCGGTGTCGCGCGAATCCTGGTCGGTGGATCCCTTCGCCGGGCTTATCAAGGACGGCTACGTCTGGGGCCGTGGCGCACTGGACATGAAGGGGCACGGTATCGTCCAGCTGATGGCCCTCATCGCCATGAAGCGCGCGGGCATCGTTCCCCCGCGCGATGTCGTATTTATCGCCAATGCCGATGAGGAGTCTGACGGGCTGGGCTCGCGCACCTTCGTCGACCGGCACCGTGACCTTCTCGCCGATGTGGAATATCTCCTCACCGAAAGCGGAGACAGCCGGAAAGAGAACGGAAAGGTGCGCTGGTTCGGTTTGAACGTGGGGGAGAAACAGGTGTACTGGCAGAAGCTGGTGGTGAAGGGCAGGTCGTCCCACGGGTCGGAGCCAACTCCCTACAACCCGGTACCCCATCTCGCCAGGGTGCTGACCCGCATCGCCGCGTGGGAAACACCACTTCGAGTTACCCCCGCGGTGGACAGGTATTTCAAGGCTCAGGCCAGGACCATGGCAGGAGAACATCGCCGGTGGCTCGAGCACGCGGCAGCGACCCTGAAGTCACCTCGTGGACGGGCCTGGCTGCTCAGCGATCCGGAGCGAAATGCGCTGCTCCGAAATACGATCTCGCCCACCGTCCTGGTGGGATCCAACAAGACCAACACCATCCCATCCGAAGCCTCCGTGGAGCTCGACATCCGGCTGTTGCCCGACCAGGACACGGTGGCGTTCCGGCGGGACCTGCTGCGGGTGATTGCCGACACCAGCGTCCGGCTCACGCTGATCGGCGACATCCCCCGGCGCTTTTCCGCCCCGTTGGATACCGAGTTGGCCCGCGTCATCGAGCACGTCGCAAACCGCCTGCTTCCCCAGGTTCCCCTTGCCACTACCACGAGTACCGGGGCATCAGACCGGCCCTACTACGCCGCAGCCGGGATCATCTGTTATGGAATCGACCCGTATCTGGTGGACGTCGAGGAGGGACGCCGCGGGGTCCACGGAAATGACGAGCGAGTACCGATCGACCAGCTGGAGTTCGGGCTGCGGCTCTACCTGGGGATACTGCAGGAGCTGCGCTAGGGTCTATCTCGTCCCAGGGCCTTGAGCACCTCGCGGTCGAACTGCACTGACAGACTCTCCCGCTTCGAGTACGGCCCCGGCTGGTATACCCGGGACTGCACCCCCAGCTGGCTCTGTTCGCAAATGTGCCAATCCTGGCGGTTGGTCATGTCCCAGAACTCGATCCCGTCTTCCGGGTCATGACCCGGGTTGTTCAGGGTGTCGGGATGAAAGAGCCAGGAGCAGAAGATCCTGGTGCGATCGGGCGCCTCAGGCCAGAGGGTGTGGAACATCACGTAGTCGGGGTGCAGGCTGAGCAGCATGTTGGGAAAGACCGCGTAGTAGTAGACCCGGTTGAGGTCTTCATCCGGCAAGTCGCCTACCATGACCCCGCAGGACCGGCCGCTCATGGTAAGGCTCTGATGACCCTCGTTGATCACCATGAAGCCACCGGTGACGGGACCGTTCACCAGATCGTTCTCCCCACTGGTGGGCGGAGTGAGCTTGGCCAGCGGAGGGTGTACCGGGCCGCAGTGGTAGCACTCGGAGTAGTTCTGAAAGAGCAGCTTCCAGTTGGCCTTTACCTCGTATTCAATGGTCCGGGCTACCGCGAGGTGCGACAGGTTGAAGCGGTCGAACCGGCCAATCAGTGATTGGTACGCCTGTGCGAACGGTTCGGGATCCTCCGCCAGGTTGATGAAGAGGAACCCCTCCCAGCTCTGGATGCCGACGGAGTGCAGGGGATAGTCGGCCTTGACGAAGCCCTCGATCTCGGAGGCCGAGGGGGCCCCGATCAGTCGTCCATCCAGGGCATAGGTCCAGGCGTGGTAGGGACACTGAATGGTCTCGGAGAAGCGGCCGGTGTGCTGCTCGCAGAGACGGGTCCCGCGATGACGGCAGACATTGTAATAGGCTCGCAGCGTTCCGCCCTGGTCCCGCAGCACGATAATGCTCTCATTGCCGACCTGCTGAACGAAGTAATCCCCCGGCCCCGCGATCCGGTCCTCCCGCCCGACGCACAGCCACCGACGGGTAAAGATCCGCTCGGTCTCCTCCGCAAAGATCTCCGGGGCGACGTAGTAGCGGCGAGGCAAGGTCTTGGCCCCGTCGATGGCAATCTGGGTGGTCTTGAGGAATGGTGTCACGGCTTCGCGCTCGGCTTATTTTGGAGTGCCTGAATAATGGCGCCCGCCGGATCGAGATGGAAGATCGGTATTGACCGGGATTACAACCCCTCGGTGATCCAGACGGTGGACGCTGGATTTAGTGAGGCCTAGAATAGCCCTGTTCAGTCGGTTAGCTCTTTCACGCGGGGGTATTGTATGGCAAACAGGTCAACGAAACGGGCGCAATGGGCATTGGCACTCGCTCTGGTTCTGCCCCTGACGGGGTGCGTGGCTGCGGCCGCGGCCGCAGGCGCAGGGGCAGGCATATATCTCACGACCCGAGGGGCCGAGTCTCTGGTCGACAACTCGATCGACCAGGTTGCCGGCCGGGCGCAGGCCGTGATGAGCGAGGAAGCGATCGTTTCCGATGCCTCCAGCACCGAGAACGGCGGTGACAAGCGCGAGTTCAAGGGCAAGAAAGGTGACCTCGACGTGACGATCGAGATGGAGCGAAAGAGCCCGACTACTACCCGGGTCGAAGTCACCGCCCGCAGGAACCTGGCGGAATGGGACAAGGAATACGCCCAGCAGCTGCTGTCCCGGATCGTCCAGAAGAGCTGATGACGCCCGAGCTACGGGGGATGCTCGAGACCTCGCTGTACGTCAGCGACCTCGAGCGCTCCCGGGAGTTCTATACCCGCCTGTTCAACTTCCCTGTTCTGCTCCGGGATGACCGCTTCTGTGCCCTCGGGGTCTGTGGCAGCCAGGTCCTGCTGCTCTTCCGCAAAGAGGCCACGGTCAATCCCGTCATCACCCGGGGTGGAACCATCCCTCCTCACGGTGGGGATGGGCAGCTGCATCTTGCCTTTGCCATTGGCCGGGATGAGTTCGACGCCTGGGAGCGCCGGCTGAAGACTCAGCAGACGCCGGTCGAAAGCCGTGTCGATTGGAACCGAGGGGGCAAGAGCATCTACTTCCGCGACCCCGACGGACACCTTCTGGAGCTGGCCACCCCCGGGGTCTGGCCGATCTACTGAGGAGCGGGGAGCCATCCTAGCTCCCCACGATGACTCCGCGGCACTCGCCGAACCCAATGCGGGGGGAGCCCGGGCGCTCACAGGAGCCCCGCATTACCACCTCGTCCCCATCCTCCAGGAACTTGCGGGTTTCTCCCGTGGGTAGCGTCACCGGCTCGGCCCCGCGCCAGGTCAGCTCCAGTAGACACCCGCGGGAATCCTTACCGGGGCCAGAGATGGTTCCGCTGGCAAAGAGGTCGCCGGGCCGGAGGTTGCAACCATTGCTGGTATGGTGCGCGAACATCTGTGCCGGGGTCCAGTAGAGGTCGGCCATCGTACCCCGGCTGAGGCGGTAAAGGGGCAAGCCCTCCTTGCGCATTCGAGCGGTACTCAGCAGTACCTCCACCGTCACATCCACCCCGCCCCGCTTTCGGTTGTCCGCCGAGTCCAGGTACGGGAGGGGCGGTGGATCCCCGGCGGCTCGCTCGAACGCGGGCACCCGGTAGGGCTCCAGCGCCTCCAAGGTGACCACCCAGGGCGAAACCGAGGTGGCAAAGTTCTTGGACAGGAAGGGACCTAATGGCTGATACTCCCAGCTCTGCATGTCGCGGGCCGACCAGTCGTTCACCAGGCAGAATCCGAACAGATGATCCTCGGCCCTGTCCATCGGCACGGGTGTGCCCAACGGGTTTCCCGGGCCGACGAAGCACCCCACCTCCATCTCGTAATCCAGCGCCTGGGTTGGGGCGAAGGTAGGTGCGTCTGCGTTCGGGGGCTTGATCTGGCCCCGGGGGCGTGGCACCGAAGTGCCACTGGGAACGATCGACGAAGCCCGCCCATGATATCCGATCGGTACCCACTTGTAATTGGGAAGGAGTGGGTTGTCGGGCCGAAACATGCTTCCCACGTGTGTGGCGTGGTATACCGAAGCGTAGAAGTCGGTGTAATCCCCGATCTGCGCCGGCAGCAGCAACTCGGCCTGCGCCATGGGAACCAGGAGACTCTCGCCGAGCCGCTTGTCCCTTCGGTAGGCCGGCGAATCGGAGGCGAGCAAGGCACTGATCTCCCGCCGTAGCGCCGACCAATGCGACCTGCCCAGACTCATCAGCCGGTTCAGCGATGGTGCCGCGCAGGCTTCGGCCGCCCGCCTGGCCTCGCCCGTCCAGCCGCTCCTTTCCGTAACGGCGCCCAGGTCGAGGATTTGATCACCAATGGCGACCCCGACAGAGCCCGGATCGGTGGTCCCAGCCCGGCGGAACACGCCGAAAGGCAGGTTCTGAATGGGGAAATCCGGATGCCCCTGGGCTGAGTCCACCCACGAGGTGCGCTTAGGATCGTGGGTCTCGTTCACGCCTGCTGAACCCCGGGGCCGAGCAGGTGAAGAGCCTCGAGGTCGGCGATGGGTTCGGTAAAGGAGCACGAGCCGAACGACACCACTCCGGAGCGGCGGGCGCTGCGCAGCGCGTCGAGGTCGAGTCGATGACCTTCCCAGGCTATGCCGCGTTCATCGAGGTGAATCGCCTCGGAAGAACCCTCCTCCAGCAGCCGGGCTGCCTCGGACTCCGCCATGCCGGCCCTGAGGAAGGCAGTGGCCAGAAAGAGGTTGAGAAAGCCGAACATCACGCCGGTAGGACTATCGGGGGCGTAGGTCAGCCGGTACTCCGCCCGCAGTGGGTGATGCAAGCCGGCAGTGGCCTTGAAGGGGAGGCCCACTTGAACACAGCCGCGCAGGAAGCGAATCAGCTCGCTGGTCTTGGGAAAGGCATCCTTGGTAATCCCACCGGTTCGTACCTTGGCGCGTCCGCCCAACCGGTGCACCGCGAGCAGGAGATCATGCGGGTCGCGGTCGATGGGGACCTCGATATACGCTTGCAGGGTGTGTGGCATCCGGTGCATGATCTCCTCAATGCCTGGCACCGAGCTAGCTTTGACTTCGATGGTGTCGGCGAGGACCGGTGGGCTCCCGGGTTTGGAGTGACGCTGGTTGAAATCGGCCGTTGTGCCCAGGTCTTCGGCCAGATCGGTCCCGGCTAGCAGCGAAAGACGCCAGGGCTGGTCCTTCGGGTTCTCTCGAACCGCTCTGGCAAGCACCGCCTCGAGCTCAGGGAGCCGGCTCACCGGCACCACGAACCGCCCCAGCGCCCACGCGGCTGGCTCCGTCCGGTATCGGGCGTAGTTTTCCACGGCCGTGGCCATGTCGAGCCCGGCCGGCGGGAACAGCCCGGCGTAATCGATGCTTTCAGCGAGTAGGGCTCGGATTGCGCTCATGCTGCAGGGGATAATAGGCGGCGACCGGCTCGCAGACCACTGAGTTGACTGTATCACGAAAGGCGTATCGAGTCATGACTACGGCCACCATCCACCCGGCCATCGCGAGCGTCAACCCCGCGACGGGGCAGATCGTCCGCGCCTTCGCTCCGATTTCCGAGACCGAGCTGGAGGCGCGCCTTCAGCGTGCCGCCGATACCTACCACCGATACCGCCGCACCTCCGTGGGGGAACGCGCCCACCTCCTGCTCAAGGCCGCCGAGATTCTCGAGGCCGATAAGGAGAAGTTCGGCCGTCTCATGGTGCTCGAAATGGGCAAGACACTGAAAGCGGCGGTCGAGGAAGCGGCAAAGTGCGCGTTGGGCTGCCGTTACTATGCCGAGAACGCCGAGCGCTTCCTGGCGGAGGAGGTCGTCCCTAGCAATGCCACGCGCAGCTACATCGCGTACCAGCCGATCGGGCCGATCCTGGCGGTCATGCCCTGGAACTTCCCGTTCTGGCAGGTCTTTCGCTTCGCGGCGCCCGCTCTCGCGGCCGGCAACGTCGCCTTGCTCAAGCACGCGTCGAACGTGCCGCAATGCGCTCTCGCCATCGAGGAGATCTTCCACCGTGCCGGCTTTCCCGACGGCTGCTTCCAGACCCTCCTGATCGAGACTGCGCAGGTGCGGCGCGTGATTGAGGATCCCCGAGTGGTGGCGGTGACCCTCACCGGCAGTACCGGTGCGGGTAGTGCCGTGGCCGGCACGGCCGGAAAGCAGATCAAGAAGTCGGTGCTGGAGCTGGGGGGAAGCGATCCTTTCATCGTGATGCCGAGCGCAGACCTCGATGCAGCATCGCGTACCGCCGTCAAGGCTCGCAACATCAATAATGGGCAGTCGTGCATTGCAGCCAAGCGGTTTATCGCTGTCGGAGCCATCGCCGATGAGTTCGAGCGCCGGCTCGTGGCGGGAACCCGTTCGCTGGTAGTCGGGGACCCGATGGATTCCGCCACCGACATCGGCCCGCTGGCAAACGAGGCCCAGGTAAAGACCTTGGCCGACCAGATCGATCGGTCGGTGCGGGGCGGCGCGCGCCTGCTGACCGGCGGCCACCCGGTCGACCGGCCCGGGTACTATTTTGCCCCCGGGGTCCTGACCAACATCTCGCCGGACTCCCCTGCGTACCGGGAGGAGGTGTTTGGCCCGATTGCGCTGCTCTTCCGGGCCCGCGACATCGGCGAAGCGATCCACATCGCCAACGACTCGCCCTTTGGCCTGGGCGCCAGTGCGTGGACCAACGATGACCGGGAAAGGGAGCGGTTCGTCGGGGAGCTTGAGGCGGGCATGGTTTTCATCAATGGCATGGTGGCCTCGGACCCGAGGCTACCCTTTGGGGGGATCAAACAGTCGGGCTATGGGCGGGAGCTCGGCATCTACGGGCTGCGGGAGTTCGTGAACATCAAGACAGTCTGGATCAATAGCGGGGAGCCAGAGAGGACGCTCAGCAACGCGGAGTAGCCCGCGCTACTACTACCACTGGGAGCTTAGTGGTGAGGGGACGTGCGGTGGATCACGGCTTCCGCAATGCGAAAATGTATAGTAGACTCGTTACTCCGACGTTACGGACCGCATCAGCAGGGGATCTCATGTACATAGACCCGACGACGGGCAGTCTGGTTCTTCAGTTTCTGGCCGCGGGCGTTCTCTCCGTGCTGGCCATGGCCTCCCGGGCGCGGGAAGCGCTCAAGACCTTCTTCAAGCTCCTGGTCCCTCGCCGAGGCCGGTGGGCTGGCAAGCCGTAGAGGGATCGTTCCGCGACCCCAGCGGCTTCGTCTATACCCGGGACGGCACCCTCTACCGGCAGGTCAACCAAAGCTTTCGCGATAGCTTCGAGGCATTTCTAGCCTCCGGGCTGTACGATGAGCTTGCCCGGGACGGGCTCCTCGTTCCCCACCGTCAGGTGGGCCTGGAGCATTCCGCCACCCCCGACGCGCATGCCGTGCTCCAGCCCGATCGGGTTGGATTCATCTCCTATCCCTACGAATGGTCCTTCGGTCAGCTGCAGGACGCGGCCGGGCTGACGCTGGAGATCCAGCAACGGTCGCTGGCGCGGGGGTTCACGCTGCGGGACAGCAGCGCCTACAACGTTCAGTTCCGGGGCGGCCGTCCGCTCTTCATCGACACCCTCTCCTTTGAGCCGCTGGAAGAGGGGAAGCCGTGGACCGCCTACAAGCAGTTCTGCGAGCACTTCCTCCTCCCGCTTACGTTGATGAGCTCGAGGGATATTCGCTGCGGCCAGCTGCTCCGTTCCTATATCGATGGAATCCCGCTCGACCTGGGGAGCGCACTCCTGCCCCTCCGCTCCTGGGGCCGATTGAGCACCCTGCTCCACATTCACCTGCACGCCTGGGCCCTGAGCCGCTACTCCGATACCGCAGCAGGCTCGGCCGCCAAGGGGCGGACGATGAGCCGCCAAAAATTGAGCACTCTGGTGAAGAACCTGAGCGATGCAACCCGGAGGCTGTCCTGGCGCGCCGCGGGAACCGAGTGGGCGGAGTATGTCACCGACAACAACTACACGCCCGTGGCCAGCCAGGCCAAGCGCGGCCTGGTGACGGCTCATCTGCGCAGGACGAACGCGCGCACGGTCTGGGACCTGGGCGCCAACACGGGGGAGTACAGTCGAGCGGCGCGCGAGGTGGCACCCCAGGTGATCTCCTTCGACGTGGATCCTGCCGCCGTGGAACGGAACTATCGGCGAGCGCGTGCCGAGGGCGAGACCGGGATCCTCCCCCTCCTGCTCGACCTCACCAACCCATCGCCGGCCCAAGGCTGGGCCGGCCGAGAGCGGCTGTCACTCGAGGAGCGGGGCCCCGCCGATGCCGTCATGGCCCTGGCCCTGATCCATCACCTGGCAATCGGGCACAACTTGCCGTTGGAACAGGTCGCGCGCTACCTGGCCCGGATCGGGAGGCAACTCATCATCGAGTTCGTGCCCAAAAGCGACTCTCAGGTCAAGCGCCTCCTTCTCAGCCGGCCCGACATTTTTCCTGGATACACAAAAGAAGGCTTCGAGGAGGCGTTTGGCCGGCACTACATCATTGATGCCGTGGACCGGATCGAGGACTCCGAGCGCTGGCTCTACTCCATGTCCCCCCGCTCCAGGCCATGACGCAGCGGCTCCGCCTGGTCTACCCGTTCCTCTTCGCGGTCCTCCCGATCCTCAACATCCTCACCCGGAGCCCGGGCGAGTCGAGCATGTCCGACGTTGCGGTGCTGACAGGGGTGATGCTGGCCGGGTGTGCGCTGGTCTACGGCATCGCGACGCTGCTGGCACGCGGCCGCGGCTCACCCCTCTTGGCGCCGCTGGTCGTGTTCGCGGTTCTGCTCTGGTTCTATGGCTACGACGCGGTCGAGGGATGGGCACGACGATTGGCGGGTGGGATGAGCCCGCTTGTCGTTGTCCTTGCCCTGGTGGCGACCATGGCTGCCGTGTGGTGGCTGGCGCGCCGGCCCCGGTATCTCGATCGGGCAACTACGTTCCTGGCCCTGACCGGGATTCTCCTGGTCGGCTGGTCAACCGCCCAGGTGATCAGGGACCAGCTCCGAGCTCGGCGGACCATTCAGGACAGTGCGGTTGCCAAGGAGCTGGCCCGGCCGATCGCGGTGAAGGCCGGAGGGGTGGCGGCTGAGAAGGAACCGCATCGGGATATCTATTTGATCGTGCTGGACGAGTATGCCAACTCCAGCGTGCTCAGGGAGCAGCTGGGCTTCGACAATCGGGTGTTCGAGGACAGCCTGCGCCACCTGGGCTTCACCATCCCGCGGGTGGTGCACAGCAACTACGTGCACACCAGCCTATCGCTCCCATCCCTGCTCAACTTCAGCCACCTGACCGGCCTGACCGCGGACGTCGGTCCCCGCGCGACGGATCCGTCGCTGCCGAACCACCTTCTGGAGGACAACCGCTCCGCTGCCTTTCTGAGGGCGCGCGGTTACCGGTTCCTCTTTTTTCCTTCGCAATGGTGGCTCTCCACTCAGCACAACCGCCACGCCGACTGGGAATTCCAGGCATGGGGAGGCTTCGAACCGGGCCGGGAGGCAACCCGATCCGACCTGCGCCGCTCATTCCTCCGTGGCACCGTGCTGGACCTGTTGCGACGGGATCACGCTCACGACGCCGACCATGTGAGGCGCACCCTGGCCGCCCTGGCACGGGTTCCCGACGATCCCCGCCCCACATTCGCCTTTGCCCACATCCTCAACCCCCACCGGCCTTACGCCTTCGATGCCCATTGCGGGATCTTGAAGGCTCGGGCGACAAGCGACCGGCCCTCCGGCAGGAAGGAGGGTTATGTGGGCCAGGTTGAATGTCTCAATACCCTGCTGCTCGGCCTGATAACTTCACTGATACGGCACTCGTCTCCGGCGCCGATCATCCTGCTTCAAGGGGACCACGGGACCAATATGCTGGATTATTCCGCCGCCAAGAGCGCGGCTGCGGTCTCCCCGGATCAGGCACGCGAGCGATTCGGCGCCTTCGGCGCCTATTACGTTCCCGGCGGCGGGAGCCGGGTGTTCAGCGACTCGGTCACGGTGGTCAACGTCATGACCAAGGTTCTCGACTACTATTTCAATGCAGGTATCCCGCTTGCCCCGGACAGCCTTTACATGTCCCTGGAGCGGAGTCCGTACCTGTTTGCGCGGGTAAATCCGGCATCACTGATCAAGCGCTGACGCGCTTCCGCCTCTTTGTCTTTGCGGCCCGCGTGATCTTGGGTGCCCGCTTCTTGATCGCCTTGGTGACCTTCTTGCGGGCGGCCTGGGCCCGCTTCAGGAGAGCTTCGGCCACAGCTTTTGCCTTGCGGCGAATGCGAGGGTCCTCGGCAGCCTTTTGAATCGCCTTCTCCAGCAACGCGGTCGCCGCCAGAGCAGCGGCAGTCTTGGCCAGGTTCCTCTGCTTTCGAGCCATGCGATCTCCCGGTTTGAGGTCTACATTAATTTTGGTACTCTGGCAGGCTACGGAGGTGAGGGTGGTCACACGGACACGGCGGTTGACGCCCGGCGGGCTGGGGCTCGTCCTGAGGCGCGCAGTCGCAGGCTGGTGGAGCGACAACGTACCACATCTCGGCGCGGCCCTCTCCTATTACACGCTCTTCTCGCTGGCTCCCATACTCATCGTCGCGATCTCGATTGCCGGTGCCGCCTTCGGTGCCGAAGCGGTGCGCGGCGAGATCGTGGGTCAGATCGACGGCCTGGTGGGCCACGAGGGTGCCCAGGCGGTGCAGGCGATGCTCGAGGGGGCCGCCAAGCCCTCATCGAGCATTCCCGCCACCATCATTGGCGTCATCACCTTCTTCCTGGGTGCCACGGGCGCGTTCCTGGAGCTCCAGACTGCGCTGAATGCCATCTGGCGGGTCAAACCCAAGGTTGGTGGAAGCTTCGTTCGAAGCCTGATCATCGACCGCTTGACGTCGTTTGGGCTGGTGGTTGGCGTGGGCTTCCTGATGCTCACGTCACTGCTCGTGAGCGCGGGGCTCGCAGCCCTGCACACCTACATGGGAGAGACCTTTCCCGGTGGTGCGGTCCTGCTGGAAGCGGTGAACGTAATCGTCTCGCTCGCCGTAATCAGCGTTCTCTTCGCCCTGGTCTACAAGCTGCTGCCCGACGTGGAGCTGGGCTGGGGAGACGTGTGGGTCGGCGGGTTGGTGACGGCGGGGCTCTGGACCATGGGGAAGTTTCTGATCGGGTTCTACCTGGGCACCAGCGCCTTCGCCTCCTCCTACGGGGCGGCAGGCTCGGTCATCGTGCTGCTGATCTGGGTGTACTACTCGGCGCAGATCATTTTGCTCGGCGCGGAGTTTACCCGGGAATACGTCAGGGAGTACGGCCGGAAGCCGCCTCCGTCCGAGTTCGCCACCAAGGATCCGGCACCCCCGCTGAAGCCCGTCAAGACTAAATAGGCACGCTCTCAGCGATGCGTCCGGCCCATGAACTTCTCACCCTCGAAGGGTGTAAAGGCCCGCATTCGATCCAGTAGACGCTCAGGGCTGGACTCCATGATTATAGCGTTCCGGTGAGCCTCGGTCAGGAATCCCTCCCGTACGGCGTGGTCCAAAAACCCCGACAGCCCGTCGAAGTACCCCTCCACGTTGAGAATTCCCGATGGTTTGGCGTGAATCCCGAGCTGACCCCAGGTGAGAATCTCGAAGAAGCCTTCCAGGGTACCGATGCCACCCGGCAGGGCGATAAACCCGTCCGACATGTCGGCCATCTGTGACTTCCGCTGGTGCATCGAGGCGACGACGATGAGGTTGGGTATCCCGGTATGGGCGGCCTCCTTCTCGACCAGCTGCTGGGGAATGATGCCGGTGACGTGCCCGCCGTGCTCCTGGACTGAGTCCGCCAGCTCGCCCATGATACCGACGCTGGCCCCGCCGTACACCAGCTCGATTCCCTGGGTTGCCAGTACCTGTCCGAGCTGTCGGGCAGCCGCCCCGTATTCGGGCCGAGATCCCGGGTTGGTGCCGCAGAACACGCAAATCCGGTTGATCTGGCGAGCGGATTCCATTGGGTTGCCTCGGAGCAGGACAGGGGCGACCGGCGACGTGCGACTGCCGACTCTAATTATAGGGAAGGGGGGAGGCCTCGGCTTGGGGTCCGGTGCTTGAGGCCTCCCTCTACCTTCTACCCCGGGAGATCACTCCTCGGCTCTGAGATGGCCTCGACGATGCGGCCGACCTCCCGATCGCTCGCGGCGCCGTCCTCGCGCGCAATGTCAGCCTGGGCGACTATCCCCACCAGCATCCCATCGACGTCTACCACCGGTATCCGGCGCACCTGTTGCTCGATCATCACCTGCCGCAGATCCTCCACTTCGTCCTCGGGCACGCAGGTGACCGGCTCGGGGGTCATCAGGTCACGAATCGACGTTTCGGGGCCCAAGCCGGCTGCCAGGCCACGGATGGCCAGATCGCGATCGGTCACCGTCCCGATCAGACGGTTGTTGGTAGCGCTCTCGACCACCGGAATGGAGCCGCAGTCCTTGTCCCGCATGAGGATCGCCGCCTCTCGTGCGGTCCGGTCCGGGGTGCAGCGGGCTGGGTCAGGGGTCATGATCTGTTTTACTCTCACCGTCTCCTCCAGGTTATTAGACCCTCCCAATTTGTGCTTCCTCTGCAACGGTGCCGTGACCTGCGTACCTTTCGGCGCCACGCGTTCGACCCGGCGGGCACCGCCGCCGGGCCCCAAAGTCATGGAGGGGCGGGTACCTGATGAGCCTTCCCGGCCAGGTCCTTCAAGGCATACTGGCCCGCGGCGCATTGGTGCTGCTGCGGGTGTACCTGGGCACAGTTTTCCTCGTTGCCGCCCTGCCCAAACTGCGGCAGGACTTCACAGCTACCCTCACCGGCTTCGTGCAACTGGTCGCGCTGGAGAAGGCTCACCGGTTCTATCTGCCGTTTCTCGAACAAGTGGTGCTGCCCAACGCCGCGGCGTTCGCTGCCTTAATCACTTGGGCCGAGTTGCTCGTGGGGGTTACCCTCATTCTGGGCCTGCTTACCCGGTTTTCCGCAGCGGTGGCGCTGATTTTGACCCTGAATTACATGTTCGCCAAGGGAGCCTGGTTCTGGACCCCCTCCAGCCATGACGCCGCCTTTGTCGCCATCTCCCTCGCGCTCGTCATTGGGGCGGCAGGCCGCACGCTCGGGCTGGATGCCTTCTTGGCCCGACGTTGGCCCCGGTCGCCCCTGTGGTGACCACCGGGATACCGCAACGCGCATCGGGCCGCATCCGATGAACACAGGAGCCTTAGATGACTGTAGTCCCCCCTCGGGTCGGCATCATGCTGCGCCACATCACCGCGCCCGGCGGAGTCACCGTCTTCACCAAGCGCGTGGTTCGATATCTGCTTACCCATCCCGATGGGGTCGAATACCACCTGCTCTACAGCCATCCATCGCAACAGGAGGTTCTCGGCGATCTGCCGGCAAAGCACGTGGTGCTCGCCGACGATGCGCGTCTCCGCTGGGATCAGGTAACCGCGCCCTCGTACGCCGAGCAGAACGGACTCTCGCTGCTGTTCAACACCAAGTTCTCGGTGCCGCTGGCCGGGCGGGTTCCTACGCTCATCGTGATCCCAGGACGAGAGCAGCTGGCCATGGCCCACCTGTTTCCCTGGTACAATCGGTGGTATAACCAGCTCCTCGTTCCCGCGTTCTGCCGCAGCGCCACGGCCCTCATTACCCACACGGAGATCGGTCGGGAGGACTGTGTGCTGATGGGTGGCAAGCCGGAGAGCATCCATGTGGTGCCCCACGGCGTAGACCGGTATCTGCGGCCCGCGCCGGAAGACCAAAAGCGGGCGCTCAGGACCAAGCTGGGGCTGACCCGCCCCTATATCCTCTTCTTGGGCGGCATTACCCCGCTCAAGAACATCGGCAACCTGCTGCGGGCCTTTGGCCAGCTCGCGGCCACCCATGACGTGGATCTGGTTCTGGCTGGATTCAAGCGCTGGAGCTTCGAGCAGGAGCTGCAGCCGATCGAGGAGCTCGGTCTCAAGGAGCGGGTGCGGTACGTCGGATATGTCGCAGACGAGGACCTCGCCGCCCTCTACTCAGCGGCGGAATGCCTGGCGCTGCCATCTTGGTACGAGGGCTTCGGGATACCGATCGTCGAGGCGATGGCATGCGGCTGTCCGGTGGTGACGTCGAGTGGGAGGCACGCGGCTCCCGAAGTCGCAGGTGGGGCGGCGTTACTGGTTGATCCGGCGGACCCTGGCTCGATTGCCGCCGGGCTCCGGCGGGTGCTCGACGACCCCGAACTGCGGCGCGATCTGGTGGCGAGGGGTCTGGTACGGGGGCCGCAGTTTGACTGGGATACTACCGGCCGTTTGACGGCCGAAGTCATTCGCTCGGTGCTCGCCGCCCCCCGGCCCAAGGCGAGCCTGCTCCGGCGTCCTGCCGCGGCGCTGGTTCGAGGAACTGCCCGATTGGGCGCGGTAGTGACCGAGCGCCTTGCCAAAGGCTTCGATAAGAAGTAAGCCCCCGGCCCGCCTACGCCAGGCCGAGCACATCCAGGACAAAGGCGAATTTGAAGGCGATCTCCCGGAGAAAGTCGTATCGCCCCGATGCCCCCCCATGTCCCGCCCCCATATTGGTCCGCAGCAGGAGCCGATTTGCATTGGTCTTGGTGGCTCGCAGCCTCGCGGTCCACTTGGCCGGCTCCCAGTAGGCAACCCGGGGGTCATTGAGCCCGGCGGTTACCAGCATGTGGGGATACTCCTTGGCCTCGATGTTGTCGTAGGGGGAGTACGAGCGGATGTATTCGTACGCCGCCCGGTCGTTCGGATTCCCCCACTCGTCGTACTCGATGACCGTAAGGGGCAGGGAGGCGTCGAGCATCGTGTTGACCACATCGACGAATGGCACCTCCGCCAGCACCACCCGAAAGAGGTCCGGGCGCAGATTGGTCACCGCGCCCATGAGCAGGCCACCCGCGCTTCCGCCGTTGATGACTAGGCGGTCAGGAGCGGTATAGCCGGCTGCTATCAGGTGCTCAGCACCTGCGATGAAGTCGGTAAAGGTGCTGCGCTTGTTCAGCAGCTTACCGCCTTCATACCAAGGCCGGCCCATCTCCTCGCCTCCCCGGACATGGGCAATTGCCACCACAAAGCCGCGGTCGAGCAGACTCAGCGTGTTCGAGGAGAATGACGGGTCGTAGCTCAAGCCATATGCGCCGTAGCCATTGAGCAGGAGCGGTCGCTCCCCGTCCAGCTCAAGCGGAGTGCGGTACACCAGGGAAATCGGGACCCGCTCCCCATCCGGGGCGGTGGCAAAGACCCGCTCGCTGCGGTAACGCGAAGGATCGTACCCCCCGCGCACCTCGGTTTGCTTGCGAACCGTCCAGGTGCGGTCACCCATGTCGTATTCGACTACCGAGCTGGGAGTCACCAGCGAGGTGTAGGTGAAACGGAGAAGCGTAGTCTCGAACTCCGGGTTCTCGTGGGCCCGAACGGTGTACACCGGTTCGGGGAAGGGGACCAGATACTCCTCGCCCGAAGCGAGATTCATTACCCGGATCTGGCGTAATCCGGCCTGCCGCTCGTAGACAACCAGGTGGGATCGAAACGCGTCGGTTTCATCCACCTTGATGTCCGGACGGTAGGGCAGAACCGGCGACCAGCTTGCCTTCGAGGGGTGGGCAACGGGAGCCTGAACCAGGCGGAAGTTGGGGGCGGCGTCGTTGGTGGTGATGAAAAAACGCTCATCGTGGTGCTCGACGCTGTACTCCACGCCGAACTCCCGCGGCTGTACCACGTGAAACATCCCTTCCGGGTCGTCCGCGTCGAGGAACCGGACCTCGGACGTCGAGTGACTTGCGATGTCGAGAAGCAAGTATCGCCGGCTTCGGGTGCGATTGATGTCCAGGAAGAAGGATTCGTCCGATTCGAAATAGACCAGGACGTCTGTCGTGGGACTGGTGCCAACTGCGTGGCGGTAGAGCCGGCAGGGCCGGCGAGCATGATCCAACAGGGTGTAAAACAGGGTGCGGCTGTCGTTGGCCCAGGTGACGGCATGCGAGGTATTCCCGATGCTCTCGGGCAGCAACTGGCCCGTGGTCAGGTCCTTGATGTAGAGAGTGAACTCCTCGGCCCCGGAGGTGTCCACCGAGTAGGCGAGGAGCCGGTGGTCCGGGCTCACCTCGCTGACACCGACCTTGAAATAGGCGTGGTGGGCGGCGAGCGGATTCTGGTCGAGCAGCACCTCCTCCGGGGCGTCAAGGCTGCCGTGCCTCCGGCAAAGAATGGGGTACTGCCCACCCGCTTCGGTGCGCGTGTAGTAGAAATAGTCGTCCACCCGTTCGGGCACCGACAGGTCGGTCTCTTTGATCCGTCCCCGCATCTCCTGGTAGAGCTGCTCCTGAAGGGCCTCGGTGTGCCGCATGACGGCCCCAGTGTAACGATTCTCGGCCTCCAGATAGGCGATCACCTCAGGATCGCTCCGATCGCGAAGCCAGAAGTATTCGTCGATCCGGGTCTCTCCATGAAGGGTATGCACTCGCCGCTCGACCCGGGCGACCGGTGCCGCCAGTTCCGCCTCCGTTGGGCGGGGGGCCTTTTCCATTGCCTGATAGTCGAGCGGGCGAGCGGACGGCGAATACAGGGACGCCGTGGTACGGCTGGGATTGGACGACATTGCGGTATTTTTTCGATCCCCGGCGACTGGTGGGTCCACCGGACAGGTGTGCAGTGGACCCAGAGTAGGTCCTGGGGGCTGAATTACGACCCCCCAGGGCGGCAAGTCAAGTGTGGCGTAACTATATATGGGAGTGTTGCTTAGGCGAGCGTTTGTAATCGGCGGAGAACCGAGGATTTCATGCCAGCCCGGCGGAAGCCGTGGATCTACGGCTCCCGCCTAGAGATACACCCCGTGCTCTCGCCCAACTGCCACCATCCTGGTTGTCGCCAGGCTAGCGGCAGTCCCGTATCTCCTTACGCTCCAAGAAGCTCAGGCTCTTAGTATCGGCGGCGGGCACCACCACCACATCCACGGGTTGGGTCAAAGAGGCCGTGGTCATGCAGTTGGGTCCCGGGGTACGCTCCACGACCGTGACCGTGAGCTCCCCGTTTGTCTGGGTGACCTGGTCAACCGCAATCTCGTAGCCTCCGGTGGGCCGCTGGCCCGAGGCAACGGCCACGACGACATCGTGGTTGAAGTCCACCGAGGGGCGATCACCGACGCCCAGCTCCGACCAGAACTGGGCCCATGCATTGGCATTCCGGATGACGAGCCGGCGGGATTCACCGATGCCGGTGCGGGTCCACTGGCCAATGCGCCGGAGATCCAGCGTGCGGTTGGCTCCATAGGGAGCGTAGCCTTGCTCGGTAGGAGCGTAGCCTTGCTCGGTGGGGGCGGCAGCCGCCGAGGCGGTATCGGAGGGGGTGGCTGCCGCAGCCGGCTCCGTTGCCGACGGGGGGGCCAACGCGACGGGCTCACTCGCCGGGGCCTCGCCCTCTGTCACGCGAACGCTACGGCCAGCGCCACAGCCCACCAGGGCCGCCATCGGGATGAGCAATGCGAACCGTCGGGGGATCATGGGGTACTCCGTCTTCTGACAGGTGGATGGGTCCAGGTTTCGTCTCCTACAAGGTACCTCGAAAACCGGTCTGGTGTGGAACCGCGGGACCCGCCGTGAATGTGATCCAGATCACAGGGAGTGATCAGGGTCACAGCCTCGGGTCTGGTTGGCTGATAGGGTATACCGGCTCAAGCATCATTCACACCGCGTTCCCAGCAGTTGGGCGTGCGCCACACACACCGAGGCTGCTTATGACTACGCTCAGAGGATTGTACACCGGCCTGCTAGCTGGCGGGGCCGTGTTTCTTGCGGGTGCCTGCAAAACCAACCGCGACACCGGTGCCGTGAGTACCAAAACGGCGGAAGGCACTTCCAGCGCCCCCGCCTCCGAGGTGGCCGAGAACAAGGACGTTGCGTTGGTGCGGGTAATCAACGCCATTCCCGCTGGTGGTCCGGTCACCATTCTGGCCGGCGACAGCGCGGCTTTCTCCGGCGTGGATTACAAGACCGCCACGCCGTTCCGCGAGATCCGGGACGACCGGTTCAACTTCAAGCTCGGCTCGGCAGAGAATCCGCTGGCTGAGAACCGGGAGAACCTGAATGGTGGTGGCCATTACACCATCGTGGCCATGCCGGATGCCGGCGGAGCCGACAAGCGGAACCTGCGGGTCCTGGACGACGACCTCAAGCCGGTCTCACCGGAAAAGGCCAGAGTCCGGGTGATCAACGCGGTCCCGGGAGACCTGGAGATCAGCGTCTTTGTCCGCGGCCGTGAGGACGCGCTGTTTGATGGCGTGAACTTCAAGAGCGAGGCAGGCTGGGACGAAATCGACCCGGTTGCCGGCACTCTTGAGATCCGGCCTGAGGGCAAGAAAAACGTGCTTGCCAGCTTGCCGAATGTGAAGTTCGAGGGTGGCAAGAGCTACACCTTCGTCGTAGCAGGTACTCCGGCCAAGCCGGCGCTCATCAAGGTCGAGGACGACGTGGCCAAGAGCGCCATGTAGCGGGAAAGACGGGCAAGACGGGAAAGGCGGAGAGGTCCAAAAGACTTCTTCGCCTTTCTTGTTTCCCGTCCGTCCACCTTTGGTCCTTCCGGGCCTCTTTACGGCTGCCCTTTCGTACCGCATCATATCTCCCGTCTCGCACAGCCTTCCCGTGCAGGTGCCCTCAAGGAGATCGCGATGAACCTCGTCGAACGCGTGAAGCGAATCCTGGTGTCCCCCCAAGCGGAGTGGGAAGTCATCGACACCGAGCCGACCACTCCGGCGGAGCTCTATACCCGGTACATCATTCCTCTCGCGGCCATTGGGCCTATATCCCAGATCATCGGGTTCTCGGTGTTCGGCTTCATGGGCTATCGGGTCCCGATCGGCTCGGCGCTCACGTACGCGCTGGCCACCTACATCCTCACGTTGATCGGTACCTATCTGTTGGCGCTCATCATCGATACGCTGGCCCCCACCTTTAACGGAACGCGGAGCCTGATTCAGGCCCTCAAGGTCGCGGCTTACTCCAGCACGGCGGCCTGGGTGGCGGGGATCTTCGCGCTGATTCCGGCGCTCTCCATCCTCAGCATCCTCGGGCTGTACAGCCTGTACCTGCTCTACCTGGGACTCCCGACCCTGATGAAATCGCCCAAGGAAAAGGCGGTGGGCTATACGGTTGTGGTGATCCTCGCCGCTATCGTGATCTTCGTCATCATCGGCACCATCTCCCGGCGATTCATGATGATCCCCACGGTCGGCATGACCATGCCCTAGCACCCCCTCGAATGGCGTCGCCTTCTTCGGCGAGGTCCTCGCCCCCAGGCGACGGGGATCACAGCCCCGGCAGCCTGGCCTGCGTAGAATTGGGGGTCTGCCGGTGCTAAGCCGGCCAACCACCGGGTGATCTGCGGTCGTACGAGAAAAAAGGAAGCTCCCATGACTCGTCGCTCTGATCTTGGATCCTTGCGCCTCTCTTCCTCCGCACTGCTTCCCTCGCTGTTGCTGGCCGGGCTCGGGGCAGGACTGGCGGCCGGCCCGCTGGGCTGCGCGCGGAACCCCGTTACCGGGAAGAGCGAGCTGTCCCTGGTCTCCGAAGCTCAGGAGATCCAGATGGGTCAGGAGGGTGCCAAGGAAGTAGCCCAGACGATCGGTTTCTACAACGACGCGAAGGTTCAGTCCTACGTTGCCGAAATCGGGAAACGAATGGCGGCAGAATCCGAGCGTCCCAATCTGCCCTGGGAATTCCACGTGGTGGATGACGCCGCGGTCAACGCATTCGCGATCCCCGGTGGGTTCATCTACGTCACCCGAGGGCTGATGAGCTCGATCAATACCGAGGCGGAGCTCGCCACCGTGGTCGGGCACGAGATCGCCCATGTCACCAACCGTCATTCCGTCCAGCAGATCAGCAAGGCGCAGCTGGCCCAGCTCGGCCTCGGCATCGGTAGCATTCTCTCGTCTGACATCGCGAAATTCGGGCAGCTGGCAGGGGCAGGGCTCGGCCTACTGTTCCTCAAGTACGGCCGGGATGCGGAGAACCAAGCCGACCAGGGCGGCTTCCGCTATGCCTTGGGGCAGAACTACGACGTGCGAGAAATGCCGAAGGTGTTCGAGACTCTTGGGCGGCTCAGTGAGTCGGGTGGAGGTGGGAGGCTGCCCGAGTGGCTCTCGACCCACCCCGATCCCGGCAACCGGATCAAGCACATCGATGCCATGTTGGATACGGTGCGGCTGGATCAGAGAAAGCTCATTGTCGACCGGGAAGACTACCTGAGCCACGTCCAGGGGATGTCGTTCGGCGAGGACCCGCGCCAGGGCTACTTCGAGGGGAGCTACTTCTACCATCCCCAGATGCGGTTCCAACTGAAATTCCCCGACCAGTGGAAGAAGCAGAACACGGCCCAGGCCGTCGTGGCAATCAGCCCCAGCGAGGATGCCATCCTCCAGCTTGGTCTGGCGGGCCAGGCGTCGCCGGAGCAGGCTGCCAGCCAATTTCTCTCCCAGGAAGGGGTCCGGGCGGGGAACGGCTCGCGGTCCAGCATCAACGGCCTCCCGGCTGCCTCGAGCTACTTCCAGGCTCAGACCGAGCAGGGCCAGATCGAGGGCATCGTCTCGTTCGTCTCGTACGGTGGGCAGACCTTTGGACTGATGGGCTACACTCCGGCCGGGAAGCTGACGACCTACGATCAGGTCTTCCAGGGTACCATTCGCAGCTTCAGCCAGCTTCGTGACCAGTCGAAGATCAATGTTCAACCGGCCCGGGTCGAGCTGGTGAAGGTGCCGCGGCAACTGACCCTGGAACAGTTCAACTCGCAGTACCCATCTACCATCCCGATCGAGGAACTGGCGATCATCAACGAGCTGGATGGGCCGCAGTCGGTGATCCCCCCCGGACAGACCGTGAAGCGGGTTGTCGGGGGCCGGCGGGCAGAAGCACGCTGATTCGTTCGAAGACCCCGTGCCACATGGCACGGGTGAGCCGGCCAGTGTTGGTGTTCTGCCGGCTGGGGTGAAAAGAAGAGATCAGGACCGTGCCGTCCGGCAGCTCGGTTTCCTCGCCATGCGCGAACCGCGGCCGTTGGTGCACGGCGAGCCGCTCCCACCATCCCGCGGCTCGGAGCCAGTTTTCCCAGCCGATTCTTCCCAGCGTCAATACCACCCGCACCGATGTCAGCAGCGCCAACTCCGCTTCGAGATAGGGCCGGCATCGGTCCAGCTCCTCCCGGGTTGGCTTGTTGTCCGGCGGCGCACAGCGCGCCGCCGAGGTGATGTAGCAGTCGCTGAGCACCAGGCCGTCGTCACGGGAGCGGGAAACCGGATGGCTGGACCAACCATATCGATGCAGCGCGCTGTAGAGCCAGTCTCCGCTCGCATCACCGGTGAAGGGCCGTCCGGTGCGATTGCTGCCGTGGGCACCGGGGGCAAGGCCTACCAGCAGGAGCCGGGCATCCGGGTCGCCGAACCCGGGCACCGGCCGTCCCCAGTACTCCTCGTTGGAGAAGCTTCTTTTCCGTTTGAGCGCTATGTCCCGACAGTGACTGCGCAGCCGGGGGCACAGCTCGCAGAGGCTGATTCGGTCGGTCAGGAGGGAAAGCGACATCGGGGTCGGTCAGCTGACCCGTCGGGTCTTTCGCTTCATGAAGTCCATGAGGATGAACTGGCCCAGGGTCATGGTATTGGTGAAGTACGCCTTGCCCCGGCAGATCGACGCCACTTGTTTGACGAATTCGACCAGGCTCCTGTCCCGCGCCAGCATGAAGGTGTTGATCATGATGCCGCTACGGCGGCAGTTCGATACCTCGCGGTAGGTTGCCTGAAGAATCTGCGGGTCCAGTCCCATCGAGTTCACGTAAATCCGCCCGTCGGGCATGGTGAGCGCCGATGGTTTGCCGTCGGTGATCATGATGATCTGCCGCATGTCCTTCTTCTGTCCCAGCAACAGACGCCGCGCCAGCTTGAGGCCCTCCGCCGTATTGGTGTGATAGGGGCCCACCTGGGCGGTGGCCAGGGCACTCAGCGGAATTTCCTCGGCGGAGTCGTGAAACAACACGACGCGGAGGCTGTCTCCCGGATATTGAGTCCGGATCAGGTGAGTCAACGCCAGCGCCACCTTCTTCGCCGGCGTAAATCGGTCCTCGCCGTAGAGAATCATCGAGTGCGAGCAGTCCAGCATCAGTACGGTGGCCGCGGACGAGCGGTACTCGGACTGGCTCACCATCAGGTCGCTGTACTCGATGTTGAGCGGCACCCCCAGGCCTTCGCGCGCGATTGCATTGGTCAGCGTGGCCGGCACGTCGAGGTTGAGCACGTCACCGAACTCGTACTGCTTGCTCACGCCCTCGGCCTCGACGCCGGTGGCGAGGTACGGCGTGTCGTGAGCCCCGAAGCTCGACTTCCCCACGCTGCCGAGCAGGTTCTTGAGCGTCTTGTAGCCGAGAAAGTCGATGCCCTTCTCCGTCAGATTGAACTGCACCTGCTGCGCGGCCGAGTGGGCCTGGCCCCCCGGGCCGAACATTGACTGGTAGCCCTGGGGTACCTGCGGAGCCTGACTGATATTGAGGTAGCCTTCCTCCATCAGGCGCTGGACGATCTTGTCGAGCAGCTCACCCAGCTCGCCCTCGATCTCGCGGTCCCGCGCCTGGTCGCCGGTGGACTCGCCCCGGAGCACCTTCAGCATGTCGGGAGTAAGCTGGCCCGAATCCATGAGGGCCTGGAGAATGGCCTGACGGAGTGCGTCCAGCGACCGCTCGCCCTCTCCCGTGTCGTCGTGCCAGAACGAGGGCGAGTTGCCGGCGAACCCTGATTGCAGCAGGAAATCGCTGAGCTGGTCGAGGAGTCCCTGCAGATTGACCGCATCCGCGAGCTCGGGGTGGTATTTCGAGTAGGTGGTGAAGCGCATCTAGGGGGTCTAGGTCCAGGGTCAAGGATGGGGAGTTCTGCGCTATTTGTATTGATAACGTCTCAGAGACTGGTGCACCATGGCTGCATCGACCCTAGTCCTTAGACCCGCCCTAGACTCTCGACCCGAGACGCTAGACCTTTCCGGCCGTGCTCTCCTCCTCCCTTGGTGAAGTCTTCGCCGCCCTCAGGCATCGCAACTTCCGGCTCTTCCTGACCGGTCAGTTCATTTCGCTCTGCGGCACCTGGATGCAGACCATCGCCCAGGGGTGGCTGGTCCTGCATCTCACCAACTCAGCCTTTGCCGTCGGGCTGGTGACTGCCCTCGGGTCGCTCCCCATCCTGATGTTCACACTCTATGGCGGGGTCATCGCGGACCGGGTGAACAAACGTCAGTTCATCCTGGTGCTCCAGACTCTGATGTTGCTCGAGGCGCTTACCCTGGGGCTGCTCACCGCGCTGGATCTGATCACGGTGCAGTGGGTTATGGGGCTCGCGGTGTTCTTCGGATTCCTCACCGCGTTCGAGGTACCCGCGCGGCAGTCATTCGTGGCCGAGATCGTGGATCGGGACGACCTGATGAATGCCATCGCCCTTGGGTCGAGTGCATTCAACCTCGCCCGGGTGATCGGTCCCGCCCTCGCCGGGATTCTGATCGCCACCCTGGGCCTGCCGGCATGTTTTTTTGCCAACGCGGCGAGCTACCTCGCAGTGATCGTGAGCCTGATGCGAATGCGGGTTCAACGCCGGGACACAGTGGCCGCTCCTCTGTGGGCCGCCCTGCAGGAGGGGTTCGGCTATGTCTTCGGCAGTCGTTGGCCCCGGGCGCTGGTCATCATCGTCACCACCTTCAGCGTTTTCGGCTATTCCTTCATGCCACTGATGCCGGTCTTCGCTCGCGACGCGCTCGGACTCGACGCGTCCGGCTACGGGGTGATGGTAGCCTCTATTGGCAGTGGTGCGTTGGCCGCCGCCTTCTTCATGGCGGCGTTTGGCGGCCGGGTGCGGCAATCACGCCTGGTCCTCGGGTCCTCCATCCTCTTCGGCGCTCTGCTCCTCGCCGCCTCGCTGTCGCCCAATTTCTGGTCCGCCGTGGCTTTGTTCACCAGCTGCGGCGGGGCCATGGCCCTCAACGGCATCGCGGCTAACACCATGCTCCAGACCGAAGCCCCCGATGAGCTGCGAGGCCGGGTGATGGGGTTCTACTCCTTCATGGTGCTGGGGCTCGCGCCCTTTGGATCGCTTCAGGCAGGCTGGGTGGCGGAGCAGTTCGGCGTCCGGGTCGCCTTTTCCGTGGGAGGTCTGGTGTGTGTGGCCGTGGCCGGCGGGGTGGCCTGGTGGATGGGGCGGCCGGTGGGGGAACGTCGGGCAACGCAGGAACCGGTGGCTGCTGTGGAACGGAGGGAGAGACGATGATCATCACCATATCCCGACAGTACGGCGCTGGGGGATCCGAAGTGGCGCGTCGAGTGGCGGCCAGGCTCGGCTGGCGGGTGGTCGACAACGAGCTGGTCGAGGAGGTCGCGGCTCGCGCGGGTCTTCCGCCCGCGGACGTGGCCGAACGAGAAGAGCGGGTACCCAGCTTTGCCGAGCGTCTGGCCCGGACCCTGGCGGCCTCTTCGCCCGAGCTCTTCGCCGCGCCGGTACCCGGCGGCACGGTGCCGAAGCTACAGGAGACCGACCTGGTCCGCATCACCGAGACGGTGGTGGCGGAGGTGGCAGCCAAGGGGCGGGCGGTGCTGGTGGGCCGGGCCGCGCCTGCCGTCCTGGCCCGCGAGCGTGACAGCCTGCACGTGCAGCTGGTGGCTCCCCGGCCCTGGCGAATTCAGGCCGCTGCCGAGCGACTGGGCGTGGATTCGCAGAGGGCCGAGCAGATGCTGGACGAGACCGACCGCGCCCGCGCGAACTATCTCCGGCAGTTCTACCGGCGCGACTGGTACGACCCCGTCAACTATCACATGGTGCTGAATACCGGAGCGCTGGGCTTCGACGGGGTTACCGACGTGCTTGTGGGAGAGGCAGAACGACGGGGGTGGACGGACAGTGGGTAAGCGGGTAAGCGGGTAAGCGGGTCCAGTGTCATAACGATCTGGACAGAAGTCACGATGGGCGATCTCCCGCTCTGCTCGGGATGACGCGCGAGTGCTGACGTCACAGTCACCTACCCGCGTACCCCCTTACCCGCTTACCGACTATCCGAAGGAGATCCCGCCCTTCCCATACCCCGGCTCGCGCCGCTCCGGCTTCGCGCGGGTGTAGCCCAGCTCTTCGCTGCGGCTGATCCGCTTCTGGGCCGCCAGGCCTTCGAGCACCAGCTCGCACGCGGCCACCTGTCGTGGGGCATCCTTGCTCGTGGCCAGGCCGAACTCCGAGACCAGGTCGAGCAGTCCCGGCACCACGCCGAACCCCTGGAGACACAGGTCGGAGCGCTCGTCGCCGGAGACTTTGAGCGCGCCTCCCTGGTCGAACCAGGCAACGATTTTTCCCAGGTCTGCGCCCCCCATGCGGTCCTCCATGACCCGACCCGCCGCCCGCCGGATGAGATCGCGGGCGATGGCGTCTCCTCCCTGAAGCTCGCCCTCATACTCCAGCTCGAGCTTGCCGGTGATCGACGGCACCGCCGCGTAGACATCGCTCACCCGTGGCACCACCCGATCCTCGCGCAACGCTACCGCCCGCCGCTCGGCGTTGGACACGGCATTCTCGAGCGCGCTGATGGGCAGGCGCTGACTGACTCCCGATCGCTTGTCTACCCGCTTGTCTTCCCGGGCCTCGAAGGCAACCCGCTCGATGACCTCGAGAACGAAATCGGGGATGTCGACGGCCGGGCCGCCGCGTTCGGTCCACGCCTCCTGGGTGGTAATCTCCATGCCGAGCTGCACGGTACGGGGATAATGGGTGATGATCTCCGATCCGATCCGGTCCTTGAGCGGGGTAATGATCTTGCCGCGGGCGGTGTAGTCCTCCGGGTTGGCGGTGAAGGCGAGCAGCACATCCAGCGGAAGCCGCACCGGGTACCCTTTGATCTGGACGTCGCCCTCTTGCATGATGTTGAAGAGACCGACCTGCACCTTTCCACTCAGGTCAGGGAGCTCGTTGATGGCAAAGATCCCCCGGTTGGCTCGCGGCAGCAGGCCGAAGTGCATGGTGAGCTCGTCGGAGAGGAGGTGCCCGCCGCGGGCAGCCTTGATCGGATCGACGTCTCCGATGATGTCCGCTATGGTGACATCCGGGGTGGCGAGCTTCTCCACGAAGCGCTGATCCCGGCGGAGCCACGCAAGCGGCGTGGCGTCGCCGCACTCCGCCAGCAGCTCCCGGGCGTACTTGGAGATCGGGGCAAACGGGTCGTCGTTGACTTCGCTGCCGGCGACGATCGGGATGCGCTCGTCGAGCAGGCCGGTGAGCTCGCGCAGAATGCGGCTCTTGGCCTGCCCGCGAAGCCCAAGCAGGATGAAGTGATGCCGGGCCAGCAACGCATTGACGATCTGGGGGAGGATGGTGTCCTCATAGCCCACGATGCCGGGGAATAACGGCTCGCCGGCGCCCAGCCTGGAGATGAGGTTATGCCGAATTTCCTCCCGGACCGTGCGCCCCCGAAGAGGGGGCTCCGCCCAGTGGCTGTTCTTGAGTTCACCCAATGTGCGTGGCTCGATCATGGCTTGATTCGCTTCGAAAGCGGGATCCAGTATGCCGTAGCTAAAGGGCTGTGCGGCAATATCTTAGGGTACTGTCGCCGATGGTGCAGTGACTCAGGTGCGGACGGCCAGACTTTTGCTCTGCAAGTTTGCTCACCTTGCACAAACCAGGAGGCTAACGTACCTTCGCCGCACGTCTGCCCGGTTCCGTGACGGCCCAGACCCGAACTTCACTGCCAACTGTCCCCCTGTATGGAGAGACGATGAAGACGATCCTGTTGATGACCGCGGTTCTCGTGTTTGCTGGCTGTGGTGAGAAGAAGGGTACCACGTCGGGCGCCGATACGTCCGGCATGGCTCCGGCCATGGCTGACAGCTCGAGCATGACCCACTCCGATTCCACGATGACGCGGGACACGGCCAAGTAAGAGGGTCACGAGTCTCGCTGTCCGACGGGCCCTGAGCATTGCTCGGGGCTCGTTCGTTTCGTGGCATCAACCATCGAGGTCCTCGGGACCGAACGGCAGGGCCACCACGGTGGCCGGCTGCCCGCCGGCGAGCAGCTCCTCCCCCACGCTCACCTCGCGGCGAATCAACCCCAGTCCGATGGCGCGGTCATCGAGGATGAGGGTGGAGCGCACGCTGCCGACCTCACGCTCGCCCTTGTTGATGGTCCGGCCATCGAGCGGCTCCGGCCTCCGCCAGCGGAGGCCCCGGAGCTCACGGTTGGTGTGGCCCCTGAAATGCAATCGCGCGACCGTCTCCTGTCCGGTGTAGCACCCCTTGGTGTACGACACGCCCCCGATCTGGTCGTACCGTACCTCCTGAGGGAGTGTCCGCTCGTCAATCTCGGCGCCCAGCGCGGGCCAGCCGCAGAGGATCCGGGCGGCGTGCAGGTCGCTCTCCTCGCCCGGAAGCGCCCCAGCCGAGAGCAGCCGTGAGCTCAGGGCCGCCACCGCCGGCTCGGCACCCACCGCCAGCGCCACGAACGGGGCAGCCTCCGGTGCGAGCGCCAGGGCGACCGGACTCACTTCCCCGCCCACGGAGGCCACTCGTCCCGACGACTCGGGCATGCCGACTCCGGATTCAGCCAGAGTCCGGAACCCATGCGCCCCGATCAGCCAGGCGACCCGGGCCTCACCGGTGAGATCGGTGACTCGGGCGAGCCGAGGCGGGAGCTGGCGCCGGAAGAGGTCGAGCGAGGCTTCGTGTCCCGAGCGGGGAGCGATGAGAGTAAGCGCGTCCGCCTGGCGGATGACCCAGTAGTCCACCACCACGGCGCCCTTGGGGGTGAGCAGGGCACCATATACCAGGCTGTTGTCACCCGGTTTCACCAGATCGTTGGTGAGCAGACCCTGGAGGCAGGCGAGCGCACCCGCGCCCTGAATCCGGAAGACTGCCGGCTCGCTGGTCACCAACACCGCACCGTGCCGCACTTCGGAGAGGCGATCGCGATCGAGGGTCAGGTCGAATTCAGACATGAGCCCAGGGAAGCTCGGTCGCGTCATGACCCACGAAATCCTGCCATACCAGATCCGCGTTGCTGAAGGCGTCCTCTGGGTGCGAGGTGGCCAACATGGCACAGCGGAGACCGGCGGCGCGGGCCGCCTTCAGCCCTGGGATTGAATCCTCCACTACGACGCAGCGCTTGGGCGCCAGCTCCAACTTCTCCCGGGCCCGATTGAACCCCTGCGGATCCGGCTTGCAGGCGCCCACGTCTTCCGCCGCGATGATCTCGGCGAAATGGGGGCGGAGCCCCGCCAGCCGGAGCACCAGCTCGATCTCGCTTCGGAGCGCCCCGGACACAATGGCGAGCTGAAAGCCATCGAGGGCCGCGTTCTCGATGAAATCGGAGACCCCCGCTACCAGCCGCATCGAGGCCCGGATCGATCGCTCGTACTCGGCATGCTTGCGCTCGATCGCCTCGCGCAGCGAAGCCTCGTCCTGAGGGCGGCCCATGCGCTCGAACGTAAAACGGAAGCACTCCCGGTCGTCGAAGCCGAGATAGTCCCGATAGTAGGTATCCCGGTCCAGGGCGTAGCCATAGTCGGACAACGTTGCGATCAGCGCGTCGCAATGTTGTGACTCATCGTCGACGATGACGCCATTGAAGTCGAACAGGATACCGGAGGTCATGGAGAAGGTATAACCGGGTAAGAGAGAAGTAAGAAGTGAGACGTGGGAAGTGAGAAGGGGAGCGCCGCGCATGAGCCGATGCCCCCGCTTACTTCTTACTTCTCACTTCTTACTTCTCACCCATAATACCCGGCCTCATCATACGACAGATCCAGCAGCTCCACCGGGTGGGCCACCCCGATGGGCAGTCGCGCGGCCCGGAGCCCGGCGCCGATCTGCATCAGGCAGCCCGGGTTGCCGGTGACGACCAGGTCCGGCCTCGGCCTGGCTTCGGCGACGCTCGCAATCTTGCTGTCGAGAACCGCACGGGCCATGGCGGGACGGAGGACCGAGTAGATCCCCGCGCTGCCACAGCAGCGGTCCGAGCCGGGCAGCAGGCGAAGACGCAAGCCGGGCACAGCCTCCAGCATGGCGAGGGGCGCTTCGTGGACCCGCTGGGCGTGCTGCAGGTGGCAGGGCGCGTCATAGGCCACGTTCAGGGCGACGGGCGCGCCCGGCCGCGGACCCTTTTCAGCCAGCAGCTCCGAGACATCCCGGACCTTGGCCGCCACCTCCACAGCAGCATCCGAGCCCAGAAGGCGCCCGTAGTCCTTGAGCAGGGCACCGCACCCGGCACTGTTCACGACGATGAAATCAGCACTGCCCTCGAACGCAGCGACGTTGGCAGCCGCCAGCGATCGGGCCGCAGCCAGGTCTCCTGCATGCTCGTGCAACGCTCCGCAGCAGGCTTGGCCCCCCGCCTCGATCACCCGATACCCATTTACCTGGAGGGTTCGTTTGGTGGCCTCATGCACGTGGTTGAAGAGCGCGTTCATGACGCAGCCGCGAAAGAGCACGACGGTCGGCTGGGCGGGTGGTCGGCTGGGCACCGGAGCAGCGATGTCTGGCGCACTGCCCTTTTCCCCTTGCCGTGCCTGCCCCGCTGCGCCGCTGCCCCGATGCCCCTCCGCCGAGGAGGCAAGCATGCCCATCCCGAACCCAAGCCGCCCTCTGCCGGACAGCAGGTGAGGCAAACCAGTCGCTCGAAAGCCTCTGGCCAGGGCGAACAGCGGACGCCAGATCGTCCCGTATCGGAAGACGCCGAGTACCAGCCGGGCCAGCGGGGAGAGACCGCGAGCCTGAAAGATCTGTTCTCGGGCGGCCTCCAGCCCGCGACCATACCCTACGCCGGAGGGGCAGGCCGGCTCGCAACCGCGGCAGCCGAGACACTCATCGAGGTGTTCCAGGAGCGCTGGATCATGGGGACTCATCTCCCCCCGCTCGAGCGCGCGCATCAGCACGATGCGGCCACGCGGGCTATGGCCCTCCTCCCCGGTGACCAGGTAGGTCGGACACGCGGGAAGGCAGAAGCCGCAATGCACGCAGGGGTCGAGTGCCGAGTAGCCGCTCATCTAGTCGGCTCCTTCCAGCGCCACGTTCAGGCACTGACCCGGGTCGAAGGTGTCCCGTAGCCGGCCAACGATCTGCCCGACCCCTTCCCGGTAGGCACCGAAGTGCCCCAGGGCCCGGCGCAGCGCCCAGGGAGCACGCTCGAGCGTCATGGGGATCTCGCGGGCCGCCGCGGCGCGGCGCAGGGCACGGAGCTGCTCGAGCGGGGCGTCACCCGTCCAGCGGATCATTCCCAGCCCCGCACCGGCCGAGACCAGGCCCTCGTCGAGAGCGTGGGACAGCAGGTCGATGGCCTCATCGATCCCGTCGCCCAGCACGCCGAGCCGCAGCGTAATGGGGCCACCCAGACTCCCCCGTGCGGCGACGCTCCAGAATGCGGCGGTCCGATCCGCTGGAAGCGGCTGCCAGCGCTCCTCGCCGACCGAGCCCAGCCGACGCACATCGGACTGTACCGCCGCATCGGTTCCGACGAAGCGAGCGGCAAGCACCCAGTCGGCCTCGGCAGCAAGGGCCGGGGAGAGCAGCTCGAGTGCGCTGGGCAACAGGTGAGCGGACATCAGCTCGCGCGCGGCCGAGGTAAGCACATCGCGCGCACCGCGAGCCAGCAGGGTTACGTCGGCCCGGGGCAGCGCCCGCAGCCGGAGATGGACATCGGCAATTATCCCGAATCCGCCGAAGCCGCCCACCTGGAGCTTGGTGAGGTCATACCCGGCCACGTTCTTCACCACCCGGCCACCCGCGTTCACCAGCCTTCCATCCCCGGTGGCAACCGTGCAGCCGAGCACGTGGTCCCGTACCGGCCCGTAGCCGTGACGCAGAGGGCCCGCGGTGGCGGTAGCGACCACCGAGCCGATGCTTCGGTCGGGTCGGCCCGGCGGATCGATAGCGAGCCACATCCCATAATCGGCCAGGCGACGTCTCAGTGCCTCGAGCGATGCGCCGGCCTGGACCGTGGCGACCAGATCGGCCGGACTGACCGATACAATCTGCTCCAGCGCGCGGGTACTCACCGCGAGGTCGGCCGGCGCATCAGGCGGAAGCCAGGTGCCTCGGCCTTCGATCCGGATTTTCCAGCTCTCCTCGTGCGCCAGGCGGCAAACCAGGGAGAGCGCATCGCCCGAATCCGGGCTGGCCCGGGCTATCCCGTTCGCGTCCCGGTCCACTCCCGAGGTGCCCAGCAGGGCCCGCAGGCGGGCGAAGATGACGTCGCTCATTGGCGCGCGCCCTTCACGGCGTGCCATTCCCGGCAGGCATGCACCGGGTAGACCTTGCCCGGGTTGGCTCGTTCGGCCGGATCGAAAACCCGGCGGACAGCCCGCATGGCGCCCAGGGTCTGGGCGTCGAAGATCCAGGGCATGTAATCCAGCTTGTCGGACCCGACTCCGTGCTCGCCGGTGATGCTGCCGCCCGCGGCGACGCAGGCGGCCATGATCTCGCGGCAGGCGAGCTGGACCCGTGCGGCGACCACCGGGTCGCGCCGGTCAAAGCTGATGTTGGGATGGAGATTGCCATCGCCGGCGTGGAAGACGTTGCTGATGGTGAGATTGTGGTGCCGGCGGATTTCCTCGATCTGGTCCATGATATCCGGCAGGGCGGACCGGGGTACCACCGCGTCCTGCACCGCGAGGTCGGGTGCGATCCGGCCCATCGCGCCAAAGGCCTTCTTTCGGCCCTGCCAGAGCCGGGCCCGGTCTCCCGCGGTCGAGGCGCTCCGGACCTCACGCGCGCCGCACTCGAGCAGGATGTGCTTCACCGTAAGCGCCTCGGCTCCCACCGCGTCGGTCTGCCCGTCGAGCTCCACCAGCAGGACCGCCGCGGCATCGGTGGGATAGCCCGCGGCATATATGGATGCCTCCACCGCTGCGACACAGGCCTTGTCCATCATCTCGAGGGCGGCCGGAACGATCCCCGCGGCTATGATGGCCGATACCGCCTCACTGGCGGCCCGAACCGTCGTGAAGTCCGCCAGCATGGTCCGCACGTTTTCCGGGATCTGTTCCAGCCGCACAGTGATCTCGGTGGCAATCCCGAACATTCCTTCGCTCCCCACGAACAGCCCGACGAGGTCGGGACCCCAGGGCTCGCCCTGATCGGAGCCGAGCCGGGTAGCCGAGCCGTCGGGAAGCACCACCTCGAGCGAAACGATGTGGTTCGTGGTCACCCCGTATTTGAGGCAGTGCGGCCCGCCGGCATTCTCGGCCACGTTGCCACCCACCGTGCAGGCCGCCTGGCTCGACGGGTCCGGCACATACTGGAGCCCCAGGGGGGCCACGGCTTCGGAGAGCCGGGCATTCACCACACCGGGTTGCACCACTGCCCTCCGTTGAATCGGGTCGACCCGGAGGATCCGGTTCAATCGGGTGAGGGTGATGAGCACCGCGTCGGATTCCGCCAGCGCCCCGCCCGAGAGCCCGGTACCCGCGCCCCGGGCAACGAAGGGCACCTCTATCAGGTGCAGAAGGCGCACGATTTCCCGCACCTCGGCGGGGGTGCCCGGCATGACCACCACACCGGGAGTCGATTCATGGGTGGGGAGTCCGTCCATGGCGTAGGTCGCCAACTCGGCACGCCGGTGGCGCACCCATCGGGGTCCGACGATCCGGGCCAGCGCATCGAGCAGGGAGGAGTTCATTGGTCTGCGACGATATCGGGGGCCACGCCGCCCTTTCCATTGGTGTGAGCGCGCCGGTGCACCTTCAGGGAGTTCTCCACCGCACTGGTGAGCACCGGAAGCAGCAACAGCAGCGCCTTGAATCGCCGAGCCGTCGATCGTTCCGCCAGCAGCCGCTGCTTGACGCCCGGGTCGCACTCGATGGCCCCCGCCACTTGAAAGGAGAGGCTCAACGGATCATCCGGCAGGGCGAGCTCCTCCGGCTCAACGTCATTGAGCTGGCGCAACCCGGTGAAGTAGCGGGCAAAGAGCGTCCGCAAGCCGGTCATGTCGTCGGCGGTGGGCTCGGTGTCCGGATCATCGTCGAAGGTCTGGACCAGGGCAACCAGGTACGGCAGAGACTCATCGAGAAGCTGGGCGAGCACGAACCGGGAGCCTCCCAGCACCACGATGTTCGATCGGCCATCCGGCAGCTCCTGGTTCACCCGCACCTCCGCCACGCAGCCAACCGTTCCCGGCCGCGGAAGGTCCTGCGCGGGGTGCACCGGCGTGATGCCGAACCGACGGTCCGCCGCCAGGCAGTCAGCCAGCATCCGCTTGTAACGCGGCTCGAAGATGTGCAGCGGCAGCGGCGTCCCTGGGAACAGCACCGCTGAAAGTGGAAAAATGGGAAGCCGGGAGGACATTCTGGAAGATAGCTATTGGCTATGAGCTATGGGCTGCTCCCAAAACAACCAACCCCCCTTGAATTCCAAGGAGGGTCGTCTATCACGGAGTCGCCCATAGCCACAGCCCCTCGCGTACCGTCCTTCAGGCTGCTCCCCAGAACCCCCGGAGCGACCTCACATCGGGGGAATCGCGAAGCTTCTCAAAGGCGCGCTCCCGAATCTGCCGGATGCGCTCGCGGGTGACCCCAAGCAGGGCGCCGATCTTTTCCAGCGTGAGCGCCTCGGATCCCTCTTCGAGCCCGTAATAGAGGGAGAGAATCTTCCGTTCGCGGGGAGTGAGGTGCCTCTGGAAAATGCGGTCGATAAACTCGCGCTGCAGGCGAACGTCGGTCATCTCCTCGATCTCGATGCCGCCGCTGCCCGCGACCCGCTCGCCGAAGGTGCTGGCCCCCCGATCCTGCCGCTCAACCGGCGCGTCCAGCGAGACCTCGGTCGAGGTCATCCGGTGAGCCGAACGGATGTTATCTACCGTGTCGTTGAGCGCGATGGCGATCTCGGCGTCGGTTGGCTCCCGACCCAGCTCTTGCGCCAGGAAGCTCTTGGCCCGGGACATTCGAACCAGAGCAGAGTTCTGGTTCAACGGAATCCGGACGCTGCGGGTTTGCTCAGCCAGCGCCTTCAGCACCGCCTGGCGCACCCACCAGACCGCGTAGGAGATGAACTTCACTCCGTGGTCGGGATCGAACTTCTTGACCGCCTTGAGCAGCCCCTCGTTGCCGATAGCCACCAGCTCGGAAAGATCGAGCCCGTGGCCCTGGTACTTCTTCACGTAGGAGATGACGAACCGGAGGTTGGCAGTGACCAGCCGCTCGGCCGCGACCTCATCGCCGGCCAGGGCACACCGGGCCAGCCGCTTCTCCTCGTCCGGATCGGAGATCATTGGAAGCTTCTGAATATCGAGCAAGTATTGATCGAACGCGCCGGAAGGAGTGGAGCGGGCAAACGGGCGGGCTTTCCCGGTACGAACAACGGTCATAGACAACCCCGGCAGAGTTGAACGCGCTGCAATTGTGAGTGCGGTGACCAGAGCTAATCGGAGAGGATGAGCCAATATAGGAAGGGCATTTGGTGCGGTCAAGCAAAAAAATCTTTCCACATCACAAAATGTTATTCGATAACCGCTTCGTGGGTTTATCCACTTTGTGCAGAACTCACGGGCGGGGCGTCGGCCCGCCTCCAGAGTGCAAGCGGTTGCATTCAAATGAGATAGAGCGCCTCCAGTCAGCCTCGAAACAGGTCATCCCAGCGCCGCGATTGCGGCCCGAATGGCCTCCTCCGGTACTGGAGTGGTCCAGCCGTTCGCCCGATGTACCTCTCCCAGCTGCTTTGCCAGGACGAAGTGAATCTGTCCGCTCCGATTCTTCTTGTCGGTTGCCATGCTCCCGAGCACCGCGTTCGGCTCCAGGCCTGGGGGCAGCTTGTGGGGCAAGCCGAGCCGGTCAAGGAGGCCAGCCACTCGCGTTCGGAGCCCCGCCGGTGCGATCCCCAGCTGCTCCGCAAGCTCGCACTCGACTACCAGTCCCAGGGCCACGGCCTCGCCATGGGGGAGGGCATAGCTCGAGGCCTGTTCCAGCGCATGGGCAACCGTATGGCCCGCGTTGAGGATTGCTCGACGCCCCGATTCCCGCTCGTCCCCGCTTACCACGTCGGCCTTGATCTCGACGCTGCGCCTGATGAGCCGGGTCAGAGGGTCCAGACCTCGGGAGGCCAGCGCGGCGGCGCTGGTCTCCATCCACTCGAAATAGGCCCGATCCGCGATGAGGCCATGCTTCACCGCTTCGGCCAGACCGGCGCGATAGTCTCGGTCGGGAAGAGTTGCCAGCGTCCGCGGGTCCGCGATTACTGCTGCCGGCGGATGAAAGGCGCCGACCAGATTCTTGCCGCGCGCCGTATCTACTCCAGTCTTGCCGCCGACCGAGGCGTCCAGCATCGCGAGCAGCGTGGTTGGCACCTGGAGGTAGGGAACCCCACGCATGTAGGTGGCGGCCACGAACCCCGCCAGATCGCCCGTGACTCCGCCGCCCAGCGCGATTATGCCGCTGTCCCGTCCGAAGCCGCGCTCCATCAGGGCATCGGTGAGCCGGGCCCAGGAGTCTCGAGTCTTGGATCTCTCTCCTGAGGGAAAGGTGATCCTCTCCCCAGTCCAGGGGGCGGCACCCATCCGACCCGCCCGATACAGCTCCTCTACCGATGCATCCGCGATCATGGCCACTCGGCGCCCGGGCAGGTGTACGCCCACCAGCTGGTCCAGCCGGGCGAGCGCGCCAGCCTGGACGTACACGGGGTAGCTCCCGAGGGCGTGAGTGACGACTACCGGGTCAGCGGACATGAGGCACGTGACAGCCGGGTGGCGGAGGCGGGTTAGACAACCATCACCAGGTTACGTCCTTCACGTTGGTGCGGTGGTTTGCCAACCGAGCCAGCGTGAAGAGCAGATCGGAGAGCCGGTTGAGGTAGATGAGAAACAGGGCGGGCACCTCGCTGGACTGGGCCAGATGCACCACGCTGCGCTCCGCGCGCCGGCAGACGGTACGCCCGAGATGGAGCGCCGAGGCCTTGGGCGTTCCGGCGGGGAGCACAAAGGCCTTGAGCGGCGGGAGCTCGCGCTCGGCATCGTCCATGGCTCGCTCGAACTCGCTCACCCGTGCTGGGGACAGAGTCGCCTTTTCCAGGGCCTTACTCACCCGCTCGGGATCGGGTGTGGCCAGGTGCCCGCCGATGGAGAAGAGATCCCGCTGGATCGACTCGAGCAGCGAGTCGAACAGCGCGGCGGGCTCGGTGGCACGGATGACTCCGATCACCGAATTCAGCTCGTCCACATCGCCGTACGCCGCGACTCGCGGGTGATCCTTGGGGACACGGCCGCCGCCGAAGAGCGCCGTCTCTCCGCTGTCTCCGGTCTTGGTGTAGATCTTCATTGGCAGGGTGCGTCCACTTCAGCGGCGGCAACCACCACGTTTCCCCGGGGTTGAATGATGCCCCAGATCACGCTGCCCTCGCCCACATCGACCTGCTCCATCCACAGATTGTCACGCTGAAACCCGAAATCGCTGATCGGCTGGAGCCGGCGCCAGAAGATGCTGCGTCTGAGCGCGCCGTAGGGAGCGAGACGCCCCCGCCGGAAAGCGAGCAGGGTCGGGCGGAAGATCGTCTGTTGCCAGGCTCCGGTGCTGTCCCAGGCCATCACCGTTGCCGCCAGCAGAGTGTCGTCCCCCGCCGTGATCCGGCGTTCCCGGAGCGATACCGCGAAGCGAACCCTTCCCGGCGCCGGGCGGAAGGAAGTCACGTCGGCCGCATCCACATCCGCCAGGGTGTTGATTTCGAGGCTCGCGTCAGCCGGGCCTCGCAGCACCAGGGATGGGAAGCGCACGGCCAGCACGGAATCCATCGCTCTTCCGGTCCGGGCGATCAATTCATCCATCAGGACAGTACCTGGAGGCGCGAACGGCTCCCGCCGCCGAAACTCGGCATTCTTGGCCGAGGCTGTGGAGTCGAAGCGCGTCAGAGAGCCCAGCACGGGACCTCGGAGCGGCGGGTCCCGGAGTCCCGGATTGGGATCGACGATGATCTCGACCTGGGTACCCCGCCAGCCACACGGGCTGCCGCGCAGCAGGATGGCGCGAGGCACCACTCCGGTCTGGCCCAGCGGCGAGCCGACCATGGCGCGCTCGATCTTGGGCGACCCGGTCGTCCGCCGCCCTCCGGCCGAGCCCAGGGTAACGACACCCTCACGCGCGAGCGGTCCCCAAGGCTGGTCCGGCTGAATCAGGTCCCGCCGATACCGGCGCACCAGCCCGGCCACGAGCCCGGTGTCGCTCGAGAGCAAGTGCACTGCCCGGCTGGTGCCCTCTCCCACGAAGCTCCCCACCAGGTAGCCGAGTGAGTCGAGTCTCACGTCGCTGGCAACGCTCATCGAGTCGAGCGGCGCCGGCGGCCGCTCGCGCAACAGCTCGCCGAGAAAGCGTCCCGCGCCACGGCACCCGCTCACGCTCAGGCAGGAGCCGAAGACGAGCGGGGCAACGACCAGCAGCCGGATGCTGCGCGGGGACATGGCGGTCAATGTGCCGGGTCCCGGCGCGAAGCGAAAGGGTGCGAGGACTATGCCCGGGCAGCGGCTCTGGGATGATGAAGATTTGCTGCTAGGGTTTAGATTCTTGCTGAAACCTCAGCCGAGCCATCACCGGCAGTCGTTAGCGATTGCCCGATGGCCATAGCGGATAGCCCATAGCCCAAGGCAACATGGCCGAGCAGGAGCTGAAGGACATATCCATTATCGGGGGCGGTCCTACCGGCCTGTTCGCGGCGTTCTACGCCGGAATGCGGGGCGCGACCGCGCGGATCATCGACGCCCTGCCCGCTCTGGGCGGCCAGCTCATGGCCCTCTATCCCGAGAAGTACATCTTCGACGTCGCCGGTTTCCCCAAGGTGCTTGCCAAGGACCTGGTTCGAGACATGGCGACCCAGGCCCTCCAGTTCGGAGCCACGACCCACCTGGGCGAGATCGTGACCGGCCTGCGCCGGGTCGAAGAGGCTGGAGCCAATCACTTCGTGCTGGAGACCTCGGAGAATGCGTACCCCACCCGGACGATAATCATTGCCGCCGGCATCGGTGCATTCGAGGCCCGGAAGCTGGGCATCGAGGGCGAGGATCTTTTCGAGGAGAAGGGACTCTTCTTCAAGGTGCTCGACCCGAAGCAGTTCCAGGGACAACGGGTGCTACTGGTCGGTGGCGGCGACTCGGCCTTCGATTGGGCGGTGAACCTGCAGGGCGTGGCGAAGTCCATCATGCTCATTCACCGTCGCGATGGATTCCGGGCTCACCAGGCCACCATCAGCCAGGTGCAGGAGTTTCAGCGCGCGGGGAAGTGCGATCTGCGCACCTTCTGTGAGGTCAAGGCGCTGCACGGCAACGGCAAAGTCGAGCGGGTCACCATCATCAACAGCAAGACCAAGGAAGAGGAGACCCTCGAGATCGACGCCGTCATTCCACTACTGGGGTTTCACTCCGATCTCGGGGCCATCAAGGAATGGGGGCTGGATACCGAAAAGGCCGACATCAAGGTCGACCAGGTCATGTCCACCAATGTGCCGGGGATTTATGCTGCGGGGGACATCACCAGCTACCCTGGCAAGCTCAAGTTGATCGCTACCGGCGCGGGCGAGGCCTGTATTGCGGTGAACAACGCCGTGCACTGGATCAATCCCAAGGCCAAGGTGAATCCGGGGCACTCCTCCAACATGGCGTTATTCGGACAGAAGGACGACTGAGAGCCTAGCGCCCGCCTCGCCCCATCTCCACCACCACGCTATCGATCGCCCCCAGAATGGCGCGGCTGGGCTGGGCGTGATGATTCGCCTGCACCGAGAAGGTCAGGAACCTCCCCCGGTCCAGCTCGATATAGCCTGAGAGCGTGTTGACCCGGGAGATACTTCCGGTTTTTCCCCGGACCCGTCCCGACAGAGGAGTACCCACGAAGCGGTTGCGGAGCGAGCCGGTGGCGCCCGCCTGCGGAAGCCCGGCCGCAAAGGTGGCATAGCGCGGATGGCGACGGATGAAGCGCAGTACCTGGGTGAACGCCAGCGGGCTCACCAGGTTGGTGCTGGAGAGACCGGACGCGTCGCTCAGGGAGATCTGGGTCGAATCGATCCGAACGGAATCGATCAGAAAGCGCCGCTCGACGTCGAGGCCTTCCGGCCATGAGCCGCCTCGGCCGAACTGCCGGCCCAGCTGCTTCAGCAACATCTCCGCGAACCAGTTCTGACTGGTGTTGAGGATGGGAAAGATCCAGTCCCGGAGCGGACGGGAGGAGACCTCAGCCAGCGGCTGAGTGGCCCGCAGGGGGGCGTAGAGTGTGGAATCGGTGGTGGAACGGGTGGTGCCGGCCACCGAAATTCCCGCGTCCCCCAGCGCCTGACGCAGGGCTCTCGCGGCATAGAGGTTCGGGTCCGGGAGGGCGAACGATTCGGTGTGCGGCGGATTGTCGAGCGCCACGGTCCCTTCGGCCCAGATCTGGAGGGTACCGGGATGACGAAAGAAGCGATCCCCGATGTCCGACTCTCCGCCGGGCGGCACCGTCACCGTACGGTTCTCGAACCCGATATCGCCCAGGTCCGGGGTCATCGATATCGCGGCGGGGGCCCCGGCTGCCGGCCCCGGCTGCCAGGTGAAGTCGAGGCTGTTGTCGTTGAAGCCAAGTCCTGAGACCGGGGCGGCATACCACCAGTTGAGATCGAACTGCTCCCAATTGGGGTGGACCAGGGTGGGCTCGAAGTAGCTGCCGTCGCCCACCACGTCACCCGCGATCATCTGCACCCCCTTGCTCCGAAGCGAATCAGCCAGCTGACGCAGCCGGGCGAACGGGTCGGTGTCGCAGACGCCGGCGAGGGTGGAGTCGGTGGCATAGCAGCGGCGGTCCATGGTCGGGTCACCCCGGCCGTAGAGCACCAGGTCTCCCAGGAGGACGCCACCCACCACTGGACCGCCGTAGACGCTGGTCTTGACCCGCCAGTCGGGGGGCAGAAGCGCCGATGCAACCGCGCTGACCACCAGCTTCGTGTTGCTGGCGGGAATGAAGAGGCGGTTTTCATTGCGCCCGTAGAGCAGGCGCCCGTTCTCGTCCACCAGCGCCACACCCCAGAGCTGGCGGTCGAAGGGCGGCCGGTCGAGTCGAGTGTCGAGGCGCCTGCTGAGTGACTGCGCGGCTGCGCCACCGGAGAGGACCGAGAGGACGGAGAGGAGGGGGAGCGCTCGAACCAAGGCCCGTCGCCATCCCGTTGAAACCCTTCCGTCGTCGCCGACCTCTCCGCCTTCTCCGCCCTCAGTCATACGCCACCCTCGGGTCCACTCGGGAATAGAGCAGATCGGTCAGCAGGTTCACCATGACGAAGACCAGGCTGAGGAAGAGAATGCTCCCCTGTACCGCCGGGAGGTCACGCTTGTCGATTGCGGTGAGGACATATCTGCCGACCCCAGGCCAGGAAAAGATGGTCTCGGTCAGGATGGAGCCGGTGAGGTAACTGCCGAAGTCCAGGCCCAGCACGGTGACGACGGGCAGCAGGGCGTTGCGGAAGCCGTGCGACAGCACCACCCGGGCTTCGCTCAACCCCTTGGCACGTGCCGTGCGAATAAAGTCGCTCTGGAGCACTTCCTGCATGGCTGCCCGCGTCATCCGCGAGAGGAAGGCAACCGATCTCATGCCCAGAGTGATAGCCGGCAGGATGAGGTAGAGGGGGTTGGCCGATCCGGAAGGCGGCAGCCAGCGCAGGTGCACGGCAAAGATCAGAATCAGAATCAAGCCGACCCAATACACCGGAAACGAGACGCCGAGGTAGGCCGCGAACGTGGCGAGCCGGTCGGTCCAGCTGCCGGGCCGCCAGGCGCCGTAGATCCCCACGCTGATCCCGACCAGCGCCGCAAAGAGCATCGCTGCACCGGCCAGCCTCAGCGTGGCGGGAAAACGCTCGAGCAGGTCGCGCAGGATCGGCCGGCGGGTGATGTAGCTGGTGCCGAGATCACCCCGGAGAACGCCACCGACGTAGTGCCCGAACTGCTGGTAGAGCGGGTCATCGAGACGCAACTCGGCCCGCAGCCGGGCCAGTGTCTCCGGGTCGGCTCGCTCGCCGACCATCGCCTGCACCGGATCGCCAGGAGCGACGTAGAGCAGCAGAAAGGTGACCAGCAGCACGCCAAACAAGGTGGGGACGAGCAGCACGAGCCGAGACAGTATGAATCGCCTCACCGGGTACGCTCTGCCTCCATCCAGCGCTGCCCGGTGAAGACCAGGGGAACCCGCCAGCCTTTGACGTCGGGCCGGCTGGCCCAAATGTCCACGGGAAACCAGAGGAAGATCCACGGCGCCAGATCGAACACCCGGGCGTCAATCTCGCGCGACAGTCGGGCCTTCTCGGTTTCGTCGGTCGTGGACCGGGCGCGGAGGATCATCGAGTCCACCCCGGCGTCGGAGAGGAAGGCGTAGTTGCCGCCCGGGCCTTTGTTGCGGGAGTGAAAGAGCGGGAAGTTGAAGTTCTCCGGGTCGGGGTAATCGGCCCACCAATCGGTGAGGAAGAGGTCGGCCTCTCCGTTCCGCACCGCGGCGCGCGCGCTCGAGGCGTCCCGCTCGACGATCTCGGCCCGGATGCCGACCTCGGCCAGGTTCTGTTGGATGGACTGCGCCAAGCGGGCCAGCTCAGCCCGTTGAGTCCGCCACAGCTTGATCGAGAACCCGGTCGGATATCCGGCGTCGGCCAGGAGCTGCTTGGCCTTGGCGGGGTCATACCCGTAGGGGGCGCGGGTGGAGTCGTAACCCAGAATACCCGGGGGCAGGGAACCTGCGGAGAGCACGCCGCGGTCGGCCATGACCGTGCCGAGCAAGGTCCGGACATCCACCGCGTGATTCAGCGCCCGTCTGACCCGAACGTCCCGCAGCGGGCCGCGGGTGGTATTGATTGCCACGTAAAGGTCGCGCAGCGCCGGGCGCCGCTGGAGCTCTCCGGCGTGGCTCTGCTCCCAGCGGCGGGTCTCGCCCACCGGCACCTCGACGACGCTCAACTGGCCGGCCTCGTACTCGGCGGCCTGAGTCAGTGGCTCGGGAATGATCCGGATGCGCAGGGTATCGGCTTTCGGTGGGCCGCCCCAGTAGCGTTCGTTCCTGGCCAGTACAATCGCGTCGTCGTGCGACCAGGAAACAAACTTCCAAGGGCCGCTTCCGATGGGGCTCTGATCGAAGTTGGGCGGCGTCGGGGTGGGAACGATGGCGGCTACCGGCATCGCCAGCAGCTTGGGAAACACGTTGAGTGGTTCCTCCAGGGTCAGGACCAGAGTGGAATCGTCGGGCGCGGCGATTCCCTTTACCTCCTTGGACGACCCCGCCGCGTACGCCCTCGCGCCCAGTATGGGATACAGGGGCCAGCTTCGTCCGCCGGTGCTCCCTGGCGCCAGGGCCCGCAGCATGGAGGCGCGCACGTCCGCCGCTGTGATGGGGCGGCCGTCGTGAAAGGCGGCGTTCCGGCGAAGATGGAAAGTGTAGACCCGGCCCGCGGCATCCGTCTCCCAGGCTCGCGCCAGTCCGGGCTTCAGCTGGGCGTCGGGATCGAACTGGGTCAGGTTGTCGAACAGCTGCGAAACGACCTCGCCGGTCGGCACGTCGGTGGACAGAGCCGGGTCGAGGGACCGAGGATCATAGGTGAAATAGTAGTTCAGAGACTGCTCGCCGCCTTGGCCGCCACACGCAGAGAGGACCAAGGCAGTCGCACTAAGCAATCGACGCATTGTTGTCAGTCGGACAGCGGGGCAGGGGCAGGGGGCAGACGTTGACACCACGACGTAAGGTGGTCAAACTACCGGGCTTACAGCGCGCCGTCAATCGGCTCTCGTTTCCCCCGGTGGGCGTAAAGATCCTCCTCCTGGAGTGTGTCATTTTACCTCACCCGCCGCGGCCCCACCCCTGTCCTTCGACCAGCGTAAGTTTGCTTCGGGCCGACGCATCCTGCTGCCCATGAACCGGACGGTCCGGCTGGTTTGGCTCGCGGCGGCCTTGTTCTCGGCTGTCCCGCTCTCGGCCCAGGAGCGACCGCTGGTGGTGCGCCAGCTCGAATTCAATGGGAACCGGGCAATTCCGGACGAGGTGCTCGCCAGCGCCATCTCCACGACCAACTCCAGCTGGTTCGCGCGGAACTTCCTGTTCCGCTGGATGGGGCTGGGCGCCAAACGGTACTTCGATGAGCAGGAATTTCGCCGGGACGTAGTTCGGCTTGGCGTTCTGTACAAGCGCAGCGGGTACTACGAGGCGGTCATCGACACCCTGGTCCGGCGCACACCGGAAGACGTCCACATTACGTTCAATATCAAGGAAGGTGAGCCGATCATCCTCGGCACGCTCACCATCACCGGCTTGGATTCGCTGCGGGAGCAGGGGCGGCGGTTGGCGCTCCAGGATCTGCCGCTGCAGCAAGGCGATCCGTTCAATCGCTACGCCATGCAGGCCAGCGCAGATACCCTCACCCGGCGGCTACGGGACCATGGTTATCCCTCGGCGATCGTCTTCACCGGCTTCGAAGTCGACAAGCCGAAACGAACCGCCTCGGTCTTCCTCGAAGTGGTACCCGGCAAGAGAACGTTGATCGGCCGGATCCGGGTAGTCGGAGCGATACGGGTGGATTCCTCACTGGTGCGGAAGTTGTTGGTGGCCCGGCCGGGCAGGCGGTACTCGCAGGAAGAGCTGTTTCAGAGTCAGCGAAACCTCTACGAGTCGGACCTGTTCCGCTTTGCCTCGGTCAACATCGACTCGGCGGCTTTCCAGCCTAGCGCCGATTCGGTGCCACTGCTGGCGCAGGTCAACGAAGGCAAGCGGCGCCGGATCCGGGGCGGTCTCGGTTATGCCACCAATGACTGTTTCCGGGGCTCGCTGGGCTGGACTTCGCGCGACTTTCTCGGTGGCGGACGCATTCTCGATCTCACCAGCCGGGTCTCGAAGGTCGGAGTGGGGGCCCCCCTCGACTGGGGGCTGGCCGACAACATCTGTGGCGCCTCCCGGAACGATACCGTCGGCTCGGCCAAGCTGAACTTCTACCTCGGTGCCTCGGTGCGCCGTCCGGCTTTCCTCTCCCCCAACAATGCGGTCACCGTCTCGGTCTTCACCGAACGGCGCTCCGAGTACAAGGTCTACCTGAGGCAGGAGACCGGCGCCAGCATCGCGCTGACCCGCACGACGCCCCGGCGGCGGAACCCGCTTTCGCTCACCTACACGCTCTCCTACGGGCGAACCGAGGCCACCGCCCAGAGCTTCTGCGCCTTCTTCAACGCATGCACCAGCGATGTCATCGAGCCGCTGAGGGAGAACCGGGTCCTGGCGACAATTACCGCCGCGGGCAACTTTCCCCGGGTAAACAGCCAGATCGATCCCACCCGAGGAAGGATCGGCTCGCTGGAGCTCACCCACAGCTCCAAGTACATCGGCTCCTCCTCCCTGCAGCAGTTCACCCGGGTCGTCGCGGCCATGGCCTGGTACCGGCCGCTGTCCCGGAATGTGGTGCTGAGCTGGCGGGTCAAGGGGGGGCTGATCGTCTCGCCTAATGTGGACGTGGCCTCGCAGACCGGCACCTTCATTCCACCGGAGCAGCGATTCTACGCCGGTGGTCCCAATGATGTGCGCGGATTCGACCGAAACGAGCTCGGCCCGGTGGTGTATGTGGTTCCTCAAAGCGCGGTCGGTGCGACAATCAATGCGGATTCGGTCAGAGTGGCGGCGACGGGGGGCAATAGCATCGCAGTCGCCAACGTGGAGCTTCGGGTGCCTTCACCGGTCCTGAGCTCCCGTTTGCGGCTGGCCGCATTCGTCGATGCGGGAGGAGTCTGGCAGCGGGGCAGCAACGAACGGCCGGCCGTCATTCGGGTGACACCGGGGGTCGGACTTCGGGTCACGACGCCGCTCGGTCCGGCCCGGCTGGACATGGCCTACAATCCCTACAAACTGCAGCCGGGGACCCTGTTTCAATTCGATCCGGCAGGTAACCTCACCCCGGTGCTCGGGCAGGGTTCCTACGTCCTGCCGCGGACCGGGAAATTCACCCTTCACATTGCCGTGGGGCAGCCGTTCTGATGCGCCGGCAACTTGCACGATTCCTGTTCGTCTTCCTGGTCGGGACCGCGGCGATGATCCTGGGGGTGATCACCTCCATGACGCTGACGCCTCCCGGCCGGGACCTGCTGGCACGTACGGTCTCCAGGTTCCTCGACCGCATCGTCATCGGGCAGGTTCGAGTCGGGTCCATCTCGGGATCGTTTATCTATGACCTCACCCTCGAAAACCTGGTAGTGCGGGATACCAGTGGAGAGCTGCTGGCGGACCTGCCCCGGGTGCGGGTAGCCTATCGGCTGCCGAATTTCATTGCCGGGCAGGTGGTGCTGAGCGCGGTACAGCTGGATAGACCCATCATCCAGCTGATCAAGCATCGTTCTGGACGGATGAACTACGAAGAGGTGCTCGGCATCGGCAAGGGATCTAAAGGCGGAAAGTCCCCTCTGGTGGAGTTCCACAACGTAAAAATGACCGACGGGTTGCTCCGGATTGCGCTGCCGTGGAACCCGCCCAAATCCGCCCGCAGTGAGAGCAGCGTCGATTCAGCACTTCAGGCGGAGCGAGCCAAGCCGGGCCGGATCGTCGAGGAGAGTCGCGAAGGGCTCCGGCGGGTGATCACGCTCTCGGATCTCGCCACCAGGGTGTCCCGACTGCGCATCGCCACCCCCGACCGGCTGCCGTTCACCATCGACCTCGATTCGCTCGCCACCCGGGTCAACAACCCCGGTGTGACGCTGCGGCACGCGGTCGGCCGGGTCCGCATCCGGGGCGACAGCGCGGTGTTCAGCCTCTCCCGCGGAGCACTACCGGATACGCGATTCTCCGGTGGCGGCGCGGTCACCTGGCCCAGCGATACCATTCTCTTTGATTTCCAGGTCATTGCTCCCCACGTCAATCTCGAGGATCTCCGCTGGGTCTCGCCCGATTTCCCGTCGATGACGGGGCGCGGCGTGCTCAGCGCCCGGTCGGAGACCGGCGCCCGGACCGCGTACGATATCCGCGATCTCCATCTCGCGGGCGCGGAAGGGAAGGTGGATGGCGATCTGGTGACGATCACCGACCGTCGTCGCGGCCTCGGCGTGCGTGACATGAACCTCAGACTGGCGGAGCTGAATCTCGATGCGGTGCGGCCGTATCTGGACAGCCTGCCGTTCTACGGAACCGTGACGGGCAAGCTGGCCGGATCCGGGTTCCTCAATGCCCTGGACCTCGGCATCGAGTGGGCCTTCAGGGACGCGGCAGTCCCGGGCAATCCGCTGAGCACCATCGCCGGCGATGGTGGTGTCGGCGCCTCGCGCGACAGCGGCCTGACCTTCACCGAGTTCGGGGTTCGCCAGTCCGATATCGATCTTCGTACCGTGCGCCGCATTGCGCCGGCGGTGATCCTGGAGGGGCGACTCACTGCGGTCGGCACGCTCAACGGACCGCTGCGGAACGTCCGATTCAACGGCACCGCCCAGCACCAGGATCAGGATCGCCCGCCCAGCCAGCTTGAAGGCACGGTGCACCTCGATACCCGGTCGGGAGTGCTCGGGCTCGATACCGACGTCATGCTCGATCCGCTTTCATTCGACGGGATCCGGCGCGCCTTTCCCACCCTCGAAGCACGGGGCGAGCTCCGAGGCCCCTTCCAGAGCCGAGGCACGCTGGCTCGCCTGGCGGTCGACGCTGCACTCACGGGCCAGATCGGATCGGTGGAGGCACACGGCTTCGCGACGCTGCAGCCTCCCAAGTGGGGCGCCGAGAATCTGCTGCTGCGGTTTTCCCGCATGGACCTGGCCGCGCTCACCGGCCGAGATCTCCCCACCAGCCTGAACGGCGAGCTTTCGGTCACCGGGGTCATCGACACTGCCCGGGCTCCGGAGGGAGAGCTGCGGCTTGCCCTCTCGAGCAGTCGGATTCGGGAGCTGACCCTCGACAGTGTGTACGCCATTGCCGGATTGCACGACAGCCTCATCCGGCTGGATACCGCTTATGCGGTCTGGAAGGCGACGCGGCTAGGCGGGTCGGGTACCCTGGGATGGGGAGGGCTGCATACCGGACGAATGGCCTTCACGCTTGCGGCCGACAGTCTGATTGCATTCGACTCACTGCTGCTGGCTACAACCGGACAGACCCGGGATCTGGGTCCGGACAGCCGCCCACTCGGGGGAACGGCCCAGGGCACGGTTCAGCTGGCCGGGAGTCTCGATACGCTGGAAGCCAGCGCCGATCTGCTGGTCGAGAACCTCGAATGGCAGAAGTTCCGCTCGCCCCGGGTGACCGGAGCCTTCAGCTGGATCGGCGGGAGCCGCCCCCAACTCACCGCGTCGATCGGCTCCGACTCTCTCCAGGCTGGTACCTGGACCTTTCATCGGGCTGGGGGGCAGGCGCGTGGATGGGCCGACTCGCTCGAGTGGAACGCCGGTACCGGGATAGGCTCGGACGTCAGAGTGGACGGCGCCGGACGCTGGTGGCGGAAGGGCCAGACCCAGGTCGCCATGTTCGATAGCCTTGCCCTTGTCTTGCCCGCGCATCGTTTCCGGCTGGACGAATCATTTGCGGTGACCCTGAGCGATTCAGCCCCCGCGGTCAGCCCGGTCACCATTCGGGCCGAGGACGGCTCGGGTGTGATCCAGCTGGCCGGCCGGGTGCCCGGGACGTCGGAGGGCTCCCTTGTGGTGCGGGTGCTCGGGCTCGATCTCCACGATGCCTACGGACTGATCCAGCGGGACACCCTCGGGGTATCCGGGGAGCTCGGGGTGGATGTTCGGGTGGGTGGAACGGCCGAGATGCCGACACTGCGCGGTACCGTGACCCTGGATGGGGGAAAGTTCGGCGATTTCAACGCCCCGTTCCTCCAGGGCGTGGTGGACTACGCTGACCGCCGCCTGGAAACCGATCTGCTTCTCTGGCGGACGGGCAAGCGGGTACTGGACGTGGGGGCCACCCTTCCGCTGGACCTGGCATTGCGTGGGGCCAAGCGGCGCCAGGTGGACGGTCCCCTGTCGGTCCACGCCCGTGGCGATAGTGTCGACCTGGGAATTCTCGAGGCCTTGAGTCCTGCGGTCAGGCGAGTCAAGGGCGTGTTCTCCACCGACGTAAACGTCAGCGGTACCTGGGAAGCACCCCGGCTGTCCGGGGCGGTGGAGTTCAGCGACGGCGCCATGTCGCTTCCTGGGCTCGGCGTCCGGTACGAGGGTATACAGGGTCGCGCCCGGTTCCAGGGCGACTCGCTGGTGCTGGACAACGTCGCCATGAGAGGCGGCGGCGGTACGCTGGCGATTACCGGATCGGTTCGCCTGGAGGATCTGGCTCGACCGGTGCTGAACCTCGGCTTCCGGGCCAACAACTTCACGGCCATCGACGTCACCCGATTCCTCACCCTGAATGCAACCGGTGGCTTGCAGCTGGAAGGCCCGTTCTTCCATGCCAACCTGTCCGGCAACCTCAACGCCAACAGCGGCGTGCTCTACTTTGCCGACCTGGTGACCAAGCGGATCATCGATCTCGAGGACCCCACGATCGCCGATCTGGTCGACACTACCCTGCTCCGTCGGGAGAATCTCGGGGGCAAGTTCCAGAACCGGTTTCTCGACTCCCTCACCATCACGAACCTCAACGTAGAGATGGGGTCGGACGTGTGGCTCCGTTCCGCCGAGGCCAACATTCAGCTCAGCGGGGAGGTCCAGCTCAGCAAGACCCGGCAGGCCTACACGCCGTCGGGTACGCTGGAGGCGGTACGAGGCAGCTACACCCTGAAGATCGGTCCGGTGACCCGGGACTTTACGGTGGAGCGAGGGACGGTGCGCTACTTCGGGGACCTGAACGCCGCGCTCGATATTCGTGCTACGCACGTCGTGAGGGCGATTCGAGGCGAGGAGATTCCGGTGATCGCGGTCATTACCGGGACACTCTACGCGCCCAAGATTTCCCTGGAGAGCACGTTCAATCCTCCAATATCCGAGACCGATCTGGTGTCCTACCTGGTAACCGGCTACCCCGCGAACGAGGCGACCCGCCTCGGCCAGGCCGGTGCGCTGGAAACCGGACTTTCCTACTTCTCCAGCGCTCTGTCGAGCGAGCTCGAGCGGGCACTGATTCAGGACATCGGCATTCCGCTCGACCTCATCGAAATCCGCCCCGGGGTCTCCAGCCGCGGGGGTGTAAGTACGCTCACTCAGCTTGCCGCCGGCTGGCAACTCGGCAGCAAGACCTTCCTCACCTTCAACGCGGGTTTCTGCCCCGAGAACCTGAGCCAGTTCAGTTACAGCAACCTGGGCGCCAGCCTTGAGTTCAGATTCAGTCGGGAGTGGAGTCTTCAGGCCAGCGTCGAGCCGACGCTCCAATCGTGCCGGCAGGACTTCGGCATCACCGCCCCCAATCCCTATCAGATCGGCTCCGACATCCGCTGGGAACGGGAGTTCTAGCCGTGACGCGGGCGTTGCTCATCGCCAACCCGGCGGCGGCCCGGACCGCTCCGTTGGCGGTGAGTGCCGTCATGAGCACGCTGCGAGGCGCCGGATGGGAGGCCGAGGTCCTGGCCACCGGCGGGCCGGGCGATGCCCGAGTTCTGGCCGAATACGGTGTGGCCCAGGGGGTGGATGTGGTGGCGGTCTTTGGTGGAGACGGCACCACGATGCAGGCCGCGGCCGCGTTGGTCGGGACCGACGTGGCCTTGGGGGTAATCCCCGGTGGAACCGGGAATCTGCTGGCGGGGAACCTGCGGATTCCGGCGTCCCCCGCGCGGGCCGCACGGGCCCTGGTGAGCGCACGACCCAAGGAGTTCGATCTGGGCCGGATGGAGCGCCCGGGAGGGGCCCAGTATTTCGCGGTCGCCTGCGGAGCGGGATACGACGCGCGGGTCATGGCCGGCACTCTCTCGGAGCACAAGCGACGATGGGGAATGGCTGCCTACGTGGCCACCACCTTCCGCCTCATCCAGGATATCCGCAGCACGCTGCACGCCATCACCATCGATGGGGTGGAGTACGAGGCAAACGCCGCCATGGTCCTGGTGGCCAACTGCGGCGAGGTCATCCCCCCCTTCGTCCGACTGGGACCCGGTATCACTCCCGATGATGGCCTGCTCGATGTAGTGGTGGTCCGGGCCAACAGCTTCTCCCAAAGCGTTCGCGCTGTATGGGATCTGCTGCGGGTTACGCCCGGGATCCTCGGGGGCGAGGGCTTGGTCGGCTACGCTCGTGGCCGAGAGGTCCGGGTGGAGACCGATCCGGTGCAGCCGGTTCAGCTCGACGGTGAGCCCGGTGGCCACACCCCCTTCAACGTAAGCGTGGTCCCCAGTGCCATCCGGATTATGGTGCCGGCCACCGGGTGAGCCATGGTGCAATAGCGGCGAGTGACTAATTTCTGGTGGGTCCCCCTGTCCCGCCGCTATAGCACCGAAGCCAGGGGGTAACGCCTCGTTCCTCGCTCCGATCCAGGGTACCTCAATGGCTGGCTCCGTCCTGCTCATCGATGACGATGTCGACGTTTTGCGCAGCATCGGAAACTACTTCGAACGGTTTGGGTACGAGGTCACCCGAGAGCTGAGCGGCGAGGCCGGCCTGGCCACCTTCGACCGCCTCCGGCCCGAGGTGGTGATCCTGGACCTGGCCCTGCCCGGTATGGATGGCATGGAGGTTCTGGAACATCTGCGCCAGCGGGATGCGTCGGTGGTCCTCCTGACCGGCCAGGCCGATGTCCCGACCGCGGTACGGGCTATGCAGCTAGGCGCCGAGAACTTTCTGACCAAGCCCGTGGATATGGAGCACCTCGCCGCAGCCACGGCGCGAGTGGCGGACAAGGCCAGGCTCCGGCGGATCAACGAAGCTCTGCTGGTCAACAGTGCACCGGGCCACGGGCTGGATTCTCTCGGCACGTCCTCGGGGATGCAGGATTTCGCTCATCAAGTCGGCCTCCTGGCCCAAAGCGAGCGCACGACGGTGCTGCTGAACGGTGAGAGCGGCACGGGCAAGGGGTGGGTGGCCCGCATGATTCACGACCTGAGCCCCCGCACCAAGGCGCCGTTCGTGGAGGTGAACTGCGGCGGCCTCAACGCCACCTTCCTCGACTCCGAGCTGTTCGGGCACGAGAAGGGCGCCTTCACCGATGCCAAGGATCGCAAGCAGGGCTTGTTCGAGATCGCCGACCACGGGACCATCTTCCTGGATGAGATCGGCGATCTGGCCCCGGAGCTGCAGCCCAAGCTGCTGAAGGTGCTGGAGACCAAGACCTTCCGCCGGCTGGGCGGTACCCGCGAGATCACGGTGGACGTGCGACTGGTGGCAGCGACCAACAAGAACCTGCAAGCGGAAGTGGAGACCGGGCGGTTCCGGGAGGACCTGTATTACCGACTGAGCGTCATGCCGCTCACGATGCCCGCGCTGCGCGATCGATCGCGGGAGGACCGGCTGGCGCTCATCACCCGCCTCATGGGCGACCTTCGGGCCGAGCTTCCCGATGGGCCGCCCGCGGTCACCAGCGAGGTGCTCGATCGGCTCCTCTCCTATCCCTGGCCGGGAAACGTGCGCGAAATGCGAAACGTGCTGGAGCGTGCACTTATCCTGGGACGGGGCCAGCCGGCAGTGAACGTGGAGCACCTGCCCGGCGAGTTCCGCGCCCGGGCGGGAGTAGGGGACCGGCGTCACACCCCGCTGAGCCTCGAGGACCTGGAGCGTCAACACATCGAGCGTACCCTGAAGCACCACACGGGCAATCGGACCCGGGCCGCCATCGAGCTTGGGATCTCGAGGGCCACGCTGATCAACAAGATCAAGCGTTACAACATTGTCGCCTGAGTAGCACATGTCCCAACTCAAAGAGCATGACGCCATGGGGTGCCGCGCCTGCGGACAGGAAGAGCGAGCATCCGAGGGATATCCCTGTGCCAACTGCGGCACTTTCATCTGCCTGATCTGCACTTTCCGGGGAGTGACCCTCTGCCGCGAGTGCGCGGCGCGCACCGCGCCGGAGAAGGGCGCCTGATTCCCGCTCGTTCATGCCAGCCGCAATAGCCCGCGCCGCCATCGCACCGGTCCTAGCCGAGCCACGGGTGCGGGCAGAACAGGTGACCCAGCTGGTGCTGGGTGAGACCGCCGCCGTCGTAGATCAGGCCGGTGACTGGCGCCGGATCTGTACCCATGTGGATGGCTACGACGGCTGGGTGAATACGGGCTACTTGACCGAGGTGGAGGATCAGGCGGCGGATGACTGGCGCTCCCGCGCCACCGCCTGGAGTGAAGAGGCCACCCTCCGCATCGGTGGGTCACATCTCCGGCTGCCGATGCGCGCCCGCGTGGCCCTGGATGACGGTGCCGTGACGTTGCCGGATGGGCGCCGGGGACACATCACCGAGGGCAGCATCCGGCAGTTGAGCGTGGTCTCGGCCGCCGCCAAGGGCAAGGCTCCGGAACGCTGGGCGGCCGAACATTTCATGGGCAGTCCCTACCAGTGGGGTGGCGTCACACCCTGGGGCGTCGATTGCTCCGGGCTGATCCAGACGACCTTTGCCGCCAGGGGTGTACAGCTTCCGCGAGACTCGGCCCAGCAAGTCTTCCACGGCGCCACGGTTGCGCTCGAGGCGGTGCAGCCAGGTGACCTCCTCTTCTTCAGTGGAGAGTCCGGTACCGCCATCACGCATGTCGCATTCGCGGGCGATGCCGATACCCTGATCCATTCGACGCTGGCCTGTGGGGGTACCCTGACGGAGCCGTGGCTCCCCGGCACCCGCGCCGCTTCCCTGCGGCGCAGGCTGGTCGCGGTGCGGCGGCTGGAGGAGCGGTGAGGGCAATCAGACTCGTCCTCTTCGACATCGACGGAACCATCTTGTTGACGTCCGGCGCCGGCCGGCGGGCGATCATGGCGGCGATCGGGGAGGAGGTGGGTCATGTCCGGGGAATGCAAAAGGTACGCTTCGACGGCAAGACCGATCCTCAAATAGTCAGCGAGCTGCTCGAGGCCGCTGGCCAGCCCGGTCCCCATCACCTCGAGCGGGTACAGGCGCTCTGCTCCCGCTACGTCGATTTGCTGCAGCACGAGCTTCGGCAACCCAGCAACAGAACCACGCTCATGCCCGGGGTGCAGCCGTTGCTCGATCGCCTGGAGAGGGAGGCGGGAGTGATTCTCGGTCTCCTCACCGGCAACATGGCCCAGGGTGCGGCGCTGAAGCTCCAGGCGGCCGGTCTCGATCCCTCGCGATTTCGAGTGGGAGCCTACGGTTCCGATGCAGCCCACCGGCCCGATCTGCCGGCCATTGCCGCACGGCGAGCAGAGCCCTACTTCGGCCGGATTCCCACCGGCCCTGAAGTGGTCATCATTGGTGATACGCCGGCCGATATCGCTTGTGGTGCGGGCATCGACGCCCGCGCCGTAGCCGTGGCTACCGGTGCCTACTCGGTAGCCGACCTCATGGCCTGCGGACCGCACGCGGCATTCGAGAATCTCAGCGACACCGATGGAGTCATCGAGGCCATCCTTGGCTCCCACCTCGACTGATGCCTGGCTGGTTCCGGAGCTTGGCCCCGCGCTTGGCCGGCTGGTCGATCCGCCCCTGGTCCGCGGCGACCGGGGCTCGCTGGACCTCCTTCTTGATGACATCCGTCTCGACCTGGTCACCGGCATCTTCGAGCTCGCCGGCGCCGCCCGCTCCTTCGGGGCGTCGGGCGACCGACAGGGCGCCATAGCCTCCCTGTCCCGCGTTGCCTGGCTCGATCTCTGGGAACGGGCCGTGGCCGCCGCCGCCGAACGGCTTGCCGAGCTGGTGAATGCCAGGCTGGCTGAGGCTGCCGTCGAATCGAGGCTGCCCGCCCGACAGCTCGAGGCCTTGAGGCTCACGACCGAGGATGTCCGGGCGATAACCTCTCGCCTGGGCAGTGGGGGTGCGGGGTTCGTGAGTGCCCTCGATGCCCTGGAACAGACGGTACCGGGAGCGGCGGCCGCAGGAACCCGGGGCCGGGCCGGAGAGGAGGAATGGCAGCGGGCTCTGGCCGCGGTCGCTCGCCGCCTGGAATCCGCCTGGCTGGCGCTGGCCACCGGGGCGCGGGCGGAGCAGGACCGCTGGAAGGCTGAGATCGATCGAGCCAGGGCGTGGCGCCGTCCCACCTGGATCCTCTGGCTGATCAGCGTTTTGGTGCTGGGCGCGGCCACGTACCTCGGCCTGGTGCTAGGCGGCTACTTGCCGGTGCCGGCGCCTATGCGGTCACTGGCGGAGCTCTGGTGGTCATACCTGTGACCGTCATCGGGGTGGGAATTGATCTGGTCGACCTGGAACGGGTGAGGTCCCTGCTGGCCAGCAAAGGGGAGCAGGCGATGACCCGCTTCTTCTCGGAACGGGAGCGGGGCTACCTGGCCACCCGCACCGATGCCACCGGACATGCCGCCGCCCGTATCGCGGCCAAAGAGGCGGTCTACAAGGCCATGCAGTCACTGCAGGGAGCCCGGGCCATCGGCTGGCGCGAGATCGAGGTCTCCCGCGACGCGGAAGGCAGGCCGGCAATAGAGCTTCACGGTCTGGCCGCCCGACTTTCCAGGGACATTGGCGGGCTTCGGATTCAAGTCTCCCTCACCCACTCGGCCACCTCGGCCGGCGCGATCGCAGTCGTCGAAGCGCCCTAGCAGCACCCTCTTTCAATTCCGACCAGAATACTCTAGTTTGCCGTGTCGCTCCTCAAACTGGATGAAAATGGTTCTCATCGGCGGAGCAGCCCTTCTGATCGGGGCCACCCTCCTCGGCAGTTCCCAACAGACGACCTCACCCACGGACCCAGCTCCCCTGGTACGACGCCTTGCGGCAACGGCCCAACTGGCTGCCCAGGAGTATCGGGTCGGGATCGTGGATGGCCGGGTGGTGTCGCAGGCCGAAGTGGATGAGGCGCGGCTCTTCCTGCAGGAGGCCCGTCGCTCCGCCCAGGCTCTCCCCGCCGAGCTCAGCCGGGGTGTCACGGCGGAAATCGACTCGGTCCTCCGGCTGGTGGGCCGCATCGCCGAACCGGATTCAATCGACGCTCGAGTTCGGCGGCTGACGAATGCGCTCTCCACCAGATCAGGGGTGAGCCTGGACGAGCTGCCGGCTCAGACGCCTTCGCTTGCTCGCGGGGCCGAAGTTTACCAGGCCAACTGCGCTAGCTGTCACGGCACGCTCGGCTTGGGTAACGGCCCGGCCGCGGCCGGCCTCGAGCCCAAACCGGCCAATCTCGCCGACGGTCCCGGGTTGATGGATCAGTCGCCGCTGGACTTCTACCGTCGAACCACCATCGGGGTGGTGGGGACGGCCATGCCTTCCTTCGAGCTTCAGCTCCCGGCTCAGGACCGCTGGGCTGTGGCGCTGTACGCCACCCTCCTCCGGCTTCCAGACCCTTCGGGCGACATCCCCCCTGAGCTTCATTCGTTTCCCGTTACCGGACGGATGTCGGATACCGAGCTCCTCGCCGCGCTCCGGGTGAGAGACACTTCACCTGCTGCCCTGGCGCACCTAGCCGCGATACGAAGCTCGCAGCCGGAAGCCACGGCGGATGCCACCGCTCAGGTCTTTGGCCGGGTCCGAAGCCAGCTGGATTCGACTTACGTCCTCGCGCGCCGAGGCGACTCGTCGGCGAGCACAAAGGCGTTCGATGCCTACATGACGTTCGAGCAGGTGGAGCGCGGAGTCCGGGCAAAGAACCCCGCGCTGGCTGCGGAGCTGGAGGGGAGTTTCGCTGAGCTTCGTGCCCGAGCGTCCGGGAGCAGCACCACCGCAGAGCTCGATTCCATCCAGCAGCAGCTTGCACTCGGGCTGGAAAAGGCCGAGCGATCCTTGGGCGACCGCCTGTCTCCGGCCAATCTGTTTTTCCAGTCGTTTGTGATCATGCTCCGAGAGGGGCTGGAGGCAATTCTGATTGTTGGCGCGCTTATGGCGTTCCTGGTGAGGATGGGTGCCTCGCACCGGAAGCGGGACATCAATCTGGGTGTCGCTGCCGCCATCGGGGCCAGCCTGGTCACTGCCTTTGCGATCGAGACGGTGTTTCATCTCACCCCCGCCCATCAGGAAGTGCTCGAGGGGGGGACCATGGTGGTCGCCACGGTTGTCCTCTTCTACGTGAGCTACTGGTTGCTCTCCAAGATGGAGGTGGTCAAGTGGAACCACTTCGTGAAGAGCAAGGTGAATGACGCGCTCACCAGTGGGTCCTCGCTGGCGCTGGCCTCCGCCGCCTTTCTGGCGGTTTACCGAGAGGGCTTCGAAACGGTCCTCTTCTACAAGGCCCTGTTCTTCACCGAGGCTCCCGACAGCAGCGGTATGCCCATTGTGGCCGGTATCCTACTCGGCGCCGCGATCCTGGTGGGGGTCTACATTGCTATCAGCCGATTCGGGGTAAGGCTTCCCCTCAAGCCGTTTTTCGGGGTGACCAGCGCCTTCCTGTACTACATGGCGTTCGTGTTCGCGGGCAAAGGCGTAGCCGAGCTGCAGGGGGGCGACGTGCTGCCGACCACCATCGTCTCCTGGGCGCCGCGGATGCCGGCACTCGGGATCTATCCCACCGTGGAGTCATTGCTCGCCCAAAGTCTGCTGGTGATCCTGCTGCTGGCCGCTTTGATCTGGACCTTTGTGATTGAGCCGCGGCGACAGCACGGGGGTGCGGCGCCAGTTCCGGAAGTGCGTCCATCGAAACCGGCCTCGGTGACGAGCCTGTCGGAGGCGCCGGAGTCCCGTGCTCCGAACCCGTAAGTGAAGTTCACGACCGCCGACTTGTGCGATGCGTTCGCGCCGGCCGTCCACCTCGCCGCGCCCATATTTCGGGACTACGGTGGCCTCAGCCGGTTCGCCGGCCCCATCGAAACCGTGCGGGTCTCCGAGGACAATGCGCTTGTGGCTCGGGCACTCGAAACCGCAGGGTCAGGCCGGGTGCTGGTGGTAGATGGCGGCGGGTCGCTTCACTGTGCGCTGGTGGGGGGACGGCTTGCCGCACTCGCTCGGGCCAACGGATGGGCCGGGCTTATCATCAACGGCTGTGTGCGTGACTCGGCGGAGATCCGCGAGATCCCAGTGGGTGTAAGGGCCATCAACACCTCGCCCATGCGAAGCGGGAAGAGCGGCACAGGGCAGAGCGGTGGCATGGTGAGCTTTGCCGGCGTCAGCTTCTCTCCCGGGTACTTTGTCTACGCCGATGAGGACGGGATCCTGGTGGCCGATCATGACCTGATGGGGTAGGAAGGGCCGGATCTGCCTTAAGGCCTGAATAGCAAACGGCCCGTCAATTGACGGGCCGCTCGCGTAAGAGGTGGTAGATCGCCCCCTGAGTTTACGGAGACGGACCGAAGTGTCCGCTCCACCCTTCTTCGACCTACCACTTTTCGAGTGAAGTCACCGACTTCTCGGCCCTTACTGAGGCAAGCCCGGTGCCACAGTATGCAGTACGCTAAGTCGTTGCAGTACAACTGTTAACGCAAAAGGGCTCAAGTGCCTTATAGATGCAAAATTTGTACAGGTCGAGGCTTCTATCTTGTAAGCCCTTCCTCACAAGCAGCTTACGTGGCTGTCGAAATCCTAGTCACTGGCAGGTTCTTCCCGGTGGCCAGATAGGCCCCCGGTGCCGGGCTGGGGCCTCGCCGCCAGGCATACAGCAGACCGAGGCCGATGAGCACGATGATGACACTGGTAAGCTGAGCCAGTGTGAAGGGGCCCAGGAAACGGTCGTCCTTGGCCCGGAGAAACTCCACCAGAAAGCGCTCGACGCCGGCAAATACGAGATACAGCCCGAACAGCCAGCCGACCGGCCGGCCATTCTTCCGCAGGGACCAGAGCACCGCAAACGCCACCAGCATCGCCGCGACCTCATAGAGCTGAGTCGGATGAACGGCGAGGACGGTGGCCGGATCCACCCCAGCCGGAATAGGAATCCCAAACAGGTTTCTGAGATTTTCCGCGGTCGAAGGAGGAAGCCCCTCGGGAAACTTGACTCCCCAGGGGAGATCGGTCGGCCGCCCGTAGTCGTCGTTCACCAGAAAGCAGCCGACCCGGCCCAACGCGTAGGCCGCCGCCAGCGCCGGCGCCGCCACCTGCATGGTCCAGCGGATGGGAACCCTGCGGCGCCAGCTGTTGAGAATCACGGCCAGTGCGCCGCCGATGAACCCGCCGTACCACACCAGCCCGCCGCGGGAGAGGAGCGCGTCCGGATCTCCGGTAAGAGCCACATACCACAGCTTGGCGCCGATGATGCCACCGATGACGGCCGCCGCGACCATGTCGGCAGCGTAATCGTCCTTGAGGTTGAGCTCCCTGAGCTGTCGGGCAATCAGCCAGCCCCCCATCAGGAAGGCGACCATCAACATGATGCCATACCCGGTGACCTCGAGCGGTCCCAGGTGAATGATGAACGGATGAACCGTCATGACTTGGATTCCATTGAGTGTGAGGACACCAGGCCCGGAAGCGGCAGGTCGTCGCGTGGCTGGAGGTCCCAACCGCTCCGCTCGCCACGTGCAAACCGCCACGCACCCGCTGCCCCGATCATCGCTGCATTGTCGGTGTTGAGCCGAGGGGAAGCTACGCTGACCCGGGCCCGTCCTGCCAGCCGGTCACTCAGGGCTGCTATCAGGGCCCGGTTGCAGGCCACCCCTCCACCGATCATGGCCTGAGTGTAGCCGGTGGCGTGGACCGCGTGCGCCGTCTTGGCCACCAGCACGTCGATGGCGGCATCTTGAAAGGCCCGAGCCAGATCGGCCCTATCCTGTATCGGCTGGCTGGGGTCGGCGAGATTCTGCCCTGGGCCTACCGCCCGCACTACCGCGGTCTTGAGGCCGCTGAAGGAAAAGGCGTAGCGGTTGGGCCCCTCTCGCTCCAGCTCCTGCAACATCGGCCGCGGCAATCGAAAGCGACCGGGATTGCCGTCCCGAGCCAGGCGCTCAAGTGGTGCTCCGCCCGGGTAGCCGAGGCCGAGAAAATTGGCCACCTTGTCGAACGCTTCGCCGGCGGCGTCATCCAGGGTTTGCCCCAGCAGCCGGTACTCGCCCCAGGCCGGGACATCCAGCAGCATCGTGTGTCCCCCGCTCACGAGCAGCCCGATGAAGGGCGGTTCGAGCTCCGGATCTTCCAGGGTGGGGGCGAAGAGGTGACCCTCCAGGTGGTTGACCCCGATAAGCGGGCGGTCGGCGCTGAACGCGAGGGTCTTCCCGTACATCACCCCCACGAGCAGTGCGCCCACCAGGCCGGGCCCGGCGGTGACCGCCACGCCATCCAGCTGAGGCAATCCGATCCCGGCATCCGCCAGGGCGCGTTCAACCACCGGGCCAATTGCCCGGACGTGCGCTCGGCTGGCCAGCTCAGGAACGACGCCGCCGAAGATCCGATGCACGTCCTGGGAGAGGATGGCCAGCGAGACGAGCGTGGAGCGGCCGCTTTCGGATTTGAGCACCGCGGCCGAGGTCTCGTCGCAGGAGGTCTCGATTCCGAGGATCCACTCGGCCATCTACCGTGCGGTCTCGTCCAGCAGGCGCTCGACCAGCGCGCGGTTCACCGGTGAGTTCCAGTCATGCGCGCCGATGATGCGCTTGACGATGATCCCATCCTTGTTGATCAGGAAGCTCTCGGGTACCCCGGTGGTCTGAAAAATCTGCTGCACGGCTGTGCTGCGGTCCTGGAGCAGGTCGAAGCTCAGGTTGAGCCCCTGGCCGAATGCTCGCACATCCTCGGGGCTGCCTTCATCGATGCTCACCGCGGCGATCTTGAATCCTCGGGGCGCGAGTTGCTGGTACACCTGCTCCATGGCGGGCATCTCGACCCGGCAGGGCAGACACCAGGTCGCCCAGACATTGACCAAGGTCACCGCGCCCCGGTAATGCTCGCGAAAGGAGACCGAATCGCCGGTGGCCAGATCGATGGCTCGAAAGTCCGGGGCCTTGGCGCCCACCTCGACCCGGTCCACCTCGGGTCCGTATCGGGCGAGCGCGACGGCGCCGCCCACGAGCCCCGCAACGATGGCACCCACCACGATCCACTGCTTCGACATGACCCGACTCACACCTTTACGGCGCAGTGTCGCTTGAGATCGCGGACGGCTTGCGCGGGATCGGCCGTGCCGAAGACCGCGGTTCCCGCGACGAACGTGTCGGCTCCCGCGCCCCACGCCTCGGCGATCGTGGCGGTGGTGATTCCGCCATCCACCTCCAGGGCCGCCCGGGAATTGCGCCGGTCGAGCAGCGCGCGGGTGCGGCGGATCTTGTCGCTGGATTGCGGGATATAGGATTGGCCGCCATAGCCGGGGTTCACCGACATCACCAGCACCAGCTCGACATCGTCCACAATTTCTTCCAGTAGGGCCACCGGCGTGGACGGATTCAAGGCCACCCCGGCAACCATGCCCAGCTGCCGGGCAGCGGCCAGATGCCGCTGCACATGGACGGTGGCCTCGGGGTGAAAGGTGAACACGCTGGCACCCGCATCGGCGAATTCGCCGAGATAACGCTCGGGGCGCTCGACCATGAGGTGGACGTCGATGGGCATGCTGGTCAGGCGTCTCAGCGCGCGGACCAGTGGCGCACCGAATGTCAGGCTGGGCACGAAGTGTCCATCCATCACGTCGACATGCAACCAGTCGGCGCCGCCTTTCTCCACCCGCTCGACCTGGTCGGGCAGCCGGGCCAAGTCGGCGCTCAGCACGCTGGGTGCGATCCTCACGGTCATGGCACTCACTCCGGTCCGCCGCTGATGACCAGCGCTACCGGAGCGCCGCGGGGACGGCCCACCCCGGCGGCCGGGCGGGTGGCCAGCACCACGCCCCGTTCCTGCCCGCCCGCTACCGTGTCGACGGTACCGACTCGAACACCGCCCGCTGAAAAGATCCTGCTGGCCTGGGGCAGATTGAATCCGATCACGTCCGGCACCGCAACCAATGACGGCCCCGCGCTGAGTACGAGCTGCACCACACTGTTGGGAGGCAGCACTGTGCCCGGAGGAGGGTCCTGCCAGATGACCGTACCGCGGGCGAACGTGTCGTTCTGTCGCTCACCATCGAGGCGCGGCCTGAAACCGAGCTCGGTCAACTTGTCCCGAGCCTGAGCTTCGGTGAGCTGGAGAACCCGGGGCAGAGCGTGGTCCTTGCTGAAGACGGAGCCGGGAGAGAGCCATAGGACCGAGATTCCATAGCCGATGACAAAGGTCAGCGCGATCAGACCGATGTCCCGGAGAAACCCGCGCCATGGAGCCGACTGCAGGAGCGGAACGTCGGATGTGGTATGGCGTCGGAATCTCATGGACTCCGGCGGAGGCGGGCCGCAAAGGCGCCGTCGGTGCCGTGCTGCTGCGGCAGAACCATCAGATCTCCCTCCGGTGAGAGCAGTTCAGGGGGAACGGCTTCCGTAGCCTCCCGCTCAAAGTCGGGCTGACCGGCCAGGAAGCGCTTGACCTGAGCGCGATTCTCCTCGGGCTCCAGCGAGCAGGTCGAGTAAACTAGCAGCCCTCCCGGCGGCACGACGGCCGCGGCGCACCGGAGCAGCTCGGACTGGAGCCGTTCCAGCAATCCCAGCGCCTCGAGGGTCACCCGCCAGCGGGCGTCGGGGTGGCGGGCGAAGGTGCCGGTACCGAGACACGGCGCGTCGACCAGCACTACCTCCGCCTGCCGGATCGGTGGCTGCCTCGCATCGGCGACCACGACCTGTTCCCGCCCGCTTCCTGCCCGGAAAATATTCTCCGCCAGCCGCCGGGCCCGGGAGGGACTGACCTCACCGGCGACCACGAGGTTCGCCTGGCGACCAAGCGCAATGCTCTTCCCGCCGGGTGCGGCGCAGGCGTCGTAGACGACAGTCCCCGGGGCCAGGTCGGCGAACCGCGCGAGCAGCGCCTGGGCCGGGTCCTGCACGATAAAGTCGCCGGATTCGAACCCGGGAAGGTCGGAGGGTCGGGTCAGATTCGTGACCAGGCCGGCGCCGTAGGGCGCAAGCTCCACCTCGATTCCCGCCGTCCGCCACCGCTCAGCCAGTGACTTCAGATCCTGCCGGGCGGGCTGGAGCACGAGCCGGGGACGGGTGTTGTTCCACCGTAGCAGGCGCCCGGTTGCCCCGAGCCCGAAGAGCTCTACCCAGCGGTGCACCAGCCAGACCGGGTGAGAGTACTCCGCAGCCAAGCGCTCCGCGTCGCCGCCAGCCGGGGGGGTCGCTGCCGGCTCAGCGCGGGCCAGCCGGCGCAGTACGGCGTTCACGAATGCGGCCGCTCTGGCCCCGCCATTCTCCTTGGCCAGCTCTACACTGGTGTCGACCGCCGCGTGGGCCGGCACCCGATCCAGACTGGTGAGCTGGTAGGCACCCAGTCTCAGGATGTCCTGCAACTCGGGAGCGACACTCGACCAGCCGCGAGGTACCAGTGGGGTGAGCTGCGAGTCCAGGGCACTGCGTTGCCGCAGCACTCCCGCCGCGAGCTCGTGCGCCAACCTCCGATCAGCGTCCCTAAGCTCGCCGACACTCCGGTCGAGTGCTACCTCGAACGGGCGACCCTCACGAACCTGTTGGAGGATCTCGAGCGCGGCTCGGCGGGTCTCGATCCCTGCAGCTCGGGGCACCAGAGAATTCACCACAGAGTGAGGGTGGCTACTCCAGCATGCCCGAGTTAGGGGTGGATGGCATGGCCACCTCCCGACGAGGCATACGGCCCGCGAGGAAGGCGAGTCGTCCGGCTTCCACCGCGAGGCGCATCGCGGTGGCCATGGCGACCGGATCCTGGGCCTCGGCCAGCGCGGTGTTCATCAGGATCCCGTCCACGCCCTGCTCCATGGTCAGACACGCATCCGAAGCGGTTCCGACGCCGGCATCAACGACGACCGGCACCGACAAGCGCCGCTTGATGGTGCGAATGCCATAGGGGTTGAGCAGCCCCAGGCCGCTGCCGATCGGCGAGGCCAGGGGCATGACCGCCGCACAGCCCGCGTCTTCCAGGCGCAAGGCGGTAACCAGGTCGTCGTTGGTATAGGCGAGGACCTTGAACCCTTCGGCGGCGAGCTCGCGAGCCGCGGTCAGCAGGCCTTCGGTATCGGGAAGCAAGGTCTCGCGATCGCCGATGACCTCCAGCTTGACGAACTCATTGAATCCGGCTTCCCGGGCAAGCCGGGCATACCGCACCGCCTCATCCGCCGTATAACAACCCGCCGTGTTCGCCAGGAGGAAGTACTGGTCCGGGTCCAGGTGGTAGAGAATCCCCTGATCCTTGGTCCGGTCCAGGTCCACTCGCCGGACCGCGACGGTGACGATCTCCGCCCCGGAGGCCTCGATGGCGTTGACCATGTCGCTGTTATTCCGATACTTCCCGGTCCCAACCATCAGCCGGGAGCGGAAACTGCGGCCGCCGATGGTCATGGGGGAGTCGGTGGTGGGCCCGGTCTGGACGGTAGTCATCCCGGAAAGATAAGCGGGGGCGCTCCTCAAGAATCACCCTCCCCCGACGAAGTGCACCAGCTCCACCGCGTCCCCTGGGGCCAGGGTGGTGTCGTTCAGCTGGGGCCGTCGTACAATCTTGCGATTGAGCTCGACCACCACCGTGCGGGGGTCGAGTCCCAAGTGGCGCAGCAGGTCCGCCGCCGTGGCCGGCCCCGGAAGGCGCCGAGGCTCACCATTCAACATGATCTCGAGGTCGTTCACGTGGTCTCCACCCATGGCGCCAGCATAGAGAGTGTTGCCGAGGCAGGATCGTCCGCCTGCCACAGGGCCGTGATGGCCGCCACCCCGTAGGCTCCGGCTGCTTTCAGCTCCGGCACCCGCTCGGGGGTGATGCCGCCGATGGCGATTACCGGCCGGCCAAGCCGGGAAACCTCACCCAGCAGCCCGGTGCCGACCGCGGCGCGGCCGGGATGGCTGGGCGTTGGGTAGATGCTGCCGACCACGAGAAAGTCCGCGCCTTGCTCGATCGCTGCCCTCGCCTCATCCGCGCTGTGAACCGAACGTCCGATCCAGCCATGATGCAATACCCGCCGTGCCTCGGCGGGTGACAGGTCGCCGGCGCGGAGCTGGACGCCATGGGCTCCGGTAGCGGCGGCGATATCAGGCCGGCCGCTCACGAAGACCGCGGCTTCGGGCGGACGCGCGAGCGCCACCATGCGGAGCGTACTGGCGGCAAGTCGCGCTCCGGGGCCGCCGTGGTCGCGCGCGTGCAAGGCGACGGCCGCTCCCCCAGCCGCAATCGCGGCGGCACGGATACCGAAGTCAGGTGCCGACAGGATCGTGTGATCGGTAAAGGCATGCACCCGCGGTAACGGTCTCACGTGAGTTGCTGCCCCACCACGGCCCCTCGCCCGCGCACCCAGGCCTCGGCCGATAGCCGAGTCTTGCCGGCCGGCTGGACCTCGGACACGGCGACCGCACCGCTCCCAGCGGCCACCACGAGCCGGCTGCCGGTTTCCAGCACGGTTCCCGGCTCTCCCGCTCCCGGGCTAAGTGCCGCACCGAAGAGCTTTACAGTGCTTCCATTCAGGTTGGTCCAAGCACCGGGTGCCGGGTCGAACGCCCGGATCTGGCGCACCAGAGTGGCCGCGTCCTGCTGCCATTCGAGTCGAGCCACGTCGCGATCGAGCTTGGGCGCATAGGTGGCCTTGGAATGGTCCTGCGGCTGGGGGTGGGTGAATCGGCTGGCATTGGAAACCGCTTCGAGCAGCGCGGCCGCGCCCAGGTCCGCCAGCCGAGCAGCCAGCGCCCCGGCGGTCTCGTCGGCTCCGATCGGTGTCGCGACCTGATGCAGCACCGGTCCACTGTCGAGTCCTTCCTCCATCTGCATGATGCTGATGCCGGTCTCTCGGTCCCCGGCGAGGATGGCATGCTGGATCGGAGCCGCGCCGCGGTGGCGGGGCAGGAGAGAGGCGTGGACGTTGATCATACCGCGGGGCGGAACCAAAAGAACTTCGGGCCGAAGAATATGTCCGTACGCCACCACGATGCCCAGATCGGGCTCGAGCCGCCGCAGACTGGCGGTAAAGACATCGCCGACCGGACGCACCGGCTGGAGGACAGGTATTCCCGCGGCCTGGGCCACGACTTTGACGGGAGGAGGAATCAGTTCGGAGCGCGACCGTCCCTGGGGCTTATCCGGCTGGGTGACCACACCGGCCACGGTGAAACGGCCGTGCAGCGCCTGCAGTGACGCCACGGCGAAGACCGGCGTTCCGAAGAAGACAATCCTCATCACTCCGACCGGGCAGAAGCCGCCTGGACCTCCTTGGTGTAACCGGTGTCGTCCTTATGCTCCCGGCGCCAGCGGGAGAGCAGCATGCCCCGCCTGATGAGGCTGAGGTGGTCGAGAAAGAGGATGCCGTCCAGGTGGTCGATCTCGTGCTGGATGGCCCGAGCCTTGAGTCCGGTTGCGTCTTTCCGATATCTGGTGCCATCCTGATCGAGCGCCTCGACGACAACCCGCTCGGGGCGGGTGACGTCTCCGTAGATATCCGGGATCGAAAGACAGCCCTCCTCGGCCGTGGAGCTGCCTTCCGTCTCGACGATGGCAGGGTCGATCATGACAAACCGGTCACCATCGGCATCGACCACGGCCACCCGCCGGGCGACGCCGACCTGATTGGCGGCCAGCCCGACTCCCCGGGCTGCCTCCATCGTCTCGAACAGGTCGGCGACCAGCCGCCGGACCTCGTCGTCCACGGTCTTCACCTCGGCGCTGTGCTGCCGGAGCACCGGCGAGCCGAGGAGATGTAGCGGACGCAGGCTCATGCCGGTGGCGTACCCGAGGCGGTGGAACTACCCACCCGGACGATGCGTGATCGCTCCACCACGAGTGTGGCGGTTCCGCTCTCCACCGTGACTCGCACCTCCTTGTTGCCTTCGCTCTCGACTTCCTTGATGTCTTTCACCCTGCCGATGATCCCCCCGCCGGTCATCACCTCGTCCCCCTTCTTGAGCTTGGTCAGCAGCTCGGCGTGCCGTTTCCGGGCTTGCCCCGACGGGCGCAGGATGAGGAAATAGAACACCAGGCCGATGGCGGCCATCTGAAGCACCAGGACGGACAAGCCCCCGGTGCTGCTCTGCCCCTGCGCCAGGATTGCAAGAAATGACGGGTTCACGAGTGCCTCAGTCTCCTCGAGCATAGTGGCGGTGGAGCCACTGCCGGCTCCAACCGTCGAACGTGCCGTTCAGGATGTGCATGCGGGCCTGCTCGCCCAGCCGTACCAGAAACCGGATATTGTGAATCGAGATCAGGCGCAGACCCAGCATATCCTCCACCACAAAGAGGTGCCGGAGATATCCTCGGGGGTAAGTGGTGCAGGTTTCGCAGTCACAGCTCGGGTCGAGGGGCTCGGTCGAGCCCTTCAGCGCCGCGCCCCTGACGTTCACCCGCCCGGTCGGTACCCATGCTGTGCCATGGCGGCCGTTCCGGGTGGCCGCAACGCAATCGAACAGGTCGACTCCCCGGGCTATTCCCTCCAGCAGGTCGGCTGGAAACCCCACACCCATAAGATAACGGGGGATCTCCCGAGGCAGGCTGGGCTCGAGTCGCTCGAGGATTCGGTGCATCACCGGCTTCGGTTCACCGACCGAAAGGCCTCCGATCGCGATGCCGGTCCAGGGGCCTCGCTCGAGGGTTCCGTCCAGCGAACGCAGCCGCAGCTCGTCGTGGATGCCTCCCTGGATGATGGGCCAGAGTGTCTGGTGGACGGACGGACGGGCGGTCGGGCGGCCGGAAAGATCGCCGCCCATCAGACCACCGGTCAGTCCGTCCGCCTGTCCGCCGGTCCACCCGTCCGCCAGTTCCTCGTGCCTCGCCTTGCATCGATCCAGCCAGCGCAGGGTTCGCTCCATGCCTTCACACGCGGCGTCAGCCGACGACTGACCCGGCACGACGTGGTCGAAGGCCATCGCGACATCCGCGCCCAGCTGCCACTGAATCTCCATGGCGCGCTCGGGCGTGAGCGTGCGGGTCGTCCCATCGATGTGGCTCTGGAACTCCACGCCGTGTTCACCGATGCTGCGAAGTCCCTGGAGGGAGAACACCTGAAAGCCACCCGAGTCGGTCAGCATCGGCCGGTCCCAGGTGGTGAACCGGTTCAGCCCGCCCATCTGCTGGATCACGGCCTCTCCTGGCCGGAGATGCAGGTGGTAGGTGTTGCCCAGGATTATCTGGGCGCCGGTGCGGCGAACATCGTTGGCGCTGAGACCCCTTACGACAGCGTGGGTCCCTACCGGCATGAACGCCGGCGTCTGGACCTCGCCGTGGGGCAGGGTGAGGGTGCCGGCCCTTGCCAGGCCATCGGTGCTCTGGATCGCGAACTCGAACATCAGATCTCGGAGCTCATCCCCTGGCCGCGACAGCGGAGAGAATGCGGTCGATCTGGCGCCGGTGAACCAGATCGTGGGCACCCATGAGCTGCAGCAGAAATCCGGCACTTCTCCGGCCCCCGCTCGCTGTGGAGTCCCACGCGCTCGAGCTGGGAGGGGGACAGCCGCCTCAGGGTATGGAGGTTTGCGGTGCGCATGGCGCGCAGCTGGCCCAGCGCCAGGTCGAGGGGTGCGTCGCGATAGCGGAGCTCGCCGGCCCAGCGGTCCTGGTCGTACCCCTGGAGGGGAGGCCGGTCCTCGGTCAGCATCATCTTGAGGCGATAACTGAACACGAGATCGGAGTCGGCGAGGTGCTGGATCACTTCGATGACCGACCACTTCCCCGGTTTCTCCGGGCGGCGGAGCGCGGAATCATCCAGGCCCCGGAGGCGCTCCGCCAGCCACGGTAGCAGCTCGTCGAGCACCTCGATCGGATCGCGCCGGCCGAGCAGGTCCAGCAGCGCGCGCACGTAAGTCGACGCGGCGGCGGTCGCAGCGCCGGCCGGATTGGAGAAGGTCACCGGTACCTCCGGGTCACATGATCACCATGGCGTCACCGTAGGAATAGAACCGATAGCGCTGAGCCACGGCGTAGCGGTACGCGGCCAGCGTGAGCTGGTGTCCGGCGAAGGCACTCACCAGCATCAGCAAGGTCGAGCGGGGCAAGTGGAAGTTGGTGACCAGGCGGTCCACCACCCGAAAGGTATATCCCGGCGTAATCATCAGGCTGGTCTCGGCCCTGCCGGCTACGATGGTACCGTCCTCTCGCGCCGCACTTTCCAGGGCCCGTACCACGGTAGTTCCCACGGCCCATACTCGGCCCCCATCTTCCCGGACCCGTTCGACCAGAGCGGCCAGTCGAGACGGGATCTCGTAAGACTCCGGGTGCATGGTGTGTTGGGTCGGATCCTCCGTGTCCACCGGCTTGAACGTGGCCGGGCCGATCTCCAGATCGAGGCCGGCCACGACCACGCCGGCGGCGGACAGGTCATCGAGCAATGTGGTGCTGAAGTGGAGGCCGGCTGTTGGCGCGGCGACGCTCCCCTCGACTCGGGCGTAGACGGTCTGGTAGCGCAACTCGTCCAGCTCGGTGGGAGGCCGGGTGATATAGGGCGGCAAGGGCAGCCGGCCATAACGAGCCATGGCCTCTTCCGCGGTCACGCCGGAGAAGCGCACCAGGCGGTTTCCATCGGACAGAACCTCCACCGTCTCGACCCACGCCTCGGGGCCGAGCTCGATACGCTTGCCCGGCTGAAGCGCCGTTCCCGGCTTCCCCATGGCGACCCAGGTGTCACCCGCGCCCGGGTGAATCAGGAGGATCTCGCCTGCTGCGCCGGAGGGCCGTCTGCCCAGCAGGCGAGCGTGGCGTACTTTCGTCGTGTTCAGGACGAGCAGGTCGCCAGGAGGAATGAGCGAGGGCAACTCGGTAAAGAGAGAGTCCACCACCGCCGATGGCCCGACGGGGACCCGCTCTCCCAGCAGGCTCACCCGACGCGGCAGCACTCCCACCCTGGGAACGAGTCGCCGGTCCGGCGGCCCCTGCCGGCGCTCATGCCGCAGGGTGACGAGTAGTCTGCTGGCGGTCCGGTCGGTCAGCGGCTCCTGGGCAATGAGCTCGGGCGGGAGTTCGTATTCGAAGTCGGTAGTGCGGAGAGGTTCAGGCGTCAAAGATGTTAGCCTGTCCGGCGGGCGGCGTGAGGCCAAACCGCCGATAAGCCAGGGCAGTGGCGCAACGCCCGCGCTGGGTGCGCTCCAGGAAGCCCTGCTGAATGAGATACGGCTCATAGACGTCCTGCAGGGTTCCGGCATCCTCGCCCACGGCCACCGCCACCGTGCCCAGCCCTACGGGACCGCCACCGAATTTCTCGATGATGATAGTGAGGATCCGGGCATCCATGTCGTCGAGCCCAAACTCGTCAACGTTGAGCCGGCCGAGCGCCGCATCCGCTATTGCCGCCGAGATCCGGCCGTCCGCCTTGACTTCGGCATAATCGCGGACCCGGCGCAGCAGCCGGTTGGCTACCCGCGGAGTGCCCCGGCTGCGCCGGGCGATCTCCGCGGCCCCTTCGACCTCGACCGGCACGCCGAGAATGGCCGCCGAGCGAATCACGATGCGCTGGAGCTCCTCGGGCGGGTAGAAGCCAAGCCGCTCGACAATGCCAAAGCGGGCACGCATTGGCGGAGTCAGGAGCCCGAATCGGGTGGTCGCCCCAATGAGGGTGAATTTCTCCAAGGTCATCGGGATAGTCTGAGCGTTGGGCCCATCCGCAATCCGCACATCGATGCGGAAATCCTCCATGGCGGGATAGAGGAACTCCTCCAGGGCCGGCTTCATCCGGTGGATCTCATCGATGAACAGAATGTCGCCCGCCTTGAGCGCGGTGAGCAGGCCGACAAGATCACCCGGCTTCTCGAGCACCGGGCCCGACGTGGTGCGGAGCTGCACTCCCATCTCCCGCGCCATGAGCATGGCCAGCGTGGTCTTTCCCAATCCCGGCGGGCCGAAGAAGAGGGTGTGGTCCAGCGTGTCCCGCCGGGCCTTGGCGGCATCGATGGCGATCTGAAGCGAGGCCTTTACCTGACTCTGGCCTACGAACTCGTCTAACCGGGAGGGCCGGAGCGCCGCGTCGGCACTGGTCTCCTCGGGCAGGGCTTCCGGGGTCGTTACCTGGAGTCGGGTCATGGCTACAAGGTAAGAGGTGAGAGCTAAGAAGTGAGAGGGCTACGATAACCACATCCTGAGCCTGGCGAAGGACCTACTCTAGTGGTTGCCGAGCCCTGCCTCTCACTTTTCACTTTTCCAATCGCGCATTCCACCTCACCGGCCGAACGCCCGGCTCCACCACATGGCGGGTATGACAGGTCACGCACCGGTCGCTCGTATGGGATGTGCGAAGCGCCACCAGCTTACGGTTCGTGGCGCCGCAGCGAGTGCAGATCCATTCGGCAGTGGTAGCAGCGGTGCTCATGGCCCCGGTCCTCCGCGTGAGGCGGCCAGCTGTTGGAGGGCGCGCCGGATGAGTTGAGGCGTCTCGGCCGGGGTGCCTTCCGCAAGGGCGGCGCGCACCGCGTCGTCGGCAGCCGCCACACCGTAACCGAGGCCCATGAGTGCCTGGACCGCGTCCTCTGACCCGGTGGCGCGCGGTCCCGGCGTCTCGATCACGAGATCGCTGAATCGGTCCTGTAGTTCGAGCACCAGTCGTTCCGCCTTTTTGCGGCCGATCCCGCTCACCGAGCTCAACGCGGCCAGGTCGCGGGCCAGAATACTGCGCACGGTACGCTCCGGTCCAAGCGAGGACAGCAGCGAGAGGGCCAGCTTGGGACCGAATCCGCTCGCCCCGAGCAGGCGCTGAAAGACCTGCCGTTCCGCCCCGCTATCGAACCCGTAGAGCGACCATCCGTCCTCCCGCACCACCAGCTCGGTGAAGAGGCTCACCCGCGACCCCCGAGGAGGGAGACGTACCGCCACCCCGACCGGCACGGTGACCGCATATCCGACTCCGCCGTCGGTCTGCACAACGAGCGTCTCGCCATGGCGCTCGGCGATGACGCCCGTGACAGTGGCTATCATCGTGCGCCTGTGACGCGGCGGGCGAAAGCGATTCGGTTGGAGGAAATCATCAGGTGGGTGAGCGCCACGGCAACGCCGTCGGCGGCGTCGTCGGGTGAAGGGGCCGCCTTGAGCCGCAGCAGCTGGGCTACCATGTATCCAATCTGAGGCTTCAGGGCCGCACCCCGACCCACGATGGCCTTCTTGATCAGCGCGGGGGAGTACTCGGCGATCTCGACACCGGCCATCTCCGCGGCCAGCAGGATCACGCCGCGGGCGTGACTCAGTACCACCGCGGTCCGGACGTTCTTGCCGTAGAATGCGCTCTCCACGGCGACCGCGTCGGGCGCGTGGCGAGCGATGAGCGCCGCTACTCCATCGTGAAGAATCCGCAGACGGGCCGGCAGTGGATCACGGGCACCGGTCGTCAGCGTTCCACATTCCACCAGCAGGGAGTGCTGCGCCGGCCCGCTTTCCACGACACCGTAGCCCATCACGGCGGTTCCCGGATCGATGCCGAGCACCCTCACGGGTTCAGCCTCAGGCTTCCGCCTCGGCCAGCTGCGATGCGTCGATGTCGAAGTTGGAGGAGACCTTGGAGACGTCGTCCAGCTCTTCCAGCACATCCATCAGCCGGACAATGCGTTCGGCGTCGGCGCCCTCGACTCGCACGGTATTGCGAGGGACCATAGTGAGTTCGGCGGACTCGATCTCGAAGCCACGGCTTCGAAGGGTGTCCTGCACCGCGTGAAACATCGGTGGCGAGGTGGTCACCAGATACTGGTCGCCTTCCCGGGAGAAGTCCTCGGCGCCGCTGTCGAGGGCGGCCTCGAGCGCGGTATCCTCGTCGTGCCGCGCCGCTCCGAGGTAGATCTGTCCCTTGCGATCGAACATCCAGGCGACCGAGTTGGTGGAGCCGAGGTTCCCGCCGTTGCGGCTGAACGCATGGCGGATCTCCGCCACGGTTCGGTTGGGGTTATCCGTGGTAGCCTCGATGAAGATGGCCGCGCCTCCGGGGCCATACCCCTCGTAGGTCAGCTCTTCGTAGATGCTGCCTTCGAGCTCGCCGGTTCCCTTCTTGATGCCACGGTCGATGTTCTCGCCCGGCATGTTGACCGCCTTGGCCGCATCGATCGCTGTCCGCAGACGAGGGTTGCCGGCCGGGTCCCCACCGCCGCTCCGGGCCGCGACCGTTATCTCCCGAATGACCTTGGTCCAGGAAGAGGCGCGCTTGGCGTCCGTAATCGCCTTCTTGCGCTTGATCTGCTTCCATTTGCTATGGCCGGCCATGGCCAAACTCCTTCAGGAGCGTAAGGTTGCAACCGTGATGCGGGGTCCCTGCGGCCTGCGGAAACATAAGGGCCGCACCCGCTTGCGGCAACGCAACGGGCCCGCTAAGCTCAGCGTCTATGCCTTCTCCAAGACTTTATTTGAGCGTGGCTTGCGCCCTACTGCTGGGGTGCCGTGCGGACTCGCCGCCGCCGCCCAAGCTGCCCGACGCCTTCGCGGTATTCCCCAACCTCCCCCTGCCCCCCGAGGCCAAGTTGGTGTCTCGATCCGGAAGCTCGGACGCGCTCCAGCTCACCCTGTTCACCTCCGGCAAAACCGATGCGGTTGCCGAGTACTATCGGGACCATCTGAGCAGTGGAAAGTGGCGGCTGGTCGGCGATACGAAACGACCGGATGGCTCGCTGGCCTTGTACGCCGAACTCGACGGGCGCCCCCTGTGGGTGCGCATCTGGCCTACCAGCGATAGCGCCGGTACGATGGTCGAGCTGGCCGGCGCGGTGCTGGGGAAGGGGAAGGACTCCGTCAGCGTCGGTCAGTCCGGATCGAAGCCCGCCTCCAAGCCTGAGCGGTGAGCGTCAGTCCGCATCCAACATGTCGACGAAACGGAGCCAGCGGGGATAGAAGTACAGGTCCACGAATCCAGTGGGACCGTTGCGATTCTTGGCCAGAATCAGCTCGGTAGCGCCCTCGACCCCCTGTGCCGACCGATACATCTCCTCCCGATAGATCGTCAGAATCACATCAGCACTCTGTTTGATGGCGCCGAGTGCTCCGAGATCGTCGAGAGTCGGCCGGGGGTCGGGCCGGCCGGCCCGGAGGTGCGGCAGCTGGGCGATGACCAGCACCGCGAGGTCCCTCGCCAGAGCAAGCGCCTTGAGGGCGCGCACGGCCAGGGCAACTCGTTCCTCCAGCCGGGCGGCGGCGCGAGGAGGGGTAGTCAGTTGGAGGGAATCGACGACCAGCAGCTGGCGCCGGGGAACGATATCGAGCGCATCGCTCACCTCCGCGAAGTCGCCCCCGAGGAGTGGCTTTACCAGCAGCGGACTTCCGCGCAGGCGGACCGCTGCCGCGCCGACCGCGGCCCGGGCAACATCATCGAGCCGGCCCTGGCGGAGTTCGTCCACCGAGACCCTGGCCTCCAAAGCGAGCGCCCGCTCCATGACTCGCTCCGGGCTCATTTCACCCGAGAAGTAGAGCGTAGGTGCGCCGGCACTCGCGGCGCGAATCGCGATACCCAGCGCCAGCGCCGACTTTCCACTGCCGACATCGCCGGCTAGCACCACGAGGTCGCGCCGCCGCAGCCCGCCCGCCAGCAAGCGATCAAGGGACTCGAATCCGGTCGGGACACTGTCGCCGGAGGCGGCGCCGCCCAGGCGGTCGTCGATCTTCTCGACCAATTTCTCGAGGAGGGAGTCAGGCGCTCGGCCCGGTTTCTTGGAGAGACGCGGCATGGCGGAGTATAGGGGGGTAAGCGGGTAGGCGGGTAGGCGGGGGAGGGGGAACGAAAGCGCTTACCCGCCTACCCGCTTACCGCCTTCCGGGCCTGCTTGGCTGCCAGGGCCACAGCCTCGCCCGCTTCCGCACCACCGGTTTCCCGCGCCGGCGCCACCAGCTGGCTCAACACCTGGGCGGCGGTCTCCGGCCGGGCTTCGCGCAGCTGACTCACCGCCGCACTGAGTGCGCGTCGGAGCGGAGGCGGCATGGTGAGGCTGGACAGCCGCCGCTCCAGGGCCTGCACCCGCCGGCGCTGGGCGCGTTCGGCCGGCGGAGAGTCAAGCAGCAGGTCCTGGGCGATCCGCACCGTCAGCCAGAGCGCGAAGATTCCTCCCCGCTTGGGTCCGCGCCCGACCTGAGGCAAGAGGGCTAGCAGCGCAGTCGCCGCCGGATCCCAGCCGCTCATCGCAGGCTCCGTTCCAGCGCCTCATGTGCGAGGCCGGGCTCGAGATCGACCAGGCACCGGTGGTGGCCGAGCGGGCAGCGTGAACTACCCTGGGAGGTGCACGGTCGGCAGGGGAGGGGCAGTTCCAGCACCCTGGCCCTGCTGGTGTACGGGAAGAACCCGAACGCCTCGACAGTGGGGCCGAAGAGCGCCACCACAGGCGTTCCGACTCCAGTTGCCATGTGCATCACTCCGGTGTCCCCCGAGACCAGCGAGCGGGCGCGCTGGAGCAGAGCCCCGGTCGCCTGTAGTCCGAAGACTCCCGCCGCGTTCGCCACCCGGGTTCGTCCTTCCGATAGCGCGGCCCCGAGGGCCGCATCATCCGGCCCACCCACAATGACAACCGCAAGGCCATCCCTGACCGCCATGTCCACCAGAGTGCGCCAGTGCTCGAGGGGCCAGCGCTTGGTGGCGTGGGCAGCGCCAGGAGCCATGGCCACGATGCTCGGCTCCGATGCGAGGCCTGCCGCGACCAGCCATTCGGCCACCTGTTCGCGGGCCTCCTCACCGACGAAGAACTCCGGCGGTCGGCCGTCGGGTGACACCCGGAGGTCTTTCGCCGCCGAGAAGTAGCGCTCGGGTACTGGCCGTCGGTCGCGGTAGCGGTTGCGCTTTCCGTGGATCAGCAGGGCCCGGGCCAGGCGGTGCTTGGGATAGCTACCCCAGTGGCCAGGAACGAGAAGGCGAAGCGCCCGGCTCCGCAGATTGTCATGGAGATCGAGCCTGTGGGTATAGCCGTCGCCCCGGAGCTCGGCGGCCAGAGTCAGCAGCGACCCCCCAGCCGCCAGGCCGATCACCCGGTCGACATTCGGGTTGTGACTCAGCAGCGGGACGAACTCTCGCTTGGTGAGAACCGTGAGTCGCGCATCCGGATGGGAGTTCCGGATTGCGCGCAGGAGCGGAGTGGTGAGGAGGATGTCGCCGATCGAGCTAAAGCGAACCGCAAGGACGTTGAGGGAGGTGGAAGCGGGCACGGGGACAAGGTACAGCGTGAACGGTGAACGGTAAACGGTTAACAGGAAGCGGGAGGGCCTCAGTCACTGTTCACCGTTCACCGTTCACGTCTATGTTTAGAGCATGGCCCGTCCCAAAAGCATCTTGTGGGTGGATGATGAGGTGGAGAGCCTCACGTCGCACATCCTGTTCCTCGAAGAGCAGGGCTTTGCCGTGGAGACGACGGCCCACGGTGACGACGCTCTGGTCCTGCTCCAGCGCCAGCCGTATGGCGTTGTCCTGCTCGACGAGCAGATGCCCGGGCGGCGGGGCCTGGAGATCTTTCAGGCCATTCGAGCTATCGACCACGGGATGCCGGTGGTCATGGTCACCAAGAGCGAGGAGCCCGAGACGCTGAAGGATGCGATCGGGGCCGAGATCTCCGACTATCTCATCAAGCCGGTGAATCCGCGGCAGATCCTCTCGGTCGTGACCCGGCTGCTGGATGGCGACCGGATCCGGCAGCAGCGGCTTTCGAGAGACTTTGCCACCCGTTTCCGGGAGCTGGAGGCCCGCCGGGGTGGGCACCTCGCCTGGCGGGAGTGGATCGAGGTGGTGGTAGAGTTGGCCGAATGGGAGGTTCGCCTGGGCCAGGCCGACGAGCCCGGCTTGCAGGATGCTCTGCGTACCCTGCAAGACAGCATGCGGCAGGACTTCGCCCGCTACCTTCAGCGGAACTATGCCGGCTGGCTGCACGAGGGTGACAGCGACCGGCCGCCCCTGTCGGTGGACATCGGTGCCGAATTCCTCCGCCCGGTACTCGACATGCATGGCCGGGCCATGCTGGTGGTGGTGGACTGTCTCCGGCTGGATCAGTGGGCCATGATCCGCCCCCTGATCAGCGCGCGGTTCGACATCGAGACGGCGCACTATTTCTCGATTCTCCCCACCGCCACGCCATTCGCCCGCAACGCCATTTTCAGTGGGCTCTTTCCCGCCGAGATCAAGGCCCGCTACCCCAAGTGGTGGCACGATAACGAGGATGCCAGCCTCAATGCCCACGAGGCCGACCTCCTCACCGAGCACATGCGCGAGCTCACCGGTCGCCAGATACCGGTGCACTACGAGAAGGTGTTCACCGCCGCCGACGGCGAAGGACTGCTGAAGCGACTGCCGGCGCACCTCGCCCAGGACGGGGTGACCGCTCTGGTTTTCAACTTCATCGATCAGCTGACCCATGGCCGAACCGAGAACTCGACTCTCTTCGAGGTGGCCCGGGATACCTCAGCCCTGCGGAATCTCACCCGCACCTGGTTCGAGCGTTCCCCTCTCTGGGACGCTCTGCGGGAGGCCGAACGCCGAAGAGTGCCGGTGCTGTTGACGACAGACCATGGCTCGATTCACTGCCACACGCCGGCAACGGTGTTTGCCAAGCGCGACACCACCTCGAACCTGCGCTACAAGTTCGGTGACGACCTTCGCGCTCAGGATCCCGAGTCGGCGCTGGTGGTCGATGACCTGGCCAGCTTCGGGCTCCCCTCCAGGACGCCGGGTACCCGGCTGCTTCTGGCCACCGGGGATCGCTTCTTCGTCTATCCCACCAAGCTGCGGGAGTACCAGGCGCGGTACCGGGGTGCCTTCCTCCATGGCGGAGTGTCGCCCGAGGAAGTGTTGCTGCCGATCGCCCTGCTCACCCCTCGGCACGGCTGACGGTGCGCCCCGAGGTCAGGCTGCTGTGGTTGGTTGCGCCCTATCGAACCCTGCTTGCGTTCGGGCTGGTGACGACGCTGCTGGCCTCCCTGCTCGACGGCTTTACGCTGGTGATGCTGGTCCCGCTGCTGAAGCATCTTTTCGGGACTGCCGGCAACCTGCGTTCCGGGTCTACCCAGCTGGAGGCCATGATGGACCGGCTGGTGGATCCGCTGGTGGCGGGACTCACGCCGGGGCAGGCGGCGGGCCGCCTGGTGGTGCTTCTCGTCATCGGGCTGGTGCTCAAGAACACCTTGAGCTATGCGTCGACCCAGCTCTCGGTGCGGACCCAGGAGGGGCTGGTGCGAGATCTGCGCACCCGGCTGTTCGGCCACCTCCTGACCCTGGAGCTAGGCTTCTTCCAGCGCACTCGCGCCGGCCAGCTCATCTCGGGAATCATCACCGAGGTGGATCAGACCAAGACGGTCATCTCGGCTTCGCTGCTGTCCTTCTTCCAGAATCTGGTCGTGGTCGCGGTCACCCTGTTCATCCTGAGCCAGATTTCCCTTCGCCTTACGCTCCTCACGCTGGCGTTCGTTCCCTTTCTGGTGCTGGGGCTCCAGTCACTCCTGCGGCGGCTGCGCGCTCACGCCCGGGCCCGCGCCCACGAGCGGGGAGAGATCACCGCGACGGTCACCGAGCGACTGGGCGCCATCCGGCTGATCCGATCCTACGGAGAGGAGGCGCGAGAGACCGCGCATTTCGGGTCGCAGGCCGACCGTTATCGCAAGCGGGTGATTCGAACCCAACGATTCTCCTCGCTCACCAGTCCGATCACGGAAGTATTCTCCGGATTTCTGGTCATCCTGATCATCTGGGCCGGCACCAAGCCCGCGCTGGTGGGCCTGGCGGCTCCACTGGCGCCCGAGGCCATCATTGTGTTCCTGATGGCGGCGCTGAAGCTCACCTCTCCGCTCAAGACCATCGCATCGTTTCCGGCGACGATGGCCGTGACCCTGGCCAGCGCGGAACGGGTCTTCGACTTTCTCGATCAGCCATCCACCGAGGTGGACCGCCCCGGCGACGAGGCCGCCAGGTTCAACCGGGAGATTGCCTTCGACCGGGTCTCCTTCCGCTATGGAGACGGTGACCTGGTCCTACGCGATATCTCGTTCAGCCTGGGGAAGGGCCGGGTCGTGGCATTGGTCGGTCCCTCGGGGGCAGGGAAAACCACGGTGGCAGACCTGCTCCCCCGATTCCACGATCCCACGATGGGACAGGTCCTGATGGATGGGGTGCCCCTCACCCGACTCGGCCGCCGTTCATTGCGGGCACTCATGGGGGTGGTGAGTCAGGACACGGTGCTGCTCAACGACACGGTGCGGGGGAACATCGCGTATGGCTCACCCGGGGCTACCGCGGAGCAGGTCGAGGCGGCAGCCAGGGCGGCCAATGCCGATGCCTTTATCGCGGAGCTCCCCCAGGGATACGACACCATGCTGGGTGAGCGGGGGACCCGGCTGTCGGGGGGGCAACGCCAGCGAATCGCCATCGCGCGCGCCCTGCTGCGAGATCCACCGATCCTGATTCTGGACGAGGCCACCAGCGCGCTCGACACCGAATCGGAGCGGTTGGTGCAGCAGGCCATCGAGCGGCTCATGCGGGAGCGTACGGTGCTGGTGATCGCCCACCGGCTGGCCACCGTGCGCTATGCCGATGAGATCGTGGTGCTCGACAGCGGCCGCATCGTCCAGCGTGGCAGCCACGAAGACCTGCTTCGTGCCGGCGGCCTGTATCGCCGGCTGTACGATCTTCAGTTCCGCAGTGAAGAGCCGGTGGTTACGGCACAACTGTAAGCAAGGGGAGGGCCCGGTTGCATCAAACCGCGGGTCGCCCCTCTGGAAGCTCGTTTGCCGTCAGATAATGGTGATACATGCGCACATACTCCTGCGCCATGATCGTATGGCTGAACCAGCGCTCGGCTCGCCGGCGGCAGGCGTAGGGGTCACATCGCTCGATTGACGACCGGAGCGCTACCAGCTCATCGAGGGTTTCTCCCAGGGCACCAACCTCATCTGTGACCACCTCTGGCAGCGCTCCCCTCCTGGTGCCCAGAACGGGCGTGCCGCTCATCATCGCCTCCACCAGTGTCAAGCCGAACGGCTCATCCCACAGCGCCGGCATCCACAGGCATCTGGCTCCGGCCAGCAGGCCGGCCTTTTTTTCTCTCCTCACGGTGCCGACAAACCGTAGCTGCCGGCTGAAACTGGGCCGCCACCCGCCGGCCACCACGATGCGCCGGCCGCTGCGCTTGGCCCCCTCGATGGCCCAACGGTACCCTTTGACTCGGTGAAGCCGGCCCAGGAAGAGGTCGTAATCGGATTTCTCCCGTCGAAAGACAAATTCCGAAGGATCAACCCCGTTATGCACGAAGGCGGTGCCGCCATGCCGGCGAGCGTGGTCCGCGCTGACGAAGATGGTGTTGGGGGGCGAAATTCTTTCCGGACGGAGATTACCATGCAGCGTGAACACATGCGGATGACTCGGCGGCATGCGGACCGGGCCGTGAGCATGGAGGATGTCGACCGAGGCGGGCAACAGGGGAGTGAGGTCGAAGCCGGCTTGAAGGATCTCTCCTGGGTCCAGCGGTACCAGCTCCGCCTCCGGGACCCGGGACCCCGCTGGTGCGAGCAGGGTTACACGATGGCCCAGCTCGACGAGCCCCCGTGCCAGCCATACCACCACGCGCTGGGTCCCGCCGTAACCCTCCACCGGCAGGCGACTATGGGTGTAGAGGGCAATGTGCATTCGGGCGCAATGTACCGGCGGGCCACCCCGCTGGCCAATCGGTTGACGGCATGAAGCCAAGCGTCATGCAGGTGCTCCACCAGGGTGGCGGAGCCGGCTCCGTGACATCCACCCTCCATCTCAGTCTGGGTCTTGCACGCGCGGGGCTGCACGTACGCTTCGTCTGTCCACCCGGTTCCGAAGTCGAAGCCCTTGCCCGGAAGGGAGGTCTCGAGGTCCATCCGCTTCGCCTGGCTGCCCGCCGGGAGCGGACCAACGGGGCGGCACTGGCTGCACTCCTGGCGAGTCACCCGGTGGATGTGATCAACTCACAGAGCTCAATCGATCGCCGGGCGCTCACCTGGCTGGCGTTGACCCGGCGACTGCCGGCGCCACTAGTGGTGACCCGCCGGCAGATGCCGCGCACGTTCTTCCTCGAAAACTGGCTGATGAGCCGGCTAGCTGCCCAGGTGGTTGCTGTCAGCCGGGCCGTCGGGGAGGCATTGATCCGGCGGGGTACCCCGCCGGGGAAGCTCACGGTCATTCCCAACGGCGTCGTGACCGACCGAATCGACCTGCCGGTGAGCGACCGCACGCTGGATCAGTGGAAGGCGCGCATCGGCTGGGAGCCATCACGCCGCACCATCGGCATTGTCGCCCGCCCCAAGGACCAGGAAGTGGTGCTCCGGGCCCTCAGTGCGGTGCGGACTCCGGTGCGGCTGGTGTTGGCCGGCGTGGAGCCGCTGAGCCGGCTGGGCCAGTTGGCCGGGAGTGTGGCGGCCCCCCACGCGGTGGTCTGTCTCCCGTTCACATCGGAAGTCCGCCCGCTGTACGATCTGTTGGACCTGGTAATGCTCCCCTCGCATTCCGAGGGACTCTCTCAATCGTTGCTCGAGGCAATGGCGCTGGGCAAACCGGTGATCGCCTCTGCTGCGACCGGGAACCTGGAGCTGGTCACGGATGGGGTGGACGGACGGCTGGTTCCGCCTCTGGTGCCCCTGGCCTGGGCCGCCGCCATCGAGGAGCTGCTCAGCGATGCCGGGCTGACGCGCCGGCTGGGCGCGGCGGCCCGGCAGACCGCCCGAAATACCTTTGGCCTCGAGCGCACCGTGGCGCGGACAGCTGAGCTGTACGAGTCGCTGCTTCAGCGCCGGCCGCGGACTTGACGGCTTGCTCCCGATCCTGGGATCAGGCCAAATTCTCCATCCTCGAACCGCTTCTGGGAGCAACGCCGTGGTCAAGGTGTCGGGCTTCACCATCGTTCGCAACGCCATCAAGCTCGACTTTCCGGTCGAGGCGAGCATCCGTTCCATTCTGCCGATCTGCGATGAGATGGTGGTGAACGTAGGCCGCTCCGAGGATGAGACTCTCGACCTGGTGCGCTCCATTGCGGACCCGAAGATCCGCATCCTGGAGACCGAGTGGGACATGAGCGGCGGCAACAGCGTGCTGGGACGGGAAACGCATCAAGCCATGCGGGCGTGCCTTCACCCCTGGGGGATCTACATCCAGGCGGACGAGGTGTTGCACGAGCGGGGTGCCGAGCTGTTGGCCGCTGCCATTCAGCGGTATGACGGGAACCCGGGGGTCGAGGGACTCCTGGTCCGCTACCTGCATTTTTATGGCGGCTTCGAGAACATCGCGACCCACCGGCGCTGGTACCGCCGCGAAGTCCGCGCGGTTCGGCTGGCCCCCGGGCTGGACATCCGGCCCTATCAGGGCGCCCAGGGATTTCGGGTCGGCCCCGGGCATCGAAAGATTCGGGCCCAGCTGACCGAAGCAGAAATGTTTCACTACGGTTGGGCCCGTCCCACCCAGGCCCTGCGAGAGAAGCGCGACCTCGGCCGCACGATGTACCCCTGGCGTGACGCCGATGCCAGCCGTCCTCTGTTGGCCTGGATTCCAGGCATCCGCCCCTTCACCGGGACCCACCCGGCAGTGGCGCACCGCTGGATCGAGGCCCGGCGGCACGACCCCGAGCGGGTAATCGAGCCGCGCCGCTTTCAGTGGGGATTCCTGCGCTACTACCTCTCGAGCGCCATCGAGCGCTTTACCGGCGTGAGGCTGTTCGAGTTTCGGAACTACAAGATCGTGGGCAGAGGGTAGCCGCGCCCCTCGAGAAGCAGAACCAGACGGTGGGCGTACGTGTGGTGCGCGAGCGCGTGAGCCCGACCCAACTGCGCGATCCGGTTGCGCACATCGGGCTGCGCCAGATAATGACGCGTCAGCTCGGCCGCGTGGGCCTCGTCCCGATACCAGGCGCAGTGCACCCCGTCCTTCGCGAAGCTCTCGATGTCATCCACCCGGCGGCCGAGGTAGAAACCCTCCGCAGCCCAGCACCTTCCACATCCGGTTCGACACGGATGCCCGCTCGGTGTCTTGCGACGGGTGAGAGTTCGCCCCCAGGGAGATAGCCGCACCGCGGATCACCTGGCGCAGGCGATTCCCGTAGACCGGCCCACCGACCACCGGAAGGTCTGCCGGGGCGGTCTTCCACCCATGACCGCGAATCTGGAGCCGGCCGACAGCCGCCACGGCGCGCAGGACGGCGTAGCGGTGAGTCGCCTGCCCCGAGCCGACGAACGAGGCATCGCAGTGGTATTGCGGGGGAGCGGTGGCCGCGGGGATGTCCCGCTCGGGATCGACTCCCTGAGGCAGAAAGCGAACCTGTTCCACGCCGGCCGAGCGATAGTAGTCGACATGGGGGAGGCAGGTGACGTACATCCGGCCGACCATGCGTCCCAGACTCAACACCTTTTCTTTCGGCTCGAAGTCGAAATACCAGAACGCAGCCTCCCGGCCGCGAAGCAGTCTCTTGAGCGCGGGTTCGCCCAGCTCGATGGCGTGGCGGGTAAGCAGGACGAAATCGGGCTGGAACGATTGGGTGAGGTAACTGACGAGATGACCCGACAGGGAGCCGGCGTAGCGACGCCACCTCACCACATCCACCAGGCGGCAGCGGTGTCCCAGCGCGCGCGCTGCGCGGACGATCGAGGCCTCCGTTTTTCTTGCTCCGCCGGCCCCGAGAACGACGATGCGCATTGCGGTATTATAGCCCCGCCGGGCGCGGCTTCGGATCGCACTGGCCGGCCCACGTGAATGACGTCCGGTGGTTTGCTCCCAACTCCTACACCACCCTGGTGGTCCCCGAGCTGCGACGCCGGGGACTGGCGATCGATGTCGAAGGCGCGCAGCCGGCCCGGCTGGCACTCGCCATGAGCGGGACCGTGGCCGAGCGGGCGTGGCGATACGCGGCCGCGCGCGGCTGCCCTCTCGTGGTGTTCATCTGGGATCTGCCACCCGATCGGCTTGGCGCCGGCTCGCCGGATCCGGTATGGTGGCTGGCAGGGCGGTTCTTGCATCTCCCGCGTCCGGTAAACGGCTTCGCCAGCCATCGCCGCCATTACAGCCGCCTGCGTTATATCGCCGCCCATGCGGCGCAAGTGTGGGTACCCAGTGCAATGACCGGTTTCACCGTGCTCAACCGGTTCGGTCTGCCGAGCCGCCGGGTGCCCTACTGCTACGACTCGGAGCGCTTTCGTCCCGCGCCCACTATCAGGGATGAGCCGCCCACCTTGCTCACCGTATCCCGGATGGAGGAACACAAGAATCAATCCGCCGCCCTCCGGGCAGCGGCCCGGCTCGGCGGGGACGTTCAGGTGCGACTCATCGGCCGCGGCTCCGAGTACGGGCGCCTCGAACGTCTGGCGACCTCGTTGTCGGTTCGCTGCCGCATCGATCAACGGGCCACCGACGCGGATGTGGTCGAGGCCTACCACCGGGCGCGGGTAGCAGTCTGTCCCAGCCGGTTCGAGGGTTTCGGGCTGACGCCACTCGAGGCAATCGCCTCAGGCACGCCGGTGGTGGCCTCGGACATTCCGCCGCATCGAGAGTTCGCCGGCGATGCCGCTACCTACTTTCCCGTCGACGACGAGGATGCCCTGGTGACCGCCGTTCTGGCCGCGCTGGACAGTGCGCCGCCCGATAGGTCAGTGCTTCGCGAGCTGACGATCCCCGCTGCCGCCGAACGCTTCGAGACGTTGCTTCGGGCTTTGCTGAGCTAAATTGTACCGGTGAATCCTCAGCTTCTCCTGTCCTACGACTTCCCTCCCATGGGCGGCGGTATCGCCCGTATGATGGGAGAGCTGGCCAGGCGGTATCCGCCGGGTACTCTCGTGGTATCGACCGGTCAGCATGACGGCAGTGCCGAGGTCGACGCTGCGCTGCCTAGTCGGGTCGACCGGCTGGAGGTACCCAGCCGGCGTCTTCGCACAGTTCAGGGTCTCCTCTTGTGGTCACATCGGGCAGCCAGCCTGGCGCGATCGGTTCATCCGGAGCTCGTCTGGTGCGGCAATCTGAAGCCGGCCGGCTACCCCGGACGCTGGATCCGAAAACGGGTCGGCATCCCCTACGGCATCCTGGTGTACGGTACCGATCTCCTGCTGCTGCGCCACCGCATTCGCCAGTCTACCATCAAGCGGGCATGGGCACGCACCCTGATCGGTTCTGCATCGGTGCTGGTGGCCATCAGCCGCTGGACCAGGGAAGAGGCCCTCTCATTGCTCGAGGAGCTGGGACTGAGCGGCGGCGTTGATGTTCGCCTACTTCTGCTGGGGACTGATCCCCAGCACTTTCGGCCTCACATCGATCCAGCCAGTGTTCAAGCACGGTATGGCCTGGCGGAGGGCCGCTGGCTACTGACCGTTGCCCGTTTGGCCTCGCACAAGGGCATCGACACCGGATTACAGGTGCTTGCCGCGTTGGGCCAGGAGCATCCCGACCTGGGCTATCTGGTAGTCGGACGCGGAGACCGACAGAGCCAGCTGGAGGGCCTTGCGCGCGAGCTCGGGGTGGCTGACCGAGTCCGATTTCTGACCAGCGTACCGGATTCCGATCTGCCCGCGCTCTATAACACTGCCGAGATTTACCTGGGCCTCTCACGGCCTGCAGGGCTGATGGTGGAGGGCTTCGGGATCTCACTCAGCGAAGCCTCGGCCTCCGGGATCCCGGTGGTTGCCGGCTCGGGCGGCGGTATTCCGGACGCGGTCCGCGACGGCGAGACCGGGCTGCTGGTGGATGCCGAGGGGCCCGCGGCGGCTCTCGATGCGGTTCGGCTGCTGTTACATGATCGGGAGCTGGCTCGGCGTCTGGGTGCGGAGGGGCGCCGCGCGGTCGAGAGCTACTACAATTGGGAGCGGGTGGCGACCGAGCTTGCACGCATCGGTCACGAGGTGGGGAAATCCTTTCGTCAGGAGGTTGTCCGGTGAAGACCGAAACAGCTCCCCTGCCTTCAGCGGCACTGGACTACGACCGTCAATATCGAGCCTGGCTGGAGAGCCAGGGGGCCCATGCGCTGGACCTCGACTGGCGCATGCGACATCTGCTGTGGCGCCAACGCGTGCTGCTGCGCCGGTTTCCTCCTGACCGCAAGAGGGTTCTGGATTTCGGGTGCATGGATGGCATCTTCACCCTCCGGCTCCAACAGCTCGGCGCCGAGGCCGTGGGGTACGATATTTCTCCGGCAGCAATCAGCCAGGCAGAGAAGTTTCGCGGCGCGGCCCCGCATCCGGCCTTCACCACCGTGCCGCCAGGGCCCGGACAGTTCGATCTGGTCTACTGCAACGAAGTGCTGGAGCACGTGCGTGACGACGCCGCATTCGTGGGAGAGCTGATGGAGTTTCTGGCTCCCGGCGGGGTGCTGGTGGGGACCACCCCAGTTGGGAAGCACTTCTGGGATCCCGACCACAAGCGGGCGTACGATCGCGGCAGCCTGGAGCGCGCACTCTCCCCGTGGGGTACCGTCCGAATCCGGCGCTACTACCGTACGCCGCTTCGCAACCTGCTGCCGTTTCGACAGGAGGGAGCGGCGGTGTTCATCTTTGAGGTCAGGCCGCAGAGTCTTCGGGACGCACGCTGATCGCGTAGGTGGGGCAGTTGAGAACGTAGGCGCCATCGATGGGAGACCAGTTCTGTACCGGGGTCAGCACTTCCGCCTTGCCGCGGCCATCGAGCCGGAATACCTGAGGGGCCTGGACCACGCAGGAGCCGCAGCCCACGCAGCGCGCCTCATCCACCAATACCCGGAGCCTGCGGGTGGGGTGCATGCCATGGCTGATGCCGCCGAGCTTGGTACCCAGCTGGTCCAGGGTGTTGGCGGTGGCTCGGTAACCTGCTTCGATCAGCTCCTCGGTCTTATCGAAGGCGAACATCGAAATGTGCTCGACCCGGGGCTGTACCAGTACCAGAGGCGGCCCCTTCCAATCACGAAGCTGGGACTCGATCTGGTTCTGCATCACGATCTCGAGACCCCGGATGTAGGTAGCCGCGAAGCCTTGAGTTTCTATTTCCGAACGCAGGACGCTGGTGGCGGCCACATTGACCGCCAGGATGGGTCCCTGGCCGAGGGAAGCGGCCATGCGTACCGGCAGGTTTTCCACGACCGCGCCATCGACGTAGGCGCGTCCGTTGATATCCCGCGGCGGGAAGATTCCCGGCAAGGCACAGGATGCCGCGACCGCGTCTCCGACCCGAGCATTCCGCAGGCCGGGGAGACCCCACATGACCTGCATGCCCGAGTGAAGGTCGACGGTGTTAATTAGAAGTCGGCGCTGGAGATCCCCGAAGGTGACGTTCCCGACCAGGCTGGCAATGAGGGCTTCGAGGGGTTCGCGACGATAGAGAGCGGGGGCAAGCAGGCGGCGGAACGCCACATCGGCGCGAGCAACCTGGAAGACGTCCCGGCGCCGAACCAGCCGGGCTCTGGCTTCCATCTTTCCGGCGGACACCCCGGCGGCCCAGGCGGCCGCGATGAGCGATCCGATACTGGAGCCCACCACCAGGTTCGGCACCAGATCCCGCTCTTCCAGGGCCCGAAGCACACCGATGTGGGCCAGCCCTTTCAGGCCGCCGCCACTGAGGACCAGGGTAAAGGGGCTATCCGGTATCATGCTCGGCCTGCCAAAGGTTGCATTCGGAGCCGTCACAGTACAAAAGTGCAAGAATCGTGCGCTCCGCGCGGTGAGAGCCGATGGACAACCGCTGTGCCCGGCTCACCCTGGTCGCGGGTAACCCACGTCACTGGAGCAGGATGCCCAAAGGGGTGCTAGCGGAGCGGCTGCGGCGGGATCGGTTTTTCCAGCTGGGGCTGTTCTTCGTCTCGGTAGTCGTAATCGCGGCGGTGTTCGCGCCCTGGCTGGCGCCCCACAACCCGATTACGGGGGACCTCAAGAACGCCTACCTAGTGGAACCGGGGTCGCGGTTCCTCCTGGGGACCGATACCCAGGGACGTGACGTCCTCAGCCGGGTGCTCTACGGGGCTCGCCTGTCCCTCTCGGTCGGGGTGATCTCCCAGTCGGTCTCGGTGACCCTTGGTGTCCTCCTCGGCCTGCTGGCCGGCTACTACGGGCGTTGGGTGGATGCCCTGGTGATGCGTCTGGCCGACATCACCCTCGCATTCCCCACGCTTCTCCTGCTCATCGCGGTGGCGGCGGCGGTCAAGCCCTCGCTGCCGGTGGTCTTCGTCGTGATCGGTATCGTCGGATGGGCCGGCATGGCCCGGCTGGTACGGAGCCAGGTGCTCGTCCTCCGGCACTCGGAGTTCGTTCTGGCCGCTCGGGCCCTTGGCGCGCGTGACCGCCGGGTGCTCCTGCGGCATCTTCTGCCCAACGTGCGCACCCAGGTGATCATCGCCGCCACTTTGGGGATTGCGGGGGCCATCATGGCCGAGGCTGCACTCTCCTTCGTGGGACTGGGTGCCCAGCCGCCTACGCCCAGCTGGGGCGCCATGGTGGCGGATGGCCGGGACCTCCTTCGGGTGGCGCCCTGGATCTCGTTCGCGCCCGGGCTTGCGATCGGGGCAGCGGTGCTCGGCTTCAATCTGGTGGGGGATGCCCTCCGAGAGGCGTATGACCCGAAGCTACGAAGTGAGAGGTAAGAAGTGACCGGCGAAGCCTGTCATCCTGAGCGCAGCGAAGGATCTCTTCGTGTCAACTCGAGAGATCCTTCGATCACTCCGTTCCCTCAGGATGACACTGTCCCCGATCTGGCCGACCTTCGCGCCCAGGAGTTTCCCTGGACCGCCGACACGATCTACCTGAATAACGCCAGCGTCGGCCCCCTGCCGGAGCGAACCCGGCTGGTGCTGGAGGTGTTCAATCGCAAGCGCGCCGCGCCGTTTCAGCTGCCTGACCGTGAACTCTTTGCTACGATGGCCGAGTCGCGCCGGCTGGCCGCCGAGCTGATCGGGGCAAGCCCGGAGGAGATTGCACTCACCATCAACACCGGATTCGGATTGAGCCTGGCGGCCCGCTCGCTTCCGCTCCGGCCAGGTGACATCGTGTTGGCGAGCGACCGGGAGTTTCCGGCCAACGTCTACCCCTGGATGATGCTCAAGGACAGCGGGGTGAGCCTCGAGCTCATACCGACGACCGCCGAGGGTTGGCCCGATGAGGCCCACCTGCTGGACCGGCTGGGCGACCCTCGGGTCAAGGTCCTCGCGGTGTCTCTGGTGCAGTTCAGCAACGGGTACACGGTGGATCTGGCTCGACTCTCGGCCGCCACCCGGGCATCGGGCACCTACCTGGTCGTGGATGCCATTCAGGGCGTCGGGCAGCTGCCGGTGGACGTCACCAAGATCCCGGTGGACATTTTGGCTTGCGGCGCACAGAAATGGCTGCTGTCGCCCTGGGGCTCCGGCTTCGTATACGTCCGCCGGGAGCTAGTGCGCGAGCTGAGCCCATCGGTCACCGGATGGATGGCGTTCGAGGGCACCGAGGACTTTACCCGGCTCACGGAGTACCGCGACACCCTGCGGGGCGACGCCAGGCGGTTCGAGCTGATCACCCTTCCGTATCAGGATTTCGCCGGGATGAACGCCTCGCTCGGGCTGCTGCTTTCCGTCGGCATTCCGCGCATCGCCGAGCATCTTCAGGCCCTCCACGCTCCCGTGCTGGCGTGGGCCGCCCGGCGGGATGTGCGCGTGGTATCACCGACGGGTAAGCATGGTTCGGGCATCCTGTGTGTGCAGCCCCCGAACGTGGGTGAGGCGTTTCGGCGACTGAAGGCCGCCCGAGTGGTCTCCAGCATGCGGGAGGGGGCCATCCGGCTCAGCCCGCACCTGTACAACACGGTGGAAGAGATGGAGCGGATAGTCGAGATCCTGGAGGATTAATGAGCGCGTTTACCGATATGCTTGCTGCTGGCTACGGAACCGACGAACCCTCGCTGGTCCTCGGCGCAGCGCTGGAAGGATCCCAGGTTCACCAGGAGCCCAAGATCCGCCTGCCACTCTCGATGGCCAACCGGCACGGGTTGGTGGCCGGCGCCACCGGCACCGGGAAAACCAGGACGCTGCAACTACTCACGGAGCAGCTCTCGGCTCAGGGCGTGCCGGTGTTCGTGGCTGACATGAAGGGCGACCTTTCCGGCCTGGCCATGCCGGGCGAGGCGACACCACGGGTCAGCGGAAGGTCGAGCGAGATCGGCTGGGAGTGGAAGGCGAAAGGAGTGCCGGTCGAGTTCGTCAGCCTTACCGGTGCGCTGGGAGTGCAGCTCCGAGCGACGGTGAGCTCGTTCGGCCCGCTGCTTTTGGGCAAGGTGCTCTCGTTGAACGACACCCAGACCAGCGTACTGGCCATGGTCTTCAAGTACTCGGACGACAATCAGCTTCATCTGCTCGATTTTCAGGACTTGCGGGCGGTGCTTCAGTTCCTCAGCTCGGATGACGGGAAGGCGGCGCTGGCGCAGTATGGCGGGATGTCCGGTGCGTCGGTCGGCGTGCTGCTGCGAAAAATGGTGGAGCTCGAATCCCAAGGGGCGGAGCGTTTCTTCGGGGAGCCTGAATTCGACGTCAAGGACATGCTCCAGGTGACGTCGGATGGTCGCGGGGTGGTGACCTGCCTGGAACTGCCCGACGTGGCGGATAAGCCGATGCTCTTCTCCACCTTCATGATGTGGATGCTGGCCGAGCTGTACCACAACCTGCCCGAGGCGGGGGACCTGCCCAAGCCGAAGCTGGTCTTTTTCTTCGATGAAGCACACCTGCTCTTCGATGACGCGCCCAAGGCATTCCTCGATCAGATCGAGCAGGTGGTGCGGCTGATCCGGTCAAAGGGGGTGGGCGTGTACTTCGTCACCCAGACTCCCAAGGACGTTCCCGAGGATGTTCTGGCCCAGCTGGGCAACCGAATCCAGCACGCCCTGCGGGCCCACACACCGGACGACGACAAGGCGCTGAAGGCGACCGTGCGAACGTTTCCCAAGACGACGTTCTACGACCTTGAAGAAACCCTCACGTCCCTCGGAATTGGCGAAGCGGTGGTCACGGTGCTCAACGCCCGGGGAATACCTACTCCTGTGGTCGCGACCCGCCTCATCCCCCCGGCAGCTCGCATGGCGCCGCTCACTCCAGAGGAGCTCCAGGCGGACATCAGTCAATCCAGCCTGCTGGCGGAGTACGGGAAGGCGGTAGACCGGGAGAGCGCGCGGGAGATGCTGGCCGCGAGAATAGCGAAGACCGCGCCGCCGCGTCGAGGCCTCGCAGCCCGCACCGTCCCGGGCCGGTAAGACCATCGGCCAAGTCGCGGCGGGGGCGCTTTCATCCTCGATAGCGCGTACTGTTGGGCGGGAGCTGGTTCGAGGGATATTCGGCCTGCTCGGAGCCAAGCCGCCCAGAACTACGACCCGGCGGAGCAGGTGGTAGGCCGCTAGGGTTCCAGCACCAGCCGCACGTAGTTCTTCTTTCCCTTTCGCAGGATGACAAAACGGCCCTCCGGCGGGCCCTGCAGCTCGCCCTCTTCCAGCTCCCGATCCGCAGTCTCGATGGGCTCGTCATTCAGGTAGAATCCCTTGCCCTGAATCCCGCGCCGAGCATCGGCCTTCGATGTCGCCAGGCCGCTCGCCACCAGCAGCTCGACCACGGAGAGGTCCCGGAGCTGGGCCCGGGGAACCCGGCGTTCCGGGACGTCACCGAGCCCCACACCTTCCTCATTGCCGGAGCGGCCGCCGAAAAGGTTGCGGCTGGTCTGCATGGCCTGCTCTGCCGCTTCGGCCCCATGTACCCGCGCCGTCATGTCCGCCGCCAGCAGCCGCTGGGCTGCCCGTTTTCCGGGATCGCGAGCATGGGCGGCCGTGGTCTGGGCGATCTCATCCAGCGATAGGAAGGTGAACAGCTTGAGGTAGCGCTCCACGTCCCGATCATCGGTATTGATCCAGAACTGGTAGAACTGATACGGGCTGGTCTTCGAGGGGTCGAGCCAGATGTTGCCGGCCTCACTCTTTCCAAACTTGGCGCCGGACGTGTTGGTGATGAGAGGAAAGACCAGGCCGTGAAGCTGTTGGCCCTCACGCTTGCGGACCAGCTCGATACCCGCCGTGATATTGCCCCACTGGTCGCCGCCGCCGATTTGAAGCTCGCAGCCTTCGGTTCGAAACAGGTGCCAGAAATCGTAGGCCTGGATAGCCATGTAGCTGAACTCGGTGTAACTGATTCCGCTCTCCAGCCTGCTGCGCACGCTCTCCTTCTGGAGCATGAATCCCAGGGTGAGGTGTCTGCCGGCTTCGCGGAGAAAGTCCATGAGCGGAAGATCGCGCAGCCAGTCGGCGTTGTTCCGCAGCCGGGCACTGTTACTGCCGCTGGCGCCGAAGCTCAGGAAGCGGTCGAGCTGCCCCCGGATTGCCTGGGCGTTGCGATCGATCTGATCGAGGCTAAGGACGGGCCGCTCCGAGCGTTTGCCGCTGGGGTCGCCGACCATGCCGGTGCCGCCACCGATCAACACGATCGGCGTGTGCCCGAAGCGCTGCAGCCACGCCGCTCCCATCACCGGCACGAGGTTGCCGACGTGCAGCGAGTCGGATGTCGGGTCGAAGCCGACGTACGCTGTAAGGGGTCCTTTTTGCAGCCGTTGTGCCAGGTCGGCGGTGGCGTCCTGAAGCAAGCCGCGGGCCGCAAGTGTCTTGAGGAGGTCGGGCATAGGCGCCAATGGTACCCGCTGGAATAGAGCATGGCAATCGGCTAGTTTGCCACCATGCCCTTTCAGCTGAATTCGGCAGTGAAGCGCGTCCGGCTCTCTCCACGGGCTCGGCGCAGTCTACTGGTCGGGCTGCTCGCCGCAGTGGCCTTTGGACTGGCCGTTCTGATGGCGGCGTGGAGCCGCGCCTGCGCGGGGAACACCTGTCCTTCGATCGAGGAGCTGGGTGGCTACGATCCGGACCAGGCGTCCAAGGTCTACGCTGCCGATGGCCGGCTGATCACCGACCTCGGGCTCGAGCGGCGAACGGTCATCCCGCTGGGCGAGATGTCCCCGTATGTGAAGACCGCGTTCCTGGCCACCGAGGACAAGCGATTCTACAGCCACCACGGCATCGACTGGTACCGCGTGTTCGGCGCGATCCGGACCAACGTGTTCGCGCTGCGGTTTGCCGAAGGATTCTCGACCATCACGATGCAGCTGGCCCGGAACATCTGGGACGAGGACATCAGCGGCACGGACAAGTCGCTCGGCCGCAAGCTCAGGGAGGCCCACGTAGCCCTCGACATCGAGCGCAAATATCCCAAGGACAAGATTCTCGAGATCTACCTGAATCAGATCCCGCTGGGCAACGGCGCCTACGGCGTGGAGGCCGCCTCCCAGCGATACTTTGGGAAGTCGGTCCGGGATCTCAACGTGGCGGAGGCTGCTACGCTGGCCGCTATCCCCAAAGCTCCAACCCGCTACAATCCCCGCCGGAATCCGAACCTCAACATTCAGCGCCGCAACACGGTGATGAACCTGCTGCGCGACAACGGCCTTCTGAATGCGGAGGAAACCGAGCGCTGGAAGGCATACCCGCTGCTGCTGTCCTCCCATTCCGATTTCAGCGGAGTAGCCGAGTACTTCGTGGAATACGTGCGCCAGCAGCTGGAAGCCAGATTCGGCCGCGAGCTCTACACCTCGGGTTACCGGATCTACACCAGTCTCGATCTCGACATCCAACAAGCCGCCGAGCGGGCACTGGAGGCACGGCTCGAAGCCATCGAGAGCGGGGCGGATGGCAAGTTTACCCACGAGACCTACCGCCAGTACATGGAATCGCGGGCCGACAACAACGAAAACAACAGCCGGACCACGACCCCGTATCTCCAGGGCCTGGCCGTCACCCTCGAGGCCAAGACCGGCTACATCCGGGCCATGGTCGGGGGGCGCGACTTCGATGACAGCAAGTTCAACCGGGCTACTCAGGCGTTGCGCCAGCCGGGGTCGACCTTCAAGCCGATTGTCTACGCCGCCGCGGTCGAGGCCGGATATCCGCTTTCACATGTGATGGTGGACGATCCGCTGACCGTCGAGCTCGATCCCACCGAGCCTCCCTGGGCGCCACAAAATTACGATCTCGAATTCGACGGCCCGATGACGCTGCGCCGGGCGCTGTATCTCTCGCGCAATATCATCGCGATCAAGCTCGGCATGGAGCTGGGCGAGCAGGCGGTCATCAGCGAGGCGAGCAAGTTCGGCCTCACCACCCGGGTGCCGGCGTTCCCCTCCATCCACATCGGTTCGGCCGACGTGATTCCGCTGGAGATGATCGCCGCCTATACGACCTTCGCCAACCTCGGGTCTCGTACCGTGCCCAATGGGGTTCTCCGGGTGGAGGACCGCAGCGGCAAGATCGTGTGGCAGCCGCCGGTGAGAACGGTCGAGGTCATGGACACGCTCCATGCCTGGTTGATGACCGACGTGCTCCGCGACGTGGTGCGCCATGGAACAGCGGTCGGCTCGGTCGGGGCCCGGATCAACTTCCCGGCCGGCGGCAAGACCGGCACCACGAACGACGGGTACGACGTGTGGTTCATCGGCTTCACCCCGGATATGGTGACCGGACTCTGGATCGGGTTCGACCAGCCCAAGAAGATCAAGGCGAATGCTCAGGGCGGCGTGCTCGTCGGACCGGCGTGGAGCGCCATGATGCGGGAGGTGTATGAACGGCGGAGCCTGCCTCCGGCGTGGTCGCCGGCCTCCCGGACTCAGCGCACTCGACGTGGACAAGACTACCGGCTACAAGGCGACGCCGTTCTGCCCCAAGGACGTCCATTACATCGAGTCGTTCATACCGGGCACCGAGCCCACCGCGTTCTGCCCGGTGCATTCGCCCTTTGGCTCGATCGGGGTGATGGGCGGCGAATCGCCGGAACCCAATCAGAATCCCGCCGGTCCACCCACCGCTCCGGGAGTCGGCACCCCGAATCAGCCGAACTCCCAGGGTGGGAGCACCACCAGTGGCGGCACTCCAGGAGTCATGGGGGGAACCGGCCCGACGCCCAATCCGCGTCCCTGAAATGCGGGCGCGCCGGCTGGCCGCCCGCTGGTTGATTCCCGTTGAAGGCGCACCCGTCCGAGCATGGTGCGCTGCTGATTGGACCTGACGGCAGGGTGCAGGCGGTGGGCCCTGACTCGAGCGTCCCCCGACCTTCTGATGTCGTGGCCGAGGATTTCGGTGACGCGGTCATTCTCCCCGGCCTGATCAATACCCATACCCATCTGGAGCTCACCGGCTTTGAAGGCCGGGTTGAAGAGCACGAGTTTCCGGTCTGGATTCGCCAGTTGAGGGAACTGAAGGCGACCCGCACTCCGGCCGAGTACGCTGAGGCCGCACGACGGGGGTTGGCGGCATGCTATGCCGCCGGAGTCACCACGATCGCCGACACCGGCGATTCGGGGTCTGCCCTTCGGGCGTTGGCGGAGGCCGGTGGATCGGGCGTGGCCTACCAGGAGGTCTTCGGTCCCCACCCGGCGCAGGCCGAGGAGAGCCTGGCAGGCCTGCGCAACAGGGTGGCGCACTTGAGGGATTGGTCGGGTGACCGGGTACGCATCGGCATTTCACCCCATGCCCCGTACACCGTGAGCGGGCCGCTGTTCAAGGCCGTAGCGGATTGGTCCCAAGCGGAGAGCCTGCCGCTGGCGGTGCATATCGCGGAGTCGCCGGCCGAGACGGAGCTCCTGGCCCAAGGCTCCGGACCGTTCGCTCGGGCCTGGGAGGCCCGGGGGATTCCCCTGCCGCACCCCTCTGGTCTGTCTCCAGTGGGATGGCTGGCGGAGCATGGCGTGCTCAGCGAGCGGACCCTCTGTATTCACGCGGTGCAGGTGGACCAGGGCGACATCGAACGGCTGGCCGATTCAGGCAGCGCCATCGCCCATTGTCCGCTTTCGAACCGGGCCCACGGTCATGGGGCGGCGCCGCTCGGCGCCATGCTCCAGGCCGGGATCCGGGTTGGAATCGGCACCGATTCCGAGGTCAGCGTCGGCCGGCTGGATCTCCTGGCTGAGGCCCGTGCCGCGCGGGGTCTGGCTCGGCTGACACCCGGCGAGCTGATCGAGCTCTGCACTCTGGGGGGCGCCGGGGCCCTGGGCCTCGGAGGTCGAAACCGGCAGCCTCCGAGTCGGCAAGTGGGGCGACTGTGTCGTGATCCGGGTGCCGAAGGCGGAAGAGGAGGGCTCGCCTGCCGAACGGGTGCTCGCCAGTTCTTCGGCAGACGTGCTGTTGACCTGTCTGGGAGGGAGGGACGTCTACCGGGCGCTATGAAGATTCAACGGCATGCCGCCATCCTCCGCGTCGTCCGCGAGCGCCGGATCGAGAGCCAGGACGGGCTGCGCGAGGCGCTGGCTGACGACGGCTTCGTCGTAACCCAGGCCACCCTCTCGCGCGACATCCGCGAGCTGGGCTTGGCCAAGCTGGCCGATCCGCAGGGTGGCGCCTACTACACCCATCCGCATCGTCCCGCCGTGCGACCCGAGCTGGGCCAGGTTCTCCCCGCGCTGTTGGTCAGCGTGGACGGGGTCGGTCCCTTTCTGGTGCTCAAGACCGCGAGCGGGTCGGCTGGTGCGGTAACGGAAGCGCTGGATCAGGCGGGCTGGTCCGAGGTCATCGGCACGATCGCGGGCGATGACACGGTGCTGGTCATCACTCGAAGCCAGCGCTTGCGGGAGGAGATTGCAACCCGGATCCAGAAGCTGGTGAAGTAGGCCGATACTTCAGCTTGATCGCCTTGGCTGCCGGAGGACTCGTACCGGTTGGCCGGTCGAGGCCGAGGTAGTGACCGGAAACAGGTCATCCGCTGGTTGGGTAAGGAACTAGGCCGGCGGCGGGCATGCAGCGAGGTCTTTTCGAGCGGCGGGCGGCTGCGAACAGATGCCACATGTTGAGTCCTGACATAGTACTAACGTATCCGGCTCGGCTTGCTGGGCCAAATCGAGTGTGTTACGATTGGAGGGCGCTCCATTGGGGAGCGTTTGTGCTGATTCCCTCATCTCACCATCGCATAACTGGAGAGAACCAGTGCGGTGTCTGGCGTTAAACGCCTCCTTTGAGCCGCTGACCATGGTGCCGGTCCGGCGCGCCCTCCGGCTGGTGATCGAGGGTAAGGCCGAGATCGTCGAACCGGATGGAAGCGACTGCGTTCGAAGCGAACGTTTGACGCTTCCTAAACCGGCGATCATACGACTCGTCAAGTTCGTCCACGTTCCCCGCCGCTTCCGCCGTCAAGTCACCAACACATTCCTCTTCGCCCGCGATGGCTACCGCTGCCAGTACTGCCATCGGAGCCAGGCCGACCTGCGCCACCGGGAGTGTCTCACGCGCGATCACCTCATTCCGCTTTCGCGTGGCGGTGACAACGAATGGGCCAACGTGGTCACCGCCTGCAGCTCGTGCAACACCCGGAAGGGGAACCACCTCCCCGAGGAGTGCGGCATGCATCCGATGGGAGCTCCCCGCGAGCCCCACTTCGTGCACCTCTCCTGGGCGGTTCGCCGCCTGTCGGTGACTCAGGCGAAGTACATCAAGCTGTTCTATGGTGATCAGGCACTGCGCGCGCTGGGTGGGACTATCTAGGTCGGGAACCCCCAACGGCACTACCGCACCGCAAACCGTTCGCTTCGCGCCTCCAGTCTCAAGCTGGGCAGACCCGCCAGACGCAACAGAAAGCGCGTTGCGCCGCGGCCCACCGCGTCGCCAATCCCCTTGCCACCTTGCACCCCTTCCTCCAGGTCGCCTGCCAGAAAGCGCTCCAGCTCGTCGAGATCGGAATCCGAAAGCGTGGAGACCTGGAGAGAGGCGGCATAGTAATAGCCGCCCGGCTCCTCCGGTCTCACGTTGACCTGGTAGGCAAAGGCGAGCGCGGCGCCGAGCGCATCGAGCGTGGCGTACCGGCGCGCCTGCCGCCTGGCGCCGACCAGAGTGAGCAGGGTGTACTGGTCCAGCAGGGGTTCATGACGCACCACCACGTCCCACTCGATCTGCCGGGAGAAGTTATCGAACCAGCCCTCCCGGGAGCGCCACACCTCCACCCGATAGTGCAGCCGGACGGGAAGCCCGGAGCGCAGGGCGTCGAGCCAGCGGCTCTCACCGCCAAGCAGGTTTTCTGAGCGCACCACCGGGGCCCGGGCACCTCGCGGGCTGGAGTCCTGGGTAAGGGTGACGCGGAGGCGAACCGGGGTGGCATCCTGAGCCGCCAGAGTGGTCGCCAGAGGACCGGACAGAAGCAGGCTCAGCGCGACCATCCAGCCGCACCAATGCATTGCTGGGGCCAGGCAATGCCGCCGAAGTCCGGCTGATTGGAACACTAGAAGCGACGCTGCAGCCTGACCACGAACTTGACCGGCTCTCCTTCGGAGATGCTCTTCGCGAGATAGGCTCCGATTCCTCCGGCGTCGAGACCGGCCCCCACATCGAATTCCCATTCCTTGAGGGCGGGCAGCCGGTTCACCGGTACCTGGCCCGGTCCACTTCCAGCCAGCCAGGCCTTTCCTGCATCGCCGAAGATGACGAGATCCGCCTCCTCGATCCCGATGAACCTGCCCCGCTGGCCACTATCCCGGTCCGGCATCTGGTACCCCAGGTTGAGGCCCAGCCGGGTCCGGACCTCGAGCTGGGTGGCGATCATCCGGTCGCAGAGCGCCGGCAGCGATGGGTCGCTGAAGCCGAGCGGGGCGCAGGTGAACGCGCGGAAGTCGAATCCGGGGAGAAAGTCGAGGCCTCCGAGTGAGACGCGGCGCTGCACCGGCAGGCGGTCACCGGCGATCCAACCGTCCGCCCGGATCCTCCCATTCACTTGAAGCCCCGGTGTCAGCCGGGCATAGCGCCGGAGGTCCAGCGAGATCCGATCGGTGGCATAGCCGCCACCAGTTGGAGGGTTTGGACGCACGACGGCCGGCAGTGCCACGGGGGCTATGTCATCGCTGGTCGAATGCTCGAAGCGCCCCCGGAACAGCCATCCTGTCGTTGGCTGGTCAGGTTCGTTCCGGGTGTCGAAATCCACCTGGACCCCGGTGTTGAAGTAGTGGCCGTCGTCGATCAGGGGGTTGCGACGCCAGCGATCGCTGTTGCGGAGGAGCGACCACGGATCGGTAATCTGCACCGAGCGCTCCGCGTCCCGGCTCATGCTGAGCTCGAGCCGCCACGCGGGATGCGGCTGGATGTAGGCGATTCCTCCGACACCCTGCCGCTCGAAGTAGTCGCGATAGTCTCGCTGGAGGAGAAAGGCGGACCAGCCGGATTCGGAGCTGGAGAGCGGGTGGTCCTCGATGGGATCCACTTCGCTGTAAAGCCGGCCCCCGATCCCGAACTCGGGGCTGCCCTGGATCCTGAAATCCGCCCGCGCCACATAGCCGAAGTCGCTCCGGTCCTCGGCCTTGCCGGCGGTGCGCAGAATGCCGCGTAGGTCGATCCGCGCATAGGTACGGGAGGAAGGCCGGAGCTCGAACAGCGGGCCAAACAGAATGGGGAGCCCCTCGACCCGGTTGTAGGTTCCCCCTGTCGCCAGCGACAGCGTGGTCCGGATCCGCCCAACCTGGAACGATGTGCGGGCCGTTGCCAGGTCCCCGAACGAGCGGCGCCGCTCCCGCAGGGCGAGCCACCCTTCCGGGGTGCGAATCACCGGCGCGGCATCCCAGTAGACCCGCTCACGTCCGAAGTGTTCGACCTGTTCCGATCGGATGAGCCGGCCCCCGACCACGAGGATGTCGCCTTTGATGGCCGCGCCAGGCAGGAGGTAAAGCGTGCCATTCGCCACGGTGACTTCGCCGGTCACCCGGCCGGCGATGCGGAGCGACCCACGGTACAGGGCGAGGTTTCCCTCGAATCGGCTGCCCGCCGGCAGGGTGACGTCTCCCTGCATCCGGGTGGCCGCCGAGTCGTTGTAGAGCGCGATCAACTCCGCCACGACATCGGCGGGAGGACCCGCGCGGATGACCGAGTCGGTTGGAGGGGCGTTGGGGTCGATTACGATGACGCTGTCCTGCGCCCAGACGGGCGAGGCCAACACCAGCATCAGGCCGGCGAGCAGCAGGCGCATGAGGCTCTCGATGGAAAAATGAGTGGCTAGAGCTCGGGGTCGACGCTCTTCTCCAGACCGAGGCGACGCATCCGCCGGTAGAGGTTGGCGCGATCGGTCTGAAGGATTCGCGCCGCTTCGGCCATGTTGTGCTGGGCCTGCCCCAGCGCCGCCGTGATTAGTCCCCTCTCGAATTCATCCAGAGCATCACTCAACGGCCGTCCGAGCAAGGGCATCAGCGGGGTCGTACCAGAGATGGGCGGTGAGCCGCGGATGACCTGGCGGACTGCAGGAGCGTCGACCACGGGACCGCTGAGGATACTCAGCCTCTCGACCAGGTTGGCCAGCTCCCGCACGTTGCCTGGCCAGGAGTAGGAGGCGAGGGCCTCGAGTGCGGCGTCGGTAAACCGTGCCGCATCGCGCGGCCTGACCCGCTCGGCCAGATGAGCCACGAGGGCAGGGAGGTCCTCCATCCGCTCGCGCAACGGCGGCAGGTGGATCGGAAAAACGTTGAGCCGGAAGAAAAGATCTTCCCTGAACGCGCCGGTGCTTACCGCCTCTTCGAGCTGCCGGTTGGTGGCGGCGACCACCCGGGCATCGATTCGATTCACGGTCTCGGCGCCGATGCGCTGCAACTCCCCGGTCTCGAGGGTCCGAAGCAGCTTGGCCTGCGCCTCGGGACTCAGGTCGCCCACCTCATCGAGGAACAGCGTGCCACCATGGGCCAGCTCGAACCGTCCCAGCCGGCGTTCCGTGGCGCCGGTGAAGGATCCCCTTTCATGGCCGAACATCTCGGATTCCACGAGATCGCGCGGAATCGCGGCGCAGTTCACGGTGACGAACGCCCGGCCCTGTCGCCGGCTCGCCGCATGGATAGCGGCGGCTACCAGCTCCTTGCCGGTTCCCGACTCGCCGGTGATGAGCACCCTGGCTTCCGTGGGACCTACCCTCGAGATCAGCGCGGCCACCTTCTGCATGGCAGGCCCGCTGCCGATCAACGAAGCGCGGCGTCCCAGCTCGGCATGGAGCGCGCGGTTTTCGGCCCGGGTGCGGTTGAGCTCGAGTGCCGCACGGACGGTTACCAGCACGCCCTCGGGGCTGAGTGGCTTCTCCAGAAACTGAAACGCACCCAGCTTGACGGCGCGCACCGCATCGGTGAGCTGGGCCTTTCCGCTCATCATGATCACCGGAGCCAGGCGGCCTCGGTCTCGCATCCGGGTCAGGGTCTCGAGGCCGTCCGGCCCGGGTGGCATCATCAGGTCCAGCAGCACGACGTCGGGATCAGTCTCGTCCATGAGCAGCAACGCGGCGTTCCCGTTGGGTGCTTCAGCGACGGTGAAGCCCTCATTCCGCAACAATGCACCCAGCATTCGCCGGATATTGGCCTCGTCATCGACCAGGAGCACCTGTTCGCTGCCACTCACGATGGGCTGACCCGTACTACGAATGTGGCGCCGCCGCCGGGGGTTTCCTCGACCGCGATCGTGCCACCGTGCATCTCGATGGTCTGCTTGACCAGCGCCAGGCCGAGTCCCGTCCCCCCGGGTTTGCCGGTGAAGTAGGGATCGAAGATCCGCCCAGCTATGTCCGCCGGTACTCCGGGCCCGTGGTCGGAAATCTCGATGCGTACCCCGCCAGCATCGTCCGGCGCGACGGTGATGTCGAGCACGCCCTGCTCCCCACAGGCCTCCACCGCGTTGCGCAGGAGGTTGCTGAATGCGCGGCGGAGCGGATCGTAATGTCCCAGGAGGACGGGAGTCCTGGAGTCCAGCTGGAGACGGGCCGTCATGCCGGCCGGCAACGAAGTCCGGGCCAGTTCGGCAAGCAGTTCGGTAAAGTCGACCGGGGCGGCGGGACCCTCGGGCAGACGGCCGAATTCGGTGAACTCACGCGCAAGCTGCTCCAGTCGGCCGGATTCGGTTACCAGCACCTCGATGGTATCCCGATGCTCGGCTCCGCCGGAGCGGACCAGCTCAGCTACCGCCAGACGGATGGGCGTGAGCGGATTTCGCATCTCATGTGCCACCCGCCGGGCCGTCTCTCGAAAAGCCCGAAGTCGCTCGGCCTCGATTTCCTGGGCCCGCGCCCGCTCCAGCGACGAGGCCATGTCCCGTAGGGCCGTTCGAAGGGCGGCAAACTCCGGCGCGCCCCGGCGGGGCCGGTCGGGCGGAAGCGGCTGGAGCCGCCGGATATTGCCGGTCCATCCGATGAGCTCCTCGATCGGGCGGCTGAGCTGACGCGAAAGGTGGCCGCCAAATCGGATCGACGCGTACACAAACGCAGCGCCGACCAGCAGGATGAGGAGTCCTAGCCCCGCGTAGTAGTAGCGGCTGAAGGTCTCGGCGCGTTGCAGCTGGCCGATGGCGGTGTTGAGCCGGGTGGCGTGGTCAGCCAGCGCCTTTCGCTCGGCCGGCCGCAGGCGGGTGGAATCGACCGTATGCAGCAGCAGTCGACCGGACTCGGTGACGCCTTCGATCGCATCGCGCGCCCCCGGCGCTCGGGCCGTGGACCGGATGGTCAATCCCCAGCCCAGGATCGCCAGGGCGGTGGGGACCGCGCCGAGACAGATCAGGATCAGCAGGATTCTCTGATGGAAGGAGAGTCGCATGCCCGAGGTCAGGCGCTCGGAGCGCGCCGGTCGGCCCGGACCATGGGCGGCCACACGAGGAAGCCGTGACCGGCAAAGGCTGCGCTGATCTGAGAGGGGGTGAACAGCATGAATTCCCGGGTGTTCAACTCGATGCCTCTCTTCAGGTTGAACAGGTGGGCCGAGAGGATGTCCGCACGGCGAACAGAAGGGTAGTCGAGGGACACATCGTGGAGAAGGCGGGATCGCCTGTCTAGGAGGCCGGCCGTGGATCGAGTCTGGAGGACAACTCCACCGCGAAATGCCGGATCGCCATGTTGCCGTACGGTCCGATGATGGCGGGTCGAATCAGATAAACCAGGCACGGCACTGCCAGGCTGATGCAACCGGTGAGACCGAGCACGATCAGCGGGCTGAAGCCGGCCGCAAGAAGACCGAGTCGCAGAGGGTAAGCTATCGCGGCGGTCAGGAGCCCCAGGCCGAAGGCCGGAAGCTGAGACCTGGCGTAGTCTCGCCAGGTTGCACCCAGCATGCTGAGACTCATGGCGGCACCCACCAGGTAATTCACCCCGATCGCCAGTACGACGCCTGTGGCCACGCCTACCAGCCCGAAGCGGGTGCCCACCAGGCTGCCCAGCACCACGGCCAGCGCATAGATGCCATCCCGGACGGTTCGCTTCCGCATGGCTCCCATGGCGCCATCAAGACAATACGCCATCAGGTAGACGTTCCGCAGCATGATGCCCGCCGTGAGAATCTGGAATGGCAGGATCGCTGGTGCCCACTTCGGTCCCAAGAGCAGGCCGACAAACTCGGGCGCCAGCACCACCAGAACCGCGCCTAGCGGGGCGCTAACCAGCGCCAGGACTGCAGCACCCGTGAGATAGGTCGAACGAAGCCGCTCCGGCTCGCCCTGCAGCCGAGACATGATCGGGAACAGCACCCGGGTAACCACGACGGCGAAATAGGTCACCAGAATCATCATGAGCTTGAAGGCCCGGCTATAGTAGCCGAGCGCCACGATCCCCAGCACTCGACCCACCACCAGGTTGTCGCCTTGTCCTGCGCCGTAGTTGAAAATCCGGGCCAGCGTGAACCGGGAGCCGAACTGCAGAATCTCGCGGATCTCGGGCCCGATGCGAGGCCATTTGGGATGAGGTTGAAGGCTGAGCAAGGTGGCGGTTCGGACCAGATTCAGCCCCAATGCGCTTCCCACCAGGGCCCAAACTCCGTAGCCCATCGCGGCCAGCAGCAGGCCCGGCAACGCATATCCCAGGAGGAAGGCGGCCAGCTCCACCCACATGAGCCTGCGCCATGCCAGCTCCCTTTGTGACAGCGCCTCGGCCACGGAGCCGGGGTTGGCCAGCATGAAGGTAAAGCTGAGGCCGCGGATGATCGGAGTCAGCTGATCGTTTCCGAGTGTGGCGGCCGCGAGGGGAGCGGTAATCCAGACCAGGAGGGTTGTGAGCACGCCGATCAGGATGCTGGCCGTGAAGCCGGCCCGTACAATGCGCGGGGTGAGCTCGACCCGCTGAATGAGCGCCGCGCCGATGCCGAACTGCGACAGCACCGCGGCCAGCCCCACGTACACGGCGGCGAGCCCGGCTAGGCCATAGTCCCTGGGTGTGAGCAACCGGGCCAGGGCCGCGGTCACGACCACTTGGCCCAGGCCGGTGATCATTGTCCCGGCGTACTGGTTTCCCAAGCCACTGAAAATCGATCGGAGCAGCGCCTTCTTGGCGGGGGCCCGCTCGGCTGCGGGTCGGCTCGTCCCTGGTGCGGTCACCGCGCGGTGGCCGGGATGGAGTCCGGCAGCTTGAGATGGCGAAGGGTGAGGTACAGTGCCGTGAGCGCGCGCATGAGCCAGCCGAGCCCCACGCCATAGATCACGCCCGTCAGGCCCCAGCGGGCGCCCACCACGGCTGCGACCACCGCCACCGCCACCGAGACCCAGCCGAACAGGTTGACGAGCGACAGCTCGGCGGCCGTTGCCAGCGCAGTGACAGTGGACTTGGTGAAGGCATTCATCACTTTGGCAACGCCGCTGAGGAGGGCGGCGAGAAGAAGGGAGCCGCCGAGATGATACTTGCCGGCGAGGAAATGGCGCTCGATGAGGGGGGTAACGAACCAGATCGCGACCGAGCCCGCAACGACGATGGCGCTGACGAGCCTGGCTTCATGGGCAATCAGCCGGCGGCGCTCCGCCACGGTGACTGCCGCGCGAAGCCGGGGGATCAGCGTATAGGCGGCGCCCATCTGGAGCACGCGAAATAACGAGCCTGCAATGGCGGCCAGTACCCCGTAGGTGGCGAGGTCACGGAGCGGCAACAGTTGGGGGATGATCAGCCGGTCCAGCTGAACCAAGACCAGCCCCGTGGCGTTCAAACCGGCAAAGGAGAGGGCCTCACCCCACGGAAACCAGGTCTCACGATACGGCTTCGCGGCCCGTTCACCAAAGAGCACCCACCAGCCGATCACGCCGGCGACCACGAATCCAAGAGCCGAGATGGCCAGGGGCAGCCGAGCTTCCTTGATGCCGGTGACGACCACCACCAGGGCCGCCACCATGAGCATCAGATTGGGGCTCTGGGTGAGCGCCAGCGAGAGGCCGAACCGCTGCTCGCTTTGGAACTGAGCACCGGCGACAGCCATCGCACCGCCGCCAACGGTCGCGGAGAACACTATGAGCAGGAGGGGCAGGCCCAGGCGGTACATGAACCCGGCAATGAGCAGGAAGATCAGGCCGGTGACGAGTCCCGCAGCGAGGGTCCGCTTGAGTACCCTGGGGCCCGCCTCCAGGTGCCGCCGATTCACTATCCCGTCCACCCCGGCCGGGGCCAGGGGATAGCTCAGATTCACCAGCGCGATGACCAGGGTGAAGAGAGCATACTCGGTGGTGGGAAGGACGCGGGCGAGGATCAGATTGGCGCCGGCAAATCCGAGACCCGACGCTCCGTAGATGATGATGCTCCGGAGCGTGGGGGAGTGCCACAAACTTTTCACGCTTTCGTCCCGCTGGCCTTCGACTCCATCATGGGAGGACCTGGGTTTGGCTGCGAAGGTGCCTAGCCAGGAGGGCCCTACCGGAGTCTCGTCGCATGCCGGCGACGCTAAGCGCGTTCACGCACCCGATACGCGCGCCGATGGGGTGCCCGGAGATGCACGATGATCTCGCCCACCAGACCGAGCCCCATGAGCTGCACCCCCAGAGCCAGGAACAGGACGGCGAGCAGCAGCACCGGCCGGTTGGCGATTCCCTGGCCTTCGACCCGTTGAATGAAGAGCAGCACACTGAGGCCGGTCCCGGCTGCCAGGAAGAGCGACCCCACCAGCCCGAAAAAGCGCAACGGCTTCTCGGTGAACTTGGTCAGAAAGAAGAATGCAGCGATGTCGAGCAGCCGGCGCAAATAGACGCCAGGCTGGTAGACTCGCATCCGTGCGTCACCCGGGTGCTGAGGGACCGCCACTTCCTCCACCCGAAATCCCTCCCGCAGAGCGAGCGCGGGAATGAAGCGGTGGAGATCGCCGTAGAGCGGTAGCGCCTCGGCGACCGAGCGGCGCATGGCGCGCACACCGCAGGCCATGTCGTGGAATCGCTGGTCCGACACGCCACCGACAATGCTGTGGAACGCCCGGGACTGCATTCGGTTGAGCCAGCTGTCCAGCCGCGGCGACCGGTTGGCCACGACCATGTCGGCGCCCCGGGACACTGCTTCGAGCAGCAGGTGAAGCCCTACCGGTTGGACCTGAAAGTATGCCGGAAGCGTGATGACCAGATCACCGCGGCTCTTCTCGATGCCAAGCCGCAGCGCGGCCGTCTCCCCGAACTCCCGGGCAAACCGCAGGATCCGGACGCTGGGGTTGTCCCGCGCCAGCGCCACCAGTTCCGGCGAAGGCGTAAAGCGGCCATCGAAGACGAAGAGGAACTCGTAATCCTGGGGGCGGGCGTCGAGCTCCCGCCCGAACGCGCGATAAACAGAAACGAGATCGTCGGCCCTCTCCACCACCGGTACTACGACCGAGATGAAGGCAAAATCAGTCGGGGTCCGGGCGGACGTATCGGTGGACGGCTCCAACAAGCTTTGCTGCGCGCTCATTTCAACGAACCTCCCATGCGTTCGGGGTGTCGCTCGTGTCCCCGCGTTCATTGCTGAGCGCAACTTCGGCGACGAGACCCAGCATAAGGAGATAGAATGCCACCTCGACGGCCAGAAGTCCGGCGCCGGGAAAGACCAGGGCGCTTGCTTTCTCGGGCCCGAAATGGGTCAGGCTGAACAGCCACATCGCACCGAAGACCAGGCCGATACCCAGGGGCAGCATTGCCGCCACCGCAAAGCCGAGGAGTGGTCTCGACCTGAAGGTAGTGATCATCTTGAGGGTAATCAGATCCACCAGCACCTTCATGGTTCGGGAGATTCCATACTTGCTCTCGCCAAAACGGCGAGCATGGTGCCGGACCGGCATCTCGGTGATGCGCGCGCCCACGCTGGCCGACAGCGCGGGGATGAATCGGTGCTGCTCGGCATATAGCGGGATGCGCTGCAGCAGGTCCCGCCGGTAGGCCTTGAGCGAGCACCCGTTGTCCGTGATGGGCACCCCGGTCAGCCGCCGGATCAGCCGGTTGGCCAGCCAGGAAGGGACCTTGCGAAGGAGCAGCTTGTCCTGCCGCCGCTGCCGCCAGCCACAGACCAGGTCATAGCCCTCATCGAGCTTGGAAACCAGCGCGGGGATGTCCCGGGGATCATTCTGGAGGTCGCCATCCAGGGAGACGATCACCTGCCCCCGCGCGTTGTCGAAGCCCGCCATCATGGCGGCGGTCTGCCCCACGTTTGCCCCCAGGCGGAGGCCGTGCACCCGCTGGTCGGCCGTCACCGAGATAATCTCATTCCAGGTACCATCCCGGCTGCCATCGTCAACCAGAATGATCTCGAACACGCCGGGATACGTCTCCAGCGCCTGGAGGATCCACTCGACCAACGGGCGGACGTTCAGCGCCTCGTTATAGAGCGGAGCGACCACCGACAATTTGGGCGTGCTCCCCTTGGTGGCGGTGGGGGTGGAGGACAGGGTCGGAATTCTCGTCACCGGGTCAGGGATACCCAGAAAATAGAGCCAATGGCGTCCCCATACCAGCAATCGTCGTTCCGCTGGCGGGACCGGCCCAGTGCTTCACTAAGTCGTTGAGGGGCATGGCAGAGAGGAGATGCGCTGAACCGGGGAGAGCTGGGGCGCGCCCGCCCGCGGCATTCACTGTGGCTCGCGTGCCACGGCTCACGAACGAAGACGGGGGTTTTTCCGGGGTGTGACCCTTACCAGCCGCCGCGGCGGAGGAGGACAACCGGGAGGGTCTTGAGCATGATGCGCAGGTCTTCCGTCACCGACTGGCGGCGGATGTACTCCAGGTCGTAGTGCACCTTGGTGCGCACGTCCTCGAGCGAGCGGTCGTAGTGGTGGTTGATCTGGGCCAGGCCGGTGATGCCGGGCTTGGCCCGCTGGCGCAGGGGATACTCGGCGATGTGCTCCCGCAGCTCGGCGAAGATGGTGGGCCGCTCGGGCCGGGGCCCCACGATGTTCATCTCGCCCTTGAGCACGTTGAGCAGCTGGGGCAGCTCATCCAGGCGATACTGGCGCAGGAGCCCGCCCACGGCGGTGACCCGGGGGTCGCCCTGCTGGGCCCAGACCGCTCCGCTCCCCTGCTCGGCATCCACCCGCATGGTCCGGAACTTATAGATCGTGAAGGGCTGTCCACCGAGGTCGTGCTGCCGACGGTGGTTCTGGTCCCCGCTCGCTTGTGCCCGGCGGTCGAGCCCAACGCGGATTTGAGTGTAGAGCACCGGCCCCCGGGAGGTCAGCCACACCAACACCCCTACCAGCAGCATGATGGGCAGCGTCACGATGAGGGCGATCAAGGCAAGTATCAGATTGATTCCACGCCGGGTCCATTCCGAAGCTCGTGCGGCGTCGCTCGGTAGCGCTCCAGTCGCGGTAGTGCTGACGCACCAGGGACGGTTCCAACTGGATAGCAGGAAGCGATGGATGGCTCCTACGTACCCCGGACATGGCAATTCCCATTATCGCACTCAACAAGAAAGAAATGGAAAAAGGAAGCGGGTGCCTTCTGGTGAAAGACCTATCCCGCAGGCACCCGTTCGGTACGTCGACATAATAAACGGGTCCCTCAGCAAATACCTTAATACCGGCCCGGAAAGTTCCCTGTGATCCGACTCACTCACCGGCTCCAGGCCAGGTCAGCGGCGGGGCCGGCGTTTACTCGGGGGACGGGACTCGGTCAGCAACGGGTCAGGCGCTTCTCCCAGACCGAAGCTCGCCAGCCGCTGGCTGAACTCGGAAAGGTCGATGGGAGAGTCGGCCGCGGTCCCCCCCTCGCCCAAAGCCTCGGCGTCCTCAGTCTTCTCGGTTGAGCCGACGGCGGCGCGCGGAGGTGGAGTATCGTGCAGCGATTCGCTGGGCATCCGTCATCGGCTTCCGCAATGAGTTCGGTTGAACTTCGGGGATGCCTGCTTCCCTCTTCAAGGATAGCGCCGCAAATTTCAACTCAGCCGTGGCTCGGACCGAGCTTTGTTTTTGGTAGCTAAAGTTCTTATCCTGCAGGCTCTTACGGAAAAACGGCCGAGCCGCCGGCCGAGCGCCGCCGTCTCCCTGCCGTTGCTGCGGAACCACAGCGACCACGGCTAGATTGCCACAATCTGCACGGTGTCAAGTGCCGTGGCATTCCAACATCCAAACTGTGGCGCCCCCTCAGCGATGCGGCCGTTGGCGTGGGGGTGCGGTAAACGACAAGTAGATATATTGTAGGGGCTTACAGCTTTTGGTCGAAGGCGCACGACTCCTGCTACCTGGCGGCACACACTCCAGAATTTCCTGCTCCTCATCTATCTGGCATATGCGCATGGCTAATCGAGAAAAGGCCCCGTCCGCGCCGCTCGTCCTTATCGCCAACGATCAGGAGTGGTCGGCACGGTCGCTCGAGAGCATTCTGGGCCCCAGCGGCTACTCGGTGGTCCGTGCCTACACCGGCCAACAGGCCCTCGAGCGGGTCCGGACGGCTCAGCCCGATCTCATCATTCTCGATGCCCAGATGCCCGACGTGCATGGGTTCGAGGTCTGCCGCCAGCTCCGCAGCGACCCCCGGTTCAGTGCAACGACTCCTATCATCATTACGACATCGGGCCCTTCGGGACGGACCCAGCGCCTCGAAGCCTACCGTGCCGGAGCCTGGGAGTTTCTGGGCCAGCCGGTGGATGGTGAGGCCCTCCTACTCAAGCTCGCCACCTTTCTCCAGTGCAAGCGGGAGGTGGATGGCCTGCGGGAAGAGAGTCTTCTGGATCCCACCACGGGCCTGTACAACATGCGAGGGCTGGCCCGGCGGGCCCACGAGATCGGCGCGGACGCATTCCGTCGGCGGGATCCTCTGGCCTGCATAGTCTTCGCCCCCCAGGCCGAAGGGAGTGGCCCCGGCGAGTCGCCCGATGAAGAAGTGCAGCGCATCGCGGAGCAGATCGGGCAGCTGTTGAAGCGGGTGGGGCGCTCATCCGACGCCATCGGCCGAATGGGACAGTCGGAGTTCGCCGTTATCGCCCCGGCAACGGGAACCGACGGCGCGTTGCGCCTGGTCCGGAGGCTCGGCGGCACCATTGAATCCTCTCCAATTCCGGTCCGCGGCGGGGAGCGATCCCTCCGGGTCCAGGCCGGCTACTGCGCGGTACCCGATTTTGCCGAGTCCACGGTGGACGCCGTAGAGCTTTTGCTCCGGGCTACTACCGCGCTTCGAGACCTCAAGCGGGGCGGCGATTCGGAGCAGGTGCGGGGTTTTGATCAGACGTCAGTTTCACTACCCAGCATGACCTAACTTGTCACAGTTGTAGGACTAAGCCTACGAAGTTGCCTCCAAAGGCGCCCCGACAGTGTAGCCTTGCCTCCTCACCTGCTTGACTTTTGCGTCACTATGTGGTAAGAAAGTTACTAGTTTGATGCTCCCGGGGGCCGCCGACTGCGCCTCCCGTGCCGGTAATAGTTCCCAGTCTGACGGTTCGGCATACGAGCCGCGTCTGAGTCCACCGACCGCCGAGCGGTCACCCCCCGGGAGTCCGCAGGATGTCTAATCCTCTCATCCAGCAGGAACGGAAGACACCATCCGTTTCTGAGACCGCCGCCCGCGATCCTCTTTCCATCCCTGGGGAGGTCAAAGCCAGTATCCGGGTCCTGGTGGTGGATGACGAGCGCACCCTGCGTGAGAGCTGCGCCAGCGTCCTCCAGATGGACGGCTATAACGTCACCCTGGTCGGCCGGGGTGAGGAGGCGCTGGAGACCGTTCGCCGCCGGAAATTCGACATCATCCTGGTAGACCTGTACATGTCGCAGGTGTCCGGCCTCGAGATCCTCCAGTCCACCCTCGAGGCCTATAAGGACACCATTGTCGTGGTCATGACCGGCAACCCGAGTGTCACCAGCAGCATCGAGGCACTCCGGGCCGGCGCGTGGGATTACCTCCCAAAGCCGTTCTCCGCCACCCATCTCCAGGTACTGATCGGGCGGGCATCACACGCCGTCATGATGTCGCGTGAGGCCCAGGACCTCCGGGTCCAGCTGATGAAGCAGAACGGTCATAGCGACAAGATTGCCCTGATCGGCATCTCGCCCCTGTTCCGGAAGGCGGTGGACCTGGCGCGCAAGGTGGCGGGAACCGATGCGTCGGTCTTCATCAGCGGCGAGAGCGGGACGGGTAAGGAAGTGATCGCCCAGTTCATTCACCAGAACAGCCGTCGGGCGAGCCGGGCCCTGGTGCCGATCAACTGCGCCGCGCTTCCCGAGCCGTTGCTGGAGTCGGAGATGTTCGGGCACAAGAAGGGTGCCTTCACCGGAGCTGATCGGGACAAGCCGGGGTTGCTCGAGACCGCCAACGGCGGCACCCTCTTCCTCGACGAACTGACCGAGATGACGATGCCGCTGCAGGCCAAGCTGCTCCGGGTGATCCAGGATGGGGTAGTTCGCCGGGTTGGCAGCGAGCAGCAGGACGCGGTGGTCGATGTCCGCTTCATCTCCGCCACCAACCGGGAGCCGCAGGAGGCCGTGGACCAGGGTCTACTCCGGGGCGACCTGTTCTACCGTCTGCGGGTGGTTCCCATCAAGCTCCCGCCGCTCCGAAAGCGGCTCGAGGACATTCCGCTGCTCGCCAATCATTTCCTCACCTATTACTGGCAGCGGCACCGCCAGATGGGCGACCGGGCTCCACGGCTGAGCGAGGCGAGCATCGCCTTCTTGCGTTCCCGACCCTGGCGGGGCAACGTTCGGGAGTTGCAGAACGTCATCGAGCATGTTGCGGTGCTGGCCGAGCCGGACCAGACCATCCAGCCCACCGACATCCCGGTGTATGACGATAGCGCCGAATGGCCGGCCGAAAGCGTCACCCCGCCGGGAATCATGGACGAAGCCTACCATCCCGCCAAGGACCGCGTGGTGGTCCAGTTCGAAAAGGAATATCTGGCTCGCCTCATCAGCCGAGCAGGGGGGAACATGTCCAAGGCCGCGCGCCTGGCGAGCATCGACCGTACCACCCTGTACCGGCTGATGGACAAGCATGAATTCCAGAGAGATGAGACTCAGGGACCGACGGCGTGATACCTGAGACCGTCCTGACCGGCTCGGCCGGGGAGCGTCGCCGAGCCCCTCAGGACGCCCCCGGAGCCGTGCGGGTCTGGGATCCGGACGGCCCGACTGCCGCCTCGGTGGCGCCGGCCCTCTGGGATGCGCTGCGCGAGTCGGTGCTGTGGGCCGAAGCGGAGTGGGAGCGGGTCATCCAGCACGCCTCCGGGGCCGAGGAGGCTACCGCTCATCTCGCCCAGCTGTGCAAGGCGATCAGGCAGGAGGTCGCGGGCCTGCCGGCCGAAACCAGCGCCGTGCCTCGCAACGCACTCTCCCGTCGGTGGCTTGGGCTCATCCGCACCGCGTTCGTGGAGCGGGCTCGCGCCCTCCCGGCGCCGGAGCCGAGCCAGCTCCTCCACATCCTACATGCTCATTGAACGAGTCGGCCTGCACCTCGAAGCCGACTGGGCCCAGCACTTTACCGACCGCCTCTCCTCGCCTGACGGTCTGGAGCTGGTGGTCGAAGTAGCCCACGACCTTCGCTCGCCGCTCACCTCGATCCTGTTCCTGGCCGAGACGCTTCAGCGCGGCCGCAGCGGCCCGGTCAACGCGGTGCAGGAGCGCCAGCTCGGCCTCATCTACAGTGCTGCCTTCGGCCTCAGCTCGGTGGCGAGCGATGTCATCGAGCTGGCCCGGGGCGGCGACCGGCTGGTGGACCTGGATCCGATTCCGTTCTCGGTCACCGACATCCTGGAGTCGGTCAGGGATATCGTTCAGCCGATAGCGGAGGAGAAGAACCTCACGGTGCGGCTGACCGTGCCGGAGGCCGACTTCCGTATCGGTCATCCGGTGGCGCTGAGCCGGGTACTGCTCAACCTGACCACCAACGCCCTCAAGTTCACTGGCGAAGGCTTCGTCGAGCTGACCGCGATCCAGCGCGGCGCCCGGTCCATCGAGTTCTCGGTCCGCGACACGGGTCGCGGCATCCCTCCCCAGTCCATGGCGACCCTGTTCGAGCCTTTCCGCCGCCGCCAGAAGCCCGGCGAATATGCCTTCTCCGGATCGGGGCTGGGTCTTTCCATCTGCCGCAAGCTGGTCGAGGCGATGGGCTCCGTAATGCAGGTGGATACCTCGCCCGGGTACGGCACCCGCTTCTACTTCGTGCTCGACCTCCCGGTGGCGGGGGAACCGCAGTTCGGCTAAGACCTGATCCGAACCGCCCTTCCAACGCCCGGGCAGTGCGGATAGATTTTGCCGCGCTAGCCGTTACCTGTAGATGCCGTTCGTCGGGCCCGTGTCGGGCCGACTGGTCTCTCGGTGAGCACCGCGCGCGTCGGCGACCCGGCCGGCGAGGCGCGCTCCCGGTAGACGTTTTCCCACGGCAACCTCGGCGGTGGCTGGCACGACCCCGGTTCGCTCCTATACCACGTCCGCGAAGGGATTGCCGCGGAGTAGGGGAGCGGGCCCCCCACACCTGGTCCCTCGACCTCGTGGGCTTCCTCGACGCCCTGCCGATCACCGGGTCCGGCCAGGCGCGACGAGGGGGCGCGCGGAGGCGGCGGACCCGAAAACCGAGAGCTACGTGAATCGACCGCTGATTCGGCCGGGCCGGCATCTCAGCCAGCCCCCAGTACACGCCCCGCACGCTGCCCTTCTGATCGACTTCGACAACGTCACCCTTGGCATCCAGAAGGACCTGACCAAGGAACTGCGCACCCTCCTCAACAGCGACATCATCAAAGGCAAGGTCGCCGTCCAGCGCGCGTATGCCGACTGGCGCCGCTATCCCCAGTACATCGTTCCGCTGTCGGAATCGTCGATCGACCTCATCTTCGCACCGGCCTTCGGCTCCAGCAAGAAAAACGCGACCGATATCCGCCTGGCCATCGACGCCATCGAGTTGGTGTTCACCAGGCCCGAGATCGGCATGTTCATCCTGCTATCCGGCGACAGCGACTTCTCGACCATGGTGATCAAGCTGAAGGAGTACGGCAAGTACGTGATCGGGGTCGGGATCCGGGAATCGGCCAGCGACCTGCTGATCCAGAACTGTGATGAGTACTACTCCTACAATGACCTGGCCGGCCTGACGAAGGAGGTGGACACCCCTTCGACCCAGCGCGACCCGTGGGAACTTGCCGCCGAAGCGGTGGCGCAGATGGCGCGCAACGGCGACGTCATGCGTTCGGACCGGCTCAAGCAGGTCATGCAGCAGATCGATTCGAACTTCGACGAACGGAACGCCGGTTTCAACCGGTTCAGCAAATTCGTGATCGAAGCCGGGCAAAAGGGAATCGTCCACCTGACCAAGCTGGACAACGGCCAGTACGAAGTAGGTCCGGGCACGGTGGCGCCGGTGGTCAGCGCTACCACTTCACCGGTCTCCGCTTCGCGGGCCCGGCCTCCAGCAGAGGCCGGTCGTGAGGAGGCTGCCTCAGGCGGGGCCAGGGGGCGTGAGGACGGGGGCCGACGTGGTCGGGGCCGGCGGGGCCGCGGGGGGCGGGAGCGCCCGGGCGCCCGGGACGGTGCGGGTGCCCGCCCGCGAGCCGCCGAGGGGCCCCGGGGCGAGACCGCCCAGCGCCCTGCGCGGGAAGAGCGCACCGATGGCGCGCTGACCCTGGCTCGTGCCTTCCAGCTCATGGCCCAGGCACTGTCGGAGTTCCGCTCGCCGGTGGGACAGGAGGCGCTCCGCCTTCGCATGGTTGCCATGCATGGCCGGGAGGACTCCCTGCTGGACGCGGCGCGCTTTCAGCGGCTGCTGCGCCAGGCCAACGATGCCGAGGTAGCCGATGTGCGAAAGATAGGAGACGACGACTACGAGATTGCGCTCCAGCGAACGTCGTCCCGTCCTGCAATGCCGCCGCCTCCTCGGGAGGAGTCCCCGGAAACGGTGCCGGGTAGCGAACCCGCCGCTTCCGAGCCGGCCTCCAGCGCAACCCGTGACAATGGGCAGCGCCTCGGGCTCCGCTTCCGCCGAGGCTCTCGAGGTCCCATCCGCGCGGCCGACATCCCCCTTGTGGGTATGGTACGCATCGAGCCGCTTCCGGAGCCGGAGCATCCCTCGGCCAGCGCCGAGGCCGAGCCGCTCGAGACCGATACCGAGGCCTTGGCCAAGGAGAAGCGGCCTCGCGTGGCCCGGCCTCGACGGAAGCGGGCCACGGCCGCACCGGCCAAATCCGCCGCGGTCGAAGAAAAGGAGGGCGCCGGGCCGCCCCCTCCCAAACGACCGCGAGCCCGCCCCCGGAAGAAAGCTGAATGACTCAACTGAGACGGGCAGCTGCGCTGCCCGTCGCTTTTTTCAGGCGCCCTGCCGAAATCGTCGCGGCGGAGCTACTCGGGATGGTCGTGGTGTCTTCGGTGGGAGGAGAGCTCAGCGAGGGCAGGATCGTGGAGACCGAGGCCTATCTGGGCTACGATGACCCGGCCTCTCACGGCTATCTCCACCGGCGCAATGCGCGAAACGAGGCGCTGTTCGGTCCACCCGGCTCCTGGTACGTCTACCTGTCGTATGGCATGCACTGGTGTGCCAACCTGGTTTGCCAGCGCGCCGGGCTGGCCAGTGCCGTCCTGCTTCGGGCACTGGAGCCTCTCTCCGGGCTCGAGGTCATGCGGCAACGCCGGGGTGGGGTACCGGACCGCGAGCTCTGCTCCGGACCGGGGAAGCTGACCCAGGCCCTGGGAATCTCTCGCGATTTGGATGGAGGTCGGATGCCTGGCAGCCGGGTGGAGGTACGGAAGCCGGGCTCGATCGAGGAAATCGAGATTGCGGCGACGCCCAGGATCGGGATAACCAAAGCCGTGGACTGGCCGTTGCGGTTCTGTCTGGCCGGGTCAGCCTGGACATCGCGCAAAGAAACGGGCGGGGGATCGCGAAGATCCCCCGCCCGTTGATGCGTCAACCCGCCTGATCAGTAACCCCCGCCGCTCGCTCTCTCCCGGGCGTTGCCGAGATTGAATCTCAAGCCGGCCGAAAACGTATGCGTGGGTCCTTCGAGCAGGGCACCCGAGGCAATGACTCTCGATCCATCGCCAAACCTCTGGACGTCGCTCCGGAGGCCGGGAGCGGTGGTCACCTGGTACTGACCGAAGGCGCTGAAGCGGCTCACCCGGAAGTTCAGACCTCCCACCAAGGTTCCGAAGGCGGAACTACCCATCGCCTTCGTGGTGGCATCATCCACTGAATGGCCGCCGGTATGGATAACCCCAACACCGATACCGAAGAACGGTGTAGCCGGTCCCTTGATGGGGAACGCCATCAGCATGGCCGAGTATTTCCGGATGTAGTTGAACGTCGTTCCGATGGTCTGCTGCGCCAGCACGTTGCCGGCGGTGTCTACCGCCGTCATGTCGTAGCTGCCCTGTCCGTTTGCATCAAAGGCCTGCTCGACCGAGAGTAACAGGCCGGTGCGCCGGGCGGTGATCAGCAGGTGCGCGCCGCCGAGCGGAGCGTTGTCTCTGCCGTCCACCGTGCCGTAGTTGATGATGCCCCCATGACCACCGACGTACCATTGAAAAGCGCCGTTCCCCGGCTCCTGAGCCGAGAGGTTGGCCGCCCCAAGGCAAAGGGCCAGCGCGACCGGAATGCTTCGGGTGACCTTACGCATCAGACTGCCTCCGTAGGGTGTCTGCACCAGGGCCCTCCTGGTGCTTACCGGGCACTACCTCGCACGGTACGTCAAAATGCGGGAACTCATGCTGGATCGCGCGGGAGGGGAGTAGAATGCGGAGCGAGGTGCCGCCCTTACGCTTCATGCCGACAAGGACTTACCGCTTCCGAGCCGACCCTCCCATGCCCGTCGGGAGAGCCGGAAGTGCAAGGACCGGGCCCGTTCCGAACCGGGCCGGAATTTCAGATTAGGTGGAGTTGGCGGCCAATCTTTCGGAAGGCAGCGAGTGCCTGGTCAAGGTCCTCCCGGGTATGGGCCGCTGACACCTGGCAGCGGACCCGCGCCTGACCCTGAGGCACGACCGGATAGCCGAAGCCGGTGACGAACACGCCTTCGCCGAGCAGGAGGTCACTCATCCGGATGGCAGCGGCGGTCTCGCCCAGGATGACGGGGATGATTGGTGTCTCGCCCGGTAGCGGGTGGAAGCCGAGACCCAGCAGCTGGTCGCGGAAATATCCCGCATTTTCCCGAAGCCTGGTCACGCGCTCGGGATGCGCCTCGAGATATTCGATGCTCGCCAGTGAGCTGCCTGCGACGGTGGGCGGCAGCGCGTTGCTGAAGAGCTGAGGCCGGGCCCGCTGGGTCAGGTAGTCGCATACCGCCGCCGATGCCGCCACGAACCCACCCGCCGCCCCTCCCAGTGCCTTGCCCAGGGTCGAGGTGATGATGTCCACGTCGCCGGTCACCCCAAAGTGCTCCGCCGTTCCCCTGCCATTTTTTCCGAGCACCCCGGTCGCGTGAGAGTCGTCCACCACCAGCACCGCCTCGTGTCGGCGGCAGAGCTCGATCAAGTCGGGAAGCCTGGCGATCGCGCCTTCCATGGAGAAGACGCCGTCGGTGACGACCATCTTGACCCGGCGATCGCGGGCCGCGCTGAGCCTGGCGTCGAGGTCGGTGAGATCACCATGTGGGTACACCGCGGTCTGGCACTTGGTGATGGCCTTGGCCAACCTGATGCCATCGATGATCGAGGCGTGGTTCAGCTGATCGCTGATGATGAGGTCCTGCTCGGTCAGCAGCGTACCGGGCACGGCCTCATTGGCGTTCCAGCAGCTGCCGAAGCTGAGCGACGCCGGGGTGCCGACCAGCCGCGCGCAGGCTGCCTCGAGTGCCCGGTGGATGGTGAAGGTGCCGCAGATGAAGCGGACCGAGGCGGTGCCGGCGCCGAAACGGTCGAGCGCCGCTTTCCCGGCGGCGACCACGCTGGGCTCGTTGGCCAGACCGAGATAGTTGTTGGAGGAGAGGATGATGACCTCGCCCCGCCCCTCCATCTGCACCCGGGCCGCCTGGGGGCTGGCCAGGAAGTTGAGCCGCTTGTAGGTGCCGTCGCGGATGAACTGCTCGAGTTCGGGAGCGATCCGTTGCTCCAGCGGGTTGGTCATGGGCACACCTCCAGGATCACCTTGCCCGCCTGGCCATCCTTGATGACTTGAATCGCCTCAGCGATCCGGTCCAATGGAAAGCGATGGGTGATGACCGGACGAGGATCGAGCTGGCCGGCCCGGAGAAAACGCTGCATCTGGTGCCAGGTCTGGTACATCTTCCGGCCGGTGACACCGTAGATGGTAAGGCCCTTGAAGATCACATCCCGGGCAAAGTCCACCTCGGTGGTGCGGTTGGGAGTGCCCAGGAGGTTGATCCTTCCCCCCATGCGCGCCGCGGCCATGGCCTGCGCGTGGCCGCTGGGGTGCCCGCTCATCTCACACACGAGATCGACGCCGTCACCGGCGGTGAGGTCGCGCACCCGGGCCACCACGTCGTCGCTGCCGGGGTTGAGCGTCACCTGGGCGCCCATGGCGCGCGCGAGGTCGAGTCGCTTGGCGTTGTAGTCGCTGGCGATGACCAGCGATGCCCCGGCGGCCCGGGCCACGCCCACGGCAAAGCAGCCGATCGGCCCGCAGCCGAGTACGAGCACGGTGCTCCCCGGCACCTCGGCCTCGAGCACGGTATGCACGGCGTTGCCCATGGGATCCATGATGGCCCCGATCTCGGTGGGGATGCCATCGAGCTTCATCACGTTGGAGACCGGCATCGCGATGTAATCGGCGAAGGCGCCGTCGCGATCGACGCCGATGATCTGAGTGCGGCGGCACAGGTGGGCGGCCCCGAGGCGGCACTGCAGGCAGTGGCCGCAGACTACGTGTCCTTCGGCGGTGACCAGATCGCCGACGGCGAGCAGCCCCCCCGCCGCCGCGTCCCGGCCCAGCTGGGTGATCTCTCCCGCAAACTCATGACCCACGATGACCGGGGGCTTGAGGCGGCCGCTGGCCCAGCTGTCCCATTCCCAGATGTGGAGGTCGGTGCCGCAGACCCCGGCGTGGTGCACCCGGATCAAGGCGTCGCTGGGGCCGCATTGGGGGACCGGCACTTCTTTGAGGACAATACCGGGACCCGCGGATTCTTTGACCAGCGCGCGCATGTCGGCTCGGGAGTTAGGACGGGGGGAATATAAGGCGGGAAGGACGGGAAGGACGGGAAGGACGGGAAGGACGGGAAGGTGAAGACGGGAACGGCTGGAAAGTGGTACGCCACTCAGTAATCCGGTACCCGGAATACCAAAAGGGTCACCGGCGCCAGCTCGCAGGGACCCGTCCTTGCTCTTGCCCTCCTTCCCGTCTTCCCCGTCCTTCCCGCCTTCCCGCCCTAGTCAGCAAACACCGGGGCCACAGCCTCCACGCTCACCGCGCTGATCTTGAACTCCGCGATCTTGGCGTAGGGGTCGAGCCGGGGGTTGGTGAGCAGGTTGGCGGCGGCTTCCCGGAAGTGGAACGGGATGAAGATCTGGCCCCGGGCCTGGCGATCCGAGAGACGCGCACCGATGAGCATCGATCCTCGCCGGGAGCTGACCCGCACCGTGTCTCCCTCCCGGACGCCGAGCTCCAGGGCATCCCGGGGGTTGATGTCCACTACCGGGACGGGCTCGCGTGAATCGAGGCCGGTGGAGCGCCGGGTCATGGTGCCGGTGTGCCAGTGATACATCTGGCGCCCGGTATTCATGACGAAGGGATACTCCGCATCGGGGAGCTCCTCGGGTGCCACGTACTCGACGGGAATGAAGATGGCCCGGCCATCGGCGGTGGGAAACGATTCGTTGAACAGGAACGGAGTCCCGCGGGAGTCCGGCGTCAGCACCGGATACTGCAACCCGGTGCCCTTGAGGCCGGCGTAGGTCACCCCGCGCCAGGAGGGTGTCACCGAAGCGATCTCCCCCATCACCTGCTCGGGTCCGGCCCAGGTGGTCTTGAGTCCAAGCCGGTTACTGAGGTCGACCAGGATATCCAGGTCGCGGCGCGCGTTGCCCGGCGGATCCATCGCCGCTTCCGCCAGCTGAATCCGCCGCTCGGTGTTGGCGTAGGTGCCGGACTTCTCCGCGAACGATGAGCCGGGAAGCACCACGTCTGCCCAGCGGGCCGTCTCGGTGAGGAAGAGGTCCTGCACCGCCAGGAACTCCAGGCCTCGGACCCACTCTTCCGCGTGCGCGATGTTGGGATCGGAGATCACCGGATTCTCGCCCATGACGTACAGTCCGCGAATCGGACTGTCGTCCCGGGTCATCTCGGTCACCATCATGCCGTTCTCGAGCGACAGCGATTCCTCCGGCACACCCCAGGCATGGGCGTATTCCGCCCGGTTGGCGGGATCGGTGACGGGGCGATAGTCGGTATAGGCAAAGGGGATGGCGCCCACGTCGCTGGCACCCTGCACGTTGTTCTGGCCCCGGATCGGCATCATCTGCGCGCCCCACTTGCCGATCATCCCGCAGGCGAGCAACAGATTGAGGAGGCTGGCGACGATGTCGGTGCCGGTGGCATGCTGAGTGAGGCCCATGGCCCAGAGCGTCGACGTCCGGGGCCCGCGGGCATACATCTCCGCGGCCTGGCGGATGACATTTGCCGGAATGCCGGTGATCTTCTGGCCCATTTCCAACGTGTAGGGTGCCACCGCCGCCTTCACCTTCTCGTACTCGCGGGTGCGCCCGCTGATGAAGGTCGGGTCGGTGAGTCCGGCGCTGATGATGTGGTGCAGCATGCTGTTGAACAGCGCCACATCGGAGCCCGGCGTCATCTGCAGGTGGATGTCGGCCAGCTCGGCCAACTCGACTTTCCTGACGTCGGCCACGATGAGCTTGGCGCCGCGAGCCACGGCCCGCTTGATCAGGGCGCCAAACACCGGATGAGATTCGGTGGTGTTGGCGCCGGCGATGAAGATGACGTCGCACGCCTCCTCGATCTCCCGCATCGAGCCCGAGGCCGCCGCGGTGTTGAGCGCGCGGTTCATGGCCGACACCGAGGTCGAATGGCAGAGGCGGGTGCAGTGGTCCACGCTGTTGGTTCGGAAGGCGCCGCGCACCATCCGCATGAAGGCGTAATTGTCCTCGTTGCTGCACTTGGCCGATGACAGGGCGCCCAATGCCTTGGGGCCGTGCTGATCTCTGATCCGGAGAATCTGCTGGGCGGTCAGGCTCAGCGCTTCCTCCCAGGTGGCCTCGCGAAATGCGCTGTACCACCCCGCGGGCGTCGCCACCCGATCGCGGACATCGTCCTCGTCCTGCTGGGGGCGGCCGGTCAGCGGCGGCTTCCCTATCTGCCGGAGTGGTGGCCGCGGCTTCTTCCGGTCGCCCATCTCCTCGATGGTAAGCCAGGGGCCCTCGCGGTGCCGGGGCCATTCCCCGGTCCAGGTCCACTGCCCATCCTGGCACATCCAGCCCTTGTGGATCAGTGGCGTGGTGAGCCGGTCGCGGTGCTGGGTGAAGTCGTACCCGAACCGACCCTTGACGCAGGTGGAACCCTGATTGGGCGTATCCTCTTCGATCCAGGGCGACGTCACCCGCATCAGGGTGTCGTCCTTGACGTGGAGATCGAGCTGGCACCCGACGGCGCAGTAGGGACAGACCGAGCGGACCACCCGGTCCGGTGTGCGAAGCGCCTCGGCGCCGAACCGCTGGTGGGGAATGAATTCGAAGATGGCGCCGGTGGGACAGACCCGAACGCATTCACCGCACCAGGTGCACCCCGCATGGTCGGGGTCTCCGTCCCCGCCGACGATGATCTGGGCATGCTCGCCCCGCTGGCCGACGTCGAGCACGCCAACCTCCTGGATGTCCTCGCACGCCCGGACGCATCGGGTACAGAGGATACAGGTGGTCATATCGTGCTGGATCATCACATCACCGGGACGCTCGTCTCCGGTGCGGAGCGGGAGGTCGTGGTGGGTGCGGACCGGCACGTCGTACTGGACCACGTACCGCTCGAACTCGTTCCGGGGATGCTCCCGTCCCCCATTACCCAGGTGCTCGCCCGGATATCGCTCGAGCAGGAAGTCCAGCACGCTGCGCCGATTTTCCGCGGCGGCCGGGGACTCGACGTCTACCTCCATCCCGTCGGTGGCGGGGGTGGCGCAGGCGGGCAGGAGCTTGTTCTGGCCCTTGACCGAGACCAGGCAGATCCGACAGTTGCCCACAATCGGCAGCTTGGGATACCAGCACAGGGTTGGAATGTCGACCCCAACAGTGCGCGCAGCCTCCAGGATCGTGGCGCCGGGCTGGAAGGAGACAGACTTGCCGTTCAGGGTCAGGGTCGGCATGAGCTACCGGGTGGGAGAAGTATATGATTCGAGTCTAGACGGGAAAATGGTGTGGTGCAAGGGGTTTCAGAGGCGACCCGACTAATACAAACACCCCCGGACCGAAGTCCGAGGGTGTTTCGGGCGCGCCGCACCCGCGGGCCGCGCGGGCTTACTACGCGGCGTGCTCGGCCGGGACCCGCTGGTGCCAGTGCTGATCCGTGGTGTCTTCATCGTCGGTGGCCCAGAGATAGGCCCAGAACCGCACCGGTTTAGGTGCGCGAGCTCCGCTCTTGATCACGATGCCGAGAGGCTCCGATTGAGCCGCCAACGGAAGGCTGGTCACGGTGGTGCTCCTCACACACGGGGAAACGACTGTTCGCCCCCGAAGAAGCACCGTTCGTGCCGCTGACGGCCGAGGCGCAAGTAGTGTTTCGACAAGGTGTTGCGGAGGTGGGATCGGTTGCGCGTGTCGCTTGGACTCGGGATTTCGACCGTCACGCCGTGTCGGCTGGACACGTGGGCTTGCACAGGATCAAGCCGTCCTGACGGCGGCTCTCCGCCGTTCGCCGCCGGCGTTTCGGGTCTTCCTCCTGAGCCCATCCGGGATACATCGAGCGAAGCGCGTCCCGCGACATCCCCTTGCAGGTGGGCAGCAGCACATGGATTCCCCCCGGCCGGCTTCGCGCCTGGAGGTCGTGCACCAGCTCTACCCGATCCGCGGCGGACAGATCGAGCAGCACGCCCGGATCGAGCACTACGATGTCCACAGCCGGAGAGGAAGCTCAGGAATTCGGGCAGCGCCTGGTCCAGCTGGGTGACATAGCTCTCGAAGAGGCTGGCCAATGCCTCGGCGGCCATCCGCGACTCCACCCGTTCGACGCAACCGAGATCCCTCGCGATGAAGGTCACCGCGGCGTCATGCGCAGCCAGCAGGTAGGTCGTCGGTGCCGCCTCGGTGCCGACCACCAGTGCCGTGTCCTCCGACTCGATTCGCGCAAGCAGCGGCGCCAGGGGACAGTGGGGCTCGAGACCCCAGTGGGTCGGCATTCTCTGGGCCGCGCGCAACTTGATGAACTGCTGCCGCCATCGGCGGTAGGGTCGGAGCGAGAGCCGCTTCATGATGAGCCGGTCCACCGATTCCAGCATCAGCACCTCGGTCAGCACGAACTGGCCCTCGGAGGTCGCTTGCAGCTCCGACGCCGCCTCGTCACCCAGCCGTAGCAGCTCGTCCCGTCCGATCGAGTTCTTGTAGCCCTCGATGCGCTGGAGGATGTACTCCTGGTAGTGCTGTTTGTCGGAATACCGGGAGCGGCGGCGCCGGTGGGTGGGGCGGACCTCGGTGGCGTTCAGCATGGCTCGACGTGAACCGTCACTTCATCGAGCTGAAGGGTGTCGCGCAGACGATCCTCGACCTGGTCCGCGATCCGGTGGGCGCTGGCGACGTCGGCCGCTCCGTTCACCGCGATGGTGAGCTCGGCAAACTGATGGTCGCCGGCCCGGCGCGAGCGGATCGAGTAGGCTGATACCACGCCGGTGACGCCTTCGGCCTCCCGCCGGATGGTGGCCTGGTCGAAGGCCCGCTCGTCCACCAGGCTCGGGATGGAACGGCGCAGAATCTGATAGCCTGCCCGGCCTACCAGCACCGCGACGATGATGGCGAGAACCGGATCGGCCCAGGCCAGGCCAGCCCGGGCGAGGGCCAGGCCGGTGAGCACGCCGAGGGTGATGAAGACGTCGGTGCGAGTGTGCAGCGCGTCGGCGAGGAGGAGGTCGCTGTTGAGTCGTTGGCCCGCGCGGGTCTCGAACCACACCACCCAGATGTTCACCGCCAGGCTGAACACGAGGAGGGCGAGGGCGATGTTAGACACGTTTACCAGCGGGACACCCGTGACCAGACGGGCGATCGCCCCACGCACCAGCTCGAAAATCGAGAGGGCAAGCAGAAGCGCGATGAGTAGGGCCCCGAGCGTCTCGAACTTGGCATGCCCATAGGGATGATCCTCGTCGGGCGCCTTGGAGGCCACCCGGACGACGAAGAGGGCGAACAGGTTATTGACCGCGTCCACGGACGACTGGAGGGCGTCACCAAAGACTGCCAGCGAGTTGGTGTCGAACCCGACTGCGAACTTTACGATGACAACGACGATGTTGGCGAGGAGGATCCCGCCAAGGACCCGGCGCACCCTCGACGACTTGTCCCGAGGCTCACCGACGCTGGGCATGGGTGGAAGTTGGTCGTCGTGGTCTTGAGTGTCAACGATTTTTGAAGAAGTCGCCAGTCTTCAGTCGCCAGTCTCCCGACTGAGATCAGAATATCCCTTAGCCCGCATGAAACCGGTGACTGGCGACTGGTGACTTGTGACTTGTTTCAGACTGCCCTCACCACCGCCCCCTTCAGGTACCCCGTCTCCGGAATGGTGAGCACCTCGGGGTGATCCTCTCCCTGGCTGAGCACCTGGTGCAGCGCGATACGGCGCCCGCTGTCCCCCGCAGCCTCCTGGAGCATGCCGAGGAACTGCGGCCGCTGCACGTGAAAGGAGCAGGACGCGGTCAGCAGGGTGCCGCCCGGCGCGAGGATACGCATCGCCCGGAGATTGATCTCCCGATACCCGCGGAGGGCTGCGGAGACCGACGCGCGCGACTTGGCAAAGGCGGGGGGGTCGAGGACGATGAAGTCGAATCGCTCCCGGGCGCGCTCCAGCTGTCGCAGCGTCTCGAACGCATCCGCCTCACGCCAATCGATGTTGCTGAGCCCGTTGAGCGCGGCGTTGGCGGCGCCGCGGCTCAGCGCCTCCTGGCTTGCATCCAGTGCCAAGACGCTTCCCGCGCGACGAGCCAGATGAATGGCGAAGGCCCCGTGATAGGAAAAGGCATCGAGCGCGCGGCCGCCTTCGGGCATGAGCCGGCCGGCGAGCAGCCGGTTGGGGCGCTGGTCGAGGAAAGCGCCGGTCTTCTGGCCCTCCCACGGCGCCGCCAGGTACCGCACCTCACCCTCCCGGACCTCGATCTCCCGGGGGACGGTTCCATACACCTCCACCGGTTCCGCTGTGAGTGCCTCACGCCGCCGGGCCGGGGCATCGTTGCGGAGCAGAATGCCGTCCGGCCGGAGCACCCGGGCCAGGGCGGCGACGATCGTCTCCCGCATGGTCTCGAGCCCTGCCGACAGAATCTGGGCCACAAGCCAGCGATCGTACCGATCCACCACCAGGGAGGGGATGCCATCGCCCTCGGCGTGCACGACGCGGTAGGCGCTGGCGTCGATTCCGTTTCGGCGCGCGGCACAGGCGGCCAGCTGCTCCACCCACCAGTGGTCGTCGATGGACCGGTCGGTGCGTTCCAGCAGGCGGAGCCGGATTTCGGATTTGGGAGAGTAGAGGGCCTGGCCGATGAAGCGTCCCCGCGGATCCTTAACCGGCACCACGCCCGGCGCGTCCGGACCTTCGAGCACCTCACTGCGGTAGATCCAGGGGTGTCCCCGCACCCAGCGCTCGGCACCGCGGGGAGTGACCCTGGCCGCCATCACGCCCGGTCGGGGCGCAGGACGGTGGCTCCGCGGAGATAGCAATGCTTGATTTCCGCCCTGCTCCGGGCGGTGTAAGCGTGCACCAGCAGGCGGATGCACTTGGGAAGCGATCCCGGTACCGGAATCTCCGTGGCGTGCAGCAGGGCAACGATGTTCCAACCAAATTCCTCGGCTGCGCGGGCGGGGAAGGCGGCGTCCAGGTCGTTGGTCACGGTGAAGAGGCCGCTCACGATGTCGTCCGGTTGCAGCTCGTTCGCCTCGATGAGGGTGCGCAGCAGCTCGTCGGTGGCGGAGAGGATCTCCGTCGAGTCATTGCGGGCAACCGTCGTGGCTCCCCGGATCCCTTGAAGTCGGACTGAGGGTGGCATGGGAGATAATGTAGCGCAACTCGTGCGCCTGATGCTCGTCACCGATGACCGCTTGGTGCGCGGCCGCGACCTCGTCTCGCTGACGCAGGCGGCAGAGCGGGGCGGGATCACGTCGGTACAGCTGCGGCTCAAGCAGGCCACTGCGCGCGAGCTCGCTCAACTGATCCGAGATCTAGTGCCGGCGCTCAGAATCCCGGTTCTGGTCAACGACCGGCCGGACGTGGCCATGGCCGCCGGCGCCGCCGGCGCCCATCTCGGTCCCGACGACATGCCGCTGGCCCTGGCACGCCGGATCGCGCCAGCAGGCTTTCTTCTCGGTGCCTCCGTGGGCAGCGAGACCGAGGCAGCCCTGGCCGGTGAAGCCGACTACTGGGGAATTGGTCCCTGGCGGGCGACGCCGACCAAGGAGGACGCCGGCACCGGACTGGGCGCCGATGGCTTCAGCCGGCTCCTCCGGCTGGCCGGGAGCAAGCCCGCGCTCGCCATCGGCGGGGTGACGCCGGAGGACGTCCCCGCGGTGTTGCAGGCAGGAGGAAAGGGAGTCGCCGTCGTGTCGGGGATTCTGGGGGTGGAGGACGTTGAAGCTGCGGCGAGGAGGTACCGAAAAAGCGTGAACAGTGAACGGTAAACAGTGAACAGGGGTGGGGTGAACCCGTTCACCGTTTACTGTTTACTGTTTACGCTTTTGTCCATCCGGCGTATCTGTCGAATCGCCCGCAGGTGTTCGTTGTAATTGTTCGAAAAGACGTGACGCCCGTCGGGTCCCGCGACAAAATAGAGATAGCGCACGTTGGCGGGATGGAGCGCCGCCTCGATGCTGCGGCGGCCGGGTGAGTTCACCGGGGCGGGAGGCAGACCGCGATTCAAGTAGGTGTTGTAGGGCGACACGATCTGGTAGTCTTTCACGAAGAGGCGGGGCTTGCGCTTCCCCCGTTTCAGGATGATCGCGTACTGCACCGTCGGATCGGCCTGCAGCGGCATCCCGATGCGCAGCCGGTTGTGATAGACCCCGGCGATCGTCTCCCGTTCCTCATCCGCCCGGGCCTCCCCCTCGACAATCGAAGCCAGCGTGACCAATGCAACCCGGCTCATCCGGAGCGAGTCCAGGCGTGCATTCCAGGCCGGCAGCCACTCGGCCTTGAAGCCCTCCGCCATCACCCGGACCAGCTCGCGGGCCTTGACGTCCGCCGGCAGGAGATACGTCTCCGGGCGCAGGAACCCCTCGAAGGACGGCACGGCCATCCCCAGCAGGGCGGTGGCCGCCGCGCTGTCCCTGGCGGCGGCCACGAACGAATCCGGGGGGATACCGAGCTTCTCGGCGGCCAGCGCTGCCACCTCGGGGATGGTGAGGCCTTCGGGCACCGTGAATCGAAGGGCCGCCTTCTCCCCGTGGGCCAGCATCGTCAGGACCTTCCAGGGCGATGTTCCGGCGGGGAATTCGTAGACACCCGCGTGCACTGAGCGGTCCACCCCGCGCACCCGGGCCAGGAGCTTGAACGATCTGGGGTGGGTGATCACCGCGTGAGCTTTGAGACTGTCGGTCACCGCCGAGAAGGAGGCGCCGGCCGGCAGGATCACGCGGGCCGCCTTCTGCGACGTGCCGCAGCCGGCGACGGAGACGACAGAGAGGGCGGAGAGGAATGAACGGACAGCCTTGCTCCGGTACGGTCGCACGGAAGTGAGGTTCACCACTCAGGCCCTTCCGTCCTCTCCGTCGTCTCCGCCTTCTCGGCCCGATTCCTACGAGCGTCCAGGAAATGTTGCAGCAGCACCGCCGCGGCCAGGGAATCCACGTCACCCTTGCGGCCGCGGGTTGAGCCGCCCTGTTCCCGTATGGCGGCCAGCGCTCGGGCCGTGCTCATGCGCTCATCCCAGAGCTCGAGGGGCAAGCCGGTGCGCCGTGCCACCGTGGCTCCCACCTCGCGGGCCGCCATTGCGCTGTCGCCTTCGGTTCCCTCCATGGAAAGTGGAAGGCCGACTACGAGGCCCACAGGATGGTGCAGGGTAATGAGCTGGAGGAACCGGGGCATCGGAAAGCGTTTGCCTTCGCGGCGGTGCAAGGTCTCGAGCGGGGTGGCGAGGACCTGCGACTCGTCACTCAAGGCCAGGCCGATGCGGAGCTCACCCCAGTCCACTGCGAGGATGCGTCCTTTGATGGGAATCATCCTGCTAAAGTAAAGTGAGAGGTGAGAAGTGAGAGGGCAAGAAGGAAGGGGGTCCGTGGCTGGAGCCCCCTCTCACTTGTCCCTTCTGACTTCTTACTTCTCACTTCTCACCTATTGCGCCATGGTCGCGAAGAACTCCTTGTTGTTCTTCGTGCGCTTCATGCGCTCGAGCAGAAACTCGAGGGCTTCGACCGGCGGCATGTCGGCCAGGAAGTTACGCAGCAGGTAGACGCGGTTGAGCTCGTCCTTATCCATCAGGAGCTCTTCCTTGCGGGTTGAGGTCCTTTGGATGTCGATGGCGGGATAGATCCGGCGGTCGGCCAGCCTGCGGTCGAGCACCAGCTCCGAGTTGCCGGTACCCTTGAACTCCTCGAAGATGACCTCGTCCATGCGGCTGCCGGTATCGATCAGGGCGGTGGCGATGATGCTGAGGCTTCCACCCTTGTCGATGTTTCGGGCGGCGCCAAAGAACCGTTTGGGTTTCTGCAGCGCGTTGGCGTCGACGCCACCGGAGAGAATCTTGCCTGAGTGGGGCACCACGACGTTGTGGGCGCGCGCCAGGCGGGTGATGGAGTCGAGCAGGATTACCACGTCCCGGCCGTGCTCCACCAGTCGCTTCGATTTCTCGATGACCATGTCGGCCACCTGGACGTGACGGTCGGCGGGCTCGTCGAAGGTGGAGGAAATGACCTCCGCCTTGACGTTCTCCTCCATGTCCGTCACTTCCTCCGGACGCTCGTCGATGAGCAGCACGATGAGGACGATCTCGGGATGGTTCTCGCTGATGGCGTTGGCGAGCTTCTGCATCAGGATGGTCTTGCCCGCCTTGGGCGGTGCTACGATCAGCGCCCGTTGGCCCTTGCCGAGCGGAGAGAGGAGATCCACGACCCGCATGGACAGGTCGCCATTCTTCCGCTCCAGCCGGATCCTGGCATCGGGGTACCGGGGCCGCAGGTTGTCGAAGGCGATCCGGTGCTTGGTCTTCTCCGGCTCCTCGAAGTTGACCTGCTCGACCTTGAGCAGCGCGAGGTAGCGCTCCCCCTCCTTTGGCGGGCGAACCTGCCCCATGACCGTGTCGCCGGTGCGGAGATCGAAACGCTTGATCTGGCTGGGCGAGACGTAGATGTCATCGGGGCCGTAGAGATAGTTCCAGTCCTGGCTCCGGAGGAACCCATACCCCTCGGGCAGGATCTCCAGTACCCCCTCGCCTCGAATGACCGTGTCGGAGTCGAGCAGCGACTGCTCGATGCGGAAGATCAGATCCTGCTTTCGAAGGCCCGAGTAGTTGGTGATGTTCAACTGCTCTGCCAGCGTGTGCAGTTCAGCGACCGACTTCTGCTTTAACTCAGCGATATCCACGGGGGGGACTCCAGGCGGACGGGCCCGGCCAAAGGTCGGGCTGAGGGGTTGGGATGTAGATGCAAGATCGAGCGAGGTGGACTGTATGTAGTTGGCGCCGAGCGCCGGAGCCTGCAAGACGTTGTGAGTAGGGGAGTTTCTGTCAGACAAGAAAGCTCCGTAAAATAGAGACCGACCGAAGCGGCGTCAAGGGCCCAACGCTTGGGAGGGGGCCATCCGGCCTTCGATTCTCGTCCCGAGTTGGGGTCGGACTCTATTGCATAACCTCCTGGCGCATACAATCTTTCACTCGCACACGCAGTCAGGCGGGAGGTTCCGCAGTGACGCCCCAGTAATGCGGGCCATGAAGTCCCCAACCCAGGCCTCATGAGCGACTCCGAGAGGCTCAGCCGGCTGCGGCACGACCTGTCGAACCCGCTCTCGGCGCTGCTCGCCGAGACCCAACTCCTCCTGCTCAACGAGTCGCAGATCGATCCCGAGACCGTGACTGGGCTCAAGGAAATCGAAGCGCTAGCCATCCGCATGCGCACGATGCTGCGGGAGCTCTAGCCGACCGTGAATCTGAGCCAGTCATTTGCCCGCTTCGCCAAGTGGACCGCCCGAACTGCCGGCCACCCGAGCACCTTCGCCGTGGCCCTCGGGATCATCATCCTCTGGGCCGTCACCGGACCGGTCTTTGGGTTCAGCGACACCTGGCAGCTGGTCATCAACACCGCCACGACCATCGTCACCTTCCTGATGGTCTTCCTCATCCAGAACACCCAGAACCGGGATGGCGCCGCGCTACAGCTCAAGCTGGACGAGCTGATCCGCGCCATGAAAGGGGCGCAGAACTCGGTCATGAGCCTGGAGGACATGACCGAGGAGGAGCTCGAGCGATTGAAGGCGCACTACTACCTGTTGGCGGGCCAGGCTCAGGAAAGTGAGTCGCAGGAAGGGCCGGAGGAGGCGCCTCCCCCAGTCCCCCCCGGCCGAGACTAGGCCGAGATGGGCAGGTCCCCGGGTTGGGGGAAGGCGGCCACGAAGGCTTCCACGGCCTGAGGATCCAGCTGGGTACCCGCCACCCGGCGCAGCTCGGTGACCGCCGCATCGGCCGGCCGCGAGTCACGGTACGGACGCCGGGTGGTCATGGCGTCGAACGCATCCGCCACCGCGACGATGCGTGCCTCGATCGGAATCTTCTCTCCCCGCAAACCGTCGGGAAAACCTGCTCCATCCAGCCGCTCGTGGTGGGATCGCACGATCCGGAGCACGTCGGGCGACTCGTGGGCCAGCGGGGCCAGCATTCGTTCGCCCAGGGCGGGGTGCTCCGTTATCTGGCGGAACTCCTCGGCGGTCAGGCGCCCGGCCTTGTGCAGCACAGCCTCCCGAGTACCGATCTTTCCGATGTCGTGCAGCTCGCCGCCCAGTCTGATGCCGTCCAGACCAGGCCCGTCGAAGCCAAGCTCCGCGGCGGTGGCCACGGCGTACTGGCTCACCCGGATGGAGTGGCCACGGGTGTAGGCGTCTTTGGCCTCGAGCGCCCGGGCCAGCATCTGGATGCCCTGGAGAAAGAGCTCCTGGATTCGCTGAGCCTGCTCCTGCACCTGCTGTTCCAGATGCTTCTGGTAGAACCGGTTCTGCAGCACCAGCGCGCGCTTCTCCAGCGCTCGAACCACCCGCGCCTGCAGCTCGTTCAGGGAGATGGGCTTCAGCAGAAAATCCGCGGCTCCCAGATGGAGGCAGTCTACCGCGGTAGTGGTTTCGCTCATTCCGCTGAGCATGATCACCGAGCTGTCCGGAAAGCGGTGGCGAACCGCCTCCAGGAAACCCATGCCGTCCAGCTCGGGCATCCGCATATCCGAGATGATCAGCGGGGTCTCGCCGATACGGTCGAGAACCTTGAGCCCTTCCTGTCCGCTGCCGGCCTCGTAGCAGTTGAAGCCCTGGGCTTGCAGCATGCGGGCGAGTGACCGACGGACACTTGGTTCGTCATCGACGATGAGACAGTTGGCCGAGCCGGCCACGACCGGCGGCGCGCCCTGGGCTTCTGGCATTACGGCTGTTACCGAATGGTGGGGGATAGGATGCCACGAACATCCGATCGCCACACACTGTAAGCCGGTGGTGCCTGAATGTCCACTGTCGGACTTCCCGGCACTGTCGGCGCAGCGCCGGTGAGCAGCGGAGCGGCCGGGCATCAGCCATGCCAAGACCGCGGATTACGGCTTACTTTACGATTATGACCGACACATTCGGAGCCCGGTCCACCTTGAAGGTGGGCGGGCGAACATTCGAGATCTTCCGGCTGGACGCTCTGGCGCGCGCCGGCCTCGACGTCCACCGCCTCCCGTACTCTCTGCGAATCCTGCTCGAAAACCTGCTGCGCACGGAAGACGGGGTCATCGTCACCGCTGGGGACATCGAGGCGCTGGCCCGGTGGTCTCCCGGCGGTGGTCCGGCTCGGGAAATTTCCTTTACGCCCGCCCGCGTCCTGCTGCAGGACTTCACCGGGGTGCCGGCGGTGGTGGACCTCGCGGCGATGCGAGACGCCATGGCGGACCTGGGCGGGGATCCCAGCCGGATCAATCCTCTCCAGCCGGTGGAGCTCGTGGTCGATCACTCGGTTCAGGTAGATGCCTTCGGCACGCCCCAGGCGTTTGCCACCAACGTGGATCTCGACTATCAGCGCAATCGGGAGCGCTACCAGTTCCTTCGCTGGGGACAGCGGGCCTTCGAGAACTTCCGAGTGGTTCCGCCCAACACCGGTATCGTCCATCAGGTCAACCTGGAGTATCTGGCACGGGTGGTGTTCAGCTCGGATGAGAACCCACATGCCCCGACCGGCTCTCTCCCTCAGGCCTACCCCGATACACTGGTAGGCACGGACTCCCATACCCCCATGATCAATGGGCTGGGCGTGCTCGGTTGGGGTGTCGGTGGAATCGAGGCCGAAGCCGCGATGCTGGGCCAGCCGGTCTCGATGCTGATCCCGGAGGTCATCGGGTTCCGCCTCCAGGGACGGCTGCCGGAGGGGGCTACCGCCACCGACCTGGTTCTGACGGTGACCGAACTGCTCCGTCGCAAGGGCGTGGTCGGGAAGTTCGTGGAGTTCTTCGGTCCCGGTCTGAGCAGCCTGGCGCTGGCCGACCGGGCCACGATCGGCAACATGTCGCCCGAGTACGGCGCCACCTGCGCCATCTTCCCGGTGGACGAGGTCACCCTGCAGTACCTCCGGTTCACCGGCCGGTCTGAAGAGCGCATCGCGCTGGTCGAAGCCTACATGAAGGAGCAGGGGCTGTTTCATTCGGCTGCCTCGCCGGAGCCGGTGTTTACCGACACGTTGTCCCTCGATCTCTCGAGCGTGGAGCCCAGCATCGCGGGTCCTCGCCGTCCGCAGGACCGAATCCGGCTCTCCGAGGCCGGGCGCGCGTTCCGGGAGGCGCTTCCCAGCCTGCTGCCCACCGGCAGTGCTCCAGGAAAGGACGGAGCGAAGGGACCGGCCCAAGGTCCGGCCGCGGTAGGGGTCTGGGGCGAGGGATCGTCGCAGTCGCCCGCTGCCCATGCGGTGATGCTGGAAGACACCACGGAGGTCTTGGATCATGGCTCGGTGGTGATCGCGGCGATCACCAGCTGCACCAACACCTCCAACCCCTCGGTCATGTTGGCGGCCGGTCTCCTGGCCAAGAAGGCGGTGGAACGCGGGCTGGAGCGAAAGCCGTGGGTCAAGACCTCCCTGGCGCCGGGCTCCAAGGTAGTGTCCGACTACTACGACCGCGCCGGCCTTACGACCTATCTCGACCAGCTCGGCTTCAACGTCGTGGGCTACGGATGCACCACCTGCATCGGCAACTCGGGACCGCTGCCGATGGAAATCTCCGATGCCATTCAGCGCCGCAACCTCGTCGCCTGCTCGGTCCTCTCGGGTAACCGCAACTTCGAGGGACGGATCAACTCGGATGTCCGGGCCAACTACCTCATGTCGCCCCCACTTGTGGTAGCGTTTGCGCTGGCGGGCCGGATCGACATCGATCTGCTCCATGAGCCGCTGGGACAGGACCGCAGCGGCGCACCGGTCTACCTCCGGGATATCTGGCCCAGCTCCGCCGAGGTGGAGAAGACGCTCGCCTCCGCCATCCAATCCGACATGTACCGCCGGAGCTACGCGGCGGTATTCGCGGGCGATGAGCGGTGGAGCGGGCTGGATGTGCCGGAAGGAGATCGCTTCGAGTGGTCGCCGTCCTCTACCTACGTGCGGCGGCCGCCGTACTTCGAGGGGATGTCGAAGGAGACTCCGAAAGCGGTGGCCGACATTCGCGGGGCGCGTGTCATCGCGATTCTGGGGGACAGCGTCACCACCGACCATATCTCACCGGCCGGCAGCATCAAGAAGGACTCGCCGGCAGGGCGGTATCTGACAGGGCAGGGGGTGGCGCTTGCCGACTTCAACTCCTACGGGTCCCGCCGGGGCAATCATGAGGTGCTGGTGCGGGGCACCTTTGCCAACACCCGGATCCGGAACCGGCTGGCGCCGAACACCGAGGGAGGAGTGACCACCTATCTCCCCACCGGCGAGGTGATGTCGATCTACGACGCCGCGATGGGTTACCTGGCCGACGGTGTTCCGCTCCTGGTGCTTGCGGGGAAGGAGTATGGGTCGGGGTCCAGCCGAGACTGGGCGGCGAAGGGTCCGGCGCTTCAAGGGATCCGGGTGGTGATCGCGGAGAGCTACGAGCGAATCCACCGCTCCAACCTGGTCGGGATGGGAATCCTGCCGCTCCAGTTTGCGCCGGGAGAGTCGACCGACACCCTTGGCCTTACCGGGCGGGAGTCGTTCGATTTCGAAGGGCTCGGCAAGGCGATCGCCACCGGTTTTGCAGACGGCCGCACCCTAGGGGTGCGGGCGCGGAAGGAGGACGGCGCTGCCGTTGCCTTCACTGCTACCATCCGGATCGACACCCCGCAGGAAGTCCTCTATTACCAGCACGGTGGGATCCTTCAGTACGTCCTCCGGCAGCTGCTCTCGGGTCGGCAGAGGCCGCGAGCCATCAGCGGCGCTCCCGCGACAGCGGAACCGGCCCCGCCGGCCAGGCCCGGGCAAGTGGACCAGGGCTCGATCGAGTCGTTCCCGGCAAGCGATCCGCCTGCCTACTAAGTGGGAAGGACGGGAAAGACGGGAAGGGAGAAGCAGATTTGATTCGTATTTGCGAGCCTGACCACCGCGCTCTCAGCCGCGGGGCGCTTTCCCGTCTTTCCCGTCCTTCCTGATGCACATCGAGCCGTTCCGGATTCCATTCGACCCGGCCACCATGGAGGACCTGCGGCGGCGGCTCTCCCACACCCGCTGGCCCGATGAGATCGGAGAGCCCTGGTCGCACGGCACCAGCCTGACCTATCTCAGGGAGCTGGCCGAATACTGGGCCGCGGGTTTCGACTGGAAGGACCAGTGTGAGCGACTGAACCGGTTCCCCCACTTCCTCGCCACCATCGGCAGCCAACGCATTCACTTCCTCCACCGGCGGGGTAGCGGGCCCAAACCGTTCCCGCTGGTGATTACCCACGGCTGGCCGGGCTCCTTCCTCGAGATGCTGGCGATCGTTCCCCTCCTGGCGGACCCGGAGAGCTGCGGCCACGATCCGGCCGACGCGTTCGATGTCGTGATTCCCTCGCTTCCAGGCTACGGCTTTTCCGGTCGCCCCACCGCCCCGGGCATGAATCCACGGCGCATCGCGGAACTCTGGCAAAGCCTGATGGTGGATGGGCTGGGGTACGACCGGTTCGGGGCGCAGGGCGGGGACTGGGGGGCGACTGTCAGCACCCGGCTTGCCCTGCAGGCGCCCGACCGCCTTGCCGGCCTACATCTCAACTACGTCCCGGGCTCGTACCGCCCCTACCTCGGGACGGGCTCGAGGCCAGTCTCCAGCGCGGAGTCGTCCTTCGTCCAGCGGTGCGAGGAATGGGGCGAGTCGGAGGGGGCGTACGCCCATCAGCAGCGAACCAAGCCGCAGACCCTGGCCTACGGTCTGAACGATTCGCCGGTGGGCCTCGCCGCCTGGATAATCGAGAAGCTGCGGAGCTGGTGCGACTGCGATGGCGCGCTGGAGCGCCGGTTCGACCGCGACGAGGTGCTTGCGGCGGTGATGATCTATTGGGTCACCGGCACCATCGGGTCGTCCATGCGCCTATACCAAGAGGCCTCGCACGTGCCCCTCCGGTTCGGCGAAGGCGAGCGGGTCCGGGTACCCTGCGGCTTCGCCCTCTTCCCGGCCGAGACTCCGGCGAACCCTCCGCGCGAATGGGTAGAGCGCGCCTATCACGTCACCCGCTGGACCGAGATGCCGCGGGGCGGTCACTTCGCGGCCTGGGAAGAACCCGAGCTTCTGGCGCAGGAGATCCGGGAGTTTTTTCGGCCGCTGCGTTGAGGAGGGGCCGAGCGATGAGATGCCGGCGGTTGCCGGGGCAAGTGGCCCGGCATCTGGTGTATCGCCGACCAGGGTTGCTAGATTCCGGGTATCAGGACCCCCCTCGAACAACTCTTGTCGTCCGCTGCGAGCACGGCCACACGCTCGCAGGCGTTTACGTTCGCCAACCTCAGTGGGCCCCAACCGGTTGCCGATGAGTCGGCGAGGAGAGGAGATGTCCGGCGTGCAGGCGAAATTACGAGCGGAACACAAACGCAGGTATCAGGACCTCGACCCGGCCACCTGGTACCAGGTGGTGCCGGTCTTCCCCGGCGTGACCCAGCGGATGGTCAATATGGCGGGCGAGCGGCTGGCGCGACTGGCTACCCCGCGTGGCTTCATGACCGTCCGGGCCGACCACCTGGAATTTCGATCGGCTGAGGTAGAGTCGCGGGCGCAGCGGGCCTGATCAGCCGACTGGGTGAGCGCGGCGGTGCTGGTCGAGCATTGTTCGGATCTTGGTAGCGAGGCTCGCCGGAGTGAACGGCTTCTGCTGGAAGGGCGCCCCCGGGTCGAGCAGCCCGCGCTGCACCACATCCTCGCCGGTATACCCTGACATGTAGAGCACCGGAAGTCCGGGCTCGACCTGGGCCAGCCTCTGGCCGAACTCCCGGCCTCCCATCTCGGGCATGACCACATCGGAGATGACCAGGTCAACCGCTCCCGGATGCTGCTTGACGTACCCGAGGGCCTGCACGCCATTCCGGGCCTCCACCACCGAATAGCCGTGGTCTCTGAGACCCCTGCTCGCCAGGTTCCGCACCACGTCCTCGTCCTCGATCACCATGATGGTCTCTGAGCCCCCCTCAGGCGGCCCCGGCTCCACTCGCGGTGGCTGGGCGGTTTGCTCAGCCTGGGCGGCCGGCAGGTAGATCTTGAATACGCTGCCCTCCCCCGGCTCGCTGTAGACCCACACATACCCACCGCTCTGCTTCACGATGCCGTAGACCGTGGACAGACCCAGGCCGGTGCCTTGCCCGATGGCCTTGGTGGTGAAGAAGGGCTCGAATATGCGGGCCTGCACCTCTTGGTCCATTCCGCAGCCGGTGTCGCTCACCGCCAGCATCACATAGCCGCCGAGTGGAAGGTCCACACCGCCGTGCCGCTGGGCATAGACCTGGTCCCATACGGCCGCGGCGGTTTGAATCGTGATCCGTCCGTGGTGAGCGATCGCGTCGCGCGCGTTCAGGACCAGATTGATGAGCACCTGCTCCAGCTGCCCCCGGTCCGCCCGAAGGTGCCCGGCGTCCGGCGAGAGGCGGAACTCCAGGGCGTGGTCCTCGCCGATGGACCGGCGGAGCATCTTTTCCATGTCATTGACGACGGCATTGACGTCGAGCACCTGAGGCTGAAGAAACTGCTGGCGTGTAAAGGCAAGGAGCTGCCGGGTGACATCGGCCGCGCGGGTGCCGGCCTTGATGATCTCTTCGACATCGGACCGGCGCTCGTCGCCCTCCTCCAGGCTGCGGAGGAGGAACTCACTGAAACCGATCACCCCGGTCATCATGTTGTTGACCTCATGCGCCACCCCACCCGCCAGCTTGCCCGCCGCCTGCATTCTCTCCGCCCGGCGCAGGTGTTCCTCGACTCTTTTCCGCTCGGTCACGTCCCGGAAAATGCCCCGTACCACGGCGGGCTGCCCATCCTTGAAGGTGCAGCTGAGGTTGCCCTCGACGGTGATCGGCGTGCCGTTCTTGGGCACGAAGACCAGCTCGACATGGTCCAGCCGTTCGCCTTTCAATACCCGCTCGAGTACCCGGGAGTAGTAGGCCCGGCTGTCCGGATGCACCAGGTCAACCAGCTGCATGCTGGCGATCTCGGTTTCATCGTAGCCGGTGCCATGTTGCCAGGCCTGGTTGACGTAGAGCAAGGAGCCATCCGGCGCCGCCATGTGAACCAGATCGCTCGCGTTGTCGAACAGGTCGCGGTAGCGCTCCTCGCTCTCTCGCAGCTCCTGGTCGGCCCGCTTGCGCTCGCTGACGTCGCGGGCGTTCAGTACGATGCCTCGGATGGTGGCATCGGTCAGCAGGTCGGTGCCCACTGCCTCGAGCCAGACCGGCGATCCGTCGGCCCGCCGCAGGCAGAATTCCACCGGCCCGCCGCCATTGGATGTGCCGTTCCCGTTCTGCAGCAGGCCTTGTAGCGTCAGTGCGCCGCCGCCGTCGAGGTATGACAGCAGGCTGTTGCCCACCAGGTCCTTAGGCGCATACCCCACGATCCGCTCGGCCGAGTCACTGGCATAGAGGATGGCGCCATCGGGTGCCAGGATCGTGACCAGGTCAGACGAGTTCTGCACCAGGGAGCGAAACCGCTTCTCGCTGGCGGCCAGCGCCGCCTCAGCCTGGAACTTCTGGGACTGGGCGCGGGAGCGCTCGAGCGCGGCCTCGATGGCCGGTCCGATTCGGGCGAGGTTGCTCTTGAGCAGGTAGTCCGTGGCGCCGGCCTTCATGCACCCGACGGCGGTTTCCTCATTGACGGAGCCGGTCACGATGAGGAAGGGGATGCTGGGGGCGCGCTCCTTGGCGAGGGAAAGCGCCGTCATGCCGTCGAATCGGGGAAGGGTGTAGTCCGAGAGGATCAGGTCGGGACAGAATTCTTCCAGCGCATGCAGGAACCCTTCGCGGCTGTCGACCCGGAGGGACAAGAAGGGTATACGGGCGCGCTCCAGCTCGTATTCCACGAGCTCGGCGTCCATCGGCACATCTTCGAGGATGAGGATGCGAAGCTTCGCATCTTGGGCCATGCGGCAAATCCAATTTCCGGGCCCGCCGGGTTGGCCACCGCCCGGAGAAGGCCTATACTTAGAGTACCCCCTAAACCCGTAAGTTGAAGTGTCGCCGATGTGCTACGTAAGTCAAGCACCCCCGGTAGCTAGGATGCTTTTGCACCATTGTGATCTGCCTCACAGCTACGGGTTCGCCCCCAAATTCATCTTGGTAGGTCTGCGCCTACCATCTACAGCTGCGCCCCTCGGGAGTTTTCATGCCGACTGATAAGTCGACCGTAAACGGCCGCCGCACCTCCAAGCGTCGCGCCGATAACCGGATCGCGTCCACTGATACGCTCGACGCCAATCAGCTGCTGGCCGTGCTTAGCGCCGTGAGAAAGGGCGACTTCTCGGTGAAGATGCCTATGTCGCAAGTGGGCGTGGCCGGCAAGATCGCCGACGCCATGAACGACATCATCGACCTCAATCGGGAGACGACCCGAGAGCTCGAGCGAGTCAGCCAGGCGGTGGGAAAGGAAGGCAAGATCACCCAGCGCGCTCACCTCCATGGTGCGGCTGGCTCCTGGGCCGCATCGGTGAATTCGGTGAACACGCTGATCGCCGACCTGGTCCAGCCGACCAGTGAGGTCGCTCGAGTCATCGGCGCGGTGGCCAAGGGCGACCTGTCACAGTCGATGTCGCTCGACATCGAGGGGCGCCCGCTGATGGGTGAGTTCCTCCGCATCGGCAGGACCGTCAACGCGATGGTGGACCAGCTCAGCTCCTTCGCCTCGGAAGTGACCCGTGTGGCCCGCGAGGTGGGCACCGAGGGCAAGCTGGGCGGCCAGGCCCGGGTGAAGGGCGTGGGCGGCACCTGGAAGGACCTGACCGACAACGTGAACTCGATGGCCGGCAACCTCACGGCCCAGGTGCGTAATATCGCCCAGGTGACCACCGCGGTGGCCAACGGTGACCTGTCGAAGAAGATCACGGTGGACGTGAAGGGCGAGATCCTGGAGCTCAAGAACACCATCAACACCATGGTGGACCAGCTCAACTCCTTCGCCTCCGAAGTCACTCGCGTGGCCCGCGAGGTGGGCACCGAAGGCAAGCTGGGTGGTCAGGCGCAGGTGAAAGGTGTGGGTGGCACCTGGAAGGATCTCACCGACAGCGTCAACAGCATGGCCGGCAACCTGACCGGTCAGGTCCGCAACATCGCCGACGTCACCACCGCGGTGGCGAACGGCGACCTCTCCAAGAAGATCACAGTGGACGTGAAGGGCGAGATCCTGGAGCTCAAGAACACCATCAACACCATGGTGGACCAGCTCAACTCCTTCGCCTCCGAAGTGACCCGGGTGGCTCGCGAAGTGGGCACCGAGGGCAAGCTCGGCGGGCAGGCACAAGTGAAGGGCGTCGCAGGCACCTGGAAGGACCTGACCGACAACGTGAACTCGATGGCCGGGAACCTCACCGCCCAGGTCCGCAACATCGCCGAGGTGACCACGGCCGTGGCTCGCGGCGAGCTCAATAAGAAGATCACCGTGGACGTCCAGGGTGAGATCCTGGAGCTCAAGAACACCATCAACACGATGGTGGACCAGCTCAGCTCCTTCGCCTCCGAAGTCACCCGGGTGGCCCGTGAGGTGGGCACCGAGGGCAAGCTCGGTGGTCAGGCCCGGGTAACCGGCGTCGGCGGCACCTGGAAGGACCTGACCGACAACGTCAACTGGATGGCCAGCAACCTGACGGCCCAGGTCCGCAACATCGCCGATGTCACCACGGCCGTGGCCACGGGCGACCTCTCCAAGAAGATCACCGTGGACGTGCAGGGCGAGATCCTGGAACTCAAGAACACCATCAACACCATGGTGGATCAGCTCAGCTCTTTCGCCTCGGAAGTGACCCGGGTGGCCCGCGAGGTGGGCACCGAGGGCAAGCTGGGCGGCCAGGCCCAGGTCAAGGGTGTCGGTGGTACCTGGAAGGACCTGACCGACAACGTGAACTCGATGGCCGGCAACCTGACCGGACAGGTCCGCAACATCGCCGACGTGACCACCGCCGTGGCCAACGGCGACCTCTCCAAGAAGATCACCGTGGACGTGCAGGGCGAGATCCTGGAGCTCAAGAACACCATCAACACGATGGTGGACCAGCTCAGCTCCTTCGCCTCGGAAGTGACCCGCGTGGCTCGCGAGGTCGGCACCGAAGGCAAGCTGGGTGGTCAAGCGCAGGTGAAGGGCGTGGGCGGTACCTGGAAGGACCTGACCGACAACGTGAACTCGATGGCCGGGAACCTCACCGCCCAGGTCCGCAACATCGCCGAGGTCACGACCGCGGTGGCGCGCGGTGAGCTGAACAAGAAGATCACGGTGGACGTGAAGGGCGAGATCCTGGAGCTCAAGAACACCATCAACACCATGGTGGACCAGCTCAACTCCTTCGCCTCCGAAGTCACCCGCGTGGCCCGCGAGGTCGGCACCGAAGGCAAGCTGGGTGGCCAGGCACAGGTGAAAGGTGTGGGCGGTACCTGGAAGGACCTGACCGACAATGTGAACTCGATGGCCGGCAACCTCACCGCCCAGGTCCGCAACATCGCCGAGGTGACCACGGCCGTAGCCCGCGGCGAGCTCAACAAGAAGATCACGGTGGACGTGAAGGGCGAGATCCTGGAGCTCAAGAACACCATCAACACCATGGTGGACCAGCTCAACTCCTTCGCCTCCGAAGTCACCCGCGTGGCCCGCGAGGTGGGCACCGAGGGCAAGCTGGGCGGCCAGGCCCGGGTGAAGGGCGTGGGCGGCACCTGGAAGGACCTGACCGACAACGTGAACTCGATGGCCGGCAACCTGACGGCCCAGGTGCGTAACATCGCCCAGGTCACGACGGCGGTGGCGAACGGCGACCTCTCCAAGAAGATCACGGTGGACGTGAAGGGCGAGATCCTGGAGCTCAAGGACACCATCAATACGATGGTGGACCAGCTCAACTCGTTCGCCTCCGAAGTGAGCCGGGTGGCTCGTGAGGTCGGCACCGAAGGCAAGCTGGGTGGCCAGGCGCAGGTGAAAGGTGTGGGTGGCACCTGGAAGGACCTGACCGACAATGTGAACTACATGGCCGGCAACCTCACGGCCCAGGTCCGCAACATCGCCGACGTCACCACGGCCGTGGCCCGTGGCGAACTGAACAAGAAGATTACGGTAGATGTGCAGGGTGAGATCCTGGAGCTCAAGAACACCGTCAATACCATGGTGGACCAGCTCAACTCGTTCGCCTCGGAAGTGACGCGTGTGGCCCGCGAGGTGGGAACCGAGGGAACCCTGGGCGGCCAGGCGCAGGTGACCGGTGTTGCGGGAGTGTGGAAGGACCTGACCGACAACGTGAATTCGATGGCGGCCAACCTCACCGCCCAGGTGCGCGGTATCGCCAAGGTCGTGACCGCGGTGGCGAACGGCGACCTGAAGCAGCAGCTCCGGGTCGAGGTCAAGGGCGAGATCGCAACCCTCGCCGACACGATCAACTGGATGACGGAAACGCTGGCCACCTTTGCCGATCAGGTGACCAACGTGGCCCGCGAGGTCGGTATCGACGGCAAGCTGGGTGGCCAGGCCCGCGTGCCGGGCGCGGCGGGCATCTGGCGCGACCTGACCGGCAACGTCAATCAGCTGGCGGCCAATCTTACCACTCAGGTCCGCGCCATTGCGGAAGTGGCGACGGCGGTGACGAAGGGCGACCTCACCCGGTCCATCGCGGTCGAGGCGCAGGGGGAGGTGGCGGAGCTCAAGGACAACATCAACGAGATGATCCGCAACCTCCGCGACACCACCCGGAAGAACATGGAGCAGGACTGGCTCAAGACCAACCTGGCCAAGTTCAGCCGGATGCTCCAGGGTCAGCGCGACCTGGCGGCGGTCTCCCAGCTGATTCTTTCCGACCTGGCGCCGCTGGTCACGGCCCACCACGGCGTCTTCTACGTGGTGGAGCCGACCGGGGAGGAGCCGACCCTCAAGCTGCTGGCCAGTTACGCCTACAAGAACCGGAAGAATGTCTCCAGCGAGTTCCGGCTGGGCGAAGGCCTCGTGGGCCAGTGTGCGCTCGAGGGCCGGATGCTTCTCATCAACCAGGTTCCGGGCGACTACATCCAGATCAGCTCCGGGCTGGGCGAGGCGCCGCCCCGGAACATCGTGGTTCTGCCGGTGCTCTTCGAGGGCGAGGTAAAGGCGGTGCTCGAGCTGGCGACCTTCGACCAGTTCGACGAGATCCGGCTGACCTTCCTGGAGCAGCTGGCCGAGAGCATCGGCATCGTGCTCAATACCATCGCCGCCAACATGCGCACCGAGGAGCTGCTGAAGCAGTCGCAGGCGCTCACCGAGGGGCTCCAGTCACAGCAGGAGGCCCTGACCGAGACCAATAAGCGGCTGGAACAGCAGACCCGGTCGCTCCAGAAGTCCGAAGACCTGCTCCGGAGCCAGCAGGACGAGCTCCAGAAGACCAACCTCGAGCTGGAGGACAAGGCCCAGCTGCTGGCGAGCCAGAAGGCGGAAGTGGAGCAGAAGAACAAGGAAGTGGAGCAGGCCAAGGTGGCCCTGGAGGAGAAGGCCGAGCAGCTGGCCCTCATCTCCAAGTACAAATCCGAGTTCCTGGCCAACATGTCGCACGAGCTCCGGACCCCGCTCAACAGCCTGCTGATCCTCTCTCAGATCCTGAGCGAAAATTCCGACGGCAACCTTACCACCAAGCAGGTCGGGTTTGCCCAGACGATTCACAGCTCCGGTTCCGACCTGCTCGACCTGATCAACGACATTCTCGATCTGTCCAAGATCGAGTCGGGCACCATGGCCGTGGATATCACGACGGTGCCCTTCCACGAGGTCCGGAAGTTCGTCGAGAGCACCTTCCGCCAGGTGGGCGACCTCAAGGGGCTGCAGTTCGAGGTCCACCTGGATCCGGCGCTGCCGCCGGCGATCCAGACTGACATCAAGCGGCTGCAGCAGGTGCTGAAGAACCTGCTGTCGAACGCGTTCAAGTTCACCGAGCGGGGCAGTGTGTCGCTCCGTGCCAGCGTGGCCACCGGCGGCTGGAACCCCGAGCAGGAGATGCTCAACGCCGCCAATACCGTGATCGCCTTCTCGGTGACCGACACCGGCATCGGTATCCCGCGGGAGAAGCACGGCGTCATCTTCGAGGCGTTCCAGCAGGGCGACGGCACCACCAGCCGCAAGTACGGCGGCACTGGTCTCGGCCTCTCGATCAGCCGTCAGATCACCCGGCTGCTCGGGGGCGAGATCCGGATCGAGAGCACGCCGGGAATCGGAAGCAGCTTCACGCTCTACCTCCCGCTCATCTATCCCTCGCAGCCGGTCGAGACCCCGGCGGGTGATGAGGACGGCGTCGGCAGCATCGGGCCGCTGGTCGGCGAGTCCGCCAAGCCGATCACCACCGCAAGCTCCCGCGTGGTCCTGGCACCGGTCGTGGAGCGGGCGGTCAACGACGACCGCGCGGAAATACGCGAAGGCGACCGGATCCTCCTCATCGCCGAGGACGACCCCAACTTCGCTCAGATTCTCCTCGACCTGGCCCGGGAACGGGGCTTCAAGGGACTGGTCGCCCATACGGCTGACCGGGCCCTGGCGCTGGCCCGGGAATATCAGCCCACGGCGGTCACCCTGGATCTGCGGCTCCCTGATGCCGATGGATGGACCATCCTCGACCGGCTGAAGCATGACCCGGCGATGCGGCACGTTCCGGTGCACATCATTTCGGTGGAGGAGAACTGGCAGCGCGGCCTCCGCCTGGGGGCCATCGACTTTCTCACCAAGCCGGCCACCAAGGAGTCACTCTCGGACGCGTTGACGACGCTCCATGAATTCGTCGATCGTCCGATCAAGCGCCTGCTCGTGGTCGAGGACGATGAAGCGCAGCAGCAGAGTATTGCCGAGCTGATCGGCGACGGCGACGTCGAAACCACGGCGGTGACCACCGGCGCGGACGCACTCGACGCCCTTCAGCGCCAGTCATTCGACTGCATGGTGCTCGACCTGGGCCTGCCCGACATGACCGGCTTTCAGCTCATCACCCGGGTCAAGGGAGAGATCGGGCTGCGGAAGCTCCCCACCATCGTATATACCGGGAAGCAGCTCACCAAGCGGGAGGAGGCGGAGCTTCGCCGGATGGCGGAGTCGGTGGTGATCAAGGACGCCCAGTCACCCGAGCGGTTGCTCGACGAGACCGCGCTGTTCCTCCACCGGATCACGGCACGGCTCCCGGAGTCCAAGCGCCGGATGCTGGAGCAGCTGCACCGCACCGATCCGACGTTGACCGGCCGCACCGCTCTGGTGGTGGACGACGACGTACGCAACATCTTTGCCCTCACCACCTTCCTCGAGCGGAGCGAGATGAAAGTGATTTACGCCGAGAGCGGTCGTGAGGGGATCGCCAAGCTGCAGGAGAATCCCGAGGTGGACGTGGTGCTCATGGACGTCATGATGCCGGAGATGGACGGCTATGAGACGATGCGGGCCATCCGGGAGGTGACCCGATTCCGCAACCTCCCGATCATCGCGGTCACGGCCAAGGCCATGAAGGGCGACCGGGAGAAATGCATCGAGGCCGGAGCGTCCGACTACATCGCGAAGCCGGTCGACATGGATCAGCTACTCTCACTTCTGCGCGTATGGCTGTACCGGTAGGAGGACGGGTGGAAAGGCGGGCGGGCGGACAGATGGACGAATCCGTGGTCGCGTCCCGGCCGGTCGGATCACCGGCTGAGCAGCAGACCGCCGGTCCGTCCGACCACCCGTCCCTCGACGATCGCGTAAACATCCTGCTGGTCGACGATCAACCGGCCAATCTCATTGCCCTCGAAGCGATGCTCCAGGGATTGGGGCAGAACCTGATCAAGGCGGAGTCGGGGCGGGAGGCCCTCAAATGGCTCCTGACCCATGAATTTGCGGTAATCCTCCTCGATGTAAAAATGCCGGACATGGACGGGTTCGAGACCGCGACCCTCATCCGGGAGCGGGACAAGTCGCGCCACACGCCGATCCTGTTCCTCACCGCGGCCGACAAGAGCGAGAACCACGCGGTCCGTGGATATGCCGTCGGCGCGGTCGACTACCTGGTAAAGCCAGTCGTGCCCGAGTTCGTCCGGTCGAAGGTAGCGGTCTTTGTCGAGTTGGCTAAGAAGTCGGAGTTGCTGCGGCGGCAGGCGCAGCTGCTGGTGGAGGGCGAGCAGGCGGCGCGCAATCTGGCCGAGGCGCGAGCCGAATTGGTTCGGGATCTGGAGCACAAGAATCGGGAGCTGGAGAGCTTCAGCTATGCCGTCTCCCACGACTTGCGGGCCCCGCTCCGCCGGATCGATAGCTTCAGTCGGGCCATGCTCGAGAGTCAGGGCCAACGGCTGGATGAGCAGGGACGCCGGTACCTGGATCGGGTGCGGGAGGCGAGCCGGCACATGTCCCAGCTGATCGACGACGTGCTCTACCTCTCACGGGTCACCCGGGCCGAGCTGCGCGATCAGGACGTGGACCTGAGCGCTCTGGTCACCCTCATACTCGCCCGGCTGCAGGAGAGTGAGCCGGCTCGGGTGGTCGAGACCAAGATCCGCCCGGGGGTGATCGTCACCGGAGACGGCCAGTTGCTGCGCATCGCGATGGAAAATCTGCTGGAGAATGCCTGGAAGTTCACCAGCAAGAATCGGGAGACCCGAATCGAATTCGGCGTGACCCAGGCGTCCGGTGAACCGACGTACTTCCTGCGGGACAACGGCGCCGGATTCGACATGACCTATGCCGACCGGCTCTTCGGTCCCTTTCAGCGGCTTCATCCCCAGGACGAGTTTGCTGGTTCCGGCATCGGTCTCGCCACGGTTCAGCGCATCATTCATCGCCACGGCGGCCAGGTGTCGGCTGAGGGGCTGGTGGGGCAGGGCGCGACGTTTCAGTTCACGTTGGGACGAGTTCGGTCTTGAGGGCGACCACCCACCACGACATCCATCCGGGCCTGGCTCAGCTCCCGGGCTTTCACAATACCGCAGCTGGCTCGAGGATGAGGCTCGGCCATCGGGCACTCGCGCGCCGGCTTGTGGATGACCACCTCGCATTCAGGATCTAGCGAGGGCGTCCCTCGGTGGAAGTCGGGCTGGGAGCGGCGAGCGCCTCGCTCACTTTGGTGAGCAGCTCGTCGCGGGTAAAGGGCTTGGCGAGGAAGGGCGCGTCGAGCTTGGTGAGCCCATACTCCATCAGCACTTCGGCAGGGTGGGCCGACATGTAGAGAGTCCGCTGTCCGGGCCAGCGCTCCCGGATGCGAAGGGTGACCTGAACTCCGTCGGCGAGCGGCATGACGACGTCGACAATCACCAGCTGAATCCCCGACCGCGCCGTCTCCAGTACCTCCATGCCCTCCTCGCCGCTCTCGGCTTCGAAGACCCGGAAGCCCCACTCGCTCAGGAGCCGGTGCGCCATGCGCCGGACGGTGGGCTGGTCGTCTATGACGAGAATACTGGGAGCACTGACGAACGTCGGGTAGCGTCACTGTTGCGCCAGAATGAATATTTTCCGGGCCCTCACCCGCCGGCTAGGGGCTCCCCGCACTCCGGACCGGCCGGGGAATAGAATACTATATGGGATCGGGTGTCCCTGTCATGGTGATGCGGATCACACCAGCCTGAATTGGACATGGCGGCACTACTCAGCCTCGGCTCGACGCTGTATCCGATCCTCGAGCCGGGACCGGCGCTGATCGTCCTGGGTACCGGCTGAAGGAAGCCCGCGGAACTGGAAATGGCGCTGGTCGAGAACCCGGTCACGATCGACCGCCGTCTGGTGGTGGCGAGGGCTCGAGCGCAGCGACAGCACCAGGTCCACCATTACGCCGGCCGGATGCCACTCGCCCGGTGGTATGCCTGGATATAGGCTGCCGTAGGCGGACCTGAGCAGGGCCTGCCGGACGTCGGCCCTGGTTCGTCCACCCTCCAGCGCGGCTCGATCCTGTGCGCTCATCCGTGTCCCTCCCTCCCTTTTGCCGTCTCTCGGCGTGAGAGACCACCTGATTCGGTTCGTTGGCTTGGCTCGGCTCCGGAGTCGCTGAGACGGGTGGCGTTTTCCGGCAGGCCAGCCGGCCGCGCCGAGAGACCACGGTACTCGAAGTGATCGTCGTGCAGAAGCCGTTTGCCGGTAACGACGCCCGATTTCGACCGGTCCTTGTGAATCATGTCGGTTACGTGGCGGAGCAGCTTCTCGACCGGCATCCAGATGCCCGGCTCGAGCCCCGGGTAGAGCCCAGCATATTCGGACCTGAGTCTCCCCTCCCGACCGCGTGGCTTGCTCACGGGCGCCTCCAGATTGTGAGGAATCCGCCAATTTACACCGACTTCCCAGAGGCGGAGAGTGGCAGGAGAGAACTGGATAAGAAAGGCGCCGGCGGACGCACCCTGCGCCCGCCGGCCGTTCGACACCTATCGATTCCCCCCGCCGCCGGGCCGACCGCCGTGGCCGCCGCCCTGACCACCACCACCACCCTGGCCGCCGCCGGGACCTTTCCCGCCGCCGCCCTGACCACCGCCGCCTTGACCACCACCGCCGCCTTGACCACCACCGCCGCCCGGGCCCCTCCCGCCACCGCCGCCACCACCGGGTCCGCCGCCGCCGCCCGGATACTCCGCCGCCGCCACCGCCGCCCGGACTGCCGCCACCTCGCCCCGGGCCTTTCCGCCACCGCCGCCGCCACCGCCGGGACTACCGCCGCCACCAGGACCTCGGCCGCCACCACCGCCGCGCCCGGACTACCGCCGCCACCAGGACCTTTGCCGCCCGCCACCGCCACCACCGCCGGGATTCCCACCGCCTCCACCCGGTCCTTTGCCTCCACCTCCACCTCCGCCCTGCCCGCCGCCCTGGCCCCCACCACCCTTTCCACCGCCGGGGTCATCCTTCCTCGCGGTAGGTGATAGTGGGTCACCCATGCCGGAGAACACCCGGTTTTGTTCCTGTGTCATGGCCTGACTCCTTTGACTGGTGAGCTGATGATCCTTCCCACGATTGCGGCCAGTGCTACCGCATTTTCAAACCAGCAACCACCCAGGGGGTGCGGCGCGAGCTGGGGTTGGAGCTCGGCTCGTCGCGTCCCGAGCCGTACGCGATGATAACCTATTTGCCCGAGAGAGAACATAGAAAGCCATCGGGCGACATGTATTGGGGAGAGGTACCCTCATTTCTGTGTCCTGTGACACTGTTTGTGGGCGGCCAGTCCTCCCTTTGAGCGGAGGACCGGCACGAGGGCTGGGTGCAACTGAGCTACGAGGGGATTCAACGCTACGGCCAGGGTCGCCCTACGAAGGCTTGGACAGTACCGAGCGCATCATGCGCGTGAGCGCAGCGGGAGAGAATGGCTTTTCAAGGAAGGGAATGCCGGCTTCCAACAGCCCGCGCCGGGTCAGATCGTCGTCGGTGTACCCGGACATGAAGATGACCGGAAGGTCTGGATGGAGCTCGGAAAGCCGTTGGGCAAGCTCCTGTCCCCCGATCTCGGGCATGGCGACGTCGGTCAGGACAGCCTCAACCGACCCATGCTCCTTGATCAGGGCCAGCGCTTCACGGCCGTTGGCGGCCTCGAGCACGCCGAAACCTGCTTCGGCAAGGGAACGCCGAGCCATGGTCCGCACCAGGGGGTCGTCCTCCACGATGAGCACGGTGGCGCTTTCGCGCGGCTCCGCTTCCGCCGGTGTCGGAGCGGTGGGGGTGTGCGCGGCCTCGGAGACCGCGGGCAGATAGATCTTGAATGTGGTTCCCTGTCCCGGCTCACTGTACGGCCAGATGTACCCTCCGCTCTGCTTGACGATGCCGTACACCATGGCGAGTCCGAGTCCGCTCCCCTGTCCGATGTCCTTGGTCGTGAAGAACGGCTCGAAGAGGTGCTTGATCGTCTCCTTGTCGATCCCATGGCCGGTATCGCTGACCACCAGGCCCGACGTACGGGCCAGGAGGGATGTTTACGCCCGGTCGATCGGCGACGTATCGGTCGGTGAGCGCCGACATTGCGCGTTTCCACCGTGAGCGTGCCACCGCCCTGCATTGCGTCCCGCGCATTGATGGCAAGATTCAGCAGCACCTGATCGAGCTGCACCAGATCGGCCCGAACCGAGGCCAGGCCGGGTGCAAGTCGGAGCATGAGGGCCTGTTGCTCGGTGAGGGTGCGCCGGAGCAGGGGTTCCAGCTTCTCTACCGCCGTGTTGAGGTTGACGGCCTTCGGCTGAAGGACCTGTCGCCGGCTGAACGCCAGGAGCTGGCGGGTGATCGAGGCGGTTCGTTCCGCCGCCTGCCGGATGTACTCCGCGTCCTGCCGAACCGGAGCGGGTACATCCGGCCGCCGCAGGATGAACTCGGTGGCTCCGAGCACCACCGACATCTGGTTGTTGGCCTCGTGGGCCATACCGCCGGCCAGCTGGCCCACCACCTCGATCCGTTCCGCGTGGCGGATCCGCTCCTGGGCGCGTTGGCGCTCCGTTAGATCCAACAGGAAGAACACTGCATCGCTCATGTCGGATGCCAGACGCGCTCCCCCGGCCAGGACGGGTACCCGGCTGCCGTCCTTTCTGAGGAACTCTTTTTCATACGGAGTGCACGATCCCCTGACCCGGGTCTCCTCTCTGGCGCGGCGATCTGCCTCCTCGTAACCAGGAGGGGTCAGACGTGCCTGTCGGAGCACCCCTTGCTCCAGATCTGTCCTGCTATAGCCCAGCATTTCGGAGCAGCGCGTCGTTGGCTGCGGTTACATGCCGAGCCCATTCCAGAACGCGATGCCGATCATGCCCGCACTCGAAGATGCTGCGGAATCGAGCTTCGCTGATCTGAAGGGCGTTCGGCCTGCCGTTGATGGTGATGTTCCGCTGCGAGCCCCAGGCGCCGAACCAGTGGCCGTCCAAAACGATCCCGATCAGATTGTTCAGGAAATAGCGCTCCGGCCCTCGCGGTCCAGCTCATGAGATTCGGCGTCGGTGAGACGGTAGCCGGTGGCGACGAAGGCGTGCAGGTACTCGAGGTTCTTCGGGTCCGACCTCGGCAAGAGGTCTCCGAGTCGGGCTCCGATAAGCTCCGCGCGCTGCGAGACCGTACATGTGCGCCATCCCGTCGTTGCACTGGCCAGCTAGGCCTGGGCATAGAAGCGGTCGATTTGCTCCGCCGCCGGCAAATCCACCGACACGGCTCGAGCAGCTTGACTACATCGGCGTGAAGCGCTTCGGCGCCGATGGCAACCCGGTCGGCGAGTTCCGGATCGTCGGTCTGTTCACCTCGACTGCCTACGTCCGCTCGACCCGCGCCATTCCCTATCTGCGCCGCAAGGCGGACGCCGTGCTTCGGCGCGCCGGATTCGATCCGGCCAGCCATTCCGGCAAGGCGCTGGCCAACGTGCTGGAGACCTATCCGCGCGACGAGCTGTTCCGAATCGACGAGGACACGCTTTACGAGTTCGCGCTGATGATCCAGCAGCTCGATGAGCGTCCGCGCATTCGCGTGCTGGCGCGGCGCGATCGCTTTGATCGCTTCGTGTCGATCCTGGTTTACGTGCCGCGCGACCGCTACGACAGCAGCGTGCGCCGGAGGATCGGCGAATATTTCGCCCAGGTCTTCAAGGGCTACATCGAGCAGCAGCTTCTCTCTTTCTTCCCGGATGGGCCGCTCACCCGCATCCATTTCATCATCGGCCGGTCGGAGGGCGAGACGCCGAACCCGGAGCGGGCGGCGCTGGAGGACGCGATCGCCGGCATCGTGCGCACTTGGACCGATGCGCTGGCGCAGGCGCTGGCCGAAGCGCATGAGCCGTCGCGGGCGCGGGCGTTGTTCGAGCGCTATCGCGACGCGTTCTGGCAGGGGCTATCGCGAGGGGTACTCACCCAGCTCGACGCGGTCGCCGACATCCGCGTGATCGAGGGCCTGTCCGCGGAGCGCCCGCTGGGCGTCGACTTCTACCACCGCGCTTCGGACCGGCAGGCGGTCGTCGGGCTGAAGGTGCTGAGCCACCGCCGGCCAATTCCGCTGTCGGAACGCGTGCCGGTGCTGGAGAACATGGGTTTCCGCGTGGTGGACGAGCGGACCTTCCACGTCGCGGCGGCGGCGTGGGCCGCGAATCGCCGGCCCCCGTCGCCGCCGCGACGTGGAAGGTCCGCTCGTCCGCCACGTATTTTCCATGTTCTCCGGCGCCCGGCACGCGTTCCGAGCACCGCCGTCGGCAGGCGGTGGCTCAGCACCTTCAGCCCGACGACCGCCTGCCCGTCCGAGCGCGGTGGTGGAGCTCGACGCCCAGCGGGCGCTCCGCGGACAGGCCCTCGATCACGCGGATGTCGGCGACCGCGTCGACCCAGGCGAGAGAACCTCGCGATAGCCCCTGCGAGAACGCGTCGCGATAGCGCTCGACAACGCCCGCGCCCGCGACGGCTCATGCGCTTCGGCCAGCGCCTGCGCCAGCGCTCGTCCCAAGTGCGCACGAGATGCCGGCGATCGCGTCCTCCAGCGCCGCCCGCTCCGGGTTCGGCGTCTCGCCCTCCGACCCGCCGATGATGAAATGGATGCGGGTGAGCGGCCAGATCCGGGAAGAACGGATAGAAACAGCAGCTAGACGCGGCCCTTGAAGACCTGGGCGAAATATTCGCCGATCCTCCGGCGCACGCTGCTGTTGACGGTGGCGCCGGGCACGTAAACCAGGATCGACACGAAGCGATCAAAGCGATCGCGCCGCGCCCGCGCGCGAATGCGCGGACGCTCATCGAGCTGCTGGATCATCAGCGCGAACTCAGTAAAGCGTGTCCTAGTCGATATTGGAACAGCTTCCGTCGCGCGGATAGGTCTCCAGCACGTTGGCCAGCGCCTTGCCGGAATGGCTGGCCGGATCTAATCCAGCACGAAGGCGCACGAGCATCCACCCCTGCAGCACAGATAGGGAATGGCGCGGGTCGAGCGGACGTAGGCAGTCGAGGTGGGCTGATTGACCATCCGGAACTCGCCGACACAGGTGCCAGTCGGCGCCCGAAGCGCTTCAGCGCCGATGTAGTCAAGCTGCTCGAGCCGGTGCGCGGATCGGCCGGCGGCTGAGCAATTCGACCGCTTTATGCCCAGGCCGAGCTTGCGAAGTGCAACGACGCGATGGCGCACATGTACGGTTCGGCAGCGCGGCGGAGCTGATCGGAGCCCGACTCGGAGACCTCTTGCCAGGTCGGATCCGCAGCACCTCGAGTTCCCGCATGCCTTCGTCGCCACCGGCTACCGTCTCAACGACGCGGCGATCATGAGCTGGACCGGGAGGGCCGTGAGCGCTACTTCCTCAACAATCTCATCGGCATCGTCCGGACGGCCACCTGGTTCGGGCCTGGGGCTCGCAGCGGCAACATCACGACGAACGGCAGGCCGACACGCCCTTCAGATCAGCGAGGCTCGATTCCGGAGCATCCTCGAGTGCGGCATGATCGGCATCGTGTTCCTGGGATGTCGGCATGTAACCGCAGCCAACGACGCGCTGCTCGAATGCTGGGCTACAGCAGGCAGATCTGCGAGCAAGGGGTGCTCCGACAGGCACGTCTGACCCTCCTGGTTACGAGGAGGGAGATCGCCGCGTCAGAGAGGAGACCGGTCAGGGGATCGTGCACTCCGTACGAAAGAAGTTCCTTACGAAAGGACGGCAGCCGGGTGCCCCGTCCTGGCCGGGGGAGCGCGTCGGGATCCGACATGAGCGATGCAGTGTTCTTCTGTTTGGATCTGACCGAGCGTCAACGCGCCCAGGGAGCGGATCCGCCACGCGGAACGGATCGAGGTGGTGGGCCAGCTGGCCGGCGGTATGGCCCACGAGGCCAACAACCAGATGTCGGTGGTGCTCGGAGCCACCGAGTTCATCCTGCGGCGGCCGGATGTCCCGCCTCCGGTTCGGCAGGACGCGGAGTACATCCGGCAGGCGGCGGAACGAACCGCCTCGATCACCCGCCAGCTCCTGGCGTTCAGCCGGCGACAGATCCTTCAGCCGAAGGCCGTCAACCTCAACACGGTGGTAGAGAAGCTGGACCCCCTGCTCCGGCGCACCCTCACCGAGCAACAGGCCCTCGTGCTCCGACTCGCACCCGGCCTGGCCTCGGTTCGGGCCGATCTGGTGCAGATTGATCAGGTGCTGCTGAACCTTGCCATCAACGCGCGGGATGCAATGCAGGGCGGTGGCACGCTCACGGTGGAAACGCGAATGTGGCGCTCACCGACCGATACGTCGCTGATCGACCGGGCGTAAACATCCCTCCTGGCCCGTACGTGGGCCTGGTGGTCAGCGACACCGGCCATGGGATCGACAAGGAGACGATCAAGCACCTCTTCGAGCCGTTCTTTACGACCAAGGACATCGGACAGGGGAGCGGACTCGGACTCGCCATGGTGTACGGCATCGTCAAGCAGAGCGGAGGCATCTGGCCGTACAGTGAGCCGGGACAGGGTACCACATTCAAGATCTATCTGCCCGCGGTCTCCGAGGCCGCGCAAACCCCCACCACTCCGACACCGGCGGAAGCGGAGCCGCGCGAAAGCGCCACCGTGCTCATCGTGGAGGATGACCCCCTGGTGCGGACGATGGCTCGGCGTTCCCTTGCCGAAGCAGGTTTCGGCGTGCTCGAGGCCGCCAACGGCCGTGAAGCGCTGGCCCTGATCAAGGAGCATGGGTCGGTTGAGGCTGTCCTGACCGACGTCGCCATGCCCGAGATCGGGGGACAGGAGCTTGCCCAACGGCTTTCCGAGCTCCATCCAGACCTTCCGGTCATCTTCATGTCCGGGTACACCGACGACGATCTGACCCGGCGCGGGCTGTTGGAAGCCGGCATTCCCTTCCTTGAAAAGCCATTCTCTCCCGCTGCGCTCACGCGCATGATGCGCTCGGTACTGTCCAAGCCTTCGTAGGGCGACCCTGGCCGTAGCGTTGAATCCCCTCGTAGCTCAGTTGCACCCAGCCCTCGTGCCGGTCCTCCGCTCAAAGGGAGGACTGGCCGCCCACAAACAGTGTCACAGGACACAGAAATGAGGGTACTCTCTCCCCAAACACATGTCGCCCGATGGCTTTCTATGTTCTCTCTCGGGCAAATAGGTTATCATCGCGTACGGCTCGGGACGCGACGAGCCGAGCTCAACCCCAGCTCGCGCCGCACCCCCTGGGTGGTTGCTGGTTTGAAAATGCGGTCACTGGCCGCAATCGTGGGAAGGATCATCAGCTCACCAGTCAAAGGAGTCAGGCCATGACACAGGAACAAAACCGGGTGTTCTCCGGCATGGGTGACCCACTATCACCTACCGCGAGGAAGGATGACCCCGGCGGTGGAAAGGGTGGTGGGGGCCAGGGCGGCGGGCAGGGCGGAGGTGGAGGTGGAGGCAAAGGACCGGGTGGAGGCGGTGGGAATCCCGGCGGGGTGGCGGTGGCGGCGGCAAAGGTCCTGGTGGCGGCGGTAGTCCCGGCGGTGGCGGCGGCGTGGTGGCGGCCGAGGTCCTGGTGGCGGCGGTAGTCCCGGCGGTGGCGGTGGCGGAGGCGGCAAAGGTCCCGGCGGCGGGGGTGGCGGCAATCCGGGCGGCGGTGGCGGAGGCGGAGATGCTGGGGCCGGGCGGCAGCGGCGGACCCGGTGGTGGCGGCGGTGGCGGGAGGGGCCCGGGCGGCGGTGGTGGTCAGGCGGCGGTGGTGGCAAGGCGGCGGTGGTCGGGCGGCGGTGGTCAGGGCGGCGGCGGGAAAGGTCCCGGCGGCGGCCAGGGTGGTGGTGGTGGTCAGGGCGGCGGCGCGGCGGTCGGCCCGGCGGCGGGGGTAATCGATAGGTGTCGAACGGCCGGCGGGCGCAGGGTGCGTCCGCCGGCCTTTCTTATCCAGTTCTCTCCTGCCACTCTCCGCCTTTGGGAAGTCGGTGTAAATTGGCGGATTCCTCACAATCTGGAGGCGCCCGTGAGCAAGCCACGCGGTCGGGAGGGGAGACTCAGGTCCGAATATGCTGGGCTCTACCGGGCTGGAGCCGGGCATCTGGATGCCGGTCGAGAAGCTGCTCCGCCACGTAACCGACATGATTCAGTAGTACCGTCGAAATCGGGCGTCGTTACCGGCAAACGGCTTCTGCACGACGATCACTTCGAGTACCGTGGTCTCTCGGCGCGGCCGGCCGGCCTACCGGAAAACTCCAGCCGCTCAGTGACTCCGGGGCCGACCGAGCCAACGAACCGAATCAGGTGGTCTCTCACGCCGAGAGACGGCAAAAGGGAGGGAGGGACACGGATGAGCGCACAGGATCGAGCCGCGCTGGAGGGTGGACGAACCAGGGCCGACGTCCGGCAGGCCCTGCTCAGGTCCGCATACGGCAGCCTATATCCAGGCATACCACCGGGCGAGTGGCATCCGGCCGGCGTGATGGTGGACCTGGTGCTGTCGCTGCACTCGAGCCCTCGCCACCACCGACGCGGTCGATCGTGACCGGGTTCCTACCATCGCCATTTGCCGGTTCCGCGGGCTTCTTCACGGTACCCAGACGATCAGCGCCGGTCCCGGCTCGAGGAATTCGGATAGAGCGTCGAGCCGAGGCTGAGTAGTGCCGCCGTGTCCGATTCAGGCTGGTGTGATCCGCATCACCATGACAGGGACACCCGATCCCGTATAGTCGGATATTTATCCGGCCGGTCCCCCGTGCGGGGAGCCCCTAGCCGGCGGGTGAGGGCCCGGAAAATATTCATTCTGGCGCAACAGTAACGCTACCCGAACATTCGTCATGCTCCCGGTGCCTTCTCGTCATAGACGACCAGCCCACCCGTCCGGCGCATGGCGCACCGGCTCCTCAGCGAGTGGGGCTTCCGGGTCTTCGAAGCCGAGGGCGGCGAGGAGGACATGGGGGTGCTGGAGACGGCCCCCTCGGGGATTCAGCTGGTGATTGTCAACATCGTGGCACTGCGCTCGCCGACGGAGTTCAGGTCACCCTTCGCATCCGGGAGCGCTGGCCCGGACAGCGGACTCTCTACATGTCGG